>NZ_CAJGBF010000015.1 GCF_904424705.1 Rossellomorea arthrocnemi | reverse complement strand
ATATATCCACTGGTACAATCATGAACGTTCAAAAGAAAAATTGGATGGACTAAGTCCAGTCGAATACCGAACTCAGTCCATCCAATCAGCTGCATAACAAAACTCTAACTTTTGGGGTTAGCCACCGGGAGGGCCTTCTTTATTGAAGTGCCTTCATTCGTTATGCACTTCTCTTAGCTTTTTTCATCATCCGGTCACTATACCAGAATCCGGCGGTCAACGATGCCGCGTCTATGACTATGAGTAACCACGAATCCGTATATCCCTTTGACACCGAAGCCGCAATAAGGGCAACGGTCAAGATCAAACCGACATAATGATTATACGTCACCCTTGTGAACAAAACGACAAGCAATCCTGGTAAAAATAAGCCTAATATAATTTTGGACACGTTCAACTCTCCTCGAAAATAAGGGAATACCACATATTCTACCGAAGTTTCCCCATTCTGGAAAGGGGGGTCTTATTCGTCACCCTCCCGGATCAGTTTCCGGGTCCGTTCTTTCAGCTCGCTGTGGGGGATGAATTTTTCGGACAGCATATCGGGAAGGACGTATTCGAGGAAATATTGTACACATTCCAGATCTTTATACTGCACGATTGTAGACAGGGCCTCCTGATATATTTCAATAAACAACGGTTCAGGATTTCCTTTTTGAATTTCCCCGAAGGATTCGTACAAAAGGTCAATTTTATCTGCCACGGATAAAATCCTTCCTTCAAGGGTCTCGTCCTTTCCTTCTTTGAAACGTTCACGGTATACTTCCTGGAATTGGGGTGGAAATTCCGTTGAGATGAATTTATTCACCATCTGATCTTCCACCTGGCTGAAGAGTTCCCGCAGCTTTCCTGAAGCATATTTCACAGGCGTTTTGATATCACCTGTAAACAGTTCTGCATAATCATGGTTCAATGCTTTTTCGTAGAGCGCCTTCCAATCGAGTTCTTTCCCGTTCTGTTCTTCCACTGTACCAAGAAATTGAGCGATTTTCGTTACTTTAAACGAATGACTTGCCACATTGTGTTCATGGTATTTGAATCGACCCGGACAACGGATGAGGGTCTCAAGATCTGATAAACTTTTGAAATAATGATGAATTCCCATGGTATTCTCCTCTCACTGATTATCTTTATTTTATGAAAATAGTATCAAGGAGAGTCGGCCGATGCAAAGATTCGTGGCTTATCCTTTTCTACTTCTCTATACTAATATGGTATTTTACGGGGGAATGATACGTGACGATAGCCTGTCCATATTTTTTCAGGATAGCAAGTAGTGATAAAAACACTCCCTCATCAAATAAGGGAGTGTTTGTCACATTATATAAGACGTACAGAGACGACGCCGGTAATCTTTTTCAATTTTTGTTTGACATCCACTTGTTCATCTTCCGTTACCTTTTGATCAAGATCGATCATCGTGTAGGCCCACGTATGCTTACTGCGATTGATCATATCAGCGATGTTGACGGCATATCCGGAAAGGACCGTGGCGATCTGTCCCACCATGTTTGGGATATTTTGATGCATGACCGTTACTCTCATTTTCCCACTGTACGGCAGCTCTACGTCCGGGAGGTTGACAGCATGCTTGATATTCCCTGTTTCAAGATACGTCTTCAGCTGCTTGGTAGCCATGATGGCGCAGTTTTCTTCCGATTCGACCGTAGAAGCACCAAGATGGGGAACAGGCACGACGTTCTTCATGGCAAGGACCTTTTGATTCGGGAAGTCCGTTACATATTTTCGAACAACACCTGAGTCCAATGCACCGGCCATGGCATCTTCTTCTACAAGCTCACCTCTTGAAAAATTCAAGATGGTCATTCCTTTTTTCATTTTCTTAAAGGCCTCTCCGCTTACGAAGCTTGCTGTTTTATCTGTCAGCGGGATGTGCAAAGTGACAAAATCACACTCTGCCCACACTTCTTCGATCTGATGGGCACGCTTCACATCCTGGGATAAACGCCATGCAGCGTCGACGGAGATAAATGGGTCGTATGCCACCACATCCATCCCAAGGGCAAGTGCATCGTTGGCAACCAGGACACCGATCGCACCTAAACCTACGACACCAAGCTTCTTCCCTTTGATTTCACTTCCTACGAACTCCTTTTTCTTCGCTTCCACAACACCGGGAACATCCTCTTCCGACTCCTTTAACGAGTTTGTCCAGCCAACGGCAGAGTACAGGTTACGGGAGGAGGCAATCAAATTGGCGAGGACCAGCTCCTTTACAGCGTTAGCATTGGCTCCAGGTGTATTAAAGACGACAATCCCCTTTTCCGTGCAGAGGTCGATGGGAATATTATTGACTCCCGCCCCTGCACGTGCAATAGCTTTAACGGAAGCCGGGAAATCATAATCGTGTAAATTCTTAGATCTGACGAGAATTCCATCGGGATCTCCATTCCCATTCAAATGGTAGTTGATGTCATCCTCGATGAGGGATAAACCGCTTTGACTGATGGCATTGTACGTATTGATTGAAATCATTATGATACTCCTCCTTGATCAGCTTCAAATGTTTTCATGAAATCGACAAGTGCTTCTACGCCTTCTCGGGGCATGGCATTGTACAGACTTGCCCTCATTCCACCTACGGAACGATGACCTTTCAGAAACTCAAACCCTTTCAATTTGGCTTCTTTTAAAAATTGAGCATTAAGATCTTCATTGTCCGTCGAGAAAGGAATGTTCATCAGGGAACGATTTTTTTCAGGAACAGGATTATGAAATAACGATGATTCATCGATACAATTGTAAAGAAGAGCCGCTTTTTCCTCATTACGCGCCTGCATCCCTTCCACTCCACCGTTCTTCTTCACCCATTCCAATACAAGCTTCAAGACATAGATGGAAAAGGTCGGTGGCGTATTGAAGAGGGATTCATGCTTCACATACGTTTCGTAATTCAGCATGGTCGGGCAGTGATCCGATGCCCGACCGACCAGACTGTCGTGAATGATGGCAACCGTCACCCCGGATGGACCTAAATTCTTTTGGGCGCCGGCATAAATGAGACCGAAAGAAGAAACATCCATTTTCTCAGAAAGGATTTGAGATGACATGTCTGCTACAAGAGGAATTCCGCCTGTATCAGGATACTCATGGTATCGGGTTCCCTCGATCGTATTATTGGATGTGATATGTACATAACTCGATTGCGGTGAAAAATCTTCTGGTGTGTAGACAGGAATTTCAAATTTCTCATGAGGTGATACCGTCCGAACCTTACCTACCCTCTCTGCTTCTTTAACAGCTTTCTTTGACCAGCTTCCTGTCAGAATATAGTCGGCTTCCTGTCCCTCACCAAGAAGATTAAGGGGAATCATGGAAAATTGCAGGGAAGCTCCCCCCTGCAGGAAGATCACTTGATAGTCATCAGGTATCGAAAGCAATTCACGCAATATGCTTCGAGCTTCTTCTATTATATTTTGGAATGGGACAGACCGGTGACTTAATTCCATCACCGACATACCCGTATCCCCATAATCCAATAACTCTTCCTGAACCTTCCTCAACACAGGTTCAGGTAACACAGCAGGACCAGCAGAAAAATTATACACACGCTTCAACAACAGCACCACCAAAAGTTCAGAATTTTTCAACAGTATAATCCCGGTCAAGGCTTTAGTCAATATCAAAAACCTGTGATGAAAACGCTTAACAATCGTGTTTTTAGACTTATGCGAGGTCATGAGTTGATTCTTGCTTGATTTATAAAAAAATCGACTTCCCCGCTCACCCGGGAAAGGCAAGCACGAAAGCCGATTTCATTCCTATTAACCTGTTAATATGTCTTCTTTAGGATAACGGATCTTCTCTTTATCAGGACGGGATAAAGAGAACGCCAGTGTGAGAGGCCCGAGTTTCCCTACAAACATCACAACGATAATGATCCATTTTCCTATTACAGAAAGAGACCCCGTGATCCCCATGGACAGTCCTACCGTCCCAAATGCCGATACCACTTCGAAAACGAGAGACAGGAATGAAACGTCCTTTTCCGTCATTTCCAGGAAAAAAAGAGCCGTAAAAACAAGAAGCACACTGATCATGGATACAGCCAATGCTTTAAAGATATAGGTTTGATCAATGGTACGCCTGAAAATACGAATGTCTTTCTTCTCTTTTAAAAATGCAAACACACTCAAAGAAATGACAACAAAAGTGGTCAACTTTATCCCTCCACCCGTGGAAGCACTTCCTGCTCCGATAAACATAAGGAGAATCGTCAGGAGCAGGGTGGACCTTTCCATACTTCCGTAATCAAGGGAGTTAAACCCTGCCGTACGGGGGGTGACTGCTTGAAAATAGGAAGCGAATAGTTTATCAAGAAAGGGCAATTGAGCCAGTGTATTGGGATTATTATATTCCAGGATAAAAATCATCAAAAACGCAAAGACGTTGATGATAAAGGTTCCCAACACCATGATTTTCGTATGGAGAGACAGTTTCCGGATGGTTTTCGACTTCCAGAGATCCACCAGGACGGTGAACCCGATTCCTCCCAGGATGAAGAGAAAGGAAATGGTTAAATTAACGACAGGACTTCCCACGTAGCCCATCAAACTGTCTGACCAGAGGGAGAATCCTGCATTGTTAAAAGCAGAAATCGAATGAAATAAACTGACGTACAACCCTCTCCTCCAACCATACTCAGGTACCCATTCCGCCGCCAACAGGATGACGGCGATACCCTCCACTATAAAGGAAAAAACAAATAAATATTTCACAAGCTTGATGACACCGCCAACAGAGGTTTGATTCAGTGCCTGTTGCAGGAGCAATCGTTCTTTAAATCCGATTTTCTTCCCAAGCATCATAAAGATCAAGACGGCGAAGGACATGATGCCCAGTCCCCCGATCTGGATCAAGCTCATGACGACAATCTCTCCAAATAGAGTGTAGACGCTCCCTGTATCGACGACAGCAAGACCTGTAACCGTCATGGCCGACGTAGTCGTGAACAAGGCATCCAGCCAGGAGATATGTTCAGTGGTGGCAAATGGAAACTTCAACAGCCCCATTCCCAAAATGATAAAAAATAGAAAGGTCACAACCAGCAGTTGAGGCGGACTTAAGTGAATGACCTTTTGTTTCATCCTTATACACCTTCTTTTTCAAATCGGTTGATATCCCGATTATGTCCTATGACGATCAGAAGATCCTCTATTTCTACCACTTCATCGGCAGAAGGAGATACAATGACTTCTTCCCCCCGATGGATGGCGATGATATTACAGCCGAATTTGGCCCGGACATCGAGATCATTCAAGGTTTTATTGGCTACTTTCTTAGACGCATATACCTCTACAATGCTGTGCTCTTTCGACAGCTCGATATAATCGATGATCTTTTCAGACGTGATATGATGGGCGATCCTTCTTGCCATATCCCGTTCCGGATGAATGACTTTATCCGCCCCGATCCGGTCCAGTACCTTCTGATGATATGAATTTGATGCTTTCACCCACACTTCCTTCACACCTAATTCCTTAAGGAGGAGCGTCGTGAGTATACTTGCTTCTATATTATCCCCGAAGGAAACAATGACGTGATCAAAATTTCGTAAACCAAGTGACTTCAAAACCGACTCATCCATGGCATTCGCCTGCACAGCATGGGTGGCAATATCGATATATTTCTGTACCACATCATGATGAATATCAATGGCTAACACTTCAACATCCAAATCGGCCAGCTCTTGAACCAAATTCCCCCCAAATCTTCCTAATCCAATAACGGCAAACTGCTTTTTCATGATGAAATCCTCCAAAACCTTTTTTATAGCTTAACCATTTACTGATTGTTCATGTTCACAAATAGACAACGCAAAAAGACCACCAGGAACTAAGCCTGTGGTCATTATCCATAATAGATCACAAGTATCATCCTCTCCCACTACGCTTACGAGGTTAGCTGCCGGATTCGGGACATGGAAGTAGCCCTACCTTTCATGAGAAAGGATTCACCCCTATAGTACTAATGGTTCCCCCGCTTCAAATAATGAATTAAGCGATAAAGAATATTCATTTGATGATAGATATATTACTCCTCTCCACAAGGGTTGTAAATAGCTTATTTACAAAAAAAAATGTTAAAGAAAAACAGGCAAATTCATCTCAATTACTCCAACATTTACTGTTCGTTAAATAGGTTTGTTTTTTCGTTATCCAGGGAATAGCATACATTAGTCATACGAAAATGGAATTAGAAAGGAAGAAACGTTTATGGCAGGGATTTCATCCATTACGCCCTCAAGTGACAGCACGGGGCATTCAACCGTTTCATCTAATGATATAAAACCTTGGATTAAAGGATTTGCACGAATCGGTTATATCTCCAGAGGAATCGTTTATATGTTGATCGGAGCACTAGCCTTTATGGCTGCCTTTGGAATAGGGGGGAGTATGTCAGACTCGAGTGGAGCTTTTGCTGCTGTGGCAAGCAAACCGTTCGGTGAAGTCCTTCTTTGGCTCCTCGGAATAGGGCTGACCGGAATCGTCCTATGGTGCCTCATTCTAGTGATCAATGATCCAGAACACGTGAAAAACGGCGGCAAATCCATGTTCAGAAGACTGGCTAATCTGATTACCGGACTTGCTTATGGTTCCTTGACGTATAACGCAATCGCCATAGCCATGCACGCTAAAGGCTCAGGATCCGGTTCAGGTTCCAAGCAGACCCTGTCAGCCAAACTGTTGGCACAGCCTTTCGGTCAATGGATCGTCGGAATTGTCGGAATAGCCATTATCGGGTTCGCCCTCTATGAGATTCATCAAGCTTATTCAGAGAAATACACCAACCAATTTAAACGCCATGAAATGACAAATAAAGAATGGGAACTTGGAAGGAAAACAGGGAAACTCGGTCTGTATTCACGTGGGATTGTCTTTTTACTGATCGGGTATTTCTTTATTCAAACGGCCATTACGGCAGATCCCGATAAGACGAAAGGACTGGATGGAGCATTATCCAAAATCGCACAGCAGCCTTTCGGACAGTGGCTGCTCGGAATCGTCGCAGTCGGCTTGTTTTTATATGGAGTTTTCCAAATACTACAAGGAAAGAACCGTCATATGTCGATTTATTAAAATTGAAAGGAGCTGTCGAATTGGCAGCTCCTTCTTTCTATCTTTTTCTTGGATACAGACACGAATCCATGAAAGGCACGTATTTTGACACTTCCTCTGATCTGTTGTATCTTATGACAATGAATCCTCACTAAACCTATCAGATTTATATAATTGTTATGTATTCGCTTTGGGGGGAAATCTATTATTAAGGAGGGCGTAAAACATGAAATCTCTGTGGAGAGGTTATCTTAATACATCCCTAATTATGAAAATAACCGTGGCTCTCGTACTGGGGATCGCTGTTGGGTTGATTTTCGGAAAGGATGCATCCGTGCTTTCACCGCTGGGCGATATCTTGATCCGATTGCTCAAGTTCCTGATCATCCCTCTTATCCTGTTTACACTTATAGTAGGAGTGAACCAGACGAATATAAGTAAACTCGGCCGAATGGGTGGAAAGACGTTCTTATATTATTCATTCTCATCCGCTTTAGCCATTATTGTCGGGATTGCCGTTGCAAGTATCTTTAAACCGGGAACAGGGATGACACTTGATACGACGGAGAAATTCAAGGTGCCGGAGAATCCTGGTGTCACGAATGTCCTCCTGAATATCATACCGGATAATATTGTTTCGGCATTCACAGATATGAACCTGCTCGGGATCATCTTTACTGCCATCGTGTTCGGGATTGCGATTTCGTATTTACGATCTACAACGGAATATCATGAACTTGGTGAACATGTATATAAAGTCGTGAGCGGCTTAAGCGAAGCCACCATGATGATTATGAAGGTGATCCTACAGTACGTTCCGATCGGTATTTTTGCCATCATGGCAAATACGGTGGGGAATCAGGGAATAGACACTTTATTATCTCTAGGGAATATGATTCTCGTTCTTTACATTGCTCTGTTTGTCCAGCTTGCCCTATATATGATAGCCCTCGTTGGATTTAAAATTAATGCCGGCAAGTTCTTTGCTCAGGTTCGTACTCCTATGGTTACAGCATTTGTGACCCAAAGCAGCTCGGGAACACTGCCTTTGACCTTGAATGCAGCGAAAAACCTCGATATGCCGAAAAGTTTATACGGCTTCAGCCTTCCACTCGGTGCCACGATCAATATGGATGGTGCTGCCATTCGAATCGCAGTATCCGCAGTGTTTGCTGCCAACGTCGTTGGCAATCCATTAAGTCTGACTGACATGCTGGTCGTCGTTCTCGTGGGGACGCTTGCTTCCATTGGAACCGCTGGCGTTCCAGGAGCAGGGATCATCATGATTGCAACGGTATTCGCACAAATTGGCCTGCCAATGGAAACCGTTGCACTATTAACAGCGATCGATGCTCTTGTCGGCATGGGGTGCACCGCCCTGAATGTGACAGGGGATTTGGTCGGTACGGCGATTATTCATAAAACGGAGAAGGATGGCGAGACCACTTCCGATGCCTTATAATAAAAAAAACAAGCCTCGAGTCTATCTTAAGGCTTGTTTTTTTAAACATTTTTATGGACATATTTGTAGTTCTCCATAGACCTACTCTTGACAGGATACTTCCTTGTGCGGTGCGGTAAGTTCTAAACACCTAGGAAGCATGCCCCGTATAGTAAGGCTCCTCCTATTACGTAAGCAGGACTCACTTTCATTCTTTGCAGCAGAATGTAACTGCAGACTGCAATCAAACTGGTTTGCACAATTCCAATCCCCTCATATGCATTCATAAAAAATCCAAGCGTCATGATCCCTAACAAAACGGCAATCGTTGGGCGAACTAAACTTGTCATCCGTTTTACCTTTGGTGAATCCTTGTATTTCATTAATAATCCAAGAAGCATGATCATTAATATCAAGGATGGGGCAACAGTCGCAAACACCCCGATACCTGCGCCAAGAATCCCCCCTTGCTGATAGCCGATATATCCGGCCATTTTAGTGGCTATAGGTCCAGGCAGTGCATTTCCAAGCGCAAGGACTTCACTGAATTCGTTAACAGTCAGCCATTCGTAGCGATCGACTACCTCATTTTCCACAAGCGGTATAGAGGCTGGTCCCCCTCCATACCCCAATATCCCGGGAATGAAAAAGGCTAAGAAAATATGAATATAAATCATGATGCTTTCACCTGCTTTTCCTTACTTGGATTTCGGGCAAGTAGGGCAAACCCCAGTAGTGAACCAATCACGATAGCCGGGTGAACTCCTAAAACAGAAAGTAAGAGTACACTTCCCGCCAATAGAACGATGGTCACTTTCCACCCCATATTTTTTTGGGATTTTTTCACAAAGTCCCATGTCAGTACTCCAAGCATCACACCTACTACTGGTACCACTGCGCTTGCCATTCCCTGCACCCAGTTCTTGTCTTTATAGGTGTTTAGAACCGTAAGGAGTAATACCATCAGTACAATGGTGGGAATGATCGTAGCTAACACGGCATTCATCATCCCCAGGTAACCACCGACCCGAAATCCGATATACCCCGCCATCTTGGTTGCGATCGGACCCGGCAGGGCATTCCCCAGTGCCAGAACATCAGAGAATTCATCATCATTCATCCATTTGTACTTCTCTACTACTTCTTTGTGTACAAGAGGAATGGAGGAAGGTCCCCCTCCGAATCCCAACATTCCCACCCGAAAAAAGGCAAGAAATATATGCAATTGCTTCATGATGCCACCCCCTCTTCCACTCAATCAATAAATATTCATCACCAAGCTGAAACCGCTCCATCTGTTCTCGACTCGGTACCACCCATCAGAACCCCTGAAACGGGATTTCGCCAAATGATTTGCCCCCTGCCGAAAGCCCCTGAATCTGTCGCCACTTTAATGTGGTGTCCCTTCCTCGCTAATGCCTGCGCAATGTGATTGGGAAAATCCGGTTCAACGAGCACTTCCTTATCCTTTATCCATTGCCACCTCGGTGCATCCAGTGCAGCTTGCGGATTTAAGTGGAAATCGATCGTATTCATCACTACTTGGAAATGTCCTTGAGGCTGCATATATCCACCCATTACGCCGAATGGACCTATCGCCTCCTCTCCTTTCGTCAGAAATCCTGGAATGATCGTGTGATATGTTTTCTTACCGGATTTGAGCGCATTGGGATGATCAGGATCTAAAGAGAAATCATGGCCCCTGTTCTGCATGGAAATACCGGTACCTGGAATCACAATGCCTGAACCAAATCCCATATAATTACTTTGAATGAAGGAAACCATATTCCCCTCGTCGTCAGCAGCAGCCAGATAGACCGTTCCACCTTTTTGGGGCTGATATTCTTTTGGAGTGATCGCGTCTTCTTCAATCATTTCCCGTCTGGAGCGTGCGTATCCTTCAGATAATAAGTGTTCCACAGAAACCGGCATTTCTTTTTCTTCTGTGATAAATGCTTTTCCATCGGTAAAGGCAAGCTTCATGGATTCGATTTGTTTATGATATGTATCAACTGCGTCTTTTTCTGATAAATGGAAGCCCTGCACGATATTTAATCCCATCAAAGTAACAAGCCCTTGACCGTTAGGAGGAATCTCCCAAACATCGTAGCCTTTGTAGTTTGTTGATATCGGAGTCACCCATTCCGCTTTATATTCAGAAAGATCTTCCTTGGATAAGTAACCGCCACACCTCTCGACATAGGAAGAAATTTTTTCTGCGAGTTCCCCCCTATAGAAACTCTCTCCATTTGACTCTGCAATCAACCTGAGAGTGGCGGCGTGACCTGGCGATGACCATATCTCCCCAATAAGTGGAGCTCTCTTATTAGGGGCAAACGTATCGAACCAGGGCTGGAATTTTTTATCATCCTTAAATAATTCCCGGAACTTCTTGTAGGCCAACCCCCAATACTTCCCCAGTACAGGGCTGATTGGATACCCTTCTTCCGCATATCGAATCGCAGGTGCCAACACCTTATTTAATGGAAGCTTTCCAAATTTGTTTGACAGCTCTGCCCATGCTGACGGAGCACCTGGAACGGTTATCGGAATACCTCCATGCACAGGCATTCCTTTATGCCCTTTCCTCTTAACATCTTCAATGGAAATACTTTTTGGAGAAGGTCCGCTTGCATTTAAACCATGAAGTTTCCCCTTTACCCAAACCAGGGCGAAGGCATCACCACCAATTCCATTGGAGGTAGGTTCAACTACTGTCAGTGCTGCCGCAGTCGCAATCGCAGCATCTATCGCATTTCCGCCCATTTGCAGGATCTCCAAACCAGCCTGAGATGCAAGTGGCTGAGAAGTAGCCACCATTCCTTTCTTTGCAAAAACGGTATTACGTATTGAAGAATACGGTTGATATAAATGATCCATCTTCATAATCGTTCACTTCCTTTTTCCACATGATGACATGCTACATAATGTTGATCTCCCATATCACGCCAAACCGGCTTCTTTTGCTTGCATATCTCTGTAGCAATCGGACAGCGTGTATGGAATGTACATCCCGAAGGAGGATTTGCAGGATTTGGAATTTCTCCTACCAACCGGATCCTCTTCCGATTCCTCTCAATCGATGGACGGGGGATGGCTGACAAGAGTGCTTTCGTATAAGGGTGCAATGGGTTTTCGTAAAGCTGTTTGGCAGATGCCAATTCTGCTGTGTTGCCTAAGTACATCACCATTACCCGATCACAGAAATAACGCACCACCCCGAGATCATGAGAGATGAATAAATAGGTTAACCCGTATTTTGACTGGAGCGTCTTTAATAGTTTCAGAACTTGCGCCTGCACAGACACATCCAGGGCAGAAACAGCTTCATCACAAATAACGACAGAAGGATTCAATGCTATGGCACGGGCGATTCCTATCCTTTGGCGCTGTCCCCCACTGAACTCATGGGGGTATCGATCATAATGTTCTTCCTTCAGCCCGACCTCTTTAAGCAGTTCGTATACTTTTTCTTTACGATTTTTGCTGGACAGCTTTGTATGCATAATAAATACCTCTTCAAGAGCATCCCCTATACGCTGCCTTGGATTAAGAGAAGCATATGGGTCCTGAAAAATCATTTGCATTTGCTTCTTGAAGGGCAGGCGGTTGCGTTCAGATAAATGCTGAAGCTCCTGTTCCCGAAAGATCACCTTCCCTTCCGTCACAGGTTCCAATCCCAGAACAGCTCTGCCTAATGTAGATTTTCCACAGCCAGATTCTCCGACTACACCTAAACTTTCACCCTCAAACATTTCTAAACTGACATCTTCTACTGCTTTTACATGGCCTTGAACTCTTTTGAGTAATCCACCTTTGATCGGGTAATATTTTTTTACACTTTCTAATTTAAGTATGGACGATTTTTTGACGGTTGTCGGCACCTTCATCTACCTCCTGCAGCCAGCATTTTACACTGTGGTCTCCTGGCAATTCAAAATCATCTGGAGCTGTAACGGAACACTTTTCCATTGCATAAGGACATCTGGGATGAAAACGGCATCCACTGATTTCTTCATTAATGTTTGGTAGTGAACCGGGAATGGCCTCAAGTTCAAACTCAGGTTCATCCAAATTGGGTACAGAATGCAATAATCCCTTTGTATAAGGATGTTGCGGATTTTCAAAGATGGATTCTACTGATCCCTCCTCTACTTTTTCCCCTGCATACATGACCATCACCCGGTCCGCTACTTCTGCGACTACCCCCATATCATGGGTAATCATCATGACGCCCATCCCAAGCTTTTCTTTCAAATCCTGTATCAAGTCCAGAATTTGAGCTTGAATGGTAACGTCCAGCGCAGTAGTAGGTTCATCCGCAATGAGTAACTGTGGGTGACAAGCGAGTGAAATGGCAATCATGACTCTCTGCCTCATCCCCCCGCTTAGCTCATGGGGATATTGTTTCATTCTCTTTTCAGGATAAGGAATCCCTACTTGTTTCAACAATTCAATACCCTGTGTATGAGCCTTTGATTTATTTAGCTTATGATGTAAAATGAGCGGTTCTCTCAATTGGTATCCGATTGTCAATACGGGATTGAGCGCTGTCATCGGCTCCTGGAAAATCATTGATATATCCTTCCCCCGTACTTTTCGTAACTCCTCTGAAGACAACCGGTTTAAATGTCGATCCTTAAATTCAATGCTCCCTTCCTTAATGAACCCATTGCTTGGCAGAAGACCCATTACAGAAAGTGAGGTAATGCTTTTTCCGCAACCCGACTCCCCCACGACACAGAGGGTCTCCCCTTTTTTAATCGAAAATGATATCCCCCGAACAGCTGATACTTCACCATCTGCTGTTCGAAAAGTTGTGACCAGGTTCTTTACAGATAATAGATCTTTTGTCATCTTTACCCCTACTCTCTGTAAACGTTGTATAACGACCATTGACCAGTCGGATCTAATGTAAGACCTTTTACAGATTGATCCGTTGCTGCCGTTACCACTCCATGATTCATGACAATGACCGGTGCATCCTTAACGATTAGTTTATTCGCTTCGTCCAGTTTCTCGGCACGTACATTTTGATCAACATTTTCTCTCGATTCATTTACAAGTTTATCGAACTCAGGATTACTGTATCGGACTCGGTTGGACGAACCTACATTATCTGAATGGAAGTTTGGATACAATAGCTCACTTCCATCTGACGTTGTATTAGACCAGCCAAGGAACGTCATATCATATTTCCCATCGCGGGCTGTGTCTAAGAATGTTCCCCATTCCATCGTCTCTATGGATACTTTTAAACCAGCTTCCTGCAGCTGGGATTGAGCAATTTCTGCCATTAACATATAACTATCACGATTCGCTACTAATATCGTAAGCTCTTTATCTCCAAAGTTATTCTCCTTCACGAGCTCTTTCGCCTTTTCCAAATCATGTTGATACCCTTCTTCGTTTGCTGACTCATCATATCCGAATACCTTTGGACCGATTACACTGTTTCCTTCAATGCCAAGTCCATTCAACTTTTTCACATAGGCTTCACGATCGAGTGCATAAGCCACCGCTTGGCGGAACTCGGGATTGTTCATCGGCTCTTTTTCCATATTGAATCCCATGTAGTAAACAGGTGTCCCTTCCTGCTTCGAGACCTCAACATTCTTTAAAGACTCCACACGTTGCAATTGTTCCGTAGGAATGGCATCAATAAATTGAACCTTTCCTGTTTGGAGCATAGAAATCGCCGTCGTCACTTCCGGTACCACTTTAAAAACGACTTTCTCTAACTTTGGTGCATCCTGCCAATAATCCTCATTCTTCTCGATGACAACCTGATCCCCCGGTGTCCAACTTACAAATTTAAAGGGGCCGGTTCCGACAGGTTCCTTCATTAAATCTTGTGATTCATCAGCTGCCGGACTGACAATGGATGAATTTGTATGTGACAATGCTGCCAATAATGGCCCATATGGATATTTAGTCTTAATTTCAACCGTATAGTCATCCACAACATTCACTGACTCAATGGGCTCCAATAGTGACGCACGGGGTGCAGCTGTTTCAGGGTCCATAAATTTATCGAATGTATATTTAACTGCTTCTGCATTAAAGTCCGTTCCATCATGGAATTTAATATTTTCTTTTAGCTTAATCACCCACGTTTTATCGTCTGGTGTTTCATATGATTCAGCCAACAGTGGCTCCATTTCCATTGTCTCTGGATTTCTTGTAAAAAGAGTTTCATAGACTTGTTCAATGACGTTGGAGGAAACCGAGTCGTTTGTTAATATTGGCGAAAGTCCCACCACATCAGAGGTTGTTGCATACGTTAACTCCTGAGAGACTTCTCCACTATTTTTGTCCCCACTTCCACTTGAACTGCTTGAACATGCCGTCGTAAAAACAACTAATAATCCTACCAATGCAATAAGCCACTTCTTCATTTTATTTCCCCCTCTATTTTTTATTGATTTATATTCATGTTTGGATCAAGTGCATCTCTTAAACCGTCTCCGACCACATTAAATGCGAATACGATCAGCATGATGGCAATCCCCGGTACAATCGTCATATGTGGTGACGTCCACATGAAATTCTGTCCTTGGGCAATCATTGCTCCCCATTCGGGTGTCGGCGGCTGTGCCCCTAATCCCAGATAGCTGAGGGCAGCCGTTGATAAGATGGCCGTTGCCATTCTCATGGTCGCGAAAACAATGATGGGGGCTATACAGTTAGGCAGAATATGCTTCACCATGATGCGGAGATCGCTCGCCCCGAGTGATTTCATCGCTAGAATATACTCTTGCTTCTTCACCGATAATACTGATCCCCTTACGATACGGGCACATGTCGGTATGGACCAAATACTGATCGCAATCGCCACATTCACCAGACTCGTTCCGAGAACGGCGATGATCAGCATAGCTAAGAGGATTCCAGGAAAAGCAAAGAGTAAATCCACAATCCTCATGATGAACCCATCCAGCCTACGGTAATAACCCGAGAGAAGACCAAGGGTTACCCCTCCAATCAGACCCAGACTTACAGCGGTGATCCCTACGACAAGGGAGATTCTTGCTCCATACACGATCCTGCTCCACATATCACGGCCGTAGTTATCCGTTCCCAACCAGTGTCCCTCTGAGAATAACGGTAATTCACTTGCTGCCAGATCTTGTTTAAGCGGTCCGTGGATCGTAATAAGTGGTGCTGCTATAGCCAGGAATATTTGTAGAGTGATAATGATCAATCCCATTACAGCCAATTTATTTCTCAGCAAACGCTTTGCGGTTGTTAACAGGTATTTTTCCTTTTTCTTTAATGGAACAGACCTTTTCACAGAGTTCGTTGTCACTACTTCAGCAGCCATTTCCCTCTCATTCCTCCCTTCTATTAATCGTAGCTAATGCGTGGATCGATAAAGACATAAATAATATCAACTAACAAATTCACAAGAACAAAGAGCGTGGCCACTAATAATACGGAACCTTGAACCATCGGGAAATCCCTCGCGGCTATCGCATCGATCATTAACCTTCCCACCCCATTGATGGCAAATACCTGCTCCGTAATAATGGTCCCGCCAAGGAGGAATCCAAAATTTAATCCGATGACGGTAATCACGGGGATCATCGAATTCTTTAGGGCATGGATCCAAATGATTGTTTTCTCTTTCAATCCTTTTGCCCTGGCTGTACGTATGTAGTCTGCCCGAATGACTTCAAGCATCGATGAACGACTCATCCTGGCAATCATTGCGGCTGAACCCGTGCCCAATGTGATCGCAGGAAGAATCAACTGCTTCATCCCTTCTATCGTCCAAAAGGGAGAATCAAGACCTCCCACGGGCAAGACTTGTAGGTTCACTGCAAATACGAGTATCAGGATGGTGCCCAACCAGAAATTCGGTATGGAAATACCTGCTAATGCCACGACGGTACTGGAAACATCCAGCCACGAATTTTGTTTAAGGGCTGAAATAATCCCGGCAGTGAGGCCGATCACGATTGCGACAATCATGCTTGCAATGGCGAGATTCAGCGTATTCGGAAACCTGACGGCGATTGCTTCGGATACGGACTGCTTCGTTTGATAGGAATAACCAAAATCACCTTGAAATACTCCTTTCAGATAATCCCAATATTGAACCAGAAATGGGTCATTCAAACCAAGATTATCGCGAATGGCGGCAATATCAGAATCTGTTGCCGTCGGACCCCCGATAATGGATGCCGGATCTCCAGGGGCAATATGCATACTGCCAAATACCAGGAATGAAATACCGATGAGTAAAAGTAATAGTTCAAAAAATCTTCGTGCGATAAGTGCTGCCAAAATGTCCAACCTCCTTTTCCGGATCGTATTATTCCACTTAAAATAAGCTTTCGTTTGTTAGGTCAAATGAAACATTAACCTAACAAACGTAGCTGTTTTTATGTTATTGACGATTATATCGGATACCGAAAGGAAAATCTACACATTTTTCTAAAAAGTTTATTTATTTTGAATACTCAACTTATCGTGGTGTATTTCAAAAACAAAAACAAAAAAAAGAGCTTACCAAATGGATGGTTAAGCCCTTTATCCTATAATTTAAGTCCACTTCTACTTTTGAATCTTCTGAGTAGAATGTGACTTTCTACTCTGGAAATGCCCTCCAGAGAATACAGTTCATTATTCACAAATTTCTCTAACGCTGTAAAATCTTCGACAAGCACGTGCATATGTAATGTGCTTGGCCCTGTCATTTGATAGCAACTCGCTACACTTGGATTATCAGCTAAGGTTTGCGCGACCTCCACTAAATAAGCCGGCTCACAATCTACTTCGAAGAAAGCCGATACCTGCTTTCCTACTTTTTCAGAATTGATCACTACGCTAAAACGCTCAATTATCCCATTTTCCATCAATTGATGTACTCTTTCCCGGACAGAGGTACGGGAAAGAGTCAATTCTTTCCCAATATCAGCGTAAGAAAGGCGTCCATTTTCTGTTAACAACTGTAATATTTTTCGATCAATGTCATCAAGCTTCATCCCATCACCTCATAAATCTAACAGATAATTTTTTAACAAAGTAAATTCATTATAACGATAAACCTGTTTGGGGAAAAGACTGTATCAGAATTTTCTAAAGATAAAGAAGTAATATATTCACATGCCATTAGTCCTGACATTCTACTAACAGGGAAGGTGATTATAATTAGTTGTTTTCGCAAAGATTGTGGTTATGATTACCAGTTGATTGGAGCTGATATCATCCACTACACGCTTCTTCAAAAACAACAATGAGCTTCGACTAAACTTTCCGCAGGTAGCCCGTGAGCCTGCGGGGGTCTCCCATATGCTAGTTTTCCTCAGGTGTCTTCGTCTTGCACTCCAATCAACCGCTGAAAAAAGCCAGAATCAGTACCGAAAATAACGAATAAACCCGAACAAGCCTACAAGGAAGCAGGCTTGTTCGGGTTTTACTTAGACTAAAGCAATTTTGTCCCAGTCACTGACTATAGGATCTTTAGTTCTTGGAGGTTCTTGTCATTCTTATGAAACATGATGATGCCCCCACCCCGAAGCCTCATCGGCAAATATGATCCCCAATTCGTGATGATCACCTTCATACAAAGCTCCTTGAGTGAAGCGGTTCTCGCCATTTGCCCCAAGGACCTCCAGCTTACAATAAGCTCCGTTCTTTTGAAGGGCTTCATAGAAGGCTCGTTCCGTATTCACGTCCACACCGTTCACCTTCAGGACGATTTCCCCCACTTCCAAGGTCAGCTTCCTTGCAGGTGAACCAGGAAGGATACCGAGAATCATGACTCCCTTGGACTGCCGTTTGAAGTAGTAAGGCTTTGAATCCTCGGTACTCCGGTAACGGTATGCGATCCATGCCCGACCAAAGATGGCCACAGCCGCTGCACCAATCGAAAACATAGGTGCCCAGAATCCAGTTACGGCTAAGGTCAATACAAATGCACCCATCCAGAAAACACGGGATCCCGTATGCTTGATCGCCATTTCCGGCAACGTGCTTTTCACTAATTGCTGAAACCCGAGAAGAAACGGTACACACAGTAAAGAATACGTTTCAGTTCCTAAAGTAAACACCGGCCACCATTCAAATGGAAGGGACAGTGTCCCGGTAGGTACCAGGACGAACATAGGGACAAGCCACAATTTCTTCCCGAGATGGGCTCCTACCTTCAAGCCACGGGCACTTTTAAGTAACCGGGGTGAAGTATCCTTCCAGCCATTCAATCGAATCAGGATTCCTTCTATCATTGTTAACACCCCAAGGAGCACCACAATAGAGCTCAGCAGACCTAAGTTCAAATTTTCCACATATGTATTTACGTAGGGGATGTCCCACTGAAAATAATCCACCACCACTAATATGAAGTAGGAAAAGCCTGCTGTCATGGTCGCTGACATAAGTTGAAAACGACCTGTCAACGCAAACAGAATCGACACGGCCCCAATGAGGATGATTCCGGCGAAAGGAATCACAACTCCCGCTCCAACCGTAACGACCGAAAACAGCAATCCAAGTACGATTCCATAGGAAAATAAAAGCCGCATATCATGATATCCATCCAGCAGTCTCGTATTGAAATCTCTCCGTTCCCTTTTCACACGATAATAGCCCGTCATGATAGCGAAAAACATAGACAGATATAAAACAGGATGAAGAAACAATTTCCCAAATCCTTTCAAAACCTCCAGCAACCACAGCTCAACCAATGATCCGTCACCACCTTTTGCAAGAAAATTTGCATTATCTACTATTTTATCAAAAGACTCTACTAAAACCTATTGCAATTTTATTGGATCGTTTTACGATTCGATATCATTTCCGACAGCATTCTTCATATTTTCCCGGGAAATGATGTCGATTGGATAGAAATGCGAGCAGCATTTGCAGAAAAAGAGACGGTGGAATACCGGATTCTACCGTCCCTCTGTATTATTGAAAATAGGAGCTGATCCATTCCTTGAAAACGAAATAGGCAAAACCTAAATACTCCAACGGGGTTTCAATTTCCCAATTCATCATCATATAAGTCCCTCCTTTTATTTAGAATGGACGTGCAACCACTCTTTTAATTCATTTGATATCCCATATTTAATGAGGCTGGCATGCCCTCCTGCCACCTCTGAGATTCGCTTATTCTTACTCGATACCAACTCCATCAAAGGAGTACTGATTGACGCAGGTACCAATTGGTCATATTGAGAGGATATCAGGTAGAGGTTCGACTGGATGTTTTGTAGATCTACGATTTCCCCGGAGAGTTTGAACTTTCCCTTCATAAGAACATTCTCTTTTATAAAATACGTCAGGATGTCACTTGCCATCGCACCGGTCAGGGAGAGATGATCGTTTGTCCACTGATTGAAACGAAACCAATATTGGGCATAATCTTGATCATAAGCTTTATTTAGCAGAGACAAATAGGGAGAAAAATAAATCGGGGAGGTGAGAGCCCTCATTCCATACCGAACGAGGGGTGCGGGAATAATATTGATTTGTTCCATTATTCCTGTCACATCTAACTCATCCTTTTTTAAAGCTTCCACCCAATTGTGGTAATCGGGAATCTGGTCAAAGTCGATCGGGGTGACAAAAAGCAATAGATTCCTGATGAATTGAGGATGTAACGCTGCATAGATGACCGCTAACGTCCCTCCCAGACAAAAACCGGATAGAGACAACTGGTCTTTTCCACTATGTCTCAGGGCATGTCTTATACAAGGGTCCACATATTGTGAAAGATACTCCGCCAATCCGATCCCGCTCTCTTCTGCATCAGGTTCAGCAAATTCGAGAAGATACACATCATATCCCTCTTGAAGAAATTTCCCTATGAGACTGTGTTCCTTTGTCAGATCCAAAATAGAGGGCTTATTGATATGGGAGTAAAGTAAAAATACAGGGATATGCCCATTTGTCTTTTCAGGAGCATAGAACCACAGCGTACTATTGTATTTATTCCATATTTTCTCCCTTGAAAAGTTCGGCTCCCACTCACTATCATTTTGTAAGGTGTTGATGAATCCTTTCCAGCGGGCCATTTCCTTTTGGTACTTCTCTTCTTTCATATTTTCACCACCATTCTTTATTCATGTAACGTGCGGATTGACTGTGCAAGAGAAAGGAGCTGAATATATCCGATAACGACTTGGAACCATTCAAGGCACAATGTAATAGACTCCACCAATCCAGGATCATCCAGCTTCTCTTTAATCGATTGATTCAGCTCATACTCTACACTCATCCACAACTTTTTCAATTCTTCATAAAATTGATCCATGTCTTTCCCTCCTTATACCTGTGCTCGTATGCCGCCATCCACGACTATTATATGTCCGTTGATATAATCGGAAGCAGATGAGGAAAGAAAGACGGCTACTCCATTCAGGTCCTCTGCTTGTCCAAACCGCCTTGCCGGTATAAGCTGCTTGATCATATTCCCCTGTTTTGCAAATAATTCCTTTGTGATTTTGGTTGGAAAGAACCCTGGAGCGATGGCATTCACCTGTATATTATGTGGAGCAAGCTTCACTGCAAGATCCTTTGTCAACGTCATGACCGCCCCTTTGCTCGTGTTATAAGGAACCGTATCCATAAGCATGGGATTCGTTCCGCCAAACCCCGTAACAGAAGCGATATTAATGATCTTTCCACGTTTCTGCTGTACCATTATTCGGGACACTTCCTGTGAAAACAAAAAAGCACCCTTCACATTGACATCCATCACCTTGTCCCATTTATCTTCGGGGATGTCTGCAAAAGGACCGGCCCAGGAAGTCCCGCTATTATTGATCAGAATATCGATTCTGCCAAACTCTTTCATGACCGTTTCGACCACGTTCAGGACATCCCCTTTCTGCGTAACATCGCAAGGAATGGCAAGTGACCTCACACCTAAACCAATGAGTGATTGTTTCACTTCTTCACACGCTGTTTGGTTTCTCGAACAGATTACAACATGCGCTCCCGCCCCTCCCAATGCCAGAGCCATTTCTTTCCCGAGACCCCGTCCACCGCCTGTGACGATGGCGACTTTGTCTTTAACTGCGAACATTCTATCATTCTCCTTTCTATTAATTTGAGGGTCATTATTATAATAGATAGATGAAAGAAATGAGTGCGCATTCTCCGCTTGAAAAAGCAGAAATGAATCATATGTCTCACAAAAAAAGAGACCTCTCCCTAAAGAGAGGTCCCAATACATTATTGATTCTTTTTCCCTGTGCGCTCAATATACTCCATGGCTGCCTGCAGCTGTAGATCATTCTTTTCATCCTGTACTGCCTCGAATATTTCTTCCTGCAGCCTCTCACCGGTCTTGGCATCGATGACACCCGTGACGTCCAGGCTTTCTTGTATTTGGAAATCCTTTACGGCTTTTGTCGTTTTCTTACTGAAATACCCATCGACCCGATCCAGGGAAAAGCCTAACCCTTGCAGCATTTCCTGGGCGTTTTGCACTTGTTCGTTGTTTGCGCCTTCTTTCAATGGTTTTTCTACCTGAAGTGGATGGGCATAGAAATAGGATGGTTGTCTGACCGGGATATCCGGTTTGATCCCTTTCTTATGAATCCAATTCCCGTTCGGTGTCAGCCATTTGAACATCGTCAGTTTAATATTGCTGCCGTCCCCCATCGGCACTGCCTGTTGCACGGTTCCTTTACCAAAGCTCTTCGTCCCGATCAGCGGATATCCCTCCGCCTCTTTCAGGGCACCGGCAAGGATTTCTGATGCGGATGCACTGCCCTCATCGATGAGAACCACCACCGGGTAGGCTTTTCTTTCTTTGCTATTGGAGAAGGATTTCAGCACCTCTCCACTTCGTTCCTGGATTTGGACATATGGTTTTTTCTCTGTGACGAACTGTTTAAGGATATCTTCCACACTGGAAAGGAGTCCGCCGGGATTACCCCTCACATCCAGAATCAACCCTTCTACCTTTTTCTTCTCCAGTTCGGCCAGCTGCTTTTTAAAATCGGCGGCGGTATTTTCAGAGAAAGTAGTGATCTGGATATAGCCTGTCTTTTTCCCATCTACTTCCTTCACATCCGAAATCACCGTTTCAACCGGAATATCATCCCGTTTTACAGACACTTCGATTGGATCAGAAAGCCCCTCTCTCGTAATTTCCAACTTAACCTCTGTACCCTTCTTACCTCTGATTTTCAACGTTGCTTCATAAAGATCAAGGCCGTCAATGCTGTTCCCATCCACCTTGATGATGCGGTCATTAGGTTTCAGCCCGGCTTTTTCAGCAGGTGAATTTTTAAAAGGCGCCACGATGACCAGTTTCCCGTCCATGATCGTGACCTCTGCCCCGATTCCTTCAAAGGATGAATCCAGAGCATCATTAAATTGAGACGCGGTCTCGGCGTTCATGTAGACAGAATACGGATCGTCCAAGGTTTTCAGCATCCCCTGGATCGCACCTTCGACCAACTGTCCTTTGTCTACATCCTGGAAGAACTTATCGCTGATCAGATCATAAGCGACTTCCACCTTGTGGAGCTTATCATTGACCTCCCCTTTGCCGTCAAACTGAGCAAGCTCGTCCCCTGCCCCGCCTGTCCACTCCAAGCCGCCATACATTCCTCCTGCACCAATCAGCATGCTAATGATGATGGTGATGATGAGCTTTCTGCCCGTCCACTCCATATATTCCCCTCCAGCTTGTCAATAGTCTATGGTATGGATTAAAGCAGCACGATGAAGACCCTCGCTGCTCCGTCCAACGAAAAAAGACATCACACAAAAACGCGCTAAGGCGGTGCGATGTCTTTGCTTACCTAACTATATGCCTGTAGGGGACGAGTTATGATTAGCAGAAGATTATTTAATACCCGAAACCATCCTTTTGACTTGATGGTTCTTTAGATGGGAAGAGATGATCCCCCCCCATTTTTCAAATTCCACAAGAAACCCGTCATGACCGAATGCTGTCGGGATATAGTAATGCTCACCCTTTAAAACTTGTTTGGTGAAATCTTTTAAATACTGAGGGGAATATATCAGGTCTCCCTCATAGCTGATGGAAATCAGTTCGCACGGATACGAATCAGCTACTTTCCTTACTCCTCCTCTATCTCTGCCGATATCGTGGGAATTCATGGCTTTAAGCAGGGTAAGGTAGCTGTTCGGATCAAATCGCTTTCCCAGTTTCTTTCCTTGATAATCTAGATAACTTTCTACATTGTATTGCTCATTTGTCCTCTCCCGCTGAAAACGCTGATCAAATAATTCCTGGGTCCGGTACGTCACCATCCCAACCATTCTGGCAATCTCTAACCCTTTTAAAGTGGCCCCTTTGGGATAGTGTCCCCCATGAAAGTCGGGATCCTCTTCAATCGCTGTGATGCCGATGTGATTAAAGGCAAGACCGTAATCGTTTAAGGCTGGTGAGACGGCAAGGGCGAATACCTTAGAAAGATAGGAAGGATACAGAGCCCCCCATTCAAGGGCCTGCATTCCTCCCAATGAACCTCCGATCACCGCTTCGATGTGATCGACGGAGAGCTGTTTGAGCGCTTCAAATTGGGCATGGACCATGTCCCTGATAGAAATGTGCGGAAAGTCAGGACCATATCGATCTCCCGTTTCCGGATTGGTAGACGCCGGCCCCGTACTGCCTTCGCATCCTCCTAATACATTAAAGGCGATCACGTTGAATACATCGGTATCTATATACGACCGGGTCCCGATCATCCCATCCCACCAGCCGCGGTCTTCACTCGTCCCCTTGACTATGTGGGTACCAGTGAGAGCATGACAAATGAGGATGACGGGTCCTTCCTTATTTCCTGTCCGTTCATACGCCAGATTTACATTTTGCAACGTGGTGCCTGACTCTAATGCGAGGGATGGGATGGTAATGGAGCTTACTTCGTACGAATATGAATTCTCCATTCCTCCACCTCCTTTTTTGGTGTTGTTATGGGTTTTAGAAACCCCATTATTTTGCATGCCGTTCTTGTACTATGCTTCACGAATACGTTCCTTTTAATTGGACGGGTCTGCAGCGGGTTCGCTGATAAACCCGAAATTCCGCTGTTAAAAGGGACGGTTTCGCTGATATATTGGAAATTCCGCTGATAAAATCAGATTTTCGCTCATATCTCTCTTTCACAGTCCCCGGAGGACCTATAGTTAGTTTTCGTACCGTTATCCCCAAAACATCTCCCTTATACCCGGGACGTTTCCAGTGCAACTTCGATGGCATGATCCAGATCCTCGATCAAATCCTTCGCAGATTCCAATCCAACAGAAAGCCTCACAAGATCCTCGGTTACACCGGTGGCACGGATTTCCTGATCGTTCAATTGCTGGTGAGTCGTGGAAGCAGGATGGATGATCAATGACTTCGCATCCCCTACGTTGGCTACATGTGACCAGAGGGAAATATTATCGACTACTTCCCGCCCTGAATCCCTTCCCCCTTTTATGCCAAACACAACGATAGAACCAGCTCCATTTTTTAAATATTTTTCCGCAAGTGCATGGGATGGGTGCTGTGGAAGACCCGGATACGACACCCACGCCACACCGCTGTGCTGATCCAAGTGCTCCGCAATCTTCAGCGCATTCTCTGTGTGACGTTCAATCCTGAGGTGCAGGGTTTCCAATCCCTGCAATAACAGAAATGCGTTCTGTGGACTTAAGCAAGCCCCGAGGTCGCGAAGCAGCTGCACTCTTAATTTTGTAATAAACGCGGCTGCTCCCACATCCTGTGCGTAGCGCAGTCCATTATAGCTTCTATCTTCTTCCGTGAATCCCGGGAATTTTTCATGATTCCAATCAAACTGACCACCGTCAATGACGACTCCCCCAATCGCCGTACCATGTCCGCCGATCCATTTTGTTGCAGAATGGATGACGATATCTGCCCCCCACTCAATCGGCTTACACACGTATGGAGTGGCAAATGTGTTATCGATGATGAGAGGGATATGGTTGTCATGGGCCACTTTCGCTACTGCCTCGATATCCAGCACGTGGAGGCTTGGGTTCCCGATCGTCTCGGCAAATACTGCTTTCGTTTTCGGGGTAATCGCCTTACGGAAATTCTCAGGGTCAGTCGGATCAACGAAATGAACCTTGATGCCGTATTTCGGCAGAGTGGTAGAGAATAAATTATACGTTCCACCATAGAGATTCGTGGCTGCCACGATTTCATCCCCTGCACCGGCTATATTTAAAATCGATAAGGAGATCGCCGCCATTCCGGATGAAACCCCAAGAGCTCCAATACCTCCTTCTAAAAGGGCAAGGCGCTTCTCCAGCACATCCACCGTCGGATTCATGATTCGGGTGTAAATATTCCCCGGTTCTTCAAGTGCGAATAGTTTCGCTGCATGGTCACTGTTGTCGAAAACATAGGATGTCGTTTGATAAATGGGTACCGCTCTTGATCCTGTGGATGGATCCGGCTCCTGGCCGCCGTGAAGAAGCAGAGTGTCGAAATCGAATGATTTTGTCATTGGTAATTCCTCCTGAAATGTTTTTTTGGATTTGGATTGGGTTTGTGTGACTTGCTGCGGTTGAGCAGAAGCTTTTTCAGCTCCTGACTGCAAAGGCATAACGAGTGTTTCTAGGAAGATAGAAGAGGTAAAAATAAAAAACCCTCTTCCTAAGAAGAGGGTCTAATTTAATAGGGTCCTCCTCTTATCTTTCAGGCTGATCGCCTGCAGGAATTAGCACCTTTTCATGTGACGCATAAATGCGTACATGAAGGTTGCCGGGTTTCATCGGGCCTAGTCCCTCCACCTCTCTGGATAAGAGCATGTAGTTGTCAATGTAAAAAATTTGTGCGTTGAGATGAATTATAAAGGGTAACCGGTCTTAACGTCAAGTGTATTTTCAGAATTTTTTATTTTTTCAGTGAAGCTGTTATCGCTTCGTTAAACTGAGCGACGATGTCTTCACCATCCTCGATACCTAACGATATGCGTACCACATGGGTGTTGATGCCAAGCTTCTCCTGTGCTTCTTTCGGAAGGGCCCGGTGAGAGGTCCCCAATGGATACGAAACCGTTGTTTCTACACCGGCAAGGGACGGAATGATCTTGATCCAACCCAGAGACTTAAAGAAGGCACTAATATTACATGCAGGCTCAAGTTCAATGGTGACGATCGCTCCATTCCCTTTATCGGATAAATCGGTTGGATAGTAAACCGACTTCACCTGTTCATTATCTCGCAGTTCGTCGGCAAGGGTCCTGGCGTTCCCCGCCTGGGTGCCCACCCGAAGTGCCATTGTTTTCGCCCCGCGGCATGTGAGCCAGGCTTCGAATGGACTTAAGTTCGAACCGATGTTGACGACCTTTTCTCTTGCTTTTTGTACCAGTTCTTCGTGTCCCACGACTACCCCCGCGGTGATGTCACTATGCCCCCCGATATATTTCGTTGCACTGTGAGCCACCAGATCGACCCCTTCCAGGAAAGGCTGCCGGAGAAATGGGGTGGCAAACGTGTTGTCGATCATCGTTTTTAGGTTATGCTTCTCAGCAACGGTCTTCATACTTGCAATATCTTCTACACGCATAAATGGGTTTGTGACTGTTTCGCTGTATAGAAGTTTCGTTTGCGGGGTAATCGCTGCCTCAATTTCTTCCTCACTCGTAAAGTCAACGAAAGTTGTCGAGATGCCGAATGATTTCAGCTCTTCTTTCAGCATATGGAAGGTCCCCCCGTATAAATCCTCTGCTGCAATGATATGATCCCCTGCCTGTACAACTGCCAGGATTCCGACCAGTATAGCTGATAACCCCGAAGACGTGGCGACACCTGCAGGAGCACCTTCCAAGTCTGCTATCATCTTCCCAAGCTCATCCGTGTTTGGATTACCCGTTCTTGTATAAAGATAAGGGGACTTGCCTTCATAAAAACCTTCAAGCTCCTCAAGTGACGTAAAAGAAAACGCAGACGTCTGGTAGATCGGTGTGGTCTTACTTCGGATTTCTTCTGTCCCTTTCAGCTGACTATGTACGACTTTGGTGGTGAATTTCATATTCCCGTCATCCTTCCTGAATCTATGTATTTTTAAAAGTGTACCATATTCAGAAGATTGTGAGGAGTAGGAGGTATTGGATGACATAAAAAAGAACCCGCCGCTCTTTCGCAACAGGTTCCCATCTGTCATACGTTTTCTAAACACCCTATCAAACGATTTTCAATATCCAATGCCAACCGTTTTAATGCATCATTGTCCACCATCTCAATCAGCTTGCTCGGTTTCGCCATACCGATCTTCGTTGTTCCGCCTTCCGTGTATACCGTTACTTTACAAGGCAGGAAATAACTTACGAGCATACTTTCTTCCAGTACCTTTTTCGCTTCGTTGGGGTTGCACACTTCCAGTACGACTACTTCTTCGTGGAAATCGAGTCCTTTATCGTGAAGCTTCCCGGCAAGATCAAGATTCCACAGGACGCCAAAGCTTTCCTCTTTCAAAGCCGTCTCTACTGCAGCTACCGCCTCGTTCACATTCATCGAAACCTCTTTTGTGTAGTGGAACATATTCTATCTCCCCCTTTTCATCCTCGTTACCTATACCTCATAGCGTATGTAATGAAACATCCTTCTCAAGGTCCGTCCCTCCCATTATTCCATTTGTTGGATCATTTTACCCATCATGTCTTCGTTCATGGGGCCGAGGATTTTGTGTTGGATGATGCCGTTGGTGTCGATCATATAGGTGGTGGGAATCGTGAATGCACGATATTGGTCACCGACATCACCTTTTTCATCCATTAGAATCGGGAAAGTGAGTTTATAACCATCGACAAATTGCTCGACAGCCTTCTTCCCGTCATCCTGTGAAGTCAGATTGACCGCCAGGATTTCGACATTTTCCTTTTTTGAATTTTTTTCATAGTACTTCTCCATATGCGGCATTTCCGCCTTACATGGCGGGCACCAGGTTGCCCAGAAATTCACGATCACCTTCTTTCCTCGATAGTCGGAGAGATTGACTTCTTCCCCGTCTAAAGTAGTTAATGCAAAATCCGGGGCGCGATCCCCCCTCGTAAGCCCTTGCTTCGCATCAGAAAGGTCCATGGACTCTTTAGCTAATTGGGCAGCCTCTTCCTTCGCCTTCTTTTCCTGTTGATCCTGAAACATGTTCACCAGGAAGATCCCAATCAGCAGGGCGACGATAGCCAGGGCAAAATTCCTTTTATTCAATGTAGTTCCTCCTTCGATTGAAAAAGATAAGATATATCATTACCATTAAATACGACCAAGTGATCGTTGTATACGCAAATCCTTCATTTATGGAATGGAAAAGGAGTTGAAGGAGGGTGAAAACTGTCACCAATTGTACAGCCCACTTATCTTGGAGAGGTCCCTTACTTTTTTTCAATAGAAATACAAACAGAAACCCGTTAGTAATCAACTGAATGGTTCCTATCAATATTTCACCATCCAATAAATGACATGCGAATTCATAGAAAACAACTGTGCTGATCCAAGCTATGGTCAGATCTGTAGGATCAACCCTTTTTTTGAACGACACGTACACAAGTGCTCCGATTAAACCAAGCCAGAAGCCGATTCTGCCCCCATGAAAATAAACGGCCGTAAAAGGGTGATCGATGACCGTTTGAAAATCAACGATGATTACACTGAGCTTCCAGATGAGTACAAAATAAAAAATACTATTCGAATACCAGTCACTCGCTTTTTTATTCCAGAAGAAAAGCAGGAGAAAGGTTAAAATGAACGATGCCATGACGGCACCCCAGGAGGATGGGAACGTGAAAGAACCAATGGTGTACCATCTTTCAATCAAAAGGATCTACCCCCTTTAGAAAAGGAGATACTCACATCAATATGATACTTAACCATTGCCACACCATCATCATGATTCAATGGAAGCGATTCTAATACTTTGTACATTGCCACACGTTTTTGCCGTTTAGGATCCAGTATCTTTAAAGCTTTGTGATGTTCGAATAAATGTCCGGTCATTCGCAATCCCCCCATCCAGCAAATATACCCTATTATGTATTAGTATCTTAAATCTCAACCCCACAATCAAGTTATCTACTCATAGTGTTTCCCTCAATTGAATTATTACAGAAAGAGAGTAGAAATGTGTGTCCAATTGTTGAATGTCCAAATAAAAAAAGGATCCCTCTTTACAATGAAGGACCCTTGTATAAACTGAAATAATTGCGATGTACAACCGATCTCTGTAAGGAAATCGACATTTTATGCTGCTTTTAACCCTTCCAATATCAGCATAAAATATTTTACGCTGTCTCCACCGCGCTGATTGATTATTTCAATGTCATGTAAAACCCTTTTAATTTCTTCAGCACCGACACATTTGATTATCATGTCACTGACCTCTTCTGCTGAATAACTGCCTATATGGGTATACTTTAATGCAGTGCGGTTTCTTCTGCAAAAACTTCTTAATTGTCTCTTTATATCAGCTAACTCCAATACCATCATCCTTCGTACAGATTCAATTCTTACTGAAACGAACCTACCCAGATAAAAATAACCTACCAAAAAAGGCAGGTTAAATCATACTAGAGTAACGGTCGAATTAGTAGTCATTGCTCCATTATTTCGGTAACCCGGCGATCGTTATTTTTAATAAAATGGCAGACCCGTGGCTTTGCGTCCTAATCTTTCAATTAGTTTGCCTTTATCGAAAATCACTTGAATATACTGTCATTATACTAGAAGAATTATGATATGAAAACAGTATTCCGTATATTAATAGACTAATACGGGGCTAATAGTATAAAAAACCCCACTCCTTAAAAGAAGTGAGGCTTTACCTTAAAAGTTAATATATTGACGCGGGTTTACTGCATTTGCATGGGATGCACTCCATGAACCTCTGTAGAGCTCAAAGTGTAAATGCTGTCCGAAAGAGTAGCCGGTGTCACCCATGTAACCGATTTGGTCACCTTTATTTACTGCTTGTCCAGTACTCACCAATGAAGAAGACATGTGAGCATAAACCGTTGTGAAAGTTTGACCATTGATAGAATGTGTAATGTAAACTACATTACCATAGCTTGAGCTGTACTGGCTTTTAATGACATATCCATCAGCTGCTGCAGAGATTGGCACACTGCCACGTGCTGCAATATCTGTACCGTAATGGAAGCGTCGCTCACCATTTAAGATATCCCAACCAAAGTTTGTCGTGATAGTTCCACGAGCCGGAGCAGTCCATGTGCCAGCACTTACTGGTGTACTTGAGGCTATTTCAGCATGCCCTGAAGATGATGAACCACCGCTACTGCTTGAAGTAGCCTGTTGCTGTGCCTCGGCACGCTTAGCTGCTTCAGCTTCTGCCTGGCGTTTACGTTCGATTTCACGCTTGCGGGCAAGTTCTTGTAAACGAGCCTGTTCAGCCTGGATCTCACCTTCAAGCTGGTGCTCCATTTTAGAAAGCTCTTCCGATTCTTTTTCAAGACCGGCTTTTTCTACTTTTAACGATGCCTGTTGAGCTTCCAGTTGTTTAAATAGTTCTGCTTTTTTAGCTTTTTGGCTATCAAGATCTTTTTTCAAGGATTCAAGATTTTCTTTAGAGGATTTAAGATCCGCCAGTTCTTTTTCTACTTCAGCCTGTTTCTTCTCTAGTTCAGCCTGATCACGTTTTTGTTCATCCATGATTTTTTTATCGGCACTTACGATTGTATTCACTGCTGTAACACGGTTGATGAAGTCTCCGAAGCTATTCGCTCCAAGTAGTACGTCAAGATAATTGGCAGAGCCGCCTTTTTCCTGGATTGCACGTGCACGCTCTTTTAATAGCTCGTTACGTTCTTCAATCTTTTTCTTAAGGACTTCAATCTCTTCTTTAAGCTTATTGATTTTTGCCGTTGTTTCATCGATTTCTTTTGTTTTTTCTGCGATCTTTGTTTCTGTATCTTTTAATTTAGTACTGATTTCAGCAATCTGTGATTGGATATCTTTTTGTTTATTGATATTTTGGTCAATCTCTGATTTTTTCTCATCAATCTTGCCATTGATTTGTTCCTTTTTAGATGAGATGTCGTCCTGCTGTTTCTTTAAGTCCTCCACGGAGGAGTTAGCGCTAGCAGTGGTTGCTAACGTTGGTAGACTTCCGATTGTTAATGCTGCTGCAATAGATAATGATATGAAATACTTCTTGTTCAAGCGGCATGCTCCTTTCAGCTTCTATCAACCTATCAAATTTTACACTTTTAAGAATTTACGAACAGACATAAAGCTTCCCCATGCCCCGATCAAGCAACCCATTAATAGAATCAATCCGTTTACTTGATAGATAAAGGGGGTAAAATCTAATATCTGAATAAAATTGTTTTGTAGTTTCGGTTTAATAAATCCATAGGCATAGTAGTAACCTGTTGTGACAAGAGCGATCGGGATAATAGAACCTAAAATTCCAAGCCATAATCCTTCTAATATGAATGGCCAGCGTACGAACCAGTTGGTTGCACCCACGAGTTTCATTATCTCGATTTCCCTTCTTCTAGCGACAATGGTGATTTTAATTGTATTTGAGATGAGGAACATGGCGGTAAACAACAGACCGATAATTAATACAAGTCCAACGTTTCGACTCATTTCCAGCACATTAAATAATTTTTCAATCTTCGCTTCACCGTAAAGGGCTTCATTTACACCTTCATACTTACTGATTTGACCAGCAATCTTCCCAGTGTCTCGTGGATTCTTTGCTTTCACGATGAACACATCATACAATGGGTTATCCTGTTCAAATAATCTGAAATCGTCTCCCAGATCCTTAACAAGGTTCTGCAGTTCTTCTTCCTTTGAAGAGTACTCAACGGATTCGACTCCACTTATATTTTGAATCTTTTTCTCTATTTGATCAATTTGGGATTGTTCAGTACCAATTTCCAGTAAAACCCGAACTTCAACGTCTTTCTCAATATCGGTTGCTACCTTGTTCATGTTTAGCATTAGGACAATGAACACACCAACAAGTAACAGTGTTACGGTAACGGCACTTACCGATGCAAATGTCATCCAGCCGTTCCGCCCGATGCTTTTGAAGCTTTCTCTAAGATGTCGACCATACGTTCTAGCTTTCATAACCGTAATCACCTCGCTGTTCGTCCCGGACAATTCGGCCATTTTCAATGGCAATTACCCGATGCTTGATCGTATTTACGATTTCCCGGTTATGTGTAGCCATGATCACTGTAGTACCACGGTTGCTGATTTCTTCAAAGATATTCATGATATCCCATGATGTTTCGGGGTCAAGGTTTCCTGTAGGCTCGTCCGCAATCACAAGCTTCGGCGTATTCACAATGGATCGTGCAATGGATACACGCTGTTGTTCCCCACCGGAAAGCTCATTCGGCAACATTCTTGCTTTGTGCTTTAACCCTACCAGGTCCAGCACTTCCATGACTCTTTTCTTTATCTGTTTTGGATGTTCTTCTATTACTTCAAGTGCGAAGGCAATGTTTTCATAGATTGTCAGCGATGGTAGCAGCTTGAAATCCTGGAATACAACCCCCACGTTTCGTCGTAAGTATGGAACTCTACTATTTTTGATTTTGGCGAGATTGATACCATTTACAATGATATCTCCTTTGGAAGGACGTTCTTCGCGGTACATCATTTTAATAAAAGTAGACTTCCCGGCTCCGCTTGGCCCCACAACATACACAAACTCACCTTGCTTAATATGGACGTTAAAGCCATTCGCAGCCATCACACCATTGCTGTACTGCTTGTAGACGTCTTTCATTTCTATCATTTAAAATCACCTTATTTGTATTATGTAGTTACCCTCTTGGCTGTTATCGACATATGTACACGGGACATAACCAAAGTAATCTTTACCACCGTTAGACAAAAAATGGTGAAAAAACTCGAATTACGCTTCCGAAAATTATTATAACATCACTTTATACGAATTTAAGGAAAAAAATTATTACATTTTCATTTCAGAACATAAAAAAATGTGAATTTTTTACCTGTTTTGCTGTCGATTTTACCTATTTAGAGATAAAAAAGTAGTTCTTTTTATCTATTATCTGGTACTATTACCAGATAATAGATTTTTGTGGTGATTTAACGTAAAATACTCAGTTGATGCCGTTCTGATTAAGTTACTAGGTTATAATTGAGTAGGTTTAATAGATTCATGATTAAGTGGATCAATACGAAAAGCTTCTGTAACAAAGACTTAAAGAAGGATTAGTAAAAAGATGTGGATAATAAAAATCAATTGCACGTTGACCGGATCAAGTTAATTACTGACAAAAAAGAAGAACCCGTATTTGGATTCTTCTCATGTTCTTATTTCTTATTTGATAACCATTCAGCCACTGCGTCAGCTTCCTCACCATCAATGAGTCCAGGAGGCATTTGGCCTTTACCATTCTTGATGGTTTCACGGATTTGGTCTTTGCTTAGCTCAGCACCGATATTTTTCAGGGCAGGACCCATGCCGCCTTCAAGGTTTCCACCATGGCAGCTGGTGCACTTATTGTTTACGATTTTTTCAGGGTCTATTCCACCGGAGCTTGTTTCTGTACTGTCGCCGCCGTCTCCGCCACAGGCTGCAAGTACCAATGAAGCGCCAAAAAGAATTCCAAGTAGCTTTTTCTTCATTATTATCCCCCTAGGAAAACATTTTTGAGTCGCGGATGCAAGGTCCGTCCCTCTCTTACATAATTATACCAAGATTAAACACGTTTGAAACCTTCACCGAGAACTTCCGAAGCATCCATTGTAACGACGAATGCAGCGGGGTCAATGGTTTTGACCAGTTGTTTCAGTTTTGTGAATTCTGTCTGATCGACGACACACATGAGGATCGGACGCTCATCATCCGTATAACCACCGTATGCAGATAGTTTTGTCACCCCGCGGTCGATTTTATTCAAAATTCCTTCACGTACCTCTTCCTGACGATTCGTAATAATCAAGGCCATCTTGGACCGGCTTATTCCAACCTGGACCAGATCGATGGTTTTACTGGTTACATATAAACCGATAAGGGCATATAGTCCTCGCTCGATATCGTATACGATGGCTGCGGAAAGAACGATCATCCCGTCTATAAGGGCGACACATGTTCCCAAGGACAGTCCAGTGAACTTATTGACAATCTGAGCGGCAAGGTCCGTCCCTCCAGTTGATGCTCTTCCCCTGAACACGATTCCTAAACCAAGTCCTACACCGATCCCACCGAAAAGGGCACCAAGCAAGGGATCCTCTGTCCATGGTTTCCAATCTTCGGTCAAGAAAACGACAAGTGGTAAAAATATCGTACCGATGGCTGTCTTGACTCCGAATTGAAGCCCAAGAAAAATCAATCCAGCAATAAACAGCGGAATATTGAAAGCCCATTGTACGTAAGCAGGCTTCCAATCAAACAATCCATTCAGAATGGTCGATATCCCGCTCACCCCTCCCGAAGCTACTTCGTTCGGCAATAAGAATACATTAAACGCAATGGCCACAATCGTTGACCCAAACACAACAAACAAATACTCTAACAACTTTTCTTTCCGTGGATTAAAAACCTGCTCACGACGCCTTTCCTTCAAACCCATCCAGTACGACTCCTTTAACCTATGTATTAATAGTATGAGTACAAACCCTTCCTTTGATGCAATCCTCCTCAGGGACGGACCTCTAAATCGGGTCATCGCCTTGTGAAGAAGTATACATTTGCATCCAAAAAAGTCAGCACTTCCATTTTCCTAAATCCATGGTGATGAGGATGACAAGGAGATACAACCATTCCTTAAATCCCTCTGCATCAACCTTTGAGAGTATAGCATGGGTACATAGAGGTGTAAATAACAGTTCAATAACGTGTTAAAGCATTAATGGAGTGAGGTTCTCGTAATGGTGCGTACTAGGATGTATTCGAGGGACGGACCTTGAAGAGGAATAAAACAATGAAATAAATATGGTTTTTCAAGGTCCGTCCCTCAAAGGAATTAAAAAACTGACCTCTCCTATTTAGGAAAGGTCAGTTGGGTTGTTTTATTTGATTTTGGATCGCAGGTAGGCGTTGATGAATGGGTCGATGTCTCCGTCCATGACGCCTTGTACGTTTCCGGATTCTGTATTGGTTCTATGGTCTTTAACCATGGAGTATGGATGGAAGACGTAGGAACGGATTTGGCTTCCCCATCCGATTTCCTTTTGCTCCCCACGGATTTCAGCAAGCTCCTGCTCTTGTTCTTCGATCCGTTTTTGGTAGAGCTTCGCTTTCAGCATCTTCATCGCCGATTCACGGTTCTTGATTTGAGAACGTTCCGATTGACACGTTACCACGACATTGGTCGGTAAGTGAGTGATACGGACAGCTGAGTCGGTTGTATTGATGTGCTGTCCACCGGCTCCACTTGCACGGTACGTATCGATTTTCAGGTCTTCCGTACGGATATCGATTTCGATTTCTTCATTGAATTCAGGCATGACTTCACATGAGACAAAGGAAGTGTGACGACGGCCTGAAGAATCGAACGGTGAAATACGGACAAGACGATGTACACCTTTTTCAGCTTTTAAATAACCATATGCATTGTGACCTTTTATCGCTAGCGTTACGCTCTTAATTCCCGCTTCATCGCCAGGAAGATAATCAAGGGTTTCCACTTTGAATCCACGTTTCTCACCCCAACGCGTGTACATACGAAGAAGCATGGAACCCCAATCCTGAGACTCTGTTCCGCCTGCACCGGGATGCAGCTCAAGGATTGCATTGTTTTTATCGTGTTCTTCACTTAGTAGAAGCTGAAGCTCATAGTCATTTAATCGTTTCACCAAGTCACCAAGCTCTTCTTCCAAGTCCTTTTGAAGTTCTTCATCGGGCTCTTCTTTGACAAGTTCCAGGGTCAATTCCAGATTCTCTTGGGATTCAAGCAATGATTTGTATTCATTTACAAGATCTTTCAGACCGTTTCCTTCATTGATTAGCCCTTGCGCCTTTTGTTGGTCATCCCAGAAGTCGGGTTGGACCATGATTTCGTCAAGCTCCTGGATTCTTGCCTCTTTGTTTTCTAAGTCAAAGAGACCCCCTGAAGTCCGCTAATGTCTTAGCTGATTTTTCTAACTCTGCTCTGATTTCTGAAAGTTCCATGTGTGGTCACCTCTATAGTTATTTGGGTTGTTGAGATTATTTTATTGGGATTATACGAAGTAGAGTGGCTGGATTTACTTTAGATCGTAGTGGTTGATTTCCGCTGCAGGTGCTCGCTTTCCGCGGGGCGGGCACCTGCAGCGGAAATCAACAGTGCTTTTAAAAAGCCTGCTCACAAAATTATCCACTATTAATACCCTCTACTTCAGCTACCCATAAAAAACGGAAAAGTACCTGGCGCTTATTTTAACAAAATAAGTGCCAGGTATCATTTCTATTATTTATCCAGTTATGCCGTGGCAGTGTTTGTATTTTTTGCCGCTTCCGCATGGGCATGGGTCGTTGCGTCCAACGTCTGCCTGTTTGCGAACTGGTTGTTTCTTGGCTTTTCCGCCTTCTTCTTTCGGGTTCACCGCTTGGCCTTTGGCTACTTCCTGGCGTTCAAGATTGTTGCGGATTTCAGCTTTCATGACGTATTTCGCCACGTCTTCTTCAATGGCGAGTACCATGCTTTCAAACATGGCGAAACCTTCATGCTGGTATTCGCGCAGTGGATCATTCTGTCCGTATGCACGAAGGTGGATACCCTGACGAAGCTGATCCATGGCATCGATGTGATCGATCCATTTCGTATCAACGGCTCGAAGCAGGATGACTTTTTCAAACTCGCGCATCTGCTCCGGTGTCAGCTGCTCTTCTTTTTCATTATAGCGGTGCTGCACGTCTTCATAGATGAGAGCCATCATTTCATCGGCTTCTTTTCCACGAAGATCGTCAACTGTCACGTCATTTTCCGGAAGAAGATTGGCATTCACATAATCCACGATGCCCTGAAGATTCCAGTTCTCCATCTCTTCTTCCGCCGTATGCGCCGCTACCTGACGTTCGATGGTTGACTTGATCATGCCTTCAACGATCTCACGAAGGTTTTCAGAGTCGATGACTTCATTACGCTGTTTATAGATGATTTCACGCTGTTGACGCAGGACATCATCGTATTGAAGAAGCTGCTTACGAGCATCGAAGTTGTTACCCTCAACGCGTTTTTGAGCTGATTCTACAGCACGGCTGACCATTTTACTTTGGATTGGCTGGGTGTCATCCATTCCAAGTCGTTCCATCATGCTCTTCATATTGTCAGAACCGAATCGGCGCATTAACTCATCTTCCATTGAAAGATAGAACTGAGTCACACCGGGATCTCCCTGACGTCCTGAACGACCACGAAGCTGATTATCGATCCGGCGTGATTCATGACGCTCTGTACCGATAACCGCAAGACCACCACGTTCGATGACACCTTCTCCAAGCTTGATGTCCGTACCACGGCCGGCCATATTAGTGGCGATCGTGACGGCACCAGGCTGACCTGCTTCTAAAATGATTTCCGCTTCACGGCCATGATTTTTCGCATTCAAGACATTGTGGCGTACGCCTTTTTTTGTTAATAGTTGCGAGATAAGCTCAGACGTTTCAACGGCAACCGTACCGACTAGTACAGGCTGTCCATTTTCATTTCGTTCTTTAATATCATTTACTACCGCATTGAATTTCCCTTCAATAGAAGCGTATATCAAATCGGCACGATCATCACGTACGATCGGTTTATTCGTCGGGATGACGATGACATTCATATTGTAAATATTCCGGAACTCTTCTTCTTCCGTCTTCGCTGTACCAGTCATACCGGACAGCTTTTCATACATACGGAAATAGTTCTGGAATGTGATCGTTGCCATGGTCATACTTTCGTTTTGTATTTCAAGGCCTTCTTTGGCTTCAATCGATTGATGAAGACCATCACTGTAACGGCGACCTTTCATCAGACGACCCGTGAAGGAGTCAACGATGACAATTTCGCCTTCCTGTACCACATAATCCACATCACGGTGCATACTAACGTGGGCTTTCAATGCCTGGTTGATATGGTGGTTAAGGGTTACGTGTGAAATATCGAAAAGGTTATCAATATGGAAGGCTCTCTCCACCTTGCTGATCCCTTCCTCTGTTAATTGAACACCCTTCGTTTTTTCATCATAAGTGTAATCTTCTTCTTTTTTCAATGTACGTACCACTGCATTCGCCTGGATATAAAGCTGAGGCGTGCGCTGGGCGTTCCCTGAAATGATCAACGGTGTACGTGCTTCATCAATCAAGATGGAGTCGACCTCATCAATGACGGCAAAATGAAGACTGCGCTGCACCATTTGGTCTTTATACAGAACCATATTGTCCCGAAGGTAATCGAATCCGAATTCGTTATTCGTACCATATGTGATATCCGCCTTATAGGCTTCACGTTTTTCTTCTTTAGACATGGAGTTGAGATTCAGACCGACCGTCAGTCCCAAGAAATTGTACAGCTTGCCCATCTCTTCGGCATCACGGCTTGCCAGATATTCATTCACCGTGATAACGTGAACACCTTTACCTGTGATCGCATTCAAGTACACGGGCATTGTCGCCGTCAGGGTTTTACCTTCCCCGGTTTTCATCTCTGAAATGTTCCCGCCGTGGAGGGAAACACCACCCATCAACTGAACACGGTAAGGATATTGGCCAAGTACACGGCGAGCCGCTTCCCGTACGACAGCAAAGGCTTCTACGAGTATGTCCTCGAGATCCTCACCCTTTTGATACCGTTCCTTGAATCTCTCTGTTCTTTCACGGATTTCATCATCCGTCAAACGCTCCATATCGGGGCCTAATTCTTCTATTTGATCGGCTAATTTCTCAAGCCTCTTTAATTCTCTTTTATTCGCATCGAACACTTTGTTTAATAGACCAAGCATGTATAAACGCTCCTTTATCTGTGTTTATATGAGAGCCAATCGTCAACAGTATAACGAAAGGAAATGAGATTTGGATGAGAAATATATGAAATCCCTGAAAAAAACAGGAAATCACGATCACATCACTCTACTTAAAATTCGCTACAAAAACCAATTATCCTCCCACCAAAACACGATATATTCCCTATCAATCTTACCACTATCCCCTATCGGTTACAACTTAAGGCTTTGAGGGACGGACCTCCCTATTGCAGCCATTTCGAAGATTGAATGCTTTTATATCAAGCTTTCTTATCCTAAGCGGGGTGAATTGGGAGGTCCGTCCCTCAAAAAAAGCCGCCTTTATAAGACGACTTCCATACGGTGTGTATTTAGTTCAGGTTATGCGTTCGTTGCTTTCAGCAGTTCGTGGACGGTTTCCTGGTAGCTTTCCCAGATTTGTTTGCTTCGTCTTGAGATGCTGTTGGCAGAGACATCAAAGTATTCGGCCAGTTCCTTTTGAACGTGGCGGATGCTGATTTCGTCTATGTTTTTCACCATGTCCACCATTGCCCCGGAATAGATTTTCGGATTCCGGATCGTCGGGCGCTCTGTGTAGAAGTATTTTTCCAATACAGCTACGAGTATCTCACTTTCTTTTTTGTCTTCCCCTTTTTCAGAAAGGAACTTTTGAAGTGAGGTGATCGCTTCAATGTATTCCGGTGTCTTCCAGATTTCGACTCCTTCAATTGAATCATCGGATTCTTCAACGGATTCCTGCGTTATATCGTCTTCAGCAGATCCTTTATCTGGTACCGCTTTTTTTCCGGCCTTTTTCTTTTCAGCACTGTAAAGAACAAATCCTACATCCGCGATTTCCAGGTACTGACCGGATAAGTAATCGTGGAGAGTTTCAAACTCCCCCTGTTCATAGCGGATCTTCACTAATTCCATTGCCGCCTTTTCAATGGCAGGATAGATAAAGTATTGAGCAAACGGAAGATACTTCTCCCCATTCGGTAATAGTAACCCGAGAAAGAAGCTGTTATTCTCAAGCTTTCCGAATTTTTCTTTCACAATCAGGGTATCCCCCGTGATTGCTTCCCCGACACGCAATGTATTGTCATCAAGCTTTTCTACCGTTCCAGCTGTCACTCTTACATTCTTCCAAGACTCCAACACTTCGGCAGTCTGGGGACGAGTAACCGCACTCAATTGCTTATCTACAAATCGTTCGATTAAACGAACACCTTCAGCATCCTGTTGAGTTGCTCCGTACCAACTGACAAATGCCATTTCATATATATCAGGGTCCGCCTGCATCAAGTCCATTTTAGACAGATAGTGATGATAGGATTCTTCCATCTCGGCAGACTGGGCCGTAGCGATGAAATCATACAGCTGTGCCTGCAGCACGTCCAGCTCCTGACTCACAAGGGTATCTATATTCACAACATTTTCTTTTTCACAGCATTTCTTATATTTTTTCCCACTGCCACAAGGACATGGTTCATTTCTTCCGACTGTACTCATGTTTGTATTTACCTCCAACTTCTCTGAGTCCCGTACACAAATGTTCATTATATAACATTTCAAGCTAGCATTAAACTGTTTTAAAACAAGAAAAAAGAACCAATCATTTTCTGACTGGTTCTTTTTACAATTATCTTCCTTGATTTTTCATATAATCCAATACATCCAAATCGATATAATTTTCTTCCTGCTCACGCATTTCGAAGTTTTCCGTGTGCAGATAGTCTTTTAAATTATGATAAAGAGATTGCTTTTCTTTCGCATATCCAAGTCGTGTTAGTTCACGTTCTACTTCATCGTGAATATGGCCGTCCAACAATACCACCCTGCCGGCATCCGACTCTTTGAAATACAGCTGATGCAGAAGATAGATTCGCTTCAATTCCTTGATAGGAGAAGCGTGATCATCCACTCTCAGATCAATATAGCGATCGTTGAATCCGCCGTATCCCCCGCTTTCTTTCACAACTAAAAGGGCAGCGGACTGCATTCCCCTGGAATCGCCGCCAGCTTCCTGGCCAGCTTCCAGTGCATTTAGCAACCTTTCAGCCAACGATCCGGTGGTGGACTCAAAGGTATCCGCCATCGCTCTCACGGTTTGACCATCTACTAAAATATTCCCCTGAGCGGCAAAGTGCTTCCCTGTCTGTCCACCAGCCCAGTCATAGCACCCTTCTCCTGTAAAAGTAGCCGCATTTCCACCAGCATCAATCAATCCAACCTGGCGTAACGGACGCTCCGGATCATCCTGTGTGATGATGTCCATTGCCTCTTCCGCCGTCTTGCCTTCCTCCATTAGTTGAAGCGCAAGCGGTCCGTAAGAAGTATTGGCGTAAGACTGAGTCGCCACAGCCCCCACTCCTGCTTTCGCAAACGGAACAACCGATCCAACACCGAGAAATTTCGATTGGACCGCAATCCCCCATTCTTTCTCTTCCGGGTCATAGCCTACAATGGAATACGTCATGGTGATGCCCTCCTTTAGATTAAAGCTTCAGGATTTAATCCTTTTAGCTCTTCTACTACAAATAACCCATCTTTGCGAATTAAAACATCATCGAAGTAAATTTCCCCGCCGCCATATTCGGGACGCTGAATGCATACCATATCCCAATGTACGCTGGAACGATTTCCGTTGTCTGCCTGTTCATAGGCCTGTCCCGGTGTAAAATGAAAGCTTCCGTTAATTTTTTCATCAAATAAAATATCCATCATCGGTTCATTGATCTTCGGATTCACCCCAAGAGCAAACTCACCGATAAAGCGGGCACCTTCATCTGTATCCAGAATATCGTTCAGTTCCTTCGTTTTATCAGCCGTCGCTTTCACAATCTTCCCGTTCTCAAACGTCAAAGAGACATTGTTAAAAGAGAATCCGCGATAAAGTGTCGGTGTATTATACGTAATCGTTCCATTGACACTGTCCTTCACAGGAGCCGTATACACTTCTCCGTCAGGAATATTCCGCTCACCGAAACACATAACAGACGAAATATCTTTGATGGAAAATGTCAGGTCCGTCCCCTCACCGGTGATACGCACCTTGTCGGTTTTATCCATCAACTCTTTAAGGGGCTTCTGGGCTTCTTCCATCTGCTTATAATCAACCGTGCAGACTTCCAATAGATAATCGAAGAACGTGTCATAGCTCATCTTCGCTTTTTGAGCGAGGGAAAAGTTTGGATAGTTTAAAAGAACCCATTTCTTGTTTTGAATAAGATAGTCATTGGACTCTTTCATATGTGGCATGAGGAGCTGCCATTGCTCAGCAGGGACCTCGCTCATCTCTGCGTCGTTTGCCTCACTGGCAATATGGATAAAGGCATCCAAATCCTGATACTGCTGCATATTCCATTTATTTCGAAGTATCATCTGTTCAGGTTTTGCATGTGTAGCCATAATTCGATTTAATTCCAGATCGCCAAATTCAAAATAGGGGATTACCCCCATCTCATATGATTTTTTCAGCAGCTCCTTTATAAGAGGTTGCGTTGAATGCTCCCCCGTTATCATCACCTTTTCCCCTTCCTTCACTTTCAAGGAATGAGTCAAAAGCACTTCCGCCAACTTCTCTAACCGTGAATCTCTCATTTGGTTTCCCCCTCTTCTTTGTCTACCTTCAAACTTCGACAAAAAATGGTAAAATCCTCCTAAGAATGAAAAAATCCTGCAGTCAAAGCGACCGCAGGACCTCTTGGTTATGAAATTAGTTTGTTTCAATCAAGCCGTACTTGCCATCACGACGCTTGTACACAATGTTCGTTGCGTTAGTCTCTGCGTCTGTGAAGATGAAGAATGTGTGACCGAGCATATTCATCTGCAGAATCGCTTCTTCACTGTCCATCGGTTTAAGATTGAACTGCTTCGTTCTCACTACTTCCGTATCATCCTCTTCCTCCAGTTCAATGGCAGCTGCCCCGTTCGGAGAAACGTGATTCAGATCTTCCTGAGCCGCGAAAAACTCTTTAGGACTACCCTTTTCGCGCATTTTTCTGTTCACTCTTGTCTTATGTTTGCGAATTTGACGCTCCAATTTATCTACTATCAGATCAATGGCCGCATACATATCTGTGTTGCGTTCCTCTGCACGTAGCACTAAATGCGGCATTGGAATAGTCACTTCTGTTTTCGTATTTTTATCAGGATACACTTTTAAATTAACATGTACATTTGCATCAGGAGTTTCATTAAAGTAACGGTCTAACTTGCCAATCTTCTTCTCCACGTGTTCGCGAATCGCTGGAGTTACCTCAATGTTCTCGCCTCGAATGTTGTAGTTCAACATGTAAACTCCTCCTTTTAAAAATAAAGCTATGTTTATATATTCTCTATTCCCTTCTTTAATCCTTCTTAAACTTTCTAAATTTTTTGTCAACTTTCATGAATTTTGTTAAGTGGTGTCGAAAAGGTTGAGGTGGAAGGAGTAGAGAATGTTTAAGAGTGAATTGGTGGTTGCTGTGTATTGGGTTCACCTTCACTCTTTGTAGTATAATTATCTCACTTTTTTGTTGGGTTAGAGGGTGGGGATATGGAGTTTTTGTGGAGGTTTTGTGAGGAGTTTGGGGCGCTATTTGGGGTGGAATTGCGAAGGGGTTAGAGACCTTGAAGGTGCCAGGTACTATTAACATGTTTGGTGCCTGGTACCATTATCTTGTTTGGTGCCTGGCACTATTATCTTGTTTGGTGCCAGGTACCATTATCTTGTTTGGTGCCAGGCACTACTCCCCCTTTCTGTGCCTGGCACCTTCTATTATTTAATAAAGCCCCAATCTTTCGTATTCAATTTGGTTTCTACATAAAATTTGTACTTATCATTTGGATGATCACCAAGATTCTTTAGAATTTTGGTAGGATCTGCAAGGGTTTTATAGCCTGATATAATAAATGTTTTATAGCTACTCCAGTAATAATCTTCTGGATTTTTCACATACCTGGACCTCACCGGGTTTAAATGGATATAACTACTGGTATCCATTATCTGCTTCCAGTTTTTAATTAACTTTGCAAAATAGCGGTCTTGGAATACGTGACCAATGTAATCGTACTTTTTATTAAAATATTTTGCATAGTTAGAGTGAACGTAATGGATGATTTGAGAGAGTGGGTCTTCAATCGTTTCAATAATGAGGTGAATATGATTTGGCATGAGGCAATAAGAATGAAGAATAAAGGGGAGTTTCTCATTTGCTTTTTGTAACAGGGTTAAATAGAATTGATAATCTTTTCGATCACGGAATAGATTGTTCTTTCTATTTCCTCGGGCAGTCACATGATACATAGCTCCAGGATACCAAACTCTAGGCTTTCGCGGCATTGAATCTTCCTTTCTTCTTTCAGAATTATAGACAAATAACTACATTCGACATTTAGAAATAAAACCCTCTTTTTGTTACATTGAGAATTTGCCGGATTTATTGGTGGTGCCTGGCACTTTTCTTTTACTTAGTGCCCGGTACTCTCTTCCTCATCTGTGCCTGGCACTTTTCTTTCGGTTGGTGCCTGGCACCCTTCCCCTCATCTGTGCCTGGCACTTTTCTATTGGTCTGTGCCTGGCACCCTATCAACAACAGATCCCCTAAACCTCCACATCCCGCCGGCCAAAACTCCACCAGGCCAATCCACCAAACCCAACCAAATACACCAGAATCACCACAACGGAAAACCAAAATGTCATTCCTTCAAACGGAGGTGTCCCGAAGAAATACTGTTGCAAATCGGTATTGGCAAAAAATAGATATCTCCCCCACTCCAAGCCCCGTTCGTTCATGAGAATCAAAAACGTCCCGGCTGAAAAGGTGAGAAAAATAGTTGAACCAATCGCAAACGAACTGCTTCTCGTCAGGACAGAAAAGGTAAAGGCGATCGAGCAGATTACAATCAATTCTATAAATCTCAGTACATACGCACCTGCCACGATGAAAAAGTTCACGTTGAAGTCAAAGAAGCTATCATAAAACCAGAGTGAACCAAGTATGACCGAAAATAAGAAATGAGCGGCTGTTAAAACCATCGCGATGACTAAAATAGTTATGTATTTGGAAAGTAAAATGTTCACACGGCTAATCGGTCGTATGAGGAGAAGCTTTATAGTGCCCGTAGAGAATTCACTTGACACAATATCCCCAGCGATAATCAGACAGAAAATCTGAATGACGATAAGGAGGTTAGAACTGATCCGCATATATTCCCAGAATGAAAATTGGGCTCCGTCGAAGAGCAGATAGACAAAAAGGGATGCGATGGAATCGATGAGCACGATGATGCCCAGGGAAATCCCCATACGCGGACGGGTAATTTGTTTAATGAGTTCATTGGTGATTAAATTTATCATGTTTTTTCATCCATTTCGTATGTGATCGGCCAGTCTCTTTGGAGCTGCAATCAAAAAGCCCTCACGAATCAATCCTTCAATCGTTTGCCAGCCCACTTTCTCTATCTCAACCAGCACCCAACCATGCCTTCCTATGTATGGTGCTTTGATAAAGCCCGGCTGTTCGAGGAGAATTTCCTGGGTGGCAGGGAGGGTCTTAATCGATAAGGTCTCTCCGATAATGACAAATGGTTTGTCCTTTACGCGGAAAGATATGTGACCGAATCCGTCTACATGTTCATGAACCTCGGGATAAAATAGGCATAGTTTTCGAATTTCATCTATCACACTGGTTTTCATACCTGCTTCCTCCAGCTTTTTTCTATTATTATAGCATGAGAGTATTTGGAAAAAGAAAAAAGCCTCGTAGATTCGAGACTTAGTGTGATTAAATACGGTTTAAGTTGGCTTTCAATCGACGCTTTCCATGTAGAGAAGGCTGGTGATAGTTTTTCCTGTACAATGCTATGTTTAACTTCGTTGTTATCCAGCTGTCCTTCCAGTTTCCACGCCTGATCCGTCACCGAATCAAATCCGGTTAATGCTTTCTGAACGCCTTCCCCATCAAATATTTCTTTCAACAAAGGATTGCTTTCTGAAATCTGACCAATGGCCATGAAGACATCGGAAAGGACCTGGTCCCCCTCTGTTTTGCTGAAATCCGTGAAGCTTGCTTCCACATATTTCAGTGCTTCTTCGATTGTGTCGAGCATTCCGACGTATTGGCTGACCAATTCGTACTGTTTTTCGTCTAATTTTGTTGTCAAAGAATCACCTATTTCTTTTTATCGTAGAACATCCCATCATATTGTAAAGATTCGTATGGGTTGGAGTATTTTTGTACCGACGTTTTTTTCTTAGTCAAGCCGTTCATGTCCCGCTTGATTTGCAGACGCAACTGAGCCAGCTGTCGATCGATTTGCCCGTTCCAGGCAATCATCTGCTTGCCGAGTGCCTGCTCATCCTGCGTATAGGGAGGCTTAATGGTGCAAAGCAGGCTCTGTCTTTTTTCTAAAAGAGATTCCACTTCCTCAATCTTGGATTCCCTGTTTTCATCATTCACGTGTTCCAATGCTTCTTTCAATTGCTTCGTGATCGTATAGCAAAGAAGGACCGAGCTCATTACGCCTGTCCACCTTGACCGGCATGCTGCTTCTGGCGGTTTAGTTGAATGACTTCTTTCCATGTGTCACGGAAGTCTGTGATGAGGCTCTCTACTTCTTCTAAAATCACCGAGTCATTCTTAACATTGGCTTCTGTTAGGCGACGGTTGATGTAGTCGTATAAGGACATGAGGTTTTGTGAGACCTCAAGATCCGTATTCAAGGTAACCATCAGCTCATTCACGATGGCTTGGGTCTTCTGAATATTAGTGTTTTTCAGTTCAATATTTTTTTCTTCAATCGCTTTTTTCGCGATATGAATAAATTTCAGACTTCCGTTATAGAGCATAAGGGTGAGTTCACCTGGTGATGCGGTATTGACCGAGTTGTTCTTGTATGCTGCATACGGGTTGTTGATGGCCATAATGACCCTCCTTTAATGATGATTAGCCGCCGAATTGGTTCATGAGGAACATGGATTGTTCGTTGGAGCGCTGGATGGCTTTTTCCATGGCGGTGAATTGGCGCCAGTAGCGGTCTTCGACTTGGATCAACCGGTCCTCAAATCGGTCCATTTGGTTGTCCATGTTGTTTAGTAAACGGCCTAAAGTAAATGTATTATTGGTGCTCGATGCTTTCCCTGCTTTTTGCTCAATGCTGTCCATTGTATCTTTCAACGTATCACGTAAACGACGTGCGATCCCTTGTTCATTTGACGTCGCACCATCTTTAGCAAAAATCTCATAGATGGCATTCGGGTCTTTTGAAATCGCTTCTCTCAGTTTATTTTCATCGATAATAAGCTTTCCACGGTCAAGGTAGTTGCTTGATGTTTTGATTCCGATTTGGGCTAATTGGTCAAAGCCTGATGTTCCACCAGAGATTGGTGTGTACATGTCAGATCGCATTTTGTTGAGACCAGAAGTTAATACAGAGTCATTACGCAGTGTACCGCTTCGAGACTTTTCTTCCCATAGCTCAATTTCTTTTTCTTCCATTGACTCTTTTTGTTCAGCTGTCAATGGTTGAAAATCACGGTATTTTTTTTCGTTTACTTCGCCGTTTACTTTTTCTATGAGTTTGTTGTATTCGTCGACGAATTTGACGATTTTTTCTAGGATTTTGTCGGTGTCAGGTGCAGAAGTAAAGGTGACAGGACCTGTCGACTCGTTTTTCAACGTTAATTCAAATCCATTAATGGTAAAGGTATTTGAAGGTCTCGTCGTCGTAAGTCCATTATAGGTAAACGTTGCGTTTACCCCTTCCTGACGCACTCCACTGAAATTTGAATCCGTTAATTGCAGACTATCAAAAAAAGTACCTGTTTCATCCGAAAGAACGATATCATTCCCGGCAGCATCACCTGAGTTTTTGGCAGTGAAAGAAAATTGTTTTGTTTTTTCATCAAAGAAAACAGAAACCCCTGTTTGCTGATTGATCTTTGATATCAAACTATTTAACGTTTCCTTTTCAGGTTCAAATTCGATGGATGTTCCCTTAGGATCCAATGTTCCATCTTTAAGTATAGATTTTATGTTTATTTTTTGTGTGCCACTTAAGCCAGGCATTAGTTCTTTTAAAGTCTTGGATGAATCTGTGATGCCGGTAGCTCCACTAATGATCGTTGCTGATTTGGCTAGATTCCCAACTTCCAAGTTTCCAGAAAAATCGGTAGTAGAATTAATATTTTTCACAGATACAACAGAAGGATCAGACACACTAATCGTCTTCTGCGTATACGTCCCCTGCTTCATCACTCCGTCAAAAATAAGATTACTAAAATCAAACATCATCTTATTCATATCCCTGTAATCATCACGCTGCCATTCAAGGTATTGCTTCTTCTGTTCCAGTTTATCTAAAGGAATTCGTTCCGCCTTCATTAAATCTTTTATGATTTGATCCGTGTCCATACCACTGGCAAGGCCACCAATTCGCATATCAGCCATATGTATCTCCTTCCATTAAACTTTCTTATCGACCATTAACCCAACAAATTCCGTCATCGCGGCATGCATATCAAGGATTTTCTTTGCCGGTATTTCTTTCACTACTTCCTGCGTCCGATCATCGACGATCGTCACATAATATTCTTTCAATTTATCATGAAATTCAAATTTGAGGTGAGTATTCGAAGTGGACATAAACTCATTCATTCCATTCACGACATCTTCCATTTTCTCTTTGGTGACAGGTTCTCTTCTCGTGGTTTCTTCATGATGTCGTTCCTGCGCTTGAATTTGTTTCACTTCTTCACTTGTCTGATTCTCTAATCTAGTAAATGATTGTACTCCTGAAACTCCGCCTGTCACTTTATCAATCATCTTTTGATCCTCCTGAGGGTTATATGGATTATATCGGTGGTTGGTGGGGAAAGTTTAGGTTAGATTAGCAGAAAGAAGCGGGATTTAAAGTTATATAAGTTAACCAGAGGGTATAATTTAAAAAAGAACAAATGTTCTCTGATGAAAGGTGGGAGGAAATGTTGTCGTGTGAAGAATTCTTACCTATGGTTTGTGGGAAATTGCTAGGTGATGGATGCATTGTAAAACAAGAAGAAAGAAAACCTCGTTTTCAATTCATACATTCTATCAAGGACAAAGAATGGTGTTATGACTGTTACTTCAGGCTCAAAGACTACCTTCCATTAACAGGTCCACATTATAAAAGAAATGAAGATACCCGTGTTAAGGCAGGTTATACAGAATCATATTACGTACAATCGCGCACTCATGATCACATCACTAACTTAAGAACAGTCTGGTACAAGAATGGAAAGAAAGTTCTCCCTTTTGAGTTCTTAAAGAAGTATCTCACTCCTCTTGCACTCGTATGGTGGTATCAAGATGACGGCCATCTCAAGAAAGACTCTACTATTCCTCGAAAGATCATTCTTTCGACAGAAAGTTTTACACCTATTGAGAATAAAAAATTATGCCAGTTATTGAAAGGTAGATACTCATTACTTTTTTCAATAGACAAACAAAACCGGATCATTCTGTATAATCAGTTTCAGATTCAATACTTTCTCTATTTGATTAATCCTTACCTCCACCCATGCATGTTCAGAAAGACTATTACCTCATGTGAAATATATAATCGGATTTCAAATTCGAAGCGGACTACCATTTATTTACCGGACCACATAAATTTAATTTCTCCTACAAGAGAGATTAATGAAAAGCTATCAGCGCTTCCAGATATTTTCACGATCATTAAAGGTGATGACTTTTATACTAATGAGTTACTAACATTTATCGAGTCTACTAAAACATCTGTTACCAAGAAACCCTATCAAATTACCGTTTCTGAAGATAACCTTCAAAACCTTTCTATATTAAATAAAATGACCGGATTAACTGCTAGTATTTTGGCACATTTATGCTTTATAGATAGCCAACCGATATTCTTAAAATAAAAAGAGACCCTAGTAATACTAGAGTCTCTAATAAAGAAGTCAATATTAACGAAGAAGTTGTAAAACTCCTTGAGGCTGCTGGTTGGCTTGCGCTAGCATAGCTTGAGCAGCTTGAGAAAGAATAGAATTCTTCGTTTGGTTCATCATTTCTTTCGCCATCGTGCGAACATTTACTTTCATAAATGACCAGACTATATCTTCACCCTCTATAAAATAGTAGGGGTTGGGCACTTCGGATTCACAATGCTGATGACCATTGTTTCACCTACGGATTTCATCATCATAGCCTACGCCTTAGATGGTCTATCCTAGTCGTTGAACCTTCTCCACTCTTTCAAGCCAGGAGCTTGGCTGCTGATTGCCCAATCTCTTCTTTTGTTAAAGCCATCACGCTTGTCGTTTCCAACTACGTTGTGGCAAGAAAAGCTCTAAGGGGTTTCCAGCAATTCACCCAATTATGATCTCTGGCCGTTACCAGCCAGGACGACTGTGCTTGTTGCTACTTAGGCAGCTAAAGCATAATCTACGTCACGGATACGTGATTCCGCTGCAGTTAGGTTTTCGGAAGATGTGTTTAGGTTGTTGATTGTGTGTTCTAAACGGTTTTGAGTAGCACCAAGGTTTGAACGTTCAGCAGAAACTTTTGCAATTGCTTCATCAATTACTTTGATCGCTACATTAGCTTGACCTTGGTTACCAACTTTAAGATCTTTTACACCTAGAGCTGAAGAACCCATGTCTTTGATTGCTAGGTTGATGTTTTGACCAGTGTTTGCACCGATTTGGAATGTGGAAGAACCATCGGAATGAACATCAGTAGCTTGAGTGGTTTCAGAGAAACTAGAGAGTGAATTTGTTGCACCAGCTTTTACATTTCCAGATGCATCTTTAACAGTTACTGTGAAACCATGAATAGCTCCTGTTTCACCTGAAGTGGCTGCAGCAAACTCTACCCCACCTGTGGTATCAGCCATAGAAGCTAAGTTAGCATCTGCTGTTCCACCAACACCATCACTATTAGTTAAATCACCAAGTGTACCTGCACCTACTGCAAAAGTATTTGTAACTGTTGCACCGTCTTTTACATAAGAAACTTCAATTGTATCAGTAGCAGTGATACCTAAACTATTACCATCTTTGTCAGTAAGAGCGGTTAATGCAGTAGCAACTGCACCTGATGCCCCCAGATTAGTATTAGTAGTAGTATTAGCTACTGCTGCAGTGGTTTTATCCATTGAACCATCCAATAGGTTCTTTGTGTTGAATTGAGTTGTTTCTGCAATACGATCAATTTCTTTGCCTAATTGATCCATTTCATCTTGAATGTTCTTACGATCTTCTGCTGTGTTTGTATCATTAGCAGCTTGAGTTGCTAATTCACGTTGACGTTGAAGAATTGAGTGAGTTTCGTTTAAAGCACCTTCAGCTGTTTGAATTAAAGAAATTGCATCTTGAGAATTTGCTGAAGCTTGATCTAACCCACGAATTTGCCCACGCATTTTCTCAGAAATAGCGAGACCTGCAGCATCATCTCCAGCGCGATTAATACGCATACCTGAAGACAACTTCTCCATAGATTTTGATTGATTTGTAGAAGCACTATTCAACTGACGATAAGTATTCAAAGCCGCAATATTATGATTAATTCTCATTACAAAATTTCCTCCTTGAAAGTAAGCCCACATCCATGTGAACTATCTAATTTTTAGTTTGCAACGAGTACTAAAGGTCGGCCGCCCTTCTCCTCATTGCTTACACTACTATTATCGGTTGTTTCGACTGGTGTTTAATAGTTTCCGAAAAATAATTAATCATTTTTTGGCAAAAGATTAAACAGATTGTCGATTCCTTTCGAAGCTTCGGTGTTTTCCTCCTGAATAGAGAGGTAGACTTCTTTCCGATGGATGTCTACGTTCTTTGGGGCATTGATCCCGAGTTTCACTTGGTCACCTTTAACAGAAATGACCGTTAGCTCAATGTCATCCCCAATTTGAATGCTTTCTCCCGTTTTTCTTGTCAGTACTAGCATCCCCTCACCCCTTCTTTCCTGCAGGCTGTGCGAAGATCAGGTGCTTGGTTTGGTAGTCTGTGTTGGTTAGGATAACTTGTTTGCCTTTACGATTTGCCAGATTAAGAATGATCGGTGCCTGCAAATTCGCGGTAGATTCATTTAGCACTTCTCGTACGGTAAGAATAGAAAGCACCTGTATTTCTTTTTCAGAAGGATAATCCAGTAATTCTACACTAGCCTGATCCAATTCAAAATCATAATCCTTGAAGAACAAAAATGGATCCGTTACGACAAAACCAAGTTCAGGTGTTGTCACCGATTGCAATATATGAAACCACTCATTTTCCGGAAGTGGCAACAATACAAATTGCTTCTCCTCCCCAAACCCCGGAATCCCATGTTCAAATATCAGAACATCATCTGACTTCACTTCTATTTCTCCATGATATTTCGTATTGATTTTCATCCTCTTCACTCCTTCATTCTATATTTCTTGTTCGTAGTTAATCCCTACGTGTTTTAAGTTTGCAAAATCAATTTGTAAGTCTGCGTATCGTTTCAAACTGACATCCACCTGGGCTGGAGTATACTGTATATTGGGCTTTTGAGGACGAGAGTGATTCACCACTTTTTGCGGTTCGACGTTCACTTTGACATTTCCGGGGTCATAGCTGATTTTGACGCTTCCTGCAGTAGGGATCCATCCTATGTTAAACTCATACATCGGATCTTCACTGTTCCGTTTAGCCTGGGCGGCAATCGCATCTCCACCGTTCTCGATCATCATGAGTTCATCCCCGTCCTGGCTGACACGGGCAAGTCCCGACAGCCAGTCTTCATACCCTTGTTGAGAATATTCTTCTATCCTGCGACGAACCGATTTCAAGTCCATATCTGCCCTGGCCTCGGTTTGGTCGATGGTCAGTTTTGAAGGCGTTCGTTCAATCTCCATCTTTGCCTGGGGCTGCTGAATGTCTAACTCTGCCGGGGGCTGTTCAATGTCCATACGGCCAGGAGTCGTCCGGATGCTCAGGGCTGCTGACGTGGACTGCAATCTTATTTGTGGAACGTTCACACATACTCACCTCCATGTAAAAAGGGACTGACCCTAAGGTGACGAAACACCTTAAAGGGTCAGTCCCCTTGCTTTTATCGCAGAAAATCCATTAACGTCGGCTGAATGATTCTGGCCCCAACGCTGAGTGCCGCTCTGTGGACACTTTCCTGGGTTTTCAAATCCGTGATGACGCGTTCGATATCGGCATCCTCGTTATCTGAAAGAATTCGATTCGCTGTTACTTCCTGTTGACCCAGCCGGTCGTCTACCATTTCAAGACGATTGTAACGGGCACCGAGTTCAGAACGTTCTGCTGATAGTGTGTTCATTACACTATCCAGATTCTCAAGCTCTGTATCCAGGGCCGAATCATCTCCCGACTCCAATGCTTTTTGGATGTTGTGGACGGTGTCGAACAGTTTCTGATTAAAGACCTTATTAGGATTAACATTCGCTTTTAAGGAAACGCCTTGTGAAACTTCTACAGGATAAGCATCGATAGCACTGCTGCCTAAATTGTCCGCGACCTGTGGAGCACTTCCGTCTGCGGGTTTCCCATCTTTGATCGGTGAATTCCCAACATCTGTTCCATGAAAAATATATCTTCCTGCTACTTTCGTTTCAGCGACACTGACAAGGTCATTTTTAATCTGTTCAATTTCAACTGCTACTGCTTTTCGATCTTCCGGACTCAATGTTCCGTTTTTCCCTTCAAGGGTCAATTCCCGAACACGCTGCAAACCTTGATTTGCCTGTTCGATTCCTGACTCCGAGTTTTCCATCCATAAGTAAAGTTCCGATAGATTCCGTTTATACTGCTCAATCCCTGTCAGGTTCGAACGATAAAACATCCCTTTCATCGCAACAACGGGATCATCCGAAGGCTTCGTAATTTTCTTCCCTGTCGCCAGCTGGTCCTGCAGCTGACCCATTCGTCCATAAGAAGAACTTAAATTCCTCATCGAATTTGCAGTTAGCATACTTTGAGTAACACGCATATCATTTCACCTGCCTATCTTCCAACGGTACCCATGCCGTTGATGATTTTGTCGAGCATTTCATCCTGTAGTGTGATCATTCTGGCAGAGGCGTTGTAGGCATGCTGGAATTTGATCATGTCGGTCATTTCTTCGTCCAGGGACACACCGCTGACGGACATGCGGCGTTCGTCCACTGCTCCTCTTAGTACGCCAGAGTTGCTTGCGAGTCTTACAGATTCTTGTGATTCAACGGCCATTTTTCCGATCACGGATTCAAAGTGCCCTTGGAATGAGGCTTCTTTTTCTCCATAAGGCAGTTTAGTGGTTGTGATGATATCGGCTAGCGCCAGGACATTGGATGCGTCACCGAGGGTCGGATTATCTGCACCTGCTGTCGCGATATTATCGAGATTGCTCATTTCATCGGCTACCTGGATTCTTTGAGCGAAGCCTGCTTTTGGCACACCATCTAAATCGGCTGAAGCATTCTGAGAATCCTGGAAGAACTTCGGTGTATTTGGCGTGAAGTTATCCGGATCAAAGTTTGGATCATTCATCTGTTCAGGTGTGACCCCTTGTTGATGCTGGTCATTGAATGCTTTGGCGAATTCGTATGCCATGCTGTCCAGTTCATCGAGCATGCTGATGTAGGAGCCTTCTGCTTTACCGTCTTTATTTTTGAAGCCGTATGTATCGACAAGGGCTCTCAGCTTTCCTTCGCCTTGGGATAAAAAGTCTTTAATGTCGAGTGTCTGATTTCCGATCGTTACGGTATCCACTGTATTTTGTGGACCGTCGTAGGAAAGCGTAAGTTCATTCACTCCACTTTTTCCGACCAGGTTGACAGCCAGATTTCCGTCTTTTCCGACCAATGTGACGGTCACTGCTCCCTCTGCAATTGGAGATGACGCTCCTCCATTGGATTGGTAGCTAGTTTGGATGGAAACATGCTGTGAAAGTTCATCGATCAACCGGTCCCGTTCATCATATAAATCATTGGGAAGATAGCCATGTGGTTCTACATCGGCTATTTGTTTATTGATGTTATCGATTTGCTTGGACAGGGAATTGATTTGCTTTTCACTGACAGACAGCTCATTTTTCAGATCGCCCCGGACACTCGTCAGGGAGGATGATAAGTAGTTGAACGTTTCAGCAACGGCTTTTCCTCTCTCGACGACGACTGAACGTGCACCTGAGTTGGACGGGTTAACAGCTAAATCCTGAAGGGACTGCCAGAACATATCCATCGTTTTCGACAAGCCTGAGTCGGATGGTTCATTCATGACTTCTTCCATCTTCTTCATCGCTTCCATTTTTGTTTCCCAGTAGCCAAGCTTTTGGTTTTCACCTCTATACTGCATGTCCAGGAAGGAATCACGCACGCGCTGAATCGAACCGGCGTCGACGCCCGTTCCGATTTGACCCGGGATTTGCGGACGGTTCATAGAAGGGGCAGGATAGGGTGTCGTCTGTTCAAAATTGACTCGTTGACGGGTATATCCAGGGGTATTTGCGTTGGAGATGTTGTGGCCGGTTGTATAAAGGGCGCCCTGCTGGGTGTACATTCCTCGTTTCGCCGTTTCCAGGCCCATAAAAGTGGATCGCATGGTGTTGCCTCCGTTTCAATTAGTAAGTGCTATGCTTTCGAATCAAAGATGGAACGACTTACCGGTGATTTCTTTTCACCGTTAGGACGTGAATAGGTTGATTGATCCGGCTGTTGCTGCGTCATGGATAGATTCATATTCACGAATTGAAGAGATTGATAGACAAGCTTTTGATTCAGCTCATTTTGAACCTTCAATTCTCCGATAATACCGACCAGTTTTTGCTGCCAATGGGCGAGCGCTTCTTGCTCCTGGGGGGAGCTGTGCTCGATACACTGAGATATCGTTGGTGCCTCGTTGAAAGGCACTCCCTGTGATTGTAGGTAGTGGCTGGATTCCCGTTGTCGCTCAGCTTCCACCGTATTGATGGCGGCCAGGTGCTTCTGCTCATCCTTCAATACACGATCGAGTTCATTCATATCACCTTTTTTGATGACATTGGTTTTATCCACAGAAAGATCGAACAAACTTTTATGCAGCTTATATAGTTTTTCAAGTGTTGCCATCAATGCATTGGCTGACATGTTTGTTCGCTCCTTTGTTAGTTTCCGCTATAAAAATGTTTTAATCCTTTAGCAATGGCTTTCGGATCGATGGTGTAGTTTCCGCTCTGGACCTGATCTTTTAAAGACTCTACTCTGGCCTGACGCTCTTTGCCTAATTTTGAAACTTCCTGCATCTCTTTTGCAGCAGAAGAGATTTCAATTTTGTCGGAGGCCGTCTTTTCCGTTTTGCCTACCTGGTCCATTTTGTTAAGGTTGCGCTTATAAGGATTAATGTTCTGATTCCCGATATTGTTAATCTTCATCATTTTCCCTCGCTTTCATCACGTCCATTGTTTCTATCTAGTATATCGGATGTAAACGCGTTTTGTTTAGTAGAAGAGACTGGTTAGTTCTTCCTGATTTGTTTTACTGACAACTAGTTCTAATCTCTCATTGTATAATACGTTCTCTGACTGGATTCCTTTGATTTATTCTTCCATTCCTGCTCCGTTTCAAACTTTTTCAAATCACTGGCAAGTTCAAAGGAACAATCACTGCAAATCCTCCCCGTCACTATAATCTTCCCGCATTTATCACAAGGATATCCCATATTCGGAAACTGTCTCGTCTGGATTCGGCCTTTTTTCACCCATTTATAAAGGAGTTCCTCGTCTACACCCGTCACTTCAATGACACGATCCATAGAGGCGGCACGGTTATCCCGCTTTTTCAAAAATTGATAGACCGTTTCGTACATTTTTTCTTCTTCTTTAAAACATTTATCGCATACATCACGGAATTTATTTTGCATAAAAATGGCGTTACAGCGTGGACAGTTGATGATTTCTGACATAATGATTTCCTCCCGGTGAAGCTTCTCTTACCCATTATATCGGCAGAATGGAGGATAGCTTTAACCCCTGGCGAGAGTTAAGGAAGAAACCTTATCAGCCCCGGCATCCTTCAATCGTTTTGCTGCCTGTCTTAAGGTCGTTCCCGTCGTATAAATATCATCAAATAACAGGATGGATTTACCCGTAAGATCCGATTTTTCAAGCTGAAATACCTGCTTCTGTTGAAGGCGTTCCTTCCGCGTCTTCTTCGACTGTTTTTCCGTATGCAATCGTGTGAGGATAGGTGAGGGACGGACCTCTGCTTCTTCCAGGAGAGCAATAGATTGATTGAACCCTCTTTCATAGAGGCGTTCATCGCTGAGTGGGATCGGGATGATGAGGTCATATTCGGTTTTAGCAAGATACGTCTTGATTGTATGAGAGAATGCTCTTGCCAAGGCGTAGTCACCACGATACTTGTATCTGGCCAGGAATTCTTTCAAAAAATCATTATAGTTATAAACTGAATTATTTTTATGAAGGATTCCCTTCCATTCAGGGTCCAGATTCCACCGATGACAGTCCAGACAGGTATCACCTTTTACGAGATTAGAAGGCAGATCATCCATTGACCGGGAACATCCTATACAACGTTTCCCTTCTATTTTCTCCAGTTTCCCCTGACATGCCTGACAAAGAAAGTGAGGCTCTCTGTTAAATAATGCCCTCCAAGACATCGCCTCCACCCATTCTCCTTCACAATTCAAACAGTTACTTTCCATGAATCAATCCCCGTTTCCTGGCTTCATTATTCATACGGTCAATATGAAGCAATGCCTTAATCATCCCCCTTGTTCGCCCGTAATGAAAATAAATGATGTCCCCCGTTGGATATTCAGAACTTCTCCCCACCCTTCCGGCAATCTGGACAAGTGCGCTCTCCGTAAAGATCTTTTCTTCTGCACCAAGAACGGCGACATCAATGTTCGGAATCGTCACTCCCCGTTCTAAAATGGTGGTCGTAAGTAAAATAGGAATTTCTCCTTTCCTCATCTTCATCACCTTTTCTTTGCGTTGAGGATCTTCAGCGTGAACCGATTTGATGAGGGGGTCCAATTCTTGAAAAAGAGGCAGGGATTTTTTCATGAGTTCGACTGTTGGAAAGAAGATAAGGGCTTGTTTCGATTGCTGAAGCTTTAATGAGGTCCATTTTTTCAAAACAGAGGGAATGCGATTTTTCTCCAGGGATTTTTTCCAAAGGCCACACCAGACAAACCTGGGATGTGGGATTGGATATCGGTGAAAGCGGGCTGGGATTTGGGTGAAGTTTCTTGTTCCCTTCGTACATTCCTGTTGTGTTTTGGAATCTGGAGTTGCTGTCAGATAAATAAGTGAAGAATCGGATTTCCGAGCCTTTTCTACAGCCCATTGCAGGGAATGGTCGAAGGAATACGGGAAAGCGTCGACTTCATCTATGATCATGACATCAAAGGCTTCCTTGTAACGATACAGTTGATGGGTAGTCGAGAGAACGAGGTGACCATATGTATGACGTTCTTCTGTGCCACCATACAGGGTGGTAATTGGTGTGTTTGGGAAAACGGCTTTGAGACGGGGAGACAGTTCAAGAATGACGTCTGTACGTGGGGCGGCAATGCAGACGCGTTTATGTTGCTGAAGGGCTTCAGCTATTCCTTCAAAAAGCACCTCGGTCTTGCCGGCTCCGCATACAGCCCAGATGAGGAGATCGTTATATGATTGAATGTCGGATTTCAATTGCTCGGAGGCTGCCTTCTGCGCTTCCGAAAGGGTTCCGGACCAGTCATATGTTACCGGTGGAGGCTTCGGTTCAGACCCAGTCCATCTTAACAGCGGTGTACATTCCGACACTCTGCCCATCATGATGCATTTCCGGCAGTAGGTGCATTTCGTTCGGCATCTCGAGCAATTGAAAGCAGCAAATAAATGGGGTCTGTCATTCCCGCATCGGCGACATTGGCCATTAAATACACCTTTCCCATATGAAACATAGCCATTCACATAATGCTCAAAGAGGGTATCCATTGAAAATGGAATCTCGTCTACTAATAAAGATCTTCCACTTAAATAAGATTGAAGCTCTGATGAAAAATGAAAGGATGGATTAAGTGGTTGAGGTGGAAAGGAAGTGAATTCTGAGATCTTTTGGAGAAGGGGGGCAGGCTCTTTCACAAGGGGTTCAGGGGTTAATCGATGTTCCATTATAGCAAAACGCACATACATCACTCCTTTTTGGATAATAATGTATTCTACATCAGGGTAGGAAAATCCTGCAAAAACAAAAACAGTGCCAGGCACGAAATAATCGTTTTGTGCCTGGCACCTTTGGGAGTAGGGAATGCAGCATGTACCTGGTACACTTCTCCTACCGACTCATCTTCCGTGCCCATCCCATCCCCATCGACCCCTCACCTAAATGAGTCCCAATGACTGGACCGAAATAACTTACATTGAATTCCACGTTGGGATACTTCTCTTGTAGTTCATTTCTCCACTGAATCGCATCTTCTTCCCGATTCGCATGGATGATGGATGCTTGAAACTCCTCCCCGGAACTTACAGCTTCTCCAAGGAGGTCTTCTACCCGTTTCAGGGCTTTTTTGCGTGTGCGGATCTTCTCGAACGGAACAATCACTTTATCAACAAAATGCAGTAAAGGTTTCACCTGCAACAGGCTCCCAATGATCGCCTGGGCTTGTGATAGCCTGCCGCCGCGCTGCAGATGAGCAAGATCATCGACCATGAAGTAGGCGTGAACCGATTGCTTCATTTCATCCAATAACGAAATGATTTCTTCAGCACCTTTCCCCTCACGGACAAGTTTCGCACCTTCAATGGCATAAAAGCCTTGGATCATGCAGCTGATCTCCGAATCATAGGGATAAACGTCAATACCTTTCACCATTTCCCCTGCCTGAACGGCTCCTTGGTACGTCCCGCTGATTCCACTGGATAAGTGAATGGAAATGACTGCATCATAGTCTTTAGAAAGCTCCTCGAATAGCTCGACGAACTTTCCTACCGGGGGCTGTGATGTCGTGGGAAGCTTATCTTGTATGCTGACCTCTTCGTAAAATTCGCTTGCCGTAATATCAACTTCTTCTTGATAGGTTTCTCCTCCGAAAATGACGCTGAGAGGAATCATATGTATGTTGAGTTGATCACGCAATTCTTTCGGGATGTAGGCAGTACTATCCGTTACAATTGCCGTTTTCATAGAATTACCATCCTTATTTTTTATTTTATCAAATGATGAAGCAAGTTCGAATGGTTCACCACATTAACTTGTCTGTACTAAGCTATGTATCCTAACCATTTTATATGAATATGTCATTTTTTGCATCAGATTCAGAGGAAAAACTCAAACCTCTTGAAATCAACAACGGAAAAAGGATCCACTCAGTCGGTCAGTGGATCCCAATTATCAGTTTCAGGCAGGCGCTTCGAATTACTTTCTCACATATTTCTTCAAGTCATCTGTAATTTTATTTTTCAAAACATCGTCCTTTACAAACCGGATTCCATACTGATAGTGAGAAATTCCTTTTCGTTTCTTCCACTGTATGACCCCTACGGCAAGGATTCCAGCAAACTCTTCATCAAGCTTGAATTCTACCTGAAGCCTGACTTCCTTTTCTAAATGAATATCTAACAACGACTGAAGTTTGCAACCCTGGGGGCTAAGATCCATAATCTCCCCTTTGGCGACCTTGGATTGAATCGTTTGTTCCCCAACTCCAACAATGGTGAAGGAACAGGAAATGGGCTCCGAGAAAGTAAAGCGATAGGATTCATCTCTTTTATATTTCATAACCATTCACCTCCATTTAAATTGAGAAATTTACATAACCAGATACAGGGTACATATTCTCATCATCGATTATAGCAAATAAAACTTTTAGGCAGATATTATGATTTAAATAAATTAAACAAACGTTTGATTAGTCTGCTAAACCCCTTCTATAAAAGGGTTCCAACATGTTAATCAAACGTTTGTTTAAAGGTCTTACCTCGTCCCTGCAGGCAGGGACGTCATGATTTTTTTCGATTTTCTGGAGGATAGGAATACCCCAGCGAATATGATCAACAATCCTACTATCAGATTATGGGTAACGGGCTCCCTTAGAAGCACGAACCCCCAGATCATCGCAGTCCCCGGTATCAAATACGTCACAGTCGACGCAAATTCAGGACTTCCGTTGGTCATGATGTAGAAATAAAGGAGTGTCGCCACTCCGGACCCAAGGCAGCCTAGTCCTAAAATCCCCAGAATGACCTCACCTGATACTAAATCCCCGACAGAGATTGGATCTGTGATCATCATCCCCACAAACCCTACCGCGGCCCCGATCAACAGCTGAAAAGTGGAAATCACGACCACACTTGTTCCTGCAAGGTGTTTTTTAGTGAACTGGGAAGCAAGCGCATAGCTCATCGTTGCCAGTACCATCGTTCCCACCCCTACAAAATCAGACGAAAGGATGCCGCTCACTTCAAAGTTCATCAGCACGAGGATACCGATGAATCCGACGCCGATGCCGATCCATTGAAACCCCGTCAACACAACGGAAAAGAATAAAAATCCAACCAGCCCAGTCCAAATCGGTGTAGTCGCGTTCAGGATAGAAGCAGTGTTGCTGTTGATTTGCGTTTCACTTAAGGCGATCAGGGTCCAAGGCAGCGCGGCATTCCCTATTCCCACAACAAACAGTTTCCAAAAAGGAAGTGGTTTCTTTCCTTCCTTTCTCCTCTGCAGGAAGAAAATCGGAAGAAGTATGAGGGCCCCAGCCAGACACCGTAAAAACACCGTCCCCCACACTCCCGCAGGTTCAACCAACCATTTAATGAAAACGAAAGACATACCCCAGATCAGGCTTAAACCAATTAATGCGGTGTATAATCGAGCCAACTTGCTTCCTCCTCTCTTTTTATTTAATTGTATATTTTAGTGGATGAATAGATGTTATAGCATATTTTTTATACGTTCTATCCTATCTTATAAAACTGCTAAAAGTAAACAAGCAAATCGGAGCTGGGGACTCTCAACAAAACTTTTACATTTTTCTAATAAACCATACTTTTTAATCATTTTCCTTTCAGATGGATGTGCTAGCATGTAATTGTTTGGCAGTAAATACATATATAGGGGAGATTCCGTTGAAAAAAACCGCTAAAAAGAAAAAAGTCATTGTTGGTACTGCTTTAGTCCTTGGCCTTCTGATTCCACAAGCCACTCCTTCGATTACATATGCTGATGTCATGGACAAAGATATTGTAAAACTCCGTATACTTGAAACAACTGACATCCACGTGAACCTCGTAAACTATGATTACTATCAGGATACAGCAACAGATAAATATGGACTAGCCAAAACGGCGACCTTGATTAAGCAAGCCCGTGCTGAATCTCAGAACTCTTTATTGTTCGATAACGGAGATCTGATCCAGGGAAATCCCCTTGGTGATTATGTAGCGAAAGAGGATCCTCTGCAAGATGGGGAAACACATCCGGTTTACAAAGCGATGAATCTATTAAACTATGATGCCGGAAACATCGGAAACCATGAATTCAATTATGGACTTGATTTCCTGGGCACATCACTGAAAGGTTCAAACTTCCCATATGTGAACGCCAATGTGTACGTAGACGATAAAGACGGGAATCCCGATAATGATAAAAACTTCTTTAAACCTTATGAAATTCTTGATCGAACTGTTGTCGATGAAGATGGTGAATCACATTCCATTAAAGTAGGAGTTATTGGATTTGTCCCTCCTCAGATCATGCAGTGGGACAAAGCAAATCTTGAAGGAAAAGTGGTCGTAAAAGATATCATAGAAACAGCTAACAAATACGTTCCTCAAATGAAAGCTGAAGGAGCCGACGTGATCGTTGCCATACCTCACTCCGGTATCGGGAATGTGACCCAAGAGGGCATGGAGGAAAACGCAACATATGACCTTTCTAAAGTAGAGGGAGTCAACGCGATTTTGTTTGGCCATTCACATGGGGTCTTCCCTTCTGATTCGTATAGTGGGATTGAAGGGGTAGACGTGAAGAAAGGAACGATCAATGGTGTCGGATCGGTTATGCCTGGTTCCTGGGGAGATCATCTCGGACTGGTTGACCTTGAACTTGAATTAAAAGACGGGAAATGGAATGTGACGAATACGCAGGCTTCCACCCGCTCTATTCTAAATCCAGACGGAACACCAGCTGTTGAGGCAGACCAAAGCATCCTCGACGCAGTGAAAGAAGAGCACGAGGCGACGATTGAATGGGTCCGCAGTGCAGTTGGTGAGACGACATCCCCAATCAACAGTTACTTTGCATTAGTGAGTGATGATCCATCTGTACAGATCGTGACGAATGCCCAGAAATGGTATATCGAAAAGTATATTAAAGGGACAGAATATGATGGTATCCCGGTTCTATCTGCAGGAGCCCCTTTCAAAGCGGGTACACGTGCGAATCCTGATTATTATACAGACATCCCTGCGGGTGAAATCGCGATTAAGAACGTATCTGACCTGTACCTCTATCCAAACACACTACAAGCCGTGCTGCTTACAGGTGCTGACGTGAAAGAATGGCTGGAAATGTCTTCTGGACAATTCAATCAAATCGATCCTTCTAAATCAGAGGAACAAAACCTTGTGAACGGTGACTACCGCTCCTATAACTTTGATGTGATTGACGGCGTCACCTATGAAATCGATGTAACCCAACCTTCTAAGTACGATGCTGAAGGCGTTCTGGTGAACAAAGACTCAAGCCGCATCAAGAATCTCAAGTTTAATGGAAAAGCCATAGATCCGAACCAAAAATTCATTGTGGCAACCAATAACTATCGTGCGAGCGGAAATTTCCCCGGCGTGAAGAACTCAGAAATCATTGTTCAATCACCGGATGAGAATCGTAATGTGATCATTGATTACATCATGGAGAAAAAGACCATCGATCCAGAAGCGGATGGGAACTGGTCCTTTACACCTGTGAAAGGTCATACGAATATTGTTTTCGAAACGTCTCTGAAAGCTCAGAATTACATTAAGGATGCCAGAAAATATAAGTTCCTCGGAGAACAGGACAGTGGATTTGGTAAGTACTCAATCAAACTTAAAAAGAACGATGGAACGAATCCTGGACAGGGGAAGAAAGAAAACCGGGCTTTCATTACAAACCTCATCTCGAATGTAGCTAAGTCATTTAGTTTCTTAAAATAGCCGGCAAACCCAGGAACCTCCAATTTGGGGGTTCTTTTTCTTATTTATAGAGAAGTATATTCCCCCAATAGACTGATATTAACCACTCCCCACGGAAACCATTTAACTTTCATGGGTTTTCGTCATATAATGGTTGGGTAGGATTGATTAATGGAGTCGAAAATTACTATTTAGGACTGATATAAAATGTATAATAAAGAAACAGTGTTTGAAGAATTATCAAAAGTCATGCACTCCGATAATATTAAGCGTGACGAATTGTTAAGGGATCATTTGTATACGAAGTTGGGGGGAAGAGCTGACTTCTTCTTGACTCCAACCACTTATGAAGAAGTTCAAAACATAGTGAAGCTTTCCAATAAAGTCGATGTACCGTTTACGTTATTGGGAAACGGATCGAATTTGATCGTAAAGGATGGGGGAATTAGAGGAATTGTCCTTCATTTAAAGAATTTCAAGGAAATGAAAGCAACCGATCAGCTGATTGTTGCTCAAAGTGGCGCCGCAATCATTGATGTGTCAAGACGCGCTTTGGCCGAGAAACTGTCAGGCCTCGAGTTTGCCTGCGGAATCCCAGGTACAGTAGGCGGTGCACTGTTCATGAACGCTGGTGCGTACGGTGGAGAGATCAAGGATGTACTTGATTATTGCTATGTCGTCGATCGTGAAGGGAATCTGGTGAAACGCACAGCTGCAGAATTAGAGCTTGATTACCGTCACAGTAATATTTCTGAAAAAGGGGATATTGTATTAGAAGCCACTTTCAGTCTTCAGCCGGGGGCCTATGAAGACATCAAAGCCATTATGGATGATTTAACGTACAAACGGGAATCCAAGCAGCCACTTGAATATCCATCCTGTGGAAGTGTCTTCAAACGTCCGCCGGGATACTTTGCCGGAAAGCTTATCCAGGACAGTGAGCTTCAGGGTACGAACTTCGGAGGTGCAGAAGTATCCACCAAGCATGCCGGCTTCATCGTAAATAAAGATAACGCAACAGCATCTGATTATATTTCACTGATTGAACATGTTCAAAAAACAGTGAAGGAAAAGTTTGAAGTAGAGCTTGAACGGGAAGTCCGTATCATTGGGGAAGATCTCGATTAAAAAAGTCAGGAATCAGTTGATTCCTGACTTTTTTCGAACTTCACACCCTTAACCAAGCCCACTTAAACAAAAAAAACAGTCTAAAAAATAGTTTAGACTGAACGTGGCTTTTTGTCATTCATTATCCTCTCAAGGAACCATTAGCTATCTCTTTTTGACAACAGGAGCGGGCTTTGTTCTGCGAAATTTTCTCAATCTTGTCACTTGGGATTGAGAAACCTTTGCATCCAGTTCATAGGCTTCCCTAGCCTTATAATAGAGCAGCGACACAGCTAATGACCTCCTTTGTAAAAATATTAGTTTCTTTTTACCCGAAAATTTCCGGATAAAACCAAATTAGTTCATTTTTTAATCATTTTTCAGAAATTATAATTCCACAATATTCTCCATTCCCCTTCTTCAATGGCAACATAACAAGTTTGAGTTATCATTAACTCACCAAATTGACTATCAAAAGACATGTGCACCTCAGCTTTTCTGACATTTTTAAACTGAACCCCTTCGTCATTAAACGTAAACTCCTTCACCTTTTCAATGTTTCCCACTTCTACATCAAACTCATCTACCCCCATATGCCCCATGAATACATGGTTCTTAGTTTGGATATAAGAAGATTTTGGAAACTTGTTTTGCATCTCCGAGTGAAATAGCTCCCACGCATTGCCGAAGTCACCATCTTTTTCAAAGTTATAAAACTCTTCGATCACTTCTTCAGGTGTATCAGGGTCCTGGCTTTTTCCGATAAATGTGAATAGAGCCACCAATAGGATGATTGCCCCCACTGCAGCGATCATTAGAGGAACCGGGCTTTTTCTTCTCATACATCCAACACTCCTCCTCTACATTTATCTTTATGAAGGACATGCAAGATGTATGAAATAAAAAAGCTTCACGAACCCATTAAGGTATCATGAAGCTCCAATGAGGAGGTTATTTCATAAGATTCCTATTTTTTTTGAAATATCATCTTGCTTTTTTTGAAGATACTGACGGTAGCGATTATCTTTATACATATCAAATATCAATATGGCTTTATCGATGTAAGATAAAGCTTTTTTATATTCTCCCTCTAGTTCATAATTGTACCCAGTATGATAATAAAGCTCACCAAGGCCAAATAAATGTTCCTCTTCCAAACACCATTTAATCGCCTGATCGCAGTAGGAATTCGACTCTTTATACTTTCCTAACCTGGTTAAAGTACGGGCAATATTATAAAGTAATCTCGTTTTTATGGATTTATCATGAAGTTGCGCACTAAATTGCAGGGCTGAGCTAACTTCCTCATATAACTCCAAAGACTTCTCTAAATTTCCCCTTCCGAATTCGAAAGCCCCCAGTGTCATATGTATTTCTATTTCTCTCTCTGTCAGTGCCCGCTTTTCATTCATAGTGAGTGAAAGTGCCTTTTCTAAAAGAGCTAATCCTGCCTCCTGGTCCTTTTCCACTTCAAATATGTGAATACTTTTATGCCAGTATAACAGTTGCAGATTGGCTTCATTTCGAAAAAAGAGGGGATTCTTCTCTTCTGTCCTTACCATTTCAATCATTTCATCGTACATTAACCTCACTCTGAAGTATCTCAATTGGCGCTCGACTTCCTTCACATAGTCCAGTCGTGGGGTTGTTCCGATTTCAAAGAAGTAGTTTACATCTACCCCAAGTTTTTCAGAAATTTGATAAAGAGCCGTGGCACTTGGATAAATGTCTCCTTTTTCCATGCGGCTGACCAGAGCTTGTGTACAAATCCCTTCAGCTAAATCACCTTGCGTTAACCCAACAGCCTTCCTTAACTCCTTTATCTTTTTACCAATGATTGAGTAATCCAAACCCCCACCTCCTCAATATATTAATATCTTTATATTTTTCCAGAGAACATGTCGATTAAGCAGAGAAAACCGATTCTGTCTCAGCTCACTGACCGAGGATGCTTTTACATGGAATTCCTCATTATGGTTAAATATAGTTAACGACAAATTACAATACCTTTTGATGGCACTTCTCCTAGTGGGAAGTGCTCTTTTTTTGGGAAGATGTTTTTCCTGCTTCAATCCTAAGTTGTTCTATTTTCCCTCTAATAAATCGGACAAATTCTAAATTATTTTGAATTTCAAAAAAAGTGGCTGCTTTTTCAAAATAGGGAAGAGCTTCTTCATACTCACCTTTAAGCTCAAAGTTATATCCTAAATGGTAATGGAGTTGAGCAAACCCATACATATGCTCTTCTTTAATAATCCATTTTATTGCCTTTTTACAATATTGAATGGATTCCTCGTAATCTCCAAGTCTTGTGTGTACTCTTGCAATGTTATATAGGAGTCTGGTTTTGATAGATTTATCCTGCAGCCAATCTCCAGTAGATAATGCAGTCTTTACTTCAGAATAATAACAGAGGGACTTTTGATAATTTTCATTACTGAAATGAAAAGCACCTAGTGTGAGAAGGATTTCCATTTCTCTCTCTGAAAATGCTTTTTTACTGTCAGCTGTCAGTTGAAATGCCTTCTGTAAAAGGTCAAAGGCAGTATCTTGATCTTTTATAACTTCAAATTGATAGATTCCCTTGTGCCAACAAAGTAGTTGAGCATTTGCATTGTCCTTGAATAATGGATTATTCTCTTCGTTTTTTACCATTTCCATCATTTCAATATATTGATGTTTAATCCGTAATTTACGAAGTTGTCTTTCCACTTCTTGAATGTAATCAAGACGGGGAGTCATTCCGATTTCAAAAAAGTAGTTTACATCCACCCCGAGTTTTGTTGAAATCTGATAGAGGGAGGTAGCACTGGGATAAATATCTCCTTTCTCCATTCTGCTAATCAAAGCCTGAGTGCAGATTCCATCGGCTAATTCACCTTGAGTTAACCCGATAGCCTTCCTCACTTCCCTTATCTTGGTCCCAATAATCGAATAATTCACTATCAATCCCCCTATCCTGCAAAATATTAATATATTTATATATTATCAGAATCCAAGCAATTTTCTTAGGTAAAATACCTTAATTTTGCTCAAATAGACTCTGGTCGTCAATACATACATTTCAAATCTATGTTTTAATAATCTTAACGACAAATTACAATACCTTTGGAAAGCACTTCTCTTAATGGGAAGTGCTCTTTTTTTGAGGGACGGACCTCTGTCAGTTTTCATATACCTCCAATGGCAGTCCATCCGGATCTTCAAAAAACGTGAACTGTTTATGGGTATACGGATCTAACCTTATTTCTTCCGTTTCAATTCCTTTTTGATTTAACTCCTTTACGGACTCTTCTATATCTTCCACTTCAAACGCTAAATGGCGAAGCCCTTGAGCTTCCGGATAACTCGGCCGTATAGGTGCTCCGGGGAACGAAAAGAGTTCGATTATATATTCACCGTTTAGTGTTAGATCTAGCTTATAGGAAGCTCTTTCTTCTCTGTAAACCTCTTCCTTTACACCAAACCCAAGTTTATTGACATAAAAGTCTTTAGACCTGGCATAATCCGAGCAAATAATAGCAATGTGATGGATTTTTTTGAATTTCATCTAAAACGACTCCCTTTGAATAAAAGATTATCTCGCTAACACCCTTATAATAAAAAAGAAGCAGCCCAAAGACTGCTCCTTCCCCTTTATGATTTCATCGCATCCGTCAACACAGGCACGATCTGCTTCTTACGAGATACAACACCTTTTAACAATGCCGTATTATTTTGAAGCGTCACGTTGAATGCTTTCTCAACTTCAGCCGCTTTGCTTCCAAGTGCCAACGCCGTAGAGTCGTTTTCTAAAATGTCCGTAACCACAAGAAGGAATAGATCCAGTCCTTTTTCCGTGATCATCGTTTCCATGGCTGCTTCCACTTCAGACTGTCGTCCGAATACATCATTCGTATCGACAACGTTGATTTGAGCCACTTCCACCTTTGCATTACCCATGGAGAATTCTTTCGCATCAAGGGTCACAAGTTCAGCCACTGATTTTGTGCTCATGTTCGCGCCTGCTTTCAGCATTTCCAAACCGTACACTTGCGGGTCAACTCCTGCAATGTCAGCCAGTTCATTGGCTGCTGCTACATCTTCGTCCGTGCATGTCGGAGATTTAAATAGTAGAGAATCAGAGATAATCGCTGAAAGCATCAGTCCAGCCATTTCCTTCGTAACCTCTACTCCTTTTTCCTTATAGATCTTGTTTAAGATCGTTGCCGTACAACCAACCGGCTCAGCACGGTAGTATAGAGGATCTGCTGTTTCAAAATTTGCGATACGGTGGTGGTCGATGACTTCAAGAACGCGTACTTCCTCGATGTCTTCTGCGCTTTGCTGACGCTCGTTGTGATCCACAAGGATGACTGTATCCGTCTCAGCCGCAACCTTCTCGACTAAGCGCGGTGCATCGACCTTAAAGTAATCAAGGGCATATTGGGTTTCACCGTTCACTTCACCTAAACGTACAGGCTCAACATCCATGCCGATCTTTGATTTCAAATCAGCATAAACGAGTGCAGATGTAATTGTATCTGTGTCCGGGTTTTTGTGTCCGAAAATTAATGTTTTACTCATTGTTCATTCTCCTAACTCTATGTAATGTGTTACGTGATTTTTCACTCTTTACATTTTCTTATATTACCATATTTATTAGCAAAACCGTATGTTTGGGGAAGATTTTTTCCAGTGATTGTGAAGGTAATATTCCCAGATTCTGTGTTATACTGGATAGACAAGGAGATGACAACTACTATGGATCAGATTCTACAAGCCATAAGAGAATTACAGGATCAAATGACTCGTTTTGAATCAAATGTGAATACCAGCTTTGAAAGATTGGAGAACCGCATGGATGGTCTGGAGACACGCATGGACGGGTTAGAAAATCGTATGGACAAGCTCGAAAACCGCATGGACAAATTCGAATCCAGAATGACAGTACTCGAAGAAAACCAGCAGGACACCCAAGATAACATCACGATTTTAGTGAAAGAAAACTGGGATCACAAGAAAGATCTTCATAAAGTAAAGCGGCGGGTGGGGATGGAGCAATAATCTTATACATCTTACCCACTCTTTCCCCTTTAACGAACAATTCCTCAAGTTGTATCCCCCTACTCATGGACAAAAGGATCCTAATTTCATATCCCTTTAAATGAAGAACGGCAGACGTTACTTTGGTCTCCCGTTTATTTCACTAATTTCCCCCATCAATTCCTCACCAAAGACATCTTCATATTCCTCATACAAAGGAGAAAGCTCCTCCTTCCACTCTTCTTTCTCTGAATTCAGCAGAATATGAATATCCAAATCGGTGTTTCTCTTTAGTTCACGCATTTGCTCGTCATTCATTTCTATAGAATGACGGCGGATCCAGTCTGTAGTTTGACCCATAGCCTCATTAATTTCTTTCTGGTACTCTTCAGGTAATTCACTCCAAAATTCTTCATTCATTAACACGACATATCCCAAGTACGAGTGGTTACTGACGGTAAGATAGGATTGATGATCATAGAGTTTCTTAGAGTATATATTGGAGATCGTATTTTCCTGTCCATCAATAAAGCCTACATCCAGATTTTCATAGGTTTTATTAAATGGGAGATCACTTACAGCCGCCCCCATCATTTGGTATTGTTTCTTTATGACTTCACTTGGCATTGTTCGAAAGTGTAACCGATTAAAGTCAGTGGGAGTTATTAAAGGACGTTTGCTATTCGTCATTTGTTTAAATCCGTTATACCAAAAGGTGACACCCTTGATATGTTCACGTTTTTCTGCTTTTTCGAGTAAATACTCTCCAATTTCCCCTTCAAAAGCTTGTTGAACCTGGCTATAACTAGTAAAAGCAAAGGGTAAATCAAATAGTCCAAACTCAGGAACGTACTGAGAAACTTTGGATGTGGCCGGAATGATCATTTGAACATTATTATTCTTAAGGGCATTCCATTCACTGATATCCGTATAAAGTGATCCGTTCGGATAGATTTCCACTTTCACTTTTCCCCTCGTATTCTCTTCTACAAGAGCTTTAAACCGCCTGACTGCTTTTCCTTTAGGGGTATTTTCCGACACGACATGACTCACCTTGATGACAATTTGATCCCTCATCTTTTCTTGATCATCGTCATACTCTGCGGAAAATCCATCCCGTGATTGAAACCCAACCACATAGGCGGTCACAATCCCTGTCAGGATAAACAAACCGATGAACAAAAAGGTTCTCATCAGCGGAACCCTCCTCTTTCAGATTCTAGTAAAAATGGTACAATAACTTTGAATAAAGAGGAAGGAATATTCAGAATGAATCGAAAACAAATGCCTATTCGCTGGAAAATGACAATATTATCCTTCGGAGTTGTCTTATTTGCCCTATTGATCGGATTTATTATTTTTGTCGGAAAAGCGATTGAGATGAAAAAAGAGGAATTAGGGAACCAGGCCCTTATTACTGCCAGAACAGTAGCCAACCTTCCTACCGTTCAAAGCCACCTGGAAGATTCCCAGGGATGGAAGGAAATTCAGCCGGTGGTGGAAAACATCAGGACCGTAAATGGATCGGACTATATCCTTGTGCTCAACATGAATCGCATTCGTTACTCCCATCCGTCCGAAGAACAGCTCGGCACCATATCCGCCGGGAAAGATGAAGGTCCCGCCTTTGCCGAACATAGTTATGTCTCAACGGCTAAAGGAGAGATCGGCATAGCCGTGAGAGGATTCGTGCCTGTCATGAACCCTGATCATCAACAAATCGGTGTAGTCATTGTAGGTATTGTTCTCCCTTCCACCGTTGATATTATGAGCAATCTAAAAAATGAATTGATGATTATAGGAGCGATCACCCTTCTATTCGGAATGATGGGTTCCTGGTTGCTGGCGAGACAAATCAAAAAAGACACCTTTCAGCTCGAGCCCCATGAAATCGGCAAACTTCTTGTGGAACGTACGGCTGCGTTTCAAGCCATGAATGAAGGAATCATCGCAATTGATAATCAGCAGAAAATTACCGTCTTCAATGAAAAGGCGAAAGAAATATTATTCATTAAAGGGAATTCGGCCGGAAAGTCCATCCATGAAGTACTCCCATCCTTTAAACTACCTGACGTTCTGAGAACCAGGGAACCTGTGTATCATGAAGAGATGACTTTAAACAACAGAATTATCCTTAGTTCAAGGGTTCCCATATTGGTAAATGAAAATATGGTGGGGGCCGTTGCCGTGTTTCAGGATCGAACAGAGATGACCAAGCTTGCAGAAGAGCTGACCGGTGTCAAAGAATTCGTCGAGGCATTAAGAGTACAAAACCATGAACATCAGAATACATTACATACCGTCGCCGGCCTGATACAACTTGAAGAAAATGAGAAAGCTCTTGATTATATTTTCCACTCTTCCCGGGAAGAAGAGGATCTCTCGGTATTCTTAGCCGAACGAATCAAGCTTGATCGATTAACAGGTTTGCTTTTGGGTAAAATCAGGCGCGGACGGGAATTGGGAATAGGGGTGCAAATTGATCCCGATAGTTATCTTACCTCCCTCCCTTCCCTCCTGGATGAACATGATTTTGTGATTCTCTTAGGAAATCTGATTGAAAATAGTTTATATGCCTTAAAAGAAGTAAAGGAAGACTCAAAGACTGTCCATGTCTATTTAAAAGAAGATCCGGAAACATTCCATATCGAAATAGAGGATAATGGAATCGGGATATCCGAGGAACAGACACCCCAGTTATTTAAAAATGGATTTACGACCAAAGGAACAGATGGATCGGGGATCGGACTCTACTTAATTCACAGCATTGTGAAGAAATCGAACGGCCATATTAAAGTAAAATCAACACCTGGGGAAGGAACACTTTTTCATCTTACCTTTCCCATGAATGGAGGGAACACTTATGACGAAACCAATAAACGTGCTCCTCATTGAGGATGACCCGATGGTTCAGGAGGTAAATCGGATGTTCATTGAACGGGTACCGGGATTTACGGTGTGTGCCATTGCCGGAAACGGACAAGAAGGCGCAGAAAAGGTCTCTTCTCACCAACCTGATCTTGTACTTCTGGATAATTTCATGCCCAGACAAACCGGAATTGAAACCTTACAGGCTTTTCGGCATCAGGGCACTGACGTGGATGTCATTGTCATATCAGCAGCACAAGACAAAGAAACCATCCGGGATATGATGCGATTGGGAGTGGTTGATTACATCATCAAACCGTTCAAGTTTGAACGGTTAAAACAGGCTCTCGAAAAGTATCGGGCATTTAAACATCAAATATCAGGGGAAGGAATGATTGGACAGCGTGAGATAGATCAACTCCTGGGAGGCATTGCTACTTCCAGAGTTGACAAACATAATGTGGAACTGCCGAAAGGACTGAACGCACAAACCCTTCAGCAAATCATTCAATTTCTATCCGATCAATCCACCCCCCTGTCTGCTGAAGAGACGGCGGAAGGAATCGGAATTGCCAGGGTAACCGCCCGGAGATACTTAGACTACCTCCTGAAATCAGACCGGGTCCTTATATTAATTGAATATGGCGGTATCGGGAGACCGGTCAATCGCTATCAGTGGAAAAACGGATAAGGTATTTTTGCCTTATCCATTTTTCATTTTCAAACTAAGACCAAAAAGACCAAAACGTCCTTTAAGTTCTAAATATTCTAATTTTAATATGTAAGCGTTACCATATTATACAGGTAAACCAAAGGAGGACGAAATGATGAAAAAATTCAAATGGATTTCAATAATAGCCATCGTCTCCATCCTATTGGCTGCTTGTGGCAGTGATGGAGCAAGTGGAGACGATTCGGGCAGCGGTGGTGATTCTTCCAGCCAATCAGTCGTATTTGGGACAGGTGGAACATCCGGTGCTTATTATGCGATTGGTGGATCGTTAAAACCTATTTTTGAAGAAAGTGATTCCATCGGAAATGTAACAGTAGAATCGACTGGAGCTTCTGTTGCCAATATCCAGAACATTACAGACGGTTTAAATCAAATGGCCATCGTCATGAGTGATGTGGCATATGATGCCGTTGAAGGAAAAGGACAATTCGAAGGCAGTAAAGTAGACGTTCAAGCACTGGCAGGCATGTATCAAAACGTGGTTCAGGTAGTGGCGATGTCTGATAGCGGAATTAAAAGTATTGAAGATTTAAAGGGTAAGAAAGTAGGCGTCGGTCAAGTAGGTTCCGGTGTGGAACAAAGTGCGAAGAAAGTTTTGGAAGCTGCCGGCTTAACGTATGATGACCTTGAAAAAGTCACCCATACAGGGTACGCGGATTCAGTACAGGAAATGAAGAATGGTACGCTTGATGCTGCATTCTTCACATCAGGAGTACCAAACAGTAATATTACAGATCTTATGCAGCAAAATGAGGTATCGTTTGTTGAAATCAAAGGAGATCTTGCTGAAAAGCTAATGGAGAAGTATCCATTCTACAAAACGTTCACCATTGATTCAGGTGACGAAGCGAAATACAACCTGGATTCAAAAGTCGAAACCGTCGGGATTCAAAATATGCTGATCGTATCAAAAGATCTAAGCGAAGACACCGTATACGACCTGACAAAGCGTTACTATGATTACTTAGGAACGGATGCAGTGGCAGTCGCTCCCCTTAAAGAAGTTGACCGGGACGAGATGGCGAAGGGCCTCATAGCACCTCTTCACCCGGGAGCCAAAAAGTTTTATAAAGAAAAAGGATTACTGGAATAATACGGAAAGGGCATCCATTCTGATGCCCTCTTCTTTCTATCTATGAAAAGAAGAATAGTCGGTGTCCTTATTTTCCTCCTTTTTTCACTGTCGTCCTTTATCCCGCTAAACACAATGCTCTTATCCTATCAAAATCAAACGATAGTCGTTCATCCCTTTTTAAAACAAAAAGAATTTTCCATACGCTGGACCCATTCTGTTGAAAAAGAAGATTGGGAAGAATTCTTTCATATTCAGGGTGAAACCATTCTGTTGACTTCGACCCGATTCAAAACGTTCGGAGCAGGCGTCCCGGATCATGCCGGAGATACTACGTATATAAAAGATGGCTGGGTGTATATGACGGGGATCCATCAAACGATCGGGAGCTCATTACGGTTTCAAACAGGCAAGGGGACGAATCACCGAATTCGTGTGAACGGACGAACCATTGCCCTTGATTCACAAGTTTCCTACGAATTATCGGTGAGGTCCGTCCCTCTGTATAAAGTGATTTATATGATTGTTAAAGATTAAGCGAGGTGACTCATGATGAAAAATCAGAAGAATACATCAGTGGAAGAGTTGGACCGGGAAGGAAATACGAGGAACAAGTATCCTAAAATGATCGGTCTAGTCCTTTTAGTATTGGCAGCCGGGATTGCCCTCTTCCATTTATACACGTCCTACGCAGGAGCATTGGTGGATGTGAAACAGCGAAGCATTCATTTATATGGACTGATGGCGATAGGATTTATCCTTTACCCCTTTGTTAGTAAAAAGAAAGATCAATCGGTTCCGTTATATGATTATATCTTTAGCGGATTATCTTTGTTTGTTGGCATTTATATGTTATTCAGTGCCGAACGCATCATCCGGACAGGCGGGCAGATCAATGATATGGACTACTACGTGGGGATCCTTGTCATCGTCCTTCTTCTCGAATTGACCAGACGTGTGACCGGCTGGGGTTTGACGCTTCTGGCACTGGGGTTCTTACTTTATGGTCTCTACGTGAAGCTGTCGATTTATCCGGAACTGAATTCTCAAATCACCTTGACCGTAACGAAAAAGATGATTTCACAGCTTGTATACATTACGGAAGGGATTCTCGGTACCGCAATAGGTGTATCCGCAAGCTACATCATTCTCTTTATCCTCTTCGGAGCGTTCTTAAGCCGCTCAGGGATGGGGAAATTGTTTAATGATTTAGCTTTGGCAGTAGCCGGGCATACAAAAGGCGGTCCTGCTAAAGTTGCTGTTATTGCCAGCGGGTTTCTCGGTTCCATTAACGGATCAGCTGTTGCCAATGTCGTGACGACCGGTGCCTTCACCATTCCCTTGATGAAAAAGATCGGCTATAAGAAAGAATTTGCAGGAGCCGTCGAATCAGCAGCCAGTGTGGGAGGACAAATACTTCCGCCCATCATGGGTGCCGCTGCTTTCATCATGGCTGAGAATCTTAATATTCCTTATACTAAGGTAATATTGGCAGGTATCATCCCTGCCCTGCTTTTCTACATTGGTATTCTGCTTCAGGTGCACTTCAGAGCATCCAAACGAGGGTTGAATGGTGTACCGAAATCTGAACTTCCCTCCGTGAAAGCTGTTTTGGCAGAACGTGGACATTTAATCATTCCAATGGTGATTCTCCTTTACTTATTATTCTCAGGAAAGACACCATTCTACGCTGCCTTCTGGTCGATTTTAGCCACGATCATCATTTCAGGATCGAAGCAGGTCCTAACTCTTTCAACTCTGCTGGGAGTATTCTTTGTGTTTCAACCACAAGTGAATGGCCTTTTATCCGGCGAAGGGATGCCTCCTTTGAAAACCGGATGGTGGGAGCTACTGTTGGTTGTTGTGATTCCCCTACTGATCAACCTGTTCAGAAAATCCAAAAACTTGGAAGCCGAAGAAATCGGATTGAAGGATTGTGTACAGGCATTGGAAGAAGGGGCAAAAACGACGATTCCGGTTGCGGTAGCCTGTGGTGCAGTAGGAATTGTGGTAGGAGTCGCTTCACTTACGGGAGTGGCCCTTGAATTAGCCAACAGTATTGTCGGCATCGGTGAAATGATCGACAGCCCGCTTCTACAGCTCGTGATTACATTATTACTGACCATGGTGACGTCTATTGTGTTGGGGATGGGACTTCCAAGTATCCCCACCTATATCATTACAAGTACGATGGCGGCACCTATTCTTTTACAATTACCCCTCTTCCGTGAACTGGCCGGCTCAACGGAAACGGCCGTGTTTGTCGCTCATATGTTTGTATTCTACTTTGGAATCTTTGCAAATATCACACCACCTGTCGCATTGGCAGCATTTGCCGGAGCGGGAATCAGCGGCGGTGACCCGACGAAGACGGGGTTCCAGGCGATGAGGCTCGCCATAGCCGGATTCATTGTTCCATTTATGTTTGTGTTTTCCCATGAGATGCTGATGGTGGACGCTACGGTTACAAGTATCATCACGCTCACCATCACATCTGTAATCGGAGTATTTCTTTTATCCGTGTCCATTGAAGGCTATTTCATGAAGAAATTCCCTATAAACCTACGACTTATCAGTGCGGTTGCTGCCTTTCTTCTGATTTACCCCGGGTGGATTACAGACATCATCGGTTTTGCGGTATTCCTATTTGTTCTGTTTTGGAACTACCAGGGAAAGGGTAAACCGATGAACGAAGAAATCAATATTACCAATTAAATGAGGTGAAAGAAATGGAATTCGGTATAAAAAATAAAGCAGTCATCGTGACCGCTTCAAGTAAAGGATTAGGAAAAGCAACGGCACTGGAGCTGGCAAAAGAAGGAGCCCGTGTACTCATTTCCAGTAGAAATGAAGAAGAACTTCAAAAGACAGCAAGTGAAATCATTGAACTGTCAGGTAATCAGCATGTTTATTACACGACTTGTGATATGACGAAACCTGAAGATATCCGCTCCCTCGTTAAAACAGCGGTTACAAAACTTGGAGGTGTGGATATTCTCGTCAACAATACGGGTGGTCCACCTGCAGGGGGGTTCCAGCAATTCGACGATGACGACTGGCAATATGCTTTTGAATTAAATCTGCTCAGCTATATTCGTACGATCAGAGAGGTCATTCCTCATATGAGAAACAGGAATGGTGGACGTATCGTGAATATTGCTTCATCTTCTATAAAGCAATCCATTGACGGCCTGATTCTATCCAACACCTTCAGGACAGGAATGGTCGGGTTATCAAAAAGCTTATCAAGGGAACTTGCCGGAGAACATATTCTTATCAACACGGTTGGCCCCGGAAGAATAGCAACAGAACGGGTTGCCCAGCTGGATCAGATAAACGCTGAGAAACAGAACCTATCTGTTGAAGAGTTAAAGAGTATGAGTGAAAAGTCGATTCCTATAGGACGATATGGTGAACCCAATGAATTTGCCCGGGTGATTGCCTTCCTTGTTTCAGATGCAAATACCTATTTAACGGGACAATCCCTAGTTGTTGATGGTGGAATGGTAACAGCATTATAAAAACTTTTAGAAGCTGGGACAAAAGGTTTCAGATAAAGAAAAATCCGAACAAGTGATTTGATAAAAATCTAACTCGTTCGGATTTTAATTTTTTGGTCTAAAGCTTAATCCATATATTAAGCAGGTTCTAGCTGTTGATTGGAGTGCAAGACGAAGACTCCTGCGGGAAAAGCGGAATAGGTGAGACCCCGCAGGAACGTCAGAGACGAGGAGGCTCACCTTCCGCCCGAGGAAAGCGAAGTCTTGCATGGAAATCAATAGCGGTGTAACACGTGATCTTATTGTTCGTCTTCAGAATGTATAGATTTAGTTATGTCCCGGCATCTTTTTACTATTAAATGATGATCTTTCCGCCGTTGGAATCACAGCCTGCCTGAATAATCATATCAATCGTTTCATCACGCAGCTCCAAATGAGCAACCTCCGTACCTCCAATCAACTCTTGTGTATTCCGATCCTCAAACGTCAACGCACCCGCAAGATACACCTTGAACACATCAATCAAGCCATTAAGCATTATCTCTTCTTCATCTAATTCATACTCACCAGTGGTTTCAACGACCTCTAAATGTTCAAATTGAAGAGCCTCTTTTATTACCTTCAGAAGTTCAATGTTTTCAGGCGGATTAGGATTGGTAATATGATAGATTTTATCAGGATGGGCTTTGTCAGGAGCAAGGCTTAGGATGTCAGCCACATAATCGACCGGGACGAGATTGGATGTCCCATTCTTGGCAGCAACCAGTCTGTAGTTCCGCTCTTCACCTTGACGTCTCGCTGTCTTACGCTTGAACACTCCCAGTGCACGCATAAATCCGTAAAGGGTAAACTGAGAATCCGCTTCACCGGTTTTTGAATCCCCCACAATGATGGCCGGTCGGAAAATGGACACGTCCATCTTGTCACGGTAGGAAAATACTAGATGTTCCGATTTCACTTTACTTTCTTCATAAGGATTATTGAACTCTCCTTCAGGGGGATAGAGCTCTTCCACACCCACACTCAGCTTTCCTACTGTGTAAGCCGTACTCACATAATAAAACTTTTTCACTTGAAGATGTGCTGCCAGTTCAAGTATATGCATCGTCCCGTTGTAATTGGCGGCAAACAGTTCATCACGTAAATCCAGGTCAAACTTTACAAGAGCTGCAAGATGATAAACGGCATCTATTTTGCCGGTTAGCCATTCCACGTCATCCTTACTCAGACCAGCATCTGGTATGGTGATATCCCCTTGAAAAATATGAATTCTCCCTTGCTCTTCTAATTGAAAAGAATCTCTTAATCTCTCAGCCTTCTCTACATTCCTTACTAATATATAAACTTCATTTCGTTCATTCTGTAAAAGGTTCTTGATCAGCTTTCCTCCAAGAAACCCTGTCGATCCCGTTAAAAATATGTTCACATTGATCACTCCTGTTGAATTTCAACCACGCTGGTCATTCCGTTTATCATATCACAGATTGAAAGCGGAATCGTCGGTAAAAGAGCGATGGAACATGATGACAAAAAGAGAGGGGCATTTGCCCCTCTCTCCCTTGTTATTTCCAACTATCATAAAACTTCTTTGCGACTTGGACTGTATGGGTACTTCCACCAGCGTCCTGTACATCTTCAAAGAGCATAGCGAGAACCATGGACGGGTCATTTTGATCATAGGAAACAAATAATCCATTTTCAGTCCCTGTCGTTCCCTGTTCTGCCTTGATTTCTGCCGTTCCGGTCTTCCCGGCGATGGCTTTTCCTTCTACACTCGCTTTTCCGGCAATTCCTTCTGTGACCACTTTTCGTAAATTCGTTTTCATCATCTCTGCCTGTTCTTTCGATAGCAGGTCTTTCTTCCACACTTTCTGTTCTTTGTCCTTCAGAAGTCTTGGTTCCATCATGGTTCCATCATTGATGATACCGCCATATGCACTTGCCAGATGAACGATGCTCATCAGTACCTCACCTTGACCGAATGCAGAATCGGCTAGCTGGACTTCTTTGGAAATCTTCCCGTTGTTCGAAACCTGTGATTTGTAAATCGGGTAAGACATGGGGATTTCTTCGCCAAAGCCGAAATCCTTCAAACCAGCAATAAAGGTCTCGGCTCCCATCTCTAATCCCACACGGGCAAAATAGATGTTATCCGAGAATTTAAGGGCGCTTTCTAAGTCCACTTTGCTCTCATTATCAAAGACCCGGACAACTTTATATTTCCCCCATGATTCATCCTTTTTCCACGTCTTCCCTTTGATATCATATATTTTCGTTGGATCCAGCTTACCTGATTTCAGCCCGACAGAAGACGTGATACCTTTCATTGTCGAACCTGGTGAATACGCAAGGGGGAAGCGATTTCGCAATGGCTTTTTCGGATCGTCCGCCAATTTCTTATACTTTTCTGAGCTCATCCCTAACACAAACTCATTGGGATCATAGGCCGGAGTGCTGACAAGAGCCAGCGCTTCTCCTGTTTGCGGATTCATGGCAGCTGCGGTTCCTGCCTCATCCTTCATTTGGGCATAAATCTTCTTTTGCATTTCGGCATCAATCGTCAAGGTGATGTTCTTCCCGTCTTGAACAGGTTGCTCGACCACGGTTAAGACGTCTTCTGAATCTTTTTTCTTCAAATAAATACGCTGCCCGTCTTTGCCCCGCAATTGTTCTTCATAAACTTCCTCCGCTCCGCTTAAGCCCATTAGAGACTGAGCGGTATAGCCTTTGTCTTTCAGCTTCTCCAATTTCTCTGCCGTAAGCTTTCCGATATAACCGGTCAGATGGGCAGTGGCTTCTCCATATGGATATTCCCTCGCCGGTACACGTTTGGAGTAAAGCCCTCCGAGTTCAATCACATCTAAGGCTAAAGGTCGTTCAGATAAGGCGATCTTTTTGATAGGGACAAAAAATTCCGGCTTTACCCAGCTCTGATCCAGCTTACTTTGAATGGATTCGGATGACATATCCAGCAATTGGGCCAGCTTGTCTAAATCACTGTCATTGAACTCTTTCGGGACAATTCCAAGCTCAAATGCTTCCCCGTTGATGGCAAGGGGCTGCTGATTCCGATCAAGAATTTCCCCGCGGTTGGCCGAGATACTTTCCACGCCGACTTTATCCCCTTTTTCCATCTCAGGAAGGATGAACGAAGGGTCCCAATCCACGAACCAGTTTTCCTCGTCGTCCTTCTTTTCTTTTGTCAGCGTAACATCTTTTTTATATGAAACCTCACCGGCCAGGGTGTTAAATGAAATGGTCAAGGGAAATTCCGCTTTTGTTTCTTTGTCCCATTCCACTTCTTTGTCCGGCTTTTTAAAAGATACTTTGACATCCTTCACTTCTAAATCTTTATAGATATCATTGTATCTCGTAACGAAATCTTCTTTTTTGAACGTTTCTTTAGTGGAGGAATTTACATAATCTTTGAACATATTATCAAATTTCTCTTTATTCCATAGATCTACGTATTCTTTCAGCCGATCATCTGGCTGAGCCTTCTCCTGACAACCTGCGATCAGTAAACTGAAAACAACAAAAAGACAAAGCAACATGATTTTTTTGACCATATGTAGTGACAACCCCTTGATTATTTTTCTTGTTATTTTCATTGTTTCAAATCGTATCCATTTTTACAAATTTAATGTATTCATTTCCGAGGTTTTCTGAAGAACTTACTTCATTCGAGATTCATGGAACAATAGGAAAAGCCCAGCTCTTAAAGGCTGGACTTTCTCCGTTCTATAGGTAAACTCCCACTCCCGGTCCAAACGGTATCCCCAACAAAGCAAATGCCAGAAGCAGTACGATCCAAACTGATAAGAATGCAATCGTATAAGGCAGCATGAGGGAAATCAGGGTTCCGAGCCCTGCTTTCTTATCGTATTCCTTCATAAAGGCAAGGATGACGATAATATATGGGTTCATGGGCGTAATGATATTCGTGGATGAATCTGCAATCCTGTAAGCGGCTTGAACGAACGCCGGGTTATATCCAAGGGTGGCAAACATCGGGATGAAGATCGGAGCTTCGAGTGCCCATTGTGCCGACCCACTGAAGATTAATAGATTCAACAGTGCCGTCAACAGGACAAATCCAATAATGCCGGCGAGCCCTGTCATATTGATCGATTCCAGGAAGTTTGCACCACTCACCGCTACCCACGTTCCGAGGTTCGTCCAATCAAAGTAGGAGATGAATTGTGCAGCGGCAAAGATTAAGACGATATAACCGCCCATATCCTTCATAGCTTCTGTCATATACTTCGGGATATCTCTTGTTGATTGAATTTTCTTCACTGTCACTCCGTATACGACGCCGATAATAATGAAGAATAGTAGAGTGATGGGAATAATACCTGACAAGAAGGTAGACGGGATGAGACCGCCATCCTCATTTCGCATTGGTGAGCTCGGCCATACAATGGAAACGACCAATAGCAGAATAAATGCCAATCCTGCCAATGTGGCATTTCTCAATGCTTTTCCTTCCAAGGGGCTTTCTTCTTCCAACACTTTATCGACTTTCCCTTTGTACGTTCCGAGTCGCGGCTCCACGACCTTTTCCGTTACGAATGCTCCGACGACCGTCAGGAACACAACAGATGTGATCATGAAATACCAGTTGTCCACCGGCGTAACGGTGACTTCGAAGGCTTTTGCCGCTTCCGTGGAAATACCTGCAAGTAACGCATCAGTACCAGTAATGATGAAGTTTGCAGTAAATCCTGCACCAACCCCGGAGAATCCTGCAGCAAGACCTGCCAACGGATGCCTGCCCACTGTATAGAAGATCATGGCAGCTAAAGGCGGGATAATGACAAACGCTGCATCAGACGCCAGGTTCCCCATGATACCTACCATAATGACGGCGTATGTAATCAATCCTTTGGGAGCGTTTAAAACCGTTTTCTTGATCGCTGTTTCAAGCAGTCCCACTTTTTCGGCTAATCCAATACCTAGCATCATGGCGAGTACGAGGCCGAGGGGTGCAAATCCGGTGAAATTATCAAGCATAGAGGTAAGTATGTATTGGAGACCTTCTCCGGATACAAGACTTTTGATGGCCAGCTCTTCCCCATTTTTCGGGTGTATGACCGTGACGCCTAAGCTGGAAATAAACCATGAGAATAATACAATAAATACAGATAAGTACACAAACAACATAAATGGGTCCGGGAGCTTATTCCCTACCTTTTCGATTCCGCCTAAAAATCGAAGAAATCCTTTCTCCTTTTGAGGTGGATTCGGTTCTATATTCGGGTTTGTCATGTGGTCACTCCTTCGTCTAATGTTTTAAGGAATAATTCCTTTTTACTTCCGTTAATAAGTATTTCGATATTGATTGCTTAATTCCTCTTTCATTTTTAAAATTTATTAGAAAATTTTCAATTTACGAATTATGGTTGATTTCATAAAAAGACCTCATTCCTGGTCGAATGAGGTCTTTCTATATTTTTATAGTTGAAAGCGATATAGTTTACGTGGTCTTCCCCTGCCCCCGCTTTGTTCTTCTCCGCTGATTTTCATCGCACCGATCCGTTCCATTTCAGTCAGGATTCTCCGTCCGTTCCGCTCGGTGCTCTTCAGCCAACGGGAAAGGTCCTGGGACGTAATCTCCTCTTTGTCATAGTGACGGGAAAGGGAGAGAATTTTTGAAACAATGGCAGAGCTGACCGATGCTTCTTTGAAGGCTGCCTTCCATTCATCCCCCAAGTGGTCCAGGGAATACGTGATAGTCTTCGAAGATGGAAGGATTTCGGTGACGGTCTTATCTTCATTCACGCTTACGACAATGGAAGACTCATGCTTTCTCGCATGTTGAAATGCAAGGCGGACATGGTGTTCAGCTTCCAAAACCGTCACGCCGAATCCTAATCCCACGCGAATATCCAAATCCGTATGAGCTTTTACTTCCTGCGTCAGGGTAGAGAAAATCGACTCCTTTTCATGAAGGTCAAGTTCCCCTCTCGTTGTGTACACAAAGAATAATCCATCTCCCAATTGAACCATGGATCCATTGATCTTCTGGGCGATATCAAGGAGGTTCCGCTTCAAATCCAGCTCCTGATGCTTCATTTTATAAGAAAAATGAGACTCGTCCAATGTTTGGGTGGAATAGATCACTTCTATCCCGACGATGGCGATCTGGGATTTGCGGTATTTTCTGGAATGCGCTCTTTCTAATAAATATTGCAGGATCATCCGGATGGATAAATTCGTCGGCACGACACGGTAGCATGGAATGCCCATTTCAGTCAGGCTTTTTTGTACACTTTGAATACATGTAATCGCCGTTTCAATTTCCCCTTTTTCATAAAGGGAACGGTGATAATCGACTAGTTCAGCTGCACTTCGATACCCTTCATAGGGATAGCTTGCAATTTCAAGTTGTTCAAAGGCGTGGAATTGAACGGCCGTTTCAATTTCCTGTTTTGAAATGGTGTCGATGCTGATTTTAGTAAAAAGCATTTGTTCTTTCATTTGCGCCTCTAATAATGCCCCGAAAAAGCTTGATCCGTGCAAAGGGGGGAAGCTCCCTTCCTTTTCGGTGATCCATCCTTTTTCAAGTGCGTAATAAAAAGGGGACTGTCCGGAAAAGAACCATTGATCGACGAGACCACGATTCTTTCTTAGGATATGTTCTATCTCATCCACCTTGTGATAGGGGAAATTAACGAGTTCAATACTCTCAAAATACGTTGCTACATGATTGATCCGTTTGATTGAATCATCTGGACCGATGACACCAATTTTAATCAACAATGACTATTCACCTGCTTCTTGCTGTATTACTTCAGCTAGAATCTTTACTCCTGCATATAAGTCATCCAGCGTGCTATGTTCCATCGGATGGTGGCTGATCCCTTTTTCACAAGGAATGAAGACTAAAGCGGAAGGCCATTTCGCTGCCATATTCATGACATCATGCCCTGCCCCGCTGTCCATTTCATAAGTTTTGTAACCGAGTCTTTCCCCGGCCGCCTTCACTTTGGCTGTCAGCTCTTCATCCAATAGAATAGAAGAATTATCTACAAGAGTTTCCAGTTTGATTGTAACATTAAATTCATTCTCTAAGTTTCGGCATTGTTCAATTATTTTATTTGCCATGGATTTCTTCAAGACATCGTCGACGGAGCGAATATCGATGCCTGCTTCTGCGTATCCCGGGATGACGTTCATGACGTTTGGTTTCATATCCAACGTGCTGACGGTCGCTACAAGTGGTTTCGTGGATTCATTGGACAGCCTTTCTGCCTCCTTGGAAACGAATGTGATAAGGGGGGCAAGAGCCACAAGGGCGTCGGTTCGTTTCCCCATTGGAGTGGTGCCCGTATGCCCTGCCATCCCTTCCACTTTCACTTTCAACCGGATGGGGCAGGCCACGCCGCGGACAATTCCGAACCCGGCACCATGATCTTCGATTTGGGTTCCTTGTTCTATATGAAGTTCAATGAAAGAAAGGATTTCGTCTTGGGGTCGTTCAGCTTGTCCGATAGATGACCATTCTAAACCTGTTGATTCCACAGCTTCTCTAATGCTTGTCCCGTGTCGGTCTCTTACGTTTTCTACTGATTTATCAAAAATTCCTGCTACACTCTTACTTCCAATGGTAGAAACACCGAATCGCGCCGATTCTTCAGAAGCAAAGCACACTACTTCAATGGAATGATGAGGTTTAAACCCACTCTCTTTCAAAGCTTTCACAGCTCCGAGACTGCACAGGACACCCGCCACACCGTCATATCCTCCTCCGTTTTCAACCGTGTCGAGATGAGACCCCGTCAAAACGACTTGATTGGTTTCCCCTTCCCATCTGGCCATAAGGTTTCCTGCATGATCTTTCCGGACAGATAACCCCAGCTCTTCTGCCACCTCACGAAAGACATCCATCGAAGCCAATTCTTCCTTTGAATATCCCAACCTCGTGAATCCGTTCGGCTGCTCCATCGTATCAACAAGATTTAATGCTTTTAAAGTTGTATCCAGCCATGCTTTCAATTTATTCCCTCCTCTATTAAATGCGCCTGCTTCAGGATCAGGCGGGCGAAGGCATCCACTGCGACCTGCAGGACCTCTTCATCAAAATCGAATTCGTTATGATGATGACCGTTTTTTAATGGGGTGCCAAATACCATGAACGTTGCGCTCCCCCCCTGCTTCTGCACTTCGTCGATCATGTATGTAACATCCTCTGATGCCTTTAAAGGCAAAGCATCAAGAACGTCTGATAAATAAGGACTTTCCTTGCCAACTTCCGCTAACCAATGAATCCACTCCTGATTGCACTCGGCTTCCATCGTCTCGCCTACCACATCGATTTCCGTTTCCACACCATAAAGGTCGCCAGATGATTGAAGAATGCGCAAGGCTTCTTTTAGCATATATTGATTAATTGCCGTCGTTTCTCCCCGGGTTTCCACTTCAAGATGTGCCTCGTCCGCAATGATGTTCCGTCCTGTTCCGGCTTGGAGCTTCCCAACATTGATCCTGGTTGCCCCGTCTGAATGACGTGGAATAGTATAGAGGTGAAGACTTGCAGCAGCCGCAGCCAGTAAAGCATTCTTCCCTTTCTCAGGTTCAAGACCGGCGTGGGCAGCTTTTCCTTTATAGATGACGTTGATTTTGGAGGAAGCTAAAAAAGAGTGCGTTGTTGCATAGATGTGTCCGACCTTTGTATCCCGGATGCCGATATGACCGCTTGCAAAATAATCAACGTTATCAAGCCAGCCTTTTTTCACCATAGCTTTTGCTCCCCGACCTCCCTCCTCCGCTGGTTGAAATAGGAGGGTGAACTTTCCTTTGAGCTGATTTTTGTATTTTGATAAAAAAGTCGCTACACCGAGGCCAATCGCAGCATGACCGTCATGTCCGCAGGCATGCATGACGTCATCATAAGTGGACGCAAACTCCTCCTTGGCAGGAAAGTGTTCATACTCATTCGATTCCTTAATCGGCAAAGCATCAATATCAAACCGGAAGGCCATATGAGGACCCGGCTGACCGGTATCCAAAATGGCCACTGCCCCTGTATACCCCCCTTTCATTTTATTCAGCCAACTGTCCTCCACCCCTTCTTTTCTGGCACGCTCCTCTTGATGGTGCAGGTATTCCGTTGCCGGGACCCCCATCCGGTGATTTGCTTCCAGAGCATCCGTTCCAATGTGGATCGTGAAGCCGAGATCCACCAGTTCCTTCCCTATAAGATAGGTGGTGACATATTCTGTAAAGCCGAGTTCAGGCTTTTGATGAAAGTTTCTCCTGTAAGCAGTGAGGCTCGGGGCTAATTCTTCAATAAACTGTTCGAGTGAACTCATAAGGCAGACTCCTCTTTCTTCAGTTTCGACAAGGCATTCAATGCAAGCTGAACCATTACTTCAACCCCTTTACCTAAAGCAAGTTCATTCAATTTAAAGCGGGGATCATGGAGTGGATATTGAGGCTCTGTATCCTTTACAGATGTTCCAAGCCAGTAGAAAGCGCCGGGATATTTATGAAGGAAACGGGAGAAATCTTCTCCTCCAAGTGACGGCGAAACAACCGGCGTGGCGCCTTCTCCGAGAACCTTTTGCGCAGCATTTCTTACTTCATCAGCCCACTCAGGGGAGTTGACCGTTGCCGGATATCCGTCAAAATAGTCAATGCCCATGGAAGCATTGAAGCTTTTCCCCACTCCTTCTACAATCGAATAAAATCGTCCCTTCACCATCTCTTTTACTTCCGGTTTGAAGGTTCGGATCGTTCCTTCCATGGTCACTTCATCGGCGATGACATTATAGCGGTATCCACCTTCGATTTTCCCGATAGTGAGGACGGCGGAGTCAACGGGATCGGTGTTCCTGCTCACAATGGTCTGGAGCTGGGTTATGAGGTTATTGGCAATGATGATGGCGTCATTGGATTGGTGCGGCATACTGGCATGCCCCCCTGAACCTTTGACCGTAATCTTAAAACGGTCTGAAGCACCCATGATTTCGTTATGAACAACCCCGACTTCCCCGACAGGTAAATCCGGCCACACGTGCTGTCCGAAAATGACGTCAGGAGTATATTCATCAAATACACCATCGTCCATCATCCTCCGGGATCCCCCTATAGGGGCATTCTCTTCCGCAGGCTGAAAAACAAGGAGGACAGTCCCTGCTATCTCCGATTTCAGTTGATTCAGCACTTTCCCTGTTCCAATGAGCATGGACGTATGAGCATCATGACCGCAGGCATGCATTTTATTTGGTTGGATAGATTTGTATGGAAGCTCATTTTCTTCCTGGATTGGAAGAGCATCGATATCCGCTCTAAGTGCTACCGTCCCTCCAGGCTTTTCCCCTTTGATCACACCCAATATTCCCGTCCCCGCATATCCAGTTTTATACTGGATGCCGGCTTCTGAGAGCTTTCCTTGAATCATTTTGGATGTTTCAAACTCTTCCCCACTCACCTCTGGATACTGGTGAAGATGTCGACGTATGGCAATGACTTCTTTCTCAATTGATTGGACAAGCTGCTTTAATTCCATGGAAAAACTCCTTTTTCGGTCGATTGATTATTTAAGGAAAAGTTCCTTAATAATACCGTTAATATATACATTCGCCGGAAAACTGGAAACTCCTGTGTAGGATGGGAAGTTTTTTTATAAGCCATGTTTAGAATGAAAAACGTACAGAAATATCCCTCTTAGCCATCGACACTCCGCACCCCCATACCCAATATCCACCACCATTTCCTCTCAATCCCCAGTATTTATCACCCATACATAATGCATTTCTTTAAAAATTTGTTATAATAGTACATCGTAAGAGTAATAAGGAACAGAATCCTAAGATTATATCTTGCAAATATATATCGATAGGTGGAAATAAACATGAAAAATTATCGAGTACTACTGTATTACAACTATGTAACCATTGAGAATCCTGAAGAGGTTACGGCTCAGCACAAACAACTGTGTTCGGATCTTGGCCTTATGGGACGGATTCTGATTTCATCTGAAGGAATTAACGGTACATGTTCCGGGACCATCGAGCAGACAGATGCTTACATGGAAGCGATGAGAAAGGATCCTCATTTCGCTGACACTGTATTCAAGATTGATGAAGCAGACGGTCATGCATTCAAGAAATTGAAAGTGAAGCACCGTACAGAGCTTGTGACTCTTCGTCTTGAAGATGATGTGAACCCGAACGAACTTACCGGTAAATACCTTGAGCCAAAGGATTTCTTCGAACAAATTCAGCAGGAAGATACGATTCTTCTTGATGCACGTAACGACTATGAATATGAACTTGGACACTTCAGGGGAGCCGTGAAGCCAGATATTAAAAACTTCCGTGATCTCCCGAATTGGGTCCGTGACAATAAAGATAAACTGGAAGGCAAAAAAATCATCACGTATTGTACAGGTGGTATCCGATGTGAGAAATTCTCAGGCTGGTTAGTGAAAGAAGGCTTTGAGGATGTTGCTCAGTTGCACGGAGGAATCGTCACCTATGGTCAGGACCCGGAAGTGAAAGGTCAGCTATGGGACGGTCAGCTTTATGTATTCGACGAGCGTATCGGTGTTCCTGTCAATCAGACAGAGCATGTCGTGGTGGGGAAAGACTACTACACAGGCGAACCTTGTGAACGTTACGTAAACTGCGCCCACCCGCCTTGTAACCGAAAAATCCTTTGCTCGGAAGAAAATGAGCATAAATACATGAGAAGCTGCTCAGATGAGTGCCGCAAGAGCCCTGAAAACCGATACATTATTGAACATGGTTTGACGGAGGAAGAAGTGGCAGAGCGTTTAGCGGTGATCGAACGGGATAAGGAAACGACGACGATCTAAATAGCGAAAAAAAGCACTGGCTTAACGATAAGCCAGTGCTTTTTTATGTCTAATTCCGGAATAATGAATACTATGGTCTACCGCATAATCCGAATAGTGTACATAACCAATTCTTTAACTTTTTAATAAAGTCGAAGAAATCATCTTGCCAGCCACCATCATCCGGTTCATCTTGTTGTTCTTCTTGAATGATTCTGCCTTCAACTTTTGGAGAGACATTTTTATGTTTAGATAAATAGTCAGTGAATACTTCATAATCCACTTGGAATAACTCTGTCATCCGACCTTCATCTTTAGCTGCTTTAAACATGCTGTGACCGTCTCCGCCATCTGCTGTAAAGGCATTGGTTGCAACTGTGTACATCTTTGCAGGGTCAATTTCTTTGAACCCTTTATCGGTTTTCACTTCAACAGACCATACTCGTTCCCCAACCGGTTTGTTGATGTCGTACTTGAAGTTGATTCCAGATACTTGAAGGAAACGTCCTTCTCCGGTTTCAACTCCACTTACACTGTGCTCAAGAGCATCCAGAAGCTCTTGGCCTGTTAAGTCGAGGGTCACCAGATTGTTCCCGAACGGCATCGTTGTTAATACTTCACCCAACGTAATTTTGCCTTTATCGATGGATGCACGGATACCGCCGCCATTTTGAAGTCCAATATGTGTCTTAACCGATTCATTCGCCTTTTCTACCATGGCATCTGCAATCAGATTCCCTAAATTGGTTTCTTTCGTTCGGACGTCTGCTCGTTCACCGTTTAAAGCTACCTTCGTTTTACCAACGACTTCGTTTTTAATTTCTTCCAACGGTGCCTTGAATTCATTTACTTTTGCAAGAGCATCAGCGTCTTCTTCGTATTGCCCGAGATCCAGTACCTCGCCTTCATGGCCCGTTACAACACCTTCAGCATCAAATGTGACGTCCAACAATCCAAGAAGATTTAAATACTCACCTGCTTGAACAATGAGAGTCGGTTCTTCTTTATCGATGACTACCGGCTCTTCCAATACTGTATGGGAATGCCCACCGACAATAACGTCAATTCCATCAACTGCTTCAGCAAGTTCCAGGTCATGTGAGTAGCCAAGATGAGAAAGAACGATGATCTTGTTTACACCTTCATCTTTTAACATGTCGATTGTAGCAGCTGATTTTTCGGCTGCATCTTCAAACACAATATGATCTCCTGGACTAGAGAGAAATTCAGTTTCAGGAGTTGTCAGTCCGAAGATCCCTACTTTTTCTCCGTCTACTTCTTTGATGATGGCAGGATAGATATTTCCGCCTTCACCGGGAGTTCCAACCTCATTTTTCTTCAATGGCTCAAGGTCAGCATCACCTGTCACTTGGACATTAGAAGAAACCATCGGAAAATTCATTTCCTTAATGAAGTTTGCCAGTGTTTTAGAATCTTTATCGAATTCATGGTTTCCTAGAGTCATAGCATCATAACCCAATTCATTCATGAACCATAAATCTGCAAGACCTGAGTATTGGCGGAAGTAGAGTGTACCGGAGAACACATCCCCTGCATCCAATAAGAGAGAGTTTTCTTTTTCTGCACGAACTTCCTTAACCGCTGTGAACAAGCGTGGATAACCTTCCACGTGGGCATGAGTATCGTTCGTATGCATAATGGATAAATTAAAATCTGTATTTTCTTCAGGTGCTGCTTCTTGAACGATACGTCCTTCCACAACTGGTGAAACGGGATTGTTCTTTTCAAGATATGAAGTGAACACTTCAAAGTCTGCTACAAACAATTCCGTTTGACGGCCTTCTTCTTTCGCTTCTTTAAACATCGTATATCCGTCTCCACCATTTGCCGTGAATGCGTTGGTGGCAACAGAGTACATTTTTTTAGTATCGATTTTTTCAAATCCGTTACTTGTTTTCACTTCTAAGAACCATACCCGTTCCCCGGCAGGCTTATTTACGTCGTACTTGTATTTGATTCCTGATACTTGAAGGAATTCCCCTGGTGCATCCTGGCCTTCTACTCTTGAAACACTGTGTTCAAGGGCGTCTTTAATTTCCTGACCAGTCAAATCCAGTGTTACAAGTTGATTTCCGAATGGCATTGTCGTTAATACTTCTCCTAGAGTGATGTCCCCTGCATCGATTGAAGCACGGATTCCACCACCATTTTGAAGGCCGATGTACGTTTCGACAGACTCATTGGCCCTTGCAACCATTCCATCTGCGATTAAATTACCTAAGTTCGTTTCTTTTCTGCGGACATCGGCACGTTCTCCATTCAGAGCTACTTCTGTGCGGCCGACCACTTCACTCTTCAACTCTTCCAGAGGAGCTTTGAACTCTTCCACTTTTGCAAGAGCATCTGCATCTGCTTCATAATTCCCAAGGTCAAGCACTTCGCCTGAATGGTTCGTGACTACACCGTCATTATTGAATGTGACATCCAACAAACCAAGCAGGTTCAAATACTCCCCAGCCTGTACGATTACAGTCGGTTCTTCTTTATCGATGACGACAGGTTCTTCCAATACAGTATGGGAGTGACCGCCAACGATCACATCAATACCATCTACGGCTTCAGCCAGTTCTAAGTCTTGAGCATAACCCAGGTGTGATAGGGCGATGACCTTATTGACTCCTTCATTTTTCAGCATATCAATTGTCGATGCTGCTTTTTCAGCAGGGTTTTCAAAAGAAATATTTTCTCCTGGATTAGAAATGAATGCAGTATCCGGAGTGGTTAATCCAAAGATCCCTACTTTTTCCCCATCCACTTCCTTGATCATGGCAGGGTAGATGTTTCCACCTTCACCTGGTGTACCGATTTCATTTTTCACAAGTGGTTCTAAATCTGTATCACCAGTAACCGATACATTCGATGATACCATTGGGAAATTCATTTCTTTAATGAAGTCTGCCAGCGTTTTAGAGTCTTTGTCAAATTCGTGATTACCAAATGTCATGGCGTCATAACCAAGTTCATTCATGAACCAAAGATCAGCAAGACCCTTATATTGACGGAAGTAAAGTGTTCCTGAGAATACGTCACCAGCGTCTAATAATAGAGCGTTTTCCCTTTCGGCACGAACCTCATTCACTGCTGTAAAGAGCTTAGGATAACCTTCCACATGGGCGTGCGTGTCGTTTGTGTGCATGATGGAGAGGTCGAACTCTTCGTTGCTTTCAGCTGTTAAATCGAATTGACCGATATAGGCATCATGATCGCTTGCTCGCCCGTGTTCTTCCATGTATGGAGAGTTAAAGTTGACAATATCATATTCCGCACCTGCAGCAAGACGGTTGGAAACCAGCATATGATCCAATACCTGCGCATTCCCCTGGTACGTATACGTGTATCGTTCACTTGCAGGAAGAGTTTCAACAAGATTCGTTAACTCTTCACCTTTCAGCTTTTGTAAAGGGGCGGAGAATTCAAAGTCGTTTAAGTCTCCCATTACGACTACGTTAGCGTCTTCATTCTTGTCTTCAATATCAGATACGAATGAATTGACAATTTCAGCTATTTTCAATCGTTGTTCCTCACTTCCCAGGAGAGGTGGCTGATTTTTACCGAATACGGGTTGATCTCCACCTTTAGAGTTAAAGTGATTGTTCACGACAATAACATCTTCGCCTTTAAAGTTGAACTGTGCCGCCAATGGCTTGCGGCTGTCATCGAATGCAGGGTTCGTCGGATCGATTCTTCCCGGATTCAATGTCAAGGAGCCGTTTTCATATGCTACAGCTGTTGTTTCGTCACCTTTTGTACCTTCCGTCAAAGACACACGGTCTGGATTATAGAGGAATCCTACTCGGATGTTCCCTCCAGGCACCCCACCATCTTGTTTATCTTGAGGAGCAATTTCTGTCCATGAATAGGCAGGTCCACCGAAACCGGAAATGGCGTCACTTAATGCTTTATAGTTTGCATCTGCCTTCACTACACCATCATCTGTGGTACCACTTTCGTCCAATACTTCCACTAAACCGATGATGTCAGGAGATTTCAGATTTTCAACCATCGATTTTGCAAGCTTATCCCGTTTCGCTGTATCAGATGCTGCAAAGTTTTCAATGTTGTAGCCTGCTACCGTTAATTGATCATCTGCTTTTTCAATCGTTGTCACTTCCGGAGTATATTCACGCTCTGTTAATTCCGGGAGACTTTCTTCATTTACAAGAATTTTAAAATTACTAAAACTATAACTGACGACCCCTGTTACTGTTCCATTGAATTGGTCCCCTGTTTTCGTAACAAAATCCCGGTTATCTAACAACAAGAACATTCTTTCAGGATTTTGGTTCTCTTTTGTTAATAGAGGTGCTCCTTCTTTCGTATAGGCTTTACCTTCTACCTGGTCAGTGATGACTGGAACTTCCCCATATTTCTGAGGGCCTGTCACAGTAGGATTATCAAGTGAAACACGCATTCCTTCAAGGCTTTCGTAAAAATCGATTCCGTCCTGTTCAGGATCGAATTCCCCGAATTGATCGTTATCGACGACTTCGGTAGGAGGAATTACATCTTCCCCAACCACCAGCGCTGCCGGAAGGTCATTGTTACCTGAATCAACGATCACATTCCCATACTGTGCGTTAAGTTCGGTCATCGCAAGGTCTGTTTGTAATTTCTCATCATAACCATCCAGTACCCATTCTTTTACCTGTCCATCGACAGCCACTTTATCACCAAGCTTCACTCCATGAGCCGGCTTATAGACAAGGATTGCTTCAGATGTCTTATCGTTATCATCCGCTTGGGCATCTTGCATGTAGAAATTGCTGGCATCCACAACGTGAGTGACGATCCCCTCTACACCTTTTACTTTTTCTGAATTATACGGTGAGGTATGTACTTCCCCTTGTATATCGTGGATTCGCAAGCCTTCAATGCCTTCATAAGGTGTTGGCTCGTCCGGATCTTCACCTTCAAAGGACATGGCGGTGGGGGATTTTAGTCCCGGAACGGTAAAGTAAGCTTCCAGACTTCCTGTAATGATTACTTTTTCCCCTATGATTTCCGGGTTTGTTAGAAGTCCGAATTCAGCCCTGAAAGCAGATGGCAGTTGAACCGGAAGAATCTTTGATGGATCCGTCTCATCCGGACTGTCTGCAATGGCGAAATTAGTATCTCCTGTGAAAGGAGCTTCAAAATCATAACTGTTAGTAGCTTTTGTATGAGCTACAATATACCCTGTAACGGTACCTGTACCACTGTTGTTCGCGATCGCTTCCTGGACCGTTAAATACTCTGATGCAGAAGCCGTTGAACCCATCGGAACAATATAACTTACAAGCATGGCCAAAATCGTTGTTAATATGAACAACTGTTTCTTCATTACCTTCAACCTGGTTCCTCCTCAAATTGTTGTTCGACCTTTGAAATAAGCCTATGTATCTATTCATTCGCCTATTTCAAAATACTCTCCCAGTCCATTTGTCTATGGCACCAATACCTTCTAAGGTTTTGTAAGCGCTTACTTAATGGTATATTTGTTTCCCCCGGAAAGTCTTGATTCATGCCAAAAATACGTAGATTTACGAAATATATTGATTAAAATCTACCTATTTCCTAACACCTCCGCTACTTTATTACACTTAGTTCATATTCTGTTGAAATATGTAAACCAAGCACTCTTTAAATATATCACTATTTTGTCGAGGATTAAGGAATTATAAAAAAATTTACAAAAATGGGACAATTGATTCATATTTTGTTAACGTTCGTGTCGAATTCGTTTTGAAATTCAAGAGGGACGGGTGAAATCCATAATTTCCATGATGTATTCGACTGTAAGTCTGGTCTAGTGTTCCTTCTAATATTGCCACGAGTGAATAGGATTAAAATGTTTCTTCTAAACTCCTCCCTTCTAACTCTGTTCATTTATCAACTGCATAAAATTCAAAGCAGTTTTCTTGTCGAGGTCCGTCCCTCTTCCCTTTTCCCTACCTACCCCTTACACTTAAGGAAAATATCATAATAAAGGATGGTTGGATGAACCGTTTTGTTGAAAGAGTAGAGCCTTATTTTTTGAGTGAGGATCCGTTTGTGCAGAGATATTCCATTGAAATGTTGGAGGACACGTATTTACCTGAAGAGGATATGTTTTTGACCGGTTTGCAAGCCGTTGACCGCGGACCTGTATCGGAGTACTCTTCGCCCATCCTGCCTTACTTAATGTACCTGCCTCTGAATGAGGAAGGGTTGGCAGAGGTTGTCGATCGATTAAAGAGCCTGGGGAAAAAGGATCACGATCGCCTATTTTATACTCAATTACTATTAAATGCTCATACTGATTTGTTAATTGCACACAAGAAGGAAGTAAAACGATTTGTAACTGAAAGCCAATTAGCAGAAATCGTGAAGCTTCCGCAGTTGACGATAGAGGAGCTTTACCAGGAGCTCGCAGGTGTCACAAATTATTTAGATGATTATGATTATAGCCAAGCTCAATATGATCATGGAAAGAGGGTCATCAAGGAGTTAATTAATAAAGACGGTATTGAAAACTGGGAAGTTCATAATGGATTGAGAGAAAATGAAGAAACGGAAGACGGGTTTGGCTTTCACGGAATATATATCGTTTATATGGCGGGTGAACTTCGTGAAGAGAGTGTCGTCCCTCAGTTAGTGAACCTCTTTAAAAAGGAAGATGAAAGTGATTTATTATTCGAGGAATTGGCCAATACCCTGGTGAAGATAGGGACAGAGCAGGTGGTCCGTGAGGTTGAGAAAGTAGCACTTTACGGTAATACCTATTTCTATACCCTTGATGTACTGGGAAGGATCAAAACCAGAGAAGCCGAACAGGCACTATCCACACTATTTGATCGTACAGATGATATCACAGCTAAAACACTGATCGCAGATTATTTATGTCAGCAGTTATCAACTGCCGCAATTCCAAAAATCGAAGCATTCATCGAAGAAGGCTACGATGAAGGAATGCTGTGCCTGGAAGAATCCATATACGTCAACTGCATCATGAACGGGATCGATCACCCAAAACTCCCACAATGGAGAAAGTTGATTGAAAAAGTAGAACACCAATCAATGGATGAACAATCGCTTCCCGTGCCGCAGCCTCACCCCATCCAAATCGAAGAAAAAGTTGGCCGCAACGACCCCTGCCCATGCGGCAGCGGTAAGAAATATAAGAAGTGCTGCCTATAAAATGAGGGACGGACCTCCGCATTTTCATGCGGAAGCCCGTCCCTATCACGTTTTTCATTTCAATTACGTCGTATTTTGAGGTCCGTCCCTCTACTCCATCCCCTCTACTCCATCCCCTCTACTCCATCCACTCCGGTTTGCCGAAGCCTTTGAATTCGTTGTCGATGGTTTTTTCGAATTGGTCTGCTTCGACAACTGCTTTGATGTCTTTGGCAAGTTGTGATTCAACGTCTTTTGTGTTCACTACTACGCGGTTTCTGTATTGGTCGGGCATGTCCTCAAGCTGAAGGGCATCCAGCAGGTCCATATCGGCTGCGAGTGCGTAGTTCCCTGGTACCGCTGATAGGTCCACACTGTCCACTGCTCTTGGGAGTTGTGCTGCTTCAATCGGTTTGAATTGCAGGTTTTTCACATTTTCATCAATGTCTTTTTCTGATACCGTCAATGGATCTGTGTCCGGTTTTAACGTAATCAGCTTGGCATCCTCCAGGATTTGAAATGCCCGTGCTGCATTGGTAGGATCGTTCGGAATGGCGATGGCACTGCCTTCTTTAATGTCCTCAATCGAATGAAACTTCTGTGAATAGATCCCCATTGGGGCCGTCGGTACGACAATCACTTCGGAAAGGTCCATGTTATGCTGCTTCGCGAAGGTTTCCATATAGATTTTATGTTGGAAGAGGTTCGCATCCAGGTCTCCTTCAGCTAGTGCGTTGTTCGGCTGAATGTAGTCACTGAATTCCTTCACTTCCACCGTGTATCCTTTTTCTTCAAGACCGGGTTTGATCGCCTTGGTCACCATATCACTGTAAGGACCGGAGGTTGCTCCGATGGTCACTTCTTTTTTGTCTCCCGAGCCCGAGCCGGCTTCGTCTCCTCCACAGGCTGCAAGCACGCTCATGATGAACCCTACTGCTGCTACTAAAATCCACTTTTTCACTTGTTGTTCCTCCTATAATCGTTATCGTTTATCCACTAATCGTGCAAACACATCACCCGTATACTGGATGAGTTGAACCAAACAAATCAAAATGACGACGGTCGTGATCATCACCGTGTTGTCATATCGGTAGTACCCGAAGCGAATCGCAAGGTCCCCGACTCCACCCCCGCCGACGATGCCGGCCATGGCGGAATAGGCGACTAAACTGATCGTTGTAATTGTAATTGCCTGTATGACGGCCGGACGTGCTTCCGGTAACAGCACATCCTTAATGATCATCCATGGACTTGCCCCCACTGAAACCGAGGCTTCAATGACACCCTTGTCTATTTCACGCAATGACGTTTCTACCATTCTCGCAAAAAAAGGAATGCCAGCCACTGAAAGGGATACGGAAGCCGCCGTCGGTCCGATGGTGGTACCTGTTAAAAACTTGGTTAATGGTAAAAGGGCTACTAATAAAATAATGAACGGAACCGAGCGGACCATGTTCACGACAAATCCAACGACCTTTTTTATTACACTATTTTGCAAGAACAACCCTTTGTCTGTCACAAAAAGCAAAATTCCCAATGGCAATCCCACTACAATCGCAACGGCTAATGAAATCCCCACCATATACACCGTTTCAAAAAAGGCTTTATTCAATTCCGGCAGTATAGCAGTCAATGAATCAGGCAGCATCCTCCAGCACCTCCAAACTTTGCGTCTTCGCCGTAATATAACGGATCGCCGCTTCAATTTCTTCAGATGATCCAATCAGTTCCATAATGAAAATCCCGAGTGGGACATCCTGGATATATTCGATCTTGCCGTGCAGGATATTTCCCCGGACCTGGTACCGCTGGAACACCTCTGATACGACACTTTCCTCGGCGATGGACCCTTTGAATTGGATTTTGATGAGTTTCCCTTTTCTCGACTCCACCAGGTGAGGCGGAAGTTCGAATTGAAGGATCGTTTCGATGAACTGCTTCGTTAAAGGCTGTTTCGGTTCTGCAAACAATTCATACACAGGACCTTCCTCCACAATCTTCCCGTCCTGCATCACGGCCATCCGGTCACAGATTTCCTTCACCACTTCCATTTCGTGTGTGATGAGCACAATCGTCAATCCCAGTTCTTTGTTGATTTTTTTTAACAGTCTCAGAATCGATTTCGTTGTATTCGGATCCAGGGCTGATGTTGCTTCATCGCACAGTAATACGGATGGATCATTCGCAAGGGCCCTCGCAATCCCGACTCTCTGCTTTTGACCACCGCTGAGCTGGGCCGGGTACGCGTCGGCTTTGTCTAAAAGACCGACCATCTCCAGGAGCTCGACGACTCTCGGCTTGATTTTGGCTTTCGGTACACTAGCCGCTTTCAGTGCAAAAGCAAGATTGTCAAACACCGTTTTGGATTTGATCAGGTGAAAATGTTGAAAGATCATGCTCGTTTTCTGACGGGCAAGCCGCAGCCCTTTTGATGAGAGTTTCGTAAAATCCTGACCATCAATGATGATCTCACCTGATGTCGGGGTCTCAAGCAGATTCAGACAGCGAATCAGAGAACTCTTACCCGCTCCGCTGTATCCTACGATCCCGAAGATCTCACCCTTTTCAATGCTGACGGAAACGTTGTCGACACCGACCACCGTTTGCTTTTTCGTTTTATACGTTTTCACCAAATTTCGAATCTCGATCAATGTGTACACCCCTTTTTCTCCAATAAAAAATGCCTCTTTCAACTGAAAGAAGCATCGCCTGTTTATCTCGACTTATCTCTCAGAATGAAAACATTCTGCAGGAATTGGCACCGTTCCACTAATGGAGGTTGCCGGACGTCATAGGGCCTGATCCCTCGGTCACTCTGGATAATTGAATGTATGAAATTTTCAAAAATTTAATCTTATAGAGGATAATACTGGGTATCTGAAGGGAAGTCAATAGGGATTTAAGGGGCACTTTCTATGTAAGCGTTATCTTCATTGATTTATCAACGAATTTTTTTGATTTATACTTTTTAAAGGCTGTTTTCGTAAACATTGTTGCTTTTGAAGAAGCGTGTAGTGGTTGATTTCCGCTCCAGGTGCCCGTTTTCCGCGGTGCTGACGGTGAGCCTCGGGGGTCTCACTGCCCAGCTCCAGGGCTTAGAGGCTCGAGGTCATAAGCAAAATGGTCCAAGGAGGCAAAGAACGCTTTCTTTGTCCCATCCATCTTTCTTGTGGGCTGAGCAAGCTGCTGGAGTTTTCTGACTGTCCAAGCGTACGTTTTCACTACAACAAAAAAATGTCATGATTAGACTGACATAGCGATTTGAGACACATATAAAACACCTCTTTAGGCTGCTTGCGCCCCAAATTCTTTGGGCGTCAGGTAGCCTAATTTTTCTAGGATACGGTCTTGGTTGTAATAGCGCACGTATT
>NZ_CAJGBF010000014.1 GCF_904424705.1 Rossellomorea arthrocnemi | reverse complement strand
CCTCTGAGAGGTCCGTCCCTATTTTTTATCTTTTTTCCAACGCCACAATAAACGGTGGATTGTTAAGCTGGTTCATGAATTGATATCTCAAGACATGAACATAGTTTTGATCCAGTCGTTCAACGTAACGAAGGATGTAATCCCTTTCGACAGCGCCTTCAGGATGCCCGTGATAAATCACAAGAACAAGGATCCCTTCAGGAGCCATCATATCAAGGATCTGATTCAAGGCGAGTATCGTTGTTTTTGGACGGGTGACGATATCCTTGTCGCCGCCAGGCAAGTAGCCAAGATTAAACACTGCCCCCGTCACTTTCCCGTGATGCAATGGGGGAATAACATTCATGACAGTCTCGTGTCCCTGTTGGAAGAGTGTCACCCGGTGGGAGAGATCATGGGTGATGAGCTGTTCCTTCGTGTTTTCAATCGCTTCCTCTTGAATATCAAACCCGTATACCCGGCCGTTTTCACCTACTAAGCGAGCGAGAAATAGGGTATCATGTCCATTCCCTAGGGTTGCATCTATGGTAATATCTCCCGGTTTGACAGCTCTTTCTAACAACTGTCTTGCAAAAGGTAAGATTCGATCCAATTTCATGCTTTCACATCCACTTTATAAAATTTTCCCTGCCAACTGTCCCTGCGCTTCAGTTCATCATCGATGGCATTAAGCACGCTCCATTTATTCACACTCCACATTGGCCCGATCATCAAGTCGATAGGTCCGTCCCCGGTAATGCGATGAACGATCATCTCGGGAGGGATGACTTCTAACTGGTCACATACGAGTTTAACGTAATGATCAAAGTTCAAGAAGTCAAGAAGTCCTTTTTCGTATTGCTTGACCATTGGAGTTCCTTTTAATAAGTGAAGGAGGTGAATTTTGATGCCCTGAACGTCAAGTTTTGCTACCTCACGTGCTGTTTCCATCATCATTTCCTCATTTTCCTGGGGAAGTCCGTTAATAATATGGGAGCATACACGTATTCCATGCTTCCGCAATTTATTTACGCCCTCAACATAACACTGGAAGTCATGGGCACGATTGATCAATCCAGCCGTTTTTTCGTGAACGGTTTGAAGGCCGAGTTCTACCCATAAATAGGTTCTCTCATTCAATTCAGCTAAATATTCAACAACGTCATCTGGAAGACAATCAGGGCGGGTGGCGATGGAAATGCCTACAACTCCATCTTGCTTCAGAACGGATTCGTACTTTTCCCTCAGTACGTCAACAGGTGCATGAGTGTTCGTGAATGCCTGGAAATACGCCATGTATTTTCCATCTTTCCACTTATTATGCATTTTTCCTTTAATATCATTAAATTGCTTCTCTAAAGGATCGACCCTGCTTCCTGCAAAGTCCCCTGATCCGGCTGCGCTGCAAAAGGTGCAGCCGCCGTAAGCAACTGTGCCATCCCTGTTCGGACAATCAAAACCGGCGTCCAGGGCAACCTTAAAGACTTTATGTCCGAAATGATTTCGTAAATGATAGTTCCATGTATGGTATCGTTTTGAATCTGTAGCATATGGAAACGGGTTTGTCCCGATGACAAACACCTCCTGTAATTCATTGATATAGCGATATGTATAACGCTAAAGAGATTTTATCATGAACGAGGAGACAAATGTATCCTGCGCATAGAAATAGGCGAAGTTTACCACTTCTGAAAAGGACAATCAAGTTCAAACTAAGATGGAGGAGAGGTAAGGATAGGATCTTCCTCTTCTTTATTCCATACGCCAAGGAGGTAGTCGAAATGGCAACCAGAAATTCAATGGATGAATGCATTCAAAAGTGTGAAGATGCCATTCGTTACGCTCAAGAACAATATAAATCCGGGACACAGCAGGAGCATTATCATGATGTTGAATACACACAGGCTATGCAGCAGCTTGAAGAAGCAGTCAACGATGTGGCTCATATGGCAAACAGCGCGAACTCTCAACAACGTGAACAATTGCATCGCATGAGACTCCAGCTTCAGACGTTGCAAAATGAAATGATTTTATTAGATCATGATCCCAATGTAGTAGGAGGTAAATTACATTGAGTACACGCTCTGATCAAAACAATCCAGAACAAAAGACCCGCAGTGATTTCCGAAAACTGGATACAGAATTCGGTGCAGAAAACAATCCTGTGAAAGAAGCCAAAAAGCGATACGAAAAACAGGGACAGCCTGTTAAATCCAATCACCATAACGGGAAATGACCGGAATTAGCCAGGTACTCATAAAAAGGAGTACCTGGTTTTTTCTTTACAAAAAAAGGACATCGATTTAAAGAAATAATTCTTGCTCCCTTCCCTGAAAAAGAGTAAAATCCTTTTGGGACTCGAAATAAAAGGGGAGAAAGGGGGCAGAATGATGCCCAAATCATTATGGCTGCTTATCGTTGGAATGATGGTAAATGTGACAGGATCCTCTTTTTTATGGCCGCTTAATACCATTTACCTTCATGAAAATTTAGGAAAGTCCTTGTCTGTAGCCGGAATTGTTCTGATGATGAATGCAGGCGCAAGTGTAATTGGAAATCTGATTGGAGGAACATTATTTGATCGTTTTGGTGGTTACCGTTCGATCCTCTTAGGGATTTCGATTACGTTATCCGCCCTTATCGGAATGAATATTTGGCATAGTTTTTCGTATTACGTCGTATTCTTGGCCATTGTCGGATTCGGCTCTGGTATCGTATTTCCTTCCATGTATGCCATGGCTGGTTCTGTATGGCCTGAAGGTGGACGTAAAGCATTCAATTCTGTCTATGTCGCTCAAAATATTGGAGTGGCTGTTGGAGCCGCATTAGGTGGTTTCGTCGCCTCATTCTCCTTTAATTATATATTTTTAGCGAATCTGAGTATGTATATCGTCTTTTTTTTCATTGCTTTCTTTGGATATCGAAACATTTCGATCGCCGGGCATCAAACATCTGTATTGAATGAATCAAAGGTGATAAGGGATAAATCGAAACTGAAAGCACTGCTCTTCATATGTGTCGCGTATTTATTATGCTGGATGGGGTATGTTCAATGGCAGTCCACCATTGCGACATATACGCAGGAAATCAATATTTCCTTGAAACAATACAGTTTATTGTGGACGATCAATGGAGCGTTGATTGTTCTGGCTCAGCCGCTTTTATCCAAAGCCATCAAGCGATTCGAGAACAATTTAAAGCTGCAAATCATAATCGGAACCATCATTTTCATGGTTTCATTCGGCGTTGCCTCGATTGCTGATCAATTTCAGTGGTTTGCCATTGCCATGATCATTTTGACAATCGGTGAAATGCTCATTTGGCCGGCGGTTCCGACTATAGCGAATTCACTTGCCCCAAAGGGTAGAGAGGGCTTTTATCAGGGAATCGTCAACAGTACGGCAACGGGAGGCAGAATGATCGGACCGTTTATCGGAGGAGTGCTTGTGGATGTATTCAGCATGCAGGTGCTGTTTATGACGTTGATCGCATTCTTCATGGTTTCACTAGTGATTACAAGTCAATATGACCGACCGTTAAAAAAGAAAAGAGCTGTGACGATATCGGTGCAACAATAAAGAACCCCCAATGATAGCATCATTGGGGGTTCTTTATATAAAAAGGGCTCCCGTTTCCTACGGAAGCCCACTTGCAAAAAATTGAGGCGGAAGATCAGCAAACGCCACATCGTTTGTTGTCACAAAGACGTGATCCCCGACTTACACAATTCAGCTCATCGCTATAATAGAATAGCATAGGACTTGAAAGAAAACAAGACTATTGTACAAATATAATAATGCAATTTAAAATATCTGATTTAATAAAGTAGTGATAGCTGTTTCTAAGAAGCATGACTATTAAGAAATAGGAATGAAAGCGTCGATACAATGCAGAATGTTTTTCCAGCTCATTTCTTCAGCCAATATTCCAGCAGTGGACCGCTATCGCCAAATACAGGGTCAGATGATGGAGGGGAGACGTTTTTAATTTCAATTAACACGCTGGGGCGTTCCCGTAAGGAACCTTTTTTCAAGTTATAACTGTCTCCGTTAGGATAGGCTCCGGCAACTTTAAAGTCGGGGCTTGAGATCAATTTCTTATGTCCTGTCCCCGCTGGGAGTATCATCACATCACCTTGATGGACTGTCACTTTTTCTCCCTTTTCCCCTCCCAATTGAACCGTAGCCTCACCTTTCATGACACCTAATACTTCATGAGCATTGCTATGGTAATGATGATATTCGTAAATACCATTAGTCCAGCTGTTCAGCCATTGATTTCGATTGAATATCTCTTCGGCTTCATTCGCTTGATCAAGTGCGCTCCGGTAAATGAGTACAGGCAGGTCCGGGTTATTCGGGATGATTCCATCGTCTTCGAAATAAAATATTTTCAGTTCTGCGATTTTCATCCTTTATTCCTCCATTCATTGGTAAAAAGATTCCCTAATACTACAGGCATTAAACCGATTCGGGTCTGGTAATTGAATGATTGACAAACCTGATTTGTATTCACAAAGAAGGTGAGAGGATGTGCTACTATAGAGGTATATGTTCTCTTGCAAAATAGAGGAGGCAATGGGAGATGAGCAGCTTATTAAAGAAGGTATCCGTGGACATGATCGAAATCATTCTTGAGAATGCTTTCGAGTGGTTGGTCGTCGTTGATCACGAGGGCACCATCATCTATATAAATGACAATTACTGCCGCTTCCTTGAGGTAGAACGGGATAAAGCGATCGGCTCACATGTGACAAATGTGATCGAAAACACAAGAATGCATATAGTTGCTGCTGGTGGTGAAGAAGAGGTGGCGGATCTTCAGTACATAAAAGGAAATTACATGATTGCCAACCGCATCCCGATCACAGTAGACGGGAAAGTGATCGGCGCATTCGGCTCCGTCATTTTCAGGGACACGAGTGAATGGATGCAAATGAGTTCACATGTGAAAAACATGATGTCGAAGATTCAAAGTTACATACAGGATATCAACACCGGAGTGAAATACTCGCTGAATGATATCATCGGTGAATCCCCAGGCATGACTGAACTGAAGGACAAAGCCCAAATGATCGCCCCAAGTGATATTTCAATCCTGATCAGGGGTGAGAGCGGGACGGGAAAAGAGCTGTTTGCGCACAGCATTCACCAGCTGAGTGAGAGAAGCGGGCAGCCTTTCATTAAAGTGAACTGTGCCGCGATTCCGGAGCAGCTCCTGGAGTCGGAACTTTTCGGGTACGAAGAGGGAGCTTTCACGGGGGCAAAAAAGGGTGGGAAAAAAGGGAAATTTCAGCTTGCCCACAAGGGGACACTGTTCCTAGATGAAATCGGAGATATGCCTCTTAATATGCAGGCGAAACTTCTTAGGGTATTACAGGAAGGGGAAGTCGAGGCGGTGGGTTCGACTCGCATACAGCACGTTGACGTACGGATTATTGCCGCTACGAATCGTCCCCTTGAGAAGATGATGGAAGAAAAGCGCTTTCGGAGTGATCTGTATTACCGGATCAATGTCGTCCCGTTTCAAATACCGCCACTGCGCGAGCGGAAAGAAGATATTGAAACACTGGCATCTTTTTTTCTGGAGAAATCCACAAAATCATCGGGAAAGCGTATCAAAGAATTCGAACATGAAGTCATGCAGATTTTCCTCTCCTACAGTTGGCCGGGGAATCTGCGTGAATTGGAAAATGTCATTCACGCTTCCACCTATTTGTCGAATGAAAGCAGGATTTCTCTTCATTCACTACCAACTTACATGAAATCAGGAAACGTGTATGATGTAGGATCCAAAACCCTTAAAGAAATCCTTGAAGAAACAGAAAAGTCGGTTTTGACCCAGAGTCTGCAAGCCCAACACGATAAACGTAAGGTTGCAGAGTCCCTTGGGATAAGTAAATCCAGTATGTATGAAAAATTAAATAAGTATGGGCTTTTATAAGTGTATAAAACAGTCCGGAAATACGGAAAACAGTCCGTGTTTCCGGACTGTTTTAGTTCAAGAGGAAATATGAACATTCCGTGACTGAATTATAGTATTTGTCCAGAATTTCGGAATCGAAAAAGATCTCATTACAACCAAGAGTATTTTCTTAGTAATCTGAAAGTTGGCATCATTATTGCATGTAATCTTATTGAACATATTTTTTAGAAAGGAGAGCTTACGTATCAAGATAAAATGTAAGCGTCATCATTTCAAGAGAACAAAGGGGGAAATTTCATGTTCAGTATGATCGGTCTTATTGGAGGACTCATTTTATTAATTTTTTTAACAATGAGGGGTATGAATATATTAATTGTTGGTCCCATTTCGGCATTATTCGTCGCAGTGTTAAGTGGTATGCCGCTGTTCCCGCAATTGGCAGGTAAAGGGGAAGCTGATCTTGTTTCCAACTATATGTCAGGATTCACAAGCTTTGTCGCTGCCTGGTATCTGATGTTCTTACTTGGAGCGGTGTTTGGTAAAGTGATGGAGGATAGCGGTGCCGCAGATAGTGTCTCCCGTTTTGTGGTAGAAAAATTGGGGATGAAGTATGCTGTATTTGCCATTGTCCTTGCCTGTGCGGTTTTGACTTATGGTGGAGTCAGTCTTTTCGTGGTGGCATTCTCTGTTTATCCTATGGCTGTCAGTTTATTTAAACAAGCCGATCTGCCTCGCCGCTTCATTCCGGCAGCATTAGCGTTCGGTTCGGTCACGTTCACGATGACCTCTGCCGGTTCACCTGAAATTCAAAACTGGATACCGATTGAATATTTAGAAACAACACCTTATGCAGGCTGGGAAGTCAGTTTGATCGTCGCTGTATTTATGGCGGTATTTGGCTACTGGTGGTTAAAACGAATGATCACCAAAGCCGTGAACAAGGGAGAAAAGTTTCATGCCCGTGAAGAAGATCCGGTCATTGATGAAGGCAGGCCGTTACCAAACCCGTTCATGGGATTGATTCCATTATTGGTTGTCCTCATCCTGGCGTTTTCCTTCCACGATTCTCTAAAGCAATCAGCTCTGATTATTGCTCTGTTAGGAGGGGTGATTTCGGCATATGTGCTGAATCGTAAGTATTTTAAAGGGTTCTGGGGTGCTGTTTCTGAAGGAACGGTCGGAGCGTTGATTGCCATCGGGAACACGGCGGCAGTTGTTGGATTCGGAGGAGTGGCCAAAGCCGTTCCAGCCTTTAGTACAGCAGTTGAGGTCATGACGAATATACCAGGCTCGCCATTGATCGGTGGAGCCATCGCCGTCAGTGTCATTGCAGGTATGACAGGCTCGGCATCTGGCGGTCAGGCAATTGCCCTGCCGATCCTTGCGCCGCACTATGTCGATATGGGGGTGAATCCTGAAGCCCTTCACCGGGTTGTCGCGATTTCTTCAGGAGCACTGGATTCCCTTCCGCACAATGGATATGTCGTGACGACCATCCGCTCGATCTGTAATGAAACACATGGAGAAGCATACGGTGCTGTAGGAGCATTGACGGTCATCGTCCCACTTATTGGATTGGCATTGGCGATTCTATTATTTACCTTGGGAGTTGGGATTTAAGAAAGGAGTAGCATCATGGTTGAAAATAAAGTGGTATTCATAACAGGGGCAGCCCGTGGGATAGGCTACCAAATCGGCAGGGAATTTGCCGCTGGAGGAGCAAAAGTAGTCCTGACGGATTTGCAGGAAGAGGCTGTACAGGAGGCTTCAGAGACCTTTAAAACAGAGGGGTATGAAGTTCTTGGACTACGCTGTGACGTGACATCGGAATCTGAGTTGAAAGCAGCAATCACAAAAGCGGTGAATCACTTCGGGAGGCTCGACGTCCTGATTAACAATGCAGGACTACAACATGTATCCCATATTGAAGAGTTCCCTACTGAAAAGTTCGAATTTCTATTAAAAGTCATGCTGACGGCTCCATTTGTCGCGATCAAGCATGCCCTTCCCCACATGAAGAAACAGGGTTCGGGACGAATCATCAACATGGCATCCATTAACGGCCTGGTCGGCTTCTCCGGTAAAGCCGCCTATAATTCTGCTAAACACGGAGTCATCGGTCTAACGAAGGTCGCGGCATTGGAAACGGCGGAACATGGCATTACCGTAAACGCGGTATGCCCGGGATACGTGGATACGCCTTTAGTCCGGAATCAACTGACGGATCTTGCGAAGACGCGTAACGTCCCATTTGAAAGGGTGATTGAGGAAGTCATCTATCCTTTAGTGCCACAGAGAAGATTACTGGACGTTAAAGAAATTGCAGACTATACCATGTTCCTGTGCAGTGATGCAGCGAAAGGAATCACAGGGCAGGCAGTCGTGTTGGACGGTGGATATACGGTTCAATAGCCTGTGATGAGAAACGACCTTTTAGAGGGTCGTTTCTTTTTTGTGGATAGGGAGAGTGTTAGGGGACCGGGATTGAATGTCTGGGAAAAAAGTAAGACGGCAGGATCATCTTCGGATTCGGCGTGATTCTTCTCGGTAATGACGGCTTCGGTTTCATGACCATTCCCGGTTTTTACCCAAAAACCCTGAGTCAAAAGGACGAAACTCCCGCTCCAATTCTTAAACAAATGACAAAATTCTTACCCATAAACCAACAATAGGCTTGCGCTTCTGTATATTTTTCACTAAAATAGTGAATACATATATTGTTTACTAATATTAAAACGTTGATCAGGAGTAGTAATGACGGTTTTCTGTCGTAGAGAGTTGACGGGTGGTGAAAGTCAACCAGAAGCATCATGAACTCGCCTGCTGAGTTGCAAGTGTGAACCAACAGTAAGACTTGCCGTTTTCCGCGTTAAGGATGAATGAAGCTGAGTGCGCGTACACTAATGTGGGTGGTACCGCGGGAGAATGTACATACAAACTCTCGTCCCAAATATTTATTTGGGATGAGGGTTTTTTTGTTTTTTAAAAGAAAGTCATAAGACAATCAAAGGAGGATCTCAATATGAGTTTTAATCATAAAAGCGTTGAGACGAAATGGCAGCAGTATTGGGAAGAAAACAAAACGTTCAAGGCAACGGAAGACGAAGGAAAATCCAATTTTTACGCGCTGGATATGTTCCCGTATCCATCAGGCGCAGGTCTTCACGTAGGACATCCGGAAGGGTTTACGGCAACAGACATCCTTTCCCGCATGAAGCGCATGCAAGGGTATAATGTCCTTCATCCAATGGGCTGGGATGCATTCGGGTTACCTGCTGAGCAGTATGCCCTTGATACAGGGAATGACCCGGCTGAATTCACACACAAAAATATCGACACGTTCCGTCGTCAAATTAAGTCTCTAGGATTTTCGTATGATTGGGATCGCGAAGTCAATACGACAGATCCAGGCTATTACAAATGGACGCAATGGATCTTCACCAAGCTTTATGAAAAAGGTCTGGCTTATGTGGATGAGGTTGCCGTGAATTGGTGTCCGGCACTGGGGACGGTCCTTGCCAATGAAGAAGTCATCGATGGGAAGAGCGAACGCGGAGGGCATCCTGTAGAACGCCGTCCGATGAAACAGTGGATGCTGAAGATCACTGCTTATGCTGATCGTCTTGTGGAAGACCTTGAAGATGTAGATTGGCCGGAAAGCATTAAAGATATGCAACGCAACTGGATCGGACGCTCTGAAGGAGCAGAAGTGAAGTTTGTGATTGACGGTCATGATAAATCATTCGATGTCTTCACAACCCGTCCTGATACAATCTTTGGTGCAACATATGCGGTTCTTGCCCCTGAGCATCCGTTTGTTGCAACGATCACCACGGAGGAACAACGCTCGAAAGTGGATGAGTACATCGACAAGATCAAGTCGAAAAGTGATCTTGAACGAACAGATCTTGCAAAAGAAAAAACAGGTGTATTCACTGGTGCATATGCGATCAATCCGGCTAACGGAAACAAAATGCCGATCTGGATTGCTGATTACGTTCTTATGAGCTACGGTTCAGGAGCTATCATGGCCGTTCCTGCACATGACGACCGAGATTATGAGTTTGCAAAAGAGTTCGATCTTCCAATCGTGGAAGTTGTCGCTGGCGGCAACGTTAAGAAAGAAGCTTATACAGGGGACGGAAATCATGTGAATTCCGGTTTCCTTGATGGACTTGGAAAAGAAGAAGCGATTGCGAAATCCATTTCCTGGTTAGAAGAGAAAGGCATCGGAACGAAGAAAGTAACGTACCGCCTTCGTGATTGGTTATTCAGCCGCCAACGTTATTGGGGTGAGCCGATTCCAGTCATCCATTGGGAAGACGGTACAACAACGACGGTTCCGGAAAGTGAGCTTCCCCTTGTTCTTCCGAAGACGACTGAAATCAAACCGTCCGGAACAGGTGAATCCCCGCTTGCGAACATCAGTGAATGGGTGAATGTGGAAGAGCCTGAAACAGGAAAAAAAGGCCGTCGTGAAACAAACACAATGCCACAATGGGCAGGAAGCTGCTGGTACTATATCCGTTATATCGATCCACATAACGAAGAAGCCCTGGCCGATGCGAAGAAAATGCAGGAGTGGCTTCCTGTGGATACGTATATCGGAGGAGCCGAACATGCTGTCCTTCACTTGCTGTATGCTCGTTTCTGGCACAAGTTCCTTTATGATATCGGCGTAGTCCCAACGAAGGAGCCGTTCCAAAAGCTGTTCAATCAAGGCATGATCCTTGGGGAAAATAATGAGAAAATGAGTAAATCAAAAGGGAATGTGGTTAATCCTGATGAAGTTGTTGAATCTCATGGTGCCGATACCCTTCGTCTCTATGAAATGTTCATGGGTCCACTGGAAGCTTCCATTGCCTGGAGCACAAACGGCCTTGACGGAGCCCGTCGCTTCCTTGACCGTGTATGGCGCCTGCTTGTTGAGGAAGATGGTTCACTTTCCTCTAAGGTAACAGATGCACCGAACAGTGACCTGGACAAAACGTATAACCAAACCGTTAAGAAAGTGACGGAAGACTATGAAGGCCTTCGCTTCAATACAGGGATATCCCAGTTGATGGTATTCATCAATGATGCCTACAAAGCGAATACTCTGCCGAAGAACTATGTAGAAGGATTCATCAAGCTTCTGTCTCCAATCGCTCCCCATATGACAGAAGAACTCTGGAGCAAACTTGGTCACGAAGGAACGATTTCCTACGAAGCATGGCCGACATTCGATGAATCGAAGCTAGTAGACAACGAAGTTGAAATCGTTCTTCAAGTGAACGGAAAAGTGAAAGCAAAAGTCATGATCCCACGTGACATGACAAAAGACGAACTTGAAAAAACAGCCATGGAAAACGATGAAATCAAAAGCCAAATCGAAGGCAAAACCATCCGCAAAACCATCGCCGTACCAGGCAAACTCGTCAACATCGTAGCCAACTGATAAATGGGAGGGACGGACCTCGAAATGGGCCTGATTTTAAGCGTGAATCGCTTTAAATCAGCATTTCGTAGAGGTCCGTCCCTCTTTTTTGAATCTGATTTTTTTGATTGGGAGACGTGGTTTGGTATAATCGTGATGAATGAATTGAATGTTGAAAGGAAGTTGAGAAGAATGGATAGTATTAAGACGATTTCGACAGATGAGTTGGAGCAAAAGTTGAAGAATGGGGAAGATCTGCTTTTAGTGGATGTCCGTGAAGACGAAGAAGTGGAAGAGGGCATGATCCCGGGAGCGAAGCATATCAAGATGGGCGAAATCCCTGAGTCTCTTGATCAATTCGATAAGGATAAGGAGTATATCTTTATCTGCCGCTCGGGGAACCGCAGTGGAAATGTCGCTCACTACTTGCAGGAACAAGGCTATAAAGTGGTGAACATGGAAGGCGGCATGATGAACTGGGCAGGAGACACTGCAGCGAAGAAATAATGATTTTTGGTGGGGTAGCACATTCCTTTTTGGAAAAAGGGGGTGTGCTTTTTTATTTATTGTGGCGATGAAGAGGACAGGGTGGTTAAGAGAACCTTGTGAAAAAATATTTAAGAGTAATTAATAAACTGATTTAACGGCGAAAATTTCATTTTAACGGCGAAATTTACGATATAACGGCGAAAGTCAAAATATAACGGCGAAATCTAAGATATAACGGCGAAAATCGACAACTCCACCGCAAAACATTCTGGCATTAACGAAATATTCCCACTATTAATCGTTTGAAAAGGCAGGATTCTGACGATACTGATACCAAAACAATCCGGGAGGGGACTCCATGATCCAGGTAAAAGTCTTCGACTACGAGCATGAAAAAGATTTAGAGAAAGATATGAACCATTTTCTCAGTAAAATGGATGATAAGAAGATCGTCGATATCAAATATCACGTAGCGGCAATGTCCGAGGAAGTGGAGGATCAAATCTATTGCTTCTCCGCCATGGTCGTGTACAGAAAATAAAAAGGTTGATCGCTCAAGAGTGAGGATCAACCTTTCTTTTTTACAATCAAACCTTCCCGGCATTCAGTCCGGCCAGCCGTCCGGTTACGAGGGCAGAGGTAATATTGTACCCCCCCGTATAACCGTGGATGTCGAGGACTTCCCCGCAGAAGAAGAGGCCTTCCATCTTTTTTGAAGCCATTGTTTTCGGCTCGATTTCTTTAATGGAGACTCCGCCTCCGGTTACAAAGGCTTTATCAATGGATAGGGTTCCGTTCACATTAAAGGTGAATTGCTTTAAGAGCTTTGCAAAATGACGGATTTTCTCAGAAGAGATATGATCCCCTTTTTCATCATGATCGATTTCTGCCCGTTCGAGTAAAAATAACAGGTATCTCTCAGGGACAAGACCTTTAAAGATATTTTTCGCGGCTTTTTTACCTTCTTCCTTCACTTGCTTGTGGAGGGACTGGAATAGCTGTTCTTCATTTTGATCCGGAATGGAATCGATCTGCATGGGAACATGGGTCAGGTTCCATTTTTTCATCGCCTTCACTACGTATTGGCTGCAGCGAAGAACAGCCGGACCAGAAATCCCTAGATGGGTAAAGATCATGTCCATCTTATGGGTGATGATCTTTTTTCCTTTTGGATTCAATACGCTTAAATCGACGCTGCGCAATGAAAGGCCCTGAAGCTCCTTTTTCTTCACGAAAGGCTCGTCCGATGTAAGGGGTACTTCTGTCGGAAACAGATCTGTAATTGTATGGCCGGCTTTTGTCGCCCAAGGATATCCGTCACCAGTGGATCCGGTGTGAGGGACGGACTTTCCTCCGACCGCGATCACAACAGCGTTTGCGGCGATGGTTTCACCGTCTTTTAAGAGGATGCCGACTGTCTTGCCGTTTTCGTAAAGAACCTCTTCGACACTAGTGCTGGTCCTTGTGTCCACCTTCAATTCTTTCATTCGCCCCAGTAAGGCTTCCACCACATCCATGGCCCTGTTCGAAACAGGAAACATTCGCCCATGATCTTCTTCTTTCAATTGGATTCCGAGATTTTCAAAGAAAGAGATGATATCTTCATTATTAAACTCGGAAAACGCGCTGTATAAAAAACGTCCGTTGCCCGGGATATGCTTGATGATTTCCTCTACAGGAAGCCGGTTGGTCACGTTACAGCGGCCACCTCCTGAAATGGCGAGCTTTCTGCCAAGCTTTGTACCTTTATCTACAAGGAGGACTTTCGAGCCGTTTTCACCGGCTGCGATACTGGCCATCAAGCCTGATGGTCCTCCGCCTATGATGATGACATCGTATTTCTTTACCATTTTTCCACCAACTTTTAATATTCGCTTCTCAAAAGAAGTTTCACCTTATTTTAAATGGGATGGGTTTTAAATACAACATTCGAAAAAAATTGTCATTCGTTTCGTACAGTAGTAAACTACTGATAGTGTGAAAATTTCTTAGTTCGAATTTATTTTGTTTGTTTAACGGGCAACAAGATATATAGAGAGGGATACTATGTCATCTAAATTAATAAGAGGAACGTTTATTTTAACGTTGGGGACCTTTATTTCGAAGTTTTTGGGTCTTTTTTATGTTATACCGTTTGATGATTTGTTAAAAGGCCATGAAGAGGGAGCCTCCCTTTATCAATATGGGTATGTCCCTTATACGATCTTTCTGACAGTAGCAACTGCGGGAGTGCCACTGGCTGTTTCTAAATTCGTTTCAAAATATAATGCCATCGGGGAATATGCCGTAGGTCGGAAATTATTTAAATCAGGGCTGGTGCTCATGACACTGACAGGGGTTGTATCATTCCTCATCATGTATGCATTCGCACCGATTTTTGCAGAAATGACGATTAAAAGCGATGAGCAGGTCATATCCGTTGCACAAGTGACCACCGTCATTCGTGCCGTGAGTTTCGCATTGATTATCATTCCGTTCATGAGTTTGATCCGGGGGTTCTTCCAGGGACATCAATCCATGGGGCCGACGGCGGTTTCCCAGGTAATTGAACAGATTGTCCGCATCGTTTTCCTCCTTGGCGGGATTTATGTCGTATTGAACATACTGGATGGAACCGTGACAACGGCCATTTCCGTTGCGACATTCGCTGCATTTGTAGGGGGACTTGCCAGTCTTGGGGCATTGATCTGGTATTGGTTTAAGCGGAAGCCTCATATGGATGAACTCCTTGAAGAGGACCGGGGGAACGAAGAGATTTCGTTAAGAGCGATGTACAAAGAAATCATTGCCTATTCAATCCCGTTCATTTTTGTAGGTCTTGCCAATCCATTGTTTCAACTGGTGGATCAAATTACGTTCAATACTGCAATGGCAGATATCGGGAACGCCAAAATCTCCGACCATGCTTTTGCCGTATTGAACTTCTATACCCATAAGCTCGTGATCATTCCAGTATCATTGGCAACGGCTTTTTCCATGACGCTGATTCCGTTGATTACAACATCGTATACGAGCGGTGACAGGAAAACGATGCGTAGAAACATTGACCAGACCTTTCAGATTCTGCTGTTTCTGACCGTTCCGGCAGCGTTGGGACTAGCCCTTTTAGCTGAGCCGATGTATACGCTGTTCTATCACAGTGATGTCCTTGGAACCTCGATTTTACGTTCCTATGCACCTGTTGCGATCCTGTTTGCATTATTTGCGGTTACTGCAGCGATCCTTCAAGGGATTGATGAGCAGAAGTTCACGATCTTCAGCCTGCTTGTCGGCTTGCTTCTGAAGCTTGTCCTGAACATCCCGTTAATTCGCCTTTTTGAAACCCAGGGTGCTGTGCTCGCTACTACAATTGGATATGCAGTGGCGATTCTGATCAATCTGTATGTCATCAAAAAATATGCAAGGTATCAATTCCGGTTGATTTTGAGAAGAACCTTGTTCATCGGTGCATTGAATGCGGTCATGGCTGGAGTCGTATTGGTTTTATATGGTGTCCTGGTGCGTTTCCTTAGTCCGGAGACAGGACTCGAATCTATTATACTCGTCTCCATTTGCGGCGGAGTAGGAGCCCTCGTTTACTTCTACCTAAGCTTAAGAAGTAAACTTGCAGACCGGCTGTTCGGTGACAAGATAACAAAAATTCGCAGTAAGCTGCGCATAGGGTAGGGAAAAAGGGATGATACATGCCGATCATCCCTTTTTTATTTGGGGTTTTTCGCATACTTTGTTGCTTTTAGATTTAGAAAGAAGAATATTGTTTTCTATTCGATTTTTCTTTGATACCTTATAGCTCTGCCACGAAAATCTTTAAAGATGGTGAGGGGAACTGCGCAGACTCCTGCGGAAAAACAGGCTGGCCGAGACCCCGGAAGCGAAGCGTCCGCGGAAAGCGGAGCAGTTCCCCTCACCATCCAGCACATATCAATTGACAGAGCCCAGGCAGACAAATTGTTCAAAACCACATCCTTTACGAATACAGTCTTTTATTTTTATCAAAGTTGCTTACCTCAAGCAGCCTGTGTTAAGAATAGAAGGATGAAGGGATAAAACCCAAATAGACCGATGAATTTAAAGCAAAAACAAACGGAGCGTGAATGATGAAATGAGAATAGATAAAATGCTTGCGAATATGGGCTATGGCAGCCGTAAGGAAGTAAAGAAATTATTAAAGGACGGCGGTCTTCAAGTGAATGGGGAAGTCGTCAAGGATGGAAAAGTTCATATTGACACTGAAAAGGATACGGTGATGTTGTACGGTGAACAGGTAGAGTATCGTGAATACATCTACCTGCTGATGAATAAGCCGCCGGGGGTCATCTCCGCTACTGAAGACGGACAGGATGAAACCGTGATTGATTTACTGCAGTTGGAAGATCAGATTTTCAATCCGTTTCCCGTTGGAAGACTTGATAAGGATACGGAAGGCTTTCTACTGATTACGAATGACGGCCAATTGTCCCACCAGCTTCTTTCACCGAAGCGCCATGTACCGAAAACGTATTTTGCCGTGATAGACGGGGAAGTGACGGAAGCTGATGTGGAAGCTTTCAAAAAAGGCGTCACATTGGATGATGGCTATGAAACGAAACCGGGGGATTTAACAATCTTAAAATCGGGTTTAACTTCAGATATTGAACTGACGATTACAGAAGGGAAATTCCATCAGGTGAAGAGAATGTTTGAAAGTGTCGGCAAGCGCGTGATCTATCTGAAGCGTTTGACCATGGGGCCCCTCGAGCTTGACGAAGATCTGGAGCTTGGTGAGTACCGTGAACTGACGGAAGAGGAAGTAACGCTACTTAAGGAATATAAGCGGGAATAAAAAAACGGGACAGCACGCTTTGCTAAAGGTGCTGTCCCTGTTTCTTTTAAAAGTCAATTTGGTCCGCTTTTCTATGTGTCCAGCTCCGGCGGCTAGTCCCTCGAGGTCATAAGCCAAGGAACCCAAAAAGGCAAAGGGCGCCTTTCCGGGTTCCTCGTCTTATGCTTGTCGGGCCTGATCGAGCCGCCTCCGCTTTTCTGTGTGGCAAGCTCCAGGGCTTAGAGGCTCGAGGTCATAAGCCAAACCTGCCAAAAAGGCAAAAACCCGCCTTTCCGGCAGGTTCGTCTTATGCTTGTCGCCTCTGGGCAAAGCCCTTCCGCTTTTCTATGTGTCCAGCTCCGGCGGCTAGTCCCTCGAGGTCATAAGCCAAGAACGCCAAAAAGGCAAAGGGCGCCTTTCTGACGTTCTCGTCTTATGCTTGTCGGGCCTGATCGAGCCGCCTCCGCTTTTCGTTTATGAAGTCATTTTTACTTTTTTCTCTGTTGTTGTCCACTGACCCCGACTCGGGCTTTGTACCAAGTCATTATAGGCTAACACGTTGAGATCTCTTTGTATGGTGCGAGGAGTAATGCCAAATTCGTCTACAAGATCTTGAGTTGTTACAGTACCCTTCTGTTTGATGTACATGTATACAGCTTTGATTCTAGTGAGCATACGATTGGTTGAAGGTTTCAAAAAAACCACTCCCTCATCATTTTTCCAAAGGCAAAGACTACATGCGTCGTTTGTGCACCTCACGTGCTACCATATGTACTATGCGCTTTAGACAACCCCTTTTCTACATATAAAGTTTACTCATATGATGTCAGACAATTACATTGTACTCCTAATCCGACAAAATTTCTAGAATATTGTCCAAATTTACAAACTATTTACGTAGTAACTTGATGGTTGTATTCCTAGAATATGAAGAAAATGCTAAAATTATGTATTTTTTCTTTAGTCCTCCATATGATCGTCCTGCAGGTGAGGACTGAGTTGATTTTGGTCGATCGTCCCTGTTTGGATTTCACCGTCAAACAGTATAAAATGGGAGGTGAAGAAAATACATATAAAGCAGGTGGAAGTGTATGAGTATCAATTGGACAAATGAAGTCGAGAAACGGAAAGATGATTTGTTTAAAGACTTGCAGAAATTCCTTCAGATCAAAAGCGTAATGGATGAAGAGAATGCGACAGAAGATGCACCTCTCGGCAAAGGTGTGAAGGAAGCTCTTTCTTACCTGTTGACACTTGGGGAGGGTGACGGTTTCACTCCTAAGAACGTGGATCATCTTGCCGGTCATTTAGAGTTTGGGGAAGGGACGGACCTCCTTGGTATCCTCTGCCACGTGGATGTGGTTCCTGAAGGGGACGGATGGAGCGTCGATCCTTATGGCGGCGAGATCAAAGACGGAAAGATTTACGCCCGTGGAGCGATTGATGACAAGGGTCCGACAATGGCCGCTTACTATGCCATGAAAATCGTAAAGGACCTTGATCCAACTTTTAATAAGAGAATCCGCATGATCATCGGGACGGATGAAGAGAGCGACTGGAGATGTGTGAATCATTATTTCAAGAACGAGGAAATGCCGACGATGGGGTTCGCTCCCGATGCCGACTTCCCGATTATCCATGCGGAAAAAGGGATTGCGGATTATGATCTTGTTCAGGTAAAGCCTGAGGATGTGACCGATTCAGGTATTAAAGTCCTTTCCTTTGAGTCCGGACGCAGATATAACATGGTTCCTGATTATGCAAAGGCTATATTGGTTGTTGACGAGGATCATACCAATTGGGTGCAGAATTTTGAAATCTTCACGAAAGAAGAAGGGGTCAAAGGAAGTTATTATTTAGAGAATGGGGAGCTTGTATTCCAAGTGGAAGGTGTGTCTTCACACGGAATGGAGCCTGACAATGGAAAGAATGCAGGACTTTATTTAGCCGCTTTCTTATCAAAACTGCCATTATCTTCTCAAGGAAAGCAGTTCTTTGAATTCACAACGAAGCATCTCTTCAAGGACTCCAGGGGGATTCAGCTTGGTGTCAGTTACACAGACGACATCACAGGGGACCTGACCATTAATGTAGGGAAGCTGCGTTATACAGAAGCGGAAGGCGGACGATTAGGGTTGAACATGCGTTATCCGGTGACGTTTGATATGGAAAAAGGAAAGAGTATCATTGAAAATATTGAGGGGTATTCCATCGAGAATTTCACGGACAGCAAACCTCATCATGTTTCTAAAGATGATGAACTTGTTCAAACCTTGAAAAAAGTATATGAAGATCAAACAGGTGAAAGAGGAGAGTTATTAAGTATCGGTGGAGGGACTTACGCCAGAAGTCTTGAAGCAGGTGTAGCCTTTGGAGCGTTATTCCCGGGGCGTGAGGATATTGCCCATCAGAAGGATGAATATATGTATATAGAGGATCTTCTTAAAGCTACGGCTATTTATGCCCAGGCGATTTATGAATTGGCATGTGAATCTTAAGAAAGACCAGGGGGAGAGAAGAGGATGAACACAGTATTTGTAAATGGTGAACTGATCGATCGCGACAAGGCGAAGATCGATATCGAAGACCGTGGCTACCAATTCGGGGACGGCATCTATGAAGTGATCCGGGTGTACGACGGAAGCACGTTTACCATGAAGGAGCATATGGAAAGATTGTACCAAAGCGCTGAAAAGATGAAGCTTTCCATTCCGTACGGGGAAGAAGAATTCACGTCAAAGCTCCTTAAGCTGATTGAACTCAATGGGATTGGAGACGGCATTGTGTATGTACAAGTGACCCGCGGTGTCTCTCCGCGTCAGCATCACTTTCCTGCAAAGGACGTGGCGGGAAGTGTTGTTGCGTATACAAAGGATTTCCCTGTTCCGGTTGGGCAGATGGAGAATGGGGTGACTGCAAAGCTTGTGGAGGATATCAGGTGGCTGCGATGTGACATTAAGAGCCTGAATCTCCTTGGAAACCTTCTGGCAAAAGAAGAGGCGGCTTCCAATGGGCATTTTGAAGCGATTTTACATCGAGGAGATACGGTAACGGAAGGCTCTTCTTCCAATGCCTTCATTGTAAAAGATGGTGTTATTTATACACATCCCGTTACAAACCTAATTCTTAATGGAATCACGAGGAGAGTCATTGAAAGTTTGTGTGGGAAAAATGGTATTATGTTTCAAGAAAAGACGTTTTCTGTTACTGAGCTGTTGGGAGCGGATGAAGTATTCATAGCCAGTACCACCTCAGAGGTGATGCCAGTCATCGAGATTGATGGAAAGGTAATCGGAGAAGGAAAACCAGGTGCTGTCACGAAAAGGCTTCAGTCGCTATTTAGTGAAAGAATAGGAATTGAAACACGTTAAACCAGTTGGAGGCAATACATGTTGATTTGTTCACAGCCATTTATGAAGACAGAACGAAGAATAGAAGATAACCAGCAATTCACGGTAGAGACGGAGGAGCATTTGTATTTGTACAGTGATCGAATCGTCACTCCTACGAGGAGCTTCATCATCAAGGATGTAATGGACGTGACAAGCAAGCCATTGTCCGCTTATTATACGTTTTTGTACCTTCACACAATTGAAGGGGTCTGGACGTTCGTCGTAAAATCTTCTCCCGAACAATTCATCTCACACTACCATCAGGTTAAATGAACATAGAAAGAGGCTGCCCTACTAATAGAGGCAGTCTCTTATTATTAAAATCTGAACAGGTCACTTGATAGATAGCGTTCACCTGTATCGCAGGCGATGCATACTACCACATCGTCAGGTGACAATTTCTTCGCCACTTCAATTGCTGCGTAGCAAGCGGCTCCTGAGGAAGGTCCCACTAAGATCCCTTCTTCGCTTGCCATTCTGCGGGCGATATCGTAGGCCTGCTCGTCTTCGATTTTATGGATTTCATCATAGACTTCCGTATTCAGGATATCCGGGACAAACCCCGGACTCGTACCAACCAATTTATGCTTCCCTGGTTTTCCTCCTGATAAAACCGGGGATCCGGCAGGCTCCACTACATGGACAGCGAGTTCAGGATAATGTTCCTTCAAGACTTCGCCCGTTCCGGTGATTGTTCCCCCGGTACCGGCCGTTGCGACGAATGCAGATAACGATTTTCCAATTTCCTTCATGGCTTCAACGATCTCCAGGGCTGTTGTTTTTCGGTGGGCATTTGGATTGGCATCATTTTCAAACTGCATGGGCATGAAACTGTTAGGGATTTTCTTTGTCAGTTCTTTTGCTTTCTCGATGGCACCGGGCATTTTTTCATCTCCTGGTGTCAATACCACTTCTGCACCATACGCCTTCAGCAGGTTGATGCGTTCTTGAGTCATTGTATCAGGCATCACAAGGATTGCTCGGTAGCCTCGTGCTGCCGCATTCATGGCGAGCCCGATACCTGTGTTGCCACTCGTCGGCTCGATGATGGTCGACCCTGCCTTCAAGAACCCTTCCTTTTCCGCCTCAACGATCATTTGATACGCCGCTCTGTCCTTGACACTTTTACTTGGATTATAGAACTCTAATTTCACATAAACATCCGCCCCGTCAGCAGGGTTTAATCGATTTAATTTTACAAGGGGGGTATCCCCGATCAGATCTGCGATATTTTGTACCACTTTCATGTTCATCTTCCTTTCAGAAAACATTCTCTTTCTATCGTACTAATTCAGAGAAATCTTATCAAATAAATTAGCTTTGTATTTCATTTTTATTGCAATTCCTTCTAGACATTCTCTCCCATGACACATTTTGCTAAAATGATAGTAATAATAGAAAGGACGGGCACTATGATGAAAACCCACTATTTCTTTGCACTTTCCCTGCCTGAGGAAACGAAACGATACATAAGAAGATCCACGGAGCCGATGATAGATGAGGGCTCGTTTAAGAAGTGGGTCCACCCCGAGGATTATCACCTGACCCTGGCCTTTTTAGGGAGTGCAGATGAGCTGAATACTGTCATGGATAAAGTGGGTAAGCTGCACTGTTTTTCTTTTCCACTAACCCTGGACAGGTTCGGTACTTTCGGACATAGTGATTCTCCCAGAATCTTATGGATGGGTGTCAAGCCTTCCGACATGCTTCAGCGTGTCCGGGATCTTGTATATGGTGCATGTGAAAATGCGGGCTTTCAATTGGATAAACGGCCATTTTCTCCCCACATTACGGTGGGAAGGAAGAGGGACCAAGAGTTCTTCTTTACCCATAAGTGGCTGAATAGGGTCCAGCCCACCTACAGCCATACGTTTACAGCAACAGAAATGGTTTTATATCGAACCCATCCGGACCGGATGCCTAAGTATGAAGCCATCCACACTATACCGTTACAGACAAATTGACCGTCATGAAAGGACCGATTCAATATGGCACAGCTGATTAAGCTTCAAGATTACGTTTCACGATATGAAACGGATTTATATCGATATCCTTCCCAATTTGTCCGATTAAAAAAGCAGCAATGGGAAAAAATGAAACAACATTGGGAAAATGGAGAGCTTCCTCCTGCTCCATCTCCTGTAAAGGAAGAGGTGGACGAAGAGAAGAACTCCGTGAAGGAAAAACTCTTTTCCCTTTTCAAAAAGAAAGAGGCAGAAGAAGAAGAACTTGCCCCTCAGCCGAGTGATGAAGAAATACATTTTGAATGGGAAGCAGGTCAGGATATCCACTCAGAGGAAGAATTGAAGATTTCCTTTTTGAATCTCGTATTCGATTTTCAGCTGAAATGGGCAAGTTCTACGATCATGGAAAAATCGTATGTGGACAACAGCTATCATTATGACGAACGGTTACGCTATCTTCTCCAACGTTTTCCGGATAATATATTTGTCTTGTACAACCCCGTTCTGAAAATCAAAAATGCACCAGTTGAGCTGGAAACGATCTTGATCACCCCTACGGGCATATGGTGTTTAACTTTTCTTGAGTTTGAGGAGGGAACTGCCTATATCGGTTCAGGAGAGAGATTCTGGTTAAAAAAATGGGGGGATATGGAAGCGAAAGTGTTAAATCCTCTCATAGGGTTAAAAAGGATGGAGAGAATCGTCCATCAAATCATCCGATATGCCGGAGTGGATCTTCCCATTTACCAAGCCGTCATTAGCAGGAATGGTTACATAGATTACCCTCAGTCCCCTGTGGGGGTTCAGTTTTTGGACAAGCGGATCCATAATGAATGGTTCCGGCAGCAGCGTTCAAGCTCTTCACCGATTAAAAGTGTGCAGCTGAAAGCGGCTCAGGCCATTTTGGAGTATTGTCAAACCACTTCCTTCAAAAGGCTTCAATGGGAAGAAGCTGCATCAGAAGAGTAGCCCACGGTTTTGAATAGAGGCTGATAGGGTATATTCTATCAGGTAGCGGTTAATTGACTTATTCATAAAAAACAAGCATATACCTTAATAAAGCATCAGTGAATGAAATGGGATATTGACCATGAACAGCGGACCGAATGGGCATTTAGTGAATATTATAAGATAGGTATCATCCTCACTAATACTGTTCTTTAGAAGTCGTAGGAAACGAAAAGCTAAAAGGTCCGGGTTCATTCCATTGAGTCGGAAAACGTAAACAGAAGTGGGTGGCAGAAGTGTTAGTCATTAGCAGGCAGTATGATGCGTTTTTAGATACATTTAATACGATTACCATGATCCTTCCATATGATTATCATGAGGGGAACTCGGGTCACTTCACCCTGATCAAAGGAAATGAAAAGATCGCTCTTCATATTGAAGAAAAGATTCCCCTGAATGATGCCATGAAATATGTAACGACCATTCAAAGTGAGAAGATCATCTTAGGTGATTTCTATGAAATTGTCGATGAGCATGATACAAAGACCGATCTCCAAATCGGAGCGGTTATACGAACCGAAGAATTTGATGCCCGGTACTATTATGATGGAAATGACCTTGGTGTAACAGACCAGGGGGGATGCACTGTTTTCAAGGTATGGGCACCGACTGCAACAGAAGTAAGGTTAAAACTTAAGTCACCGGGTGATGAGGAAACCCAATACTCGTATACAAGAATGGAAAGCGGCGTATGGGAATGCCGGGTGAAAAAGGATGTAGAAGGATACTTTTACACGATCCTTCCGTGCATTAATCTGGTTTGGGATGAGCTGGTCGATCCTTATGCGAAAGCAGTCTCATTAAATAGTGAATGGGGTTGTGTCATCAAACCGGTGGATGATGGTACGAATCATCCTCTCTCTCCGTTATCTTCACCGACAGATGCTGTGATTTATGAGTTGAATATCAGGGATTTCTCTGCACAAAAGGAGAGCGGTATGAAGTATAGAGGGAAATACTGCGCCTTTTCGGAAAAAGGAACGACAACACCAAATGGGTTCTCGAGCGGGATTCAGTACTTGAAGGAGCTTGGGGTCACTCATGTGGAGCTGCTTCCTGTAAACGATTTCGATGGTGTGACGGATAATCCTTCAGACACAAGTTATAATTGGGGATACAATCCTTTGTTCTTTAATGCACCTGAAGGGAGTTACAGCTTGAAGCCTGAAGATCCGTATGAGCGGATCCGGGAGTTAAAGACCGTGATCCGTTGTCTTCACGATGAGAATATCCGGGTCATTCAGGATGTGGTGTACAACCACGTGTTCATTCGGGAACAGTCATCTTTTGAAAAGCTCGTGCCAGGCTATTTTTTCCGCCATGATGAAAATGGCTTACCATCAAACGGCACGGGGGTTGGAAATGACTTTGCCTCTGAAAGGCTGATGGCAAGGAAGTTCATTGTCGATTCGATTCTTTATTGGATGACAGAATACGGTGTCGACGGTTTCCGGTTCGATCTGATGGGGATCCTGGATGTCAAGACCATGACCACGATCCGTGAAGAAGTCGATAAGGTGTTGCCGGGTGCAATATTAATAGGGGAAGGCTGGGATTTGAATACGCCGCTTCCTCCCCACCAGAAAGCCAACCTTCGTAATGCCCATCAGCTTCAAGGAATCGGGCAATTCAACGATTGGTTCAGGGACACCATTAAAGGAAGTACATTTAATTTATACGATAAAGGATTTGCCCTCGGTCACGGACAGCTTGAAGAAAAGGTGGAGCTTGTCCTAACCGGGAGCATAGGTATGAAGAGTGGTGAACGGGGACTCTTTAAAGAGCCCACCCAATCCGTTAACTATGTGGAGTCACATGATAATCATACTTTGTGGGATAAAATGAAGGCTTGCCTGAATGAAGACGAGGATACCCTTAAGGATCGTCATAAGCTAGCGACATCGATGGTGCTCTTATCTCAAGGAATTCCGTTTCTCCACGCAGGGCAGGAATTTTTCAGAACCAAAAAGGGGATCGAAAATAGCTATAACTCCCCAATCGAAATGAATCAGTTGGACTGGATCAGAAGAGAAGAGTTCGACGGCGTGGTTCAATATGTGAAAGCCCTGATCCAGATCAGGAAAAGTCACGGGGCATTCCGGTTACAAAAAAGTGATTTGATCCGGGAGCATGTAAAGGTGTCCCACAGCCAGGCAAATCTAGTGGATGTTTCCTATCATAATGTCCATCCATATGGTCCATGGGATGAAATCCTCATGGTCTTTCATTCGGATACGAAAACCTGTGAGTATTCCCTTCCGGATGGAAATAAATGGGTCTGTTTATCAGATGGCCATCAGGCAAGTGTTAAAGGTTTGTACGATATGAAGGAGCTTTCCATTACACTTCAGCCGGTCTCTTCCTATGTGTTTGTAAGGTAACAGTTCATTCCAGTGCTTGACGAAAACGCAAGATGACGATAAAATCGTAAACAGATGGCTATTGATTTGTATTGCCCAATAGCTGTCTTTTTTATTTTATAAGACATTAAACCTACCATAACAAATGAACATATAAATATGACAAAGGACCAATAGAAGGTGAATATATTGGAACACTTATTTGACCAAGATTGGGAAATAGTCCCCGCAGGCGGTGCTACGGGAGAAGCGTTCTTTGCTCAGTATCAGGAGCAAAGATTATTTCTGAAGCGTAATTCTTCCCCTTTTGTAGCTGTATTATCAGCAGAAGGAATCGTACCTAAGCTTGTTTGGACAAAACGAATGGAAAACGGGGACGTCATCACGGCACAACACTGGTTAAATGGGAGAGAATTAAAGCCCGAAGAAATGAAGGATGAACGGGTGGCAAGGCTTTTGAACAAGATCCATTCCTCGAAGCCTCTTTCCACCATGCTGGAGCGATTGGGTAAAGAGCCGTTTCAGCCCGAGCATATGCTGACAGAAGTGGAGACGGGATTAGAATTCGATCTTCTTTCCTTACCTGTCATCCGAGAGGCGCTTCTGTTTCTTCAAAAGGAGCTTATGGAAGTTCAACAGGAAGAATATGTGGTCTGTCATGGAGACGTCAATCATAACAACTGGCTGCTGTCTGATTACAACCAGTTGTATTTAATCGACTGGGACGGAGCAATGATCGCAGATCCTGCATTTGATGTAGGTTTGTTATTGTACTGGTATATCCCGGAGGATCAGTGGGAAAGCTGGCTGACTCAATACGGTACTGAGCTGACAGATAACTTGAAGCTGCGAATGAAATGGTATGTTGTGGCACAAACGATTTTGTCCATCCAATGGCATAAGGGGAAAGCGCGTTTCCACGAAATGAATCATTGGATTCAATATTTGCACAAGGTGATATGAATTAAGAATAGCTGTTCATATCAGTAACCCATTGGGACAGGTTTTGTTTGTTGGTCGTAATATGGTTCGTTAAGTCGGCTGAAGAGATTCCGCTTTGACTGTACTGATAAATTTCCTGTAAAACGGGTTTGACGTTTTCATGAATATCGGCATTGACCATCAATGACTTCACAAGCCGCTCAACCTGCTCACATTCAGAAACTGAACCGCAGCAATCCGTCGAATGATTGCTTAAAATATCGGATAATAACTGCATTTGATTCTGTGAATTTAAAGGCATGGAGTACACCCTTTCATTTTCATATGTTTGAATGAATCACGTACTTACTAAAGAGCCCTTCAAATGACCAGACCCTAAAAAGGAATTCACTACTAGTGTGTGAATTCCTTTTTCAATTATGCGTCCTTTTTTGAGGGACGGACCTCTATGCGGCGCATGGTACCATTTTGGCTCTTGCATAGGAAGGGGAGTCATGGTATGTTTTTTTCGATAATAAAAAATGAGGTGTCTACATGCGTTTACGTAATAAACCATGGGCTTCTGAGAAAATTAGTGATCATCCACAATACGTTGTGGCAGAACCCCAAGAGAAAAAAGGTCAATGGAATAAAGAGTTCGGAAACGATCATCCCATCCATATCGAGGTAGGAACAGGAAAAGGTCAATTCGTCACGGAAATGGCAAGGGCCAATCCGGACGTTAATTATATTGGAATTGAGCTATATGAAAGTGTCATCGTAACCGCTCTTGATCGCCTGATCGAAGCAGAGCTTCCAAATGTTAAGCTGTTGAATGTCGATGCGAAGAATCTGACAGAATACTTCGAAGCTGGAGAAGTGGACAGAGTATACTTGAACTTTTCTGATCCATGGCCGAAAAATCGCCATGAAAAGCGTCGCCTGATGTATAAGGACTTTTTGTCTATGTATGAACAAATTCTGATCAAAGGTGGGGAAATCCACTTTAAAACTGATAATCAAGGATTATTCGAGTACTCATTAAAGAGCTTCTCATGGTATGGTCTTCATTTGAATTTCCTAAGCCTTGATTTGCATAATAGTGAATTTGAAGGAAATATCATGACTGAATACGAAGAAAAGTTCTCAGCCAAAGGGCAAAGAATTTACCGTGTTGAAGCACAATTTCAACATTCATAATGATTGACTGACAGCCCTGCGATTTTGCAGGGCTGTTTTCGCAGGGATTGCGGTGGAAGGTGGAAGTCTAGAAGACAAGCACACACCTACAAGTTGTCCATCAATTCTGATAAAATGAATGAGTATGAACAAAGGAGGAGTCAGGATGGAAACATTAAAAGTAGGAGATCTAACAATACATTGGCTGAATGGCGGAGTGACTCACATGGATGGGGGAGCTATGTTTGGCGTGGTTCCAAAGCCTCTTTGGTCAAAAAAATATGCTGTAAATGAATTGAATCAGATTGAATTACGAACTGATCCCCTTTTCTTCCAGTGGGAAGGGAAAAATGTGTTGATCGAATCGGGTATCGGCAAAGGAAAACTGAATGATAAACAAAAGCGCAATTACGGAGTGGATGAAGAATCCGATATCGAAACATCACTTGCTACCCTTGGACTCTCGCCGAATGATATCGATGTGATCTTGATGACTCATATGCACTTCGATCATGCATGCGGATTGACTACATATAAGGGAGATGAATTGGTTTCTGTCTTCCCGAATGCCGCTATCTACACCTCACAGGTGGAATGGGATGAAATGAGGAATCCCAACGTGCGCTCCCGTAATACATATTGGAAGGAAAACTGGGAAAGCATTCAATCCCAAGTGAAAACGTATAAAGGAGAAATGGAAGTCCTCCCGGGGATTAAAATGGTCCACACTGGAGGCCATAGTGACGGTCATTCGATCATCCTGTTAGAGCATAACGGAGAAAAGTTTATTCATATGGCGGACATCATGCCTACACACGCACACAAAAACCCTTTATGGGTACTCGCTTATGACGACTATCCAATGACATCCATCGGTGCCAAAGAAAAGTGGATCAGTAAGGGGATTGAAGAAGAATATTGGTTTCTTTTCTATCATGACGCAGTATACAGAGGGATCAAGTGGAATAGAGACGGCGAAATTGTTGATAGAGTAGAAAGAGATAAATAGGCATTGAAAAAGGATGGTCCCGGATAAACGGGATCATCCCATTCTTTTAAGCTAAAGGGTACACATCCACAACCGTTCCCGTATACGCATCGGCCACGAACTCAAATTGCTCGAGTTTGCCGTCCTTTCGTCTGGATATGCCTCCTTTATACACTTTTGTGCTGACGGAGTGCTTCTGATAATCTTCAGGCTTCATCCCGATCCAAGAACCGTCGATGCTGCCCTCTCTTTTAAATGAAAGTTTAACGTTTTTTAATACTTTTTCAGCAGAAATGAGGCGTGTATCATCAAGCTTTTCTTTAAGTAAATATCCGCCCGCTGCTCCAATTCCGAGTCCAAATATGAAAGATTTCCAGTTCATTCTTTATTCCCTCCACAGGCAATTTTTGCGTGTTAAGCAGTCAGGATCCGTTTACTCGATCCTAACAAACTATCCGGCAATGATCGATAATTTTTTATCCATAGGTACATTCTATCAAAGAAATCATAAAAAAGAGAACTGCTTTTATTCTCAATTGGTGGTAAGGCGTGTGAAAGTTCTGTAAAATAAGATTATACATAAAGTAGATTTTATGAAAAGGGGTATATGACATGAAACAAGATACATTGGAATTATTTAAAACGTTGACGGAATTGCCGGGAGCACCCGGTAATGAGCATGCGGTTCGTAAATTTATGAAAGAACAATTATCTCAATACTCAGATGAGATCGTGCAGGACCGATTAGGCGGAGTATTCGGGGTTAAAAAAGGAAGCAATCAGGATCCCGTTGTCATGGTGGCCGGGCACATGGATGAAGTAGGCTTTATGGTTACATCGATTACGGATAATGGTATGATTCGATTCCAAACACTCGGTGGCTGGTGGAGTCAGGTGCTGCTTGCTCAACGGGTTCAGATCATGACGGATAACGGACCGATAACAGGTGTGATTGGCAGTATCCCACCGCACTTGCTTGGGGAAGAGCAACGGAGGAAGCCGATGGATATCAAGAATATGCTCATCGATATCGGGGCAGATGACCGGGAAAATGTACGTGAAATCGGGATCAAACCGGGTCAGCAGATTGTACCGATCTGTCCATTCACGCCTATGGCAAATGAAAAGAAGATCCTTGCCAAAGCTTGGGACAACCGCTATGGATGCGGCTTATCCATTGAATTATTAAAAGAGCTTCAGGGCGTATCCCTTCCGAATACCCTTTACTCCGGGGCGACGGTTCAAGAGGAGGTTGGATTGCGCGGTGCCCAGACAGCAGCCAACATGATCAATCCGGATATCTTCTTTGCCCTTGATGCGAGTCCTGCAAATGATATGTCAGGGGATAAAAATGAATTTGGACAACTAGGAAAAGGTGCGCTGCTTCGCATTCTTGATCGTTCAATGGTCACGCACAGGGGCATAAGGGAATTTGTTTTAGATACAGCTGAAACAAACAGCATTCCTTATCAGTACTTTGTGTCGCAAGGCGGGACAGATGCCGGAAGAGTACATATGTCAAATGAAGGGGTCCCAAGCGCAGTGGTGGGAATCTGTTCGAGATATATCCATACCCATGCTTCTATGATCCATATAGATGATTATGCGGCTGCCAAAGAGCTGATCGTCAAGCTAGTGAAGCAGTGTGATCGATCGACCATTGAGACCATTAAATCCAATGGATGATCACATTTAAATAAATATTAAAAGGCTGTCTCATTATGTACGTGTTGAGGCAGCCTTTTTATAGAGATAAAAAAGGGGGCATGCATGGCCGGCCCCCTGTTAGAAAAGAGGTATTTAAGTGTTGAAAGTAGCTATCGGAACACAAAACCCCGCGAAAGTACATGCGATCCAAAAAGCCTTTCAAGAACAATACGGAGAGGTTTTATTCCAATGTCTGAAAACCGATTCCAATGTAAGTGAGCAGCCCCTATCCGACCAGGAAACGATTGAAGGGGCATTAAACAGGGCCAAAAATGTACTCAAAGCCACGGAAAGTGATGTGGGGATCGGTCTTGAAGGAGGAGTATCAGAGTCCCTGTATGGAATGTTCGTCTGTAACTGGGGGGCACTTGTGGACCGGGACGGGAATGAAATCATTGGCGGTGGAGCCAGGATCCCCCTGCCAAACGAAATCATTAGGGGGTTAAAAGCTGGGAAAGAGCTCGGTCCCTTGATGGATGAGTATGCGAAAAGAACGGAAATTAGAAAAAAGGAAGGGGCCATTGGGGTACTTACCAACGATCTTGTGACGAGAAAGGAAATGTTCCGGCACGTGGTCGGACTTTTAATCGGCCAGTGGCAATATAAACAAAATAATCTTTGATGTGTTGAGAGGGTACTTGGCCCATACCAAATCGTCCAGTCCTTCATAGGATGGAGTATATCAGACTTTATTTTATCTGATAAATTCTTTCTAAGGAGGTTAGAATTTATGGGATGCAATCATTGTGACGACCGTGGCGGGCGTAGAGATGATCGCCGGGACGACCGATTTTGTTGTGATTGGGATAAATTCCTTTTTGGTGACAGAAGAAGATGTAATCTTTTTGGAGCGAATGATGATCGCAGAAGATGCGGTTGCGGCAGAGACAACGTCAGAGGAGCAGAAGACCGTAACAGAGGCTGCCATGGCAGAAGAGATGACGTAATGGGTGCTGAAGACAACCGAAGAAGATGTGGATGCAAAAGAAGACATAGAAACTGCTTCTGTAATCTATTCTGGTAAGATGATTGGAACTCCGTTTTAAACGGGGTTCTTTTTTTCTGATATCTGTCTTTACTCTGTATGTGCGTGCTGCTAGCGTTCTACCGGGCATCCTGGAGTAGAAATCAACCGGCACTTTCTTCTCTAAGAATCGTAGAGAAAAGAAATAAAAAAATCCCCCTGAAAGAATTCAGGGGGATCGATCCATTATTTTACACCTTTCATTGCCCGTTGGATCATAGGGGAAATCAGGAATAGAATAACAGCCAGTACAATTGCCATTCCACCGATTGAACCAAAGTAAAGTGTTTCATTTTCAGGTGAATAGAAGCGGACAAGCTGTGCGTTCAGAGCCTGTGCACCGGCTGACGCCAGGAACCAAAGACTCATCGTTTGAGCAGAGAACGCTTCTGGTGCAAGCTTAGTAGTAGCTGAAAGACCGACCGGTGATAAGCAAAGTTCACCAAGAACAACGATGAAGTAACTTAGCACGAGCCATAGTGGATTTACAAGCGAATCTTCTCCTCCCATTTGGGCAGGTAAAAGAATTACTAAGAAAGATAAACCGGCAAACAATAGACCGAATGAAAATTTCTTCGGAATCGAAGGCTGACGGTCACCCAATTTTACCCACATCCATGCAAATACTGGAGCTAACAGGATGATAAATAATGGGTTCAATGACTGGAACCATGCAGGAGAAATTGACATTCCCATGAAATCAAGTTGTGTACGCTTGTCTGCATAAGCAGCAAGAATAGTCGATCCTTGTTCCTGAATCGACCAGAACATAACTGCTGAAATAAATAATGGAATATAGGCAATGACTCTTGAACGTTCTGTTGCCGTTGTCTTTGGACTATAGTACATCACAATAAAGTAGATGGTTGGAACGACGATTCCGAAGATTCCGACGATATTGATAAATACGTCCAATGTGAATAAACCTGCCGGAATGGTGATTCCTAATAAAATGGCCAACCCTATTGCGACAGCACCTACGATTAATCCATATTTTTTCTTTTCGCGGGTATTAAGCGGGTTTGGAACATACGTACCTGCAAGACCCAGATTCTTTTTCTTCGTTAACATGAATACGACAAGACCTAAGAACATTCCGACTGCGGCAACTGAGAATCCCCAGTGGAACCCTTTCGCCTCCATAAGACTACCTACGATAAGTGGAGCGATGAAAGCACCTAAGTTGATACCCATGTAGAAAATACTGAATGCCGAATCACGGCGGGTATCATTTTCACTGTACATTTCACCTACAACAGTGGATACATTTGGTTTTAATAAACCTGTTCCGATTACGATCAATACCATTGAAACAAAGAACATAGATAAGTTCCCTGGAAATGATAAAGCAATGTGACCAAACATGATGAATATTCCACCGTAGAAAACGGCTTTTGACGTTCCGAATATCCTATCAGCCAACCAGCCCCCGATTACGCCTGACATATACACAAGTGAACCATAAATAGACATGATAGCTAAAGCGGTATTTTGCTCAAGACCCAGTCCACCTTTTGAAACCTCATAGTACATGTAGAATACGAGGATGGCACGCATTCCATAGTAAGAAAAGCGCTCCCAAAATTCAGTAAAGAACAAAGTGAATAATCCCTTCGGTTGTCCAAAGAAACCTTTTTGAGGGACACTATCCACAATTTTCTGTTTATTCATTGATGACATGTTACTACCTCCCTTATTCTTTTACTATAATATTTTAATATTTTCTTAAAGTCAAAAAAAGTTTGCAAATGGTTAATAATAACATAATAAATCTTTAGATTGCCAATATTTTATTATTTTTAAATAGTGAAAATAATTAGGACTATCGAAAGTGCAGAGGGTTTGAATGAAGAAACCTGCAGGATTGATCCTGCAGGTTTTTTGGGGTGATTTGGTTACTCAGATTCAAAAACGTAAGAAATAGTCTTTAATGCCTGTTCAATGGACGAAACGGTGATATTCGCCTTATTTGTAAGCTCTTTCAAAGGATGATGAAGTTTTTCAGGGCGAATGAGAATAAGGGGCTTTTGTAGGGTAAGGGCTGTGCTCGCATCCATTGCTGTGTTCCATTGCTTATATTCTTCCCCAAACAAAGCAATGACCACATCGGACTTTTTCATAAGAAGCTCGGTCCGGAAATTATTGACAGCAGAAGCTGCTTCATCACGGAAAATCTTGTTCGGTTGTTTCCCGAGGATTTCTTCCCCTATTGAGTCAGAACGATCGTGATTTTCCATGGGACCGACAAAATGAATGGGAAGTCGAAGGGCTTTTGCTTTCTCTTTTAATTCATCTCTCCAGGAACTATGTATCTCTCCAGCTAAATAAACGGTTAATTCCATCTTTGATCACCTTCCTATTTTTAGTCATCTTATCATAAATACCCTTCAGAAGGTAATTCAACCATTCTTCCCATGAAAAAGGCAGAATTTCTTATTGGAAGGGTTGTCAGGTAGGACTTTGTGAGGGTATCATAAGCGTAGGTCCTAGGCATGAAAGGGAGGAAATCGAGGATGAAAACCAAAGCATCGATTATTTTCTTTATTCTTGTGCTTATATTAGCAGGGTGCAATACGTCAATTGATCAAGAAAAAGAGGAGACAGCAAGCGTGGTGAAGGGTGCTTTGAGTTCAAATGAAGCAGCCGATGAAGAGGCTGGAAACATCAGCTTTTACCTTCCGTTTGGTGCCGAGATAGAAAAAGAATCTCCTTACAATATCATTATTTCAAAAAGCTCTGATACATTTATTCTTTTCACAAACCCTCAAGAGGATAAGGATAGTGAACTTCTATATAAAATGGCGATTAATGACAAAAAAAGTCTCGTGAAGCATGGGACTTTTAAAGAAGATGACCGCTTAGGATACTATGTCATTAAGGAACTGCCTGATACAGAAGATTACGAACTTACTGTTGGAGTGGGTGGAACGAAAGTAACGACACAATCGCAATTAAAGGACTTGGCGGATAACGCTGAAATGATGATGAAAATGGCAGCGTCAGTTAAACATAAATAAAAAGATATAGACCGTTTTTTTCTGTGGAAGCAGGAAAGGACGGTTTTTTTTGAGGTTGCATTATGCCTCTTCCCCAGGTTTGGCCATGTAAGAAGTGACCATTCCTTATTGCTCGAACGCTAAATTAATTCCCCTTAACCGTCCAGCAATCGTGTGAGGAGTATTTTTTATTGATCCGGAATGGATTTTCATCTACAGGAGAATAGGAGAAAATGCTCTTTAGTTTAGGAAAAATAATAGACAAATTCGACATGTGTCTTTACACTAGTAAAAGGAAAGAGGTTAACACGGAGGAGTGAAGTGCATGAGAGCTTATTTACAAAAGAAAGGTATTACGTTATCGGCAAAAACGTATGTTATAGATGCATTAAGTTATATGGCATTGGGATTGTTCAGTTCGTTGATTATTGGATTGATTATCAAAACGATCGGGGAACAACTCCCACTTCCCGGGGGATTAAGTGAATTCTTCATAGATATGGGGGGGCTCGCCATCAGCTTAATGGGACCGGCGATCGGGGTAGCCATTGCCTTTGGTCTTGGAGCACCGCCGCTTGTCTTATTCGCTGCCGTGGTGACCGGGGCTGCCGGTGCAAGTCTGGGAGGGCCTGCAGGAGCGTATGTTGCGGCTGTTCTATCCACAGAAATTGGGAAGCTCGTAAGTAAGACGACGAAAATAGATATAATCGTTACCCCATTTATCACGATTCTTGCAGGGTTTACGACAGCCTACTTTATCGGGCCTGGAATCGCTGACTTTATGAGCATGTTCGGGAGCTGGATCAGCTGGGCGACGGAGCAGAGACCGATCATCATGGGGATCCTGGTTGCGGCCCTCATGGGTCTTGCGTTGACAGCACCGATTTCAAGTGCGGCCATCGCACTGATGCTTGATTTGAGCGGGGTCGCGGCAGGAGCCGCTACGATTGGCTGTGCGGCACAAATGGTTGGATTTGCCGTCATCAGTTATCGTGAAAATCGGGTCGGCGGTTTATTTGCCCAGGGAATTGGAACTTCCATGCTTCAAGTCCCGAATATTGTCCGTAATCCCATTATCCTCATTCCACCGACTGTTGCAGGGATGATTCTTGCTCCCATCGGTACGACCATCTGGCTGATGGAAAACAATGCAGCCGGAGCAGGTATGGGAACCAGCGGATTCGTCGGTCAAATCATGACATTTAAAACAATGGGATTCAGCTGGGATGTCACAATGAAAATCCTTGTATTGCATTTTGTTGGACCTGCATTCATTAGCCTGTTAATATCTGAATATATGCGTAAACTAGGTTGGATCAAACCGAATCAAATGACGATAGAAACAGGGGGCAAATAAGATGCGTAAGCTTGAATCAGTGGAAGAGTTTCAACAGTTGAAAGAAAGCGGGAAGCATGTATTCATGTTTTCGGCGGACTGGTGTCCGGATTGCCGGATCATCGAACCAATCCTCCCGGAAATAGAAAGCCAATATGCAGAGTACACATTCCTATATGTAGACAGAGATCAGTTCATCGACCTGTGCATCGAGCTGGACATCTTCGGAATCCCGAGCTTTATAGCCTATGGAGATGGCCGTGAACTGGGACGATTTGTGAGTAAAGATCGCAAAACAAAAGAACAAATCGAGGACTTTATGAACACATTTGCTTCATAATCGAAAGAAAAGGGATCACCTAAAGATGGGATCCCTTTTCTTTTTGCCTGAATAGAAACAGGTTCCTTTTGAATTCTCTTCATTTTGATGTAAAATGTTATAAGTAATTAATCAAACTTGAGAGTGATGAAGCCATTACTTTCTATTATAAAAGGTAGCTCTTTTACAAAGATTGTTTTAAAACAATATCAAGGCGTCTGGGCTGATTTGTACTTCTTCGCTTTGATCATGTTAGAACAAGGTTGTTTGATAGAGGTTGGGATTACTTAGATTTTTCTATATCGAGAAAGGTGATTCTCGACTCCCGCGGGAATTGTTGCGAAGGTGAGTCCTCACAGGTCACCGACTGCCCCGTGGAAAGCGGGCACCTGAAGAGGACTGCCCCTCTCTTCTATAAAATATGTTTCAGAACAAAGTCTAAAAGCAAAAACAAAGGAGGATCAGTTTTGGACATAAAAAAGCTAAAAGGTTTACTCCAGGAACGATTAGAGAAGCCGAATCGTACGTTTACATATGATCGAGACAAAGATTCACTGAGAATTGAAAACACGGATACGAAAAAAGGGATCACCGTTGCCCTTCCCCCGATCGTCTCAAAATGGAAAGAAAACAATAAATCTATTATCGACGAAGTGGTCTATTACGTAGAAGAAGCGTTAAACGTAATGGGGACGGAAACGGAACTTGGCAGTAAACAGAAAAAGGTCTTTCCAGTGATCCGTTCAACCTCATTTGCCACCGAATCTAATGACGGGATTGCCCTCGTCACAGATGATCATACGGCTGAAACACGCATCTACTATGCTGTTGATTTAGGGAAAACCTACCGCCTGTTGGATGAGAACATGCTTAAGGCTGAAGGATGGACCCACGAGCAGATGAAGGAGACAGCTCTATTCAATGTCAGAAGCTTAACGACGGACATGAAGAAGGATGAAGTAGCAGGAAACATCTTCTACTTCCTCAACAATAACGATGGATACGATGCCAGTCGCATTTTGAATGACGCCTTTTTAAAACAGGTAAGTAAGGATATTCAAGGTGAGATGACGGTATCAGTGCCGCATCAGGATGTATTAGTCATCGGGGATATTCGTAATGAAACAGGCTACGATGTCCTGGCACAGATGACTATGAGTTTCTTTACGACAGGAAATGTACCGATTACGGCGTTATCTTTCGTCTATGAAGAAGGGGAATTGGAGCCGATCTTCATTTTGGCTAAAAATCGCAAAAAGGAAAGGGAGAAGAAATAATGAACGTATTTTACAACTTGGAAGGCATTGGGGATACCCTGATCGTTACACTGGATCCAGGATTCGAAGGAGAAGTTCAACACGAAAGAAAAGAAGATGCTGCACGTTTGTTTGATGAAAAAACAGGGAAAACACTTGGTTATAACCTATTTCAAGCATCAAAGTATTTGGATGTAAGCGAAGTGGGACCTGTCGAGATGAATGATGAAAAGCTCAAATTGATCAATGAAGCCATCAAGAAGAACGGTTTCAATGAGGAATTGGAAGCAGATTTTTCACCAAAGTTCGTGGTTGGGTATGTGTCTGAAAAAGAAAAGCATCCAAATGCAGACAAGCTGAATATATGTACCGTGGATGTTGGGGAAGGAACCCTGCAAATCGTCTGTGGTGCACCAAACGTTGATAAAGGACAAAAAGTCGTGGTGGCGAAAGTGGGCGCTATTATGCCAAGCGGTATGGTCATTAAGGATGCAGAGCTCCGCGGAGTGGCTTCATCAGGCATGATTTGCTCTGCCAAGGAACTTGCCCTTCCAGATGCCCCTCAAGAAAAAGGCATCCTGGTTCTAGAAGATACATATCAAGTGGGTCAACCTTTTACAGCTTAAAAAAGTATACCTGGGTCCGGTGTGGGCCCGGGTATTTTTTTCGTATGAGTGACAGGTTGTTGAAGGGATTTGAAGTGCGGTATTTTGAAACATGCTAGGATTGATCAATGAAGTGCTCAGCGACGGAGTGTCAGGTCGGGATATTTCGACAAAATGCTCATAAATTAGAAAGGAATGCTTGTCGGGCCTGAGCAAGCCGCCTGCGCTTTTCGGATTGTCTAGCTCCGGCGGCTAGTCCCTCGAGGTCACAACGGAAAAATCCCATAAGGCAAAAAGCGCCTTTTGGGATTTTCCCGTTGTGCTTGTCGGGACTCCCCAGCCGCCTGCGCTTTTCGTGTTACATTCTCTTTACGCCTATGTTTGTTTCGACACAATTCTTTAACAATTCTCTTATTCTATCGAAATGACTCGAATTTTTCTCTTTAACTGATAAAATAAATAGTAAGTATGAAAGAAAGAGTGATGTTTGTGAGTTGGATTAAAAAAATATTTGGTAAATTATCAGATAATGATGAACAATTTGAAGAGTATTATGATGAAAACCACGACGATGTTCAGAAAATCGAACCGAAAAAAACTGAACGTAAACATATAGCAGGGCCCAGCCATTCTCGTGATGTAGAAGCAAGGATGACCTATCAATATCCTAAAGGGAATTTCCGATTCCCCCTTATATCCGATGGGGAAAACAGAGAGCGTCCGCGGAGAACACGAAGAAATCAGGAAAAAGAAGAGCATCCCAAGGAACAGGAGAAGAAGGATCGAAACCAATCTTCGGGCAGCCGGAAATGGAAAGAAGAAACCCATTCCACCCCTGTCAAAACAAAGAAAGCACCAAAAGTAGAAAAAGGAAACAGCCGGCCATTTACCCCTACGGAAATTCCATCGCCTATTTATGGTTTTAAAGGAAGACCAGTTAAAAAAGAAGAAAGCGTCGAATACGAACTGAAGAAGTTTTTACATAGTGAAGAAGAAAGGAAAGAATCAGTCATTGATCATAAAGCTATATCAATTGCAGAGGACTCCATTCCTTTAGAAGAAAAGACGTCTTCCGTTCTGATCGAATCAGAAGTTACAGAACCGGTAGAGTCACTGAAAGAAGAAGTGAAAGAAAAGACACCTACTTATGAACAACCTGCAGATCAACCGGATCAGACTGAAAAGATACAAGGAACCCGAAATGCTGAAACAGAGCATGGGGATCATGAGGAGGAAATGGAGGTTGTAGGCACTGCCCACACACCAAGTGAAGGTGGTTCACTTGTAACAGAACCGGGAGCGCTGATAGAAGAACCTGATATGTCAAGACATTATGAACCCGTCCAAGATTTGGATTCTCCCGCTCAATCGACAATCATTCAGGAGTCTCGAGATTCTGTCATGGAAGCGCCTGTCCGGGAGGAGTCTCCTTCTTTTGAAGAAAAGACAACTGCAGAGGATCCTGATGAAGAGAGTCTTGAAGAGGGGGAATCTGAAGCAGCTGTTCCGTCAGAACCGGTCAAGGAAGAGCCTCAAAAACGAAAGAGGTCACATCTTCCTTTTAACGTATTAATGCTCAAACAGGATAAGCGGCAGATGGATAGTCGTAAATCCATTGGACGTACAGAAACTGCTCCTGCAGTGGAGAGACAAAGGACAACTGAACCAACGGCCCAGACAACTCCTGTCAAGGAGGCACGACAGGAAGAAACACCTGAAGACCTTCAGTATTCAGAAGAGAAGACATCTCAACAGAAGCAAGTCCAAGGGGAAGAAGCAGTAAAGAGTTACAGTGAATTAAGCTCATCATCGAAAAGAACGAGAGACTATGTCTTTCCGGAATTGGATTATCTGATGCCGCCGGTTTCAAAGGAACTGAGTGGAGAGTGGCTGGATTCTCAAAGACTATTACTGGATGAGACCCTTCATAATTTCAACGTCAGGGCAAAAGTCGTGAATGTCACCCAGGGGCCGTCGGTCACACGATTCGAGGTTCAACCGGAACCAGGGGTAAAGGTCAATAAAATTACAAATCTAACAGATGATATAAAGCTGAGCCTGGCAGCCAAGGACATCCGGATGGAAGCACCGATACCCGGTAAGCATACGATCGGTATTGAGGTGCCGAACAGGGAGAGCCGGCCGGTCTGCATCAGTGAAGTCATCGCAAGCCCTGCGTTTCAAGAGCCGTCTTCCCCTTTGACCGCTGTACTGGGACTGGATATATCCGGCCAGCCCATCGTGACAGACCTCAGCAAGATGCCACATGGTCTCATAGCAGGGGCCACGGGTTCTGGTAAAAGTGTGTGTATCAATTCAATTCTCGTCAGTCTTTTGTACAAGGCATCACCTGATGAACTAAAGATGCTTCTCATTGATCCGAAGATGGTCGAGCTTGCCCCGTATAATCGGATTCCACACCTGGTGAGTCCAGTAATCACCGATGTGAAAGCAGCGACTGCAGCACTAAAGTGGGCCGTGGAGGAAATGGAAAGACGATACGAATTATTTGCCCACACCGGTGTGCGGGATATTAAGCGATTCAATGAATTGGCCAAGCGAAATAAACAATACAGCGATATGCTCCCATATTTAGTGATCGTTATTGATGAGTTGGCTGATTTGATGATGATGTCTCCAGCAGATGTAGAAGAAGCAATATGCCGAATCGCCCAGAAGGCACGTGCCTGTGGAATTCACTTGATCATTGCCACTCAGCGTCCTTCAGTCGATGTCATCACAGGTCTGATTAAAGCGAATGTGCCGACAAGAGTCGCATTTTCCGTATCTTCAAGCGTTGACTCAAGAACAATCATAGATGGGAGCGGTGCCGAGCGACTGCTCGGTAAGGGAGATATGCTCTTCCTTGAAAATGGATCATCCAAACCCGTCCGCTTGCAGGGTACGTTCGTATCCGATGACGAAATCGATGACATCATCAATCATGTAAGAGAGCAAAGAGAACCGGACTATCTCTTCCAACAGGATGAATTGATCAAGAAAGCACAGGTTACCGAGGAAGAAGATGAATTATTTTTAGAAGCGTGCGAATTTGTCGTCGATCAGGGCGGGGCATCAGCATCAAGCTTACAGCGCCGCTTCAGGATCGGTTATAACCGGGCAGCAAGATTGATGGAAATGATGGAGAGTAATGGAATCATCTCCGAGTCGAGAGGCAGTAAACCAAGGGATATCCTGATCTCTGAAAGTGAATTGGAGACATTGGCCTAGACTAGTACAAATATTTAATACATGGTATTCTGTTTATATCTGTCCAATAAGGACTCAGTAAACAGAATACCTATTATTTTTGTGTAGGAAGTGCCATAAGGAGCTTTAGTGATGAAAGAAATCGAATTGAAACTTCAAGGGAAACTCAACAGGTTGACCAATCATACATTTAAGTTTGATGAAAGAATCAAGGATGGCTGGTTTTCAGCTGTTTATTTTTTGAAGACGAAAGAAATCGCCAAGAAGAAAAAGCCGGATGCGTTCGTGACCATGCAATTTTTTCAAAAGACCCATGCCGTCATTTGTGGAACAGATGAAGTGATTGCTCTTCTGCATACATTCGCTGATAATCCGCAAAATCTTGAAATCCACTCCTTAAAGGATGGGGACCAGATTTCTCCTTTTGAAACTGTGCTCACCATCAAGGGGCGTTACCAGGACTTTGGCTATTTAGAAGGCATCATTGACGGCATCCTTGCCAGAAGAACGTCCGTTGCCACAAGCGTTTATAATGTCATGAAAGCTGCATCCATCTCAGGGCAGCAGAAGCCGGTTATCTTCATGGGTGACCGGGATGATCATTTCACCCAGCAGGCCGGGGATGGATATGCGGCATTCATCGGTGGATCCACCGCCCAGGCGACACACGCCATGAACGAATGGTGGGGGAAAAAGGGGATGGGGACCATGCCTCATGCCCTCATCCAATTATTTAATGGGGATATCGTCGAAGCCACGAAAGCGTACAAGGAAACCTTTCCTGAAGATGAACTCATTGCCCTTGTCGATTATAACAACGATGTCATAACCGATTCCTTAAAGGTTGCAAGAGAGTTTGGACAAGAATTAAAAGGGGTAAGGGTAGATACATCAAGAATGATGATCGATAAATATTTCCTTCGTAATCAGCATGTGCTTGGAACCTTTGATCCACGCGGGGTCAATATGCAGCTTATCAATGCATTGAGAAATGCTTTGGATGAAGAAGGATACAATCACGTCAAGATTGTGGTGTCAGGCGGTTTCAATGAAGACCGAATCCGCCAGTTTGAGGAAAATCAAGTTCCAGTAGATATGTACGGGGTGGGAAGCAGCCTCTTGAAGATCCATGTCGGATTTACGGGTGATAATGTCGTCATCGACGGTTCCCCTGAAGCAAAGGCAGGGAGAAAGCTTCGCCCTAACTCTCGACTGGAAAAAGTAGAATTCGAATAGGTGAGAACATGCAAGAACAGGAAAGTACTTTGGATCTTGAACAGTTTAGACAGAAAAAGCAGAAGATCGCAGAGGATCACATAAAGGACCTTTACCGGAAAGCGTATGATTACGCCTGGAAGGAAACCAATATAAGAGAAAAAGTAAGGGCAAAGATGATATTTTCCAAGCGTTTTCTTCAACAAGATGATGACCGTTTGTCTAAAGATGTCGAGAAATTATTTCAAGAATGGTTTCTGTTCGACTATAAAACCATTAAGGGTCAGACCCTATTTTTTCAATTTCTCCAGTCGCATCCTTTGCCTGAATCAACCAAACTTCTTGGTGCAGTGGTATTGACTGCTGCCTGGGAACCGATCAAAGTGATGCAAAAAGATGGACAAAGCATATACTGCCGGCACATCATTCATGGTGATGAGGCACTTGTTAAATTGAACCATGATTGTATGGAAAAGGAAATGGTGGAAGGGCAGGTGTATTTCGTGAGGAAAGTCCCGCTGGTTGTCCACCAGTGGATCTTAGGTCCTGTTTTCTACGTGGATTCACAGGATGTTGTAACGAACCTTAAAAATCATTACGGTCAAATGAATCAAAAAACTGGGGTATTATGGAGAACATTCTTAAAAGAAGAAGCGCCAAACTTCATTCTATCCAGCCTTTCGTAGCTTGTACATGGTCAGGGATTTTAAAAAATGATATAATGTTTCAAGTTGAAGAATGTTTACTTTCTTCTAAACTCAATATCGAAAGCGAAAGACCGATGGCAAAATAAATATTGATTTCATATAATGCTTTTAGATAGACGATTGTTGGAGGTTCTATTATGACGATATATCATTTCGTAGGAATTAAGGGGTCGGGCATGAGTGCGTTAGCCCAAATACTCCACGATATGGACTACGAGGTCCAAGGATCTGACGTAGATAAGTATTTCTTTACCCAGAAGGCACTGGATGATTCAAATATAAAAATTCTCCCATTCCAAAAAGAAAACATTGGAGGGGATATGCATGTGATTGCAGGCAATGCTTTTCCGGATACCCATGAAGAAATTCAGGCTGCCGTGGAACAAGGTCTGCCTGTTACCAGATACCATAAATTTCTTGGTGACTTCATGCAGGAATTCACAAGCGTAGCAGTAACCGGTGCACACGGAAAAACGTCCACAACCGGTTTATTGGCGCATGTCATTAGTGGCGCAAAGCCGACGTCCTTCCTGATCGGGGATGGAACAGGTAAAGGCGAAGTGGATGCAAAGTACTTTGTATTCGAAGCGTGCGAATACCGTCGTCACTTCCTGTCTTATTTCCCAGACTATGCCATTATGACGAATATTGATTTCGATCATCCCGACTATTTTGCCAATGTGGATGACGTCTTTTCCGCATTCCAGGAGATGGCCATGCAGGTGAAAAAAGGAATCATTGCATGCGGGGATGACGAACAGTTACAAAAGATCCAGGCTCAGGTACCGGTGGTGTTTTATGGCTTCGCTGAGGAAAATGACTTCCAGGCGAGAAACGTATCGAGGGACAGGTCGGGTACATCATTCGATGTATTCGTACGGAATGAATTTTATGCCTCATTCAAAATCCCGACATTCGGCGACCATAACATCATGAACGCCTTGTCTGTCATCGCCATTTGTCACTATGAAGAGCTCGATACAGCTATCGTTCAAGAACGACTGAGCACATTTAAAGGAGTCAAACGCCGTTTCTCCGAGAAAGAAGTGGGCTCACAGATCCTGATCGATGACTATGCGCATCATCCGACTGAAATCAAGGCAACCGTCGACTCGGCAAGACAAAAATATCCTGAAAAAGAGATCATCGCTGTCTTCCAGCCTCACACATTTACACGGACGCAAACCTTCCTTACAGAGTTTGCCGAAACGTTAAGTCTCGCTGACAAAGTGTATTTATGTGAAATCTTCGGTTCCGCAAGGGAAAACCACGGGAAACTTTCCATCCACGACCTTGAAAGCAAGATTGAAGGATGCGAAATCATAGATGAACAAGATACAACTGCTTTACTCAAACATGAAAACGCAGTGCTTATTTTCATGGGGGCAGGCGACGTTCAAAAGTTCCAACAAGCGTATGAACAGAAGCTTGGGGAACAAGTGAAAGAAGAAAATTAAAGGTAGGAACCGGTTCTTTGGGAACCGGTTTTTTTGTGGTTTAAAGGTGATTTGACAGGAGAATATTTGGGTGAGTTTGCCTGTTAAAAAATGAGGAGAATTCAACAGGAGAAAAAACGGTGAAAATCAACAGTTGAAATCAAAAGAGAATTGAACAGAAGAATCACCACCAGAAATCACCTGTCAAAATCACCATAAAAGCCACCATCATTCATCATGACGGTGGCTCAATCATTCTTATTTCAAATTCTCCGGATTCAACACGTCAAGCTCGTCAATGACAAACCTTCCATCTTTTCGAATCAATACATCATCGAAATAGATTTCTCCACCGCCATACTCAGGGCGTTGAATCATTACCATGTCCCAGTGGATGTTTGAGTGATTTCCGTTATATGCCTCTTCGTAGCATTCACCCGGTGTAAAGTGGAAGCTGCCGTCGATTTTTTCATCAAATAAGATGTCCTGCATCGGATGCTGGATGAATGGATTCACACCAATGGCGAATTCCCCAACATACCGTGCCCCTTCATCCGTATCGAAGATTTTATTGATTCTGTCTGTGTCGTTGGCAGTAGCTTCAACAATCTTACCTTCTTTGAAAGTCAATTTTACGTTTTCGAATGTAAACCCATTATAAGGGGACGGTGTATTGTAGGAAATGACGCCGTTCACTGAATCCTTCACAGGTGCACTATATACTTCTCCATCGGGAATGTTCAGTCGTCCTGCACATTTCACTGCAGGGATATCCTTGATGGAGAATGTAAGGTCCGTCCCTTCACCGACAAGGCGGACTTTATCCGTGTTGTTCATGAGTTCTACGAGGTTATCCATCGCTTTATCCATTTTGCTGTAGTCCAGGTTACAGACATCGAAGTAGAAGTCTTCGAAGCCTTCTGTACTCATGTTGGCTAACTGTGCCATGGATGAAGTAGGATAGCGGAGCACGACCCATTTCTTCTTAGGGACGCGGATTTCTCTATGTACTTTCTTCCCGATCGTATTTCCATGGATTTTCATCTTTTCATCAGGTACATCAGATTGTTCGCTGATATTATCGCCTGCGCGTAAACCGATATACGCATCCATTTGCTCCATGACATTCGCTTCGAAGCTTGCAATCATGTTGTATTGTTCTTCTTGCGCGCCAATCAATAATGCGCGGTCGACGGCATGATCTTTAATGGATACGAAAGGATACCCCCCTGCTGCATACGCTTCTTTAACAAGTGCCGTTACCAGTTCCCGCTGCAGTCCGAAGTTTTCAATCAATACTTTCTCGCCAGGTTGTAATTGCACTGAATATTGAATTAAATTTTTTGCCAGCTTTTCAATACGTGGATCTTTCATTTCATTTTCCCCCTTGTATGTAGTCTTTATTATTGTACCCTAAAATGATAATGGATGAGAGAAGGAAAATGTGAAATGCTAAAACAAGAAAAATATTTATTTTTTCATGCAGGAAAATTGTTTGTGGAGGAAGAAATACTAGTATAATGTTTAAATGTTTATCTTAAGGGTAAAGAATTTCTATACATGGAGGTGTGGCATATGGAAATCATTCTTTATCTGAGCGTAGCGGTTATAGCGGTAGCATTTTTTATTTTGGTTATGAGCGTAATGAAGACCTTGAAGTCCCTGGGCACAACATTAGACAGTGTGTCGACTACATTGACAGGACTTGAGAGCCAGCTTCAAGGAGTGACGAAAGAGTCTACAGAATTACTACATAAAACAAATTTATTGGCTGAGGATATCCAGAAGAAATCTGAGGATCTGAACACGGTTGTTTATGCGGTAAGAGATGTAGGGCATTCCATCCAGAATCTTAATAACTCGGTGAAGAAGGTAAGTACTTCCATTTCTACTGAACTGGAGCGCAACCAGGGGAAGATTTCACAGGTGGTTCAATGGGGAAATGCATTTATTGAGTTAAAGGACAAATGGAAACAAAAACAGGAAAAACAGCCAACACAACCTGATGTTGCTGATGCAGCTGTTACAAACCAAGCATCCAAAGAAGTTCGATCTCGAGAAAAATTAGTTAAAAGAGCAAGATCTTATAACAATTAGAGAGGGGAATTTTAATCATGACTCAACAGTACAATCAAAACCAGAATCAAAATCAGAACCAAACAAATGACAGCAACAACATCAACTCAAAGGACTTTATGATCGGAACACTCATCGGAGGATTCGTGGGAGCTGCAGCGGCCTTACTACTGGCTCCAAAATCCGGTAAAGACCTACGTCATGATCTCAATGAGCAGGCTGGTGTTATAAAAGAAAAGACAGGTCAGTGGAAGGATACAGCTGTAGAGAAGAGCAATGAGCTTGCAGCAGTGGCGAAAGAAAAATCTTCTGCCCTATCAAAATCCGTACAAGAGCAGTCCAACAATGTGGTTGGGAAGCTGAAAACATACCGTTCCAATAATAAAGAGCTGGAAGAAACAAATGATGAGCTTCAAGCTGTCTCAGTTGGAGAAACAACAGCTTTGGAAGAAACAGAAGATGTGAATCAAAAGCTCGAAGAAACCAAAAAAGCGTTCGATGAAACTGAAAAAACATACAATCAATAATAATTGATTCCAGGGACGGTGAAGTGATATGATAACTTCACCGTTTTTTGTTTGGGTAAAAAGGGCCAGGGGAAACCTTGGCAGAAAAGAACGTACTCTTTAGGAAAGGAAGTATGAATATATGAAAAAGATTGAAACCGTCCAGGAGTTTGAACAACTTTCAGAAACGAATCCCCGCTTCTTTTTTATGAAACATAGCCTCACATGCCCGGTAAGCTCTAATGCCTTTAATGAATACCAGGCGTTCCTGAATAAGAATACTGAGGAAGAAGGCTATTATTTAGCGGTGCAGGAATCCCGGGAACTTTCCCAGCATATCGCCGAAAAATACGGGATCAGACATGAATCCCCCCAAGCTTTCCTGTTCATAGAGGGAAAACCGGGCTGGAATGCGTCACATTGGAAAATTACCGAAAGCGAATTGAATAAGTTATAAAGGAATGGACTCTGATTTAGTCGGGGTCCATTTTTGTTTTTGGAAATACTTTGTAAATTTCTCCTTTACGTTTATTAATCTTCTTACAGGGAAATTAACTTATAAGAATAAAAAACAAGTAAATGGAGGAACGATTCATGACACAGCCTGTACCTTATGAAACTGGAACAAGAAATAATACGAAAATGAACGGTAAAAGGAATGGCAAGTTAGTAAAAGGTATGGTGGTGGGAGCCGTTTTAGGTGGAGCTCTTGCCCTACTGGATAAGACGACGAGAAAAAATGTTTCATCCAGAACATCAGACATGAAGGACTCCACCATGGGAATGGTAGCTAAGGTGAAAGAGAATCCCTCTGGAGTCGTAAATGACTGGCAGGATCGTCTGAAAACAGCGTCCAGCGTATTGAAGGAAGCCATAAGCGACGCACAGAGCCTATATGAAAAGGTGAATGATGATGTGATGGATCAAGTCAATCAAATAAAAGATGACTCTTCGGAGATGATTACCACTACGAAAGAAGCGGCAGAAGAGTTAAAAGGTATTGGAGGCAAAGTGCAAGAAGCGGGAGAAGAAATAACCGGCGACTCCACTTCATCACAGCCTGTGACAAGCTCAACTTCCACTCAGGACCACATTATTCATCCAACCAACCGTAAGAGCGGAATCCCGGGTCAAGTTGGATCATAATAAAAAAACTGGCGTAATTGCCAGTTTTTTTGGTTGTCTGTAACTCATCAACGAGAGGCATGCGGCCAGAGGATTTCCAGTTCGTCACCTTGTTGGATTTCTTCATAAAAAGTCGTTTCCACGCCATTCTTCAAAAGGACAAAGCTTCCGTTTGAATGAGTGGGCATATTGATTTCCACTGAATTAAATAAATCCTGAAAAATAAATGAGCCCGTTTGCTGCTCCTCTATTACAATGGAATCTCCCGAGAATAAGCGATCATCCCGTTCAAGCTTGAGGCTGTTCCGGGTGATTCTGCTGCTTTCTTTCTTAAGGTACACTTCTTCACCGTTAAACGTTATGCGGATCGCCGACTCAGAAGTGAGCTGTTTCTTTGCGAGAATTTCCTTTACTGTTGGAGTAATACCGGGTTTGAAAGAAATGACATCAGCATTCTTGACTTTAGCAGATGGCTTGGCTTCCATACCATTTATGAATAACTTCCCGCAATAGGTCGGGAAGAATGTATCCACTCCATTAATGGAGATTCGATAAGGCCTGGATCCCTCTAACCATTCGTTATAGCCGAAATGGGTTAACAGGTCCAGAAGGGTGTCGATCAATTCTATTCGAATCACATCTCGATCCTGGATGACTTCTTCCAATGATCCGGGCAGATTGTTTCGGAAGACGAGGGGAGTGACCAGATGAGGGTTCCCGTCTATGACAATCTGTTTGCTAGAAGAGGTATCCACAAGATCCCCAATCGTCACCTGAGGGGAAGAGCCGTCCTGTCCTTTCTGAACTGAAATTCTGTCATGATTCTGGATGGTTTCATCCAGTTCGCTCTGCTCCCCGTTTCTTTCAATGTGTGGCGGCAGACCGTGACCTCCGGGTAAGGTGATGTCCTGTCCATTGACGCTCACAAAGTAACCTTTACCTGGTGTACCATGCCATTTGCTTAGCTTTAGCCCTGCAGCAAGGATGCAGTCGCCGACTGTTAGATCCTTCACTTCGAATAAGCGTACAGGCTGGTCATTCACATAGGCTGTCACATATTGAACAGGGGCCTGTTTCGCTGCAATGGCGATTCCGATCGGGGTGACAAGCTCCGGACCTTTCGTCACTTCGTCTGAAACGGTGACATTCTGAATCGCGTCCACACCTCTTACTGCCACACGATTTGCAGGCAGCTGAAGGGAAGAAGCCAGTTGCACAGGAAGACCTGGCGTCAGGCTGCCTCCCCCTACGAGCATGACGGCCTGCGGTGGCTTCCCATTGTTCAGACGCAGAATTTCTTTTGAAATCTCCCCGGCGAGGTGATTCACAGCAGGAGAGATTTTCTCTATCACTTCAAGGGACGGGACGTTCGTTTCGAACCCGAGAATATCGGTTACCGTCATCTCCCCTGAGGATTGAAGTCCCCTCTTGGCCTGTTCGGCTAAAGGGAAATCCAGTAAGAATTCATGACTGATGGCTTCTGTTATTTCGTCCCCTGCTGTTGGAACCATTCCATAAGCAATGACCGTACCGATATTGGTAATGGCGATATCGGACGTTCCAGCTCCGATATCTACCAGTGCAACGTTCAGACGCCGCATAGACTCAGGAATGAGAACGTTAATCGCAGCGATGGGTTCAAGCGTCAGGGCTTCCATCTCAAGTTCCGCACGGGTAAGTGCAGCAATCAGGGACTCCACGACGACGCGGGGAAGGAAGGTGGCAATGATTTCGACACTTGCTTCTTCCCCCTGCTGATCGATCAGACTACCGATCTCCTCACCATCCAACCGGTAAAAAAGAACGGAGTAGCCAACACAATAATAATGATAATCTTTCGAACTGTTCTCACTTTCTGCTGCCATTGCCTGCGCTTGCTGAACTGCGCTCAATTCCAGGTGGAGAATGTCATTTTTCTGTAGAAGGGGTTTTCCCTTAATAATAGAAGTGGAAAGCGCGGTCTCTGTTTTAAGAGCCCTTCCTGCTGCTGCGACGCACACTTTGTGAAGAGGGCCGTGTTTTGTTTCCAATTTCACCTTGATAGAGGAGATGACTTCCGCAACGGCAGGAACGTCATGAATCTGCCCATCAAGCATGGCTCTCTTCTTATGTTCTTCTATCAAGATATCTGAAACTTGAAATATTCCGTCTATTTCTTCCAAAATAATACCGACAACCGACCTGGTTCCGATATCTAATGCAAAGATTTTTTGGTTATTTTTCACTTTGTGTTCACCCACTTTAACCTAGTCTCATACAATACTAAAATACTTTAGTGCTTAAAAGCGTCTAATTAATAAAGAATTTTATCGTGACATTTTAGATGTGTTCTATTATAATAAGTTTCAATATCAAAAATGTATCATACTTTCTTAAAACTATAACAGTTTTTACGTATGAACAGGATAAAAAAAGAAAGGGTGCTGTATTGTGAGTAATCAAGAGCTCGATCAATTACGAAAACAAGTAGACGAGATGAACTTAAAACTATTAGACACCATTAATGAACGTGCTAAACTAGTTCAGGAAATCGGGCGTGTCAAGGAGACTCAAGGAGTATACCGCTATGATCCTGTTCGTGAACGAGGGATGCTTGATCTGATTAAAGAAAATAATAATGGTCCTTTTGAACATTCGACCATTGAACATATTTTTAAAGAAATCTTCAAAGCCGGTTTAGAGCTTCAAAAAGACGATCACCGTAAAGCACTATTGGTTTCACGTAAAAAGAAACCGGAGGACACGATTGTCAATATTAATGGAGAAGCCATTGGAGATGGAAAACCTCATTTCGTCTTCGGTCCATGCGCCGTTGAATCATACGAGCAAGTGGCTGAAGTTGCGAAAGCTGTTAAAGCTAAAGGATTGAAATTACTTCGGGGCGGAGCGTTCAAGCCGAGAACGTCACCTTATGACTTTCAGGGGCTAGGCATTGAAGGATTAAAAATTCTTAAAAAAGTGGCGGATGAATATGGCCTGGCTGTCGTCAGTGAAATCGTCAATCCCGCCGATATCGAACCGGCATTGGAATACATTGACGTAATCCAGATCGGTGCAAGAAATATGCAAAACTTTGAATTGTTGAAAGCTGCCGGAGCTGTGAAAAAGCCCGTACTGCTTAAACGTGGTTTAGCCGCAACGATTGATGAATTCATCAATGCTGCTGAATACATCATTTCACAAGGGAACGGAGACATCATCCTTTGTGAGCGTGGAATCCGTACGTACGAGAAAGCAACAAGAAACACATTGGACATTTCAGCGGTGCCAATTCTTAAGCAAGAGACGCATCTCCCGGTATTCGTGGATGTAACACACTCTACTGGACGCAGAGATCTATTGCTTCCAACAGCCAAAGCAGCACTTGCCATCGGGGCAGATGGGGTCATGGCCGAGGTTCATCCAGATCCTGCCGTCGCCTTATCCGACTCCGCTCAGCAAATGGACCTTGATCAATTTGATCATTTCTACAAGGAACTGTTAAAAGGCAGAACGATAGAAGTATAATGGTATGAAGGGCTGAATCCTTTTTTGAGGGATTCAGCCCTTTTTGATTGATGGGATGAAAGTGCCTCGTATGCAGGATGGTACGGATATCAGCATAAAATATATCAGCGAAAATTGTATTTTATCAGCGAAGGCTCATTTTACTTTTCCTATCCCCATAAAAAGAAACACCCCACTTCCAAACCAATATGCTATAATAATCTTTTTGCACAAATAAAAGCTGACGAATTGCAGGAATATCAAGACTATCGTATGATAATCTACATAATTGCAGATAAATAACCAATATCAACACTAATTTGAACATAAATATGTGCATTTTTTAACAAACTATTGTAATCGCTTTTTTCTTTAGGTTTATTTGGTGTAGAATAAGGTAAATGAGTAGAAGAGTGAAGGAGTGTAAGCTATGAACGTGACAATATATGATGTAGCAAGAGAAGCTAATGTATCTATGGCCACAGTTTCCCGTGTGGTCAACGGAAATCCAAATGTTAAGCCCGCAACAAGAAAGAAGGTAGTGGAGGTCATCGATCGTCTCGGTTATCGTCCGAATGCTGTAGCAAGAGGGCTTGCCAGTAAGAAAACAACGACAGTCGGCGTTATCATCCCTGATATTTCAAATATTTTCTATGCAGAACTCGCACGTGGGATTGAAGATATTGCCACGATGTATAAATACAATATCATTTTAAGTAACTCGGATCAGAATGCCGAGAAGGAGCTTCATCTGTTGAATACAATGCTTGGGAAACAAGTGGATGGCATCCTGTTCCTTGGTGGCCATATTTCAGAAGAGCATGTGCAGGAGTTCGAGCGTTCTCCCGTTCCGATCGTACTGGCTGGTGCAGTCGAAGATACGAACAAGATTCCTTCCGTGAATATCGATTATAAGGCGGCGTCATTTGACGCAGTTTCCGAACTGCTTGAGAAAGGACACAAGCGCATCGGTTTCGTAAGCGGTCCTTTCCACGATACGATCAATATGAAGTTTAAACTTGAAGGGTACAGAGAAGCACTGGCCAAAGCAGGCGTTGAATACAGCGATGATCTGGTCGTAGAAGGCGAATATACGTATGATTCAGGACTGGAGGCGTGGCAAAAGTTCTCTGAGCTTTCGGACAAGCCGACAGCCATCTTCGTCGGGAATGATGAAACAGCCCTTGGTGTCGTCCACGGTGCTCAGGACCAAAACGTCTCCATCCCGGAAGAAGTGGAAGTCATCAGTTTTGATAACACAAGACTGGCCCTTATGGTCAGACCTCAGTTAACTTCCGTTGTCCAGCCTTTATACGATATCGGAGCAGTGGCCATGAGATTATTGACGAAATACATGAACAAAGAGACAGTTGAAGAATCGACGGTCGTTCTTCCCCATCGACTTGAATACCGCAACTCAACAAAATAAGAAGTTTGTCGATATAAATGATAAAGACAAACAGAACTTCTTTTTGTAGGGAGAGTCAAAATGAAAAAGCTTGATGTTCTTACACCAATCGGGGTTGCAGTCGGATTCCTATTTGTTGCATTCGCCATTATTTCGAATGCCGGAGTGACCGGATTCAGTTCCTTCATCGATCTTCCGTCCATGCTTGTTGTCATCGGCGGATTGATTGCGGCCATGCTGGTCAGCTTTTCGATCAGGGAATTGAAACAGCTTGGGAAAGTGATGAAAGAATCCTTTCGTGATGTGGAATATGATCTTCACCATCTGATCCGTACGTTTGTGACATTGTCAGAAAAAGCAAGGCGTGAAGGACTTCTCTCACTGGAGGCAGAAGTGGAAGCGGTTGAGGATCCTTTTATCCGAAAAGGGGTGCTGCTCGCTGTCGATGGAATCGAGCAGGACGTAATCGTCGATATTATGAATGCTGAAATCATCGCGTTAGAAGAACGGCACCGCAAAAATAAAAGCTTATTGGATAAGGCAGGGGAGTATGCACCTGCCTGGGGGATGATCGGTACGCTGATCGGCCTCGTTTTGATGTTAAAAAATCTAAATGATCCAGCTTCATTGGGTCCTAATATGGCGATCGCCTTACTTACGACCCTGTACGGATCCTTACTTGCAAACCTTGTTTTTTTGCCCATGGCATCCAAGCTTGCGATGAAAACAGAGAAAGAAGTGTTCATGAAACAAATCGTGATTGAAGGTGTCATCGGGGTACAATCCGGTCAAAATCCGAAAATATTAGAAGAGAAATTAAGAGTGTTTTTATCTAATGAGGAATTGCAGATGTATTCAGTCAGGGAACAAGTTGGGACTTCTTCAGATGAAGCGTAGACGAAGGCCGGTATCCCAGCCTCAGGGGGCACCAAAATGGATGGTTACGTTTTCTGATCTCATTACTCTTATTCTCGTATTCTTTATTCTATTATTCTCTATGTCACAAATCGATATTGTGAAATTCAGGACCATTGCTGATTCCTTTCAGCAGCGGCAGATTCTCGAGTTTTATCCTTCTGTCATCCCTTTTGATAATCCGTCGGCAGAACCAGAAATGGAATCCGAGGATTCAAAACCTCAGGGAGATGGGGAAGATCAAGATTTAAACTCGTTATTGGCAAATATCCAGAGTTATTTGAAAGAGAACAAATTGAGTGACGCCGTTGTAGCTAACAGAACTGAACGGGGAGTGGTACTTGTTCTTCAGGAACAGGCATTGTTCGCATCAGGCGAAGCAACGGTCCTGCCAGATGCCTATCCGTTTTTGAATAAAGTCGGTGTTCTTTTATCAGAGATCCCGAACTTTGTGAAGGTGGAGGGGCATACAGATAACCGCCCGATCAATACCTATCGTTTCCCATCAAACTGGGAACTCTCATCAGCGAGGGCAAGCAGTGTGGTGCGTTACTTGATTCGAACCGAAAATCTGGATCCAAAACGATTCATCGCCGTCGGATATGGAGATACACGCCCGATCGCCCCAAATAATACCGGGGAAAATCTTCAGAAAAACAGGCGGGTTGAAGTGATCATCACCGATCCTGCATATGAGGAAAGATAAAAAGCAAGGACTTCCCGTTGAGAGGGGAGGTCCTTGCTTTTGTTGGTGCATGCTAAAAATATATATGACGTTATTGATAGTTGATGACCGCTGGACTAGGGTCCAATTTCAACACTTCTTCAGGGGTCAGGACAGGGATATCTTTATCATAGAACACCTTGAAGGCGCCATACTGTGTCGGTTCATCCCGAACGTACTTGCCGTACAGTGCCTGCTTGTCTGCGGCAGCTCCCCAACCATCAAAGTTAATAGCGACTTCGACATTGTCAGTCGGTTCTATCGCATCTTTGTTTGTCAGTACGGGACCTGTAAATTGGTGGACCAGAACTAGTTTATCCGGCAGGTTGTTTTTTTCCGCAAGCGTTGATATATATTCAATCGCCTCCTGGATTTTCCGGCCATCGACTTCGCCGAGATCCTCACCGGGTTTTTCCCCTTCTGCCACGTGGAATTCCGTATCGATTGCCAAATGAACATTCGGACGCTTAAGCCACTTTTCAACCATTTTTACCTGATTCATGACCGTATCCGTTCCAAGCTGAATATCAAGCAAGACCAGAGCATCGTGCTTCTCGGCAAGCTTCACATACGTTTCGATATTTTCCTCTGACGTCATCTGCACATAATCACCGTCGGGACCGGGCGCATTCTGGGCCATCGTCGTAATCAACTCAATTGTCGGTACAGCAGGACGATCCGGGTCGAGATCGGAATAAATCTGGGTTTGTTCTTTCAGCTTTTTTATGTACTCTTCCGGTTCATACTTCCCAAGAATCCCCATATGTTTCGACGCGGGTGTTCCATAGTAGGTCACCAGGCGATGGTCCTTTAGTGGGCCATCTGATGGATCATCCACACCGTTTGCCAGCGTCTCACCAAAAGGTACCGTGCGTTGAGGCTTTTCTTCTTCTGCCTGCCCCTCTTTATCCGGTTGAGTTTCTTCAGACAGAGTTTCCTTCAGCGACACAGCATCTTCAGCCGGTTCCAAGGGTTGAAAAGGTGGCTTACTCTGTTCCTTGCTTTCTGTCGCCAGGTCTTCTTTAGGGTTCTTTTCTCCCTTTGATTTGTCTTGTTCAGAAGTTGTTGCATCTTTTTCCTGTTCCTTTGTTGCAGTGGGAGAGGAACAGGCTCCCAGTATAAGTGATACAGTTAACATTATCGGCAAATATTTATTCATTGCCTCACACATCCTTTTTCTTAGAAGATTATGGAGGAGTTTAACACATTTTCCTTTACAAGAAAGCTATGTAAACCAATTGATAGATAGATTTAATACAAAAGAAAGACCAAGTCCCAAGCACGCACACGCTTAGAAAAGGGGGCTTGGCACTTATTCTATCATTCTTTCTTTTCTGGTTCCTGTATTATGCTTGTCGGACAGGGCGAGCCCCTTCCGCTTTTCTGTATGTCCAGCTCCGGCGGCTAGAGGCTCGAGGTCATAAGTCAAACCTGCCAAAAAGGCAAAGAGCGCCTTTCCGGCAGGTTCGTCTTATGCTTGTCGCCTCTGCCCAAGCCGCCTCCGCTTTTCTGTTTAACTGGAGGGTTTTTGTCTGAGTTGTTGCCGGATGGAGTAGAGGGCTTTTTCCAGGGTTTGTTTGTTCTTTTCTGTGATTTCTTCTTTTCGCGGGATCGGCTTGTAGATGTCAGATGCATCTGTCCATTCTGTCGGTAGTGTGACACCTGCTTTACTTTGCCAGCGCTGCGTCCATTTTTCAGGAAATGAATCGGCGAGATCTATTCGACCGGTCATCTGCATCCAGATCATGCTCCAGGCTCTTGGGACGACTCTCCATATGTCATAGCCTCCGCCTCCAACGGCAATCCATTTCCCATCGCAATACTCATGAGCAAGCTCATGGGCGATGCGGGGGATTTCCCGATAAATGTTCATGGTTGCCGAAAGGTGGGTGAGGGGGTCATAATAATGGGCATCCGCTCCGTTTTGGGTGAGGATCACGTCGGGCTTGAAGAATTCAATGACTTCCCGGAAGGACGTTTCATAGGCCTCGAGCCATGATTCATCCTCTGTAAAGGCATCGAGGGGGATATTGAATGAATACCCGTACCCTTTTCCGTGACCGCGTTCATTGATATTGCCTGTTCCCGGGAAGAGATACCGCCCTGTTTCATGAATCGACAGGGTGCAAACATCCGGATCATCGTAGAATGACCACTGGACACCATCCCCATGATGAGCATCGGTATCTACATAGAGAACTCTCGCCCCGTACTTTTCCTGTAAATAGCGGATCGCGACAGAACTGTCATTATAAATGCAAAACCCCGACGCCTTTCCCTTGAATCCGTGATGCAATCCGCCCCCAAGATGAAGGGCATGCTTCGCTTTCCCGGTCATAACGTAGTCCACAGCCGTTAGCGTACCGCCCACTAAATATGCACTTGCTTCATGCATACCTTGAAACATCGGGGTGTCTTCTGTACCGATCCCAAATCCTTCCGCCTGATCTTGAGAAAGCTGGCCATCACTTGCTCGCCTGACAGCGTTTACGTAGTTGGGATCGTGATTAAGATACAACTCTTCGTCTGTAGCCATCCGGGGAGGAACGATTTCATCCGGTTGAAGAGCATTCACTTCTTTCAATAAGTCCATCGTCAGGGTGATCCGGGTCTGATTGAAGGGATGCTCATCAGAGAACCGGTACCCCAGCAGTTCATCTGAATAGATAAAGACGGCATCCTTAGTCATGATGAGATTCCCGGCATGTTTGGCCATAACACGTCATATCCTTCTTTCTTAAGATCATTGATCACATTCATCGGATTCATCGTTCTTACCCGGAATACAAGGATTTTATATTCTTCGTCCTTTTTATCCGGATAGACGAGGACACTTTGGATATTGGAATTATTCCGTCTGATGATGCCTGCCACCTCATAGAGGATACCGGCTTTATGAGGGACCTTCACTTCAATTTGAGATCCGGGCTGGTGTGCACCGGTTAATTGAATCAGGGTATACAACAGGTCCGTTTCCGTAATGATTCCAACGAGCTTCTTTTCCTTCAGGATAGGAAGGCAGCTGATATGATGCTCATAAAAAAGGGCAGCGACTTCTTCGACAAAGTCCAGTGGATGCCCGGTGATTACGTCGGTCTTCATGATGAATTTAAGAGGGTTTTGTAACTCGGAAGTATTTGACCCTTCATGAAAAATGGAAGGTGTACCATCTTTTACATCCCGGTCACTTACGATGCCTACGATTTCCATCGTGTCATTGGTGATCGGGATATGCTTGATTTTCTTATCCCTCATTAATTGTATGGCCGATGCAATCGTATCGTCGGCTTTCAATGTTTCGATTTTCGTTTTCATTATCTCTTCAACAATCACGTTCTCCACCCCTTTTAGAAAACTGTCCCGTTAATACATAAAGCGATTCATAAATCGAAGCTGATCAAATCGTTGAATGGAATCTGAATCCACTCTTTTTCCGATTCTTGCCATTAAGCAGTTGGCCGGATGGGAACTGATTTCAGGGTCATCCGTTGCATAATATTCCAATCCGCCTGCGTTCATCATCTTTTCCATCACTTTCCGGTATTCCCATACGTTCAGGCCGGTTCCTTTGAGGTCCCAGTGCCAATAATATTCAGTCGTTATGACGATATAGTCTTCCATATGATCATCCATCATGGATACTTTTAATAGATTTTTCCCGACGGCAGCTCCGCGGAATTTCGGGATGACCTCAATGGCTCCAAGCTCGATCAGGTTCTCCATCTTTCCCTGGGACCACCGTTCGAGAGGATCTGGATATAAATATGTAACGTACCCGACAATGGTATGATGGTCTCTCGCAATCAAGATACGCCCTTCTGGTAGACTGGCAATCTCAATAAGGGCTTTGTGCTGCTGGGCTGGGGGCCTGAAAGCGACCAGGTCCTCGTGAAAATCAAGGCGGGCCAATTCCTCTGCGGAAATCGGTCCTTCAATAATGATGTTTCCTTTTGCTGTCTTTAATTCTGTTGCATTATAGGTTTTTTTCAATTTCATCTGGACACCACCTAAAGATATTCCTCTAGTCCATTATACATGAATTTAAAATTGAGAGAGCGCTTTCACGAAAAATTCAGAGGTTTAACGGGTTAATGTTATTCTAAAATACCTATAGAGGATGGCGATTCAACAGGGTTTTTCACAGAAAAATAAGGAACATACTCTATGGCAGATTTTTTAAAAAATTGAGAAAATATTCGTTTTATACTATAATAAGATTGTAATTTCTTACATAAGGGGGATGCGGTATATGAAAGTGGAAGCGTTACCAGTGACTAAGGGCAACTATAATCTTGAAAGCTATGAAAATACGTATGAATCATTCGATTGGAAAGACGTCGAAAAAGAATTTTCATGGGCGGAAACAGGTCGCGTCAATCTGGCACATGAAGCGATTGACCGACATGCAGTGTCTTTCAGAAAAAATAAAGTCGCTCTTTATTACCGAGATGCAGAACGTGATGAAAAATATACGTACTCTGATATGAAGAAGATGTCGAACAAAGCAGGAAATGTATTAAAGCGTTTTGGGGATGTTGAAAAAGGGGACCGTGTTTTCATTTTCATGCCGAGATCACCGGAATTGTATTTCTCCGTATTAGGAGCGATCAAACTTGGCGCCATCGTGGGACCATTGTTTGAAGCGTTCATGGAAGGAGCTGTCCGGGACCGCCTGGAGGATAGCGAAGCAAAGGTACTCATCACCACTCCTGAGCTATTGAAAAGGGTTCCTGTAAGTGAACTGCCAAACCTGAAGCATGTCTTTCTGATAGGTGAAGATATTCAGGAGGACGATGTTCATGTGGACTTTATGACTAAATTTGCTGAAGCGAGCAATAAGCTGGAAGTGGAATGGGTAGACCGTAACGATGGACTGATCCTTCACTATACATCAGGTTCTACAGGGAAACCAAAAGGGGTCCTTCACGTTCATAACGCCATGATCCAGCATTATCAAACGTCTAAATGGGTACTGGATCTTCAGGAAGAAGATGTGTATTGGTGCACAGCGGATCCAGGCTGGGTTACAGGGACTTCGTATGGAATCTTTGGTCCATGGCTGACAGGTGCCTCCAATGTCATCGTAGGGGGACGCTTCAAGCCGGAAAACTGGTATAAAACGATCGAGGATTATGGTGTTACGGTCTGGTACAGTGCACCGACTGCCTTCAGAATGCTAATGGGTGCAGGGGATGAAGTTGTAAAACAATTCGATCTGAGCTCCCTTCGTCATATCCTCAGCGTGGGAGAACCGTTGAATCCTGAGGTTGTCCGGTGGGGGATGAAGGTATTCAACCTGCGCATCCATGATACATGGTGGATGACTGAAACAGGCGGTCAACTGATCTGTAACTATCCAAACATGGAAATCAAACCAGGCTCCATGGGGAAACCATTCCCGGGTATCAAAGCAGCCATTGTCGATGATCAAGGAAATGAAGTTCCTCCGTACCGCATGGGGAACTTAGCGATCAAGAAAGGCTGGCCATCGATGATGAATCAGATCTGGAATAATCCACAGAAGTATGAATCTTACTTCATGCCTGGTGACTGGTACGTTTCAGGGGATTCTGCCTATATGGATGAAGACGGCTACTTCTGGTTCCAGGGGCGGATCGATGATGTCATCATGACTTCAGGAGAAAGGGTAGGTCCTTTCGAGGTGGAAAGTAAGCTTGTTGAACATCCGGCTGTAGCAGAAGCAGGGGTAATCGGAAAGCCTGATCCGGTCCGTGGTGAAGTCATCAAAGCATTCATCGCCCTGCGTGACGGATACGAAGTGACAGACGAACTGAAGGAAGAAATTCGACAGTTCGTGAAAAAAGGTCTTGCTGCACATGCGGCTCCTAGAGAAATCGAATTCCGTGACAAACTGCCAAAAACACGAAGCGGAAAAATCATGCGCCGTGTATTGAAGGCATGGGAGTTGGACCTGCCGACAGGTGATTTGAGTACAATGGAAGATTAATAGATATGTTAGGAGAACCCCTGCTCTTGGAGTGGGGGTTCTTTTGGCTATGGGAGAAGAGTTCTTTGCGCCATAGCATAGGGGATGGCCGATTTGTGTAGAATAGTTATTTTTCGACAAAAGGCTCATAAAATTGAAAAGTGGCTCATATATCTGAATTCCTGCTCATATTTTCCTGAAGTCAGCTCATAAATCTGAAAAATGGCTCAAAAATCTTGAAAAACAGCTCATAAAATCGGCAGGAGAGATCGTCAAAGGTACTGAGCCCTCATTTAGGTAGTTTGGACCGACACTTAAGTAGAAAGAGCAGATCCAATTCGTATGAATTCAGTAAAAAAAGAATAGAAAGAGAGGGCATCTTTACAAAAGGCTGTTTTCGTAAACTATGTTACTATTCAATTAGCAAGTACTGTTTGATTTCCACTCCAATTGTTCCCTTTCCGCGGGGCGCGTGTTGATCTTCCTTGGGCTAAAATTGTCCTGTGGGGTCTCACTTGTCAAGCTCCGGCGGCTAGCCCCTCGAGGTCATAATAGCGACAAAATAAATCACAAAGAAAAATGGGTGTTAGAAGCCGGATTCAAACGCGCCTCCACGTTACCGTCAGCATACACCGGAAGTAGTTAGAGATTTTGAACCGCAGAACAGACGAGTTCCAATCACTCAATTGTCCAGTTTTTCAGAAGATGAAATAGCAGCAATGGTTGAGAAGATAGCCAACATAAAAAGAGGGAGACGTCATGTCGACGTTTCCCTCTTTTAAATCCTTCTTTAGTTCTGTTCCCCAGGTGGATCGGGTTCCGTAGGTGGTTCTGTTCCGCCTCCACCGCCGTCACCGCCGTCACCGCCGCCATCTTCTGGCGGTGGTGGCTCCGGTTTGTCCGGCTTATCCGGTTTTGGCGGGGGATCGGATGGTTTATCCCCTGGCGGTTTCGGATCCGTACCCGGTTTATCCGGTTTATCAGGTTTAGGATCCGGTTTCGATTCGGGCTTACCGATTTGCACCGTATTGGAACGGGAAGATTCTTTGCCGGCTACATCGACTGCAACCACATAGAAGTCACCGTTTCCAACGGACACTGCATAACTGGCTCCGGACTTGACGCTTCCGACTTTCCCGCCGGATGTGTTGTAAACCCGGTATCCGACGACATCGCTGCTTGCAGATGGCGTCCAGGTGATTTTGTTCCCGTTTCCGCTTGCTTTCACGGTTCCTGGAGCTTGCCCATCATCAGAAATCTTGTTTTCTGCGACGAGTACATTTTTAAATCGTTCATCTCCATCCGGTATGAGTTTGTCCGGATTTCCAGGGACGGCACCGAAGATGTTTTTCACAAAGTCAGGATTCAAGATGACACCCGGCTGTGAAAATTCTTCCGGAGTGTTCGGAAGAGCAAGGTATTTCTTTCCGTTTACCATCACGTATCGGCTCATAAGTAAGCTGTCATCCGTTTTGGTAGGTACAAATTTTGCGTTGAATAAATCACTTTTTACGAGTCCAGCCTGGCTGCATGCTTCTGATGGAAGCAGTCCGGAAATCGAACAGAAAGATCTTCTGACAATTCCTTCTGGCTGTTGGAACGATGCATCAGGGTCGATGAGTTCGGGTGCAAGGTCTCTCGTATCATTCAGTAAGTAAGACCACAATCTTATGTTACGTAAGCCGTAATGTCCATATTGTGCGCGTGATGACGCTGTGTTTAATGACGAAGGTGAGTCATATCCGAACCATGTCCCGAATGTGATACTTGGATTGGATGCGACAAACCAGTGGTCCTTATAATCCTGACTCGTTCCGGACTTCCCGGCCCAGTCTGAACCAAAGTTCAGGAAGGTTTTCGCATATCGCCCGGTACCAAGGGAATGATCCAGGGTATCTCTCATCATATCAATCGTTAAGTAGGCGGTTTGTGGACTGAATACATCCACAGGGTCTTTCTTATGCTCATAGACGACCGTGCCATCCTTATCGACGATCTTATCAATCATGAATGCATCAATGAATTTCCCACCATTTGCAAAAGTGGTGTAGGCATTCACATTTTCTTCCACTGTCACACCTGTAGTAGTTGCTCCAAGCGTTAATGAAAGGTTATTGTCATATCGGCTTGACAGGGTTGTAAAGCCCATTTTCAACAGAAACTCTTTAAATGGATTTCGGTTATAAATATTCGCATACGTTCTGACAGCGGGAATATTTAATGACTCTGCAAGGGCAAATCTTGCAGGGAAAAGCCCGCGTTCCCTGAATGAATAGTTTTCAGGTGTCCAGCCATTGATATTGACGGCGACATCAGGAATAGGTGATCCCGGTGAAAGGTAGCCATATTCAAGTGCAGGTGCGTAGGCGAGCAATGGCTTCATGGTGGAACCGTTTGATCTCAGTGACTGGGTGGCATGGTTGATTTGTTCCAATTTAAAGTCACGGCCGCCGATGAAGCTGATGATGCGTCCTGTTTTATTTTCAATCATCATGGCTCCTACCTGGACCGGCTGTTCCACTTCGACTTCTTTCCCTGTATCAGGGTCGGTTGCGGTTATGGTTTTCGTAGGACCGTACATTTCATACGCATTTTTTGTTTTTTGCATTTGATCATAAATCTTCTTGTTGATGGTCGAATGAATTTCGTACCCGCTTTGACGAACATTGCGGTCAGCCAATGTTCGGTACTTGTCTTCGAGCTCATCATTATTCTCTAGATCCTGTTCGGAATAGCCCTCTTTCTTGGCAAGCACATTTTTCATGATATCCACTGCTCTGCTTTCAAGTTCGGCAGTCAGCCAAGGGTATTGCTCTTGAGGTGATGGCTTAGGCTTTACAAAATCCTTTGAGATGTCATAGGCAACGGCCTCGTCATATTGTTTTTTCGTAATATATCCCTCCCGGTGCATACGGTAGAGGACCGTGTTTTTTCGGCTCATCCCGGCATCGAGATTCTCTTTGATCTGCCCATTATTTTTAAACGGTGTGTAAGAGAATGGGGCTTGCGGAAGGCCGGCGATGAAAGCTGCCTGAGGCAGGGACAGGTCCTTTGCTTCCACTCCAAAGATACCTTTTGCGGCCGATTGGACCCCTGCAATATTTTGACCGGAAGAATTTCGTCCAAGAGTCGCTACATTCAGATACGCTTCCAGTATTTCATCTTTATCAAAAAATCTCTCTAAGCGGAGAGCGAGAAGAATTTCTTTCGCTTTTCTCTCAAATGACACTTCATTTGTGAGGATTTGGTTTTTAATCAGCTGTTGAGTAAGTGTACTCCCACCCGATTGGGTAGAGGAATTCGTGAATTCCTGCAGTACGGCACGCATGATCGCTTTCGGTACAACACCGTTATGTTCGTTGAAGTACTCATCTTCCGTGGCGATGACGGCATTTCGCAAATCTTTCGAGATATCTTCAAGCTTTACTTCTTCCCGCTCCAGGTCAGTACGCAGTTTCCCCAGATATACGTTATCAGAGAAGTAAAGTCGAGAGGTTTCCTCGTAGTTGTAAATGTCCTTTTTCATTTGATCATAAGGACGGATCGGTTCTTCCTTGACGAGTGAAGCGAAATAACCTGCTCCAACTCCCCCTGCAAATGCGAATCCCAATACAAAGATAACGACCAGGATCAAAGACAGGTTCCAGAATACTCCGTATGTAATTCTTGCACGTTTTTGTAATCCAGTATTTGAAAAGAACCTGATTGCAGGATCTAATTTTTCGAGTAATTTGTTCCATTTTTCCTTCATATATCATTCCCCCCAGAACATTCCCATTATAGCATATTTGCAAGAAGGCTGTCGTAAAAAGTCAAATAAAATGGTCTTTTAGCACGCGTTTAGTTGACTATTATTTTAGAATATGATAAAAACCTAATATAGCGAAATGAATGATGAGTCCTTCATCTGTTCGGATTTCTGTATGAAAAAATAAATGACAACGCAATGAGAGGAATAAGTAGTCTGCCTTCCCTGTTACGAAGAGAGTCAGTGGGTGCTGTGAACTGACACAAATGGCCGATGAATTACATCCTGGAGCTTTTGCTGTGAACACTAGTAGCAGCAAACGGTGAAAGCCGTTATCTTGAATGAGTGAAGGATGTTATTCCTTAATTTGGGTGGTACCGCGCGACAGCGTCCCTGCATATATGCAGGGACTTTTTTGTTGTCAGCTTGTTTATCAATAAGGAGGAAAAAAGATGGATTTACTAAAAGACTTGGAATGGCGTGGGATCACGTATCAACAAACGGATGCGGAAGGCTTGAAGGATGTATTGAATAAAGAAAGCATCTCGATTTACTGTGGAATTGATCCAACAGCGGACAGTATGCATATTGGGCATTTGCTTCCATTTTTGACGCTTCGTCGTTTCCAGAATCAAGGGCATCGTCCCCTTGTACTGGTGGGAGGGGCAACCGGATTAATCGGTGATCCGAGTGGTAAAAATGAAGAGCGTAAACTGCAGACGATTGAAGCCATTCAGGGAAATGTAGCAAGTATAAAAGTACAGCTTGAGAGCATCTTTGATTTTGAAGGGGAAAATGGTGCAGTGATGGTGAATAACTATGACTGGATCGGAGCGATGGACGTCGTCACATTCCTTCGTGACTTCGGTAAGCACGTAGGTGTGAATTATATGCTGGCGAAAGATACAATTGCTTCCCGCTTGGAATCAGGTATTTCGTACACTGAATTTACGTATACGATCCTTCAGGCTCTCGATTTCAATCATCTATATGACCACTACAATTGTAAGCTTCAAATCGGCGGCAGTGATCAGTGGGGGAATATCACGACAGGCCTTGAACTGATCAGACGTACCCATGAAGAAGAAACGAAGGCGTTTGGTTTTACGATTCCACTCGTAACGAAGGCGGACGGAAGTAAATTTGGGAAAACGGAAAGCGGCGCTGTATGGCTTGATCCGAAGAAAACGTCTCCTTATGAGTTCTACCAGTTCTGGATTAATGCGGCGGATGCTGATGTCGTGAAATATTTAAAATACTTTACCTTCCTTTCTCATGAAGAAATTGAGGAACTGGCTCAGTCTGTAGAAACAGAACCTCATCTTCGTAAAGCACAAAAGACACTGGCGGAAGAAATGACGACACTCATACACGGAGAAGAAGCCCTTGATCAGGCCATCCGTATTACTCAAGCTCTATTCAGCGGTGACATTAAGTCATTATCCGCTTCAGAAATACTAGAAGGCTTTAAAGATGTTCCATCCTTTGAGCAGTCTAAAGACGAAGAAATCGGATTGATCGATCTCCTCGTCAATGCAAAAATCTCTCCTTCCAAACGTCAGGCAAGAGAGGACGCAGGAAACGGTGCGATTTATATTAATGGCGAGCGCGTGACAGATCTTCAGCATATAATGGGTGAAGGTGACAAGATCGAAGGACAGTTTACGATCATTCGTCGCGGAAAAAAGAAATATTTCAGAATTCAGTACGTATAATAGGAAATAGAATCTTTCAGTGCGGTATCCGTTTCTCTTTTCTGGAGCGGGTATCGTGCTTTTTTGTGTAAAGGGATAAAATGGAGGAGGCTGTCAATCAACGTTCAAAAAGGAAGAGGTTTTTTCATAAACGTCTCATAAACGCAGTGACGACATGTTTCGTGTAATCATTTCAATCATTCTAAAAAACGCAAAAGTACACAAAAAACACTGCCCATAAAATGGACAGTGTCTTTCTTACAAAGATTAACGAGAGTAGAACTCAACGATAAGAGCTTCATTGATTTCAGCTGGTAATTCAGAACGTTCAGGAACGCGTGTGAATGTACCTTCTAATTTGTCAGCATCGAAAGTTAGGAATTCAGGAACAAAGCTGTTCACTTCCATCGCTTCTTTGATGATGTCAAGGTTACGTGATTTTTCACGAACTGAGATAGTTTGACCAGGAAGTACGCGGAATGAAGGGATGTCTACGCGAGATCCGTTCACTGTAACGTGACCGTGGTTAACAAGTTGACGTGCTTGACGACGAGTACGAGCAAGACCTAAACGATAAACAACGTTATCCAGGCGGCACTCAAGTAGCGCCATGAAGTTTTCACCGTGTTTACCTTGTAATTTGCCAGCTTGGTCAAATAGGTTACGGAATTGACGCTCAGTTACTCCGTACATGTGACGAAGTTTTTGCTTCTCTTGAAGTTGTAAACCGTACTCAGAGATTTTTTTACGTTGGTTAGGACCATGTTGTCCAGGAGCGTAAGGACGCTTTTCTAATTCTTTACCCGTACCGCTTAGAGAGATTCCAAGACGACGAGATAATTTCCAGCTTGGGCCAGTATATCGAGCCATGAATGACTCCTCCTTTATTGTTTTTATTTTGTTGTAAAATAAAAACACCTGTGAATAAACAATTATGTGCATTTTGTTTTCATGTACCTTCGCCCTAGCAGCAGAGGGTTACAAGATACACCTCAAAGTGTAGAGGAACAAAATACGAGCATAAAGGACTTCACTGAAGCTGCATTATTTTACACAAAGAATATTATATGATGCGAGAGTATAGAAGTCAAGGAAGTATTTTTAAGATTCATCAAAGAACGATCAAGATTACTCAAACAAAATAGTTCATAAGTCATTTGTTGTGATATAATAAAAGTTGAAAATTATGTTAAATAGGTGAGCTGATTTGCAAGAATCAAAGAGAGAGAAATTTCTTCGATATCTATTGATCGGTCTGTGTCTGCTGGTCGTTTTGGGAGGTTACCTTTATTCCTCCTCTTCATCAGGAAAAGGAGATGGGATTGAACCATCCATCCATGCTGAAGTATTGTCCAGGGGGGACGGAAACCATAACCCTGTCATCGCAGTGGCTAAGGTGGTCGAAAAGCAGCCGGTCCTTGTCATATATGAACTTGATCGAAACAACCAATATTATTTTAAGGTATTACATAGTGTGTCGTTACATAATCCAGTGAAATCGCTGGGCATAACAAAAGAACATAATGGGATATGGGTTCAATTGGAAAAGAAAAAATGGATCTTTTTTTCCGATTCTTTAGAGACTTTGCGGGAGAAAGACAGTGAACCTGCTTCCATTACATCAAGTCGTCGGAGCTTTCACATACAGGAGAACACTGGATTCATCAGCATTCCAGAGGATGATGCGAAATCTGACAGACTGGATCTTTCAGAAAGAAAAGAGAAACCAAAAGAAATTCATTCTTTATCCGAAGACGATTCATTATGGCTGGTTGTCTTTGAAAAAGATTTGGTACTGGCCAGGAGTCAATGATGTAAATTGTTTCACAAACCTTTCAGGTGTGGGTGAGGAAAATGTACGTTATTCAACATGCAATGCATGAATACAAGTCAAAGCTATTCGATTTGGTATACGAAGAAATGTCAGCGGAGGCAGATCATTCTGTTCATTTGCAAAAGTGGCTGACGGTTGTGAAAGATTGCCTGGAAATCGACCGGGCATTTTTATATTTTTATAGCAATTCTACTTATTTTCTATATCAACCCCGTGAGAATGGGGATGTTCCTCTAACACTTGCTGAAGCGACGGAGGAATATGTCCTCCGCCCTATCTTGATTGAGAAGGAAGACCACTCCTCAATTAAGTTTCATTTTAGGAAAAAGGATGGAAGTCCTTTAGCGATCCTAGTAGTGAAGAAAGAGCATTCGAAGGGTTGGGCAGATGAAAGCGGGCTCCATTCTTTTTGGAAAGCGAGCAATCAGTTTTTACAGCACACAGGCGGTATTCAGACAGTACTTGAAGACGAGAGAAGATACAGGGAATTGTTCAAAGTAACGGAGATCTTCCATTCAACGAGGGATGTCCGCACGCTTCTCGTGCAAATCATTGAGACGTTGAAAGAGGTATTCCCTGTTGATGAGTTCCATTTGCTGCTCTCAAACGACAGGTATGATTTCGGGGAACTACCTATTAAGAATTTCGACTTTGACCGAGCCAATGAATCCGCCATGCAGGCATTTGTAAATGGGAGGATTGAAGCCGGGGAGCGGGATGTCCTGTATGCACCTTTAAAGGGGAAGCAGGGAATCTATGGGGTACTTGAGGTGAAGTCTATGTCGCATGCCACCTTCACGGACCAAAAGATTGAGTTCATTCGCCTGCTTGCCTATACGGCAGGGAGTGCTTTGGAGAACGCCAAGCTTTATGAGCAGTCGAAGAGACTTATAACCGATCTTCAGCTCATCAATGAAACATCCCATCAATTAAACTTGAATTTACGATTATCTGAAACCGTCATGTTTTTAAAGAAACAGATCAAACGATCTTTTCAGGCATCCGCCATTGGATTTGTGCTCCTTCAAAAAGGGGAGTACTCGATTCTGGATGAAAGCTCACCTGTCTTTTTTGAAGAGAAAGGCAGGAAATATATTTCTTATGTAAAGGAGCGCATCGAAAGGGAAAGGGATGCCATCTTTTTAGGGGATGTCAGGGATCGATTTGAAACAGAGGCCGCCTATCCTTCGATCATGGCAGCTCCCATGATTCAAAATGAAGCCCTGATCGGATTCTGTGTGGTGCTTCACAAGGAACCGTATATGTTTTCATTCGATATGTATAAGCTGCTGCAGTCGTTCATTCATCATTCAACCCTTGCGATCACCAATGCGACTCTGCGTGAAAAACTTGAACAAATGGTCATCACCGATCATATGACCAAACTGTTCGCGCGTAATTATTTGGATGATGAAATGGAGTCTTCCATGAATAAGGATGAACGGGGAACTTTACTTTTGATCGATATTGATGATTTCAAATCCATCAATGATAACTACGGACATCAGGTCGGGGATGAGGTCATCATAGAAGTGTCGAATCTGATCAAGGGAATTGTCAGCCATCATGGTTTCGTTGCAAGGTGGGGTGGGGAAGAATTGGCCGTCTACCTGCCTTCCATCGGCCGTGATAAAGGCAGGGAAATTGCCCGTCGGATCGTAAAGGACATCCCTTTGAAAACAGATCCATCCGTTACCCTGTCCTGCGGCTTATCCATCTGGAGAAAAGACGATGACACATGTCCCAAATCAGTCAAAGAATTAGTGAAAAAAGCAGATGAGGCGCTCTATATTGCGAAGAATAATGGGAAAAATCAGGTTGTGAACGATTGTGATTGAGGTACTACTAAATAAAGGATGACTTGGGAAGACCCATTTTTTGGTTCTTCCTATTTTAGTTAGTTTTGCCTGAAGATTGGTGTTTAAAAGGACGATGGAACTTATTTCTTTGCTTTTAGCTATAGGAATCGATCGCAGTTTTCCTGCTAACAATCAGGTTTTGTGTTACAAAGTTCAGCAATGAAGTAATTCAGTCAACATTCTGTGAAGTGAAGGTAGTTAAACATTGAATGTTGTAGAAAAAAACTAGAAAGTTGATTGTAGCGGAAGTTGCTCGACTCCTGCGGGAAACGCGTGAAAGTTGAGACCCCGCAGGACTTTAGCATGAGGAGGCTCAACTCACGCCCCGCGGAAAGCGAGCAACTGGAGCGGAAATCAACCAACACCTCACTATGTAGGGAGCGATGTTGACAAAACAAAGAAAAATAGTAATAAGTTCCTTTATCACTTTAGTGTAAACGCTTTCTTTTTCACCGGGGTTATCATATTCTAGAATAGTAGTTACTTAGACTTTAAAGGGAATACTGGGAGGAATACTGGATGAAAGAAGAGAAGCGTTTTGAAACAAGAGTGATTCACGAGGGGTATCAATCGTCTCAGCATTTTGATAGTTTAGCACCCCCTTTATACCAAACTTCTACTTATACCTTTGCAAATGCGAAACAAGGGGAAAATCGATTTGCCGGTGAAGAAGAAGGATATATATATTCAAGACTGGGAAATCCGACGGTGTCGATATTGGAAGATCGGATGGCGTCGTTGGAAGGGGGCGAGGCTGCCCTTGCCTTTGGTTCCGGAATGGCGGCTGTGAGCGCAGTGCTGTTTTCGCTGACAAAGTCAGGGGATCATATCCTCTGCTCTCAAGGGGTGTATGGCTGTACGTTTGGCCTCCTTGAGCTTATCCAGGAGAAATTTGCCATCGGGCATGATTTTTCTTCCATGGATTCAGAGGAAGAGATCCGCAGCAAAATCACAGAAAACACCAGCTGCATTTATGTGGAAACTCCGATCAATCCGACAATGCAGCTCATTGATCTGGAACTTGTTGTGAAGGTCGCCCGTGAAAAAGGGATCCCTGTCGTTGTGGATAATACGTTCTGTTCCCCGTATCTACAACGTCCGTTAGAGCATGGGTGTGACATTGTCATTCACAGTGCGACGAAATATATTGGCGGACATGGGGATGTCGTCGCCGGCCTCGTCGTCGGTACACAGGAAAAGATGGCCGAAATCCGCATGACGACTCAAAAGGATATCGGAGGAATCATTTCTCCATTCGATGCATGGTTGTTACTGCGGGGGTTAAAAACTCTGGCTGTGCGAATGGACCGTCACTGTGAAAGTGCGGAAAAGATTGCCGATTTATTAGCCGGGCACCCGGCAGTCGAAACCGTCATCTACCCTGGACACATCAATCACCCTCAGCACGGGGTCATGAAGAAACAAATGAAAAAACCGGGCGGGATGATTTCCTTTACGCTGAAAGGGACAAAGGAAGAAGCACAGAAGCTTATGGATGATCTCAAAATGATCAAGATCGCCGTAAGTCTGGGAGACGCTGAAACGTTAATCCAGCATCCCGCCACCATGACTCATGCCGTCGTGCCTGAAGAGTCGAGAAAAAGCATGGGAATCAATGATTCTCTTCTGAGGCTCTCTGTGGGACTAGAAGCACCGGAAGATATTTGGAGTGATTTATCCCAGGCGCTGGATAAGACATAAGAAAAAACAGGAAGGAATCCGACTAAGGGGTCCTTCCTGTTTTGTCTATTATTCTTCTAAATAGGCTTGCTTCGATTTCTTTGCACTGACTCCATAAAGCTCAAACAAAATGCCATAAATGAACACGGTTAAAAAGATCGAGCTGGTCATGTCGAGAATATAATGCTGTTTAACAAAAAGAGTTGAGACGATAATCAACGACCCCATGATCGGCACAAAGGCGGAATGGAACGGGTGTTTATTCTTAATGTTGAAATTTCCTAGAATGATAGCGAATGTCGTTAAGACATGGATACTTGGAAAAGCATTATATGGCTGATCATGACTGTAGATCATTCGAACCAGGTCGACAAACAGTCCGTCTCCTGCTAGTTCAGGACGAGGTACAGTTGTTTGAAAATAGAAGTAGATAACAAAACAAATCAACTCACCGATGACAATGATGCCAAGAGTTTTAAGGAATGTCGGTACATTTTTATACCAAAAGTAAAAAAGGTAACCTAAAATAAATGCGTACCAGCAAATATAGGGGACAATGAAAGCCGGCACGAATGGGATCCATTCATCAAGTGTTGTGGAGAGGATGACCGCTTCACGGGTATCTGTATTCAATAGTGTATATACCAACCCTAATACCGGCATCACCAGCAAACATACTAAATAGGGTAAGTCTTTTTTCTTGTTTCTCATAAAACACCTCTTCTTACCTGCACTTTGTTCTAAGACATTGTATGGATTATATAGTGAAAATTGCCTGTTCCACTTTTATCTTTATTTACGTTACTCTCTTCCCTTTTAACAGGGGTGAAAAACGTAAACATACCATTAGTTGCGGATAATGTCTAGAACTATTTTACTGAGAAGAATGTCCTGTTGATTGCAGCAAGAGATTTGCTTTAAGTGGGGAATGAGTTCGATTTAATAAGATAAGGATTATGAATTTTTTTCTATTGTGTTTGAGCGATTACTGAATATCTCCCGGGCAGACCTGCGTTTTTCTTAATTTCATGCAAATCCTGCAGGGGACTTCAAAAAAAAATCAACAAGCGCGAGCCATAAATCGTTGCCGCGCTTGTTGAAATTAAATATAAAACATTAAACAGTTGTTTTAATCATGGATAGCTTGATCTAAGGTCTTGAGGTTTTGCTCCATCAATGAAAGAAAGTTTTCATTATTTTTAATATCTGATTCTGTCAATACAGCGAGGTTATGAATTTTCAAGGGCTTTGCATTAATTTCGTTTTTGATGATGTCAGCAACTCGAGTCGTGACATTTTGTTCGAAAATGACATATTGAATATTGTGTTCTTTAGCTGTTTCGATGATTTCCTTTAACTCTTTTTGAGAAGGCTCATCGGTAGGAGAGAGACCGGCTACAGCTAATTGTTTAATTCCATAAGCTTCTTCCCAATATCCGTATGCTGCATGAGAGACAAGAATTTCAGGATGATTACTTTTTTGAACCAAAGTGGTGAATTCCTCGTCAACTTCATCTAAATCTTCTTTTAATTTGCTGTAATTTTGAGTAAATGTATCTTTATATTCAGGATGAAGATCAATTAGAGAATCACGAATATTCTTGGCCAATTGACTTGCACGGTTAGGATCTAACCAAACATGCGGGTCATAATCCCCATGGTGGTGCTCTTCTTCATGATTGGCAGTTTCGCCTTCGTGGTGTTCATCTTCAGAGTGGTGATGAGTGCTTGTGATGACATCGACCCCCTTTGTTGCCTCAACCATTATGGTATCCTCATTTTCCAGCGCTTTAGTAATTTTATCAGCATACGACTCCATCCCAAGCCCATTATAAATAAATAGGTCGGATTCTGCGATAGCGATCATATCCTTTGAAGTTGGTTCAAAGGTATGGGCATCAGAACCTGGAGGTAGAAGAGACTCGACTTTCACTAGATCTCCTCCTATACGCTCGGCAAAATACTGAAGTGGATAAAGTGAAGTCATGATGCTTATCGATTCTTCAGCATCAGATGAGCTTTCGTTATTTCCTGTAGTTTTATTTGTCTCATTACAGGCAGAAAGAAACAGGGACGAAACAAGAAGAAGGGAAATTATTAGGGATTTTTTCATAGGTAAACTCCTTTTTAGTTAAATTCAAATGTGATTATATCGTAATGATTACGTTTTGTAAATCGAAATCATTACGATTATTTTTCTTTAAAAAAGATTATCTGTACAAATAATCTTCAATCAATCTCTAATTCTTTTACTGGAGACAGATATGGAAATGGTTATGTAATTCGGAATTTCTTCCGAATGTTTGAACTTTGTATAAAGGGATGCATTCCTTTTTACTCTCCATTTTTTACATGAATGTGCGTTTGCAAATTGTGGATGTTTGTGTTTAACTAATTTTAGAATCATTTAAAGCGTAATGATTACGATTTGATAACAGGAGGAAATCCTTTGGCTAAAAAATCTAAAGTAGTAAAAGAAAAACAGCGTCAAGAGATGGTGTTAAAGTACGCAAAACTAAGAAAAGAGCTTAAAGAACAAGGAGAATATGATGCGCTTCGAAAGCTCCCCCGGGATTCGTCTCCTACTCGTTTGAAGAACCGTTGTGAACTGACTGGACGTCCGCGGGGATACCTTGGGAAATTCAAGATGTCCCGCATTGCGTTCCGTGAATTGGCTCATAAAGGTCAAATTCCTGGCGTGAAAAAATCAAGCTGGTAATACAAGGTGATTAGCTGAGGAGGAGCAAAAAATGAAGCAAGGAATACATCCTCAATACCATGACGTTGTATTCATGGATATAACGGGATTACGTTTTTAACGGAGTGGAAGGATGGAAAATCCTATCCATTAATAAAAGTAGAGATCAGTGCTGACAGGCATCCATTTTACACGTGAAGACAAAAATTCTCGGATCGCGGAGGGCGCGCAGAACGCTTCATGAAGAAATACAATATGAAATAATGGGGGGAAGGGTTGCAGAATAATCTTTTACTCTGTACCCCTTTTTCATGTAAAAGGAAGGTGGAAGTAATGAATGGGAACCTTATGGAAATAGTGGCAAGAGAAATTGTCCATTCACTTCCCAAAAGAAAGAGAGACTTATATCAGTACGTGGTTCAACTGGAAGATGAACTTGCTCAACAGGCTGCTTCATCAGAAGAATTCATGAGTTTACTCATTCAGAACGCCCCTCATCAACAGGCCGCAGATCATTTTCAATTATCCTATGGTCAATTTATGGCTGAAATGAGGGAAATCGAAAAGGAAATCCAACAACAATTAGATTCGGTGTTGGGTCAGGTAAAATGGTTTGATTGTACGGATATAATTCGTCCAAAAGGGTCATCACCTGAAAATAGGAAATACTTTTATTTTTCGATGGGAGATTTGCATACATAACCATGATAAATGATGATCGTAATCGTTTACATGGAGTGGGGGTGAAGAATGGAGTCTTACCCTCTTCAGTAAATAAATTGAGTAAGAGTTTTTATGTTGAATATTGATATTTTTTTCCAATGTAGAAGGTACAGGGGGGGCTAACAACCTATATGTATGGGTGAGTGCTGTAGATTTGTAATGGCCGAACCATGCCGGCCATTACAAATCCCGTGTTTGAAACGGTTGCCGAGCCAGAGAATCCGTATGTGGAAGAATTTTATATCAAAGTCGAATAATGTGTTAAAAAAAAGCCTGAATCCGCATCCGGAATCAGGCTTTTCTACTGGATTTTCTTTTATTAAAGATGGTTCAACAGTTCTTTCACGAAAATCTCCAAATACTTCTGATCTTCTCCGTCAAATCTTCCTTTTTCAGGACTGTCGATGTCCAGGACTCCGATCAGTTTTCCTTCTTTGACGAGAGGGATGACGATTTCAGATTGGGAAGCAGCATCGCAGGCGATGTGACCGGGGAACTGATGGACATCTTCGATTAACAGGGTTTTTTGTTCACTGGCGGCGGTACCGCAAACCCCTCTTCCTAAGGGGATCCTTACACAAGCAGGCAGTCCCTGGAAAGGTCCGAGTACCAGTTGATTGCTTTCTTCTTCATATAAATAAAAGCCTACCCAGTTAATGCGGTCCATGAATTGGTTCAATAGGGCGGAAGCATTGCTCAAATTTGCGATTTGATTCGGCTCACCTTCTAATAAAGCTTTCAGTTGTTTCGTGACAAGACCAAAGCCCTGTTCCTTTGTACCTTGATATTTTTCTACTTGAAACACCAATAACTCCCCCGATTCTACATAATATGTGTAATTTCATGTCTATCTGTTCCTATGAAGCATCCCTGCAACAAATCCTGTCGAGAAAAACTTAAAGGAAATCCCTGCGAAAACACGAATTCATTGTGTAAACAACTTATAATAGAAACATCTATTGAACCATTTTTAGCACATTTCTTTATAACCTTCAATGATTTAGATTTTTTTCTGATGAACTTTTTTATACATTGATCCTCGCCACTGTTTTTTTCATTCGCCTATAATAGTTGAAAGAAGGGGAAATATGAAAAAACTAGATACGTCCAAGTCGACGAAAGAGTCCATTTTTAAAGCAGCTGTGTACTTATTTTATGATCATGGGTTTGATGGGACGTCAGTCAGGGATATTGCGAAGAGGGCGAACGTGAATCCAGCTACGATCTCCTATTATTTCAAAGGCAAGCAGGGGGTATTGGAAGCGTGCTTCACCCATTTTTTTGAGCCGTATTTGCGCTTTCTTCAGGAAGAGGTAGAAGCGTTGAATTATGTAAGTGCCGAACTTTGCCTAAAGCGGGCAGTCTACAAAATATTGAAATTCCAAAGTGACAACCATCAATTATCCCGATTCATCTGGAGGGAAGTGTCCATCGATTCACAGGTGGTCCGTGAAATCATTTCCTCCTATTTAATGAAAGAAAGACATTATATGAAACGGTTATTTGAACAAGGAATGAAAGACCATGCATTGAAAAAACAACCGGTCAGCTTTCTCGTGATCCAGCTCAAGTCCATGCTGACCATGCCATTTCTTCACAGCCAGCAATTAAGAGAAGTGTGGCAGATGTTCCCACAGGAGTATTACTTTATCGATCAATATTATAAAAACATTGATCAATGGATCGACCTCCTCCTCGTTTCTGAATCGAAAGAGGTCATGAAAAAAGAGCTGATCATCTGAATGAAAGAACTCTTCTCCGATTGAAGAAGAGTTCTTTTTCTTTTATATGTCCATCCATTTCCTCCCCTGATCAAGGCCATTTGCCGTATGGGCATCAGAACCATAGACGGTTTTGATCCCTAGCGCACGGGCCTCTTTCACGATATCCAGTGGAGGGTAAGACTCACCGCAATACTCCTTGACAAATCCCGCCCCATTATAGTCAAGCGCGAGACCTTTACCCGCCGTTTCCCGGAGGATGGTGGAAATATCACCCGAGAACGAATGGGAAGCAGGAAACAGCTGCTGAAATTTCTTTACCAGAGTGATATGACCGATTCTCTTCGGTTTATGAACACCCAAATTACTCCTTATCGATTTCAATACCGTCTCATAATACTGGGCATAAACTGCATCAACCGAACCATAATACCCGATCATGGATTCGAACACATCGGGGCTGAAATCGAGACAATCCCACTTGCCACGGTGCTGTAAAAAATGAACAGAAAGAATGCTGTCATCCATCCTTGGTCCATAGATCGAAAGGAATTCTTCCGTCTCCTTTTCAAACCCTTCAATATAATCAACCTCGAGCCCGGATCGGATGATGACCTTGTCCTTATATTTCTTCTTAAGGTTGTCAAGCGCATCAAAATACTCCTCAAGGCGTGAATGATCCATCCCACTGTCCTGATCAGGCGTCGTATCCCTGAATCCGTCCGGCAGCGGAGCATGCTCCGTAAACGTTATTGCACTATAATTTAAAGAAATCGCCCTCTCCACATACATCTCAAAAGAATCCCGACTTCCATGCGGACAAAACGGCGTATGAACATGCCCATCAACCTTAACCATGAGACTTCACTTCCTTGTTTAAATAATGAATTGTGCTATTAAAATGGAATATGAAAAAGATATTGTGAATTTGATAGGGTAATAAATATTATGAGATTATTAGCCCCAATTAGATACGTAATTTGAAACTATATGAGTTGATTGGAGTGGAAGGTGCTCGACTCCTGTGGGAAACAACAAAAAGCGGAGGCGGCTCACCGCCAGCCCCACGGAAAGCGAGCACCTGGACGGAAATCAACCAACACTCACCCATCCAAAAGGTGTTACAAAGACAGCCCAATCAACACAAAACCCAAAAAATCATGTCCATTTCCCCTCAAATTTGCTAAAATTGATTTTTTATCACTGAAAAATTAGAAATTAATAGTCAAAAAATGTCGTTAACATGGTATCATTATAGCAATGACAAATTATTAATGAAACATCCACATTCATATAGATGTCTACTGAATAGTTGAACAGGGGGCTTAAGATGCAATACGTCATCGCTGGAATAATACTTATCTTAATCGTATTCCTAATCGGATTTTTCTCTAGAAAAAAATATTACGCTGAAATTGATCGATATGAAGCCTGGAAAATCGATATTATGAACAAACCGGTTTCAGACGAGCTTTCCAGAGTGAAGCAACTGAATATGACAGGTCAGACGGAAGAATTGTTTGACGGCTGGAGACAGGGATGGGATGAGATTGTTGCTGTGCAGCTTCCTGATGTTGAAGAACTCCTATTCGATGCAGAAGAGTACACCGATAAATTTCGTTTTAATAAAACGAAAGAGATCTTGGCGAGAATTCATCAGGTCCTTACCCAAACCGAAGAAAAGATCGAACAGATTCTCAACGAATTAAATGAATTGGTTGGCAGTGAAGAGAAGAACCGTGAAGAAATTCAGGCTCTTCAGGAAGAACATCGAAACAGCAAGAAGCAGCTGCTCGCCTATCGTCATACATACGGTCAAACGGCAAAGCACATAGAGGCAATCCTTGATAAGCTTTCTGGACAAATCAATCAATTCAATGACCTGACAGAACAGGGGAACTATCTGGATGCAAGAGAAATCGTGCTTAGCCTTGCAGAAGAAATGAAGGATGTTTCCTACAAAATGGAGACGGTGCCGAAGCTGATCACCGATTGTGAAAACCTGTTACCTTCCCAGTTGTCTGAGCTTGAAGCAGGATACGTGGAAATGAAGGATCAGGGTTACACCCTTGATCATATTGAAGTGGACAAAGAAGTGGCATCCTTAAAGGACACCCTCCAGCACTTTAACAAGAATCTTGAAGAGCTTCAGGTCGAGGAAGTGGAAGAAGGTATACAGGAAATCAAAGTGAAGGTCGAAAGCCTTTATGATTTACTGGAAAAAGAAGTTCACTCCAAGCATTTTGTAGAGCAGTACAGAGATCAAACGACTGAAGGGCTGATCAAGGCCAAGGAAGACAATGATGAAATCCAATCAGAAATTAGTATTGTAAAACAAGGCTATCACCTTCATGAGGCAGACCTTAGTACTCCGAGCGAGATCGATAAGAAGATTATCCAGCTCTCAAAGCGTCACGAGATGCTCATGCACAAGGAAGAAACAAATGCTACGGCCTTCTCAAACCTGAGTGATGAGCTAAAGGAGATCAGAAACGGACTGGAAGAACTGAATCAACAGCAGAGCGAGTTCTCCGTTTATCTGCAGAACCTCCGTAAAGATGAATTGGCTACAAGGGAAAAAATCCAGGAACTGAAGAAAAAGGTAGCGGAAGCAAGCCGGATGATTTCAAAGAGCAATGTTCCGGGACTGCCTGCTGATTACAAAGATCTTCTGGACGAGGTCCACCGTAAGATTGAGCAAGTGAATGCGAGCTTAACGGAAAAACCTTTAAATATGAAGTTCATCCAAGAAACATTATTAGGGGCGGAAGATACGGTCGACCATTTCTATACGAAAACAGGAGATCTGATCGAGAATGTCCTCCTATCAGAGAAAATCATTCAATACGGTAATCGCTACCGCAGTAAATATAGTTCGGTAAGGGATGGTTTGCATACTGCTGAAGAAGCCTTCCGTCAATATGATTACCGTAAAGCCCTGGAAGAAGCGGCCACTACCATTGAGAAAGTGGAGCCGGGCGCGCTGAAGAAGATTGAGAAAATGATGGACCTCGAAGAAAAATAATAAATAAAAGGACTGATGTAGAATGTTCTACATCAGTCCTTTTTTTGATGAGACGATTGAACTCAGCTTGCTTCAATCGTCCGTTTGGTTTGTCCTGCAAGTACGGCAATGACGAATCCGATGATGGCACCGATCATTGCTGGAACGACCCAGCCGATTCCTTGACTGTAAAACGGAAGGAAATCCAGTGATTGACTGACGGCTGTTACGTCAACGCCGGCGGTCTTGATTCCGTCGACTAAACTGATCAGCCCTGTTGGAATCAAAGCCCCCACATAAACGAGGGAGTACCCGTTAAATCCATTGTGCATGAAGGACAGAAGGATCAGTACAATCGCCAATGGATAGATGAAAATAAGAACAGGTAAAGATACAGCGATCAACTGAGTCAATCCGATATTGGCAATGGTCATACTGAAGAGAGAGATGATGATTACTAATTTCGGATAGGAAACAGGAAGTATTTTCGCAAAATATTGTGAGCATGCTGAAACAAGTCCGACTGATGTCGTAATGCATGCAAAGGTAATAGCGAGTCCAAGGATGATCGTCCCCATAGAACCGAATAAATGGCTCGCTGCTGCTGATAGGATCGCTCCACCGTTTGCCTGCAATCCGATGGAATCCGGGCTGCTGGCACCGATATAACTTAAGGATAAATACACGAGAGCAAGGCCAATGGCAGCGATAATTCCTGCAATGATCGTGATGCGGGTCAGACTGGATTTACTTGTGATGCCTCGATCTTTAATGGAATTAATGACCACAATCCCGAACACCAGGGCCGCAATGGTGTCCATGGTGAGATATCCTTCAATGAACCCCTTGAACAATGGTCCATTCAGGTAAGCGTCTTTCGGTGTACCGAATTCGCCCATGGGACTAATAAAGCTTTTGGCTACCAGAATGGTGAGGATCACGATCAGGGAAGGCGTCAGGATTTTCCCGATTCTATCCACAAGCTTTGACGGATTCATCGAAAGCCATGCCGTCAACCCAAAGAAAATGACTGTATAAATAAGTAAAGGAATGCCGTATTTCGCTGTTTCTTCAGGTAAAAATGGGATGACCCCGATTTCATAGGCAACTGTTCCAGTCCGGGGAATTCCGAAGAACGGCCCAATCGCCAGGTACATAACAATGGTAAAAACAATTCCGAATAATGGGTGAACCCGGTTGGCGAGAGTTTGGAGATCTCCTCCCGATTTCGCGATGGCAATGACCCCTAACAAAGGAAGACCTACTCCCGTAATAAGAAAGCCAATGATTCCGGTCCAAACATGCTCTCCAGCCTGCTGTCCCAGAAATGGCGGGAAAATCAGATTTCCTGCACCAAGAAATAGAGCGAAGAGCATTAATCCGATCGTTAAGATCTGGCTGAATGATAGCGCTTTCTCGTTCATATATACCCCTCCGATTGTAATCGATGTCATAAGAAAAATATCGTATCATAAGATTGTAGAAAAATGTCGAAAAACTAAATAGTCTCGCAATTTAGTATATTTAAATAACTTCCGTTGATATTTCCTTATAGATTCTCGCAAAAATTCTGTCACTTTTCAATAATAATTTTTGGAAAATGTATAATTAATTGTGAAAGTTTGTTGAATTATGTTCCCACTATAATATATTCGAAAAGATAGTTGAACTTAACTTATCTTCTGTATAGGCTCTGTCCATCACTGTAAGCTTTAGGTTGACGGGAACTACTCCGCTTTTTAGCGCGGACGTACCGCAGATCCTTTTCAGCTAAAACGAACGGGGTATCGTCACGCCAGATCCCAGACCGGAGTTACCCAGTACCCCTCACCTTCTAAACCCAATTTGAGTGACAGAACTCACCCAATGACAAGAGGCTATCGAAAGAGCAGGACGTTGACCTCAACATTGAGAGAGAAGCTAAACTCCAGGTGCACAACTCACGCCCCGCGGAAAGGGAACACCTTCCGCTCCAATCAACTAGCACTCACTAATTAAAAAGCAATTTCCTTTTACAAAATAAGCCTTTAACCAAAATGTTTGGGATAAGAAAGATTTATGGTAAGATTAGTGATTGAATATAAAAGTAAGTGTCATTCAAAAGAAGGTGTATACTTTGATCTATTTTGATAATAGTGCGACAACCAAGCCATATAAAGAAGTACTGGATACGTTCCTGAAAGTCAATGAAAGCTATTATGCCAATCCCTCATCCGTCCACTCATTCGGTGGCCGGGTGGAAAAATTAATACAGCAATCCAGGGAACAGATCTCCTCTCTATTAGGTATAAAGACGAAAGAGGTGTTTTTTACTTCTGGAGGAACTGAATCTAATAACCTGGCGATCAAAGGGACCGCTCTTCAATACGGACACAGAGGGAAACACATCATCACAACTAAAATAGAACATCCCTCTGTCATCAACGCCTTTAAGCAATTGGAAGCGTTTGGGTTTAGGGCGACGTATCTCGATGTGGATGATCAGGGAAAGGTCCGTCCCTCCGAGTTGCAGGAGGCGATTCAGGATGATACGATCCTTGTTTCGGTCATGCAGGTCAATAATGAGATTGGCAGTGTCCAGCCCATCAGGGAAATCGCGATGATCCTGAAACACCATCCTAAGATACTCTTTCATGTCGATGCTGTACAGGCATGTGGGAAAGTCTCTCTTATTCTCGACGAAAAGCTCATCGATTTATGCAGCCTTTCCGCCCATAAAATTCATGGCATCAAGGGAACGGGCATGCTCTATGTGAGGGACGGACTCGAGCTTTCTCCTATCCTGTCCGGTGGGGAGCAGGAAGGAAACCTTCGCAGCGGTACGGAGAACACAGGTGGGATTGTTTCCTTTGCAAAGGCACTCCGAATGCATACGGAAGAAAGTAACCGGAAATTGGGATTAATGGAAGAAAATCATCAATTCCTTAGGAGAGAGTTGGAGAAAATCGAAGGAGTGACTGTTCATACACCAATCCGAGATCGCGCTCCACACATCCTGAATTTTTCAGTCAGGGATTTCAAAGGGGAAGTGCTCATCCATGCCCTTGACCGGCATGACGTGTACGTATCGACGACAAGCGCCTGTTCATCGAAGCAAAGTAAGCCAAGTCAGACCCTTTTATCGATGGGTGTAATGGATACCCTTGCAAGTAATTCAATCAGGGTCAGCCTGTCGTTTCATAATACAATAGAAGAATGCAAAGCATTCATTCTGTTATTAAAAAGTGAAATAGAGTTATTACAACATACAATGAGGAGATCACGATGAAATATAATCGCATACTAGTCAGATACGGTGAAATTTCGACCAAAGGAAGAAACCGTAAGATGTTCACAGCCAAGCTTCGTGAAAATATTTTGCAAGCATTAAAGGATTTCCCGACGATTTCTGTTGCAGCTGGCAGGGATCGCCTTCACATCCAATTGGGAGACGAAAACGGGGATCAAATCATTCCAAGATTAGAGAAAATATTTGGAATCCAATCGTTCAGTCCTGTTGTGAAAGTTCCTCAGGATATAGAGGAAATCACGAAAGCAGGATTGGCCCTCGTCAAGAAGAGTTTTGCCCCTGGTAAGACCTTTAAGGTATCAGCACGCAGAGCGGACAAGAAGTTTGAGATGGACACAAATGAATTAAATTACGAAGTGGGATCTTATATCCTCCGCAATATGGACGGCCTAAAGGTGGACGTGAAAAACCCCGATATTCAACTTAATGTGGAAGTGAGAAAAGAGGGAGTCTATCTTTCCTCTGAAATTTATCAAGGGTCCACCGGTATGCCTGTCGGGGCAAGCGGAAAAGCGATGCTTATGCTATCAGGAGGGATCGACAGTCCTGTAGCCGGTTATCTTACGATGAAAAGAGGAGTAGAGATCGAAGCGGTTCATTTTCACAGCCCGCCATTTACAAGTGAACGGGCAAAGCAAAAGGTCATCGATCTTTCGAAAAAGCTCTCTGCCTTCAGTGGAAAAGTAAAACTGCACATCGTTCCATTTACGAAAGTGCAGCAAACAATCCATGATCAGGTTCCTGAAAATTACACCATGACGTCAACGAGACGAATGATGCTCCGGATTGCGGATCAAATCCGTGAAAAGAATGAAGGTCTCGCCTTGATTACCGGCGAAAGCCTCGGCCAGGTGGCGAGTCAGACGTTAGAAAGCATGCAGGCGATTAACGCAGTTACAACCACACCTGTGTTAAGGCCACTCATTGCCATGGACAAGCTGGAAATCATTGATATCGCCCAGAAAATCGATACCCATGACATTTCCATTCTTCCTTACGAAGATTGCTGCACGATCTTCACGCCGCCTGCACCAAAGACACGCCCTAAAAAAGAAAAAGTGGAGTACTATGAAAGCTTCGTTGATTTCGAAACTCTTCTTAAAGAGGCAGTAGACGGTACAGAAACAGTCACGATCGATGGATCCACCGGTTCAAATGCAGAAAAAACTTTTGACGAATTACTCTAAGTATTTAGGATAATTTACCAGTGAAATTCCTTGTATGAAGCCATGTGTTTTTACACAATCTATATTCAACAAGGAGGTGAAAACACATGGCAAACAACAGTTCAAATCAATTAGTAGCTCCAGGAGCTCAACAAGCAATCGATCAAATGAAATACGAAATCGCTTCTGAATTCGGAGTTCAACTTGGTCCAGATGCAACAGCACGCGCTAACGGTTCTGTAGGTGGTGAAATCACTAAACGTTTAGTTCAAATGGCTGAACAACAAATCGGTGGCGGATACTCAAAATAATTAAATACAATGGCTACAAAGGAGCGGGATTCCCGCTCCTTTTCTATTTGTGTGAAAAAGAAAATTGTTTTCGTGTTTCAATCCAAAGACGATCAAATCGTATAAAATTTATGTATCACTTTCACACCGCTGTTGATTTCCGTGCAAGACTTCGCTTTCCTCGGGCGGAAGGCAAGCCTCCTCGTCGCTCTCGCTCCTGCGGGGTCTTACCTATTCCGCTTTTCCCGTAGGAGTCTTCGTCTTGCACTCCAATCAACAGCTAGAGCCTGCTAAATACACTTCATATACATAAACAACAAAAAACGAACGATGTCCTTTTGAATTTTGTTTTGAATAAATCAGTGCCTTGCTTTGCTCTCTTGGTGATTATCCATAATAATTGTTAAACATTCAGATGTTTATCCTTTAATGAATGATAAAACCAATGTTGATTGGAGCGGAAGGTGCTCGACTCCTGCGGGAAACGCTGGACAGGTGAGACCCCGGAGGCGCAGCCGAGGAGGCTCACCGCCAGCCCCGCGGAAAGCGAGCACCTGGAGCGGAAATCAACCACTACTCGCTTCTTAAATTTAATTATGTTTGTCGAATAACCTCACATATTGACGATGATCGAATATATCCAAATAATTTAAAAAATTTAAATTATTTTGTATAATAGAGGGGAATCGACATACAAGGGGGAGTCAGAAGTGAAGAGGGAAGAATTGATCGCACCGGAAAAGTATAATTTGGTGGAAGAAGTTGAGAAGTTTGCAAGTGGTGAAGAGAAGCTTGCGATCAAGTGGGAAAATGAAGAAGGAAAAAAAGAAGACATTACATATAAACAATTATTGGAAAATGTAAATAGAATTGGAAGCGTTTTCTCTGAGAAAGGGCTTGAGAAGGGGGATGTCGTCCTTGTCATGGTTCCTCGCCTGATCGAAGCGTACGCCGTTTATCTTGCAGCCCTGAAATCCGGACTAGTGGTCATACCGAGTTCTGAAATGCTGCGGACAAAGGATCTGGAATACCGGATCGATCACGGGGATGTAAAAGGGATTGTGGCGTATTCTCCATTTGTGGAGCAGTTTGAAAACGTAAGGGGCATGGAAAATCTCAAGAAGTTTGTAGTAGGGGAAAAGCAGGGCGGCTGGATTGCAATCGAAGACGAAATGATAACCGCCTCTGATCAATTAGCATTTGCCGATACGAAAAGGGACGATATGGCATTTCTTTCGTACACGTCCGGAACGACGGGGAATCCAAAAGGGGTTGTCCACACCCACGGATGGGCATACGCTCACTTGAAAACAGCGGCAAGGGAATGGTTATGCATCGAAGAAGGCGACACGGTTTGGGCAACGGCAGGTCCAGGCTGGCAAAAGTGGATTTGGAGTCCTTTCCTGTCCGTCCTTGGTTCCGGTGCTACCGGGCTTGTATATCAAGGGAAATTCGATCCGAACAAGTATCTCCAGATGCTTGAGGATAACCAGGTCAATGTTCTGTGCTGTACCCCGACTGAGTACCGACTCATGGCTAAAGTGGATAACCTGGGAACATACAAGCTGGATCATCTGCACAGCGCTGTGTCTGCGGGAGAACCGTTAAACAGGGAAGTCATCGATGCTTTTATGAGACACTTCCAGATTGAAGTCCGTGACGGCTACGGGCAAACAGAAAACACCCTCCTAGTCGGGATCATGAAAGGTATGGAATTGAAACCGGGCTCCATGGGGAAACCGACCCCTGGAAACCGGGTCGAAATCATCAACGATGAAGGATACCCATGTGAAGCAGGCGAAGTGGGAGATATAGCGGTTCACGTAGAAACGCCTGCACTGTTCAAAAACTATTATAAAGATCCTGAACGTACGGCCATGCAGTTCAGGGGCGATTACTATATTACAGGAGATAAAGCCAAGAAGGATGAAGACGGCTACTTCTGGTTTGAAGGCCGCGGGGACGACATCATCATCAGCTCCGGTTACACGATCGGGCCATTTGAAGTGGAAGATGCCCTCGTCAAGCACCCATCCGTTCAGGAGTGTGCCGTCGTTGGAAGTCCTGATGAAGTAAGGGGACTGATCGTAAAGGCATTTGTCGTATTACGGGAAGATGTAGATCAGGAGAATCCCGATCTGATTCCCTCCCTGCAACAGCACGTGAAGGAATTAACGGCCCCATACAAGTATCCGCGTAAGATTGAATTTGTAAAGGAACTGCCGAAGACAACGTCCGGCAAGATTAGAAGAATCGAACTAAGACAAAAAGAATCGAGTTCAGTGAAAAACTGATTCGGGATAGGGGGCCATTAAAGGCTCCCTATTTTTTATGAGTTTTCCATTTCAGAATCTTCCTATCATATGATACATTTGAGAAATAGACTTTTATGAAAGAAGGAAATGCATCATGGGTACTTTATGGAGAAACGGAATCATCTATACCATGCAACAAGAGGGACATCATGTGGAAGCAGTTTTTACCGAGAATGGTCTTATCAAAGGATTAGGCACCTCGGAAGAATTAGAACAGAAGTTTACGATTGATTCCATAGTGGATCTTGAACAGAAGGTAATGTTCCCTGGATTTGTGGATAGTCACATGCATCTGATCGGTCACGGTGAAACCTTGATGAGGCTTGATCTTTCCAGTATGAACAGTAAGCGTGAAGTACTGGACGCCATTTCGGAAAAAGCCAAAGGACTCGAGGAAGGCAAATGGATCATCGGGGAAGGCTGGAATGAAAATCTTTGGAGTGACGCCGCAGTTTTGACCAGGCAGGAAATCGATGCAGTCGTTCCAAAGCATCCGGTCCTCCTTAAGCGGATTTGCCGCCATGCCATGGTCGTGAATTCACTTGCATTCATTCATGCCGGTATAGATGAACGTACACCAAATCCTTCAGGCGGATTAATTGAAAGGAATGATCTGGGTGATCTGAATGGCTTATTAAAGGATAAGGCACAGGATCTTATGATCGATGCTCTGCCATCCATTTCCTCCGAATATCTCGTCGAAGCCCTGACAAAAGGGATCGAAAGCTGCTGGGAGCATGGATTGGTTGGGGGACATACAGAGGATCTGAGCTACTACGGCAACTTTAAGAAAACATATGATGCTTTTCTTAAGACCATCAACGAAGGCAAAAGGAAATTCAGGGCCCATCTTCTCGTTCATCATGAAGTGATTGAAGATTGGAAGGAGGATGGCCATCAGTTCCTGAGTGGGAATGAATTCATTGAATTCGGTGCCATGAAAATCTTCGCAGACGGTGCATTGGGTGGCAGAACGGCACTGTTGAGCTATCCGTACGCCGATGATCCAAGCACGACTGGAGTCAGCATCCATTCGAATGAACGACTTCTTGAACTTGTGAAGAAAGCTAGAAAGTATGAATTACCGATTGCGGTCCATACGATCGGGGATCAAGCATTTGAAAATGTCGTTGACAGCATCCTGGAAGCTCCTTCCATTCACAATAGACGTGATCGGCTCATCCATGCCCAAATTCTTCGTAAAGAACTAATCGGGAAAATCAAAGGTCTGCCTCTCATCCTTGATATTCAGCCGAGATTTGTGGCGTCGGATTTTCCATGGGTAATCGAACGATTGGGAAAAGAAAACATGAAGTACAACTATGCATGGAAAACGCTTCTTGAAGAAGGAATCCCTTGCGCAGGTGGATCAGACGCACCGATTGAACCGATCAATCCTCTTTGGGGCATCCATGCGGCCGTAACCCGGACGAACCCACTGGATCCAAACAGAACCGTCTATCGTCCGGAAGAAAAACTTACGATGCATGAAGCAATATCCCTTTTCACAAAGGGAAGCGCATATGCCTGTCATCATGAAGACGATAGAGGAGAGATCCGTGAAGGGTACACGGCAGACTTCACCGTCTTAGACATCGATCCATTCAAAGTTGACACAGACAAATTACTCGGTAAAGTGGTCCATATGACGATTGTTGACGAGACCATCGTCTATAAAAAAAATAAATAATCATTGCCCCCAAAACTGTTCACCGATATAATAGAGATATTTCGAAAACAGAAATAGTTTTGGGGGTGTTTTTTATGAAGCAAACGGATCAAGCCGGGATCCTCTACACAGCATTTTCATATTTTCTATGGGGCATTCTCCCGATTTATTGGAAATGGCTGAATCATGTATCGGCGGATGAAATCCTCGCCAACCGCATCTTTTGGTCGTTCTGGTTCATGCTTCTATTCTTATTCGTCAGCAAGCGTTGGAAAGATTTTTCCAACTATCTCAAAACATCTCTAACCAAAAAGAAGCAGCTATTTGCATTGCTGCTTGCTTCACTCCTGATCAGTATGAACTGGTTTATTTACATTTGGGCGGTAAATACGAATCAGATGGTAGAAGCAAGCCTTGGTTACTATATCAATCCGCTGGTCAGCGTGCTGTTAGGGGTATTCATCCTGAAGGAAAGCCTGTCAAAGGCTCAAGTCATTTCCTTTGGATTGGCGGCCATCGGAGTGCTGATCCTCACGATATCTTACGGGGAATTCCCCTGGATCGCCATTGGTCTTGCCTTCTCCTTCGGGCTATACGGATTAGCAAAAAAACTCATACAGGTGGAATCATCCATTGGTCTCACGCTTGAAACGATGACCATCGCACCCTTATCCCTGATCTACCTTGGCTACATGTTCAAAGAAGGAACCCTTTCCCTATTCCATGTTTCAGTAGGGACGGACCTCCTGCTTATGGGAGCCGGGGCAGCGACGGCGATACCTTTACTGTTCTTCTCTAAGGGTGCCCAGCAGATACCACTGTATATGGTCGGATTCCTGCAATACATTGCACCGACAATCACATTGATACTCGGCATATGGGTGTATCACGAAGCCTTTTCAGTGACTCATCTCGTTTCATTCATGTTCATTTGGCTCGCATTGACGATTTTTACCGCTTCTCGTGTGCAGTACGCGAGGAAGCGCAGAAGAGATGCGAGGTTATCAGCATAATGCAAAAACGCTCCAGGGGGGTCCCCTGGAGCGTTTTCTGTTGATCACAATTTGGCACAAGTTAGGCCAAAGGTTATCGCAAACAACCGGCCAAACTGCAGCAAGGTTCCATCCCAAACCTGCTCATTCTCAACCATTTCCCACCTTCTAACCTATAAAAACGACCGCTTCACTTTCTCCCAGAACGAGTTATCTTTCAATTTCACGGTTTTGATGACTTTATCACTCAGTTTTGCTTCTACTTTTTCCACATGCTGAATGCTCAAGGCTTCATTGTCCATTCCCATGGCCGGGTAATCGTTTCCGTCTTGAACGATCTTCAGAACGAGTCTGCGCTTTTCGCTCAGAATGAAAGAAGAACCAAGGGTGCGGTAGCGGTTATTATTCAGGGAAGCCATTTCACTCACCTGGATGCAAGGAAGCATGGGATCGACCACGGCACCGTTGACGGATTTATTATAAGCGGTACTTCCCGTTGGGGTGGCGAAGATCATGCCGTCGCCTCTGAACGTTTCGAAATGTTTGTCATCGATAAAGACATCCATGACGAAGGTCTTGATGATGCCAGAGCGGATGCTGAATTCATTCAGGCAGTGAAAGGACGTCTGGTTATCAACAGTCACTTCGATGGTCGGATATTTACGAACCTCGATCTGCTCCGTTGTCATGGCTTCTATCATCTTGGATGTGTCATCGATATGGAAGTCACAGTACATACTCAAGGTGCCGCCGGTTGAGATCCCCGCATACAAGCAGTCCTGCCTGAAACCGGTTTGACGGACGGCTTGAAGGAATGTACCATCGCCTCCAATACTGACGATGATATTGGCGGTTTTGGGAGATTCAACGATATTGAAATCATAGCGCGTGGCAAGTTCATATAAATGATCGAGCTTTGCCTGCAATCCTTCTTCATGTAATGCATAGAAATAGATATTTCGACGGTTATTCATCGTATGTACCTCCTGAATAAAAAATAAGATAATTTTTCCCATTTCCATGAAATTTTGCTAGAATCTAACTTAGTGAATATTCTATCATGTTTCCACGTGAGAATGATATTCATATCCTTACATAAGATAGGGTAAACGAGGGAGGAATATACAGATGAATGCAAAAAGGTGGACGGCATTAGGAATCGCTGGCGTATTATTCTTTGTTTCGGTAATCGTCAACTTTGCGACCTCTGCTGTGACAAGTGATTTTAATCAGGCATTTGAAGACATGTTCGGAGGGACGGACAATCCATTCTCTGAAGAAGTCATTGATGAAGGAAATGCGAATAAACGGATTGCGGTCCTGGAAGTCGAAGGTGTCATTCAAGACACGGGCGGCGCAAGCTCATTATTTGAAAGCCCGGGGTACAATCATGAACTCTTTATGGATAAGCTTGATGCAGTGGAAAAAGATAAATCTGTCAAAGGAATCATCTTGAAAGTGAATTCTCCAGGCGGCGGTGTAGTGGAAAGTGCACAGATTCACTCCAAGCTTGTGGAAATCATGGAAAAGACGAAGAAGCCGATTTATGTATCGATGGGTGGTACTGCGGCATCAGGTGGCTATTACATATCGGCTCCGGCTACGAAGATCTTTGCCAGTAAAGAAACGCTGACAGGTTCACTCGGGGTGATCATGCATAGCATCAACTACTCTGAATTAGCAGAGAAATACGGGGTGGATTTCGTCACCATTAAAAGTGGGCCGTACAAAGATATTATGAGCCCAACCCGTAAAATGACGGATGAAGAACGAAAGATCATTCAATCGATGATCGACAATTCCTATGAAGGTTTCGTGGATGTCATTGCGAAAGGGCGGAATATGTCCGAAGCCGAAGTGAAGAAAATCGCGGATGGACGGGTGTACGACGGGATTCAGGCGAAGGAAGTCAATTTAATTGATGAATTCGGTTATGTGGAAGATACCATTGCAGCGATGAAGAAAGATTATAAATTAAAAGACGCACAAGTATTTGAATACACGGCGGGCGATCCTTTCTCCGAATTCTTCAGTATGGGTGCAAAGAAAATGATGGGTCAGGATATGGAAGCGGCAGCACTTATGAAACTTCTGTCAAACCCGGGTTCTCCACGATTAATGTATCTATATTCTGAATAAGGAAGGTGAATGAAGTGAGTGATCGCTATGAACAAAATGAAACACGGGAACATATCGACGTCCAATCCTCTTCTCCTGACTATTCAAGTACCATCCGTCCCGACGGATATTACTTAGCGGGATTCTGGATAAGATTCTGGGCGTATCTGGTGGATTTGATCGTTATCGGCAGCATCACGCGTCTAATCGTGAATCCAGTTTTTAAACTATTGGACATTTCTTTATCAGATGGCTCGATGTTTGCTCCGATCTCCATTCTGACGAGCATTGTTTTCTACGGATATTTTATCTTAATGACGAAATACTTCAGCCAAACCATCGGAAAAATGGTGTTCGGCATCCGGGTCATCGAGTTGAAAGGCTCCAAACCATCATGGGGAACCATTCTTTTCAGGGAACTGATCGGGCGGTTCATCTCCACGACCATCTTTATTTTATACGTGGTTGTAGCCTTTACGAATAAGAAGCAGGGGATTCATGACCTGTTTGCAGACACGACTGTCATTCAAGAAAAGAAGAAGCTGGAGTTTAATCCGGCTGTATAATATGAGGCAAACCTGCTGAGGCGGGTTTGTTTTTTATTTTGCATCACATTAGTTTCCATTAAATGTAAAATACGCAATTAACTGTTGATTAGACGCAATTGATAATAAAATGACGCAATTAGTAGGGAATATGACGCAATTATTTGAAAAATGACGCAATTACCTTCGAAATGACGCAATCCTCCAACCATTAACACATAAGCTACCTGCAAATGCCCTCCTCTCCAACCCTTTCGATGCAAATTTTTACGTCCTAAGTTTATTTTCCTCCGGGAAGGCCATAATAAGAGGTTGAAGGGTGTGAAAATATGAGCTGGTGGATTTGGACGTTAATCATTATCGGGGCACTTATTATATTTCTATTATTCATTCTTATCATTACGAAGCTGACCGTCACTATCTCCCTGTACCATGGAAATGATAATGACCATTTCAAGGTGAAGCTTAGGGCCTGGTTTGGTTTGATTAAATATACAATCGACATTCCCCTCGTGAAGCTCGATGACGATGGGCCGAATGTGGTCGTTGAACAGGAAACGAAGAAAGGGAATGAAAGCAATCCATCCAAGAAAAAGGCATCTAAAAAGAAAATTACACCAAACGATTTCATTGCCAGCTTAAGTGACACCAGAGAGATTGTCCTTCATGTACAGTCCATGCACAGGATCATCCGGGGGTTTCTTAAAAAAGTTAAATTGGATCAAGTTCAATGGAAGACTCTCTTTGGTACCGGGGATGCAGCGTCAACGGGGACGTTAACCGGAACGATCTGGGGGATAAAAGGGAGCATCATCGGAATATTGAGCGGGTATGTGCGTCTACAATCCATGCCAGTCATTGAGGTAACTCCTACATTTCAGCACGCTGTAATTCAAACGCAATTTTCATGTATTATCCAGTTTCGCATAGGGAATGCTATCCTAGTAGGTTTAAAGATACTTCGGTATTGGAGAGGCGGCAGGGCCAGGTTTAAGACGAAGCCACTTTCCACAATTTCTGGAGAAAAACATTCAGTTTAATAAGGAGGTCTTCTAATGTCAGAACATCCGATTGAAGGTCTGATGACCACGGCAATGGAAAATTTAAAAGAAATGATTGATGTGAATACGATTATCGGTGATCCCGTTGAAACACCCGATGGAAGCGTCATCTTGACCGTGTCAAAGGTAGGCTTTGGGTTTGCTGCAGGTGGAAGTGAATTTATCATCGACAGCAAGGGGAAAGAGGATAGCGGCAAAGGCGGAGACGGCGGCGGTGATAAGTCAGCTCCTAAGCAGCAGCCGTTTGGCGGAGGTAGCGGGGGCGGTGTGTCCATTACGCCAATCGCGTTCCTGATCGTCAGTTCAAAAGGAATTAAGATGCTTCATTTAGATGAAAGCACACACCTGATCGATCGCCTGCTGGACCTGGCGCCGGGTGCCATTGAAAAGATTCAGGGCATGATGAAAAAGGATGACAATAAGCAGGATCAACACAATCAAAACAATCATAAGCTGGATCTGTAAATGATAGGGAGCTTACTCGAATGAGTGAGCTCATCTTTTTTTTGAAAAGGGATCCTATGATTTGCTTTCCCCCTTCCTTTTTCTGTACTATGAAAGTGTACATACTATTCATAGAGGAGGAACCATTAATGGCAAATATTACGTTCAAGAACAACCCTGTCACTCTATTAGGTAATGAGGTAAAAGTAGGGGACAAAGCTCCCAACTTCACAGTATTAGCTAATGATTTATCGGAAGTCACACTGAATGATTCCAAGGGCAAGGTACGTTTAATCAGTGTCGTTCCTTCCATCGATACAGGTGTTTGTGATGCACAAACAAGAAAATTCAATGAAGAAGCTACAAAATTTAATAATGTTGAAGTCTTGACGGTTTCAGTAGATCTCCCATTCGCTCAAAAACGCTGGTGCGGTGCAAACGGAATCGAAAACGTTCAAACCCTTTCCGATCACCGCGACCTTTCTTTCGGTGAAGCATTCGGCGTGCACATCCAGGAACTCCGCCTCCTTGCACGTGCTGTATTCGTCGTAAACAGCAATGATGAAGTAACGTATGTGGAATATGTAAGCGAAGCTACTGACCACCCAAATTATGAAGCTGCCGTTGAAGCAGTCAAGAACGCTAAGTAATTCAGTCCCAACTAAAACATATTTAAAAATGCTGACCTGACTTTCGGATGGTCAGCATTGTTTTTTTTACAAACGTGCGGGACAAAGGTAAAATAGATGAATGAAATTGTGATAAAGGAATGAATGCCGATGATTAATTCGCCTGTCGAATCATTATTTGGAATAATCGATGAAACGGCTACACTGCTCCAGGAAGAATTAGCATGCAGTTACCTGGAAGCCGTTGCTGAAACCGGGGAAAACCTTTTTCAGGGGGATGTCCTCCAGGAGGAAGCCAGTGAACTGACCAAAAAACGCCTGAACAAAAAGTACGATGAAGTCAGTCTATCTCAACTTGAGAACGAAAATATCCGTAAAGCGTTTCAATTTGCTATCTTAAAAGGGATGAAAGAAAATGTACAACCGAATCATCAAATGACACCGGACTCACTCGGGTTATTTATCAGCTATCTGGTAAATAAATTTACAGCTGGTAAGAATAAACTCACTATTTTGGACCCTGCAATCGGAACGGGGAATCTCCTGACGACTGTGTTAAACCAAATGCCGGGTAAAGAAACCCAGTCCATCGGGGTGGAAATTGATGAAATCCTGATCAAACTTGCGTATGTGGGGGCAGATCTTCAGAAGCATCCCCTGCAGCTCTTTAATCAGGATTCACTTGAGCCGTTATTCATCGATCCCGTGGATCTCGTGCTATGCGACCTGCCGATCGGCTATTACCCGAACGACCTGCGCTCCCAGGATTATGAGCTTAAAGCAGAAGAAGGACATTCCTATGCTCATCACCTGTTCATTGAACAAAGCCTGAAGCATACGAAAGACGGAGGATACCTGTTTTTCATCGTGCCAAACGGACTCTTTGAATCCCCGCACAGTGCACAGCTGCAAGGGTATCTCAAGGATAAGGCAGACATCCAGGGCTTCCTGCAGCTGCCCCTTTCCCTGTTTAAAAATAAAAACTCGGCGAAGAGTATCCTGGTGCTTCAAAAGAAAAAAGAAGGTATCAAGCCTCCTAAAGAGGTCCTCCTAGCCCAGCTGCCAAGTCTTTCAAACCAGAGAGCCCTTCAAGACATCCTGTCGAAAATCGATCAGTGGCTTGTACAAAATAAATAAATGGATGAATCAAGACTGCCTTTGGGCAGTCTTTTTTTTGGGTGTTTTGTAGAAGGTGGTGGAAGGGTATGCAGTAAACGAGGAGTTTATTGACCTTTTTCAAAATAGATATCGACCGAAATTTGAGTATATTGACCTTTTTGTAAGTCGACAAGATTCGTGTAGGACTACACTTGCTTTTTGATATGTCTAGCTCCAAGGCTTAGAAGCTCGAGGTCATAAGTCAGGAACACCAAAAAGGCAAAGGGCGCCTTTCCGGTGTTCCCGCCTTATGCTTGTCGCCTCTGGGCAAGCCGCCTCCGCTTTTCTTTTTCAAACTTTTGTGAAAACATTTAATTTAACATGAAAACGATGTCATTTCAAGCTTTTTCTTGAAATGGGGGGGAGTCAGTGATTTAATGGGGAATTGAGAGATAAAAAACGATTCAATGAACAGAATAAATAAGAGTCGATAGATCGAAAACAAAAGGAGCGATACAACGTGGCAAAAAAAGTGATTGCAATTAATGCTGGAAGCTCTTCGTTAAAGTTTCAGCTTTTTGATATGCCTGAAGAAACAGTTATTACAAAAGGTCTAATTGAACGTATCGGACTGAACGATGCGGTTTTCAATATAACAGTAAATGATGAGAAACGTGAAGAAGTAACGGATATTCCGAACCATGAAGTGGCCGTTAAAATGCTGCTTGAAAAGCTGACAGGCTTTGGCATCATCAACTCACTTGATGAAATCGATGGAATTGGCCACCGTGTCGTGCACGGCGGAGAGGTCTTCAATGATTCCGTCCTGATCACAGATGAAGTCGTGACGAAAATTGAAGAACTGTCTGATTTAGCGCCACTTCATAACCCGGCAAACTTAACAGGTATTAAAGCATTCCATAATGTGTTGCCGAATGTACCTGCTGTTGCTGTGTTTGATACAGCGTTCCATCAATCCATGCCGGAAAGCTCTTTCTTGTACAGCCTTCCTTATGAGTACTACGAAGATTTCGGAATCCGTAAATATGGTTTCCACGGTACTTCTCATAAGTATGTATCTCAGCGTGCAGCTGAAATGCTTGGTCGTCCGGAAGAACAAGTACGCCTGATTTCTTGTCACCTTGGAAATGGGGCAAGTATCGCAGCCATCGAAGGCGGTAAATCAATCGATACATCAATGGGCTTCACACCACTTGCCGGTGTTGCCATGGGAACACGTTCAGGAAATATCGACCCTGCCCTTATTCCGTTCATTATGGAGAAAACGGGATCAACGGCTGATGAGGTATTGAATATCCTGAACAAGAAGTCCGGTATGCTTGGTGTATCAGGATTCTCAAGTGATCTTCGTGACATCGAACAACAGGCTTCAGAAGGAAACGACCGTGCGGAGCTGGCTCTTGAAGTGTTCGCCAACCGGATTCATAAATACATCGGTTCATATGCATCACGCATGTACGGTGTAGACGCGATCGTTTTCACAGCTGGTATCGGTGAAAACAGTACACTGATCCGTGAAAAAGTTCTTCAAGGTTTAGAATTCATGGGCGTATACTGGGATCCGGCACGAAATAAAGTACGCGGAAAAGAAGCATTCGTTAACTACCCGCATTCACCTGTTAAAGTCATGATCATTCCTACGAATGAAGAAGTCATGATCGCGCGTGATGTCGTGGAAAAAGGGAATATCTAATAGATGAAACGGGATCGCCTTGGCGGTCCTTTTTTTTATTTGTTTAAAAAAGGAATGGCGTTGTTTCTGAAATAGCTGGTTTTCGGTCTCTTTCTAAAAGAATTTATCGTTAGATTGTCTGTTTCAGCTGGGAATATGAACCTGGAAGGGAGTTTTTGGCCGGATAGGGAAGAGGTTTCTTTGGCTGAAAGCCCCCTCGCTGAGGAATCATGCGAGAATTGATGGGGATCATGCCGGATTCACAATATTCGTGCGGGAAATGGGTTTTATCATGCGGGATTCTGATTAATCATGCGGGATTCTGATTAATCATGCGAGGTTTCAAATAATCATGCCACGGTGTCGAATTTTCTTCACACCCATAATATCTGACTATTCCAAAGACTCCTCCCGTAACCAAAGAATTATATACCCCATATATGATATACTATACCTAATTTAAGGAATGTAAGGAGTGGGAGCGGTGAATTGGTCAGAACGAGATAAGCAGGTATGGCAGTCGATCAAAGCGTGGAGAGATGAATTATATGAATATGAAGCGAATGATTTGGAGCATACATATGTGAGATGGTTGGATTACGCCTTTGAATCGATTCCTGAAGATGTTCAGGATCAATTTTTCCAGCGACTGGATGGTTGGTTGTTTCACATGCACTCTCTTATTCAAGGCTCACAGATGCAGAATGACGCACGTGAGCGCATTCTTGTGACGGCAAGGGCTTTCAATCAGGACATTCAGACGGTGGAGGACCTTCATTATTTAACGATTGATCAGCTTCATTACATAGCAGAACAGCATGCGGGACGCCATCGCATCTACTCCCTGCTGCAAGGAGGGGTGACGGGTACAGGTGGCCTCGTGGCGCTCGGTTCGGATCTCCCTGCCATGCTCGTCATCAATTTGCGTTCGGTGCAGCTCATTGCTGTCACTTATGGATTTGATGTTCAGACCCCGTTTGAAATGATGACGTCGTTGAAGGTGTTTCACGCAGCGACACTTCCCGCCAGACTGCGGGCCATTGCCTGGGAAGATTTGATGGAGGATTTAAATAAGAAGGATTCGAATTATTTCTATGACGGATCAGAGCAATTGACAGATTACACCTGGCTGGAAGGGTCCATGAAGCAGGCACTGAAAGCCATGGCCATTACCATGTTCAAAGGGAAGAAGTGGTCGGGTTTGCCTCTTGTCAGCATCGCCATCGGTGCAGGATCCAACTATCAGCTTTCCAGAAAGATCACTGATTTTGCGGAAAAATATTATCAATATCGCTATTTGCGGGATAAAAAAAATGATCAATAAACACAAAGGGAATGATGAACGTACATCATTCCCTTTGTGTTTTCTCAGGATTGGTCCGATACCAGATCCATAAATCATTGATTTCTGAAGCCCTTTCGGAAATCTCGCCATTGATCATACAGGATCGGTCGAAATCGTCTTCCTGTGCCAATTCCCCCTGTAGCCGCTCAATCTCCACTTCAATTTCCTGGATCCGATCCGGAATCGTGCCTCTTACCCGTTCCCATTCGAGAAGGACCATTTCTTGTTCCTGGGATGAATAAGACGGCCATTCTTTCATAAGCACGGGCAGATGAATTCCCAGTCTTGCATCATATGAAAAAAATTCGTTCTTCATCTGTTCTGAACTCCTTGCGTTACATTCTCCTTTCATCCTACATGAAAATCCCCGACAAGCCCAGTGCAAAGGCAATCTTACAATCTGTCCATAAAATATTTATACAAATTCATGAATAAGTATTGATGTATCCCTGATTAACTGCTAATATAAATTCATCTTAAAGAATAAATATTCATTTTTATATAAAATCAACAGGAGGAGATACGGATGAATAAAAAAGTGGTATTAGCTTATTCAGGCGGTTTAGATACGTCGGTGGCGGTTCAATGGTTGAAGGAAAAAGGATATGAAGTCATTGCATGCTGCCTGGATGTGGGGGAAGGAAAGGACTTGGATTTCGTACAGGAAAAAGCGTTGACGGTAGGGGCTTCTAAAAGCTATGTCATCGATGCGAAAGAAGAGTTTGCGAATGAATATGCCCTGCTCGCCTTACAAAGTCATGCACTGTACGAGGGGAAATATCCACTGGTGTCCGCTCTCTCAAGACCGTTGATTGCCAAAAAACTTGTGGAAATCGCAGAGCAGGAAAATGCAACGGCGGTGGCACATGGCTGTACGGGTAAAGGAAATGACCAGGTGAGATTCGAAGTATCCATCGCGGCACTCAATCCTTCATTGGAAGTGGTTGCGCCCGTTCGTGAGTGGAAATGGTCCCGTGAGGAAGAAATTGAATATGCGAAGGAAAAAGGAATTCCGATTCCCATCAATCTAGACTCTCCTTACAGCATCGACCAGAACCTTTGGGGCAGAAGCAATGAGTGCGGAGTTCTTGAAGATCCATGGGCCGCTCCGCCAGAGGATGCCTATGATCTAACGTCAAGCATTGAAGAATCGCCGGATAAAGCCGAAGTGGTCGAGATCACATTCTCAAAAGGTGTGCCTGTTGAATTGGATCACGTGGCTTATCCGTTGGAAGAAATCATTGCGAAATTGAATGCCATCGCTGGAAAGCACGGGGTGGGACGTATCGACCATGTGGAAAACCGCCTTGTCGGGATCAAGTCTCGCGAGGTGTACGAATGCCCAGCAGCCGTCACATTATTGAAAGCACATAAAGAACTCGAGGATCTCACACTAGTGAAAGAGCTTGCTCACTACAAACCGGTTATCGAGAAAAAAATGACGGAATTGATTTATGAAGGGTTATGGTTTTCACCACTGAATAAAGCACTGAAAGCATTCCTTGATCAAACACAGGTGTACGTGAATGGCGTTGTTCGCGTGAAATTATTCAAAGGCCACGCAATCGTCGAAGGAAGAAAATCACCTAACTCTTTATACGATGAAAATCTGGCAACTTATACAAAAGCTGATGAATTCGATCATGATGCAGCCGTTGGATTCATTCAATTATGGGGTCTTCCTACCAAGGTTTCAGCTATGGTCAATGCTGAAAAGAAAGAGAAAGTGACTCTATGAGCAAGCTGTGGGGAGGACGTTTCACTAAAAAACCGGAAGAGTGGGTGGATGAATTCAATGCATCCATCTCTTTCGATCAAGAGCTCGTACTGGAGGATATTGAAGGCAGCATCGCTCATGTGAAAATGTTAAAAAAATGCGGAATCCTTAAGGGGAGTGAAGCCAATCAGATTCTTGATGGACTACAAGTGCTGTATGGAAAGGCTGAAAAAAATGAGCTTCAGTTTTCTGTTGAGTATGAGGACATCCATTTAAACTTGGAGAAGCAGCTGATTGATTTAATCGGTGAGGTTGGGGGCAAGCTTCATACAGGAAGAAGCCGGAACGACCAGATTGCGACAGACATGCATCTGTTTCTAAAAAGACGGGTAGAGGAAATTGTGAATCTTGTTGAGGATCTTCAACAGGCCATCATCCTACAGGCTGAAGAAAATGTTGAAACGATCATTCCGGGATACACACACCTTCAACGTGCTCAGCCCATTTCATTCGCCCATCATCTGATGTGTTATTTCTGGATGCTCAATCGGGATAAGGAACGTCTTGTTGACTCTCTAAAAAGAATCGACGTATCTCCATTAGGTGCAGGAGCACTGGCAGGGACGACATTCCCCATCGACAGGGAATATTCAGCGGAGCTCCTCGGCTTCGGGTCCTGCTATGAAAACAGTCTCGATGCCGTGAGTGACCGTGATTTCATCCTGGAATTCCTGAGCAATAGCTCGATGATGATGACCCATCTTTCCCGCTTGGCGGAAGAAATGATTCTATGGTCCACGGAGGAGTTTCGATTCATTGAGCTCGATGACAGCTTCACGACGGGCAGCAGCATCATGCCGCAAAAGAAGAACCCGGATATGGCGGAGCTTGTCAGAGGTAAGACAGGCAGGGTGAATGGGAATCTCATCTCCCTTCTGACTGTTTTAAAAGGGCTGCCTCTTGCCTATAACAAGGATATGCAAGAAGACAAGGAAGGGATGTTTGATACCGTTAAAACGGTGGTTGGATCACTTAAGATTTTCACCGGCATGATGTCATCGATGAAGGTGAACAAGGATCAAATGAAGGAAGCGGTCGGAAACGATTTTTCCAATGCGACAGAGCTTGCGGATTATTTGGCGACGAAGGGTGTTCCTTTCAGACAAGCCCATGAAATTGTCGGAAAGCTTGTGCTTTATTGTATTGAGAAAGGCTGCTATCTGAAGGATGTACCGCTTGAGAAGTATGGTGAGTTTTCTTCATTGATTGAGGAGGACATTTATTCGATTCTGGCTCCGTATTCGGCTGTTGAGAGAAGGAATTCATATGGTGGTACGGGGTTTGAGCAGGTGAAGATTCAAATTGAGAAGGGGAAGGCTCAGTTGGGGTCTTTTGCTACTCAATCTGTGTAGAAAAATGTTGAACCTTAACATTAGCGAGTGCTGGTTGATTTCCGCTGCAGGTGCTCGCTTTCCGCGGGGCGTGGGTTGAGCCTCCTCGGGCTGAAGCCCTGTGGGTTCTCAACTTCCACGCATTTCCCGCAGGAGTCGAGCACCTTCCGCTACAATCAACTTGTGGGATATTCGGTATTTCTATCTTCATAAAAAGAAAGAAGCGACTGGGGTGATAGACTGACATAGCGATTTGAGACACATATAAAACACCTCTTTAGGCTGCTTGCGCCCCAAATTCTTTGGGCGTCAGGTAGCCTAATTTTTCTAGGATACGGTCTTGGTTGTAATAGCGCACGTA
>NZ_CAJGBF010000013.1 GCF_904424705.1 Rossellomorea arthrocnemi | reverse complement strand
ATTAAGGTCCGTCCCTCCTAGTCTTTCCGTAATAAAATCATCTCGATTCAAAGAATAATGTAAGTGTATATCTTGATAAACGTTTTTCATATCAAGTAGTACTTTAATAGGGACGGACCTATATTTAGAGGTCCGTCCCTATTATTTAATTTGTAGGTTCAATTAAGGATATTAGTTCCTTTATGACGGATATTGAATTCGCATTTTCAGGATGAACAGCATAAAAGGGGCGGTGGATGACGTATGGTTCAATTGGGACGAGTTTGCCCTGCAGAACTTCGTCTTTGACCATGGAGCTTGAAAGAAATGCGATGCCGAGCCCCCTAACGGCCAGTTGTTTAATTAAGAAATGACTGCTTGCTTCAAGGATTTCAACTGGAACGATGCGCTCAGACCTTAAGAAGTCATCAGCATACTCCCTCGTTCCTGACCCTTTTTCTCTAAAAATGAAAGGAGAAGAGTGTAACTTCATCCTGGCGCTCGCAAAGAAACGAAGTTCATCCCGGCTGATCACTTCTACATGAAATGGCTCCAATCCCTTCGTTCCTTCAACAAGGGCAAGGTCGATCTCCTTAGAGTTCAAAGCTTCCACAATGGTCTCATGATTATGGATCATCAATTGTAAACGGACTTGAGGGTACAGTACCTTAATTTTTTTAACAAAGTCGGGTAGCAGAACATCGCTGACTGTGTGAGTGGACCCAATCCGTAATTGGATTTCCTGGTTGTTCTGATTCACTTGTTCCATTGTCCTCCACAATTCCATCATCTTCTTTCCTTGCTCAAACACCCGCTCTCCTGCTGGTGTTAATTCGAAATGCTGATTGGTAGAGGAACGATAAATGAGTGCTGCTCCGATGGTTTGTTCCAGCTTTTTGATGTGGACGCTGACGGTAGGTTGAGATAAATTCAGATAATCACTTGTCTTAGTGAAATGCTGAAGTTGTGCAAGGGTAACGAAAGTACGGATCCAGTCCAGTTGCATCATACACCTCCATTAATAAACGTAATCAATTATATTAACATTATTCATTTCTATTATAACTTATATAGAGGTATAATGTTATATGAAGGAAGTGACGCACGATATGGAATGGATTTTATTTATGATTGGTGGTGCCGTCATCGGCATCATTTCAGGTTTTTTTGGGATAGGGGGCGGAATTGTTCTTACACCTACCTTACTTGTCCTTGGATATGAGCCTAGTCAGGCAATCATTTTATCCTTGATGCTTACATTAGGATCTACCGTGACAGGAACCCTGTCACACCTGCGATTAAAAAATGTGAATAAGAAATTAGCATTGCTCCTTGGGGTGTTCGGAGTGATAGGCTCTGTAATGACAGTGCCATTTGTAAAATGGCTTGATTCCATCAATGGGGCATCCACATTTATATCCATTGTCTACATTGGAATTTTAAGTTGGTTTTCTTATCAGTTCTTGAGTAAACGACACCAGGGCACCAAAGCAAAGGGTTCAATTGCTGCACCTGTCATTGGGTTATTCACCGGTATCATTTCGTCCCTCATGGGGGTAAGCGGGGGATTTGTCATGACTCCATTGCTCACAAAGTGGCTCAGACTTGATTTAAACAAGGCGATCGGAACAAGTATTTCTGCTGCATCCATCATTGTATTATCCGGAATCACCTCATACATGTACACAGGAGAATCACTCGACTATCGTCATGGAATATTGCTGATTATTGGTGCGCTTATCGGCACACCTATCGGCTCCATACAGCTGAAAAGGTTTTCTGGAGTTATCGTGAAACGGATGCTTGCAGTCCTTTATATGGTCGTAGCTGTAAGTGTCATATTCAAGATGCTTTCTATTGCATCAGTCTCACTCGGCTTGATTCTGGTGGCGGTTCTCGTTTTTTTCGGGATGTTGATCTATTCAGTGCAGCAATCAAAGAGGACGGCAAATTATTGAAGAAACAATTTCTGGAGAGGGGATTCCCTCTCCTTTTTCATTTCAATAATTCGAGGGGCACTTATTAGATAGGAGAAGGATAAATCCCTAAAGGCATCGAACTTATTCTTAACAGGAAATTTCAAGTCTAATGTCTTACCTTACCGATTATCAGTCTTTTTTTTAGACAGTATGTCTAATGATTAGCAAGACAGTAGACGATACAATTATGCTAAGTCTTAAATTTGTTAACAAAGGGTGATTCTATGAAAATCAATCGCGGAAGATTAAAACGTCATCTGGAAGAGTTAGCTGAAATCGGAAAGATAGGAGAAACAGGGGTTTGCCGCTTGGCTCACTCGAAAGAAGATCGTCAGGGGGTAGATAAGGTAAAGGGATGGATGGAAGATGCAGGATTAACGGCCGGGATTGATGGATTTGGTAATTTGATTGGCAGGTTGGAAGGACTGGATCAAAACAAACCGATCCTCATACTCGGATCTCACATTGATTCTCAGCCTTACGGGGGGAGATTCGATGGTTCAGTAGGAGCACTCGGAGCAATTGAAGTCATTCATACAATGAAGGACAATGGAATCGTTCCTGAACGCTCCATTGAAGTGATATGTTTTTCCGACGAAGAAGGGAGCCGTTTTAATAAAGGGATTTTTGGTGTCAGGGCGTTGGCAGGAATGCTTGAAGAAGGAGAACTTGAGCGAAAAGACAAGAACGGAGTGACGAGACGGAAAGCGTTAAAGGAATTTGGTGTCGATACAGACCTGACGGATAGCCCTGTTTACATGAAAGGGGATATCGCTGCCTTCCTGGAGCTCCATATCGAACAAGGTCCGGTGCTCGAAGAGAAAGATAAGCCGGTAGGAATTGTATCAGGCATTTCCGGACCTATATGGTTGACGGTTACACTAGAAGGTTTTGCCGGGCATGCAGGTTCTGTTCCGATGACGATGAGACAGGATGCCCTTGTCGGTGCTGCAGAAATCATTCGAAAATTCAATGACCTGGTTAAAAGAGAAGGAACAGATACTACAGTAGGAACTGTTGGAAGTATGCAAGTATTTCCAAACTCCAGGAATATCATTGCCGAAAAGGTAGAGTTCACCATCGACCTGCGCGACATCGACCTTCAAGCTCGGACAAAATTGGAACGAAAGCTATATCAAATTATCGAAGAAACAACTTCAGCTTATCATCTTAATTACGAAATGAAAGAAGATACACGGAGTGAACCAAGGTATTGTGCGGATTGGATCAAAGAAATTATGAGAGAAGAAGACGAAAAGCTCGGATTTAATTCCCCAACCCTGATGAGCGGACCGTTCCATGATGCCTTGATCATGTCCTATATCAGTGATTATGGCATGATCTTCGTTCGGTGTGAAAAAGGAATCAGTCATAATCCATTAGAGTTTGCTGAATTGGATGATATCGAAAAAGGTGTGAAACTTCTTTACGCCACCGCTCTCCGCATTTGTCAGGGACTAGATAACATGAACTTTATCCCTGCCTTAAAAGATTCTTCTGCTTTTGACAGCAAATAAACGGTATGAATTTTCAAAGAATCAATCGGGATGGGGGAACAGGCTTCCCGTCCCCAGGTTGTAGAAGGACATATTGGTCATAAATAGATAAAATAAAACGCAAACTGCCATTAAAAATGGAGGTACCCTCATGAAAACTGAAAAACAAAAAATGCTCGACGGTGAACTTTATGAACCATGGGATCCGCAATTAATGGATGAGAGAAAAAAAGCCCGGTATTTAACTCGAATGCTGAATCTTACAACTGAAGAAGAAGAGGAAGAAAGAGTTTCAGCTATAAAACGATTGTTCGGATCTACAGAAGAAACCGTTTTTTTAGAGCCAAACTTTAGATGTGATTATGGATATAATATTCACGTGGGGAATAACTTCTTTGCTAATTTTGACTGCGTGATATTAGATGTGTGCGAAGTCCGTTTCGGTAAAAATTGCATGCTTGCTCCCGGAGTACATATCTACACAGCAACGCATCCCGTCAACCCTATAGAGCGAAACAGGGGACCCGAATATGGGAAACCTGTTACCATCGGAGACAATTGCTGGATAGGTGGGGGGGCGATTATTAATCCAGGTGTGACAATTGGGGATAATGTGGTGATAGCTTCAGGTGCTGTTGTTACAAAGGATGTATCCTCCAATGTAGTGGTTGGTGGAAACCCAGCCCGAGTCATCAAGGAAATTGACTTGGACTTACCAGAGAAAGTGTGAGGAATGAAATGGAAAAAGGCTCCGGGAATATAATATTCCCGGAGCCTTTATTAAAATTTTTCAGGAAACTGCTTCATTATTCCATCAGAAAGAGCATCAGACAAATGCAGAATATGAGCCCTCCCATCATCGAAACTTTTGATATTAGCTTTCCAATCTTCTTTAATTCGCGCCACTGCTTCATCCGTAACGAACTGTAGATGCATGTATAACAAATCTTTTAAATCTTTCTCAGACCAATAGGGGTTGGCATCTGCTAAGAACCGGGCAATGTAATCGGCATTTTGATACCATTCTTTATTTAGTTGTTCTACTTTTGCTCTAGTTGCCGTCTTTTGCAGCATCAACAATCTTTCCTGCCAGAACAATGTGTTCCGTCAATAAATCAGCCAATGTATTACCGGCTTTTTCCCCGTAGTAAGGTTTGATCGCATTTCCAATGTCTTTTTTATTCTGAAGTAATCTTGCCAGCACTACGTCTGCATCCTCCAAACCATCCACTGCACTGATAATATAATTCCTTGTGTAGAAGACATGATCGGTCCATTGTGTCCTCATGTCTTCTCGGGTCTTCATGCCTGCTTCACTTAAACATAAATCCTGTTTTGCTTCAGCTATGATAGGTAAAGAAAAGAGGGACAGTATGACAACTAACAAAAGAATTCCAAGTTTTTTCAATTGAATTCCTCCATTCAAAATGTTCTACTTTATCATCTGCTTTTTTATGTCAAACATTCATTGAATTCTTATTAGAAAAATAAATTAATATGAAAAAAGTTGTCCATTTTCTTTGAAATTAAGTTGCTTGTCCTCACCAACCAGACACTGGCGACATAAAGTGTTCTATGGAGGTGATGCATTGGCAAGGAAAATACTTGAATATCTTTTTCTTAGTCCATCAGTAACTCATGCCAACTTTGAAATGGGATCTCCTTCCCTCTCGAATCCGTACGTTGCACAGTTTGGGGCAACTCTTATACCCCACATAGTGGTAAAGAAACAATGATTATAAGGTCAACAGTTCATATTGAAAAATTTGAAGCGAACACAGTATGGAACTCCGCCGGTCAATCGATACAATGATGATGAAGAAAGTGAATAAGAACGTGTTTTTCGAAATACAATAGAGATAAAGAAAAAATAAACCCTATAAGAAAGTTCCCTCCATAAATATAGAGTGAAAAAAGTGTTTCCTGTTCATAAGCAGGGAACCTTTTTTATGATTGAAAAGAGATGGCGATAGATCATGTCCAAGCATGCTTGCCCGCTTGTGAATATAATACTTTATATCAAACTCTAAGGAGGATGTTAATTGAAAACAATCATGATTGATCCGGGACATGGAGGATCTGATCCGGGTGCCACCTATAAAGGAAATGAAGAAAAGAACTTTAATCTTTTGACTGCCATTATTGTCAGAGATTATTTGCTGTCAAAATATAATGTGAATGTGTTAATGACGAGAACAGGAGACCAAACCTTATCCTTGGAAGAAAGATCCAACTTCGCCAATGGATCGAGTCTGGATTTTTATTTATCCGTTCACCATAATGCAGGGGGAGGGACAGGGTTTGAAAGCTATGTATATAATGGAAATGTGCCTTCAGAAACTCTGTCATATCAGGGAATTATCCACGATGAAGTGATAGAAGCCATTAAGTCTCTCGAAGTCACAGATAGAGGGAAGAAGAGGGCAAACTTCCATGTGCTCCGTGAAACGAAAATGCCATCTGTATTAGTTGAAGTTTTATTTGTCGACAATCCAAAGGACGTTGCGCTTTTGAATGATACGAAATTCAGACAGTCCGCAGGAATTTCCATTGCAAAAGGAGTGGCCAAAGCTTTATCGCTTCCAGAAAAAGAGGCAGGCAACAAACAACTCTTTAAGGTCATTGCGGGGTCATTTGCAGAACGAAAGAATGCCGAAGACCGTGCTAATGTGTTAACATCGGCTGCATTTGAATCGTATATCGATACAGTAGTTATTTCAGGAAAAACGTATTTCAGGGTTCAAACCGGTGCTTTTTCTGAAAGAGATAACGCAGAAGATCAACTGAAAGCTTTAAGTCGCATTGGAATTGAAGCATTCATTCTAACAGAGGGGAAACCACCATCTCCCGATCCGACGCAACCTCCAACAACCGAACCGCCACAGCCTACCCAGCTGCCTGGTATCGACTATTCCATCATTGGACCATCTCTTGTCCAAGCCCATCAATTAGATGATTTTGTCAAAACTATTAACCCTTCAGCACCTGCGGTAGGGAAATTCTACATTTTTTACGGGAATCTTTACGGTATCCGTGGAGATATAGCTTTTGCACAAGCCATACACGAAACCAATTATTTTAGATTTACTGGACAAGTTAAACCTTCTCAAAATAATTATGCTGGAATCGGTACAACCGGACCTGGAAACAATGGCGCGTCATTCGCTACTCCTGAAGAGGGTGTACTTGCACACATTCAACACCTCTACGCATATGCATCCATCAAACCACTTCCCGAAGGAGCTCCACTGGTTGATCCCCGATTTTCATTGGTCACCAGAGGAACTGCCAAGAACTGGACCGATTTAAATGGAAAGTGGGCTGTACCTGGAACGACCTATGGTCAAAGCATTCTGTCCGTTTATAAAAGGAATCTTGATTATGCTCTAAAAGCTATTGAAAATCAGAAAGCCTTGCTAATTGATGCCCTAGGTAAATTATAGTAGGAAGTGGTTGGCACACTTTTTATTTGGCTGAAATAGTGAGTAAGACAGGTCCATTAAGATTTTCTGCCCCTATTAATAAAACCTACATTTGGATTGGATACAGAAGAACCTTCCCTCATAAATCACCCACATGTCGCGAATACTAAACGTATGTTCGGGAGGTGAATCAAATGGAAGAAAAGAATTTTGAACAAATTTACGCTGAATATAAACAACAGGGAAGTGTTCAGGCTAAGATGGAGGTGGCTGAAGAACTTTCCTCCGGGGTTGAACAGATTGTTGCTGTTCGGCGAAATAGTGACAATGATCTTATTGCTTTTAAGACCGGCAGTGGCAGGGAACTGGACTATATAACGGCTCTCGAAGAAGCAAAAGCCGGAAAAATTGCACACGTCGATGTGATTCATCGATATGGCAGGGATGTACTGCGGAGTGAGCCGGATGGGGTAAAAGAGAACAATCTTGGTGAACTTCCAGACTTCTAGGCAAGAAAGAAAAAACGAGCATAACCACTCCAGGTTTATGCTCGTTCTTTTGTGTGGGACGGACCTTTTAAACACCCGTTTCAGTCTGCATCATTAAATAAATGATGCAACATTCTTTCCCTATCATCTAAGAATTGTTTCGTAATCTGATAATGACTTGTATCTTCAAGAACCGTTTCATTCAATCCCATATCGGTTAATTGGATGAGCTTTGCTGAAGGATAAGCCATTAGGATGGGGGAGTGGGTGGCAATGATGAATTGAGAATGCTCATTAACAAGTTCATGTATGCGTGAGAGCATGGATAATTGCCTTAAGGGTGAAAGTGCAGCTTCCGGCTCATCCAGGATGTAGATACCCTTTCCCCGGAACCTATTCATAAAGATGGAAAAAAACGCTTCCCCGTGTGATTGCTCGTGCAGGGATTTACCTCCGAATGAGTCGATCACCTTTGGACCTGAGAAGGGTTCCTGATCCATTTCTTCAATATTCGTAGCTACATTATAGAAACTTTCCGCTCTCAGGAAAAAGCCATCCTGGGGTCGATCCACTCCTCTTATGATCTTCAAATATTCGTCCAGACTGGAGAACGAATCATACGTTGAAAAAGAAAAGTTCAAGGTTCCTCCCTCAGGATTGAATCCTACTGCCATAGCAATCGCTTCTAATAATGTAGATTTCCCCATTCCATTTTCTCCAACAATGAACGTAACATTCGGATGAAGGGCTAGGTCCGTTAAGTTACGTATACTTGGAATGTGAAAGGGATAAGAGTGAAAAGAAGGGATATTTTCCCTTTTTAGGGATACTGTTCGTATGTATGGCTGAGTGTAAAACGTCATTTTTTCCCTCCTTTTTACATTAGATTAACATAATGAATCAAATGGTAGGTACTAAAAAATGCCATTACATGAAAAGTAATGGCATTTCTTTATACGTTATCTTACAGGTTCAAGAAGTACAATATTTTCTATGGTGGTCGCCAATAGGCTGATGTCAGTAAATTCTTCTACTTTCATAGTATCCAAATAGGTTATGCGAAAACTTTCCGTATCCAGATGGTAAGTAACGGTCATAACAGGTGAGTGTTCTTGATCAGAAATCGTATGAACAATCTCACTTTCCTTGAATTCCATAAGAGTCTTGAGCATGGTTACGATATTTTCTAGTGACATTTAACATGTCTCCCTTCTGCTTGCTCGAGGGATTGACTAAATACAGTCTCGTAGACCCAATGAACTTCAAGTATAACATAGATCTACCTTAATAGAAACGTGCGTTCTGAAAACAATTGGAAATGAACTTTATCTCAATCTACCCTGCAGCACTTCAGGCACTGCGCCACCATACGTTCATGCTTAGCTTACATCGGAAAATGATTTAACGATTTAAGGAATTGCCGCAAGTTTGATGACGTAAGGGAATCTAATATTCATTTCTATAGGAAATCCGACGGAATCCCGGAAAAATTCTTCTACTCTATCCACTTTCTGCATAAAGTGAACTATTAAATACTTTATATAGGGGTACTGATGATGTCGTATAAGTCTCGAAATAATAATAGCCTAGTCCCACTAGTATTTGTTTCTATGAAAGCCGTTATCCGGGTAATATTGATAGGGATCATTCTCATGTATGTAATGGTTTGGCTGATTTCATCGACTGCCATTAAGTTGAGAGTGGACAGCCTGTTTTATACATCCGTGTCTGAGCTTGTACCGAAGGAAACCTTTCTCATGCTGCTGTCACAGGAAATGACCGGATTGCGCATCGAGAATAAAGAGGCGATGAATGATGACTTTGATTGGTTGGAAAGCGTAACGAATGTATCACTTCTTGACCCAAGAAGTCTGTTTGGTCGGGAAATTCCGGGTATTGAAAATTATCATACCCACATAGCCGTTGCCGGGAAAGGGACGGACATTACAAATCTACCTAATGAATCACCCGCACCCACAGAAGACCAGCTGAAGGATCAGGAAATTGATCAGAACCAAATCGATGAAGCAAACAATAACTCTGGTGACGGAGTGCAGGAAATAGATGAAAAGTCTGTATTCATCTATCACTCTCATAGTTGGGAAGCCTTTAGCCCTCTGATAAAAAACAATGATTCAAAAGATCCGGCGAGTACAAATGAAAAGGTAAATGTGATAGCAGTGGGAACAAAACTTAAGCAAGAACTTGAAGCGAGGGGCATTGGAGTGGTTCATGATAAAACAGATGTAAACAAAGCATTAAAATCCAAATCATGGACATATTTTGAGTCCTATAAGTTATCAAGGGGGTTGGTGCAGGAGGCTATCGCACAGGATGACAACTTGAACTATCTGATCGACATCCACCGGGACTCTATGCCGAGAGATATTACAACTAAAACAATAGCCGGCAAGAGCTATGCGCGATTATTCTTCATTGTTGGAAAAGAAAACAAAAACTTCGAAAAGAATCTCAAAATTGCCAAAGAATTAAATGCTAAATTAGAAGAGAAATATCCAGGAATCAGCCGTGGAGTATTCGTTAAAACGAAGGCAGAAGGAAACGGGGTCTACAATCAGGACTTAACAGAACGTGCCATGCTTCTTGAATTTGGTGGAGTTGAAAATAACTTAATAGAATTATATAATTCTACCGAAGCGTTTGCAGAGATATTTGCGGGATATTATAAAAAAGATGCGGTTGAAGTAAATGCACAATAGCTGAAGAGATAAACTTTCCCATTTTTGGACCTAACTTCAACAAAGAAAAGGGGGCACCAATCCAATTCCAGGATTGGTGCTTTTCAGCTACTCTTCTTTACGTGATTTTTCCAATGGATGGAACCGACATCACTGTGGGGGTGGCATTCTTTTTGTATATATTTATATTCGTTCTCTAGTTCCTGCAGGGTCAATTCAAATAACTGTTTGTCACCTTTTTTGAAAATATTGTGGACGATTAATTTGTTCACTAACTCATTTCTTCGTTTCTGAAGGGTTTCCTGATGAATTTTCCCCATCATAATCACTCCTCTAATATCGTTTATAAATAGTGGAAGAGGCTTTCTACTTGAAAAAGCCCACTTCCTAATGTATAAGAAGAAGGCTTTGTATAACAAATCTTCAACTTATCTTCCAAGGCAATGCTTGTGGAATTAGCACAGTATTCCACTGTGTAGAATCTGTTGCTGAGGCTTCATCGGGCCAGTCCCTCTGCCTCTCTGGATAAGTGGGTATAGTTATCAAATGTTATATATATATTATAGATGACTATTCTTAGTTGTCAACTCGGAATTAAATGCAAGGACAACGAAGCAATGGTTTGCCTGCTACAACGGTGTACCTCCCTCGATTAAAGTTTACACTCTATTTTTCCTATTTCCGACACAGATTCTTTTTCATATCAGCGGAAAACATGATAATCTGTATACACAAATGTAATTAATGGAGTGAATGGTATGAAGAAAGTGGTTGTCGTAGGTGGGGGGATTACAGGTTTAACTGCCCTGTATTATATTCAAAAATTGTCCAGGGAGCATAATACGGATATAGAGTTACTTTTAATCGAACGTGATCACATTTTAGGTGGGAAGATCAAAACTATAACAGAAGGCGATTTTATTATGGAAGCAGGAGCAGATTCAATCGTTTCCAGAAATGAGGGAGTCCTTCCGTTAGTCAATGAACTCCGCCTTCAAGATGAGCTCGTCTACAACGAAACAGGAACTTCCTACATATACACAAATGGTGAATTACACAAAATTCCCCTCGACACAGTGTTCGGAATTCCTATGAGCGTGGAAGCACTTAAAGAAAGTACCCTTATTTCTGAAGATGGTAAGAAAGCAGCGCTTAAGGACCTGGAGACAAAAAACACTGAATTCACGAAAGAAAGCTCTATCGGAGAGTTTTTGGAAGCATTTCTAGGTAAAGAACTTGTAGAAAACCAGATTGCACCTGTTTTATCAGGAGTCTATTCCGGGAACTTGTATAGACTGACCACGGCCTCGACTCTTCCCTATCTTCTTGAATATAAAAACGAACATGGAAGTATTATTAAAGGGTTATCTGCAAACAAAATGAAATTCAAAGGAGCTTCTAATAAAAAATTCATTTCGTTTAAACATGGGCTATCCACCATCATTGACCGATTGGAAGAAGAATGCAGTGATGCCACAATTCTAAAAGGCACAGGGACAACGAAACTTCAGATGATCGGGGACAAGTACGAGTTGACTTTAAGTGGGCATGGAAGCATTCTGGCTGACTATGTCATATTTGCAACACCTCATAATGTTACTCAACGAATTCTTAATCATGAAACATTAGATAAGGATTTTAATACACTAAAAAACTCATCCTTGATATCCATCTATCTTGGATTCGATGTTCCTGATGATAAGCTTCCGGCTGATGGAACAGGATTTATTGTATCCAAAGGCAGTGAAGTGAAGTGTGATGCATGTACTTGGACCAGTCGGAAATGGAAGCACACCTCCCGCAAGCAGAAGCTATTGGTAAGACTCTTTTATAAAAGTACGAATGCACATTACCATCAGTTAAAGCATTTGAAAGAGGACGAGTTGATGAGTGTGGCACTGGAAGATATAAAAAAGAGCGTAGGGATCGATGCAGACCCTATTTCAATGGAAGTGACCAATTGGGAAAATCTAATGCCAAATTATCATTTGGCACACAGTCAGTCTGTACAGGCATTGAACCGGACTCTGTTAATGGACATGCCGCAAGTGAAATTAGCTGGTGCATCCTACTACGGCGTGGGGATCGGAGCATGTATTCAAAACGGAAAGAGAACGGCAGAATCCATTATGGAAGATGTCATGAAAGAAGCTTGATCCCATAGGGGGGATCAAGCTTCTTTCATGACTGGAAGTCGAGTTGCAGGGGCTAAATGGATTGAACCGAAAACCTTCTCATCAATTGGTACACTTCGTTCTTTCGAATGAACATCAAAATTTACAAAATAAGCATAATAATAACCCATCTTGCACATGCTCATACTAAGATAAACGTACCTTAGGAGTGTAAATCCATGAGCGAAACTCAAAACAATTTCCTAACAAGGCTGAAAGAAATACAGATGGATCAAACCGATACGTGGCTCAACTATTGGCAGCGATATTCGGATCTGGGCACCTGGCAGTTCTGGATAATGGCAGCATTCTTTATTTTACCGTTGGTCATTTTATTTTTTTTCCTGGATAAAAAGAAAGCCCTGTTATTTGGGTTTTATGGATATAATGTTCATGTATTCTTCACGTATGCTGATGCCATCGGTGCAAATATGCTGAAATGGTTTTATCCATATAAACTTTATCCTTTATTGGCAAGTTCTATTTCACTTGACGTTTCCCTCGTCCCGGTATCCTATATGTTCGTATACCAATGGACCTACCAACATAAGAAAAATTATTATCTCTTCTTGCTCATAATCAGCGCCATCTTTGCATTTGTTTTTAAGCCCATCCTACTTAGTGCCGGCCTATTCTCTATGAACAAAGGGACAAATTACATCCATCTTTTCGTGATTTATGTTGCAGTAGGGGTGATTGCGAAATGGATAACCAATTTATTTGTATATTTCGAAAAAACACAGATTAAGAACACACAGTGATCTTAATCTGTGTTTTTTTAGTCAAATCCATATTGAACCTCTTTCCTGTATTTGAAATAATTGGTATTAGGGAGGGGATCACTTTGACAAAATTACCGAAAATGGTTGAAACCGTATTAAATGATTATATTAGACTTTTCCATAAACATCTGCCGGAAACCCTTGAAGGATTGTATTTACATGGGTCCATTGCCCTGAACTCATTTGTTGACGAGTTTAGCGATATTGACTTTATCACCATCACAAAACATAGGCTATCTAAAGAAGACTCGGACGTACTTACACTTATACATAAATCAATCCAACATACCTATCAGAAACCGGAATTGGACGGAGTATATATTCTAAAGGAAGATATAGGGAAGATGGATCCATCCAGTAAAGATGAAAATGAGATGTACATTTACTATAACAATGGTGAATTAAACTGTGGAGCTTATTTCAACTTCAATCCTATCACATGGTATTTGTTTAAGTATAAGGGAATTAGAGTCTTAGGACCTGAAATATCCTCTTATGAAATTGAACTTTCTTCAGAGCAGATGAGGGAGTATGTTTTAAGTAATATGAATACGTACTGGGCTGGCAGGGTCCTTTCCTTAGAGAACTCCATTGATGAAGTGAAAAATTATCCAACCAGCGTGATCGATAATGAAGTAGAGTGGTCCATACTGGGCGTCCTTCGTCAATACTACACATTAAAAGAATCTTCCATAATCTCGAAGCAGGACGCAGGTACGTATGGATTACAGCAACTTCCTGAAGAATGGCACGGTCTTATTAAAGAAGCAATGAAAATCCGTCATGGAGTCGATGTGAAAAGTTCTTACTCAGTTGAAGAAAGAGTAAAACACACATTAGAATTCTTAAAATATTTAATTTGTGTTTGTAATAATTTGAAGAATGATTCTTATAGTGAAAAAAATAGAAGAGTTCGGAAGGTTAACGGCAGGATCATATGAAACGTTGAGAAATATAAAAATATGTAAGATTTACTACATACAATTTCAAAAGTTTACGAAAAAGCCATAGTACAAGATAGTAATTTAAGGGAATCCAGGTTGTGACTACTCATAGTGATTTAATACCACTATTTTTTTTTACCAGACAAATTGATAATGAGGAAATTGAAGTTGGGTATACTAAGTTCCAAACTTAGTGTTCAGGGTAAAGGCAGGAATTTATATGAAAAGTGTCTGGGAAATATTTAATAGGGATTTGAAAAATGTAACGGGGAACTGGGTGGCGGCATTTTTGATAGGTGGTTTAATGCTATTACCCTCTCTTTATGCATGGTTCAACATCGAAGCATCATGGGATCCATACTCAAAGACAGGTCAGCTTCCTGTTGGAATCGTAAATGAAGATAACGGGGCGACAATCAGGGATCAGAAAATGAATATCGGAAATGATCTTGTAAAAGAACTAAAACAGAATGATGATATGAATTGGCAATTTGTGAACAGGAAAAAGGCAATGGACCGGGTTGAATCCGGGGATTATTTTGCTGTCATCATCATTCCAGAGGATTTTTCAAAGAATTTGGCTACTGTCATAGAGGATGAACCTGAAAAGGCAACTTTGGAATACTACGTCAACGAAAAAATAAATGCTATTGCACCTAAAATCACCGAATCCGGAGCAGGCGGAATAGTAGATAAAATTACTGATTCCTTTATATCAACCGTAAATGGTCTCATTTTTCAACTGTTCAACGAACTTGGAATTGAAATTGAAAAGGACCTCCCCGACATTAAGAAATTTGAAGAATATGTGTTTAGAGTCGAGGATCAATTGCCAGAGATAGGTGAGATCTTAAATGAATCCTTATCAGATGCAGAAAGTGCTCAAGAAATTATAAAAAAAGCAAAAACCGGAATTCCTGATGCAAAACGCCTGACCGATCAGGGTCTTGAGACAATAGATCGGACAACTGCTTTCCTGAAAAAAGCAGAGAATCGACTAAACGCTATCGCACCCAACCTTCAAAAAGAGTTGGAAAAGGCACAGGAAATGGCGGCCAAAATCAACGAGTTCCTGCAGGAAATTCAGACCTCCAATATAGACCTTAATGGAGCATCATCCATAAATAATGGAATTTCTGATAGACTGTCTACTTCCATCAAAACAATTGACACAATTGTAACTTCATTGAAAACATTGCAGACCAATGAAGATAATCAAAACCAGGAAAGGATTCAGCAAACTATTAGTCAGCTCGAGGCGGTTAAAATGGACATGGAGACCAATCAGCAAGACGTACTGAAAATAAATGATCTCCTTACTACAAATCAACAGGAATTGGACAGCATCATAAACGGTCTCAAAGATCGTTCAGTCAAAACTGAAACTGAAATCGCTGCCTTTTTAAAAAAATATAATGAATCAATTGAACCGGCTGTATTGGAAGAAGTTACGGCAGCCAAAGAAACACTGAACGAAGCAAAATCTAATCTTCAAGAGGTCGAAAATACCATACCAGAAGCAGAACGTATCCTCTCAAATACAGAAAAAAACCTTTCGAAAGGAACCGGTACGATCCGAACTGTATTAGGGGAATATCCAAATATCAACAATAAAATCAACCAGCTTGCAGACCGTATCAGGAATATCCAAGGGAAAACCGATATTAATGAAATAATAGATCTTCTCCGCAATAATCCCGATTTAGAGAAGAGTTTCTTCGAAGAGCCGGTTGTCCTTAATAAAAACAGTTTATTTCCGATTCAAAATTACGGGGCGGCCATGACTCCATTTTATTCGGTGTTGGCCATATGGGTCGGTGCCCTTCTCCTTATTTCTCTTTTATCAACAGAAGTAATTGGTCAGCATGAGTTTTCCGAGAGACAAATTTATTTTGGGAAACTGTTGACGTTTCTTAGCATTGGATTGATTCAAGCTTTGATTGTAACGATGGGGGATATTTTTATTCTAGGGGTGCAAATTGCTGAACCTGGTTGGTTTGTTGGATTCGGATTATTCATCAGCTTCATTTTTATGATTGTGGTTTATACGTTGGTGTCTGTGTTTGGAAATATCGGGAAGGCAATGGCCATCATACTTCTGGTTCTACAAATTGCAGGAGCAGGAGGAACGTACCCAGTGGCACTTTTACCAACATTTTTCCAAACGATTCACCCCTTTCTCCCATTTTCATATGCAATTGATCTTATGAGGGAAGCAGTTGGAGGAATCGTTTGGGAGAGAGTATATCGGGATATACTTTTTCTTTGTCTCTTTGGTGTTATCGCATTGCTATTCGGTGCATTTTTAAAAGATCCACTAAGTAAAAAGACCAAATCGTTTATGCGAAAATCAAAAGAGTCGGGGCTGTTTCATTAGTCTTTCAGCGTGTTTCATTTTTTTCTCATATTTCTCTCTTCTCCTTAAGGTGAGAAGGATTCCTGAATTTGAAAATAGGGTATAACCTAATTAACGATATCAAGGGAAAGGGAGGGAGCAGTGTGAAGAAAGCCATGTTAATCGTAAATCCATCTTCAGGAAAGGAAATGGGGAGAGAATTTACTGCTCATGCACTTGATACGATGAAGAAAATGGGGTATGAGACGGACGTGTGCCTGACAAAAGGAGAAGGGGATGCAATGGAATTTGCGAGGGAATCGTGTAACAATAAATTTGATTTCCTCGTAGCGATGGGGGGGGACGGTACGATTAATGAAGCGATTAACGGAATGGCCGAGCAGGAGCACCGCCCATTATTTGGTCTCATCCCCCTCGGAACGGTCAATGATTTTGCTCGAGCGCTCAATATTCCTATGAATCCCGAAGAAGCAATCGACATTTTCAAACAAAACCATGTACAGAAAACCGACGTCGGTAAGATAAATGATCGATACTTCATTAATATTGTGGCAGTGGGAGCATTGGCGGAAGCTTCGTTTTCTACATCTGCCGAACAGAAATCAAAGCTTGGTCCACTTGCCTATATAATTGAAGGAATGAAAAAAATGAAAGAGAAGCAGCCATTTACACTCTCTGTTCTATCCGACCATAAATGGGAAGGGGATGCCCTACTTATGCTTGTGGCCCTCACGAATTCTGTAGGGGGAATGGAAACCATCGCTCCTGATGCCAAGGTAAATGATGGTCAGCTCCATGTCTTTATCATTAAAGCCATGGCTTTGCCTCGATTCCTCCTTCTACTTCCAAGAATACTATTGGGGGAGTTAGCCGAAAGTGAACATGTCCACTATATGAAAGTCACTAAGCTCCTGGCCAAATCTAAATATAAGATGATTGCCAATGTAGATGGGGACGAAGGGGACGAATTGCCAATTACAATAAAAAATTTGAAACAGCATCTGGACATACTCGTTCCACAAAAGGAATAGGGGCAATCACATTAACATTAGAGGAGAATTCACCCTCTTATTTTATGGTAAGTGTTTCGTTGTATAGTAATTCCATCCTTTTTGTGTTACCATTATTTCTTACAGCAAACAAAGGACGTGACTATTCATGATTAACATTCAAATCCCGCAAGCGGATATTTCCATAACGGAACGAAGACAACCAAATGATTCGGAAGAACCAAAAATCAAAAGCATCCAAGGCTTTATTGACCTTCATGAAATTCCAAGAGATAAGGGCGGTATCATTTTATTTTACAATATCAATGATGAACTTCTATTCGTTGGGAAAGCTAGAAAGCTGCGACAAAGAGTCAAAAAGCACCTGGAGGATTCTGTATCACCACTACGTAACCACAGAGGCGAGGTTTACCGAATCGACGTATCCATAGTAGAAGACGCAATGGATCGTGACATTTACGAAACATATATTATCAATAAACTACAAGCAAAATATAATGTAGACAAAGTATTCTATAAATAGAAAATTCAAAAAGGTATCAGGTTCCAATCTCGGATCCCGGTACCTTTTTTGGGCTAAAAAGTGGTTTATACAGTTTCATCTATTATCAAGGGCAATCATTCCTGTCCGATTTGAATTCTACCGTTCTGTTTCCCGATTCCATTTAACCAACAAGATTTCCCGAACCCCAAAATAAGTTGTATCCGTCCGATCCGTCACTCCATATGAAACAACAAAGCCATCCTCATTCCAAACACCTTTGATAGATACGATAACAGAAGTTCTCTTCACACCGGCTATCTCAATTTCAACAGATTCATTCAACTCAAATATTGTTCGAAAGTGAATCTCACACCTTTGAATCGAAGGTGGGGAAGATGAGTCTTCAATATTCACGTATTTCTTCCTTCCATCAAGGATGTTATAGGTAATAATAGATTTTCCCGGATAAACCAAGTACACAATTTGCACTATTCGTCCTGCCCTTAGGGAAGTTCCGTTAAACGTTTCATGAAAAAGATCCTCATATTCTATGACTTGATTCAACTTAATTGGATTAATGGTTCTTTCCACAAGGTTCCCTCCTCGGTATATGGCGCGTAAGCTTCATAGTTATACCTATTGGAGGTAAAGCATTGATAGAACTAGCAGTTAAAAACAATGGAACTAAGAAGAAAATCAGAAATAGGAGAAATGTTTTCAAAAAGAAAATTCAGTTTTTATGTTAAAATAAGGATCTCTCCGTCATTAAGAATCTGGATTCTTGGCTAATAGTAAATATGGAGCATTTAGCTCTGACATCAAATGCTCCTTTAGAGGGTGGGGAACTGCGTAGACTTCTACGGAAAAGTGGGGTGCCGAGACCCCGGAAGCGAAATTGCAGAGACCCGGCTGAATGTCCGTGGAAAGCGGAACTGTTTCCCTCATCCTTGAAGCACACACTCAATGTCAAACCATGTGTAAATAGTCTATTTATAATCATAACCACACTCTTTACGAAAAGAGATTAATAGAAAGAAGGAATAATAGTGAATGTTCATTTTGCTAAATTAGTCGAACCTAACACTGAAATAGTTAATGCATTTAATAAGTGGGATAACCATCCGGATCTAATCCCATTTATTCGTCCAAATCAAAACAAAGAAGAAACTGAACAGCAATGGTACAGGAGTTTAGATGATTTGAAAGATCGAGTGAATACCCACCATATATACCTTATTCACCTGGAAAACAAACTTGTGGGAGAAATGAATTATATGATCGACCCCGGTCACCTTTACAAAAAGGTTGAAGGAACAGCTTGGTTGGGGATAACAATTGGTGAGCCCGATGGGAGAGGAAAAGGTATAGGTTTTAAAGCAATAAGCTATTTGGAGAATGAGATAAAAAAACAGGGGCTTACAAGAATTGAACTTGGTGTCTTTGAGTTTAATAGGCAGGCATATAAACTCTATAAAAATATGGGTTATCAGGAAGTAGCCAGGATTCCTGACTTTACCTATTGGAATGGAAAAATGCACTCTGATATACGCATGGAGAAATTTCTTTGATGTATGATCATGTATAAAATGACAGAAAAAATCAAGTTATTGTTTTCTGTTACATTTTCGTAACAATTGTAATGATACATGAACACGACAGATTATTTCTACATGCTTCAGGGTGTTTAGAATCCACCTGATTGTAAGTGAACAAATTTACATACCCTTGCCTTTGAAAGTATTCAGAATCCTCAATTTACGCTTTCTAATCATTTTTAAAGGGAAATAATCCATCCCTTCAGGCTTTCAATTAGAACTAAAATAATTTAATTGTAAAATCGTGGTAACCTTTCAATCGTTGTAATAAAGTACAATAAAATCAGCTTGAAAAAGGGGGAGCCAAATGCAAGAAGATATCTATAATTACGACGATTTATTAACAATGCTGGATTCATTTTTACGTGAGCCTGAAACATTTTGGGATGAGTTTTTTTCTGATCGGGAGAAATCAGTCCCGATTTTTGTTAATGCACCCGATGAGAATTTAGTTTCTTATGTGAAAAGTGGAACTCTCATCCCGTGCAAGGTACTTGAACTGGGCTGCGGTCCAGGCAGGAACGCCATTTTTCTAGCAGAAAATGGCTTTGATGTAGACGCAATCGATGTATCAAAAACGTCTCTTGAATGGGCAAAGGAACGCGCGGAGGAAAGAAATCTATCCATAAACTTTTTGCATCAAAATATTTTTGATGTTGATATTAAAGATGGAGAATACGATTTCATTTATGATTCAGGTTGTTTTCATCATATTGCTCCTCATAGAAGGATAAGTTACATAAATCTTATCAAAAGAGCATTAAGGGATGGAGGGTACTTTGGCATAACGTGTTTTTATCAAGGCGGAAAATTAGGCGGTTCTGATATATCCGATTGGGAAGTATATAAAAAAAGGTCACTAATGGGGGGGTTAGGTTATACAAAAGAACGGTTAACGAAGATATTTCAATCATTAAGGCCAATTGAAATAAGGAGAATGACCGATAAAAAAGATTCAGAGAACCTTTTTGGCGCCTCTGACTTACTGACAGGTCTTTTTCAAAAAAGGTAATACATTATAGGGATGACATGATCAGTAAACGAAGATCATGTCATCCCTATTTCACACTCTGAATCGAGACAGGAAGTGCAAAAATTCCTTTTGTACCTGATGTTGATATTTAGTAATGGCGAAGGTTTTTGCTTCAGGAGTGGGAAATGTATTTGTCTCAACTTCCAATAGTCTACCTTCAAGCAGCTCCCTTCTGACTGTGGAAGAAGGGAGATAGGATACACCAAGACCTTCTGCAATGAAGCGTTTCGTAATATGTGTTTGAGAAACTTTCATCATTCTGGTTTTCGGATAAAATTGCTTTATAGTATAGCAGAGCTCATCCCAATAAGCAGGGTGATTGTGGGTCAATAAGTAATTCGATTCCAATAACTCCTCTTCGTCCAGAGGAGGGGCTGATTCAAAGTCCCTTCCATCATGGGGAGCAACCAGAATGACCTTATCTGAAAACAATAGCGTTTGTTCAAGTTCAGGACTAAAGCAAGGAAGGCAGGAAAGTCCGATATCGACCCTTTCCTCTAAAACAGCCTTCTCTATTTCAGCAGATTCAATAATTTCAACCGTAATTTCGACATGGGGATGGGTTTCTAAATATTGCTTTAAAACAAAAGGTAACACATTATCAGCAATCAAGGGGGATATAGCCATTTTAAATGTTGTCGTGTATCCCTGACTAATGGATTGAAGATCAGAGATTCCTTCCTCATAAGTGTCGATCAATCTCTTTGCATGCTCTAAATAGGATCTTCCCGCTTCTGTCAATTTGAGTTTCTTCCCCTCCCTCTCGAATAGAATAACTCCCAGTTCCTTTTCAAGTTGTTTGACATGTACCGTAACGGTCGGCTGTGATATATATAATCGCTCAGCCGCTTTTCTGAAGTGATTGAATTCAGCTGCCGTAATAAATGTTTTCACCACATTTAAATCCACTTTATCCACCTATCCTTATTAATAAATGTAATCAATTGAATTAAATATATTTAATTTTCATAATTATAAATCCATTATACAATAATTGTAATAAAGGAAAAGGGGATGAAACGAATGTTTAGTAAAGGATTAAAAGGGGTTATTGCAGCACAAACCACTATCAGTCATATTGATGGTAAGGAAGGGGTTCTCATCTATAGGGGGTATGAAATCGGGGAACTCAGTCATCTTTCCTTTGAAGAAGCAGCCTTCTTATTATGGTATGGGCACCTTCCAACCATGAACGAAGCAGTGGAGATTAAAAGGAAGCTCAGCACTTATCGATTCCTAACGTCTGAGATGAAGGACATTCTTCATACTTTACCAAAAGGAATGGACATGATGAGTGTATTAAGAACCGCGGTCTCCTCTCTGGGAGGACCACAATACAGTTGGAAGCCAACTATTGAGCAGGCCATGCGATTGACGGCGGTAATTCCTACCATCATCGCTTACAGATTCAATATGTTGATGGATAAACCTCTAATCGATCCGGATACCCGGCTGAACCATGTGGAGAATTATCTCTATATGTTAACCGGAAGAAATCCGTCTCTGACTGTTGCGGATGCACTGGAAACGTATATGGTCCTGACCCTGGAGCATGGAATGAATGCTTCTGCTTTCTCGGCAAGAGTCACGGCTTCAACAGAATCTGATATGATTTCAGCCATTACTTCAGCGATTGGGACAATGAAGGGACCTCTTCATGGAGGTGCACCATCCGGGGTCATTGATTTGCTGAACGAAATAGGTGCTCTTGAAAATGCCGAAGAAGTCATAAGAGAGAAACTGTTGAAAGGGGAAAAGCTGATGGGGTTTGGACATCGGGTGTACAAGACGCATGACCCAAGAGCCATCGCTTTAAGGACTACCCTGTTAGAAAATAAGGGGGGGGATGACTCTCTTGATCTTGCACTATATGTGGAGAAGAAGGCGATTGAACTTTTGGATGAAATGAAGCCGGGTAGATCCTTATACACAAATGTAGAGTTTTATGCAGCTGCCATCATGAAATCGATTAATCTACCATCAGAAATCTTCACACCGACATTTACGGCCAGTCGAATCGTTGGATGGACTGCCCATGTATTGGAACAGGCAGAAAAAAATTCGATATTCCGGCCAGAATCTGAATATATAGGAAAGTGAAACAGCCAGTGAGAAAGAGGCTGGGACAAAAGGGTTTCAGATAAAGAAAAATCCGAACGAGTGATTGAATAAAAATCTAACTCGTTCGGATTTTAAACTAAAAGTGAAATGCTCTTTTTCCATGCTGATTTATTGTGCCGTTTATCTCCGTTACACTGTAACGCATACTCAATGATAAAGCTTTGCATATTGTAGACTGTTAATAAAATGACAACAATATATTTGCTGGAAGATGTAGTCTAACCCATAAACGCTTAGAGTTTCAGTCCTGAACTTTTTTCTTTTGTGAAAATCTCCTGGTGGAGGATTTTGGGAAGAAATGTCGAATTATTTTAATGCGTATTGTTATGAGATCTTATCACTACGAGTGTTCATTTTTTCATGAAAATTGGAATATGGAGGGAATAATCGTGAAAAATCCAAATGGGAAAGTGGTTGGTTTTGAACTAAGCAGTCAGGAACCAGAAAAAGCAGCATCATTTTATTCAAACGTATTCGGCTGGAAAATATCCGAACCCCAGTGGGACTTCCGGACAGTTTTAACAGGTCATGGTGAAGGAATAAACGGTGGAATAAGTAAAGGACCTCAAGATCATCCACACGGTACACGTATTCAAATTGAAGTAAACTCCATCAAGAAAACCCTTCATGCAGCCAAAGAAAACGGGGCGATGGTGGTCAGAGATAAGATGGAATTCGATGATTTTTTCCTTGCGTATTTGGTTGATCCAACTGGGGTGGGAATTGGGTTGATTGAAAAAAAGAGGAAAGGAAAAAGGACCTTTACCATACCAAGAAAGGGGAATCGCTTTGTTAAAGCTAGAAAATATTAATAAGGCAATGGACTACAAAAAAGCAATTATCACTCATCTTGCTGATCTAAAACAACAGTTTGAAGAAGGAGTGATTGCTGAGCCAGAGATTACTAATAAGCGGGGCAGGATTCAGGTCCTTACTCAAACTAACATGATCGAGGGCGAAATCAACTTTTTGGATGTTGAGGAAGAAGAGAAAACATTCCTGGAATTTGGACTCGAGCGATTTGGGGAAGAGCTCAAAGAACTTGCACCTGATATGATGGCATCAAATGTAACAGGACCGATACATATTAAAAACGTACGCCTCAAATCATTCGCAAACCCCGACTCTATTATCATGATGGATGAAATGATTGTTTTTTCAGATCAAGTCGTAGGATTATCTATTATTCTATAATATTAAAAGGAAAGGAGAGAAAGCTTTGTTTGAAACAGTATTAGGGAAGCGCAAAAGTGAGAAGACTGAATACAAAATGAAATATAGAACCGCCGTGAAAGCCGTCATCATTCAAAATCAAAAAATCCTGCTTATGCATTCAAACAGGGGTGACTATAAATTTCCCGGAGGCGGAGTCGAGGAAGGTGAAAGCCTGTCTGCAGCCCTCATAAGGGAGGTGACTGAAGAAACCGGATTCATACACTGTTTAGTAACGGATCCTGTTGGTATCGTGACACAAAGGTATATGGACATATATGATGAGGATACGTTATTCGAAATGACTTCCCACTACTTTTATTGTGAACTATCAGACAATGATAAAATACCACAACAATTAGAAGAGTATGAGTTGGCACTGGAGATGACTCCCCGATGGGTTACTTTGGATGAGGCCATTAATGGAAATGAGATGTTGATGGACAAGTTTGAGAACAATCGATGGATCATAAGGGAAAACTTTGTTCTGGGGGAATTGAAGAAATTACATAAGTAGAACGATTTACATACTTACCTGCTGTAGGATAGGTGCTTTTTGCTTTACCGATTCTTAAATACTCCAGTGGAAAAGAGCTGAAATTCCTGGAATACAGCTCTTTTCATTTTCTCTACAAGAAACCGGATAACTCATAATGGTTTGATCTTATCTTTTCAAGAGTGACGTATACACTTATTCAATGACCTGCTCAAGCCTTGAGTTAGAAGTTCATCCCGTACTTTTTGAGCTCTTCTTTATCATTCGGCAATGTCACATATCCTTCTAATTTCATATCCAATTTTTCAAGGAGTTTAGAAGAAGGTTCATTATCTTTGGTGGTAATCGCTACCAGACGCTTAATCCCTATGTCTTTTGCAAAATCTATAGTAGCGCTTGCCGCTTCAAACGCATACCCTTGTGATTGATAGTCAGATAGAAAAGCATACCCTATATCCACATCTTCCAGACCGTCTCGCTTAATCAGTCCGCACAACCCGATTGGAATTTGATTATCCTTACACTCTGCTAAGAATAATCCAAAGCCTTCCCGTTCATACATTGTTCGGGGACCATTCACAATATAATTCTTTGCATCATCCATGGTGCGTATTCCTTTGTCTCCAATGTATTGCAGCCATCCAGGTTCATTTAATAAAGTCATAATAAATGCTGCGTCCGTTTCCTTTACCCACCTTAAGGAGAGTCGTGATGTTTCTGTCACCTTCATATGGAACACCTCACTTTAATCATTCCATCTTATTTTAACTCGAAAGTTGAAATAGGTGAAATGATTTTTTGGAATAAGTTGACAAACTCAATCAGGGAAACGAGTTTTATTATCTGCTATTAAATCTGGGAAGTACATAAGTTTCTCACTTTCCTCATTGCGAGACACACACCCGTTAAAAATCCAAGACTACTAATCAATTTTCTTCATGTTATAGTTTTTAATATAAAATGAACATAATTGAGGTGTATTCATGGGGTATATATTTAAAATGGAAGAGCCAAAAATTCCTGCACGTTTAGAGACGGCTAATTTTCAAGATGTCTATTATGATGAAGATCCATTCCTATCTAATTGTAAGATAGAAAATGCGAGGGTGGACCATGAAGAGATCGGTCAGCTCGTGATATCTAAAGTAATGTTTAAAAATGTCTCGTTCGTTGGTGCAACATTTCCTCGGATTGATATGACAGATGTCGTATTTGAAAACTGTGACCTGTCGAATGCAAACTTTAGTGAGGGAATTATACATCGAGTGACCTTCAAAGAATGCAAAATATTGGGTGTGAATTTTTCAGGGGCAAATTTAGGCAATGTACGTTTTGAAGAGTGCCTGGCAAATATGAGTGACTTTGTTGAAGCACGATTAAAGCAGGTGACATTTAACCAGACACATTTACAAAATGCCAACTACTCTGACTGTGAACTTCTGAAAGTAAACTTTGATCGATGTGACCTTAATGAGATAGACTTCACACAGACTAACCTCAAAGGTATTGATATTAGTACCTGCAGATTTACACGCATAAATGTAGCTCTTGCAAACCTAACTGGTTGTGAAGTTTCACCTGAGCAGGCAATCGGGTTTGCGAGCTTATTGGGATTGAAGGTCAAGGAGTAGAGGTAATGTAAAGGAGAGGTTTTTCAATCTGTTTGCATTATTTGGTGCATCCATGTCAAAATCCAAATGCATGTATTCATTCAAGCTGGCATATTCATGTAATCAGGGCCCATTGTTTAATTTGAAGGGGGAAAACTACATGACCATCTTCATCTGGGTGTTACAAGGGATATTGGCAGCGATGTTTTTAATGGCGGCAGTCGGAAAATTGACCGGGTCGAGCATGCATCGCGGTGTATTTGATCATTTACGTTTGCCTCAATGGTTTAGGTTTGTCACTGGTTTAGTCGAATTGACCGGTGCAGTTCTATTGGTGCTTGGTTATTGGAATGAAACATACATTGGGCCTGGCTCTCTCGTTCTTGGCATCACAGCTATCGGTGGAATGCTTGCTCATGTTCGCGTGAAAGACGGCTTCAAAGATACGTTTATGATTATCCTGCTAGGAATCCTTTCATTTATACTATTTTATTTGGTCAGTTAGAGTTGATACAAAACATAAATGATTTCATTCGAAGATATCGAGCATACGAGAGGAGTGGAATACAAACCCACTCCTTTTTCTTTCGTTTCTTTACAGTAAGTGAAACTTTTACCAATTTCCATTCGTACATCTTATTATGAGTAACTGTGCTGAAGGAGGTTTTTTTTATGATCAAGGTTGAGAACGTAAGTAAGCGATATGATTCAATTCAAGCACTTGACGATATTCATTTAACTATTCCAGAAGGCTCTTGTTTTGGCCTGGTTGGACCGAATGGTGCAGGAAAATCAACGTTTATGAAGATCTTATCCGGAGTATTACAGAGTTTTGAGGGGGATATCATCGTCAATGGACATTCCGTCATGAAAGAAAAAGTAATGGTGAAAAAACTTATTGGATACATACCTCAAGATATCTGTCTGGAAGAAACCCTTTCTGCCAAGGATAATTTAATGTATTTCGGAAGCGTTTATGGACTGAAAGGGAAAGACCTTCAAGATCGTTCCGAGAAAGTATTAAAACAAATCGGGTTAAAAGATCGTGGGAAAGACAAAGTCATCACCTTTTCAGGGGGAATGAAGCGGCGATTGAATATCGGTTGTGCCTTACTGCATAATCCTTCCATTGTGATCATGGATGAACCGACTGTAGGAATCGATCCACAATCAAGAAATTCGATTTTTACCATTATCAATGAACTAAAGGAAAAGGGAAGTACAATCATCTATTCCAGTCATTACATGGAGGAAGTTGAGCAGCTATGTGACAACATCGGACTAATCGACAAGGGGAAAGTAGTCGAATGCGGAACAATGAATGAATTACAGCAAAAATATAATAAACCCTCATTATTTATTTCGGGAGAAGGTTTAGGTGAAGTCAGTTTATCCCAGCACGGGAAGGTAAAAGCCAAGGGAAACGGATTTCTTTTGCAAAGCGAAGATCCTTTGATGACTTTGGAAAAACTGATTATCGAGTTTCGCAATCAAAATATTTTGCCAAGAAGGCTTGAGCTATATCAGCCGAAGTTGGAGGATATCTTTTTCGCTTTGACAGGAACACAACTTCGAGATTCATAGGAAGGGGAAAATGATATGTGGGCCATTGCCAAAATGGAATTAAAGAAAAATATTCAGGATAAAGGCTTGTGGTTTTGGACGTTTATCTTACCGATAGTCTTCATAATTGCCTTTGTTTCCATCTTTTCCGGAGATGAGAATACAAGTTATAAAGAAGTCGTCACTCAGATCATTCCCGGCTATACGATTATGTTCGCCTTTTATATTATGATATCCATGGTCATCGGATTTGTGAAGGATAGGGACAAAGGAATGGTTGCAAGGATAGCCAGTACCCCACTTCCAATTAAGAACTATTTTATAGGGAAATGGATTCCATTCATGATGATCGTTTTAATTCAGATTGCTGTATTATTTAGTTTCGGTGTCGTGGTCTATGACCTTCCTTTGGGCGATCCCGTTGGACTGATAAGTTTATCATTATCCTTGGCTTTTATTGTGACCGGCTGGGGCATGGCGCTCGCCGTTTTGGTAAAAACAGAGAATATGGGAATCGCCATGACACAGATCATAGCCCTTGGTGGGGCAATGCTTGGAGGATTGTGGTTACCAGTGGACCTGATGCCAGATTTTATGCAAACAATCAGCAAGCTACTGCCTCAATACTGGGCAATCGAAGGGTATAAGGAAATCATTTTAGAAGAAGGGTCCACTGTAGACGTATTGTTCAATATTTCTGTACTGGTCTTTGCCGGAGTAGCTGGAGGAGTGATTGCAATGGCTGGATATCCACGGTTTCTTCGTTTATCCAAAAGTTAATATTGAGTCAACAAATATATTGAGAAATAATAAAAAGATTATCCCTATTTGAAAATGATGGTATGATCTAATGGTCTGAAAATTGATATCTTGAATTACTAAGGTTTTTTGAAAGGGGAAAAAGATTGAAAGAGAACAAAGTGGTAATCGCAGAATTAAATGAAGAAAATTGGTACGAATGCTGTCAGCTGGAGCTCTCTCTGGAACAACAGGAATTTATTGAGCCAAATGCCATTTCAATTGCTCAATCCAAATTTGAGCCGACATTAAAACCATTTGCCATTTATTTTGAAGATAAAGTGGTAGGATTCTTAATGTACAACTCTGTACCTGAAGAACTGGATGGATATTGGGTATACCGGATTATGGTGGATAAACGCTATCAAGGGAAAGGAATCGGAAAAGCCGCCACAGAACAAATGATAACACAAATGGTTAAAACCCTTGATATAAATAGAATCGTAGTAGGATATCATCCCGAAAATCATGGTGCACATTACTTATATGCGAGTTTAGGATTTGTTGATCATGGGAACCGATTCGGCAAGGAAATGGCCGTAGTGAAAGAAGTTAATTTTAATTAGATGAACGAAAAGACCAAGTTTCTTTAACTTGGTCTTTTCGAATTGGGATTTCTATTTAACGAAAGCGTCCCATCCTTTATCCTTTAATGTTCAACATTCCCTGAACCTTTTCCTTCGCTCCTTTTCTCCACTTTTTTACAGCGGAGATAGAAACCTTCTCCACCTCTGCGATTTCACTGACCGTCAGCATGTGCAGACATGTATACATTACCCATTTTCTCTGGTTGGGGGTTAAGTCTTTACAATAACTGAACAACAATTCTTCTGCCAATCCATCGCTTACCTTTTCATCTTCAATCAAATCAAAAAACTCCGTCTCTTTAAAAATACTTTTTTCTGCATTCCGGCTTTCTGTTGTTAATTGAGATAATATTCTGCCACGAACAAATGAGTAAGCATAGGCGGGAAAAGCCCCTTTTTCAGGATCGAAATTTTGATGAGCCTCCCAAAGGGCAATGAGGCCGGTCTGATAGTATTCGTGTTTGTTTTTGTAAATGTGCAACGAATGAATAATTTTATGAATCATACGGTCATATTGCATTTGAAGTTCTTCAAATTTCTCCAAATTCAGATTCCTTCTGACCGGCGCGCCGTTCTTTATATTCCCAGGTAACTTAACCTTACAAAGAAAATGGTATCCGGACAAAAAAGGGTAGTACCTGTATTAATGAAAGAAACTTAGAGCTATTTCTTAGGAATTTTTTCCTTTATTAATAAAGAAGGGATTGATTTACCTAGATTTACATCGAACCTTGTGTACTACAAGTGTTTAACATCTCAAACTTCTCGTCAATACTAATAAGACCAACCATAAATAGGGGGGCAAAATATGCCGATGAGAAAAGATAACTCGGATGAACTGATACAAGAAAATGAAACCAATGAAAAGCTGGAAAAGATGCTAGCTGCTGTCCTTCACTACTTATCCGATGATGAAATTGAGGAGATCGATATTGAATATCTTCTTGCGAATACGGAAAACCTCCGGGATTGGTGGAAAAACTATCAGGAGAAAAACAAAAAGAAGATTGAAGATGAGATAAAAGCGTCATTGAACATGCTTTCCTTTGAAGAATTAGAGAATATCCGGGAACAAATTAAGAAAAAGAAGGACTAAGTCATGGATTTATTCTTTTTTTATCGTTATTAATTAGCAGCAGACCATTTACGCCTTCTCTAAAATTGCTATACTATTGTTAATAAAAGACTAGAGGAGGCAGTGATGAAAACGTATATAACCCGCATGATGACTATGATTATGGTTTTATTTCTACTATTATATGGTACATATAAGTGGATGAATGCAAGAACTTTTCAGGTATTTGGAAACCTTACTTCAGAGGTTAATACGGATAAGAAGGTAGTAGCCCTGACCTTTGACGACGGACCGACAGAGAATACCGGAAAAATTCTTTCCTTATTAGACAAGTACAAAGTCAAAGCCACATTTTTTCTGATTGGTGAAGAAATCGAACGATCTCCTGAAGAAGCAAAGAAAATAGTAGAGAAAGGGCACCAGATAGGAAATCATACTTATACTCATAATCGAATGATCTTTAAATCCAGCACCTACATAAAAAAAGAAATTGAAAATACGGATGAACTCATTAAGGAAACTGGATACGACGGTGAGATCGATTTTCGCCCGCCAAATGGGAAAAAACTGATCGGACTTCCATATTACTTACACAAAAACGATAGAGAAACGATTATGTGGAGCATAGAACCTGATAGCGTTACGAATGACCCATCTAAGAAACTAGCCGTAGTAAAAGAAAATGCAAAGCCTGGTTCTATTATTTTATTACATCCTATGTATGACAAAAGTGTGGACGAAATACAAGTTCTTGAGGAAATCCTGGCAGCATTAACAAAAGAGGGATACTCTTTCGTAACAGTGAATGAACTCCAAAAACTTAATACAAAGTAAGAAAATCATAATAATATTATGTTAATTAGATTATAGAATTACCAAGAAGTGATTCTTAGAGGGGTAATATGTGTAAAAAGTGTCTAAGAGAGAGCGTATCAAACCAACAACTGGGCAGAAGAAAAACGCTCCCAGATGAGCGTTTTCTACTTAACAACACTTACAACTCTTTTTTAAAAACTTCCTGATACAGCTGATATGCAAGTGACATAACTCCAACAGGCATCTGATTCACGATAACCGTTGTGAATATTTCATGATCTGGGTAATACAGAGTCAAGGATTCATATCCATGGACCCCTCCATGGTGACCATATGCTTGCATTCCGTTATCAAACGTATACTTGTATAGACCCAAACCGTAGAATTGGTTCGGAATATCAGTTTCATGGAAATCCAGCATTTGTTCCAGTGATACCTGGGATAATAGAAGATTGCTGAAGAGTGCCTTCATTATTTTTTGGATTTCTGCCGGATTGGAAATGAGAGCCCCCGCAGTCCACATAATCGAAACGTTGAGTTCAGTTAATTCTGATTTCTCATCTGAAATGTCTGACAAGTCCGGTGTAGCTTGTGAATGACCTGTGGCAAATGGGAGCCTTATATGATTCTTAGAGGGAAAGTATGTCCTCTCCAGATGAAGTGGTTGGATGATCCATTGATCGACTGCATCTTCAAACTTTTCTCCTGAACATTTTTCCACGATCATTCCTAGCAGAATATAACCAGTATTAGAGTACTTGTATTCAGTTCCGGGTTCAAATTCCAGCTCTTGGTTGGCGATAAGTCTTATAAGACTTTGAGGGGGGAAAAGATCTTGTATACTTGAAACCGCATGCTCGATACATTTAGTGCCTGCAATATCCATCCAAATATAGTCCTTCAAACCACTTCTATGCTGAAGCAATTGACGGACTGAAATCCGGCTGCCATCTTTCAGGATACCGGGTAAGATGGATTCAACGGATTGTTCAAGTGAAAGGAGACCTTTTTCTTGGAGTTTCAAAATCAGCGTGCTAGTCACTATTTTTGTAATACTTCCAACACGTTGATGATCAGAGGGATCTAATAATGTATCCTGATTAAATGTTTGAACCCCTGCTGACGTAATAAAGTTTTCCCCATTCAAATCAGTCAGGCACACAGATATGCCGGGGAGCCCGTGTTTTTCACGCAGGGTTGCTACTATTTTTTCAACCATAGTAAGATCGATCAAATAAATCATCCTTTCTTGTTGAATGGGGATATCAAAAAATTACTAAGATGTCTGAAACAAACCTTCTTTTCCTCCTCATGAAACTTTAGCAGGATTATTCACGATAAATATTGAATGTTATTATGTGCATACTAATCTACCAAATACAAAAAGCATGTTCTATACATATGAAAGCTTAAGATAATTAGAAGGGAAATTTGCCGATGACCATTCGTAACTCTGCAAAAGCCGTCATTATAAGAGATAACAAAATACTTCTGACTAAAAACAAAGACGAGGAAAGTTTTTTCTACCTTTTTCCCGGGGGTGGCCAGGAGCGAGGCGAGACACTTCATGCTGCTTTAAAAAGAGAATGCATCGAAGAACTTGGGTGTGAAGTGTCAATAGGAGAACTAATACATGTAAGGGAGTATATTGGGAAGAACCATGAACATGCAGTTTTTGATTCAGACTTACATCAAGTGGAGTTTTATTTTACATGTACGTTACTCCATGAATGGACCGTTCAACAGACTCCCACAAACCCTGATAGTCATCAAGTCGGTGTGGAGTGGATTGATTTGAATGAGCTGAAGGAGTATAGATTCTACCCTAAAGAAATAGCATCATATTTAGTTCATAAGAGTTCCAGGGTTTACCTGGGGGACATCAACTAGTACTATTCATTACATAAGGCTGTTTTCGCAAACTTTGTTGTTTTTTAATTAGTGAGTGCTAGTTGATTTCCAAGCGTATGGGTCTGAAATAGACATATATTAATACCTTGCTTTTTAACACTAGCTTCTTTCTAAATGTTGAGTGATCAACGTTCTGCGCTTTCCATCACCTCTTGTCCCTAGTGAGTTCTGTAAATGGCGAGGGGCACTGCGTATACACCGGATGGGATCTGGCGTGCCGATACCCCGTTCGTTTTAGCTGAAGAAAAGCAGTCCCCCTTTTCATCCACCCAACACCGGGTGATAGAGCTCAAGCAACAAATTGTTCAAAAACAACAATCTATCCGAAAAGAGCTTTACATAAAGAAAGGGGTATGATCGTTGCGAATAAACACGCTTATCTTAACTGGAATAATGGCAGGTATTTATTCATGTATATTAGATGGTTTTGAACAGGACTACAGCCTAAACCCAATTTTTAGTGCTTTTCTTTTAACGCTGATAACAATCGGTACCGGGATTCTACTACACAAGATACCGACAAAAGAAAAAAAGAGTGAATACTGACCAAACTTCCCTTTAGCCAGGTTATCTCTCTCTGCTAAAAGGTATTATTCACTTTCGACCCGTTCCCCTGCAATGACTTTATCCTAAATAATTTTTAGCAATTCTCTCGTCCCAAAATATCCATTCATATCCTCAAATGTACAAGGTTCCCACACATACTGGGCTCAACAGTTTCACTCTTTCCATTTTATTCTAAGATACGATAAGATAGTGAATATATGGAATAGTGTAAATTATTGGAGGGAAATGATGAATTCTACATATGTATTATGGGGGAAATCCAAAGTGAAATTGACATGGAGGCCGGATTCTGTACTCCCTGACACATCTCGAGTCACCAGTGTGCATGGTTTCTGTTTTAAAGAGGGAAAACTGCTTTTGGTGAATCTCCTTAAAAGAGGCTGGGATTTTCCGGGAGGCCACTTGGAAGAAGGTGAGTCCCCCCAAGAATGCTTGAAGAGGGAAGTAATGGAGGAGGCGTATGTTTCCGGCTCTTCCCACCTTTTAGGTTACCTGGTCGTAGATCACCAGAGTAATCCCCATTGGAACGAACAAAGCCCCTATCCGAAAGTAGGTTTTCAGCTTTTTTATGCAATGAACGTTGAAGAAGTATATACATTCGGAGCAGATTATGAATCCGTGGAACGATGCTGGATCGATCCAGTTTATGTGGCAGATTATTATCTTGAATGGAATGGTGTGTACGAGGAGATTCTTTCTGTTGCTCGAACAGTGCATACATAAGTGATTTATATACATTGGTGGTGAAGGGGAATCGTGATATAGTTTCCGTTGATAAAATCAGATTTTCGTTGATTAACAAATTTATGTTAATAGGAGGAAGGCAGATTGAATAATGCGTCACTATCAACCAATAAACAAAGCTGGGATGATGCTGCACCCCGTTTCTACGGTAGAAACCCTCTCCCTGAATATGGGCCGCTTGCCCCTACCGAAGACGAATTACAGCTTCTGGGAGAAGTTAGGGGTAAAAAAGTATTAGACATCGGCTGTGGAAGTGGTCATTCACTCAAATATATGAAAAATAATCAGGCAAGCGAGCTATGGGGATTAGATCTTTCCCACAGTCAAATCCAGGCTTCTGGGCAATTACTTTCTAACGATGATGTCATATTATTTGAAGCACCTATGGAAGAGAATCCGGGAATACCAAAGAATTTTTTTGATATCGTCTATTCGATTTATGCCCTGGGTTGGACGACCAACCTCGATCAAACGCTTGCCAATATATTTTCATACCTTAAACCTGGGGGGATCTTCGTATTCAGCTGGGAGCACCCGTTCTACAATCGGATACAACAAACCGGTGAAACCCTCATTCTCGACAAACCCTATCATAAAGAAGGACCGTATCATCATGAGGCGTGGAATCAACCTGCCATCATGCAGCAGTTCAAAGTCAGCACCTATTTGAATACGCTCATCAAAAATGGTTTCTTGATTGAACAGGTGGTCGAAGAGGTGCGATTAACTGAAGAGGATGTCAATAGGCACTCTAAAAGGTGGTATTCCTTTGAAAAAGCGAGTTATATACCTACGACTCTGATTGTGAAATGTCGAAAGTGAAAAACTCAGTAAAATAGGAGAGTGCATTTTATGATCAAAGCTGCGCTATTCGACCTTGATGGAACCCTATTAAACAGGGATGCATCTGTCCATGCATTCATTACCAACCAATATGAACGACTCTACCCTTCGCTGCACCATATTCCTAAAGATTTATACATTTCGAGATTCATTGAATTAGATCAGAGGGGTTCCGTGTGGAAAGACAGAGTTTACAAGCAACTGATTGAAGAATTTATGATTTCTGAATTAACTTGGAAAGAACTGCTTGAGGATTATGTTAGTCAATTTAAACACAGTTGTGTACCTTTTCTCCATTTACATAATATGCTGGGTGAATTAAAGGTGGCAGGGTTAAAATTGGGTATGATTACGAACGGTTTTGGCCGATTTCAAATGGACAATATCCTGGCACTTGAAATTGAACATTACTTTCATGAAATTCTAATTTCTGAGTGGGAAGGACTGAAAAAGCCTGACCCTGAAATATTCGGGCGTGCGACAAAAAGATTAGATGTAGAACCTCAAGAGTGCATCTTTGTTGGGGATCACCCTGAGTATGATGTGTACGGTGCCCAAAAGATAGGGATGAAGGGGGTTTGGAAAAGAGATCCTCAATGGAGAGATGCAAAGCATGCAGATGCTGTGATTGATGATTTGGCTGATTTAACACGGTTTATTAGGACACACAAACAACCAGAGTAAGAATGGAGAATGTGCGTTTTACAAATCTATTAAAATGGCTGTTTTCGTATATACTGTTGCTTTTGAAGAAGCGTGTAGTGGTTGATTACAGCGAGAGATCCTCGCTTTCCCTGTGCCCCGGCCCCTTGAGGTTATAAGCCAAATGCTCCAAGAAGGGAAAAGAGAGCCTTCTTAGGCCCCTTCATCTTATGTTTGGCGGGGCTTGAGCAAGCCGCTTCCGCTTTTCGGACTGTCCAGCTCCAGCGCCTTAGCCCCTCGAGGTCATAAGCTAAATGGTCCAAGAAGGCGAAGAACGCCTTCTTAGCCCCTTCATCTTATGCTTGTCGGGGCTGAGCAAGCAGCTTCCGCTTTTCGGGCTTACCCCGGAAGCGAAGCTGAGGAGGCTCGGCCGACCGTCCTTCCGTGGAAAGCGGAGCAGGTCCCACTCACCCTGCAGCACATACCCAATGTCAGAGCATGTGCAAAATACTGTATATGTAATCATAACCACAAACTTTGCGAAAAGAGTCTTTAAAAATAACAATAATGATTAAGAATATTTACGGTCCCATGGTGGGAAAGGTACTGATGTTTGAGATCCGGCACATTTCCAACCGTTTGATTTATCATCCACATGTCCCAATAAAATAAGAAGCTCCCTTTAGCCGGAGAGTCCTCCCAATTATTTGTCTCCCATCACCACCACAGTATGATAGCCTCTCGATGAGGGCCCTTGTTTCATTTCAATGTTTAAAAATCCAATGCACTTCATTATAGGAATCAGTTCTTCAGATAACATGGCCTGTATACCGGTCCATGAGTTTCCGTCTTTCCCATCGCTTAGAGTGATCACGATTGAGCCCTTCTCCTTTAAGACACGATAAATTTCCATAACCGTTTCTTGCAAAGTGTCCCAAAAATAAATTGACTGGATGCTGAATACTTTTGAAAACATGTTGTCTTGAAAGGGCAGATTGACTACATTTCCCTGAACAAATTCGGCACGGCCACTCTTGATATTTGATCTATTTCGATTGCGTGCAGAGATTAGAGCAGTCTTCGATAAATCCAGCCCTACTACTTTTTGAACAGCTGAATCACATATAGCCTTTTTTATGGCATAACCGGCTCCGCATCCAAGTTCCAGAGCAAGATCGTTTTCCTTCAGGTCGAGCAGTTTCAATGTCCACATCGTTTCAATTTTATGTTGGAGGGCCATTTTTTCTCCAAAGTATATCCCGACCAGTCCTTTAGGTGTTTTATACTGTTGATCTATCTTCATCATCAGCCATTTCTTCATCCGTGAATGTACCTCCTTATTGGAGCTGAATTTCATTGCTACGTACATATACCATCTTTTGTAGTTGTATGTATAGTATATACCTTTCTAAATTTCTATTAAATACAAATTACGTTTGGCGGTTAAGGGAAACTCCTTACCTCTAAAAGGGTGAATTACTCTAAGCTACCACTATTAAAATTGTGTAATTTCTAGTATAATAGTCTTCTTGATACTACATATTCAGCGGAACACGCTGTTTTGAATCAAATCAGGAGGGTCTATTTTGTTAGAATTCAGTAAATTAATTACAGAACCAGTAAAAACAGTTGCCATTAATATAGCCATTGTTTCTTTAGTTACAATCTCGTTGACCACATTAATATATTCGGTCCTAAAATTTATTAAGTTACCAGAAAAGTTTTTAGAAAATATTATTGGCCTGATCGTCGTATTCGTAGGAATAGGCACAGTTTATTATTCACTTAGGTGGGATTTGTTTCTCGCATTATAAGCACTTAAATTACACTAAAAAAGCATCCTAAGCGATGCTTTTTTTCATTTTAAAGGAAATGAGTCCGACGGTTTCGACCTTCATCCAATTGTCAAATCTCATTCATACGATGATAGGCTGCCAAACATAATGTATAAATAGAAAACTATTACGGATTCCCTTGAAAATTTGGAGAAATTTCTTTATATTTAGTAAATACCATTTTACCAAATGTTGGAGGCAGCTACCTATGAATGACATGAAGAAACTTTGTAACTCCATTAATACTTGTCTAACAAGAGAGAAGTCGACTACTCAAGAACTACATATGGGAGAGATTGTATACTTGCTGAGGGTAAAGTCTCAACTGACTCAAGAAGAGTTAGCTGTGAAAGCAAATGTCTGCACTCAGACTATCAAGAGACTTGAAGGTGGCAGGGAAAGGGTGAGTGACATCACTTGTCGAGTAATATTTGAAGCATTAGGAGTAAATATTATTCGACTGACAAAGCTTCTAGACGAGTGACCAAATAGGCTCGTCTAATAGATAGAGAGAAGGAATAACAAAAATATAAAAATACGTATCATTGAAACATTTATGAGCCGTTTTATTGGAAGTGTATTTTTTCCATTTATGCCCATCTACCTAGACTTCCATTTTGGAGCAAGGGTGGCAGGGCTATTACTTTTGATCAATGTCTTTATTGGGATGGGAACAGCATTATTGGTGGCATTCTTCATTGATGAGAGCTACGCAACGGTGAAAACGGATATGAAACCACCTCAACATGTAAGGAAACTAATTTTAAATTACGGAAAAGTTATAAAGGACAAGCTGTTTGTCCTTTTACCGTTGCTGGTGTACTCATTCTGTCGATGGAAGTTCAACTTACAAACTTCATTGGTATACGCCTAATATACGATTCTGGTTGTGATCCTCATGTTAATTGTCACAAGGAGTCCTCATTCATTAAAAGACCAAACTGTATTAGTTTGGAGTTGTTTTTTCTTTTTAGCCAGCAATGCGGCACTTGCTTTTTCTAATAACTTATTTATCCTACTCCTCATGATGGGGATACTGACTATCAGTGAAGTGTTCCGTGTACCCGTTGAGCAATCCTATATGGGAGCCTCTCCCATGACAATGCCCGCAGTTCATATATGGCATTTAATGGACTGAAATTCAACATATCTATGCTGATTGCTTCTATCACAGTGACAGTCGGGGCTCTTCTTCCATCAGGGGTGATGGCAGTGATCATCCTTGCCATCGGACTTGCTTGTACATTTATTCTAAAAATGATTTCTCCAGACCTGGAAATGCGAAAAGAGGGAGTCGGGCTGAAGCAAAATAGTAGCACAGTCAATGCAGGATAGTAAAAAACTTATTTATATCTGCAGATGGATTAGGAGTAGATCTGGTTCTTGATAAGTGTGTTTTTGTAAAGATTGTTTAAAATTGCTAAGAAGATTAGAAGGCTGTAGCTTGAAATTTGAAATAAGCGGATGCTATATTATCCTGAATAAGGTACGAAACCAAGTCATACCTTTAATAGAGTTCAATTGGACGAAGGGAGAGCCTATGGATAATAAATGGGAAGTCGCTCTACCATCTTTATCTCAAATGACCGTGTCTTCAAATGCAAATAATGAACCTGTCACGATCCATGGTGCTAATGAAACTTTGCGATGCATTGGTGTCGGGACAGATGCGGCTGTCTTTCAATCTATTTATGCACCTGACTTTGCTTTCAAACTGTATGCTGATGATAAAAGATCTAAAATAAAGATTGAAAAAAAAGTCTATCATTCCATCGGGGATTCTCCTTATTTCTCTACCTGCTATGCGGCTTACGATACATTACTGGTATTAAGTTTTGAAGAAGGGCCGACACTCTTTGACTGCTTGCTGCAGGGGATACCAATTCCTCATCAAGTGGTACAAGACGTCGAGAAGGCAAGACAATATGTTCGGGAACAAGGAATGAACCCCCGTGATATCCATTTAAAAAACATTTTATTGCAAAATGGGAGAGCGAAAATCATTGATGTATCAGAATATGTTCTGCCAGGAAATGATTTCAGATGGGAACACTTGAAGAAAGCCTATGATGATCATTATGACCTTATAGAAGGGAGAGCTGTACCTTTTTGGTTATTGGAAACCATTCGAAAATGGTATAACTCTTGGAATAAGCATTTTGGCTCGTACGAGGAATTTATGAAAAAAGTATCAAAGTTTACCTCATTTAAATAAGAAAGAAATCGTTCAGAGTACTCATTGCTTTGAACGTTTTTTTATAGAGAAGAGTATCTAAGAACACAAATCAGTTGTGCAAAAGGCTTTCATTTGACATAATTTATTTAAGAATAATTGTTATTGTTTAGAAAGGTGGAGGGGAGAAGATGTGGTATAAAAACGAAGTATCGAAGAGTTTGGGGATACAATATCCCATCATCCAAGCAGGAATGGCCGGAGGAGTCACTACACCTCAACTGGTTGCCTCAGTATCTAACTCAGGTGGCCTGGGAACGCTTGGAGCGGGATATATGTCTGTCACCGGTCTGCAGGAAGCGATCAAACAAGTAAAGAAACAGACAGACCTTCCATTTGGAGTGAATATTTTCATACCCGAAGCACCGCAGTATAATGAAGAACAAGTGAACCTTATGGGAAAATTACTTGAACCCTTCAAGAAAGAATTGAATGTATTGAACGATAGTCAAGGCATAAAAAACGAAATAGATTTTGAAAAACAGATTGAAACCCTCATAGAGGAAGAAGTGCCGGTGTGCAGCTTTACGTTTGGATCTCCACCTAAAGAGATAATGAAAGAGTTGAAAAGAGAAGGAATCAAAGTGATCGGAACTGCTACAACAGTGGAAGAGGCATTAATCAATCAAGAATGTGGGGTGGATATGGTGGTCGCACAGGGAAGCGAAGCCGGTGGGCACCGAGGTACATTTAATGGAACTTACGAAGATTCGATGATCGGAACGTTCTCTCTTATTCCACAGGCAGTGGATGCTGTGAAAATCCCGGTTATTGCAGCAGGCGGAATTATGGATGGAAGGGGCATGATAGCCGCTCTAGCCCTTGGTGCAAAAGGGGTTCAAATGGGTACCGCATTTCTAACAATGAAAGAAAGTGGAGCAAAAGACCTGCACAAGAGAGCCATTTTACAAGCTGAAGAGACAAGTACAACCCTCACATCTGTTTTCAGCGGTAAACCGGCGAGGGGGCTTTCAAACACATTCACAAACGTGATGAAAAAGTATGAGAATCAATTACTTCCTTATCCCATTCAAAACGAATTGACTAAAGAAATAAGAAAGGTAGCCGGTAATCAAAATAACAAAGAATGTATGTCTTTATGGGCCGGCCAAAGCCCACGGCTCAGTAAAGATGTTTATGCACATGAGCTGATCGATTCCATAGTAAAGGAAGTAGAAGAAGGATTACATAAATTAACAAGATAGACATTTTTCCGTTGATTTCATCCTTTCATAATCATCTTTAGTCCCATTATCACAAATCTTATTTTCCAATTTTTTGACCTTGTAATACTTTCTAGCAAAGGTATAATTTTGATATGAGGAAAGGGCTTTTTTATTTAAAATAAATTTTCATAATAATTAAAATCATTTCGTCAAGGTGCATTTTCTAGGAGGTACACATGAGAGAAATTTTACCGGGGTCCGTGCTGTCACACGTGCAGTATGGTTATCAAAAAGTTCCTAAGAAGGTTAAAAGTCAATGTCCAAACTGCTCTAAGACCAGTGAGTTTCTGTTAAAAGCCAATTTCTATCAAGTGAATAAGAAGGGGTTATTCGCTGAGGCTAATTGCTCGGAGTGTAGGAATCCGGCTGTTTTCATTGTAATGTTAAATAATGATTCTGTTAATCGAAGCGAGGAATCCGTTCTTTATATTTACGACCCTTTAGCTACGAACGGTCCATTGGATCAGATTCAGGGGAATAAAAGGATCCCACAGGACCTTGTCCGTTCATTCCGTTCTGCATTAAATGTAAGCCAGTCAAAGGATAATTCTGCAACTGCCGTGATGTCCAAGCGAGTACTTGAGAGTGTTCTAAAGAATTTCAATGGGGATAAATCGTCCGGGCAATCATTGTCGGAACAATTCGATCAGTTGCCTAAGAATGTCGACCTATCCAAGCCAATCCAAGCTCTCAGTCATCTTGTTCATCCCAACTCTGCATTTTACGAAATGCTCGAACTGGAACGGGAAATAGACGATGAAACAGCCGGGCTACTGATGGAATTATTGGAAGGTTTGATTGAATACCTGTATGTACTTCCAGAGAAAATCGAAACCTTACAAGAGAAAATCGAAAAGAAATATTAGTAGAAGGAGAGTGGTGTTTCAGGCACTCTCCTTTTTATAATGGTTTTACCTTAAGTGAATAGAGTGCTTGATTCACGTCATCGATATCATAAATTTTCTTTTCTAAACAAAACCGTATCACGAGATCGAATCGGTCACTGTCTGAAAGGGAGAAACCGGCTACATTCAACATATCTCCGGTTTCTTCCTCAGAGAGTTCCAGAGAAAGACACAGGGCTATCACTGTCCGTTTGCCAGGCTTGTAATCAGAAATCGATCTAATTTTGGAAAAGTGCTTTCGGTCAACCCCTGCTTTTTTATAGATGGCAGCATCTGTCTCACCCTTGTCATCGATATGCTGAAACAACCTCTCTGAAAAAGATGCTGATTGATGCCGCTCAATAAATTCTTACAGTTCACTGGAGTAAATGGTATCACTTAAAAAGGGTTCTTCTTTATGTATATCATATATCCGTATTGTTCTAGTTGTTTTCACAAAATCATGAAGTTCCTGCAAAGTCTTTTCACTAAGCATATCATCACCTCCAAAATGTCGCTTACGGGGCGACCCATATCTTACTCTTCATGGTTATGATTATATCAGAAACGATAAAGAGAGGATGAAAAAAATGAATACTGATCTAACCGAAATCATATTCCTGTTAGATAGAAGCGGTTCAATGGGTGGACTTGAACATGAAACAATTGAAGGTTATAACTCTTTTATTGAAAATCAGAGTCAATTACCTGGTAGAACACTTGTTACTACGGTTCTTTTTGATGATACAGTCGAGCAGTTATGGAGTGGAATAGAGGCGAATAAGGTAAGACTTACGCAGGAGGAGTATTATGTAAGAGGTAGCACTGCTCTATTGGATGCTATCGGCAAAACGATTCACAAAGTGGGTCATCGCTTATCAGGTATTGAAAAAGTGGAGCGACCAAAAAAAGTCATCTTCGTGATCACTACAGATGGTATGGAAAACTCGAGCGTTGATTATTCAGCAAGCCTGGTGAAGGATCTGATCAGTCATCAACAGGAGCGGTACAATTGGGATTTCATTTTTCTGGGGGCGAATATCAATGCTGCTGAAGAAGCAATGAATATTGGCATCGATATCGGGAATTCGTATCAATTTGAAGCTTCATCCAAAGGGGTTGAAGATATGTATGATGTGGTGAGTGAAGCAGTGATTGATAAAAGAAAAAGATATTAATATGTTCGGGGATCTCATCTATTGGATGGGATTTTTTCTTTATATTTCGGTGAAACTGGGAGGGCATCTGTTAGGTCAGATAGAAATATTCGGGGAACCAAAAATCCAAGCATATCCAAGCCAATATAGATTAACTTACTTCAGAATCAAGATCTTTCATGATTATGAATAGAATTTATTTAAATTTTGCCAAAACTAGTTTATCATAATGAGGTAGTTTCAATTTATGCAAAAGTCAGTGGAATTAAAGGAAGGTAAACTATGATGACAGAAAATGAAAAGAATATTACGAGAATACATATGGATGGGAAGGAATATATTCTCATCGGCACGGCTCATGTGTCTCGTCAGAGTGCAGAGCAAGTAAAAGAAGTGATAAAAGCCGAACAACCCGACACGGTGTGTGTAGAGCTGGACGAGCCTAGGTATCAATCCATCGTCGAAGGAGATAAATGGAGAGACACCGACATCTTCCAAGTCATTAAGGATAAGAAGGCCACATTGCTGCTCATGAACCTTGCCATTGGATCATTCCAGCGACGAATGGCCAAACAATTCGGTATCAAACCAGGACAGGAAATGATTCAAGGCATTGAATCTGCAAAAGAAATTCAAGCGGAACTCGTTCTGGCTGACCGAAACATCCAGGTGACATTTTCAAGAATTTGGAATACTGTCGGTTTCAGCGGGAAAGCCAAGCTCCTGACCCAGATCGTATACAGTATTTTCAGCAATGATACAATTACAGAGGAAGAACTCGAAAAAATAAAATCACAGGATATGTTGGATTCAATGCTGAATGAATTCACCCAGGTGTTTCCTAAACTGAAAACACCCTTGATCGATGAACGCGACCAATACCTGGCACAAAAAATAAAAGACGCACCAGGTAAGAAAATCGTTGCTGTTCTTGGTGCGGCACATGTTCCTGGAATCACGGAAGAAATCCATAACGAACATAACTTAGACAAGCTTAATGAAAGACCGGCTAAATCAAAATGGCCAAAAATCATAGGTTGGGCCATTCCTGTCATGATCCTGGCAGTCATTGCCTATACATTCATTTCAAACCCGGATGCAGGCATACAGCAGGGGATCAGCTGGATCTTATGGAACGGCGGTTTCTCAGCCCTTGGTGTAGCCATTGGCTTGGGACATCCGTTAGCTATATTAACAGCATTCGTAGCGGCACCTATCACTTCATTGAATCCTCTCCTGGCAGCTGGTTGGTTTGCAGGTTTCGTCCAAGCCTATTTCCGCAGGCCCAATGTAGGTGACTTCGACTCTCTCCCCGACGATGTTCTAAGCATAAAAGGATTCTGGAGAAACAAAGTAACCCGCATCCTGCTCATTGTTGTGCTTGCCAATTTAGGAAGTACACTGGGAACGTTCATTGGAGGAGCAGACGTTGTAAGATTATTTCTTGAAAATATATAGAAACGAAATAAGCTATCCTTCAGGATGGCTTATTTTATTGATAATCGGTTGGAATATTATGTTAAAATGAATGTAACAATAGCTTATGGAGGGGATTATGATTACGGAGTTCATCAATCGATACGCCCACTGGATGCTTCTTCTTATCGTAGGATTGAGTACCATGATGGGATTTACACTCTTTACATCTTCGGTTCAAGGTATTATCGCCGGCATATTTGGAATAGTAGGATTTTTGGGTGTTACATATTTGGCCATCCATTTGGAGGTGCAGAAGCGGAAGAAGGATAGATAATTCAGTAACCATTGGCGCTGGGTATACACGATGTTTTTAAACATACGGTCCACCCGGGCTAATGTCAAAAAGGTGTGTACATGGATGGGGACCGTAGCTGCTTCGCTTCAGGAGTACTGGAACGAGGGAGTCCACGCAGTTCCAAGATCCCTATTTAAGTGGTTTTTCGTGACAGTACTAAATAATCGATTCACAAAAGAAAGGACTACCCCATGATATACGTTATCAGACACGGTCAAACGGATATGAACAAACAAGGAAGAATGCAAGGAAGGAAAGGAGTTACATTAAATGAAGAAGGAATCAGACAAGCCAAAGATTTAAAACAGCAACTAAGTCACATCAGATTCGATCACGTCATTTCTTCTCCACAGGAAAGAGCCGTCCAAACAGCTGAAATTGCTACGGGGATGTCGTGTATGATCGATTCGAGATTGGATGTATTTGATATAGGCGAGGCAGATGGATTGTTGAAAGGGGAGGTGAAAATGGATGGACCACTTCCTGATCCATCTTACTATAATGGGGTGGAGGACACTGAGCAGTATATGAAAAGAATTCTACACTTCATGGAAGAGCTACATAGACTTCATGGAAATGAAAATAAAAATATTTTCATTTCAGGGCACAGATGTACAACAGGTGCAATCGGGGCATTTTTTAACGGAATTCCTAATGATCAAAATATTTTAAACTTCTCCTCCAATAATGGCGAATATAAACATTACGAATTTACGTTAAAAAGATGATCAGAAACAAAGAAAAACTTAAAATGCAATGGCGCAGACGCGTTTTCAAAAAAATCTTCGGGTATATAGGAATTAACGTTACCCCTGACCCGGTGTGACGTTTGATAATCAATATTCATCACAGATCATCCATGATTTTGTATTCTCTTATGTAGTAAGAGTACAGCCTACCCGGTTTAAATACATGCCCACTATATGGGTTCTCTCAGGTATTGTTTTTTAGACACTCGATTTCGAAAAATGAATGATTCATTTTAGTTACATAATTAATTTTTGAAGAATATATTGAAAAAATAAGCCTATATTTATTATAATAACAGAAAGGATTTATAGAGGAGGATCTAATGGACACCCACAGGAGTAAAAGAATATCAAAGTTATACAGAAAGTTAATTACTTCTGATGCAACGCAAGCTTTCCTTATTTATAAAGGCCTAGATGAGACGACGAAAGCAGAACTACTTGATTTGGTGGCAGAGATGGGCTCTCAGCACTCAGAAAAACTGTTGAATAAAATAAGCTAACATACATTTACCGAGTTTAAGACCTGGAGAGATCATTTCTCCAGGTCTTTTTCTTATGGAAGGGTCAATTCGGGTGAAGAGGTGATTTTTAGAAGAAGGAAAATTTTTTTATCAGCGGAATTCAGAATATATCAGCGAACCCTAATCAGAATCCTCTTTGTCACCCAATAAAAAATCACTTTGAGATTTTCATTATCATTACAACGACAATTCCCATTAGAATATTCCAATATAATATCTATAAGTCGTATGTCCTATCCTCAAATTCAATCAAATTGCTGTCCACTAACAAAAGAGAGGGGTGTGATTTACATTATATAACCCAACGCATTTTTAGTTTTGATCAGATTTGATGATTCTATTTAACTATTTATTCTTTCGCAAGGAGAAAAATCTTCATGAAATAAAATAATATAGTTCGATTTTCCCTATTTCATGAAAATAGGAATATATTCCTTTTTATTCAAAAAATTGTTGTAATTAGGCGAATTAATTATTATAATATTAAGAAAATTTAATAAATATTACCTAAGAAGGGAGGACCTATTAATGAACGTATATATGTCAGTTGATATGGAAGGTATTACAGGTCTTGTGGATCACACACATGTATCATCGAATAAGCATAATTATGAACGGGGAAGAATCATTATGACCGATGAGGCGAATGCCGTGGTGACGTCAGCTTTTGAATTAGGGTGTAAAGAGGTGGTAGTGAATGATAGTCATTCACAAATGAATAATCTGTTAATAGAGAAGCTGCACCCTGAAACGAAGCTGATATCTGGTGGAGTAAAACCATTTTCAATGGTTCAAGGACTGGATGAGACGTTTGATGGGGCTTTTTTTGTGGGTTATCATGCCAGGGCTTCCATGAAGGGCGTGATGTCCCACAGCATGATCTTCGGAGTTCGAAACATGTATATCAATGATGTAGCAATTGGCGAACTGGGATTTAATGCATATGTAGCAGGGTACTATGGAGTTCCTGTCTTAATGATTGCCGGGGACGACCAGGCCGCACTAGAGGCAGAAGCTTTGATTCCCAATGTGACGACAGCTGTGGTAAAGGAAACCATATCCCGTTCTGTTGCGAAAAGCCTCACACCGGAGAAATCAGCACTGTTATTAAAGAGAAAAACAGAAGAAGCAATACATAATATGAAAAAAGTAGAACCACTTATCCCCCCTGAACAACCACTGTTACGCATTGAGTTTGCAAATTACGGACAAGCGGAGTGGGCAAGTCTCATGCCGGGAACGATTCATGAAGAAGGAACAACGACCGTGAGATTTAAGGCAAAGGATATCCTTGAAGCATATAGAGCCATGCTTGTTATGACTGAACTTGCGATGAGAACAACATTCTGTTAGAAAGTGTGAGAATAATGAGTACATATTTGTTGAAACGACTATTGGCCATGGTGATTACTCTTTGGCTGATTGTAACGTTAACGTTCTTCCTGATGCATGCCATACCGGGCTCTCCATTTAATGAAGAGCGAAACACAAGTGAAATGGTACAGCAAAATTTAGAAGCTCATTACCATTTAGATGAACCATTGATGGTGCAATATTTTCTTTATTTAAAGTCGCTTATTTCATTGGATTTTGGCCCTTCTATCACACAGCCATCTCAAACAGTGAACGATTTGCTTGGAAGGGGATTCCCGATTTCCTTTGAACTGGGTATGACAACTCTTATAATAGCTGTGCTTTCCGGCATCCTCCTGGGGGTATTGGCAGCCCTTAGACACAACGGAATCATTGACTATATGGCGATGACATTTGCCGTACTGGGAATTTCAATCCCGAACTTTGTTATGGCGACTTTGCTTATACAGGAATTGGCGGTAAACAGAGGCATCTTTCCTGTTGCAACCTGGACAAGCTGGAGACATATGGTTCTCCCTACTTTGGCATTAGCTACGGGACCAATGGCGATCATTGCCCGGCTCACCCGCTCAAGTATGCTTGAAGTACTGACTCAGGATTATATACGCACAGCACGCGCTAAAGGGTTGTCACCCATCAAGATTGTCGTTAAGCATGCCTTGAGAAATGCATTGTTACCGGTTGTGACTGTGCTTGGAACTCTTGCCGCAGGGATTTTGACGGGAACCTTCGTCATTGAACAAATCTTTGCCATCCCGGGTATGGGGAAATACTTTGTTGAAAGCATCAATCAGCGTGATTATCCAGTTATCATGGGGACGACGGTATTTTATAGTGCCTTTCTCATTATCATGCTATTTTTAGTCGATTTGGCATATGGTTTCCTTGATCGACGGATTAAGTTACATAAGAAGGAGGCGAAATAATGGGTGTTCCAAAACAACAAGAGCCACTCGTGACTTCAGACGTCCAGGATGAATGGTTCGCACCGAAGAAGAGGAATAAAACTGATGCTGAAGCGGTGGTGAGACCGAGTCTATCCTATTGGCAGGATGCGTGGAAACGTCTCCTGAAAAATAAGCTCGCTATGCTTGGGTTAGTATTCTTGACTGGATTGGTTGTGATGGCTGTCATCGGCCCGATCATTTCTCCTCACGATGTAACAAAGCAAACACTTTCTAACCAAAACCTGGCTCCTTCTGGTGAACACTGGTTTGGCACGGATGATATGGGGAGAGATGTGTTTACCCGAACTTGGTATGGCGCACGGATATCCCTGTTCGTTGGTTTCATGGCAGCGCTTATCGATTTTGTGATTGGGATTGTATATGGTGGCATTGCGGGTTATAAAGGTGGTAAAACGGATAATGTCATGATGCGCATTGTGGAAATTTTATACGGATTGCCTTATCTGCTTGTCGTCATTTTGTTAATGGTGGTTATGGGACCAGGACTGCTCACCATCATCGTTGCCTTAACGGTAACCGGATGGATCGGTATGGCGAGAATAGTACGGGGACAGGTGCTCCAAATTAAGAACTACGAATTTATTTTAGCTTCTAAAACGTTCGGAACGAAAACGGCAAGGATCATTCGAAAGAATCTCCTTCCCAATACAATGGGACCGATAATCGTACAGATGACACTGACTGTCCCGAGTGCCATTTTTGCCGAAGCTTTCTTAAGTTTCCTTGGACTTGGAATTCAGGCCCCCTATGCGAGCTGGGGTGTGATGGCAAATGACGGATTATCTACAATTTTATCAGGCTACTGGTGGCGTTTATTCTTCCCGGCATTATTCATTTCATTGACGATGTTTTCATTCAATGTGTTGGGAGACGGATTACAGGATGCACTTGATCCGAAACTAAGGAGGTAATCATCATGAGCGAAGTTTTATCTGTAAAAGATCTCCACGTCTCATTTACAACATATGGTGGAGAGGTCAAGGCTGTCAGGGGCGTAAGCTTTGATCTACATAAAGGAGAGACTCTGGCGATTGTAGGAGAGTCCGGATGCGGGAAGAGTGTGACTTCTCAGAGCATCATGAGACTCATACCTCATCCCCCGGGAAAAGTAACTGGCGGGAGGATCTTGTTTAAGGGAGAAGATCTATTAAAGATATCCGAACCCCAAATGAGAAAGGTACGTGGAGCCGATATTTCCATGATCTTTCAGGATCCCATGACGGCACTCAATCCCACTCTGACCATTGGCGATCAAATCATGGAGGGGATAATGCAGCACAACGATGTTTCCAAAAAGCAAGCGAAACAAAAAGCGATTGACATACTGAAACTCGTAAGTATTCCAAATCCGGAAGAGAGGCTGAAGCAGTATCCTCATCAATTTAGTGGAGGGATGCGGCAAAGAATTGTGATAGCTATGTCTCTCGTTTGCGAACCGGATGTCTTAATTGCTGATGAGCCGACAACAGCCCTTGATGTTACTATACAAGCTCAAATCCTGGAATTGTTCAAAGAAATCCAGAAGAAGACAGGAGTCTCCATTATTTTAATCACACATGATTTAGGAGTCGTAGCTCAAGTGGCTGATCGAATTGCGGTCATGTATGCCGGAAAAATCGTAGAGGAAGGGAACAGACGAGAAATTTTTTATCACTCACAACATCCCTACACTCAAGGGTTACTGAAATCGGTACCAAGGCTTGATCTTGATGGTGAAGACCTCATTCCGATTCCAGGTTCACCTCCTGACCTATTTTCACCTCCTGTTGCATGTCCATTTGTTCCACGTTGTGAAAAAGCAATGGAAGTATGCGACCGTGTGTATCCTGTAAAGACACAATTATCGAACGAACACCATGTCGACTGCTGGCTTCAGGATAAAAGAGCCAGAGACACGCTTTCACCGGTCAGCTTAACCATTCGATAAGCTGATCGTTTGATAGATAAATAGTATAAGAGGGGGAAAATCATGAAAAAAATAGTATCCGTTCTTCTAGTGGGAATGCTTCTATTCGTGCTCGCAGCTTGCACGGCCACGAAGGATGCAGGCAGTGAATCAGGCAGTGGGGACGATAAGAAAAAAGATGAAGGTAAGGTCCTTCATTTGAACAATGGCGCTGAACCAACATCCTTCGATCCACCTATCGGATTTGATTCTTACTCCTGGACTGCATTGAATAACTTAATGGAAGGGATGACCCGCTTAAATGCCAATCATGAACCAGAAGCCGCCATGGCCGAAAAGTGGGACGTCTCTGAAGATGGCAAAGTATATACATTCCATATTAGGGACAATGCCAAATGGTCAAATGGGGATGATGTCACAGCCGGAGATTTCGTATTCGCATGGAAACGCCTTTTAAATCCGGACACAGGATCACCGGCTGCTTTTCTGGGATACTTCATTGAAGGTGGAGAGGACTACAATACTGGAAAGGGTTCAGCAGACGATGTGAAAGTGGAGGCGAAGGATGAGAAAACATTCGAGGTCACACTAACTAGTCCCCAGGCCTACTTCTTGAGCGTCATTGCTAACCCTGCATTCTTCCCGATCAATGAAAAGGTCGCTACTGAAAACCCTGAATGGTTTGCAGAAGCGGACAGTTTTGTTGCAAATGGTCCTTTCAAACTAACGGAGTGGGAGCATGACAGCCATTTCGTCATGGAAAAGAATGATCAATATTGGGATAAGGATTCAGTGAAATTAGATAAAGTTCACTGGGCAATGGTAAATGATACAAATACGGATTATCAATTATACAAAACAGGTGAACTGGATACAGCTGATGTACCGGCTGATTTAAGTAAACAGTTATTCGAAGAAGGAAAAGTGAATGTTGAAGACCAGGCTGGAACATACTTCTATCGTTTCAATCTAGAAAAAGAGCCTTTCCAAAATCAAAACATTCGTAAAGCATTCGCAATGGCAGTTGATCAACAGCAAATGGTTGACTTTGTTACAAAGAACAAAGAAAAAGCAGCTTATGGATTCGTTTCAAAAGGATTTAAAGATCCTTCTGGCAAAGACTTCCGTGAAGCAAACGGAGACTTGGTGGAAACAGACGTTGAGGAAGCAAAAGCACTCTTGAAGAAGGGGATGGATGAAGAAGGATACGACAAACTTCCTGAAGTCACTTTAACATACAGCACAAGTGATACTCACCAAAAAATTGCTGAGGCACTTCAACAAATGTTCAAAGAAAACCTGGATGTCGACGTGAAATTAGCCAATATGGAGTGGAATGTATTCCAGGACGAACAAAAAGCTTTGAAATTCCAATTATCCCGTAGTTCATTCTTAGCAGACTATGCAGATCCGATCAACTTCCTGGAAAACTTCCAAACAGGACACTCCATGAACCGTACAGGATGGAGTAATGAAGAGTATGATAGTTTGATCAAACAAGCAATGAACGAAGCAGATGAAGCGAAACGTTTTGATTTAATGTATCAAGCCGAGAAAATTTTAATGGAGGAGATGCCGATTATTCCAATTCACTTCTATAATCATGTATATCTGCAAAATGAAGATGTGACAGGTATCGTTCGTCATCCGGTTGGTTACATGGAATTAAAATGGGCTGATAAAAAATAATGATTTGAAAACAGGATGAGTGGAGAGGCGCAAAGAGGCACTTTTTTGGCCATGCGTCTACTCCCTCTTTTTCTACGAAAGGGGTATGGTCCGTGTGATGATGAAACCTTCAAAACTCAAAAAAGGGGATATTGTAGGAGTCATAGCTCCTGCAAGCCCTCCAAAGACTGAACCATTGCAAAAAGCGATACGTTTTCTTGAGGAATTAGGATTAAACGTTAAAGTTGGAAAATCAGTACATAAGAAATATGGCTACTTGGCAGGTGAGGACAAAGAACGAATAGAAGATATCCATGAGATGTTTAAAGACAGGAATGTGAAAGCTATTTTTTGTGCGTGTGGAGGTTTTGGAACTGGGCGGATTGTATCCAGGTTGGATTTCGAACTGATCCGCCAAAACCCGAAAATCTTTTGGGGATATAGTGATATTACCTTTTTGCATACTGCTATTCATCAACAAACAGGTCTCGTAACCTTCCATGGGCCAATGTTAAGTTCAGATATCGGGCTTGATGACGTTCATGAAGCGACAAAAGAATCGTTTCAACAATTGTTTCATTCTGGGGACATTGAGTATACCTATGACAAATCGAAACTTGAGACGGTGGTGGAAGGAGTGGCGGGGGGGCAAGTAATCGGCGGGAACCTCACCTTGTTGGTCAGCACACTAGGTACTCCATATGAAGTGGATACGAAGGGGAAACTCCTTTTTATAGAAGATATTGATGAAGAGCCTTATAAAGTAGATCGTATGGTGAATCAGTTGAAAATGGCCAATAAATTCAATGAAGCATCTGGCATTATCATTGGAGACTTCAAAAACTGTGTACCTAAAAAACGCGAACGTTCCTTAACTCTTGACGAAGTTCTCACAGCACATATCGCTAGTGCAGGTAAGCCTGTAATAAAAGGGTTTAAAATCGGTCATTCTTCCCCGAGTATTGCAATCCCGGTGGGCAGCCTCGGAATAATGGATACGTTTGAACATACATTAAAGATTGAATCCGGTATAAGCGAGGTTGAGAATAGGTGAAAATCCATCAACTTGAAACATTCAGGGCATCCGTCCCTTTACATACCCCTTTTAAGACCGCTTTACGAACGGTAGAGGTGGCAGAAGCTATCTTTGTCAAATTGACTTGCGATAACGGGATTGTCGGCTGGGGAGAGGCACCCCCGACTGTGGTGATAACGGGAGAGAGTTTATCCAGCATTGACCATTGCATCCAACAAGTAATTAAACCCGCAATCGTAGGAAATAATCTTTTAAACTATGAGAATCTCTTTCAACATTTACAATCTTTACTCATTCGGAATTCAAGTGCCAAGGCAGCAGTGGACATGGCAATATATGATTGCTTAGCTCAACAATATAAAATACCACTCTATCAATTCCTTGGAGGGTATCGAAAGGAGCTCGAGACGGATTACACAGTGAGTGTAAACAGCCCGAAGGAAATGGGTGAAGATGCAGCAGCATATGTAAAAAATGGATTTGACGTACTGAAAGTGAAAGTCGGCAAAGATGACGTCGAAACAGATATTAAAAGAATTCAAGAGATCCGTCAACGGATCGGATATAATATCAAAATTAGGCTGGATGCCAATCAGGGATGGGAAGCAAAAGCCGCTGTAAAAGCGATTCGAAAGATGGAGGACCTTGATCTGAATATTGAGTTAGTTGAGCAGCCAGTACCTGCTCATGACATTGAAGGATTAAAAAGGGTCACAAATGCAGTCGAAACCCTGATCATGGCTGATGAAAGTGTTTTTACTCCTTATCAAGCATTTGAAGTATTAAAAACCCGAAGTGCAGATCTGATCAATATTAAACTTATGAAAGCGGGCGGAATTTTCCAGGCTCAGAAAATAAATGATCTTGCTGAAGTTTGCGGGGTAGAATGTATGGTTGGAAGCATGATTGAAACAAGACTGGGAATAACGGCGGCAGCCCACTTTGCTGCAAGCAGGAAAAATGTCACTCGATTTGATTTCGACGCTCCTCTCATGCTGGCTGAAGATATTATAGTGGGGGGAATAGGATATAACGGGCGGAAGATTACATTGCCTAACGAACCGGGTCTTGGGATAAAAAACGTAAAAGTTTGAATATAGGGGGAAATCAAATGACGACAAAAGCGCAAATAGCAGTACCTGTAGCAACTATATGGACCAATCCGGATTCTGCACGTGATGTGGATACACCAGCCATATCTAATCCTGTTCACATCACAAAATGGTTAGACTCCTTAACCTATGATACGCGCTTAGCACTTTGTGATGAGAATCGTATACAGTCTCAAGCCTTATTCGGTCAAGAAGTATTCGTGGTGGAAGAGAGGAACGGATGGTCCAACGTCATCATTCCTGATCAACCTTCCTCAAAAGACGAGCTTGGATACCCCGGTTGGATCCCGACTATTCAGCTTTTACCAGGAGGCTTACCTCAAGCTGAAACATATGCCGTTGTGATAAGACCATTCGCGGACTTAATTAGCCGTAAGAATGAGGCTGAATTAGAAATCAGCTTTCAAACCGTTTTGCCAGTTGTGAAAGAGATTGATGATTTGATCGAAGTGGAGACTCCGTTAGGAAGACGATATGTAAGGCAGACGGATATCCTTATCTCCAAATCGAAAGTCAACGACCGAAAGGGAAGTGGACAGGACATTGTCATTTCTGGAGAATCATTTCTTGACCTACCATATTTATGGGGAGGGATGTCAAGCTACGGGTTTGATTGCTCAGGATTCAGCTACACGATGTGTAAAACCCAGGGCTACTTGATTCCCCGAGATGCAAATGATCAGGCAAAAAAAGGGGAAAACGTCCCTTTAGAACAATTGTTGCCTGGAGACCTCTTATTTTTTGCTTATGAGGAAGGAAAAGGCAGCATTCACCATGTGGCCATCTATTATGGAGACGGTAAGATGATACACTCACCAAACACTGGCAAAACGATTGAGATTCTGTCTTTGAAAGGAACATATTACGAAAAAGAGTTGTGTGCTGCCAGACGTTACTGGAAAGAAACGGAGGACTCACCATGACAGAACACAAGTTACTCGAAGTGAAAGAATTAAAAAAATACTTTCACCTGGAAAAAGGAAAGATATTGAAGGCAGTGGATGGTATTTCATTTGATATAAACAAAGGGGAAACCTTCGGATTAGTGGGTGAATCCGGTTGTGGAAAGTCCACGACCGGGCGTACCATTATAGGATTATATGATCGGACAGAAGGAGAAGTCCTGTATAACGGGAAAAACGTCCACGACCTAACGGAAAAGGAAAAGCTGTCTTTTTACCGGAATATGCAGATGATATTCCAAGATCCATATGCTTCTCTTAACCCCCGTTCTACGGTAAGGGAGATCATAGCTGAACCCATGGAAGCTCATAACTTATTCAAAGATAAAAAAGAAAAAATGGAACGCATTTATCAGCTTTTGGAGGATGTTGGACTTAATCGAGATCACGCCAATCGTTATCCCCACGAATTCAGCGGGGGCCAGCGTCAACGTATTGGTATTGCAAGGGCGCTTGCACTTAATCCTGACTTTATTATTGCGGATGAACCGATTTCTGCACTTGATGTATCTGTTCAGGCCCAAATTGTCAACTTATTAACGAAGCTGCAAAAAGAAAAGGGATTGACCTTTTTATTTATCGCACATGACCTTTCTATGGTCAAACATATCAGTAACCGCATCGGTGTGATGTATCTAGGTCATATTGTTGAATTAACCGAAAGTAAAGAGTTGTATAAAAAGCCCCTTCATCCATATACTCAAGCTTTGCTTTCAGCGATCCCGATTCCGGATCCCGATGTGGAGGATGCAAGGGAACGTATGATCATACAGGGGGAAATTCCAAGTCCCATCAATCCGCCCAGTGGTTGTGTGTTCAGAACGCGCTGTCCTGCAGCCATGGAAGCATGTGCCACCCATAAACCTAAATGGCAGGAAGTTGAGGAAAAGCACTTCGTGGCTTGTCACCTTTACGACAAGGAAATCGCAAGGGATCATGATGAAGTGGCAGTCACCAGGTAAAGGGAAGAAGGAGATTCATGAAGACTTTACTAGAACATAAAATACGGGAAGTAATGGATACTTGTGATGGAAGGGTCAGTGTTGCCATTGAACTTCCATCACACTCTATCCATATCGATAGCGACAGGTCGTATTCTGCTGCCAGCTTGATCAAACTTCCCATCTTACTCGAAGGTTTCCGCCAATCAGAGAAAGGGAAGGTCTCCCTTCATGAGAAGGTTTTAGTTCATAAAGAACAAAGAGTGGGAGGGGCTGGGGTACTGACGGGACTATCAGAAACCATTTCTCTTACAATAGAGGACCTCCTTATTCTTATGATAATCGTTTCGGATAACACTGCCTCAAATCTTCTTATAGATCGCCTGGGTTCAAATAAAATACAAGAATGTTGCAATTCTTTACATTTAAAGCATACCAAACTTCTTAGAAAACTGATGGATTTCAAAGCGATAGAGAAAGGCTTGGATAACTATACATCGGCCATCGATATTATCTCTTGCTTAAAGGCAATGGACAAAAGCCCGAGATTCAGACACTCCAGCCGCGAAAAAATGCTGAATATTCTACATCAACAGCAATTTGTTACCAAACTCCCTTCAAGGATGGACCGGAATGCAGTGTATGTAGCAAACAAGACAGGGGAACTACCCGGGGTCGAGCATGATTGCGCTATCGTAAAGCTCGGAAATAAAACAGCCTACATTGCCGTTTTAATTGATGAACTTGAAGAAAATCAATCAGGAAAGGAGACAATCGTACAGATCGGAAAACTAATATATGATCATCTGATCAAAGAGGGAATTTAAAAAAGATTTAAGGGCGACAAAGATAGGAACCGTACGCTAATGAAGATATGGATGATATGACTCCGTCAGTCTTGTTATTTCTAATTTTTTCACCAGCTGAAAGCATCACCTATAATGTTCATCCACATCCATTACTATATGAAGGGGGTACCATTATTACGTCTCCGTTACATCAACGTAACTATTCGTGGATGATACATGAGCTATATAAGTTCAAGAAAATGCAGAGGGTCAAAAGAGATCGAAGGATTAATTAAATCCTTCGTCTTGTTATTTGTATTATCGATTTGTTTCCCTGAACTTGACGTCAATCAGTTTTTCATTGTCTGTTTCAAACTCAATATCTACAAAAACTCCGAACTCTTTTCCACCTCGGTTTAACCAGAGCTTGAATTTCTCAGTCGAACGCTTTGTTCCACTTTCCTTTCCAATATGAAGATAGTCAACGATGGCTGCGTCGGGATATCTTTCTTTCGTTTTTCTCACAGCAAGACTTCCCCATTTTGCATAGGAAGGAATTTCCTGTTGCGCATGAAGAATCGCACTGTCACCGCCGGCAGCATTCACAGCAAAAATCATGCACCCTACAACTAAAAGAACTCTAATTATTTTCAATGCCATTACCCTCTTTTTACTCTGTAGGGTTGTCTTGTCTGACTGATATTATTCCTATTTCCCTTTAACAAAAAAGGAGATGTAATTTTTCTTTTAGTTAGAATATTCTTTACTTAATCCGCATAAAATCTTAAACTGTGGATGTGGGAAGAAAATCTTTCCAACATAATGAAAGGAGGCGGTGACGATGATGACAATCGTCGATGCAATTCAAAAAAATGATTATGAGGTTCTTTCCCTCAAAACTTAGCGCAGGAGGATATTATGAAAACAACGATGGAGCAAGTGAAGATCGTAGAGTATCGTGAAGATCTAGCAAAAGGAATCGCAAAAATGTGGAATGAAAGCCGTGAGAACTGGGGTGGTGATTCCACTGTCACGACAGAGCAGGATGTGAAGGACAAGGAAGCCAATTCCACAAATCTTCATTTATTTTTAGCAATGATTGGAGAAGAAGTTGCAGGTTACTGCGGTCTATCTGAATATCGTGAAGATGAAGGTGCTTTATACATTCCTTTATTAAATGTACATCCTAAATTTCAGGGGTTAAAAATCGGCAAAAAGCTCGTCAGAAAAGCGATCGAGAAGACGGTTGAATTACAATGGCCGAGACTCGATTTATTTACGTGGCCGGGAAATACAAAAGCCGTTCCACTTTATAAAAAATGCGGATTCTTCTGGGAGGACCGTGATGACACAGTCCACTTAATGAATTTTATCCCCATGGTGCTTCAAATCGACATGTTAAAATCATTTTTCAAGAAACATGACTGGTATGCAACCAGTCAGCGAGTAATTGAAATCCAACCGGATGGTTTAATAGATAATGACCATACGTATTATGAGTACAAGTGGGCAGCAGGTGAAGAGTTCGTCCGCATACAATTTGAGCGGACGGGACGAGGGATCCGTTTGATTGAAACCCAGGATTTTTTAGTTGAAATGAAAGCGCCCGAATTCAAACTTCTTGCAAACGAAGACCATTATGTACATTATCATTTGGAGAATCACAATAAGGAACCAATTGAGTTTTCTATAAAAGGTGTATCGTCTTCTGTTGCAACACATGATTTCGAAGAGACCATTCTGGTAAATCATAATTGTACGAAAGACTTCCCTGTAAGGGTTTCTATGCCAATCAATGAACCAAGTCCGTGGAAAACCCATCCCACAATTGGCGCTGATGTTGAAATCAATAAACAAGCTCTTTCTCTGAAAATAGGCGTCTTCCCTAAGCAGGCAGGTAAAATCAACCTGAGGTCAGTGAAGAAAAACTGGAAACCTCATAGTAATGGAACTGTCTATCTTGACCTTGAAAGTGAAGTAGACGAAACCACTCATTGGAGCATTAAGCTTCCTTCCAATAAAGTTTTAAATTGGGAAAAAACAGAAGTAAACGAGAAAATCGGGTGTAAAGGGAGAATTTCCATCCCGATTCCTGTTCAACTGTTGAAAAATGGATATTTATCAGAAGAAATCAGTGTATCCATCGAACGGGAGAACGGGATCAGATCTACCTTTACAACTATACTTAGATTGGCATTTCCAGGGTTTGGCGCTAAATTTGGTTGTGAAACAGATGAGCATTGGTTAGGGTATAACGGGCCACATTTTGTGGAAATCGAAAAAAGAAACCATTTTGTGAAAATTGGCTCCACAGCTTTTACTCGAGACCCTATTTCATTGTTCACTCCCAAATTTGGTAAACCTTACAGTGAAGAATTTTCTAAGAAAGAAGCTTCTTCCATTGAATTTATCGAATTGCCTGAGGCAATGATTATTAAAACCTCTCTGATATCAGAAGCTTTTGATTCGATCCTTCTCAACACGTATTTCAAGATTTATGGAGATGGATTAGTCGAAATCAAGCACGAGGTGGTGAATAAAGGGAAGGAAGATAAGAAGCAGCTTTCATTAATACAACCAGTGTTCACTAGTTTTGAAGGGATGGCGATCCCTCAAAACAATGGTGTCTTGATTGGCAATGAGTCCTTGAATCCATTTATGGAATATATCGATGACAAAGCTATTTCTGAGAATTGGATTTTTATCGGATCTGCAAAAGGCGATACGATTGGTTTAGGATGGCCAGAAGGTGCCACTGCACGAAAAGATGATTGGCGAATGGCTTTGGAATATGAAGTCGAACTGCTTCGATCCCACGAAGAGATCAGCTTAGGCCCGATCCAAGTAGGGGTCAATACGTCTAATCATTGGTCTAAGTGGCGTGAATTAGTCCTGGGGGATGAAGAATGCGAACTGAAAGAGCTGCCTCTTTATGCATTTGAAAAAGAAAAGGGGGATGTTGTTTCTTCCGTAAATGAAAAAGTGGAATATTCATTCAGATCCATGTTGACTCCTTATGTGCATGGAACATTAACCGTTCAAAATGAGAGTAGCACACTTGTGAAAAAAGTGCAGAAGGATGATTGTCTTACTCAATTTAGTGTACAACTAGAACACCATTCTCCTGGCATAAAGTGGATATCCAGTGAATTTATTTCAAAGAGTCAATTGGCAACGGTTGACTCCCTGCAATTTGTTCAAGGGGAAAATGATGTGAAGATTGAGCAAAAAGGAGACATTTGGTCTGTGGATAATGGTGCTATTTCATTCATGGCCTCTCCGGATTACTATCCGGGTATCTATTCCTTGAAGTTTAAGGGAAATGAAGCCCTTGATCATCAATATCCTACAGCCGGCCCACGTGCGTGGTGGAATCCATGGGGCGGTGGTATCGCATACTCTTTCGAGAATATCAGTGCATATTCCATGCTGAAAGAGGATACCACAATTAATGCAGTGACCAAAATGGATGATTACGGCCATCACTGGACCGGTATCTGTTTAACGACAGAGTTTAAGAAACACGATAAGATGAAAGGCATCACTCTACGACAATATGCATTAACGCTGTCGGAGGTACCCGTCCTTACCGTTTACGCAGAGATTCATCAGAATTCAGGACGTACTGTGGAAAAAGAATTACTGAATATGGATGCCTTCATTAAACATGGAGATACATTATGTTCGAGCTACGTATCAATTCCTACAGAAGGAATTGTTAATAAATACTATGCGGGATCGGAAGAGTTTGTTTTACGAGATTCGCCGTATGTTACGTTAGGGTCGGATGAACATGCTGAGACACTCACGTGCGTTCATCCTAAAAATAGAAAAATATCCGAAGCATACGTCAACCAGGATGCACTCCTCATAGCGTCAACAACCGAGTGGTCGGGGACAACTGGAGAAACCCTGAAGACAGAACCAACTATCCTCTTCTACGGAGAAGTTAAGGATATCCAAGGCATCAATTCATTACAAAACATCAAATTCAGATAACCCCACGGGAACCTTCCTGCGCTTTTAGGTAGGTTCCCTTTTTTCGTTAACAGGCGAGGGACGGACCTCTGAAATGTGTGGATTTTTCAGAAAAAACATTGGTTGTATAAGGATGGGGAAGCTGAAACGAGGCGATTTGGGAGGTCCGTCCCTCTACATTTTATCTTGGGAGTGACATGATTTTGAAACAAAGCGAACTTAGTAAGATTAATAGGGAAGGGTGGAATAATGGTGCCTATCAGGCATGGGTGAATCGCCATGGATTGCCGCAGGAATATGCCATTACACTTATAGAAGATCCTAAACGGAAAGTATCGGAATATATAAAGCATATGGGGGATATAAAAGGAAAGAAAATTGCAAATTTACTCGGATCAAAGGGAAATAAAGCTGTATCCTTTGCATTGTTGGGAGCAGAGGTAACTGTGGTTGATATTTCAAAAGAAAATAGAAAGTACGCATTGGAATTGGCAGAAAGTGCTGGTGTCAACATTCATTATATCGTTTCTGATTTATTGGAAATCCCTGTAGAAAAGGAGATAGAGGACTTTGATTTTGTCATACTAGAAGTGGGCGTCCTACACTATTTTGTGGAATTAGAACCTGTTTTTAAGGTTGTCAGAAACATTCTTAAGAGAGGCGGGACTTTGTTTTTGAGAGATTATCATCCGATGCTTTCTAAACTATTAAAGGTTGAAGATACGAAAATGGTGGCAGCAGGCGACTATTTTGATAATAGTGAAATCGAAGTAGACGTTGCTTTCAGGAAATTATTAGAGAACGAATCAGAACACCAATCAACTAAGAACAGGATTCGCAGGTGGACATTGGGTGAAATCATTACTGCGCTAGCCACCGTCGAACTGAGCATCATTCATTTGAAAGAAGAATCCGGAATAAGGTGGGCATTTCCACCAGATGCGCCAGAGGGGATAGAAAATAAGCTACCAGGATTATTCACGATCATTGCCAAGAAGAGATAATCGGAATTGAGCTATGAATAAAAAGAGGGACGGACCTCTAAACGTACAAACAATGATGAAATCACCATTTATAGAGGCCCGTCCCCAAAAAACGTTGTCCGCTATTTAATTTCTTTATTCTTATTCAGTTCGCTCTCTTCCAGTTTAATTTGTTCTTCATCGTCCATTAACCCACTAACTGCCTTTTTGAATTCTCTTAAGGATGTACCTGCCGCTTTTCCGAGTTCTGGAAGTCTTTTTGGTCCAAAGAATATAAGGGCAACAAACAATATAATCGCTATTTCACCGAATCCGAGATTCATATTATATTCCTCACTTTTTTCAAGTCATTTAACTTATTTCAGGTCGAATATTTCCACAATTTCCTGCCATTTAATCATCATATCCCAGGAGAATCGCGGAAAAGAAGAAACGAGACTATTACCGCTCATTTCTCCAGATATTAAGATCAAACCGATAAAGCATATAAGGAATAAAGAACAGAATACATAACAAACAATTGATTCCATACGGAATTCATTATCCTTCATTTTAGAACGCCTCCATTTTCTTAACATGCAAGACAAATAAACTCTTTTCCTAAAGAAGAAAAAAGTTTTCACTAATGATAAATGTAAGAATGAAGGTTCAGAGGTAATTTGAATAGGACCTGACCATTTCAAGAAAGCCCAATGAATCAGGACAAATCTCAAAGCAAAATGAACTCCGCATTAAAGACGTTACCTCGGAGTGCATCTCAGGGGGGATGGTGATTTTGTTAGGGGGAATACCATCTTGTTTATGAACAAGGGAAGGCACTGTGTCGAGAATCATTGGTTCATCAGTTATATACAGATGATCCGAAATAGTAGCCACTTTATCAAAATTTGTAGAAATTGATGGATGAGTTTGCTGCTGGAACGGAATGGTTACAAAGGTTATACACAATAGTAACATCAATACTAATCTCTCCATAGCCCTTCACCTCCCAAGATCATATAAAATTAATTATAGCTTTATTTCTTCCGGTGTCTACACGAGTGGTGAAATAATTTTGAGGGACGGACCTCAAAATAAGAAACTTAGAATACGACTTCTATCTTTTTAGAGGTCCGTCCCTCATAGTGGTGTTGGAGAAGGGGAAACATATTTTTTGGAGGGATGAATGATGGATGAGGGGTTTTATTATTTTTATGAACTGGGCAGAAATGGAGTTGATATTTGAAGGAAAGGCTGTATTACCTACCGATTCATCATGGTATGACTATTTTAAAAAAAGGTGAGCAATCTTTGCCCACCTTTTTACCTATCTCACTTTTAATATACTTTATCACCATTAAAGATTGAATTTTTCACCACAACATAATCTACCGTGCGGATGGATTCAAGTTTAGTGCCACCAGCATAAGAGATAGAGGATTGAAGATCTTGTTCCATTTCGATCAGGGTATGCTCTAATGAACCTTTATGTTCGACATACATTTTCTTGCCTTCAACGTTTTTCTTCTCACCCTTTTGAAATTCCGAGGCTGATCCAAAATATTCCTTGAATAGCTTTCCGTCTTTTTCAATTGTTTCTCCTGGAGATTCTTCGTGACCTGCAAATAGAGATCCAATCATCACCATAGTAGCTCCAAAGCGAATGGATTTTGCGACATCCCCATGAGTACGGATACCACCGTCGGCAATGATGGGCTTTGTTGCTGCTTTTGCACACCATCGTAGTGCGGCCAGCTGCCAACCGCCTGTACCAAAGCCTGTTTTTATTTTGGTAATACACACTTTACCTGGTCCGATTCCCACCTTCGTAGCATCCGCCCCGGCATGTTCCAATTCTCTTACCGCCTCAGGTGTACCTACGTTTCCAGCAATCACAAAGCTTTCAGGTATGTGTTTTTTTATGTGCTGGATCATACTGATGACGGCATTGGAATGTCCATGTGCGATGTCTATCGTGATGAATTCGGGAATCAGCTTTTCTTCGGCCAGCTGTAGAACGAAGTCATATTCTTCATCCTTAACACCTACAGATATAGAAGAAATTAATCCACGTGCCTTCATATCTTTTATAAAAGAAACACGTTTTTCTGGTTCAAAACGATGCATGATATAGAAATAGTCATTTTCAGCTAAATAGACAGCAATTTTTTCATCAATGATCGTCTGCATATTGGCAGGGACCACAGGCAATTTAAAGGTATGTCCACCCAAAGTTACAGTTGTATCACATTCAGTACGGCTGTTAACCACACATTTTGCAGGAATTAATTGAATATCTTCGTAATCAAATACATTTTCCATCATTACACCCCTAAACACGAATATTAAAGTTTGGTTATTTTGTAAACGTTCGTACATAAGGTAATTTACATCATTTTCTTTTCGATGTCAAAGAATTTTATTTAATTATGAAAGAAGAAACTGAATATCCGCCCATCAGATCATTAAGCGTTTACATCAGATCATTCTTTACGGAGAGTGTGTTACAGTATAAGGAAGTCGGTGTTTGAAAAAATCCGTATAATATGAAAGGTGGTTTACCTATGTACTGGGTAATCGCTCTATTTGATGATAAAACTGAAGAGCTGATTAAAGGAATTTGGAAAGAACTTACCATTAAAAAAATTTCTTTTTATGAAGAAGAAATTCACGATGCTCGTCCCCATATTACGATAGGGAGTTACACCCACTTAAACAAGGAAGCTTATATAGAAGCTTTAGATTCATATTATGAACATAAGAAATCTATTCATATCACATTGAACACAATAGGTTCCTTTCTAAACTTCGGAACTCTCTTCCTCTCCCCAACGGTTACTGGAGAACTCCTGAATTTGCACTCATCTCACCATGATTATTTTCAGTCTTTTAATGAATATGCCAATCCACTTTATCTTCCAGACAACTGGATACCCCATTGCACATTAGCCAATAAGCTCCCTCCGGAAAAATTGGCGGAAGGATTCGAATATTGCTTAAAGAGGGGAGACCTGATTGATGCAAGGATAACCCATATAGCCTTAATTGAATTAGTAGAAGATTCCAATAATGGTGTGGATGCACCCATCATCTTTAGTAAACCATTAAAAAATAGTTAAGTTCTATCATACCGAAACATAAAAAACCAGTGGTATTAATCAAAACACTGGTTAATTACTTGAATGATAAGTATATGTATATAGACCCTAAGGGAGTCTATATTACTTACAGCGTACCTTCCTCATAACAAAACCACTTTTAGGCAGTGAAGGAATCTTTCGAAGGCTATAGCTCATATCTTGCGTAGGCAGTTGATATTCAAGATGCTTACTCATAAATGCGAAGCTGGCTTTCATGACTTCAATGGTCGGCCATTCTCCTGGACAACGGTGACCATCATAATAATCTCCTCCGCCCTGTGGCACCAGGTCATAAATACTGCCTTTATATTCTTTGAAACGTTCCGGTTCGAAGTTGTCGGGGTTTTCCCAAATCCTCGGGTCATGATTCGTTCCATATAAATCAAGCAGTACCATTTGACCCTGCTTAAAATGGTACTGCTGCCATACGAAGTCATTCGTTGTAATAGCAGCCAGAAATGGGAAGAAGGGGTAGTAGCGACGCACTTCTTGAATGAAGCATCGTAAATGATCATCATTAGACATGATCTTTATGTTCCAATCAGGTTGTTTTTCAAGCGCGACCGCACCAAATACGAGATAGCGGGATATGGCCACAAGTGGGCGAATCACATTTAATAATTCGACTGCAGCCACATGTATATCAAGAAGGTCCCCGTTCAGGTCTTTGTGGAGTGCCATTTCGTAAAGAGCTGAGCCTTTTCTTGGTTCATGTTTCCCTTGCCTCACCGTTTGAATGATACTCCCAATCCATTGCTCTAATTTATTTCTTGCCCGTATACTTACAAGATACCTTGGGCCGACCTTCGAAGCTCCCTCAATTAAATGATTTAATTCTTTGGAGCATTTTGATACTTCCTTGTCTCCTAAAGGTAAGCCAGCCCACTCACACCCGACCCTTGTGAGTAATTCCAGGGCTTCATAAAAAAGGATGACTTTTTTCTTTTTCTCCCATTCAAGAGCAAAGGCTTTCCAATGCCTCGTCGTAATGTGGTGCAGGTCCTTTAGTCTTTCAGGTGTCATTAACGACATAAACAAACGTTTTCGATGTTCATGAGACCCACCATCCAACGTTTGAACCCCACCTTTTCCGAATAGTGTGTTTAGTATATGAGGCGGCATCGCTCCGTTCCTCTTCATCTTTTCATTATCATAGAAAAGTTTAACGCCTTCTTCCCCACTAAGAAGAGCCACCTTTTGACCAAGAATCTTAGTTTCATATACATCTAGATGGTGCATTTGTATACGTTTTTGAATAAACTCATAACCGTCCTTAAAGATAGACAACGTGCGGTCAATTCCCTTATCCCTCGGTACCTGAACTGCCATTTGTAATCACGCCCCTTTATAGTAAGTTATTTTATACATTCCCTCCTTTCTTATGAAAATAAACACTGGCTGAATTGGAATTTTTGTATGACAGAATCCCTTGAATGATAAGCAATTTGTAAAAGAATGAATATCCTCAATGAGTTCGCTATCATTCTTTTTTTCTGATATTTGGAGATTATTATTCAATTTTTTACGAATAGAGCTTGAACTTTACGTTAACGTAAATGATAAAATAGAAGTATCAAAATATTCTAACGAAGAGTTGATCACTATACCTTATACCATTTCGCATTTAGCAAAGGAATTCAATATAACCACACGTACAATCCGGTATTATGAAGAACTTCATCTTTTGCATCCAGAAAGAAGTGAATCAGGAAGGAGGGTATTTTCGAAGAGTGATATCACCAGATTAATATTGATCTTAAGGGGAAAACGGTTTGGTTTTACCTTAGAAGAAATCAAGGAAATGATTCAATTATTTGATCAGGATCGAAGTGGAAAGAAGCAATTAGAAAAAACAATCGAGTATGGAAATTTGCGAATAGAAGAACTGAGCTACTACATTCAAGAGCTTGAGGCCATGAGATCTGAAATGGAAGACTTAAGAGATGAATTCATCAAAAAACTAAAGGGAACAGGGGAGTAATGATGAAAAAAATTGAAAATTTTTATCTTGAAGACCCTCATCTCAAAGAAATCCTCGAACGCTATTTAGACGAAGATTTTTTTGCATGGTCCGATCAAGAATTGAATACTTTCGGAAAACTATGTGCAGGGGAAATCGATGAGAGAGCTGTGCACACGGATCGTGAAGGGCAGCCTAAGCTCATTAAATACAACCGGTTAGGAGAAGAAATCTCCCAAATTTGGGTGAATGAAGGCTACAAGAAAACAGTTGAACAAACCTACAATAAAGGGATAGTCGGGTATATTCATAAAAATATTCCTGAACTTGCCCGTAAAGGTAATTATGTATATTCCTACGCACAAGGATACCTTTTATCTCAAACTGAGCCCGGTTTCTATTGCCCTGTTACTCTCTCCATGGCGACAGCGCTCCTTCTTGAAAGGTATGCTTCTCATGAGGTAAAAGAAAAGTTCCTCCCTCATGTCCTTTCAACGGGAGAAACTGAATTATACGAGGGGGCGACCTTCTTAACCGAAAGACAGGGAGGTTCCGATGTAGGGGCAAACGACACAAAAGCTATCCAGAATGGTGATATGTACCAAATCTGGGGTGAAAAATATTTTGCCTCCAATTCAGGTATGTGCGGGGTGACGATGGTATTGGCTCGGATAGAAGGGGCTTTTACAGGAACAAAGGGCCTTAGCTTATTCGCTGTTCCATGGAGAAACGATGATGGTTCGCTTAACGGTATCCACATTCGCAGATTAAAAGATAAGTTAGGTGTTCGGGCTGTGCCTTCTGCAGAGGTAGAGTTCAAGGGAGCTGAAGCCTATCTTGTCGGTGAACAGGACCGGGGTATTTATTACATGATGGAAGCTCTTAACTTATCCCGGGTCTGTAATGCTATTGCGTCCATCGGCATCATGAGAAGGGCCTACCTGGAAGCTCGTAACTATGCCTTTTACCGAGAAGCATTTGGAAAACCGTTGACTCACTATCCGATGATCAAAGAGACCCTGACGCGACTGGCTGTCAAACAGGAAGTGGAAACAAGTGCAGTGTTTCAACTGGTCCATTTATTTGACCGGGTAGTATCCGATGATATTCCTACTACTGAAGAAGAATCTACTCTTAACCGATTGCTCATTGCGATTTTGAAAAAAGAGTCGGCTGAACAGGCCATTCATTTTTCTCACGAAGCCATCGAAATCCATGGTGGAAATGGATACATCGAGGATTTCGTTCTGCCCCGTTTACTCCGGGATGCACAGGTTTTGACGGTATGGGAGGGGACTGCCAATATTTTAGGGATCGAAGTTCTGAGATTAATCAATAAGCACAAGGCTCATGAGTACTTTCTATCTCAAATGAAAAGAGATCTTGCCCATTTACCCGATGAGCTTATCCCGTTAACTCTTCCAGTTACAAAGGGAATCGTAATTCTCGAACAACTATTAAAACTAGTAGTAAAAGGCAATCCTGATACACAAACGTATCATGCAAAGAGAATCGCAGAACTCATGGTCAATATTTTTGAAAGCGTGGTAGCCCTTAAGGATGCATATACCTTTAAAGGAGAAAGAAAGCGGATGATTGCTGAAGTATTTATTCAGGAAACATGGAAAGAAACGGAATGGATCGATGAAGAAATGAAATCCGTACAATATTTCGATGAAATAGTCGGGGTGAATGTGGAGGTGTAAATAAAAAGAAATCCCGGAAATCATATCTTATTGAGTCCCGGGATTTCTTTTTATTTTTCACAGCAGCAAGGACAATCACATTCTTTTTTTGTCTTACATGTACATCGTTCACAAGAGCATTCTTTCGTTACCAAAAAAACACCTCCTACTATGGTATCTGCTATTATTCATCGTAACCAAAACATTGGTTTCCATACATAAACGACAGAGGTAACTCCTGATTGGTCTGTAAGGATAGAACACGTTAAGGTAGGATATACGTTCAAAGCCCATTACAAATAAGACAAAATGACATCCATTTGTTTACATTTTATAGATAATAAGGTAATATATGTCATTGAAGGAACGAATAAGTGGGGAGGAAATGTAAATGAAAAAATTAATGTTACCATTTTTCTTGCTGTCTATGAGTTTATTTATTGCTGCGTGCAGTGGCGATAAGGATAGTACAGAAAAAAAAGAGTCAGACACTGAAACAACAGAGGAAACGGCAAAATCGGACGAAATGGATATGAAAACCGCTCTATTAGACTACCAAATGGAGATCATCAACACAGTGAACGCAAACGATTCAGCTATTTACGCATTTGAAACAGCCAAGGCAAAAGAAGAAGATAAGCCAAGCGCTGAGGAGATTGCAAAGCTTAAAACGGATGCCGAAGCAGCGGCTAAAACCGTAGCAGTGGATGTTCGTGCACTTAAAGTGCCTGCTGAACTCGATTCAAAGAAAGATGAAATCCAAGGGGCATTGGATGATCTTGCAACTTCTTATGAAACAAGAGCTTCCAACCTTTCAGATGAAGTAAACGCAGAATACACAGAATCTGATAAACAATTTGCGTCATTTGAAGAAAAAATGGCTGCTGTTTACGAAGAATCAGGATTGAGTAAGCCTAGTTTTTCTGCTGATATTGTAGATTGAGGTGGAATATTGATAGCATAAAAGAAAATGAGAAATGTAAAATTTTAATAAGAAAAAATTTAGATTTTTGACTTATTCGGTAGAAACCGAGGTTTCTACCACATATCAGGAAGCTGAAAAGGATAATGCATCAAATATCGTTATAAGATTTTTCCTTTATAGGACTGCATCTGCTGTCCTATTTTTTTGCATTCATCAATGTTTACTCTACGAAACACTTTTAACCTTTTCATAATAAGATTACTGCACTAAAGAAGATTGCTATAGACCCACATGGTGGAGGGTTGCTATGATATTCAAGTACTTAAAAGTCGTGGAGGATATGATAGTGAACCAAGAAAAATATGATCAATTAAAATTGGGTGAGCGTGGTGCGATCATTAGCATCGTTGCCTATATTATTTTATCAATAATTAAATTCCTCATCGGCACATCTGCAAACTCAGAAGCATTACGCGCAGATGGATTAAACAATGCGACAGATATCGTAGCATCCGTGGCGGTACTCATTGGATTAAAATATTCGAGGAAGCCTGCAGACCAGGATCATCCATATGGCCATTGGAAAGCAGAAAGTGTAGCTTCTTTAGTGGCATCATTTATCATGATGGCCGTAGGTATCCAGGTCCTCTACAATGCCATACAGACTGTATTTGATGGGAAAACGCAGTCTCCGGATCTTCTTTCTGCATGGACCGGGATTGGCGCAGCGATGGTCATGTACCTTGTGTATAGATACAACAAAAAATTAGCCGAAAAAATAAATAGTCAATCCCTCATGGCTGCAGCTAAAGATAATCTTTCAGATACATGGGTGAGCATCGGTACTGTAATCGGAATTCTCGGGGCGCAATTCTATCTTCCCTGGTTAGATCCCCTGACAGCAGTCATTGTCGGACTCTTAATTTGTAAAACCGCATGGAACATTTTCACTGAATCCTCACATTACTTAACGGACGGATTCGATGAACAGCTTATACATTCTTACGAGAGTACTGTCCTCGATCTACCGGGGGTCAAAGGGGTTAAAGATATACGTGCAAGAAAGTATGGAAATAACACGGTCGTTGATGTCGTAATCTTAGTGAGATCAACTCTTGACATTAAACAGGCTCATGATATATCAAGTGAGGTTGAGGAAGAGTTAATGGAGAAGCATGATGTATATGATGTGCATGTTCATGTGGAACCGAATTGAAAAATTAGTGAACCGATCATAATTTAATTTAAACTCAATCACATTCAATAAGAATTTTCCTGCAATTCTTCTTAATTTGAAACCTTTCATCCCCTCAAACGTATGCAATACTAAGAAGTAATGAGCATGACAGGCTTGATGGTTATATTGTTAGTACCGATTATTTTAACTATTATCGCTCATACCCTGGCAAGCTCTACAAATAGTGACTATGGAAATGTCGATGGGGTTATGTTGGACCCTCTGATAGGGGCAGAGATCATACAAGGTGCGACAATGATTTTGCTGGAGGGGCATGAACATCAGCTTCCCTTGCTTCTTCGTAGAAAGTACGGCTACATAGGAGATGAATACCATTAAACGCTATATTATTCAAAATCGACATCAACATATACATATTACGGAATGGGGAAAGCAAGATTTGCCTGTGATTCTATGTCTTCATGGCTTGGGAAGTACAGGGCTCAGTTTTATCGAAATAGCGCATGATTTAAAGGAAGACTACAGGATTATTTCCATCGATGCTCCAGGTCATGGGAAAACTACCCCGTTTGAACGAGGTGAAGACTATGAAATGAATAAGATGGCTGATTGGTTGAATGAAGTAACGGATCTTCTTGAAATACAGTCTTTCTACTTTTTATCTCATTCCTGGGGAAGCTTTGCAGCCCTTTTTTATTCGATCAAATTTCCTGACAAGATGAAAGGTTGTATCCTAATAGATGGAGGTTACCAGGGAAAACGCCATTCAAAACAAACCATGGAGGAAGAAGTCGCTTATTATGAAAAAGACTTTGAGCAGGTATGGGAAACATGGGAAGACTTCCTCGCATTAGTTAAAAGTGAAACGTTAAACTGGACCCCATTGAAGATGGAAGCCGCCAAAGATCTTTTCCTCTATAAAGATCATCAATATTATTGGCATGCCAGAGGAGTTACAGCCGCTCACATCATTCGGGCCATGCACAAAGATGAAGCAGAGGATATCTATCACAAGATTGAGGCTCCCGTTATATTACTAAGAGCCACTTTACCGGAAAGCCTGAATGAACACCGTCATAAGACCGCTGCCATATTCAAGGAAAAGGCTAAGGCAGAAGTTATATGCATCCCCGGAACCACCCACCTTCTACATTGGGACCGCCCCGAAGTGGTAGTAAGGGAAATCAGAAAATACTGGAAATAGATAAAGGAGGTAATATCCTATGATTCTACTAAAACCTATGACAGGAGCAGAATTTAATCATTGGATACAAGAGTCCATCAAAGAATACGCAGAAGAAAAAACAAAAGCAGGTAATTTTCAACAGGAAACGTCCCTGGAACAGGCAGAACAGGAATTCAAACAATTATTGCCTGAAGGAAAGGAAACAAAAAATCATTATTTGTTCATGTTATTTCAGGAAGAGAGCCAGGAAGTAGTAGGTAACTTATGGATACATGTGAAAGAAGAAGACAAAGAAATATTTATTTATGATATAAAGATTCTGGAGAGCAAAAGAGGATCGGGATATGGGAAGGAAGCTTTGGCGTCCTTAGACTCGTTTGCAAAGGAAATGGCCATTTCAAAAATATCCCTCCATGTATTCGGTCACAACAAAATAGCTATTTCCTTATACCAAAAAACAGGCTATGAAATAACGAATGTATTAATGTCAAAGACACTTTAACTACCTGTTCAATGGGTGTCAGAGGATTATATCATTACTCGACGACATTAAAAAAAAAGAAGACTTAACGGAAAAGACTCGCAGACATGTGCGAGTCTTTTCTTTATTCTATAGAGATGTAATCTTCATCCAAGCTTTCAACACCCTGGTCAAATGTCAACTTAGTCTTGAACAGATAACGGGATCCTTCTACAAAGTATGGGAGTTTTTTTGGTATACGGTAGGTAAACGAGAGTTTGTTGCATTCTTCTGCACGGATAATATCAGATTTTAGTATAGTGGTTGAATCGATGAGATTTTCTTCCTTACCATTCTTATCGATCATAACCAAATCACATTCAACCCGCCTCAGCTTTTGTTCAATAATGCCACCTTCCAAAAAGAAGTACCCATGTAAGAGCTCTCCTTGTTTAAATGTGGTTTTAGGTAACACAAGATCAATTTTCGCAGAACCTATACCGAAGAGGGACATGTATTTCCGCAAAATCATCACACATTCTCCTTTTGGGTTGAAGTGTATTTCTTATCTATTTTTTCTTCGATCTTGTTGATTTGTCGATTGTCTTTTAATATCTCTTCCTTGTTTTGCTCGATTAATTGAGAGAGATTTGATTTTAATTTCTTCATTGTCCATTACTTCCTTTCAAAGTGAAGTGATAAAGAAAAGACCTTTACCGATATTGGTAAAGGTCTTTTCTGGACATATATAAGCCTTCACCAACAGGTAAAGGTCTCGCTAACAACATGGTTGTCAATAAAGCCGAGAGTGTACACTCTGTAATGACGACTTTATTGTTACAGCTACTCCCCTTTAGGAGAATATTAAATTATGAAATAAGCATAATCGATACGGGATTGAATGTCAATCGAGGAGATATCTGCGACTCTCCAATTCTCCAATTCTCAAAAACAACATTTGTTTACAGGCGCAATGGGAATCAGGTGAATTCATATTTTTTGCAGGAATTGGTGTGAAGAAAAGAGAATTATTTGGGAAAGGATGATACAAAAAAGGGGATGTTCAAAATGTATGAATTGAAAACAAAACAAAATGATAGCAGTGTCATTGAATTTATCGAGGGGGTTGAAAATCCCAAAAAACGGGAAGATGCTTATAAGCTGTTGGATATTTTCAGTGAAGAGACAGGCTTCAAAGCAAAGATGTGGGGGCCGAGTATTATCGGATTCGGTTCTTACCATTATAAATATAAGACCGGTCACGAGGGTGATGCACCATTAGTGGGGTTTTCACCGAGAAAAGCCAAAATAAGCTTATACTTTGCTACAGGGGACTCTGAAAGAGAGAAGCTATTAAAGTCATTCGGTAAGCATACATCAGGGAAAGCGTGTGTGTATATAAATAAAGTAGCGGACATTGATGAAACGATTTTAAAGCAATTGATCCATCAGTCAGTGACCTTTCTCCATGAAACATATCCTAACAATAAGTAAACGGATTAAAGGGAATAAGTCGCATTTCTTTGTGACTAATTCCTTATTTTTTTTTAAAAGAATCTTTATATTTGTAATTCTGTTTAATATCTTATATTATTAATCTTGAATTAAGACTATTCTGGTTCAAGATAAATGATTTCGAATTTTTTTCAAGAACTGGTTTTGTATAATTTGACATTCAGAAAGGGACGGTTCAACATGACAAAGGTTTTATTTATTACAGCACACCCGCACGATGATACTCAATCTTACAGCATGGCTGTAGGGAAAGCATTTATTGATACTTATAAAGAAGCAAACCCTTCACATGAGGTTGTAAATGTAGACTTGTATAAAGAAAACATCCCACAAATTGATGCTGACGTTTTCAGCGGCTGGGGGAAATTGCAATCCGGTAAAGGATTTGAAGAACTTTCTCAAGAAGAACAAGGTAAAGTTGGCAGACTTGGTGAACTATCAGATCAATTTGTCGAAGCTGATAAATACATCTTTGTTACACCATTCTGGAATTTTTCATTCCCTCCAGTAATGAAAGCGTATATTGACTCTGTATCTGTAGCAGGTAAAGCTTTCAAATATACAGAACAGGGACCGGTTGGTCTTCTAACTGATAAAAAGGCTCTTCACATCCAAGCACGTGGAGGAATTTATTCTGAGGGGCCGGCAGCCGCAATGGAAATGGGACACCGTTATCTTGACGTAATGATGCAATTTTACGGCGTTCCTTCATTTGAAGGTTTATTTGTTGAAGGGCATGCTGCCATGCCTGAAAAAGCAAATGAAATTAAAGCAAATGCGATTGCAAGAGCAAAGGATTTAGCACAAACATTTTAATAGTGTTGAGAGAGCCAGCAATTATGTTGGCTCTTTTTTTATCATTTCATACTTTTTTTTTAATTTCCTATTTATATGAAACTTTATCCAATTCTAATACGTAATGAGAGAAGAGAAGGAGTTGAGGAAATGAAGGATCAAGAGTTTATGGATATTGAATTAGGGGAAAATGAATCACTCGCAGCCTTACTACAAACAATCGTGACACAAAAGAGGGAAGAAATAGGAACCCATGCGGTTTATGTTCAAGAGGTCATTTCTACATACGGTAAACGCTTAACTGTTATTCTTGAAATCAGCCGCAGTCCTTATTAAATGTAATGTGGGAAACATCAATGTAATCGATGTTTCCCACATAATTATTTTAGATGATAAATCTACCGTACTGAAACTCTTTTCAGTGAAAAAGAAGACCCGGTACATTACCAGGTCATCCTCATAAATATAGAAACTTTCTTCCTTGCATTCTTTATCTTTTAATGAACATTTGGGTCCAATAATGACCGTACGATCCACCCTTCACATATCCTACCCCAATTTCTGAATAAGTCGGAGAAAGGATATTTTTTCTATGCCCTTCGCTGTTCATCCACGCCTCCACGACTTCTGCAGGCGTTCTTTGGCCGGCAGCAATGTTCTCACCAGCTGCTTGATATGAAATGCCAAAATCCTTCATCATTTGGAAAGGAGTCCCGTAAGTCGGGGAAGTGTGGCTGAAGTAATTCTTTGCTATCATGTCTTGAGACTTATAACGGGCGACTCGGGATAATTCCCAATTTTCCTTCAATGGAGGTAAACCGACTTTAGAACGTTCCATGTTTACCAGTTTTACCACTTCGTATGTATAACTTTCAGCAGTGGCATTTACTCCTGGGAGGTTCAAGCTTTGTCCAGGATAAATCATATTCGGATTACTGATTTCTGGATTTGCTGAAATCAGTTCAGATACACCAACCTGATTCTTAACAGCAATCTTCCACATTGTGTCCCCGTATGTAACTGTATAAGTACCTGCAGCAGCAACCTTGGAAGAATGTCCAAAACCAATGACAAAAGTGACAGACAACAATAAGATAGATAAAAGTTTTAAAGTTTTCATAGTTCTATTGAAATATAATTCTGTTAATTTTAAAACAGGTAGTTGTTACCACTCTTCAGCAAATCCCATAAAATCAATATCCAGTAAATATTACCAGGATAAAATACCGGTTACTTTCTAATCAGCGTAACAAAACTTCCAATTTATGGTCGTGTTTTGCTATACTTATATATAACGTTTAACATACTTGTGCCTCGGTCGTGTTAATGTTAACTATGAGGCCCACAGTAGCCGAAAACTCATTCAAAAGGAGCTGACTTGATGAATTGGTTGAATTGGAATGATCTTCTAGCACCTTCAAATCCATATGCTGCAGTGTTTTTCGGAATCATCATCACCTTGGCGGTTGCCTTCAGCATTTGGGTGGAAACCAAACAATGGCGAATCCTCTTCATTGCTGTCGTTTCGGGGGTGTTGACCACCATCATCGGAGTCGGACTCCTTACAATGGTCGGATTCTATTAGAAAGGATGATCCTACTATGAAATCCCTTTTCTTAGTAATATTTGGTGCCATTTTAGGTTGGGGAATTACGGGGTTTTTCACGAAAGGTTTTGAAACAGATTATCTTTTCATCCTGATCATTGGGATGGTGATCGGGCACTATATCGGGCGGAGGAAGGAAAAAAAAGAATGTACAGAGTCAATCTGATGGTTCCTTTTCCATCTGAATTCCTTATGAAAGAATTAATCATCAATGAAGAAAGGGGCCGGCCTTATGATAAAAACTTCAGCGATTGAAGCAGCCAAGCGATTCGTCCTGGAAAATTTCCCTACATGCCAAGCGGCACTTCTTGGAGGAAGTATTGTAAGGGGAGAGGAGACACCAACATCGGATTTAGATATCGTCGTCTTGGATGAACAACTACCCACTGAATACCGGGAATCCTTTATTGGACACGGATGGCCCATAGAAGTATTCGTTCACAATCAGGTAACCATCCGTCGCTATTTTCAATCAGACTGCAACAGAGCTCGACCATCATTACCAAAGATGGTGTCAGAAGGAATCCCCCTTGTTAACCATCCCATCCTCCCTATTCTAAAAAAAGAAGCGAATACAATTTTGAGGGACGGACCTCCTAGATGGGCAGCAGAAACCATAACCTTGAAGAGATATTTTCTCTCAGATGCCCTGGAGGATTTCATCGGCTCAACGGATAGGGGAGAAAGTATATTTATCGCAAACTCAATTGGAGAATCACTGCATGAGTTTGTGCTAAGGGTAAATGGTCGTTGGATCGGCTCTTCGAAATGGATTGTCCGTTCCTTAAAAGAGTATGATCCGCACTTTGCAGACGAATATATAGATGCTTTCGAACAGTTTTATCGGAGTGATGATAAAAAACCTGTGGTGAAGCTGGTTGATTCAGTACTTCAAGCACATGGGGGCAGGTTGTTTGAAGGATTTTCAATTGGCAAGAGTTAAGGTTAAATTCATTACAGATTCAATTAAAAAACCCTTCTGAAATGGAAGGGTTTCTTGTATTATACTGAAATCTGAAACTCATCATGATCGACGCTGTTTACACCATCGTCAAAGACAAGTCGTGTGACGAACTTATAAGAGACTGTCTCGCTGCTAGGTGGGAATGCATCAGAAAGTCTGCAAGAAAAGTGAATGGTGCGTTGTTCATTTGCTTTCATCGTTGATGAGCTCAGTATGGTATTTTGATGAAGAATATATGAGCGATCAGTGATTTCATCGTACTGCAAAAGGTCAGTCTCAATTCTCTTTAATTTCTGCTCAACCCGTCCGCCGGTGAGTTCATATTCACCCTTGATAACATCTCCTGGACGAAACTCCTTCTTATTTAATACCAGATCAATTTTTGTAGTGCCAATACCGAACCTGCACATGAATTTACTAAACATAACAGACATTCAACCTCTCATTCATCTAGTTACCAATTCTACGCATTAAGGAGAGCTTTGGTTTCATTTTTCACACCTTTTCTACGACTATATTCTAAAAGAAAGATGCCTCCTTTGTCTATATCCCTTCTTCGACAATTTTTGCAATCCTTATGACATGTTCTCCATTCTGATAAATGCCCCCTAGAATCAACATCTATTGTAGTAAATTATATGGAATTTGTTCCAGATAGAGGTAGAAATATAGTCGAAATTTCTATAAAATAAGACTAGAGCATTATCATATTTTGGTAAAATACGAGTTTAAAAGGGGTTATTTAAATTGAAGGAAAAGAAGAAAAAGAAAAAAACCCATGTCCCATTGAGAATGAACCTACTGTTTATATCGGTCTTTTTTCTATTTTCACTTCTGATTCTTCGTCTTGGGATTGTGCAAATCGTGCAGGGAAACCATTATGAAGCAGAAGTCGCCAGAACAGAAAATGTGAAATCCCATAATGGTACACCTCCAAGAGGGAAAATTTATGACCGTTATCGAAATGTCATTGTAGACAACGTTCCATTGAATGCCATTACGTATACGAGAACGCAAACGACAAAGCCTAAAGATATGCTAAAGGTTGCAGAGAAATTAGCTGAACTAATTGAAATGGATACAGGTAAAATTACAGATCGCGATAAGCAGGACTTTTGGCTTCTCACAAATCCTGATAAAGCGGAAAAACTGGTTTCCAAAGAAGAAATCAAGAAGCTGGAAGATGATGAAGACCTGGCAGAGGATGACAGGAACAAAAAGATTTATGAAATGCAGCTCGAGAGGATCACAAAAAAAGATATCGAATCATTTTCTAAACAGGAAAAGGAAGTCCTGGCAATTTTCCGTGAATTCAATACGGGATATGCCCTTAGTCCGCAAATTATCAAAAATAAAGATGTCTCCATGGAAGAGATGGCCAGAGTGAGTGAACGTTTATCGGAAATGCCCGGTGTAAATGTTACCACGGACTGGGAAAGAAAATATGTGAATAACAGTACACTTCGAACGATTCTGGGAAGGGTATCCACTTCCCAGCAAGGACTTCCGAGCGAACTCGTTAACGAATATAAAGCTCAGGGATATGCCTTGAATGATCGAGTTGGAACAAGTTATTTCGAGTCAGAGTACGAAAACGTCCTTAAAGGTCAAAAAGAAGAAATCGAATACACAACAAAAAACGGGAGCGTACTGGATACTCAGCTTGTTAGCGAAGGGCATAGCGGTAAAGACGTCGTATTGACCATCGACCTGCAGCTGCAAAAAGAAATTGAGAAAATCGTTGAAGAAGAGCTTAGTAAACAAGCGTCAAAATATTGGCAGTCCCCATTCCTGGACCGTGCATTCGTCGTCATGATGGATCCCCACACAGGTGAAATCCTTTCTATGGTTGGAAAGAAATACGGCAAGGATGCGGACGGAAAGACTGAATTACAAGATTATGCCTTAGGTACGTATACTTCTGAATATGGAGTAGGATCTGCTGTTAAGGGTGCTACCGTGTTGACGGGGTATATGACAGGGGCATTGAATGTCGGGGACGTTCTGTATGATGAAGCGATCGAGATAAAGGGAACACCCACTAAAAGATCGTGGTTTAACCTTTCCAGAGGCCCGATATATTTAAGTGATATTGATGCATTAGAAATTTCATCCAACGCATATATGTTTAAAACAGCGATAAAAATAGCTGGTGGTGTATACAGGAAGGGCGAACCCATTGATATGGACCCTAAAGCGTTTGACACCATGCGAAATTACTATAGTCAGTTTGGTCTTGGAGTAAAGACTGGCATTGATCTGCCAGGCGAGGTAGAAGGATTAAAAGGAAAAGAAAGAGAACCAGGTAAGTTAATGGATTTTGCCATTGGTCAATACGATTTATATACACCGATGCAGCTTGTACAATATGCTTCTACGATCGCCAACGGAGGTTTCAGGATGGAGCCACATTTAATGAAGCAAATTAGAGAACCAAGTCAGGAAAGAGATAAGGTTGGTCCTTTGATTTACGAAAACGAATCTAAAGTCCTGAACCGAATTGATGCAACTGAAAGGCAAATACTACAGGTTCAAAGAGGATTTTATAAAGTGGCCCATGGAAGCCAAGGTACCGCCAATAACTTTAAAGATGCACCTTATGATGCAGCAGCTAAATCAGGCACTGCCGAGGCATTCTATTATAGTCCAGAAGAAAAGAAACAATATGACACTTATAACACCACTTTAATAGGCTATGCACCATATGACAATCCAGAAATAGCGTTTTCAGTCGTATTACCCTATTCGCACCAAGACAAAGATCCATACGTTAACAAAACCATCGCCAAAAGAGCTATGGATAAATACTTCGAACTAAAAAAGCAATACGAAAAAGAAGGATACTTTAACTCATCAACTGAAGAGAAAGTACGAAATGCTGATCAGCTCGAAGAAACAGAAGAACAGGAAACATCAGAAGAATAAACGAAACGAGCTTACTTTCCCAAGGAGCTGCGTTTTTTGATCGAGGGACGGACCTCTGAATTGAAATAATTGGGGATCACAACTTGCAAAAGTGGTCGAAGTGAAGGTTTCCGATGAGCACTCGATCATGGTTAATTTTTCAATATTTGAAACTTTTCCCTGTTTTTATCCGTATATATAGAAAGGAATCCTTTAAAGACAGGAGTGAAGTCTATGCTATGGTGGATTATCGGTATTGCCGTTGTATTCGGTGTAGTAAGTGGTCTTCTCAGACGAAAATTCTCTCAAAATACATTCGAAGCAGGAACTAACAACGAAAACCAACTGCAGGAAGAAGAACGTGTGAAAGCAAGCAGTTGGTTTTCTGGGGGACAATGATATGGAAATGTCAGGATAATATTCCTGGCATTTTTTTGTCCTGCATTCCCCAAAGATAATCTGAAAAGGTCATCTAAAAAATCCATGATTCTGTTTTTTTATGGTAAAATAAGTTAAAAAAGTTTGTGTCATACTCGATTTTTTCAGGGGGAAGTCTTTAATTGGAGACAAAATGAATAAGGGGGAGACCGTCATAAAATCTGAACAGGATATATTGGATTTAGTGAAAAATGATTCATGGATGATGAGTATCCTTGAAACAGCCCAAAGCCTTCATCTGCCTGACTGGTGGATATGTGCAGGGTTTGTTAGGACGAAAGTGTGGGATACACTGCATGGGTATTCCAAGAAAACGACCTTGCCGGATATTGATCTTGTGTATTTTGATGCTACAAATTCAGCGGAACATTTCGAAAAAGTCTTGGAATCCAAATTGAAAGAGGAAGCTCCAGGAGAACCGTGGTCGGTGAAAAACCAGGCAAGGATGCATATTAAAAATGGAGAAGAACCCTATAGTTCAACGATTCATGCTGTATCACGTTTCCCTGAAACAGCAACTTCCATTGCATTGACGCTTAACGAGAATAATGACCTGATTCTAGCAGCCCCATGGGGAATACAGGACTTACTTTCCTTACGAATAAAGCCCACTCCACCTTTTACAGAAAAAGAGGCACTCTCTTCCATTTATGAAAAAAGGGGGTTGGATAAGGAATGGAGTAAGAAGTGGCCTAAAGTGAAAGTTTATGGTACCCAAGGTGATATCCTGGCAGATAAAGCAAGACTCAATTTACTACCTTGAAAGGAGATGTTATGAAAAAGCTCATTTCTTACGAATTACTATTCATTTTCTTTTTTGTTATCTTCACTCTAATCATTGGACTAACCTTCGGAGTAATGTTCATTGCTTGTATAGTGCAAACTGTCATACTGATCTTCCTCTTCCATATCGCTTATAAGAATACAGGTAAGACCCGTTTTAAGGCGATAAGTAGAATCATTGGCGGGATGTTTCTACTATTTATAATATCCTTTGGAATCATCGAATGCGTGCTCATAAAAACCGCCATCCAATCACATCATATTAAGAATGGAGCCCCCGATGCCGTCATCATTCTCGGGGCAGGGTTAAATGGGCGTGATCTTTCTAACACCTTAAGGGAGAGATTGGAAAAGGGAAGCAAGTTGCTTACAGTCAATGAAAACGTCCCTGTTGTCGTCTCTGGAGGACAAGGACCAGGAGAGGCTATTCCCGAAGCAGAAGCAATGGGAGCATATCTAAAAGCGCAGGGCATTCAAGAGGATCGAATTCTATATGATAAAACGTCAACAACTACATATGAAAACCTCCTGAATTCTAGAGCCATTCTAAAAAAGGAAGGATTACATAAAAAGAACGTATTCATCGTGACAAGTGATTACCATATCTACCGTGCCAAAAAGATCGGGGAAGAACTAGAGTTGAACTGTTTCGGGCTGGGAAGTGAATCCCCGCTATACATAACTGCGAACTATATGATCAGGGAATACTTCGCTGTCGTGAACATGATGCTCAAATGAGTGCTCAATTGAGGGACGGACCTCATTACAGCATCAATGTAAGGGGAGAATCCCTTGATATAAAACATTTCCCATCTTGTAACTGAGCATTTTTGGAGGTCCGTCCCTTAATGGAAAGGGGAAAGTTATGTCTATTAGATATTGGTCACAAATAGGGGTTGGGTTGGTTGTCCTGGGTTTTGCTTCTTTGGTTTCTTTGTATGAAGGGAGTGCTTTGATGGACAATCATTGGGAGTGGAGGTATTCTGCTCCATTTAGTGAATTGATTTACGGAAGAGTTGCCGGTCCCAATGATATTATAGCCCTTGATTTCTTTGTGTATGCTGGCAAATATTTGCCACTATTCCCTGGGATGATGGTGATTAGCGCCAATTATCTCTTCGTTCTGATCGGATCTCGAGTATTTAAACAAACCGGTTACCGGATTTCCTTAATACTCTCCAGTGTGATCCACCTTGCGTTAAGTTTCATCATCTCTTCCTCACCTACGGAAGGTGGGAATATTTTATTTTGGCTCTTTCTAGCGATTGGATTATTAAAGATAATAGGAGCAATTTCTCTTCATCTATTACCTTTTATGCGGATAAAAGGCCATTTGAACCAGCAGTAATAGGGGCAGGGACGGACCTCTGTTTAGCATCATCTTTCAGAGAGAATCCCTTTATATTGAACATCTTCATTATGAAAAAGAGTGAAAATTTGAGGTCCGTCCCTAAACCATAACGTTTAACTGTACGGTTTCATCAAAATGCAGTATACTACTCTAGAGGTGATAACTTGGGAAGTTGTATCGAATAGGCGAGCTATCGAAGCTAAGTGAAGTGTCCAAACGGACCATTGATTATTACACGAAGATGGGTATATTAAAGTGCGACCGGTCCCGCAATAATTACCGGTATTATCATGAAGAGACATTAGGCGACTTGAAACTGATTGAACAGTGTCAGCAGATGAATATGTCACTGCAGGAAATCAAAGATCGAATGATTCTATTGAAATCCAAGCAGGTGGATCAATCGATCCTAGAAAAGCAAGTGAATCATATCCGAAACGAGATGAAACATTTGCATAATGAATTGCATGAAGTTTTGCAGGCAATGGATACATTAGGGGATGAGGACCGCAAACGCATGTTGAAACAAGTGTCGCCACAAGCATTGGCGTTATTTCAAACATTAATGGTTTTTTCTGGTTAATCCAGCATAATAGATAAACAACTACAGGAGAGTGACTTTTTTTTGGACGATATACCACTGAATTCATTAGTATTATTAGGAGCATTAATTCTTTTATCTGCTTTTTTCTCATCGGCAGAAACGGCTTACTCCAGCGTCAACAAGATCAGACTTAAGAATTTCGTAAGTGAAGGAAGACGAGGAAGCATTAAAGCACATTATATCGCTGAAAACTTTGATAAAGCACTGTCTACGATATTAGTCGGGAACAATATCGTGAACATCGCCGCAGCCAGTATTTCAGCTAAGCTTGCGACTGATATTTTCGGAGGGAATACAGGACTTGTCATCAGTACGTTTGTGATGACCTTGTTAATACTGATTTTCGGGGAGATCCTGCCTAAATCACTGGCAAAAGAAAATGCTGAAACCTATTCCCTGACTATATCCGGCGTATTGTTTTTCTTGATTAAGGTCCTTACACCGATCAACTTCTTTTTTATCAAACTAAAAGAGTTGGTATCGAAGTTCTTCTCAAAAAATCATGAGATGCCGTCTGTCACAGAAGAAGAGTTAAAAGTGATGCTTGATATTAGTGAAGAAGAAGGAGTCATCGATAAAGAGGAGCGAGAGTTGATTCACCGCTCCATGGACTTTGATGAGATCCTTGCTACCGAGGTCCTGACACCCCGGATCGATGTCAAGGCTGTTGAGGTAAATCAACCGATTGAAGAAATCAAAGAAATGTTCTTTGAAGAACGTTTTTCGCGAATTCCAGTTTATGAAGACCATATCGATAATATTATTGGAATCCTTTCTGAAAAAGAGTTCTTCACTCACTTGATCAAGTTTGGTGAAGTGAATATTCGTGAACTGATTCGTGAACCGATGTTCATATTTGAATCTGCCAAAATCTCCTCCCTTCTTACCAAGCTACAGAAAAACAATGTGCACATGGCCATTGTAGTGGATGAGTTCGGCGGCACCACAGGGATCATTACCCTCGAAGACATCCTTGAAGAAATTGTTGGGGAAATATGGGATGAGCAGGACGAGAAAACGCATTCCGTTAGAAAAATCAGCGAAAAAGAATATCGATTCGATTCACAATATCAGTTAGATGAGTTTACAGAACTACTTGATGTAACCGAGCCCGAAAGTTCCTACCATACGATTGGGGGATGGGTGGTTGAAAGCTTCGAAGATCTCCCCTCAGAAGGTGACAGCTTCGATTATGAAAACTTAAAGGTGAGCGTTGAAGAAGTGGATAACCGTCGGGTACGGACCATTAAAGTTGAAATTTTAGAAGACAAAATGGGAGATATGGTTCCATAAGTATGAAATAACAGGCTTTTCATTGCCTGTTATTTTTTTGGCTTATCATGAAAGAAGGAGGCTGTTGCACCTATGCACGAATCAGAAACACGGGAAGGTCTTTTACATGAACTTGAAGTCGTAAATAATTGGGCAGAGGATCAAAAGGGGTTATGGTTTTGGGAGAAGCTAGGCCGAATTCCATTTATGATCCTCGACCGGATCACTCCTCAAATGGTCCATAACAAGATTGGACAAGCACTGGATGAAATCGGCAGCTACATACAAAAGGGTGGAAGTTACCTTACAAGTGAGAAAGAAGTTGTAAAGCGATTCACTAAGAAAACAGACACTACTCATATAACTGTAACCGATATCTCCGAACAGCCCCTCAAGGTTATGGATGAAGTGAGCGAGGGGATTGTGGGTATGAGAAAGAAGGTTGCGATGACCCAGGGTGCGACTACCGGAATCGGTGGCTTTCTCACTTTAAGTATTGATATACCCTTTATTCTCGGCATCTCATTAAAGACTCTTCAGGAGATTGCAATTAGTTACGGGTACGACCCGAATGATCAGCGAGAGCGAATTTTCATAATAAAGTGCCTACAATTCGTTTCTTCAGATATTGTCGGAAAGCAGGCAATCCTCAAGGAACTTTCGGACTTTAATAAAAAGGATACGGAGAAGAGAGAGCAAACCCTTTCCCAGCTGCAGGGGTGGAGGGAAGTGATGATCAGTTTCCGTGACAACTTCGGTTGGAAAAAGCTCTTTCAAATGATTCCCATAGCCGGCATCCTGTTCGGATCATTTATCAACAAATCCATGATCAATGACATAGGAGAAACCGGTCGTATGCTCTACCGCAAAAGAAGAATTCTCGAGAAACTGGAAGAGGGACGGACCTTGAATTAACATTCCTTATATATGAGTAATGATTTCTCCAAAATGATAATGAAAAAGGGACCTCCTAATAGGAAGTCCCTTTTTCATTATTCTTCTTCACTCTTATCTTTATTAAACCAAAGTGGTTCATCATTATCCACTTCGCCATTATAGTTAATAAGCAGTTCTTCCCCGGCTTGAATGTCTTTATAGGCAAAAAAGTCGAATGTATGGTTTTCAAAATTTATTTCGTAAACCGTGTTGGGTGTATATGAATGGTTGAACAACATTCCATATCCTAAAAGAAGGGCTGTGTGGTTAATACCGTATTCAAATACATAATCCGCCAGGAATGTTTTTTCAATATGCTCATGTTCCTCATTGGGATAAGGGATGACTGGTGCTTCATGGACCAGCTCTCCTTTGGCTATATCTCTTTTAGCAAACACTCCACGATTAAGGTCACCGTCGCTAAGAGATGATAGTTTCACTTCGATCATTATGCCACCTGCTTTCTGAATCCTTGACTAAGTAAGTTTGACACGAATGGGGTAGAAAAGCAAACACTAAATCAATCTACCGGCTATTAAAGGAGGGCATTCTGTTAGAACAGATTACCGAAAAAATCTTGAATGCTACGTGCACTTCGTACCAGCCAGCTTGCTTTTTTTACAGATTCAGCTGCATAAACATTCAATTTATAAGAGGAGGAGTCCTTGTCGAAGATATAATCTTTATCTTCTTGTGTATCGATGACCAATTCCCCGATTTTATCCCCTTTTTTAATCGGAGCCTGAAGGGATCCATCCTCATTGACTTTCTTCTTATCTAAACTCAGCTTGGTTTTCACTTTGTTTTCTTCCTGTTTCGTTAAGCGGATAGAGAGAGGTTTGTCGATTTTTATGGCGACTTCCTGCTCTTTGCCATTTGGAACTGTTATCGTATGCTTCTTTTTCTCTTCGATGCTATCCAAGCTATAAGATACAGTCTTATATTCATTGAACCCAAAGTCGAGAAGTTCTCTCGTTTGAATAAATCGTTCTGCACTGCTCGGTTGTCCGTACTCATCCTTTGCGTCTAAAATAACTGATATATAGCGTACTCCGTTTCTTTTTGCCGTCCCTGTAAAAGTGGAGCCGGCGAATGGCGTCGTACCGGTCTTCAGACCGTCTGCTCCCTTGTAATGATAGGTCTTTCCCTTTAAGAGACCATTTGTATTCTTCATGACCAATTCTTCACTGGTTCCTGGTCTGAATACTTTAGTAGAGAGGCTGGATGTTTTTAGAACTTCCGGGAAATCATGAATGAGATAATACGCCAAGGTCGCCATATCTTCAGCTGAAACCATATTCTCATCATTCACATCGGTTCCTTTTGGAAACAATCCCAGCATATCGTAGTTACTGAGGCCGGAGGAATTGACAAATTGAGAATTCTCAAAGCCAAGTTCCTTTGCCTTGGCATTCATCCTTTTTACAAATTCACCTTCAGACCCGGCGACTACTTCTGAAAGAGCAATGGCTGCACCATTGCCGGACTTAATGACCATGGCATCATACAATTCTCTTACTGTATACTCTTCACCTGCTCTCAGCGGAACATTACTTAACCCGGGAGCATTAGCTAATTGAAAAACCTTATCACTAACTTTATACGTTTGATCCCATTTGATTTTACCATCTTCAATTGCTTCCAACACAAGGTATTCCGTCATCATTTTAGTCATACTTGCAATACCGAGTGGTTCGTCTTCATGTTTACTATAAACGATCTTTCCTGTTCCTGCTTCTACTAAAATCGCAGCATCTGCATTGATTTCTAATGTTGACTTACCATACGCCGTCTGCTGAAAAGGCATCATGGCTATAAATGAAATCATCAAAACCGTGAGGCTTTGTTTCACCATCTTCTTTTTCAAAATAGTACCTCCAAAAAAACCAATTTACGCAACCAAATCATTCTACCATACAAACCTAACAAACACCCAAAATCCCGTGAACCTTTTCAAATCGTTCAAATTATTGTAAATAATTGTCGTATACCTGAGAGGGACGGACCTTCATTTATCAATCTGGGTTTACCATAATTACACGGATTGAGGTCCGTCCCTCCGGGGAGTCCTCTGGGGAAATAATTCTTGTTGGAACTCTACCATTCTGGTAAAATTATGTAAACTGTTGGGAGGGAATGAGGTTGATCACATATCCACTGCTTGAGAAGGGAAATATCATTGGGGTAACTGCGCCTTCTTCAGGTGTGCCTCAAGAAATGCACCATTTACTTAAGGAAGCCATCGTGAAAATGGAAAAGAAAGAATACTCTGTGGAGTGCGGCAAGACCGTTTGGACGCAGCAGAAAGCTAAGTCCTCAGTTGCATGGGAGAGAGCAGCTGAGTTGAACGGGATGCTTCAGGACGAGAAGATCTCCCTCATCATGCCACCCTGGGGAGGACAACTGCTTGTGGAAATCCTTGATTTAATCGATTTTCAACAAATCAAATCCAAGTGGATACTCGGGTATTCCGATATTAGTGTTCTCTTACTGGCAGTAACCTTAAAGACTGGAATGGCCACTGCCCATGGTACAAATCTCATTGATATAAGAGGAGAATTCTCCGACGCCACTACGGAAAAATGGGAATCCGTACTTTCGACGAAAGAAGGTTTATCCGTAACCCAATATTCATCTCCACGCTATCAGAAACAATGGAATCATCATCAACCCTCCCCGTGTGTATTTCATTTAACAGAGCACACTTATTGGAAGACAGTCGGAGATCACCATGTTCGACTTAAAGGCAGGATGCTTGGAGGATGCATCGATGTGATCAGGCACCTCATTGGTACCCCATACGGAGATGTAGCTGCTTTCAGGCAGGACCACCTGATGGATGAACCAATCATTTGGTATTTTGAAAACTGTGAAATGACTACTACTGATTTGCGACGAACACTGGTGCAAATGAAATTCGCCGGCTGGTTCGAGCAATGTGCCGGAATTCTTTTTGGAAGAAGTGCTGCCAATAGCCCAGTGGGGGACTATTCAGTAGAAGACCTTTATCAGGAACTGGAAGAAGAGTTAAGAATCCCTATTGTCTATGACATCGACTGTGGTCATCAACCACCACAGATCACTTTCATCAATGGTGCATATGGAGAAGTAGACGTACAGGATGGAAAAGGGTCGGTCACTCAAACTTTCCGCTAATCTCATCCCATCAAGGAGACAGATGCGTACGAGGAGCAGATACTCACTTTAATCAGGATGCGCTAATGGTTCATATCAAACAGAGTGCCCATACGCTTCAGTATGAGAAAGCAGATATCTTTACAGAAGTGGTGATGAATTGCCTGAAGGTCATCCATTTTTCTGAAAAAATGATAAGGAGGAAACGTATGTTTACATATACATTAAGTGATCAATTGGAATTAAGATTACTCGATATACAGGATGCAGAAAGGATATTCGAACTGACAGATGGATCCCGTTCCTATTTACGGGAGTGGCTCCCTTGGGTGGATTATTCTAAAACACTGGAGGATTCGAAGGAGTTCATTAAGGGGACCCGCTTAGGGTATGCCAACAATAAGAGTTTGACAGCTGGTATCGTTTATCAAAATGAAATCGTAGGTGTAGCAGGATTCAATGAACTGGATTGGTCAAATAAAGTGGCATACATCGGCTATTGGCTGGGTGAAGGTTATCAAGGCAAGGGAATCATGACGACCGTTGCAAAGGGTTTGACGACTTATGCCTTCGACTATTATAAAATGAATAAAGTCGAAATTACCGCTGCTGAATTCAACCATCGCAGCCGCGCCATTCCCAAGAAACTTGGATTTGTGGAAGAAGGGAAGCTGAGACAAAAAGAATGGATTTATGATCACTTTGTGGATCATATTGTGTACGGAATACTTGCGGACGAGTGGGAGAAGGCGTGAAGCAAAAAGTCGACTATGCGACAGAGAAATTGATTTCCTGGGTGGAAGACATTAAAGATAAAAATGGAAGCTCTGTTGCAGCGCTTTATATCCTTAAAGATGATCAAGTAGTGGCAGAGCATTACAGCGGTCGCCACTCCCACGAGAAAGGTGCACGGGAAGTCCGGTGCGATTCACAGTTCAATGTGGCTTCTGCCCGGAAAAGCTATTTGGGACTCTCCGTTGCCTTTGCATTACATGATAAATACATTGAGAGTCTTGACGATCCCATTTCAATTTATATGCCTGAGCTGGAAACAGAGTTGGTAAAGGACGTTACCATTCGACACCTTGTAACCCATTCCCACGGACTGGATATAGATGAAAAGGGTCATTGGTTTCGTGAATTCCGGGCAGGTACTGATTGGGCTTATCGTAACATCGGAGTGGAGATCATGACCGAATTGGTTCATCGACTGTACGGAAAAGGGTTTCCACAGCTTTTAGAAGAACGGGTATTTTCACGTATCGGTTTAAAAGATACGGGCTGGAAGACAGAACCGGATGAAAGCCTTGTGAATATTATTGGAGAAGTAACCGAACTGCCTCTTTCCGGACTGGGGACAACCAATGACGGCAAAGAAAAAAATCTTTTCGTTACGGCTCGTGAATTTGCACTGTGGGGACAACTGCACCTGAATATGGGCAAGATGAATGGAGAACAGGTGGTTCCATCTGAGGTGATCGAAATATCCACCTCTATTCAAAATGAGGCATACTCAGATTCGACCCTTCCAGATAACGGCCTATTCTGGTATGTACAAGGGCTGCCAAAGTTAAAAAGTGAAATCGGAGAACGCGTTCTCCATGGGTCTTATCAGATTCTGGGTGTTACAGGTCCTACTCTTCTTGTAATTCCAGCCTTAAACGTTGTGGTGGCAAAGATGTATAATAAGCGCTATAACTATGGAGGGAAGGACTATCTCCATTATTTAAGAGAATTCAGTAATAAAGTTTCGGATCTATTTAATAGCAGACTAAAGACATGACAAAAGGCTAAAAACGCATTTGGGAATGAATTTCCATTTCTGAGGGTACACTAAGACCAATAAAATTGAATCGTACTATGGGGGGATCCCATGTTTCATATTGTCGTGATCTTATTGATTGTTCTTAGTTCCTTGAAATGGGGATCGTGGAATAGATGGAGAGAATTTCTTCCAACTATCTATTACTTTAGTTTTTTCAATATGTTTTATCAGTATATAAGCTATACGGTAAAAGCTGTATGGGAATTAGAAGGATTTTTTGTCAATATGTTTGTGACAGATACGCTTTATACAATGGTTGCATACCCTTGCCTGGTTGTTCTGTTCTTGAGTGACTATCCTGAAGAATGGCGAATTAAAATCGTTTATTATCTGAAATATATTGGTGTGGCAACTTTGGCAGAATGGGCTGCTGGGGAAACCGATTCCATTGAATATTTTGAAGGATGGAATCTGTCGTGGACGGTACTTTTTTATTGTATAATGTTTCCAATGCTACGCCTCCACTACCTAAACCCCGCAAAGGCTTTGATTACGTCAGTATTTGTAGTGGCTTTCCTCTTAATCAGTTTCGATTATCATGTATTGTAAAAAGCGGTGTTTCTCCTTTATGAGCTTCACCGCTTTTTACGACGACTGTAACTATCCCAAATTTAAGCACTATAAAAATAAAACCATTAACTCTTCATCATAATATTCACCATTATATTTTAATGCCCTCTTTTCAGTTCCGTATGGTTTGAATCCACACGAATGATAAAGTCCTTTTGCTGTTAGATTGGTTGTAACGACTGTAATCATCAGTTGTTCAATACCTTCTGTTTCCTTTGCAAGTTTGATGGCCGCTTCAATCAGTCCCCTTGCCAAACCCTGTCCCCGGTATGGAGGTGCAACATACATCGCATAAATAGATGCTTTATGATTCATTTTCAATGCCACTTCCCGCACCATCGTAACGGCCCCTACCATGTTTTCATCCATAAAGCAGCCAAATGTGTAGTTCCCATCGCTTGAAAGTCTTTCTTTAGTAGTTTGAATCGGATTTTGACGCTTAATTGCCTCTTCATGGCTGCTTCCAAAGCTTGAAGGACTCTGTTTCAACATCTCGAGCCTAAGGTTCCAATAGTCTTCAGCATGATTTTCATTAAGTAATGTAATTTCCATTATTTTCTGACCTTCTTTCTATTCCGTGATATGATAAGAGAAACTCAATGGTTTCATCTATTCAACAATGTTCGACATTTTCTAAAAAATCCCTTTAAAAGCTCAATGATTATTGGAGGAACCAGAATGGTAAATTGCCTTGGATGCCAACTTGCAAATGATGAAGAGAAAGTATATATCATTTACGAAAACGATCAGGTTACCTGCTTTTTGGATCATATTCCCCATCATACGGGTCATACGCTGATACTTCCGAAGAAACACAGGGTGGAGGTTACTGAAATGTGCGAAAAGGAAAGTCTTTCCATAACGAAGGTTTCACAACTGGTGACTCGCACCATCTACGCACTATATAAACCTGATGGAGTGACAATTTGCCAAAACGGCGGTATCTATAATGAGTTGACTCATTACCATTTACATGTCATTCCACGCAATGAAGAAGCAAAGCGATTTGGTGATTTATTTTATGGAAATGCTGGAGTCGAAGAACCGTTTGAGTCATTGGAAGAAACCCAAGATAAAATGAAGACCTACATCAAAAGCTTACTAGAATAGGAGAATCACGAATGATGATTCATAAAAACTTTCAAGAAAAAATAAAACAATATGCTGCACTGGCCATCAAGGTCGGGGTGAATATTCAAGAAGATCAACCCCTTTTTATATCAGCACCCTTAGGTACAGAAAACTTTGTCCGGATTGTTGTGAAAGAAGCCTATCTTGCCGGCGCAAGAAATGTACATGTTCAATGGTATGATGAAGAAATTATGAGAACTCATTATGAATTGGCACCGGATGATGTGTTCTATGAATATCCAGGCTGGCTCGCTCAAGCTCATGAATGGGTAGTAGACCTTAAAGGAGCTTTTCTTCAAATTGAGGCTAATGATCCGGACCTCCTAAAAGGTATCGATCCTGAGCGGATCCTCAATTACGAAAAAGCGAGCGGGGATGCACTTGACCGGTTCTATGAGGCGATAGAAAAGGATGAGATCAGCTGGTCAATCGTCGCCATCCCCTCACAGAAGTGGGCGGATAAAGTGTTTCCTCACCTTCCAACATCGGAAAGAATCACTAGTCTATGGGAAAGGATCTTCACTTCGGTACGAATCGATCAACCAGACCCCGTTGCTGCATGGATCTCACATATCAAAACCTTGACCGATAAAGCCACTCAACTCAATTCATTACATCTCGAAAGCCTACACTATACTGCGAGAGGGACGGACCTTACAATTAAGCTGCATGAAGATCATTTATGGCTTACCGGTGCAAGCAAAACCCCGCAGGGCACCAACTTTATTGCCAATTTACCAACAGAAGAAGTGTATACTGTACCGGTGAAAACAGGAGTGAACGGAACGGTTACAAGTACCAAACCCCTCGCTTACAATGGAAATGTGATTGACGGCTTCACCCTTACATTTATAGATGGGAAAATTACTGAAGTCTCCGCTGAAGAAGGGGAAGAAATTTTGAATAAATTAATTGATACAGATGAAGGTGCTTCCTACCTTGGTGAAGTGGCACTTGTGCCACACCAATCCCCCATCTCTGCATCAGGTGTCCTATTCTTCAATACCTTGTTTGATGAAAATGCATCGAATCATTTAGCGATAGGATCTTCATATCCGACTTGCATGAAAGGTGGAAACCTCTTATCCGACGAGGAGCGGGAGAACAAGGGGCTCAATGAAAGTGTAATACATGAAGACTTCATGATTGGTTCAGCAACCATGAATATTGACGGCGTTTGCCGTGATGGAAGAAAGATCGCAATTTTCCGTAATGGAAATTGGGCCATTTGATACTAAAAATTAATAAGAAGGGAAGATGCCATGATTTATGAAATGACCGTTCAAGTGAGGGTAATGGATATTTTCAAAGGACAAGAGTGGTATACCACTTTATTCAATCGTGAACCTGATTTCATCCCACATGGAGGTTTTGCTGAATGGGAGCTAATACCCGGCTGCTGGCTTCAACTGGCAGAGGGAAATCCTTCTACATATTCCGGACCCATTCGATTAGGGGTTGAAGATATAAGCAGTGAACGGGAGAGGCTAAAATCCCTCCTCCCCTTAGAACATTTTGATATTCACGAAAGGGAAGAGGTACCTGTGAAGTGGGCAACGTTTCAGGATCCGTGGGGGAATGGAATTGGTTTGTTTGAGTATCATGATCATTCTATAATGAAGCAACGGATCCAATTCATTCATGGGAAGGATAAGTTATCCCCCGAATAAATCGAGAAAAAAGAAGTGTAGGTTAGACCCCTGTGGAAAAAGAGCAGGGGTATTTCTAGTCATTCGACACCTTCTATACTTCTGGTAAAACCAGACCATTTCATCTGAATGTCCTTTTCGTCGCCACTTTTAAAAGGTACACAGTCCCGGGTTGACCTATAGTGGTAAAATCAATGAAAGCATATTAAAACCTCACAGAAGCAATTATGGTATAATTTCTCCTTGTGAAAAACATCCATATGAAATCCATATGAAAACCTATTAAGGAGTGATAGACATGAGCTTTGAAGGTCAAAAAATATTACCTGCCATAAGGTCCATGAAGGACTTTGATAAAATGCTTGAAACTACTTTCCAATATGGTGTATTCCTCGACCTTCATGTCGGGATGCTGAAAAGTGTATTTGAATATGCCCGTAATAAAAATCGCAAAATGTTCTTGCACCTGGATCTCATTCATGGTTTATCGAGTGATGAATATGCAGCAGAATATATCTGCCAGGAAATCAAACCTTATGGCATTATATCTACAAAAGGAAACGTAATAAAAAAAGCAAGACAAAAAGGCATCTACGTCACCCAACGAATGTTTGTCATAGATTCAAGTGCCATGAATCGCAGCATTGACTTGATTCAAAAGACAGATCCGGACTTCATTGAGGTACTTCCTGGCGTCATTCCCAAAATCATTAAAGAGATAGGGGCGAAGACAGGTAAACCCATTTTTGCCGGCGGGCTGATTGACACCGTTGAAGAAGTAGAAGCTGCTCTTGAGGCCGGGGCGACGGCGATTACAACCTCTGATCGTGTCCTTTGGAAACACTTTGACAGATAAAATGTTTAAAATTCATTGACACCGCTTTCATAGTGGAGTAACATTGTTCATAAGTTAATACGTTGTGAAAGAGATGAAGAGACTCACGTGAATTGCCCGCTATTGCCGGGCATATTCCGTGAGTCTCTTTCTTTTTGATCCAACATACTCTGGCCAAGGTTTCAAAGCAAAATTAATAAGGTTACCACCTGCTCATATAGGGTAAACGAGCTAACAAGTCTCACAAATAGGTGTACATAACTTTAGCCCACATTTTTCCTTGAACAGGTGCATACCATACGCATGTTGTTTCAGATGCCTTCGGCTACAGAGCAAAATCTATTGAAATGAGGGATAATACATGAATGCATTTTTAGGAGAATTGGTTGGAACGGCGATGCTGGTTATTTTTGGTGCGGGTGTTTGTGCCAATGTAAACCTCAAGAAGTCATTTGCATATAATGCTGGTTGGATCGTCATCACATTTGGCTGGGGATTAGGGGTTGCCATGAGTGTATATGCCGTAGGGCAGTTTAGCGGTGCGCATTTAAATCCCGCTGTTACATTGGGACTTGCCTTCAACGGTGATTTTCCGTGGGGTGACGTACCGAAGTACATACTTGCTCAAATGATCGGAGCAATTATTGGGGCAGGGATTACTTACTTACATTTTCTGCCCCATTGGCATGCAACAAAGGATCCAGGTGTAAAATTAGGCGTTTTCGCTACAGGTCCTGCTATTCCACATTATTTTTCGAATTTAATGAGTGAAATTATTGGAACTTTTATATTGGTGGTAGGATTATTATCCATAGGAGCGAATACCTTTACAGACGGATTAAATCCATTTATCGTCGGATTCCTTATCATCGCAATCGGAATCTCACTTGGCGGGACAACCGGCTACGCGATTAACCCGGCTCGTGATTTAGGACCGCGGATCGCTCACTTCCTGCTCCCTATTCCTGGGAAGGGACCTTCCAACTGGGGATATTCGTGGATTCCGGTCGTCGGACCTGTACTCGGTGGATCGTTTGGAGGAGTGTTTTATAAAGCGATCTTCATCGGGCAAGTCACGACAAGCTTCTGGGTGGTTCTGATTATTACACTTGCTTTGCTTGGACTTGCCTACACAAGTGACAGAAAGAACAGTTTAGCACAAAAAGTACATCAATTATCAACTGAAAATTAATCTTTGGAGGGGTTACCAATGGAAAAGTACATTTTATCTCTGGATCAAGGAACTACTAGTTCAAGAGCTATCCTATTTAATAAAAAAGGTGAAATCGTTCATACTGCACAAAAAGAGTTTACTCAGTATTTCCCTAAACCAGGATGGGTGGAACATAGCGCAAATGAAATTTGGGGATCTATCCTTGCCGTCATTGCAAGCGTTTTATCTGAATCAAGTGTGAAACCCGAACAGATTGAAGGAATCGGAATCACGAATCAACGGGAAACTACTGTGGTATGGGATAAAGAGACTGGTGACCCGGTTTACAATGCAATTGTCTGGCAATCCCGACAAACTGCGGGAATTTGTGATGAGCTAAAATCACAAGGCTTCAACCAAACCTTCCGAGATAAAACCGGATTGTTGATTGATGCATATTTCTCCGGAACGAAAGTGAAATGGATCCTGGATAATGTCGATGGAGCAAGGGAAAAGGCGGAAGACGGCAAGCTCCTTTTCGGAACAATCGACACATGGTTGATATGGAAAATGTCTGGTGGAACGGCTCACGTAACCGACTATTCCAACGCTTCACGTACACTTATGTACAATATATATGACCTGAACTGGGATAAGGAGCTCCTTGATATTCTCGGTGTACCGGCAAGTATGCTTCCTGAGGTCCGTCCCTCATCTGAAGTATACGGGAAAACGGTTCCGTATCATTTCTTTGGGAGGGAGATACCGATTGCGGGTGCAGCAGGGGATCAGCAAGCCGCGCTATTTGGACAGGCATGTTATGAGAAAGGTATGGCTAAGAATACGTATGGAACAGGCTGTTTTATGCTTATGAATACTGGTGAAAAAGCGGTTAAGTCTGATAACGGACTACTTACCACACTTGCCTGGGGAATCGACGGCAAGGTCGAATATGCTCTTGAAGGCAGCATTTTTGTTGCCGGATCCGCCATTCAGTGGCTTCGCGACGGATTGCGAATGTTGAAGGATGCCAAGGACAGTCAGGGCTATGCAGAAAGAGTGGAATCAACTGAGGGTGTGTATGTAGTCCCTGCCTTTGTAGGGTTGGGGACTCCTTATTGGGACAGTGACGTCCGAGGGGCTGTGTTTGGCTTAACCCGCGGTACCTCTAAAGAGCATTTTGTAAGAGCCACTCTGGAATCCCTTGCCTATCAGACGAAAGATGTGTTGACAGCTATGGAAGCGGATTCGGGAATTTCCCTAAAGAAATTAAGAGTGGATGGGGGTGCAGTTAAAAATGACTTCTTAATGCAATTCCAAAGCGATCTGTTATCTGTACCCGTTGAACGACCTGTAGTCAATGAAACCACTGCACTTGGTGCTGCCTATCTGGCAGGACTAGCCGTTGGATTTTGGGAAAACCGTGAGGAGATCTCCAAGCAATGGAATAAAGACAAACAATTTGAACCGGAAATGGCCGTTGGAACCCAGGAAGAACTGTACAATGGATGGAAAAAAGCGGTCAAGGCAGCTATGGCTTTTAAATAAAAGAATCATATGATATAATGATAACAAGTTAATAAAACGGTTAGAGACCAAGAGAGACCAGACTTACATTATGGCACATTTCGACCATGATGTTTGTTTCGGTCTCTTTTTTTATGGTTAAACAGTAACGAATAAACTATATCGATAATCCATAGGAGGAACCAACTATGACATTTTCAAGCACTGCCAGAAGAGAAGTGAAACATACATTGACTCAGAACCATTTCGACCTGATCGTAATCGGTGGGGGGATTACCGGAGCAGGGATCGCCCTCGATGCATCCAAACGAGGAATGAAGGTTGCCTTGCTAGAAATGCAGGATTTCGCAGCGGGTACGTCCAGTCGATCAACTAAATTAGTGCACGGGGGATTACGTTATTTAAAACAATTCGAAGTGAAAATGGTGGCGGAAGTAGGAAAAGAACGTGAAATTGTATATGAAAATGGACCTCATGTCACAACGCCTGAATGGATGCTTTTACCTCTTCACAAAGGTGGGACGTTCGGTAAGTTCAGTACATCGATCGGCTTAAAGCTATATGACTATCTTGCTGGCGTAAAGAGAAGTGAAAGACGATCCATGCTATCGGTCTCTGAAACATTAACGAAAGAGCCACTAGTCAAAAAGAATGGTTTAAAAGGCGGCGGTTACTATGTGGAGTATCGTACCGATGACGCCCGACTAACCATCGAAGTCATGAAGGAAGCGGTTGCTCATGGGGCCACAGCCTTAAATTATATGAAATCACAGCGATTCCTCTATGATAACAAGAAAGTAGTGGGCATCGAAGCAGAAGACATGGTGAGTGGAGGATCGATTGAAGTACGCGGTTCCAAAATCGTCAACGCTGCCGGTCCATGGGTGGATGATGTTCGCGGTAAAGATTACAGCACCAATAACAAGCAGCTCCGCCTGACAAAGGGTGCCCATATTGTTATAGATCAAAGCAAATTCCCTCTTCAACAGGCCGTTTATTTCGATACACCCGATGGACGGATGGTATTTGCGATTCCACGTGACGGAAAAGCCTATGTAGGGACAACAGACACATTCTTTGACTCCGAGAAATCTTCCCCTCATATGACATCAGGAGACAGGGACTATATATTGGATGCGATTCACTTTATGTTCCCGGATGTATCAGTTGGGAAAGAAGATGTAGAATCCAGCTGGGCAGGGGTGCGTCCACTGATATTTGAAAAAGGAAAAGACCCTTCTGAAATTTCACGTAAGGATGAAGTGTGGGAAGCCGAGAGTGGACTGATCACCATTGCAGGTGGAAAACTGACTGGCTACCGGAAGATGGGGGAACACGTCGTAGATCTTGTTTCTAAACAATTAAGAGAAGAACACAAGCAGAAGTTCCCTGCTTCCTCTACGAAACATACGCCCATTTCCGGCGGTCATGTCGGGGGATCGAAGAATTTCCAATCCTTTATTGATCAAAAAGCAGGCGAAGCCATTCAATATGGATTATCAGAGGCTGAAGGGAGAAAGCTTGCTGGAATGTACGGATCCAATGTGGAACAATTATTTAAGCTTGCACATGCTTATAGTGGTTCTACTGTTGATAGGAAAGTACCTCCGTATTTATATGCACAGTTGATTTATGCGATTCAGGAAGAGATGGCCGCAACGCCCGTGGATTTCTTCATTAGACGGACAGGGGCCTTATTCTTTGATCGTGAGTGGGTAGAGAAATGGAAAGAGTCAGTCATTGACGTCATGTCCAAATTGTTGAATTGGAATGGAGAACAGAAAGAACGATACTCCGCCGATTTAAAAAATGAATTAAAAAATGCAGTGGTACCCGTTGATTTGCAGTCTTAAAGGTGTAAACGGCAGAATAATTCTTCTGCCGTTTTTTCGTATTTAACATATAACCTCTTAATAAAATGGTAAAATAGAGCATAGACCTTTTTCAATTAGAGGAGGGATGCTCACTGGAAAAAGAAAAAAAGAAGCATACAGGAAAAATTTTCTTCTCAATCCTTCTATCTTCTCTTTTAGCAACCGGCATTTCATTTTTCTTTGAGAAAGTCGATATAATTACTAAAAAGAGTATGATTGGTGAACATTTTCAACATATATCACAAAATGAATTCAACGAAGATATTAAAATAGTGTTAGAGAAAGAGGCAGGAGAATATTATTTCCTTCTCTGTACCAAACATACCAAAGGTGAAGAAAATGAAATCAGACTGGTTCGATATAAGAAAATGGATTTTCTACCACTTTATGAATTTGAACAATATTATAATCCTGTACAATCTTCCGTTGGTTCAGACCACCTGAATAATTACCAATTTATCGTGTATGGCAACAGAGAGAAATTAGGTGCAGATTACTTTACATATCGAAAAAACATCAAGTTTAAACGTGTAAGTTTGCCAGTTGAAGATTTTTTCATACATATTGAAACAAATGAAGATGCATTCCTTGTTCCGAGAGTGAACTTTTATTCTGAAGATCGAGGAATCGTTGCTTCAACAATTGCAAAATAAGTCCCGAATTATGCTTACAATTATATAAATATATGAAATGATGCTGAAATCGTCTAAACGCTGCACTTCATTTCTCGAGAGAACTATATATACCTTCTGAGGGTAGTTGAGGGAGAGACGTTTATGATGTAAATTAATAATAGAAATTGACACGACTCCTCGTTAAAAAGGCCGGCTTCAATGGGATGAAGCCGGCCTTTTTTTTGTTTTTTTTAGATAAAAATATTTAAGGTGCACGACTTGTTCTTGCTATACTGATAGAGAAAGGGGGGCTTTAATGAATCAGAAAATTGCCGTGGTCACGGGTTCGAATAGTGGATTTGGTCTACTTACGACGCTTCAGCTTGCAAAGATTGGGTTTAAAGTCATTGCCACAATGAGAGATCCTGATAAAAGAGTGGAATTGGTTTCCCAGGCAAAGAAAATCGGGGTGGAGCAATCCATACATGTTCATTCATTGGAAGTCACGTCTGAGGAATCCATAAGTGAGTTTTCAAGTTTTCTAACAGACATCGGGAGAATCGATGTCCTTCTGAATAATGCAGGATATGCAGCAGGAGGATTTGCTGAGGAAGTCAGCATTGAGGAATTCCGCGCACAATTTGAAACGAATTTATTTGGTGTGATAAGGGTCACTCAGCTAGTACTTCCTTATATGAGAAAGCAAGGAGAAGGGAAGATCATTAATATGAGCAGTATTAGCGGAAGAATTGGATTTCCAGGGCTCAGCCCTTATGTATCCTCCAAGCATGCCCTTGAAGGATACAGTGAAAGCCTCCGGTTGGAGGTGAAACCATTTGGGATCGACGTTCATCTACTTGAACCCGGTTCTTATCGGACAAATATATGGACATCAGGTAAAAAAATTACTTCTCGATCGTTGGATAGACATTCTCCATATTATTTCTACATGAAAGCGATCAATGCAGAAATTGAAGCCGGTAAAGATTCACTTGGGGATCCAAGAGAAGTCGTTGCAATTGTGAGCGATCTTGTACTGAATAAAAGAAACCATTTCAGAATACCTATCGGAAAGGGAGTTCGTTTGACACTACTCATCAAATCCATCCTTTCCTGGGGCATACTGGAAACCATTGTCCTCAAAAAGCTGCGCATGAAAAACTAAATGAACACCTCGAATGAAGTCTGAAAATAAAGAATTTAATTCTAAAGAAGGAGAATTTTGTCAAAAGAACGAATATGCATTAAGTAGATTCATTTAGATAAGCGTTTGGTCGAAAAATGAATTTTATTCCACATGAAATGAGGTGAATAAATGAATGATTGGAAAGGGGCATCTGCTCTTTGCATCAATGAAGGGCGTTTATTGATGGTATTACAGGGAAAAGAATATGAAGAGAAACGATGGTCCGTCCCTTCAGGAGGACTTGAGGAAGGGGAAACCCTTAGGGAGTGCTGTAAGCGGGAAGTCTGGGAGGAAACCGGCTATGAGGTGGACGTAAGAAAACACCTTTATACTAAGTGGGGGTGTGAAGGCAGCGTTTCCACCACCATTCATTATTATGAAGTTCAGCTCCTGAAAGGTGAAGCTACTCTTCATGATCCTGATCAGTTAATACATAGGATTGAATGGATATCACTAGATGAGTTAAAAGATCTGCCCCTTTGCTTTCCAGAGGATCAATCCATCCTTGAAGCCTATATGAGCAAGAAGCAAAACATACTATCAAGAAAAGAGAATAGTCATGTTTTAGCACAATATACTTTAGAGAAATAACAATAAAGGAGAGATTAGAATGGTAAAACGTACAGGAGAAGTCGTCATGGGGGTAATTGGAATTGTCTTATCCGCATTATTTTCCATCATTGGAATTGTACTGAACATGGGAATGAGCAGTCCTGAAGTAATGTCTCAGATCGAGGAGGGAATGGAAAGTGACCCGAATCTGCAGGAATCCGGGGTGACAGCAGGGGATATGAGTTCTATCATGGAAGCAGCTGAGTCCATGGGTTCCTACCTGGTGATATTGGGAATAATCGCATCAATTCTTGGGATTATTGCTGTTATGGCTATTGTCAAAAATAAAAAACCGGTCCTATCCGGTATCATGTTTATCATTGCCGCTCTTGTGATTGGTCTTGGGACAGTTGGCTTCGGTTTCATTCCTGGACTTTTATTCTTAATCGCCGGTATCATGGCATTTGTTCGCAAACCCAAAAGAACAGACCCCGTTTATTAATACATAAAGCTTAGGGAATTTTCTCTAAGCTTTATTTTTCCGTCAGAATGTGCTTAGTCACACCTTGCTTTCTGACAGAAATTATACTATCTTAAAAGAGAGTATAATGAAAAACAAGAGACACTGGCGGCAACCAATGTCTCTTGCTACACAGCAAACTGCAAGGAAAGCAGTGGCCCAATAGAGAAAGGAATATAACTCTACCCTTCAAAGTTTAGGCGCTTCATGAGGGTGGGGTTATTTCTTTTTGTCATTCGAAATAACTATGGCAATGATGGAGACAATTAAAGAGCCAAAGGTAATCATCAGCGTTAACGCCTCATACGTTGTCACTATAAGCACCACCTCCTTCTGTAAGGAAGTGGCCACTCCCACCCTACATTCACTGTATACTCCAAATTATATCACAAACAGCCACCACCCTTTATAGGCAGGAGGTAGGAAAAGCCTGCCCCTCAAAAAAACACACCCCTACTCAATAAACCTCTTTCATCTTCCATTAACAAATGTGTTTAGTTCAATCTCTCTTTAAAATATGTTAGCATAGATATGCTTGTATTAAACGATTACATAATTATAAGAAAATCAAGGAGGATCATCCAATGAAGCAACGTTTAGAAATAGTGAAAAATTGGTTGAAAGAAGAAGAAATTGACGCAGTATTTATTAATTCAACTGAAAATGTATTCTACTTAACGAATTTCCACACTGATCCACATGAGCGATTAATGGGGCTATTTGTATTCCCCGAAGCGGATCCATTCGTTGTCGTTCCAGGAATGGAAGCAAGGCAGGTGAAAGATGCAGGATGGGGCAACGAAGTGATTGGATACTCCGACCACGAAAATCCTTGGGACTTTATTAAGGAAGCCATTCAGTCAAGAAACATCACCGGCAGTAAAGTGGCCTTTGAAAACGAAGTCGTATCCTATGGACGCAGCCAATCATTCTTAAACATATTTGATTCACCGAATGTAGTGAATGCTGAAGACAAATTAAATGAGATGCGTGTAGTGAAAGACGAGAAAGAAATAGAAATCATGCGTCGGGCGGCTCATATGGCGGACTACGGAGTAGAAGTAGGTGTAAGTGCACTTCAGGAAGGTATAACAGAGATGGAAGTTCTTGCAAAGATTGAGTATGAATTAAAGAAAAAAGGCATTCGTGAAATGTCCTTTTCTACCATGGTACTCTTTGGGGAAAAAGCCGGAGATCCCCATGGTAACCCGGGAGACCGAAAGCTTAAAGCAGGAGACTTTGTCTTATTTGACCTGGGAGTTGTCCTTGAAGGGTACACTTCTGATATCACCCGTACATTCGCGTTTAAGTCAGTGTCAGACAAACAAAAGGAGATTTACAACACCGTATTACAAGCCGAGCTCGCTTCTTTGGAAGCCAGTAAACCTGGAAATCGAATAGGTGATCTGGATCAAATCGCTCGTGATATCATTGCAGATGCAGGCTACGGAGACTACTTCCCGCATCGAATCGGGCATGGATTAGGAATCAATGTCCATGAGTTCCCTTCCATGAGTCACTTGAATGATGGTATATTAAAAGAAGGTATGACCTACACAATCGAACCTGGTATCTACGTCCCGGAAATCGGCGGTGTAAGAATTGAAGATGACGTACTCATCACCAAAGACGGTTACGTGACGTTAACGAACTATCCAAAAGAACTTCAAATTATCGAATAACACTAAAAGAAGGCTGACATACGAGTTAGCCTTCTTTTTATTAGGCGCTTTATTACTTTCTTCTTTACGACAGCAACAATTTTCTCAAAAGAAGATCTTTATTAGGTCATCCCATTCTCCTTTTTATCTCTCTAAAAAACCAACCATTTAACAAAGTAGTGAAACTTTTACTGATTAGATACGTATATACAGGGAAAGAAACACATTGGGAGGACTTCAATATGAAAAAATTACTGATACTTATTGCTTTCAGCTTCATTACTCTGACAGGCTGTGGCATTCTTGAAGAAGCAAACAATAGTTTGACCTATGTAGATGAAATGACCGATTACTTGAATGAGGCTGAACAGTTCGCCAATGACCTTCCTGGTCTAATGGAAAAGGCCGCTGCCGATTCATCCTCCATTCCGGAACTTGAAACAAGGTTGGTCGATATGAAAAATGAGATCAAGGAAGTCAACGAATTAACCCCACCTAAAATGGCAGGAGACATCCACCAAAAAGTGGAGGGATATAATCAACAAGCATTGGATGGGATCAATCAGGCATTAGTCGAAATTGATAAAGGAGAAGTCAAGATTTCCGAACTCCAAAACCTTGAAATCGTAAATACCTTCAAGCAACTGCAGGACATAAGAGAAAACTTAGAAAATCTCGGTCAATAAAAGTCGGGTGTTACAGACGTTAAGTCTGTGACACCTTTTTATTTGAGTCTCCACACTGGAATAAACCATACATCTGACTAATGGAACAACAGATTTGTCTGACTATACTTAAAAGATGATTTCTTGTATTTATAGAACAGGAGTTCTTGAAAATGATATAATGAAAAAATCAACAAAAGGAAAAGGAGAATGTTATGAAAGTCGTAATAGCTGAAAAACCCGACCAAGGATCCACTCTTGCCAAGCCTTTTTCCCATAGAAAACGTCAAGGATACATTGAGATTCATCCAAATGATGTGTTCCCTGAAGGTGCTTATATAACGTGGGCAGTTGGACATCTATTTCAGCTTCAATCCCCAGAGAAATATGAAAGCAGATGGAAGAAATGGTCCCTGGATGACCTTCCTATCATTCCTCTCAGATTTCAATATGAGTTGCAGAGGGCTAAAGCGAAACAATTCTCCGTCATTAAAGACCTTCTTAAAAAGCAGGAAGTCACAGAAATCATCCATGCAGGTGATGCAGGACGTGAAGGGGAGTTGATCATCCGGAATATTATTTCGATGTCCAAGGTGCATAAACCTATGAAAAGACTGTGGATTTCTTCTTTGACTGAGAAAGCCATCATTCAAGGATTCGAGAGTTTACGAGAAGAATCAGAAATGAGAAGTCTCTATTTTGAAGCATATTCCCGAGCGTGTGCCGACTGGCTGGTAGGGATGAATGCTTCAAGAGTGTATAGCATACTACTAAAACAGCAGGGTATGGCCGATGTTTTCTCTGCAGGGAGGGTTCAAACCCCTACACTTGCGTTGATCGTAAGAAGGGATGAAGAGATTGATCGATTTAAGAGTGAACCTTTTTGGGAAGTGAAAGCAAACTTTCAAATCGGCGATGACGCCTATGAAGGGATATGGCAAAAGGATGGAGAAAGTCGAATTCATTCCCGGGAATTAGCTGATAAGATTGCTTCTTTTTGTCAAAACAAGCCTGCAACCGTAAGTAAATTGAATATAGAGAGAAAAGAATTCCAACCACCTCTGCTATTCAACCTATCAGCACTTCAAGCTACGATCAACAAAATGTACAAATTCTCACCAAAGAAAACATTGGATGTGCTTCAGAAGCTTTACCAAAAAGGAATCGTTTCTTATCCAAGATCAGACTCCCAGTATGTAACAAAAGGCGAAGCTGAAAGCTTTCCAGAAATATTGACCAAACTGAAAGAATTTGACCCTTACAATAATTGGATACCGACTCCTCATGCAACGTTACTGAACAATAAGCGATTTGTGAACGAAGCAAAGGTCTCGGATCACTACGCCATCATCCCTACGGAGCAAGTAATAAATCCCAAATCCTTATCAGAAGATGAAAGGAAAATTTATGATGTAGTAGTGAAACGATTTATCGCTGCTCATCATGATAAAGCTATCATGAACTATACGACCATCACCACAACTGTAGATGAGAGGGCTGAGTTTATTTCCAAAGGGAAACAAATCCTTCAGGAAGGCTGGCGTAAGATCCTTATACAAAATGAAAAAGAAGATGAACCACTCCTGCCTCCTGTAGAAGAACAGGATAAAGGAATCGTTGAGAAGGCCCTGACAAAAGAAGGAAAAACGCAACCACCCAAACGATACACAGAAGGACAACTGATTACCTTAATGAAGACAGCAGGTAAGTATATGGAAAATGATGAGCTTGAGAAGGTGTTGAAACAAACAGAGGGGCTGGGAACGGAAGCAACAAGGGCAGGTATCATCACAATGCTAAAGGATCGTAAGTACATTGATATACAAAAAAATATTGTATTCCCCACCGACAAAGCAAAAGTATTGATACGTGCCATTGGGAAAAATGTATTGGCTTCTGCAGAAATGACGGCTAAATGGGAACAGCGCCTACAAGAAATAGGAAAAGGACAAGCATCCGCACCTGAATTTATGGAACAAGTGAAGAAATTGAGTGCCGGGCTTGTTCAAAATGCCCTTCAAGAATCTGCCTCATGGAAATTCGAAGATCTTGATACAGAGTCTATTCAACAAGCTAGGGGAAGGAACCGAAAAAGAGTGCCCAAAACAAGTCTGGGCACTTGTTTGAAATGTGGCGGGAAAGTAATGGATAAAGGCAAATTCTATGGATGTTCCAACTATCAAAAGACCAAGTGCAGCTTTACCATTTCAAAAACCATATTATCAAAGAGAATTACTCAAAAGATCGTCAAAAAAGTATTAACTGAAGGTAAATCCGATCGTATAGACGGATTCAAAAAAGGGGAAAAGGAATTTTCTGCGTACCTGAGCTGGGATTCAAATCAGAAGAAAATCCAATTTCAATTTGATATTAACGAACGGCAATTATAAGTGGCCTGTACAAAAGTCTTTTGTCCACAAGGAAAACCGAACAAATTCGAAGTTTTTTAAAAATCGAATTTGTTCGGTTTTTTTGTATTTTGAAAGCATATTTATTATATTTAGCTGTTTCTAGCTGTTGATTGGAGTGAATGCCCCACCTGCCACTCGAAGTTAGCCAAGCATAGTACGGAAAGCAACAGAGATGTAACAAGAGACTCTATCCCGTTCATTTATCCAGGTCGGTCATCTATAGATTGATTGGATTAGTTATCTCTCCCCACTCTTTGTATTGTCAGCCATTCATAGAAAGGCTATATGCTTCAGAATAAGTTTATTTTTATGTGAAGTGGATAAAACAATAGAGTAATAGGAAATCATTGTTGAATAATTGGAGGGTATACATTGAAAAAGATTTTAATGGTTTTAACAAACGAAAGCAAGATAGACGATGAACACGAAACAGGTCTCTGGTTATCCGAGTTCGCTGAACCACATGAAGAATTTAAGAATCAAGGTTTTGATGTAGATGTTGCAAGTCTAAAAGGAGGTCGCATCCCATTGGACCCCAACAGCCTTGATGATGAGCAGGTGGAAAAGTGGAAAGGGGTCACAAAGGAACTTGATCAAACATTAGTGCTTTCGCAATTAAACGTAAATGAATATGCAGGCATCTTCTTACCTGGAGGACACGGCACCATGTTTGACCTTCCTGATAGTCCTGAACTTCAAAAGGCATTGAACCACTTTGCTGAAAATGATAAAGCAATCGGTTCTGTTTGCCACGGCCCCGCTGGATTTGTCGGCACTAAATTATCTAATGGCAATTGGCTCGTTGAAGGAAAAAGTTTAACCGCATTCACAAACGAAGAAGAACAGCAAACGGGCAAGGACTCATTCATGCCATTCTTGTTGGAAACAAAATTGAGGGAGCAGGGAGCTCGATTTGAAAAATCAGATGCATGGAGCAATCATGTCATAACCGACGGTCAATTTGTAACAGGTCAAAATCCACAGTCCAGTCAGGCAACAGCAGAAGCATTCGTTAAAATCTTATAACCAACCCTTTTAATCTCTTTTTCTTGGAGCATGGACTTAAATCCATGCTCTTTTTTCTATCTCTTCTACATTATTCTCTTTTCTACCATTATTTATGATAAAATCGGGAGAAGATTACAGGGGAGTGGTGAATCCTATGCAGGCTATTCGGGTCATCATACAAATGGCTATTCTTTGTTTATTCTATGAAATTGGAAAGTGGTGTACAGCATTTTTTCATTTACCCATACCCGGAAGCATCATCGGTATGCTGTTATTATTTCTATTACTATTATCAGGGGTAGTGAATGAACGGGTCCTGTTGGACGGTTCAGGATTCTTTTTAAGACACTTCTCCTTCTTCTTCCTGCCCTTGTCTGTCAGCGCCATCGTTCTCGGACCTTATTTTATCGAATTTGGTTGGAAATTGGTTCTCATTCTTGTTGGCAGTGGAGTCGTTGGATTCTTAGCCACTTCGCTTTCAGCAGAGGTGTTGATTCGATGGAAGGAGAAAAGAAAATATGATCGTTCTCATTAATTCCCTACTCACAATAGGCATTACCCTCCTATATTTTGTCTTGGGCGTTAAGATTCACAAACGTTGGACAAATCCATTTACGATTCCTATCTTCTTGAGTACAATTGCGATAATGGCTATGTTATTCGTCTTGGATATTCCATACTCACAATTTGCACATAACACTTCACTCGTTACCTATTTACTTGGACCAGCGACAGTTTCTCTTGCTTACCCACTTTATCAGCATAGACATTTACTTACGAGAAACTGTCAGCCAATCTTCTTGGGCATTTTGTTCGGAAGTGGATTGTCAATGCTTGTGTCCTATACATTTGGCATATGGCTCGGGATCCCGTCAGACTGGAATCGTTCCTTAATGATCAAAACCATTACGACTCCTGTAGCAGTTGATATCGGGAGCGAAATTGGTGCAAGGATCGAGATCATCCCAACAGTTGTCATCGTAACAGGGATGATAGGTGCAATGGTCATTCCGACGCTCATAAAGTGGATGGGAATTAAGCATCCTATTGCCAGAGGGCTTCCATTCGGTGTTATCTCTCATGGTGTCGGTACGGCCCAAGCTATTAAAGAAGGAGAAAGAGAAGGAGCAGTCAGTGGTGCTGCCATGGCCTTGACAGCAACCATCATGTCTTTTGTCGTTCCAATTCTATTTCTTTTGGTTTGATCACTTATTTTTAAATAGTGCATTATGATAAAGATGAGATTTCTTTCATTCTATCCATTATAGAATCACTTAAAATGATTTATGGACAATTAGACCTCTACCGGAAAAAGATTGTGTACGATTTTCATCATTATGTCCTGCATGGAATAAATTTGGATCAAATGCAATAGTGGGATTTATACTATCTAAATGAAGGAATTACAAGGAAGAAACCTGAATAAACAGAATAGCTGGAAGAATGGCTGAAATATATTTGTGGTATTACGCGTGATGGACAGGGGATTTCCCTTTAAAAAAAGAGGAGGTTTATGTATAGTAAGGGAAGGAAATTCAAAAAGAGAAGGAAGATATTATGATTGTCAAAACTGATGAAGATTTACAGGCTTTAAAAGAAATTGGACGTATTGTCGCAATGATTCGCGATGAGTTGAGATCTCAAACCAAACCTGGCGTAACGACGAAGGAACTTGACGATATTGCAGGGAAAATGTTTGAAGAAAACGGAGCGGTCTCAGGCCCTAAAGGAGAATATGATTTTCCGGGTTTTACTTGTATCAGTGTAAATGAAGAAGTTGCCCACGGCATTCCCGGAGAAAGAATGATAAACGAAGGGGATCTTGTCAATATAGACGTTTCAGGATCTAAAAATGGTTACTATGCAGATACAGGAATTTCATTCGTTGTCGGAACGGGAAATAACAAGCTGACAGATTTATGTGATGCTGCATTAAAGTCATTCCAAGCGGGACTTCAAAAGGCAAGAGCCGGCTCTAAACAAAATGGAATCGGAAAAGCCGTGAATAATGAAGCAAGAAAAAATGGATATACTGTGATCATGAATTTGACGGGGCACGGTGTGGGCCGCTCACTTCATGAGAAACCGGATCATATTCTAAATTACTTTGATCCCTGGGATAACGCTCTTTTGAAGGAAGGAATGGTCATCGCATTTGAACCGTTCATCTCCACAAAAGCCCAGAACGTCGTGGAGAAAGGCGACGGCTGGACTTACATCACACCTGATAACAGCCTGGTTGCCCAAATTGAACACACCATCATCATCACTAAAAACGAACCTATCATTTTAACCGAGTAAAGCAGTGAGGGACGGACCTTGTTCCCAGGAGCATCTCCTGGGAAC
>NZ_CAJGBF010000012.1 GCF_904424705.1 Rossellomorea arthrocnemi | reverse complement strand
GGAGATATGGGAGGGTAAGTCTACCTAATAAGCAGAGATCAAATGTGCCCATCACTGAAAAATAAGGGAGACCCTTCCAGTTTCTCAACGCAACGCGTAAGCATATATCCCTTTATTTTGAACAAATGATAAAAAAAGGAAGATATTTAGCCGAGATGATTTTTAAAAAATTTTAATAGAGAAATAAAACGGTTGTAAGACCTGATATTATAACTTTTCCCGAGGGAGTCGAGCACCTTCCGTTCCAATCAACTTTCTAAGCGTGTGTGTCTGAAATAGACATATAAAATACCTTTCTTTTTAACTCTAGCTTCTTTCTAAATGTTGAGCGATCAACGTTCTGCTCTTTCCATCACCACTTGTCACTATTGAGTTCTGTAGATGGCGAGGGCACTGCGTAGACGCCGGCTGGGATCTGGTGTGCCGATACCCCGTTCGTTTTAGCTGAAGCAAAGCAGTCCCCCTTGCCGTCCCCCCAACACCGGTTGACAGTGCTCAAGCAACAAATTGTTCAAAAACAACAATCTTTCCGAAAAGAGCATTCCATTAAGACATTGCTTTTTCCGGCTTGATGGGATGTAATCGTCCCTCCTCATCCCGGAATACGATGTGTTCCCGTCCGAACTTCGTCGGTGTATCGATTCCAGCGGCAGCGGCAAGATTATAAAGGCCTTCTCGCAGGGAAATGATGTAGTTGCAGACGCGGAACGATTTTTCTTCGACGATGAGTGCACGTTGAAGATTTTTGTCCGTGGTGGCAACACCGACTGGACAGTTATTTGTGTGACATACTTGGGCCTGGATGCAGCCTACAGAGAACATCAGTCCCCTGGCGATGTTGACAAAGTCAGCTCCAAGGCAGAGGGCAAAGGCAATCTTGTCTGGTGTTAATAGTTTGCCGGATGCAAAGATTTTCACTTTATCTCTGACTCCGTAATCTACAAGTGTGTCGTGAAGGAAAGGGAGGGCGGTTTTGATCGGGACTCCGGCTGAAGCGGCAAGTTCCTGGTAGGATGCCCCTGTACCTCCTTCTCCTCCATCTACCGTGATAAAGTCGGGATGTTTCCCTGAAGTAGCCATGTAGGAGGCAAGATTCTCGATGTCATCCGTGTTCCCGACGACCAGTTTGATTCCAACGGGTTTGCCCCCTACTTCCCGGAGCTGTTCGATAAAGTCCAGCATTTGTTCATTGGAATTGAATTCCTTGAATCGGTTCGGGCTGTCGATGGATTTCCATGGTTCAACGTTACGAATGTTGGCGATTTCCTGTGATACTTTTTTTCCGTCAACGTGACCGCCACGGGTTTTGGCGCCTTGTGCGAGTTTTAATTCGAAGGCCTTCACTTCTTTCAGCTCACTCTTGTTCTTAAATTCTTCCCAGGAAAATTCACCATTTTTCGTTCTGACACCGAATAAACCGGGGCCGATCTGGCAGATGATATCGACTCCGCCTTTAAGATGATGTTTGGATAATCCTCCTTCACCCGTGTTCATCCAGGATCCCGAAGCAAGGTTCAGACCAGTGGATAAAGCTGTGATGGCTGCTTCACCGAGGGAACCGTAACTCATGGCGGACTGACCGACGAGTCCCTTTACCTTAAAAGGATGTCTGCAGGTTTGTTGGCCTATGATCGGAGCATCTTCGTCCTTCAGGAGAAAGGGGGCTGCTTCTGTTTCTTCGCGATGTTCCCTTCGGCTGAGCAAATTATCTTTGTCGAGTTTGTATACTTTGGTTGGAACTTCTTGAGAGTTGTCGACACGGAGTTCATCCCGCTGGACAGGGAAAAGGGTGTTACGAATGTAGTAGCCTTCCTTTTCGAAGTCCCGTTCAGAGCCGAAGCCAAGCATCCGGGATTTATATTTTCCTGCCATGACGGTATTGGTGTACTCAAGTCTTGAAAAGGGCTTTCCTTCGTTGTCATTATGAAAGAGGTACTGCCTCAGTTCAGGTCCTATCTTCTCAAGAATGTATCTCATTTTCCCGAGAACAGGGAAATTCCTTAACACTGCATGCTCTTTTTGTTTTTCATCTGTCAGCCATAAATAAAGGATAAGTCCGATGGGGATCAGCAATGCGAGCATGATGACGGTAAGGAGAATCCACTGAATGACGGATATGCTGTTCATATTCATTCCTCCAATAGGTAAAGTGAGCCCTTTTACAGGCTCACCCTTTTTTAAAATAGTCTTTTCAACGCTTTTCTAAGCGGTGGCATTTCGGCTTCGTGCTTTTTGAAGAATTTCTTCATGACGTGTTTCGAGTAGCCTGTTGCCTGCTCGAAATTGATTTTCCCTGGAAGAGGGGGCTGATCTTCAATGACACAATCAATGATGACCGGTTTATTGGATTTCGAAGCCATTTCAAAGGTAGGCTTGAGGTCCTCGTGCTTGATGACACGATACCCTTCACCTCCACAGGCTTTGGCAAATTGAGCGAAATCAATGTCCTGGAGATCGGTTTCATACTCCAAATGACCGATCGATTCCTGCTCATACTTGATCATGCCGATCTTCCGATTGTTCATGATCACAACGATGATCGGAAGTTTGTATTTGACTGCCGTGACGAAATCATGCATGACCATCGTAAAACCTCCATCGCCGCAAACGGCAATCGCCTGGCGTCCGGGTTCAGCGATGCCACTTGCGATGGCACCTGGAAGTCCGCAGCCCATGGTCGCCATCCAGCTCGAGACAATCATCTTTTGTCTGGTAATTTTGAAATGTCTGGCCGTCCAGACGGTCACATTGCCGACGTCGACGGATAGGGTGGCATCATCGGCAGCAATCTTCTGAAGGGCTGCGATGACTTGAGGAGGCTTGATGGGAGTGGTTTCCTCGATTTCGTCTTTTTCAACATGCTTCCACCAGTTGTTCATATTGTTCTGACACTCTTCCAAGAAGGAGCGGTCCTCTTTGTCCGGGAGCTGTTGATTCCATTGCTTCAGGACGAGGTTCGAATCTCCTGCGATCCCGACAGTGACTGGATACCGCTTCCCGATTTGTGCAGGGTCTGTATCAATCTGAACGGCAGGTGTATCATCTGGGAGAAAATCCCGATAAGGGAATGAAGTCCCGATCATGATAAGCAAATCGGCTTCTTCAATGGCCTCATAAGCGGGCTTCGTTCCGATTTGACCGAGCTGTCCAAGATTATGGGGATGTTTGTCAGGGAAAATGCCTTTAGCCGGAAGTGTAAAAATGACCGGCGCTGCGATTTTTTCTGCAAATACCTCCAGTTCTCGGGCTGCATGCCTGGACCCCGTTCCTGCAAGGATGACCGGACGTTTCGCTTTATGTACGTATTCCATTCCGGTCTTCACGTCTTGTTTTAGGGGAGCGGGAATGGTCACCGCCGGGATGCTTGATGTATCTTTTATGGAGTCCTTGATTTTTTGACCAGGGATATCATCAGGGATGATCAACACAGACACACCTTTTTTAGCATAAGCGGTCCGGATCGCCTGATTCATCAGGTCGGGAAGTGATTCAGGTGAGGACACACGCTCACAGAAAACGGACACGTCTGAAAACACGCGGTCCAAATGTACCTCCTGGAATGAATCCATGCCGAGCTCTTCTGTTGCGACCTGCCCTGCCAACACCAATACGGGTGCTCCGTCGGCTTTTGCGTCATACAAACCATTTAAGAGATGAATGGCCCCGGGACCGCCAATGGATAAGCATACCCCGATATTTCCTGTGAGCTTTGCATAGGATGAGGCGGATAGAGCCCCGACTTCTTCATGTCTGACCTGGATGAACTCAATTTGTTCTTTTTCACTTCGAAGTACGTCAACAAAGTGATTGATTGAATCACCTGGAAGACCGAATACATGCTTGACTTTCCATTGTTCCATAATATCTGCGGCTGCCTGCCCTGCGAGTTTATGTCCCATTTTTGAACCTCCTAATCGTCGTATAGTGATTTTTACCACTGATTGGAGTTTGTTAAACGTTGGCGCACCCATAATTGGTAGCTGAAGGAGGTTGCGGATTTTATCGATCATTGCAGAAAGGTAGATGAAATGAAAATTAAGGTCGATCAATCTCAAACGGTCGCAAAACCTTTGTGGATAAATGGGAGAGGCACGTGGTGGGGTGTGGATTATAGGAGAATACTGAGGGATACACTATATTTTCAGCTGAAAAAGAGCACCCAACCCCTCATGGGTGGATGCTCCCTGAGCATTATTTTAATAAACGAAGGCCATTTAAAATAACCAAAATCGTGCTACCTTCATGACCGATGACACCATATGGAAGGTCGAGGATCTGCAGGAAATTAGAGGCGATCAACAGCATGATGACGGCGATGGAAAAGACGACGTTCTGCTGTACGATGCGCTTCATTTTTTTCGATAGCTTGATGGCTTCGGCGATACGGGTCAAGTCGTTTTTCATCAAAACGACATCGGCTGTCTCGAGGGCGACGTCGGTTCCTTCACCCATGGCGATACCGACGTTAGCTGTCGCTAGAGCAGGGGCATCATTGATACCATCCCCTACCATACCGACCGTACCGAAGTGCTGCTTCAATTTTTTCATTTCGTCTACTTTCGTTTCCGGCAGGCACTCGGCAATGAAGCTTGAGACCTTTGCCTCTTCTGCAATGGCACGGGCTGTTTTTTCGTTGTCACCTGTCAGCATGATCGTGTGGACGCCTTCTTTTTCCAAGAGCTTCAGGGCTTCAATGGTTTCGTTCCGCACCACGTCCTTCAAGGCGATCAGAGCCACAATTTCGTTTTCTTTTGCGATAAACACTGTTGTTTTTCCTTCAGCGGCAATTCTTTCATAAGCTCCGTTCATAAATTGTTCCGCCAACAGTTTATCCACAAAGTCGGCTTTCCCAATTTTCCATTCTGACCCGTTCACAAGGGCTTTGACTCCCCATCCGGATACATCTTCAAGAGAATCAGGCTGGGTAAGTTCCACGTTAAGCTCCCGGGTTGCGTGACCGACGATGGCCTGAGCAAGTGGGTGATTAGATTGATTCTCAATGGAAGCAACGACGCCGAGCACCTCTCGTTCATTCAAATCATCAGCAATCAGGATATCCGTTACAACGGGTTTCCCTTTCGTCAATGTTCCTGTTTTATCAAAGGCAATCGCTTTGATGTTACTCAGGTTCTCCAGGTGGGCACCACCTTTGAAAAGGATTCCGTGACGGGCACCGTTTGAGATCGCTGATAAACTTGCCGGCATGATGGCTGCTACGAGTGCGCAAGGAGAAGCGACTACGAGGAGGACCATGGCCCGGTAGAATGTTTCCGTCCAACTCCATCCAAGGAGGAAGTGAGGGAGGAACATCATCAGGAATACAACGGCGAGCACAACTTTAACATACGTACCTTCGAAGCGTTCGATGAATTGCTGGGAAGGGGATTTCTCACTTTGAGCCGATTGAACAAGGTCGATGATTTTTTGAAAAAGGGTTTCGCTGCTCGGTTTGGTCATTTCAACCGTGATAGCACCGTTGATGTTGACCGTTCCTGCGAACACTTCATCCCGCTGTCCTTTTGTAACTGGAACGGCTTCTCCTGAAATCGCTGCTTCATCGATGGACGTGGTGCCTTTTACGACTACACCGTCCGTCGGTACCCGTTCACCTGGTTTGATCAGGATATGATCACCGATTTCGAGGCTTGAAACATTGACTTTCTTTTCGCCTGTGCTGGTGATGAGCCATGCTTCTTCCGGCTGCAGCTGCATGAGGGCTGAGATTTCCTTCTGGCTTTTGTTCATTGTATACGTTTCGAGTGCACCACTGACGGCGAAGATGAAGATGAGAATCGCACCTTCCGTCCAATAACCGATGATAGCGGATCCGACAGCGGCAAAAATCATCAGCATTTCTACATTCAGTTCTTTGTTTTCAATAGTTTCCTCGATTCCTTCTTTTGCTTTGGCGAATCCTCCGATGGCAAAGGCGAGAAGGTAGAAGATGATGCTCATGCCTGAGTCCTCATCTGATGTCAGCCATCCCAGTAAAATGAACACACCGCTGATGAGGGCAGCGATTAATTCTGCATGAGGCTTTATTTTTTCGAGGAAGTGTATGTTATCTTTCGGTGTCCCCATGGATAAGGCTTTGGATTGTGAGCTCATTGTGTATTCCTCCTTTTGGTTAAATGAAAATAAGAGATTCTCATTGAGAATAATAATCAACGTCAATACCCCTATAAAACGACGAAAGCTGCCACCAGTGAAAGGTGACAGCAAACGACACGTGCTCTTCGTTGAAACTATATGAAGTTAGTAATTTGTAATTATTATAATCTATATCCTATCACAAGTATATGAGGATGGGAAGTATTTTGTGCTAGTTATTCTGGGTTATTTCTCTTCGTCGATTCTGCATGGAAAAGACAAGGAGACTTACAAAAATCATCAGCATCATGCAGGCAATCAAATAGAAAAAACTTGATCCTTTGAACCAGTCGATGGTGATCCCTCCGATGAATGGACCGATCATGCTCCCGAAACTGAAGAAGATTCCACACATGATGTTTCCGGCAGGAAGTAATTCCTTAGGCAGGAGATCCGTCATGTAGCTGATTCCGAGGGAAAACGTCGATCCGACTGCCATACCGGCAAGTGTAAAGCAAATGAACAGGCCAATCGTTGATTCGGATACGATTCCGGCAACCGAGAAACACAGGAATCCGATCATCATGACGATGAGCAGGACATTCTGTCTACCGTATTTGTCGCTTAAGATTCCAAGGGGTACCTGTGAAATGATGCTTCCCACTGCAAATGCAGGGAGGAGAATCGCTACGGCATCAATGGAGAGTCCATTTCTCAGGGCGAAAACAGGGAAGTTCCCATTTAATGAAGCTTCCAGGAAGCCATACCCAAGTGGTGGCAGCAAGGCGACCCATGCATATTTGAGAACCTTACCAAAGCGCTGGAACGATCCAAGGAATGTGGCACTGCCAATGTTCTGCTGTTCGGGAAATTCATTTTTCAATTTAAAGACGAACATCCATACCGTCAAGCTTAATAACGAAGAAATGATGAATGGTAAGGCTTGGTGGATCGTAATAAGCTGTGTCATCATGGGCCCTACGGCAAATCCGATTCCAAAGGAGACACCATATATGGATATGTTCCGTCCCCGGTGCTCTTTCGGTGAAAAAGAAGTGATCCATGTCTGGGTAGCGAAGTGGAGCATGTGATCACCGATTCCGATGAATAGGCGGAGCGCGAACCAGAACCAGAAGGATTTCCAGAACGGGAACAGTAATAGTGATGCAGCTACGATGATTCCTCCAATGATGATCATTGGTTTATAGCCGATTTTCTGCAGTGGCCTTTCCATGAGAGGGGAGGCCAATAGAATTCCAATGTAGAGGGCTGTTGCATTTAGTCCGTTCAGGGAGGAGGACAAGCCGTCCTGCTCAAATATGATGGCGATGAGGGGAAGGAGCATCCCCTGGGAAAAACCGGAAATGGCGACGATCCCGACGAGGACCCTGAAACGGAAGGCTAATGTTTGATTCATTTGTCAAAACTCCCAACCGTAGTAAATACCTTCTTTGATGGTACCCTCAATTTCAATGTTTGGCAATAAGAAGGGAATAGAGTAAAATCAAAACATCTACTAACATATTAAGGAAGGAATGATAAAGGAATGGAATATAAAATGCAGGAAGGCGGATTTTATACAGATTTAGGGTTTGGAAAACTGGAGGTATCGGGTAACGAAGAGTATGGCTTCCGCCCATTCCAATTACTGGTGTCATCCGTCGCTGTCTGCAGTGGGGGAGTGCTCCGCAAAGTACTGGAGAAGATGCGCATCGAGTTCGACGACATCCACATCAAAGCCGACGTGACCCGCAACGAAGCCGAAGCCAACCGCGTCGAATCCATCTCTCTCCACTTCACCATCAGAGGGACGGACCTTGACGAATCCAAAATCGAAAAAGCCATGAAGCTTACTCGCAAAAACTGCTCCATGGTGCAATCAGTACAGGACAGCATTAAAATTGAAGAAACATTTGAACTGGTAGGGTAAAAAGTAGTGAGGGACGGACCTTCGAATGGATAAAAGCCATAGAGCTTTCGATCCTTTCGAAGGTCCGTCCCTCAAAAAACTGAAATAAACATCTTGCTTCCCCTGTTTAGAGGTCCGTCCCTCAAACGTCCTCACACAGTTTCTCTACAGTTCCTGGGGTTCGCTGCCAGGTTTTTCGTAGTAGAGGATGGTTGTGGGGGTGAGTTTGAGGAGGAGGTATTCCGGGTCGTCGGCGCTTGGAATCCAGTGCTTGAGCTGTTCGTTCCAGAATTTCTCTTTCACCGCCGTGGAGTGTTCAACGGATGCTTCTGCTTCGATTTCTACATAGTGTTCATGATCGGAATCATGGTCATAGCCGAGAAGGATGTGCACATGTGGGTTCTGTGCAATGTCTTCTGCTTTGTGTGCCTGTTCGTTGGTTGCCGTGTAAAGAGTAAGATCGTCATGATTGAACATCATAAATCGTGAATACGGTTTGTTGTCACGGATAGTGGCAAGAGTTCCGACTTTGTGATGAGAAAGAAGCTCGACTATTTTATCTTTCAAGGTTTGTGCCATGGATATCCCTCCTAATTGGGTTCTATCTATAATGTGTCTAAACAGGACTATTTTAACCAAATATAAAAAAAAGGATGGATCGCTAACGTGAATAAAGTATTTTCTCTCCTTGTATTTGCAGGGGTCCCGCTTTCCGTGATCGGCTCCCTGCTTCATTGGCCAAGTGTCATCATGTTCGTCGTCTATTGTATAACGATCATTGCCCTGGCGGCGTTTATGGGAAGAGCGACGGAAAGCTTAGCCGTTGTATCGGGGCCCCGAATAGGAGGTCTCTTAAATGCCACCTTCGGAAATGCCGTTGAATTGATCATTTCCATCTTTGCGTTGAAGGCGGGTCTGATCGGAGTTGTTTTGGCTTCACTGACCGGGTCCGTCCTGGGGAATCTGCTCCTTGTTGCCGGGTTGTCCTTCTTCGTCGGGGGTGTGAAGTTCAAGCGTCAGAAGTTCAATGTGTTCGATGCCCGTCATAACTCAGGTCTCCTAATGTTCGCTATCATCGTAGCTTTCGTCATCCCTGAAGTGTTTTCCATGGATATGAATGAAACGAAGACAATGAGCCTTTCCATCGGGATTTCGGTCATTTTGATCGCCCTTTACCTATTTGCCCTGTTCTTCAAACTCGTGACGCATCGTGGTGTGTATCAGAGTGAGAATGGCGAAGGGGAACACGGGCATGATGAGGAGCCTGAGTGGAGTAAAGGGAAAGCCCTCTTTATCCTGGCTGCCTCGACTGTTGCTGTTGCCTATGTATCAGAACGCCTTGTCCATACCTTTGAAGAGGTCGGGGAAGCCTTTGGGTGGAGCGAGCTCTTCATCGGGGTTATCATCGTTGCCATCGTCGGGAATGCAGCCGAGCATGCTTCGGCGGTGATTATGGCGTATAAAAACAAGATGGATATCGCTGTGGAGATCGCCGTCGGTTCCACCCTGCAGGTAGCTATGTTCGTAGCCCCTGTCCTGGTACTGATATCGTTATTTTTTGAAAACAGCATGTCCCTTGTGTTTACGTTGCCGGAACTGGTGGCCATGGTGTCCGCAGTTTTACTTACTGTCGTCATTTCCAATGATGGGGAAACGAACTGGTTTGAAGGATTGACGCTTCTTGCGGCATATTTCATCATGGGAATCGGGTTTTATTTACTATAGTTGTAACGGAAAGACCCGACAGAAACTTCTGCCGGGTCTTTTTGTTGGAAAATAAACTCCGTGAGAACCGCCTACTCATTTTTGAATAAGATAACAGGAGAGTTTTTGTGCAAAGGAATGAGTAGTGTGAGAAAAAAGAAAAAACCGACGTACGGTAAAGTCATTGATTGCAAAATCGATTTACCTCCCAATGGATGTCCAGGGATCTTTCCATTTGAAGGATGCACGAATCCAACCATACAATTAGACGATATTGGCACTATCAGCTGTGAAGGCGTCATCAGTGGAAGAGTGCTGTGTGATTATCAGCCCCTTCAAGGTGTGACGGTTACACTTACATCTTCGTTTGCGGGCTTGGTCTTTGATGATCCGACACCGGTCACGGACAGCACTGGCCGGTTTTCGACGAGGGTGTCGGTAGCGCCCGGGACACCGATTACTCCGAATGTCATTGTCACAGCCACGGCCGTCGTCATCGGGAAGACCATCTATGATTCAATATCTGTAAGAGTGGATTGCATCCACTGTAAAAACCCAGTGCTGACACTGGACCCGGTTCCTTGTCCTGTCGACTGCAAAGGTACAAAGATCAGGGGGAGGCTCGTATGTGATGGAATTGCGATCAGGAATGCGGCGATCTCTTTTATTATAGAATCCGTTTCCAATCGTGTTGTCATTACCCCCAATCCAGTGATTACACTGAGTGATGGAAGATACACTGCGACACTGGTTCCGTTCCCGGATGTAAATGAAACGATTCGCATTACGGCCGTCACGAAAATCGGCGGGCTTAAGGTAGTCTCCGAAACGAGGGAAGTGACGGTACGCTGTGTGAAATGCAGGAATCCGGTCATTAAGTTAAACAGGCTGAAAAAAATCGACTGCCGCTCAACTATTTCTGGCAAAGTCACATGTGATGGTGTCCCGCAGGCGAATGTACCGGTCACATTGACAGGTTCATCCATCCTGATGTTCCAGACACCCAATCCCATTACGGATGAGAACGGAAGGTTTTCCTCCGTTGTCACCGTAAGAAAAGGAACCCCATTTCAACCAGCTTCTTATACAGCAACAACGGTAATTGATGGGAAAACCATCAGTACTAGGGAAAACGTTATAGCAGGATGCAAAAAGTGCCGAAAGCCTAAGTTATCTCTTGAAGTTCCTTGTGAGACCGTCACCTGCGAAGGAACGAAATTAACGGGAAGGCTGACATGCGACGGTACCCCTGTAAAGCATGCGAGGATTTCGTTTATTGTAACGGCTTCGACACCCGATGCAGTAGAGGTCGATCCGAATCCATCATTGACTGATGAAGAAGGAAGGTACGTCACCATCCTCCGAACAAGACTCGGAGTCACGGAAACCATTTCAATCAAAGCGACGGCCACCATTGAAGGCGAACTGGTCGTTGCGACTAAAGAGATCACCATCGATTGTCGATGTAAGCATCCAAAGATTCATATCAAAGAGAGTAAAAAGCTGAATTGTAAAGGAATCATTTCCGGCTGTCTTTCATGTGAAGGGTTTCCACTGGCAAAAAAAGAAGTCACGCTTTCGAGTCCAGTGTTAACCTTTAAGCCCTCTGTTGTTAGCACAGATGAGAACGGGGAATTTTCAACCCTTGCCTTCGTGCCTCCGAATACCCCATTCAGGGAGGTGCCATTTACGGCGAATGCCAAGATAAATGGAAAAGCGGTTTCGGAAATGGTGTTCGTTCATGCAGGGTGTCTCCACTGTAAAAAGCCTAAGCTGACACTCTGTGTACCGGACTGTATTGAATGCGTGGGAGCAGCGATTACGGGGAAATTCACCTGTAATGGAAGAGCTGTTGGCAATGCGAGTATCAAGCTGGAAATCACTCCTGAAGTTGCGACCATTACACCCGATATCATCGAAACGAATGAAGACGGAGAATATGAAGCGGTGCTTACCCCTGATTCACATATATCCGAAGAAGCTGTAATTCAGGCAACAGCCTTGATAGACGGAAAGGAAATGAAACTTGAGAAGAAAACGGTCAAGATTCATTGCACATGCCCACATCCAAAGATAGAGTTGGAAGAAATGGATCCGGATAACTCCAATGGCGAAGTGAGAGGGGAAGAAGGCGTTGGGGGTGAATTCGAATGTAACCCTTCCCACCAGGAAAAGGATGATGATAAGTGTTCGAGTGGAGACATAGAAAAGCCTTCAAATATAAGTCCCCATGTTGTTCCTTATCATGAAGAAAGAACTTCTATAAAAGGGAAGAAGATCTCAGATGAATCCCAAGAACATCCAAAACTGTCCTTGAATGTTCCGGTGGTTGTAAACTGCAGTGGAGCATGTATCACTGGGAAAGTGCAGTGTGATAGCACAAAACAGATAGAAGTATATTTTGAGGTGCTGGAAGGCCATTTGAAACCGATCATCCAGCCAAATCCTGCGATCCCGGATGAAGACGGATACTATTCAGCAGACATCCCCAAAAATCACGGAATGACCGAGTGTTTGACGATCAGGGCATTCATCCTTTGGAAAGGGAAGAAGATTGTTTCACACCCGGTCTGCACCATTCTTACATGTTCAAAGAAACATGGGGATGAAGATTAAGAAAAGCCATGAAATCCTAAAACGGATTTCATGGCTTTTTTCAGGGAATTCTGGAATGATCGAAAACCCCAATGTGCTTTGTAGATAAAGTTCGGTCGCTTCCTCGTCATTGTCAGCATGAAAATCCTAATATTCTTCGAATAAACTTTTTGGGATAAGCTAAATCTTCTAGGAAAAACTAACGGCAAACCCTTAAAAGCTTGAAAGGAGTCAAATTCATGAAACTTATGCGCACTGCTCTTATGGTCATTCTTGCATTCTTTGTTGCAACCACAGGGATTCACGCTGAAAATAATCCGAAAAAAGAAAGTAAACCACAAACGGAGAAAGCTCCGAAAGCGGATACGACGGTGAAAATCCCGAACTCCGTATTGAATATCGCCAAGGAGAATACGTATCCCAACTCCACGCAGGATCAGCCGTATCTGCAACCGAGCGAATGGAGTCAGGAACTGATTGAAACTTCCAATGTGAGAATCGAAAACCCGAATCTGATCCGGATACTGAACGAGTCCACTGTTAATAAAGCACCGACAATCGGACTTCGTGCAACCATCTATCTCGGGGAATGGCCCCTGAACTATGCATCAACGGAAACTTCACCGAACTGGGAGTATCAAAAGGTCAACACCAATTACTTCGATAACCGCGGGGGAAAATCCAATTATCAAATTCATTATGTACAGGAAGCACAGAAGGTTGTGAAGGGTGGACTTACGGCAAAGGTTCCCCATGCAGATGATGTGGAAAAAATGATGCTCATCAAAGCCATGGATAAATCCAAGCTGCCACTTGCATTCCAAACGATCGTAGGGGCAGGGACTAAGAAGGACCAGGTTTACAACATTTCCCCTAAACGACTTGGTTACCTTTATGCATATGCACCAGCTATCAACGAAAAAGGAAAAGTGACCTATGGGGAAGTATTCCTCGTCATGAAAGGAACTAAACGTTCTATCGTCGTCAAAAACGTTACTTCTCAAGGAGTCGGAGCCTGGATACCGGTTCAGGATCATGTCCACTTCGGGTTCATGGCAAGTGAATCTCCAAGATAAATGTTTAATGAAGAGTGAAACCGGGTAAAACCTAATTTCACTCTTTTATTATGTTCATGAATATGTTATAGTAATTAGAATATTCAGAAAAAAAGGAGAGGTATTGATGGAGTATTTATTAATCTTTGGAAGCCTGCTCGTGGCTTTCATTACACTGCGAGTATGGTTTGGAGCCAGAAGAGCCAAGATCTATGCACAAAGTAAACAACAGAATTACAACTTCATGGATCCGACAATCGAAAAAATCACCACCAAAAAAGACCGCAAACCCATAGGATAAAAGCACAACGGAAAAATATCCGTTGTGCTTTTTTTGAATCCAGCAGGAGGGACGGACCCCGGAATGGACATTTTGAAGTGTTCCTTCTGGATATTCACAATTTGGCACAACAAATCCTTCTTATTGAGTGGCACACAAACAAAGGTTAACTATGTAGGGTCCGAATGCAAAAAGCCCAAATCCACAACAGATTTGAGCCTTCTCTTTCTTTAACGAGAAATCTTCGCTTCTCTCTTCGAAAAGTCTACATCCTGATAGTACATTGACTTCACGAGTACATTCGGTCCGAGACAGCGGGCCATTGGACAGTGGCAGTTCAATTCTTTCGCGAGAGGCTGCTCTTTCCACTTTTCAAAAATGTCAGGCAGTGTATCGTTGGTGATATTTCCGAGTGGCGGCGTATCACCGAAGTCCGTGACGATGACATCTCCTGTAAAGATGTTTACGTTCAGACGGGAACGGCCGTCCGGATCATTTCTCACGCTCACATTTTTAGCCGAGTAAAGTTCCTTCAATAAATCGAGATCTTCTTGTGAAGAACTGCATGGATAGAAAGGCAGAGTCCCGAATAACATCCACACATTCTTATCACGGAATGCTAAAATATCCCGGATCGCTTCACGCGTTTCTTCTAATGAGAGAGTCTCGAGGCTTGAAGCGAAGTCAGAAGGGTACATTGGATGAATTTCGTGACGACCGCACTTCATTTCATCGACAACCTGATGATGGATTTTCTCGAGGTACGGCAGAGTATTTTTATTTAACATGGTTTCGGCTGATACAAGTACACCCCGTTCTGAAAGGGCACGGCTGTTTTCAATCATGCGGTCAAACAGCTTCCGACGCTGCTCCCTCGTTGGTTTCCGCTCCATATTGGCAAAACCGACATCAATGAATTCGTCGATCGTTCCCCAGTTATGTGAGATATGCAGGACATCGAGGTACGGAGCGATCAATAAATAGCGATCGAGATCCAGGGTCAGGTTCGAGTTGATCTGGGTATGTACGCCTCTGGAATGTGCATACTTAAGTAAGGGCAATACATAATTTTCAACGGATTTCTTTGACATCATCGGCTCTCCGCCGGTAATACTAAGAGAACGAAGCGATTGGATGTCATCGAGCTTCTGCAGGATCAGTTCAATAGGCAGGGCACTCGGATCCTTCGGTGACAGAGTGTATCCGACGGCACAGTGCTCACATCTCATATTGCAGAGTGTAGTCGTGGTGAATTCGATATTGGAAAGCGTAATATCCCCGTGTTCATCCACATCTAAGTAAGCCTCCCAAGGATCATGATCAATCGACATTTTCTTGGAGAGAATTTCAGTTTTCATTTTTGTAAAAGCTCCTTTATGAGTAGGTCATCTATCCATTATTGAGAAAGGGTCAGCCCTTGTCAATCGGAAAGTTATTGGTTACCATAGTAAACGTATTGAAAGGAGAGAGAACTCTTGGGTAAAGCTATCAATGATAAAGACTCACAAGTGAGCTATTTAAAACAACGACTGAACCTGTTCGTCGACGTACTGGACTCAATCGACCCGGAACAAGCGGACATTGACGATATCGATCGCCTGATTGTCATGATCGATGACATAGAAGTGAAATGCGAACAATTTAAGAAGAGCGAGTAGGAGTCCTGGATGGGCTCTTATTTTTTTGAGGGACGGACCTTGACGTCTATGGTATGGTTGGCGGAATGTGTCGTGTTATGTAGAATCGTCGATATATGGGTAATTTTGGTCGCTAGGTTGAAAGAACGGTCAATAAATTGAAACTTCGGTTGATCATTCCCCACAACGGGCGATAACCCCATTTCCATCCTATGCATCTTAAAGGACAAGAATGCACAAGCAGGATTTCTCCACAATAATGTCTAACTTTAATACAAAACGTTCTATTAAAGGAGAGACACCGCGTGATTATTACACCTATTAAAAAACACCAAAGCGAGCAGGCGAAGAATGTGATTTTATCTGGATTCCTGGAACGATTCGGATTTATCGATCATTCCTTGAATCCTGATATCCATGACATTTCCGTGGAATATGACGGAACGGCACATCATTTTTTTGTAGGAAAAGAGAATGAAGACATCATCTGTACCGGAGCGATTCGAAAAGAATCAGAGGATACGTATCAAATCGTCCGGATGTCAGTGCTATCTCCCTTTAGAAAGCGCGGACTGGGATGCATCATGCTAAAACATCTTGAGGCAAAAGCACATACCCTTGGGGTACAGAGACTCTTCCTCGAAACGAACAAACTGTGGGCGGACGCCATCCATTTTTATAAAAATAACGGGTTCATCTTGATAAATGAAGACGGGGTTTCCTGTTATTTCGAGAAGGAAATTCCATTGTGAAATCCCTTTCAATCTCATTCTTATAGGAGTATAATAATGAATGAAAATTGAGACTGTTTGAGATCTTTAGAGGGGGAGAACGATGAATAAAGAGACATTACAGCAAAGTATGTACGATTTGATTGTGGAAACGTCCACGAATCTGCCAAAGGACGTGCGGCGTGCAATACGCTCGGCGAAAGCACGTGAAAATGCAGGAACCCGTGCGGCGATGAGCCTGGACACGATTTCAAATAACGTTAAGATGGCGGACGACAATGTATCACCGATTTGTCAGGATACAGGTCTTCCTACTTTTAAAATAAAAACCCCCATCGGCGTGAATCAGCTTGAGATTAAGGAAGCAATCTATGCAGCCATGGTACAGGCGACAAAGGACGGGAAGCTTCGGCCAAACTCTGTAGATTCTCTTACTGGGGCGAATTCAGGGGACAATCTTGGTCTTGGGACGCCTGTCATCAAGTTTGAGCAGTGGGAAAAGGATTATATCGATGCGCGCCTGATCTTAAAAGGCGGCGGTTGTGAAAATAAAAACATTCAATATAGCCTTCCATGTGAGCTTGAAGGGCTTGGGCGTGCCGGACGTGACCTGGATGGGATCCGTAAATGTGTGATGCATTCAGTGTATCAGGCTCAGGGACAAGGCTGCAGCGCAGGGTTCATCGGAGTTGGAATCGGGGGAGATCGTTCTTCTGGTTATGATCTTGCCAAAGAACAATTATTCCGTTCTGTTGATGACGTGAATGCGAATGACGACCTTCGTAAGTTGGAAGAGTATGTGATGGACAATGCGAATGAGCTCGGCATTGGTACCATGGGATTTGGCGGGGAAACAACGCTTCTGGGATGTAAAGTTGGCGTCATGAACCGTATCCCTGCAAGCTTCTTCGTATCCGTTGCATATAACTGCTGGGCGTTCCGCCGTTTAGGAGTGAAGCTTGACGCAGCAACAGGCGGTGTCGACGAGTGGTTTTATCAGGAAGGCGATAAAATCGACCTCACACAAGGATCGGAAGCCGAGCTTGAAACGGCAGCTGCTTCTTCAGGGGAGCAGCCGAATGTTGTGGTACTTGAAGCCCCGATCACAGAAGAGAAAATCCGTGAACTGAAAGTGGGAGACGTCGTCCACATCAATGGCCGCATGTACACAGGACGTGATGCGATCCATAAACACCTGAGTGAAAACGATGCACCGGTTAATCTTGACGGTCAAATCATTTACCACTGCGGACCGGTCATGCTGAAAGATGATGAAGGGAACTGGCATGTGAAAGCAGCAGGCCCGACGACATCTATCCGTGAGGAACCTTATCAGGGGGACATTATGAAACGCTTTGGCATCCGTGCTGTTATCGGGAAAGGTGGAATGGGGCCGAAAACCCTTGCTGCTTTAAAGGATCATGGCGGAGTGTATCTGAATGCCATCGGTGGAGCCGCTCAGTACTACGCAGATTGTATTAAGGGTGTAGATGGTGTTGATTTAATGCAGTTCGGTATTCCGGAAGCGATGTGGCATTTGAATGTGGAAGGATTCACCGCCGTTGTGACGATGGATTCACACGGAAACAGTCTTCATGAAGAAGTCGACAAATCCTCTTTGGAAAAGCTGGCGCAGTTCAAGGAGAAAGTTTTTATATAAGAAGAAGGTACCACCTCGTACGGGTTGCGGGGTGGTTTTTTTGATGGGTAATTATGTTAATATAGGTGAAGAAATGAAACTTTACAGGGCGTTTAATCGTATGTCATACAAACAGAAGTTGGAGGGCTAGTATGATTTTCAATAAATTATTCGGCATGTTGATTCTTACCTTGATGGTTTTTTTGACCGGTTGTGCCGCGAATCCTGAAAAAGAAGCGGATATCACCTCCATCGAGGATGTTAGTGTGGATACATTAAAGGAAAGTAGCGGAACCTATGTAGGAGATAACTCGAAAGTACAGGCGATCCTGCAGGAACTGCCCGGTGGTGAAACGATCAAGGAAATCGATCTTTCCGGCGAAATGGTGAAGGTTACATATGGCTTTGAGAAAGGAAAGCTGTCTGAAAGCGATGTGAATGAATACTGGTTCGACGGCACCAACGTTAACCGTAAGAACTTTTACTACAATGCCATCTATTTGACGCTCCTTGTGCCCAATGCGAAGGAATACCACTTCACTGTCGATGAATCCATGGTATCCGTTTCCAGGGATAAAATGGTCGCAGGTTTGTCCAAAGAATTCAGCGACTTTCCAAAAGAGAAAGACATCTGGGATAAAAAAACCGTCTCCGCCTTCATCGAAGAACATGAAGGGAAACTAACTGAAATGGCGACGAAGTATCAAACGTTTTTTGAGTAGAGGGACGGACCTAATAACGGGACGTACCTGACTCGGCGGAAGGTGACATATCAGGTTGACCTGAGATATTCGCCTTATTTTGATAAAAGATATATAGTCATTTAAACTCATCAGTCAGCCACTCTTGAAGATTCCTTTTTGTACAAAAGAAGGAGTCTTTTTGCTTTTTCCTTTTATATGGTTACACGATTTTTAAAGTAATATCTTATATACATCTACATAAGTATGAGGGAGAAGAGTGAGAGTGGAGGGGGAAGAATATATGGCAAATCCGATTGTGGCTCGATCTTTAGATGAAATTCAATTCTGGTCGAGAATTATGAAGGAGCATGCGTTGTTTCTGAGCTTGGGGTTTACGTATGAACAGAAGCAATTAATTGAAGAAGCAAACCAGTTCATTACGCTTTTCGAAAGAATTGAAGAGAAACTGAATAAATACTCTGTTAACACAGATATACGTCAAATCCAGGCATTTAACAGCGAAGTGTATCAAGCGGCTGCTGCGATTTGGAATTATAAGCGGAAGGTGTTAGGTTTGACTTTACGATGCGAAATACGCTCTAATAATTTTCCATTATTGGTGGATCATATTAGCAGAGAAGCGGCATTCTTTGCCAAACGCCTTCAGGAACTGAATGAAGGGAAACTTGTACCTGAAGAGGATTCCATTATTCAAGAAAATGTATTTTTCCTCAGAATCATGGCCGATCATGCAAAGTTTATTGGGCATTTATTGGATCCCTCAGAACGAAAGTTAGTAGAACAAGCAAGAGAGTTCAGTCATGATTTCGATCAACTGGTTTTCCAAGCAATTGATTTAGATTCCATGCGTCCACAATCGGAAACAAAACCGATGCTGAATCAATTTTTAAATCAAAACAAAGTATCGGTGGTGTCATTACGTGACTTCAAGAAGACCGCAAGAGAATTAATTGAAGAATGCAGGATTAAAAGCAACATCCATCCTCTACTGGCTGATCACACATTTAGAGAAGCTGAAAGATTCCTTGAAATTATCGATTTGTTTGAAGTGGAATTGCAAAAGAATTAAACGTTAGGCAGTAACTACCGATTGGAATATTGGATACTTTTAGTACACATGAATCCTTCCACTTCTCAAAAACTAAAGGAAACGGAAGTGAAAGAAGGGTTCTATTTTGCGAAATACACTAAAAGTGTTGATAATAGCGGCAATCTTAGTATTGCTCATACCGGCCGAGGCTTATGCAGTATCAAATAATCCGATCGGCTGGGGTTTCAAAAAGAGTCAAAATGAAGTGCAGCCGGAAGCGGGAGCTGCCTATGATCAGCTGCTCGATAAGTACGATGCCTTTTATAAAGGCTCACCGGATAAAAAAGTACTCTATGTCACATTCGACAATGGATATGAAAATGGCTACACAGAAAAGATTCTCAATGTCTTGAAGCAGGAAAAAGTACCAGCCACTTTTTTTGTGACAGGACATTATTTACTTAGCGCAGAAGATCTCGTCAAGAGGATGGTGAAAGAGGGACATATCATTGGAAACCACTCTTGGCATCATCCCGATTTCACGGCAAGTTCCGACCAGAAAATCCGGGAAGAACTTGAAAAAGTGAAAGTAAAAACAAAAGAATTAACCGGGCAAAAAGAAATGAAATATCTACGTCCTCCAAGGGGCGTATTCTCAGAACGGACGCTTCAAATCGCGAAAGAAGAAGGTTACACCCACGTCTTTTGGTCACTTGCCTTCATCGATTGGAAGACCGATCAGCAAAAAGGATGGAAGTACTCCTATGACAACATCATGGCCCAAGCCCACCCCGGCGCCATTATTCTTCTGCACTCCGTCTCCAAAGACAACGCAGACGCACTGGAAAAAGCCATCCAGGACCTTAAAAAACGAGGCTATACCTTCAAAAGCCTCGATCAGCATCCGATGATGAAATAAGAGGGACGGACCTTCTTTCCTAAGACTTGGTCCTAGGAGTTGAGGTCCGTCCCTAAAATATATATGTGTGGAATGAGGGACGGGCCTTTCAAAGGTCCGTCCCTCTTCTGTTCATGCGGGTATATGCTATAATACACATACAAGTTTTGTGCGGGAGGTTGAGGACGATGGGAGTAAGGAATGTTAAGATTGAGGGTCCGTATGATTTTGACCGGGTGTTGGACAGGCTGGCGCTGGATCCGTTGAATTCGGTGGATCAGGAGAAACGAAGTGTGAAGGTCCCTTATTATCATGCCGGTGAAAACGGTGAGGTCATCGAGATTCAGGCAACAGGAACGACGGATGAGCCCGAATTCAGTATCACGTTTGAAGATGAAGAGAATCTTGAAGCGAAGCAAAACCGCATTTCGGATATTTTTCAGTGGGAAACCGGTCTCCACGATATGCATACGCATTTCCTGGCAACCGATTTGAAACCGATCTTCGAGGAGCATATCGGTACGCCGCTCATCCTAGAATTCGATCCATTCGCCACCATCGTTAAAAGCATCATCCATCAGCAGCTGAATCTGAAGTTCGCCTTCACTTTGACCCACCGTTTTGTCACTACGTACGGATGGGAGAAGGACGGAGTATGGTTTTATCCCTCTCCTGAAAAAGTAGCAGCTCTCACAGTGGAAGAACTGAGAGAGCTCCAGTTCAGTCAGCGAAAAGCGGAGTATGTGATCGGAATCGGACAGAAGGTGTCGACTGGAGAACTTGAATTAGGCAGTCTTGCCAAGCAACCAGACGATGAAGTCATTAAAGAGCTTACTAAAATCCGTGGAATCGGTCCGTGGACAGCCCAAAGCTTCCTGCTATTCGGCCTCGGACGGCCGAACCTTTTCCCTAAAGCCGACATCGGCATCCAAAACGCCATCAAGAAATTATTCCAGATGGAACAGAAACCGACCATGGACGAGCTGGATGAATTCAGCACTGCCTGGCATCCTTATTTAAGTTATGCATCACTGTATTTATGGAGAAGTATCGAATAGAACGGACGTGAATCAATGAAAAAGCAGTACGCAAAAAAGCCACAAAACAATGAAGTTAAAATCGAGTTGAAACAGCAGTTTCCTCTGACCATAAAGAAAATCGGCATCAACGGTGAAGGAGTCGGCTTCTTTAAGCGTAAGATCGTTTTCGTTCCGGGAGCCCTGTCCGGTGAAGAAGTGGTCGTTGAAGTGACGAAGGTCCACCCGAAATTCACTGAAGCCCGCATCAAAAAGATCCGAAAAAAGTCACCACAGCGCACTAAAGCACCGTGCCCTGTTTATGAGCAATGCGGGGGTTGCCAGCTTCAACATCTGTCTTACGAAGGACAGCTCGACGCCAAACGGGACATCTTGCTTCAATCCCTTGAGCGGCACACGAAGCTCAAGCTTGATGACATGGATATCCGTCAGACGATCGGCATGGACAACCCGTGGCACTACCGGAACAAAAGTCAGTTTCAGGTCGGAACGCAGAACGGTAAGGCGATCGCAGGCCTATATAGCATGAATTCCAACAAGCTTATTGACATCGATGAGTGCATCGTCCAGCACCCCCTCACGAATAAAGTGACAACCGAAATCAAGCGGATCATCAACGACTTCAACATACCTGTTTTTGATGATAAAAAGAAAAAGCCGATTTTGAAAACAATCGTCACACGTGTCGGGTTTGAAACAGGGGAAGTTCAGGTCGTACTTGTAACGTCTGAGAAGAAAATTCCCCGCAAGGAATTGTTGATCAACGAGATCCAGAAACGTCTCCCGGAAGTCGTCTCCATCGCTCAAAACATTAATCCGAAGAAAACGGCACTCGTATTTGGGGACGAAACAATTCATTTGTCCGGAAAAGAAAGCATAGAAGAGCGCCTGGAAGAGTTCACTTACGAACTATCTGCACGAGCATTCTTCCAACTCAATCCGATCCAGACAAGCAAGCTGTATAATGAAGCGAAGAAGGCAGCGGCTCTTACAGGTGAAGAAAAAGTCGTCGATGCGTACTGTGGTGTCGGAACCATCGGCCTCTGGCTTGCAGACGGTGCCAAAGAAATCCGGGGAATGGACGTCATCAAGGAAGGGATCGATGACGCGAAGAAAAACGCGGAGAAATTCGGAGTCGATCATGCAGAGTACTTCGTCGGGGGTGCAGAAACCCTCATGCCTAAGTGGAAAAATGAAGGCTGGCGTCCTGATGTCGTCGTGGTGGATCCTCCGAGGACCGGCTGTGACAACAAGCTTCTCGATACGTTAAAAGAAGTGAAGCCGAAGACATTCGTGTATGTATCCTGCAACCCATCGACCCTAGTGAAGGATATCGATTATTTGAAGAAACAGTACCGGGTGGAATATTTGCAGCCGGTGGACATGTTTCCGCAGACAGCGCATGTGGAGGTTGTGGCGAAGCTGGTCCTGAAATGAGTATATAGAGAAAAGAAGTGACAAGCTGGAAGCAGTAAAAGTTAGTTACAGGGTGAATAATCGATATTCATTATTTTAGAAATGCTTTGGGGTATAAGTTAAATGATTTCCTGTCATGGTATTAGGATTGAACGGATTGTTTATGAAAGCGACAAATATTGCTTTAGAGAAGTTATATAAATAATACAGGAGACATTGACATCTCCCATGAAGCGGAAATCATTTTTTCGAATATCTGAATTAAAACCAGAGTCTAAAGGAAACACCAGGGCATCCCTCAATCATCAAGGGATGCCCATTTTAGATTCCGAGGCCACACCCTTCAAGCAGATATCTGTTCAAATAGAGATTCTTCTATTAAGATTTCCCTTGAACAACCACAAGGAGGAAAAATCATGAACAGCAAATACAAAGAATTATTATCTCCCTATAGATTCAACAATGGAGTTGAATTAAAGAACAGGATCATCATGGCACCGATGACGAATTTTTCATCGGATGAAAAGGGTAACGTAACGGATAGAGAGGTCAACTACTATGAGAGACGTTCCAAAGATGTAAGCATGGTTATCACTGCCTGTACATATGTAACCCCCGATGGAAAAGGATTCCCTGGTGAGTTCGGTGGGGATTCAGATGAAATGATCCCGAGCCTTTCAAAATTAGCAAAGGGAATCAAGGATCAAGGAGCAAAAGCCGTTCTCCAGATTTTTCATGGTGGTGTACAATGCCCGCCTGACCTGGTTCCTGATGGGGATGTTGTGAGTGCGAGTGACGTAATGGGTGAAAATGGCGAGAAGAAAGCGAGAGGCTTATCGGAAGCAGAGATCGAAATTATCATCGAAGCATTCGGTGAGACGACACGCCGGGCGATTAAGGCAGGCTATGACGGTGTCGAAATTCACGGGGCGAATGGGTACCTGATTCATCAGTTCTTTTCACCGATGACAAACCAGAGACAAGACCGTTTTGGCGGTAGCCTTGAAAATCGTATGACCTTTCCACTTGCCATTGTGGATAAAGTGAAGAGTGTGGTCGCCGAACATGCGGATCCATCGTTCCTCGTTGGATACCGTTTTTCACCAGAAGAGCCTGAAGAGAATGGATTCACGATGGGTGAGACCCTTACCCTTGTCGATGCCCTTGCAGACAAGGAGCTTGATTATCTTCACGTCTCCCTTTTCGATTTCTTCTCAAAGCCTAGAAAAGGCGTGGAGGACTTGGAGAAAACAAGAATGGACCATCTGTTGGAAACAATCGGCGACCGTACTCCTCTGATCGGGGTAGGTTCAATTTACTCTGCAGACGATGCCCATAAGGCGTTCGGCTCAGGCGTCCCGCTGCTTGCTCTCGGCCGCGAACTCATCATTGATCCTGATTGGGTAAAGAAAATCAATGAAGGAAGAGAAGATGAAATCGTGACGGAGATCGACAAAGGAAAGCAAAAAGAATTGGTCGTTCCTGATCCGTTATGGAATGCGATTGTGAATACTCCTGGCTGGTTCCCTGGGGTATAATATGTAAAAACGTCCTGCGATTCGTTCACAGGACGTTTTTTTATGCCTCACCCTGGTGAGATGTTTTATTTCCAGGCGCAAACCAGCCAAACAAAGCAATTCCCACAAGAACCCCGTAGAAAATCAAGGTCCACACTGTACTATGAGGAAAATCATGATCCAGCACTCCGATATCTTCATGTGCAAGGGTAATGATCGCTAGTTTCACTCCGACCCAGGCGACAATGGCATAGGCAGTCGTTTCAAGTGCCGGGCGTTTTTTAAGCAGCTGTACGAACCAGGTGGCGGCATATTTGATCAGGATCAATCCTGCAATTCCCCCAAGAACCACAACAATGAATTGTCCGCCGTCCATGCCCCCAAAGTCTCCCAGTGGAGAATCAGGCAAGCCGAGGGCGAGGGCGACTGCGGCGAGGATTGAATCAATGGCAAAAGCAAGGTCTGCCAAGGCAATCTTTCCCACTGTCGGCCAAAATCTTTTGCCAGCCGCTTCTTCTTCTGTGTCTTCTCGATTGTTTTCGTTTTCTTTTCCAAACTTAGCTTTAATCACATGTTTAAGCCCCAGGTACAAGAGGTAGGCTGCACCAATGGCCTGGATCTGCCAGACATTTGCAATAAAAGAAATCGCAAAGAGGGCAACAAACCGGAAGGCAAATGCAAGAAAGATTCCGTATTTAATCGCTCTCTTCTTTTCATCTTCAGGCAAGTGCTTCGCAATGACGGCGAGAACAAGGGCGTTATCTGCTGATAATAAGCCCTCGAGACCGATAAGGATTAATAATGTCCATCCGTATTCCAACCAAATTGATTCCAAATATAACGCTCCTATCTATTAGAACCCATAATCATTTTTTAAAGGCTGTTCTTCAAGGGATAAGGTGGCTCATGAATCGGTTCGATTGCCACTTCGACAAGAATTCCTGCTCATTTTTAAAAGAAGCACATAAACTGAACAACCCTTTTTAGCGAAAACAGCCCCTAAACTCGTTCTTATCGTTTATCTTACCACTAAACTTCCTTCTAATTCTTCATCAAAGTATAGTTTTTCCTTTTGCATTCCCGGCTCCCTTCATGGTATAGTAAATTTACTAAATATGACAGGAGTGATGGGTGGACGATGAAGCACTAATCTTATTTTCGAGACGTTTGAAATTCCATATTTCAAATTAACCTAAATAGGATTAGTCTGCCCATTTTTATACATGTTTTTAGCTATTGTTCATTCATAGCTTTCTTTGTGCGCGCACGGCTAATCCTTCCAGAACTATTGGGAGGATTTTTTTGTTCTCCCTTTTAAAGAGAGGGGAAGATGTTATGAGAGAAATCATGAAATTAGTGAATGTAAGTTATGAAGTGAAGGACCAGGGAATATTTGAAGAAGTGAATGCGGGTGTGCAGGAAGGGGAAGTCATCGGCATCATCGGGAATAACGGGGCAGGGAAGTCGACACTGCTGCAATTAATTGCCGGAGACAGAACGCTGACGGGGGGACAGATCCACTGGCTTCATCATGATGTGACGATTTCCATGGTGGAACAGGAAACCGAATCCTATTCCTCCGAAGGAATGACACTTTCTGAAAGTAAATTACTTGAGAAATGGCAGGTCCCCAGTCATGAATTCCAGCAGTTGAGCGGAGGAGAAAAGCTGAAAGCGAGACTCGCGAAAGGTTTCTCCCAAAAGGCAGACCTGTTGTTATTGGATGAGCCGACTAATCACCTTGATCAGGATAGCCTCCACACATTGTCTAAGCATATTAGAGAATATAAAGGCACCATTCTCCTCGTGTCCCACGATCGATATTTCCTGGATGAGGTGGTGACGAAAATATGGTCGATTGAAGGGAAGAAGCTGATCGAGCACAGAGGGAATTATACAAGTTATATGGAAGCCCGGAAGCAGCGCAGGCTGACTCAGCAGCGGGAGTACGAAAAGCAGCAGAAAATGGTGGAGCGGATCGAGAACCAGATGAATGAACTTTCATCCTGGTCAGAAAAAGCCCACGCTCAGTCCACCAAACAGGAAGGATTTAAAGAATACTACCGCGTCAAAGCAAAGCGGACGGACAGCCAGGTCAAATCCAAGCAAAAACGCCTGGAAAAAGAACTGGAAAAAACCAAGGTCGAAGCAGTCGAAGACGAGCATACCGTCCGATTCGCAATCCGGTCATCCCACAAAACAGGAAAACGCTTCCTTGAAGTGAAGAATCTGAATAAATCATTTGAGGGACGGACCTTATTCGAACATGTTCATTTCACCATCCAACATGGTGAAAAGATATCGATCCTGGGACCGAACGGGAGCGGAAAGACGACACTTCTGAAAATCATCATGGGTACAGAATCAACAGACGGAGATGTATGGATATCACCGTCTGCCAATATCGGCTACCTGACCCAGGAGGTATTCGATCTCCCCCTCGATCAGACGCCAGGGGAACTTTTTCATAAGGAAACTTTCGCCGAGAGAGGGAAAGTCCAGACCTTAATGAAGCATCTTGGATTCCAGACATCTCATTGGCGGGCACCCATCCGTAACATGAGCATGGGGGAGCGGGTGAAGTGTAAGCTGATGCAGTATATTCTCGAGGAAAGGGATGTGTTGATTCTGGATGAACCGACGAATCATCTGGATCTCGCTTCACGTGAGCAGCTTGAGGAAACCCTTTCACAGTATAACGGAACACTGATCATCGTGTCCCATGATCGTTATTTCCTTGAAAAAACGACGGAGATCAAGCTTGTGATCGCAAACGGGACGATCGAAAAGCAGTTGGATGACCCGGCAGCTGAACGGGATGAAAATGAAGAAAGGCGGTTGAAACTGGAGACGGAAAGGCAGGAGGTATTGGGGAAACTGAGCTTTATGATGCCAGGCGATAAGGGATACTCTGAGTTAGATAAGAAATTCATCGAATTAACAAAGCAAATCAATGAGCTGAACTAATGGAGGGACAGGGACGTTTCGATTCAACAATCGAAACGTCCTTTTTCATTTTGCCGGGGGACTTTCCCTTTACACCAAAAAAGTCCAGACAATACCAAAAGAGTACTATTGAAAGCGATTACAGAGTTGTCGGAATGCCCATATAATTAACCTTGAGCACGATAACAAAGGGGGAGTAAGAAATGAAGAAATCGTTTTCATTGTTGATGGTTCTCATTCTATTTATGGGTATGCTTGCAGCTTGCAGCAGTAGCAGTTCGGGTGGTAAGAGCAGCGTGAGTGTGGGAATCGTGCTGCCGACGAAAGACGAACCGAGATGGGTGCAGGATGAGCAGCGCTTTAAAGACGCGCTGAAGGATTCCGAGTATACAACGGAAATTTTGTTCAGCCAAGGTTCTTCTGCTAAGGAAAAAGAAAATGTAGAAACGTTAATCAATAAAGGGATCGACGTGCTGATCATCACGCCTCAGGATGGGGATGCGGCAGCTGCTGCTGTGGAGTCAGCGAAAAAGGAAGGGATTACGGTCATTTCGTATGATCGACTGATTACGAATACAGATGCCGTTGATTATTATGTAACGTTTGATAGCGTAGCCGTTGGGGAGGCCCAGGGACAATACTTAATTGATCACGCTGAGGGCAAGGATGTACCACTTTATCTGTATGCCGGGGCAGCTTCTGATAACAATGCGTTCTTGTTCTTTGAAGGGGCCTGGAAAGTGCTTCAACCGAAAATTGCGGATGGAACCTTCAAGATTGCCAATTCCAGTGAAGCGGAATCACTTAAGGATACAGCTGAGTTGAGCCGTGATCAAATGAGTAAAATTCTTGGTCAAGTGACAACGAACTGGGATCCGAACGAAGCGAAAAACAAAGCACAAACACATCTTACAGCCGTTGGGGCGGACATGAAGGGTGATGTGGCGGTTCTGGCACCAAATGACGGAACAGCACGTTCTATCGCAGATGTTTTTGCTTCTGACAAAGAAGTATCGAGCTATGTCGTCACAGGTCAAGATGCTGAGAAAGCATCTGCTCAATATGTAATCGATGGAAAGCAGTCTATGACAGTCTTCAAGGATGTTCGTACGCTTGTAACCGATGCGATGGGCATTGCTGTAGACGTATTGGATGATAAAACACCTGAAACAACAGGTTCTTATGATAATGGTAAGAAAGACGTGAAAGCGAAGCAAACAGAAGTCATTGTAGTGGATGAAAACAACCTGAAGGAAGAACTGATCGATTCCGGGTATTACGAGGCGGATGAATTTACAGGATTGTAAGACTAAATGGGAACGGAATGGTGGCCGGGATTCCGCCACCATTCTCTATTGTCATTGTTTTTGTTAAAGGGGGTTAACTGTGATGAACAAGTATTTGTTAGAGATGAATGATATCTCCAAGGAATTTACAGGTGTCAAAGCACTGAGTGATGTGAATTTCAAGGTGGAAGAAGGGGAGATTCATTGTTTGATAGGAGAAAACGGGGCTGGGAAGTCCACGCTAATGAAGGTGCTGAGCGGGGTTTACCCGTTTGGGACGTACACGGGTGACATCGTGTTCGATGGAGCCGTTCAGCAATTTAACAAAATCAGTGACAGCGTCAACACAGGGATTGCCATCATATATCAGGAGCTGGCTCTCTTTCCTGATTTGTCCGTTTATGAAAATATTTTTGCAGGGAACGAAGTAAAGATCGGCGGCTTTATCGATTGGAACAGGACCATTGTGGAGGCTCGGAAGCTTCTGAAAAAAGTAAAGTTGGATGTGAATCCGGATACGCTTGTAAGGGATCTCAGTGTAGGGAAACGGCAGTTGGTCGAGATTGCGAAGGCCTTGAGTAAAGACGTGAAATTATTAATCTTGGATGAACCGACGGCGGCACTGAATGAGGACGATAGCGAGAACCTGCTGGGGCTTTTAAAAGATCTGAAGAAACAAGGAATCACGTCTATCATGATTTCTCACAAGCTGAAGGAAGTCATCCATATCGCCGATAAGGCGACGGTCCTGCGTGATGGGAAGACTATCTGCACCCTGGATGCATCAATAGGGGAAGTAACAGAAGGGGTCATCATTAAAAATATGGTGGGCCGAGCGATTGAGGATATCTATCCAAAACGAATCAATAAAACCCACAGTGAGAACATTTTAGAGCTTCATAATTGGTCTGCTTATGATCCGCAGCTTGGCAGACAGGTGATCAAGAACGTGAACCTCCATGTGAAGAAAGGGGAAATCGTCGGGATCGCAGGCCTCATGGGTTCAGGAAGAACGGAGCTTGCACTGAGTATCTTCGGAAATGCTAAATCCTACAAGCTTGAAGGGGACCTAGTATGGAATGACACCCTCACCATGCTCAAGCATACGAGGGACGCAATCAAAGCGGGGATCGCGTATGTAACAGAGGACCGGAAAGATGACGGATTATTTCTATTACAGGATATTAAAAGCAATATTTCAGCTGCCAATTTAGGCGGGATCTCGAACAACGGGATCATCAATGATAATGAGGAGATCAAAGTGGCAGAGCGTTATCATTCATCTCTCCATATCAAGGCGTCTTCCCTCGAACAGCTTGTTGGAAATTTGAGCGGAGGGAATCAGCAGAAGGTATCCATCGGGAAATGGCTCTTCGTCGGACCAAAGCTTCTCATCCTTGATGAGCCGACACGGGGAATCGATGTCGGGGCAAAGTTTGAAATCTATACCGTGATGAACGAGCTCATCGATCAGGGGTTGAGTATTATCATGATTTCCTCTGAACTCGGAGAAGTACTTGGGATGAGCGACCGTGTGTATGTCATGGCACAGGGGGAAATCAAGGGAGAGCTGCCGGTGGAAGAGGCAAACCAGGAAAAAATAATGGAGCTTGCAACGCAATAAGGGGGTAAAACCATATGAATCTTTTACAAGAAGCAAAAATGCTGATACGCGACAACATTCGTGACTACGGCATGTATATTGCATTATTCGTTATCATACTTACATTTACATTCATGACCGATGGCTTATTTATAGCGTCAAGGAACATTAGTAATCTATTGGATTCTGCAGGCTACATCGCTGTGCTTGCTGTCGGGATGACACTCGTCATCGTGATCAGGCATATCGATCTGTCCGTTGGGTATGCTGCTGGATTCCTCGGTGCCATTGCAGCGATCCTTCTCACACAGGCTGGCCTTTCTACATGGCTTACGATTCCAATTATCCTTATCATCGGAGCCATTGTCGGGTTGTTCAACGGACTGCTTGTGGCCCAAATCGGGATTCCATCCTTCGTGGCGACGCTTGCCGGGATGCTTATTTTCCGGGGGGCGCTGCTTCAAGTAACGGAGAAAACTGGTACCATCATCATTCAGGATGACAGCTTCAATGCCATCGGAAATGGGTTCATCCCTTCCATCATGGAAGTGAACGGGCTTCACCTTCTATCCTTACTCGTAGGTCTGGTAGGCATATTCCTCTATATTTACAGCGAAATGTCCACGAGGAAAAATAAAATCAAATACGATTTCGAAGTCATCTCTGCACCGATTTTTGCATTAAAGCTCGTCTTCGTTTCAGCTATAATCGGATATGTGACATGGATTCTCGCAGGATACAACGGCTTCTCCTGGACCGTCATCATCATCCTGATCGTCGTAATTGTCTATCACTTCCTGACTTCGAGGACGGTTCTCGGCCGACATATTTATGCCGTGGGAAGCAACCCGGAAGCGGCCCACCTTAGTGGGATCAATGTAAAGAAAATTACGTATATCGTCTTTGGTTCAATGGGGATGCTCGCTGCACTCTCCGGTATATTGTTCACTTCCAGACTTCAATCCGCCACGACCACTGCCGGGACCTTATTTGAACTGGATGCCATTGCTGCTGCCTATGTGGGAGGAGTGTCATCAGCCGGTGGTGTCGGTAAAGTGACAGGTGCGATTATCGGTGCCATCGTCATGGCTTCATTGACAAGTGGTATGAACCTTCTGGGCGTAGGAATCTCCTATCAATATATGATCCGTGGAGGTGTGCTTGCAGGTGCAGTCATCTTTGATGTGATGACCCGCAAGAAAAGATAAACGAAACGGCCGGATTCCTTTGGAGTCTGGCCTTATTGTGTTGTTTTTTGAATGAACGGCTTCACAGTCAGACAGAAAGAGCGATCGAAAAATATGAGGAAGTGCAGGAACCTTCCCCATGTGTCCTGTGCTATGATAAAAGTAGGGGTTTTCATTGTGGGGAAGGGGGCTTATGGGGTGCGTAAGTTACGGTTTGCCGGGCTTTTAGTGGTCGTACTTATATTGTGTCATTTAACATTTTTATCTGCGAAAAGGGTGTTGGAAGCCGACGCGCATTTACCCAGGGAGACAGGGGTGTCAAGTGAGGCTCGACACAGGCTCGTACTGATTACTCAGGATACGCAGACACCGTTTTGGGATAAGGTAGCAAAGGGTGCGAAACAACAGGCAGAAGAAGAAGGTGTGAGCCTTGAAGTATGGGGAAGCTTTGGGAAAAATCAAGAGGAGTTCCTCAAAAATATTGAAATCGCGATTCAATCAAAGGTCGATGGGATCCTGATCCAGGGGACGGACACCCTTGAATTCAAGGAGCTTACCAAGGTGAAGGCTTCCTTCAATGGAATTCCAGTGATAACGGTCGCCAACGATGTTCCCATGGAGGAGAGTCTGCGACGTACATATGTAGGATCTGATCAATATGAAGCAGGAAAGCTGGTTGCAAAGGAGCTTGTCCGTAAGATGGGGGATAAAGGCAAGATTGTCCTCATGGTGGACCGGGATCAGGAATATTATCAGAAAGAACGGGTTAGGGGCATACAGGATGTGATGAAAGGGTATCCAGGCATAAAGTTAGTGGACGGGGAGACAGGAAGAGCCAGGGATCAAATTATTACGACAACCCGGGATGTCATGAATCGCTATCCTGATCTTGATGCGTTTATCTCTGTCAATGCGAGTAATCTGAGTGCCATGATTGATGAAATAAGTAAGCGCTCTCAAGAAGAGTCTTATTTCATTTATTCCTTTGACGATGGACCTGAATCCTTGACACTATTATCCCGGGGAATGATAGACGGGGTGGTCGAACAGGAGCCTGAGAAAATGGGTCAGTGGAGTGTACGTCTCATGGAAGAGTGGTTGAATGGGGAAACCGTTCCCCTTAAGGAGGACGGGTATCTGACAGACTTGACGATATTGAAAGTGGAGAAGGACCAATGACAACTATCCAGAAAAAGATCCTGACTCTCACGACGGTGGTCATGATTATCATGTCAGCCATCTGGCTCGCGCTTACTTACTATAATTACAGGACGCATGAACAATACAATGAGATTCTCAAGCGCTATCTGAACATGAATGAAGTATCAAGGGCGAGTCAGCAGGTCGTCACCGACTTGAATAACTATATGGTCGACACCAATGCCGGTACCCTGCATCATCTTGAAGAAAGTAAGGAAGGGGTAGAAACGGCCAAGGCGGGTGTTTATTCTCTGCGAAACCCGGATAACGACTTTACTTTAACCAACTATCTTCACTTGATCGACAGTCTGGTCGAAACGACGGACCGCTTCATCCTGTTCCAGAAAGAAAGGGATGCTGAAGCCTCTGCACAGGAGTTTGCAGAGGCAAACCGGATATCTGGCTATATCTCTGAGATGACACTAACTTTGATAGACAAAGAATTGACGACGTACAATGTGATGTACAGGGGAATCATGGAACAGTCAGCAGAAGTCATCAAGCTTGGTATATGGGTGCTTCTTCTCATTACTTGTCTGCTCCTGATTGCTTCTTATTGGTTTTCATTGGGGATCACGCGTCCGGTATTTCAGCTGACGCGGGCCGCAAATGAACTGTCCAAGGGCAATTTCAGCCGGCAGGTAAGGGTCGAGGGAAGCGACGAAATCGCCTTTTTGGCTAAAACTTTTGATCGCATGCGTATTAACATCAATAATCTCATCTCTGAAATTAAACAGAAAGCCGCATTGGAACGGGAGCTTCAGGAAAGCAGGCTCCTCTTACAGGAAAGCCAGTTTAGGAGCCTTCAGAGTCAAATCAACCCGCATTTTTTATTTAATACGTTAAATACCCTTTCCAAGAAGGCGTACTTAGAAGGGTCAGAGGAAACGAGCGACCTCCTCGTCAGTGTAGCGGGTATCCTGCGTTATAACCTGAAACGGCAGAACAGGTCTGTTACCTTAAGGGACGAAATTCATGTTTTGGAACAATATATGCATATTCAAAAAGCGCGCTTCACCGATCGATTGCAGCTGCATATGGAAATTGATGGAGCATGCCTGGACGCGAGAATACCAGCATTGACCCTGCAGCCAATTGTTGAAAATGCCGTGATCCATGCGGTGGAACCGAAAGAGGACGGAGGGACGATCTGGTTTCGAGTCCGTGAAGAAGACAATATCATCCTTGTTGAGATAAAGGATGATGGAGTAGGAATGTCGGAAGAAAAAATCCGGCAGGTGGTCCATGAAGAAGGGTTTTCTGGAGGCCATTCAACAGGGATCGGATTTAGTAATGTGGTGAAGCGGCTTCAATTATTCTATGGGTTTGAAGATGTCCTCCGGATAGAAAGTGAAGAGGGCAAAGGGACCAATATTTTGCTGAGAATTAAAAGGGAAGGAGCAGGTACGTATGATCAAGCTTCTCATAGTGGATGATGAACAGTTAGAACGTGAAGGAATGAAGACGATTCTGGAGAGGAATTTCCCCGGTCTTGGAATTCAGCAGGCAAAGAACGGGAAGATGGCCGTAGAGATGACAAAAGAGTTTTTGCCGGATCTGATCTTGATGGATATTAAAATGCCGGGGATGAATGGCCTCGAGGCGATGGACATTATCAGCGCGGAACAGCCTCATATCAAATTCATTATGGTGACGGCTTATGATACCTTTTCGTACATGAAGGCAGCCATCAAGCTCGGCGTCAAGGACTATGTACTGAAGCCGAGCAAAGCTTCTGAGATTGTCCATACGATCGGCAAGGTATTAGAGCAGATTGAAAAAGAGCGTGTGCAGCATGTGGAAACCCTGCATCAGAAGGAAAAATGGCAAAAAACACAGATGCTGGTGGAAACCGATGTGGTCACCCAGTTATTATTCGATCATGTCCATGATGTTCATGTCGATATGCTGGTGGAAATGCTCGAGATACCTTCTTTAGAGGAAATGTTTGTGATGGTCCTGCTCCTTCCTGAAGGAGGGGAAAAGCAGTATTCCGCTATCAGGAAGAAAGTATTGCAAAGTGGATGGACCGGTGCGTTGTACGGCAGGCAGCTCCCCATCATCGTATTCAGACAGCCTTCGACAACATTCAGGTCCCAGGCAACCGCCTTGGCAAGGGAACTGCTTTCACTTTCTAAAGGCAATGAAAAAGAATGGTTCATCGGAATAGGAAAGGTGTATCATTCAATGGAACAGGTACGCCACTCCTATCAGGAAGCCATGCTTGCCACTGTGGATACCCAAGTGCGAAAGAAATACCGGTTTTTCGAAGATATCCCCCTCAAGCCTGAGGGACGGAAACAGGCCATGATGGATCAGAAGGACTTAATGGAAAAAATCAGGCTGGGGAAGTGGGAAGAGGTACATGCCCAGATCATGAAATCTCTGACGTTATTGGAGAAAGAACGGACTCCCCTCGTATACACTCAACAACGTACCCTAGAGGTACTCTGGATGATCTCACGCATCTTGAGTGAGTGTGGAGTGGAAACGACGACGCCCCTTTACCCGATACAACCGGTCGATTATCGCAGGTTGAGGGAAGAAACCGGGCGTCTCCTAAGCGAGATGAAGCAGTCCTATATTGAACGCTTCAACAGCATGGAGAGCGATACGTTCCAACAAATCAAACAATTCATCAAAGACCATTCCAATGAAGACATTTCCTTGGATACGCTTGCTCAAAAAGTACGACTCAGTCCCATTTACATCAGTAAGATGTTCAAAGAGAAACAAGGAATAAATTACATCGATTTCTTGACGGAGTGCCGTATAGAGAAAGCAAAAGCGCTGATGGGTGATGTGGAGAAAAGCATTAAGGAAATTACATTCGAAGTAGGTTACCATGACCCGAATTATTTTAGCAAGGTCTTTAAGAAAGTGACCCACTATTCTCCCAAAGAGTATAGAAAGACGTTGCTCGGCCAACATGCATAAAGGGGAAGAGACGCCATGGTCCATTGGAAGAAACGGATAAATATAATATGGATGTTGATCATCGTGCTGATCCTCGGAGCCTGCGAGAAGAACGAGCCTCTAGAACAGGTTCATAAAGATGAGGAAGAAACAGCTCAAGATGTCGTGAAGATCGGGTTTTCAATGGATACACTTGAGGAGGAACGATGGGTGAGGGACCGTGACCTTTTCAAAAAAGCAGTAGAAGACCAGGGTGCGGAAGTGGAAATCATGGAAGCGAGGGGGGACGATGCTCTTCAGGTGCTCCAGGCAGAAACCTTGATCAATCAGGGAATCGATGTGCTGGTAATCGTTCCTTATAACGCGGAAGCAGCAGCGGCAATTGTGCAAAAAGCCCATCGTGCAGGCATCAAGGTGGTCTCTTATGACCGGCTAGTAAAAAACGCCGATATCGACCTGTATGTTTCATTTGATAACGAACGAGTAGGGGAACTTCAGGCAAAGACCATCACAGAACTGGTGCCAAAAGGGAAATATGTATACATCGGAGGAGCTGATACAGATTACAATGCCCATCTGATGAAAAAAGGGGTCTTCAGTGTCCTGCACACTTCCATAGACCAAGGAGACATCCAGGTCGTATATGATCAGTGGACAGATAACTGGCTCCCGGCAAACGCCTATTCCAATATGAAGGAAGCCCTGAAAGCCAATCACAACGAAATCGATGCAGTTATTGCAGCCAACGATGCAACCGCAGGCATGGCACTAAAAGCATTGAAAGAAGCGGGGCTCGAAGGGGTAATCCCCATTGCGGGCCAGGACGCCGAACTTGCCGCCGCTCAAAGAATCGTCCAGGGGACCCAAACCATGACCGTCTACAAGCCGATTCATTCCCTTGCCCGTGAAGCAGCAACATTGGCCATTTCTCTCGCCAAGAATGAATACATTGACACGGATAAAAAAATCAACAACGGAAAAATCGAAGTTCCATCCGTTCTTCTCGAACCTATAGCCGTTAACCGGGACAATCTCGATCGCACCATTATCGCTGACGGCTTTCATTTAAGGGAAGATGTGTATAAGTGATGAGTGGTTCATACACTAAAAAGTCATGGAATCATGAGTAAAGCATCTGACAACCATCGGATGCTTTCAGTTTATTACCAGGCATGTACGTAATGACTAGTTTTTTGGTATTTTAGTTTAATATAGTCATCATTGGTGTCCGTTTTTGGTTATGTGAAGTGAAAAGAGGGGTAAGAGATCTGGATTAAGGGAGAATCTGGGATGGACAAGGTGTTTGTCGAAGGGGATTGCGTCATTTTTATCATTGATTGAGTCGTTTCTAGATTAATTGCGTCATTTTTTTATTATTTGCGTTTTTTTACCATAATGTTCCTTTTGTTTAACCCGCATCCCATAATGACAAACAACTATGAAGGGATGGCATCATGAAGAAGAATCGATTCATCGTATTAATATCATTCGGACTACTATTTTTAATGTTTAGAAGTGAAGTACCTGCAATCCAAATGCTTACTTCCATCATTAAACTTGAAATTAGGGATACAAATTCAGTAAAAGTCGGGGGAGCGAAGAATAACCGGACATACGTTTCAAAGTCAGGGAAGAACGATCTGTACAAGAACATAAAGGAAAAAATGAAGGGAAAAGGCTGGGTCTATAAAGAAATATCTCATTCCTCCCTTTTATTCGAGAAGGATGGAGAAGTCTTTGGGACCGATGTAAGGGCGTTGTTGAAGGGATATGTCGTGTGGGAGTCACCGAAAGAACGGGTAAAAGGGAAAGGAAGAGGATTAGACATTCACTGATCACTTATATACATACATAAAAAAGACAATGCTCAGCAATGCCTTTAAAAGCTTATCATGCATACAGATCATGGTAAAATATAATTCGAACTAAAACGACTAGTACTCCGTGAATACCCCGCCCCACCTCCGAATATGATTATTAAGTGTGTTCTTTTCATACCATCACCCTATCCAACAGCTATCTGGTATATAATGAACCTATAACCCATTGGAGGTACATATGAAACAGCAAAACTATGAAAATCACAGTAAGTTCGATCCAGTGTTTCATGTAGGGATCGCCCTGCTATCTTTAATCACGCTGATTTTGACGATTATATTTTTCGTGAAGAATGTGGGGGCGGACGCTCTTCTCAGTTTTATCGTACTCCTGGTTGGGATTACGTTGATCCTGGTCGGTGTGAGGCTGAGGACGTATGCACTTCAGGTCCAAGATCGTGTCATTCGTGCAGAAGAGAACTTCCGTTATAATCGTTTAACGGGGAATGAGCTGGATCCCCGATTATCTCTGAAGCAGATCATTGCTCTCCGGTTTGCACCGGATGAAGAATTTCCGGGTTTGGTGGAACGGACATTGTCGGAAGATTTAACACCCAATGACATAAAAAAAGCTGTACAGAACTGGCGTGCAGATCATCATCGCGTATAAACAACAAAGATAGGACCGCTCATTCATGGGCGGTTACGTTTTTTTAAAAAGGAGGATCGTTATGCCGAATGAAATCATGGTAGATGTACTGAATCTAGTAAAAAAATATGGTTCTTTCACGGCGGTGAAAGGAGTCCGTTTCCAGGTGGAGCAGGGAGAGATCTTCGGATTGCTCGGACCTAACGGGGCGGGGAAGACGACGACGATCGAGATGCTCGTGGGTCTCCGCAAGCCCGATGAAGGGACAGCAAGCCTGGCAGGTTTTGACGTGCGTAAAGATGTGAATAAAGTGAAGGAAGTAATAGGGGTTCAACTGCAGTCGACCTCGCTGTTTGAGCTGCTTAAAGTGGAGGAAATCCTCCATCTGTATGCGAGCTTTTATCCAAGAAATGTGGATATCAATCAATTAATCGAAGATATGCTTCTGGCCGAGAAGCGGAAGGACCGGATCAAGGGGCTGTCTGGCGGACAGAAGCAGAGGCTGGCCATCGCCCTCGCCCTTATTCATGATCCGGAAATTGTGTTCCTCGATGAGCCGACAACGGGACTTGATCCACAGGCGCGTCGGACGCTTTGGGACATTGTGCTGCGCTTGAAGGAACGGGGGAAGACCGTAATCCTGTCCACTCATTACATGGATGAAGCCCATGTACTCTGCGACCGCATCGGCATCATGGATCAAGGGGAGCTTATCGCCCTTGATACCCCTGGGAATCTGGTGAAAACCCTACAGTCGACAAGTACGATTGAATTCCATCTGGACAATCCCCCTGAACAGGAATGGTTCATGAAGATGGAAGGGGTGGAGGAAGTGGCTATGAAGGATACATTCGTCCAGCTCTACACTGACGAACTGCAAACGGCGTTGACTTCCTTGATTACCTTATCGACAGATCATGACTTGAAGATCGAGGACCTCCAGACACGGCAGGCGACGTTAGAGGACGTATTCATTCATATGACAGGAAGGAGGCTGAGGGAATCATGAGAGCGTATTGGCAGCTGACACTGGCACAATTACGGATTTTTGGACGAAATAAACAAGTGCTTTTCTTTACCCTGCTTTTCCCCGTCATCCTGATGGTGGCACTGGGCTCATTTGCAGGTGGAGGGAATTCCGTTTCACTGACAGTCGGAATGATCGACAGTGACCAAACCGATGCTTCAAAAGATTTAAAGAACTTATTTTATAAAAATGAGGGAATTGAAACAACGAAATTTGACAACGTCAAAACGGGAAAAGAAGCCGTGGAAAATGGTGATATTCAGCTTCTGATCGAGATCCCGAAAGGATACGGGGGAAACGTGAAAAACAAGGAAGAGGCTTCCTCGATCCCGGTCTACTATAACGAGAAGAACCTGACGACCTCGGAACTTGGATTGACGGTCGTGAATGGAATCATCGATCAGTACAGCAAAGATCTTGTCGACTATAAGCCTGTCGTGACGGTTGAAAAGGTCGGAATCGAAGCACTGAACCTTCGATATGTCGATTTCCTTGTTCCCGGGATTGTCGCCATGATGATCATGAGCAACAATATGAACGGGGTGGCGGGACAGATCTCCGCCTGGCGTGAAAGGGGGATTCTCCGCAGGATGCAGGGGACGAGACTGAAGGCATCCACCTTCATCGCAGCCCAGATCACGGCACGCTTGATGCTGAACGGAACCCAGGCACTGCTTGTTGTGCTCATTGCGGATCTCATTTTTGACATTAACGTAGCCGGTTCATGGCTTGCGATGATTTTCTTCATCATTCTTGGAACTTTAGCGTTTATGTCCCTCGGCTTCATTATTGCGGGTATGGCCAAGAATCCGGAAAGTGCCGGGCCAATTGCAGGATTTGTGACCTTTCCGATGCTGTTTCTTGGCGGGGTTTTCTTCCCGATCAACAACATGCCGGACCTCATCCAGCCAATTGTCAAGGTGCTGCCCATCGCCCACCTGAGTTCCGCTTTGCGGGAGACGATGAATCTCGGGACACCGTTTCTGGAACTTGGAACAGAGACGCTGATATTAGGGGCATGGCTCGTTGGCGGATTTGCGCTTGCCAGTTACGTGTTTAAGTGGGAATAGAAATGAAGTCCAATCGGATCAATCCGATTGGACTTTTTTTCATGCCCTCTTTTCCAAATCTTTCGCCGTCTGACTCGTTTCCACTTCCTTTTCGTCCTTTAAGGTTCCAAATAACACATCGATGAATGGGGTGGAGACGCCATACCAATAGTTCTCATTCTTATAATGATGGAGGATATGCGTCTTTTTAAGCCAGCGGCCAAATCGTGTCTTCGGCTTCATCGGCCGGTGGGCGATATAGTGCTTCCATTCGTATACAAAGAACATGAAGAGAATGCCGGTGGTAAAGGCAAGAGTGACAGCGAGTGACCCGGTCAGGAAATAAAACAACAGACATAGGATGAAAAGGTTGGGAGCGCTGTACCATATGGGAAGAAAGAGCAGCTTCAAGTCATTCGGCTTCTTATGGTGGTCATAGTGTAATCGCTTGATTAAGTTAAGTAAAAAAGGATTCTTCGGTGACTTGATGTGGAAGAGGAATCGATGGGTGAGGTATTCGCTGAACATGTAAGTAACGATCCCCACCGCAAAAAATAGGACACTGATCAGGGAGAGCTCCATCGTCATCAAAAAACCGAGTACGACAAGGAAAATGACCATCATGATCAAAATATCAACGTGCAGGAAAAAGTCCCGATACACACGATTCTCTTTCATTATTCATTGCCTCCGTTCATTTTTTGTTTCCAAAGCTGGATGCTGGTTATCATCATGTCGTGGATGGTTTGTTCTGCTTGTTGGACATCTCCCTTCAACATCCATTCCAGAAGCGTATGGTAATACTGTCGTGACGCCTCACGGTGGGCGGGATCCATAAAATATTTCTCCGCCATCCTGATATAAATCTCTTTAAAGCTGTTCAGAACCAAGAGATATATGGGATTATGGGACAGCATGGCAACCTGATGCTGGATATGCCAGTCGAAATCCGCATACCCATGGACATCGTCCGGCACGTCTTCAAATGGAACGAAGAGGGAAATCACCTTCAGTCTGCTGTTTTCCAGGGCATCCCTGAAATAAGCAGGTGTAATCGAGACGCGCAGCTCGAGCATATAAATGATGAATTCGTCGGGAATCTCCTCTTCGTGCTGTAGGATGGTCACGATCGTCATTAAATTCCCCTGCTTCCAATAATCCTTCACCACGGCCGGCATCCCCTTCCGGCTCGTGATCCAGCCATCCCGCTCCAACCGCTGCAAAGCTTCCCGTATGGTGGGACGCCCCACTTTATAATGGGCTGCCAAATCCCTCTCCGATTGAAGGGATTCCTGGATATTCAGATCTCCTCCTAAAATGGCTCGGGAAATGTCCCGGGCGATGATATCGGATGAACGCTCTTTCATAAAGGACCTCCTGATTGGTAATACCAATTTTTTATATGGTAATACCATTATATGATTTTATGAGAGATATTTGTCAATGAATTCTGAAAAGAATGAAATAGAAAGGGATTGGAAAAGTGCTGACTTAAAAGAGGAGTATGTTAACAATAAAACAGGTATTCTAACGGATCTTGACTATGATGGAAAACAGGCTTCCATCGCCCTTTTCTATACGGGAAACCATCATTCCTCAGGAGATATTGACATGTACAATTCAAAAAAATTGAAAAAGATTGGTAAGGGTTACCGAGAATAAAAGAGCCTTAAGCTCGATGGAAGCTTAGGGATTTTTTTATGTGAAAATCCACACCTTTTCTCTTGACTCTAGTTAGTTGACCCCCTAAACTATAAAATAGTGCTATTTAGTTTAGGGGGTCAACTAGTTGGATAAGCGGTTAATTGAAGCAGTCGAGCTGTTCGAGGATGTCATGGTGTTCGGAACAGAACGGGTGCTGAAGAATGTAAAGGCTGAGGTATGGCAGGATTATTCGCCTGAACAGATTCAGATGCTGAAGCTCGTGAATAAGAACGGACCGATTCCAGCCGGGGTGATTGCGGAGCTGCAGGGCGTACATAAGAGTGCGATTTCCAACCGCTTGAAGAAGCTGGAAGAGAAAGCTCTGATTGAAATCGTGAAGGCCGAGGGAGATCAGCGTTCGAAACTCGTCTGCCTTACAGAGAAAGGACGAAGGGTCGTAACGGAGTCCGATCAAGCGGTTTATGCCTATATCGAAGCCCTATTTGCCGATCAGGTAAAGGATGAGGAACTGGATCAATTTCTGACGATGTTCCGGAAGATTAAATCAATCTTGAAATTGGAAGGTGAAAATGGATGAAATCAATCATAAAATTCAAGTGGCCGATTACGATTGGCCTGCTCATTGTCACGGCTCTGCTGTTTATCATTGCGCCGAACCTGACGAAACAGGCAGAGGAAGCGGGGACGTTCCAGCTCCCGGATGATGCGGCTTCCCAGAAGGCGATGGATATGCTTAATGAGGCAGGAGCGGGAGAAGAAACGATTTCCCTCGTCTATTCCATGGATAAGGAATTGACGGATTCGACGAAAAATGAGATTGCGTCGAATGTGAATGAATTAAAAGAGCTTGGTGATCCTGTCAGCTCGGTACTCGATCCATTTGAAAGCGAGGAACTGGAAGCCCAGCTCGTTTCCGAAGATCGTAAGACCATCCTCGTTCCCATCACAGTAGACGGAACACAGGAGGAAGTGGTGGAACTTGCTGACTCTATAAAGTCAGACATCCTGGATGGAGAGTCATCCGTGTATCTCACGGGGGAAGCGATCATTAATAATGATGTGAACCTGAGCGCTCAGGAAGGATTGAAGCGGACTGAAATTATTACGGTGGTCCTGATCTTTGCTCTATTACTGGCCGTGTTCCGTTCCATCGTTACGCCTCTGATCCCTCTCGTAGCAGTAGGGATTACGTATTTATTGAGTCAATCGATAGTGGCGTTTTTCATTGACTGGTTCGGGTTTCCCGTATCGAATTATACACAAATCTTCCTAGTGGCCATCCTGTTCGGGATCGGGACGGATTATTGCATCCTCCTGCTGAGCCGGTTCAAGGAAGAACTGGGAGCAGGAAAACCCATCAATGAAGCGATCATCCGTACGTATAAGACCGCGGGACGCACGCTTTACATCAGCGGACTCGCCGTATTCATCGGGTTCTTTGCCATCGGTTTTGCCGACTTCCCGATTTTTAAATCAGCTGTTGCCGTGGCTGTCGGGATTGCGGTGCTGCTCTTGGTGTTGAGCACGGTCATGCCGTTCTTTATGGCAACATTAAAGGAAAAATTATTCTGGCCATCCAAGAAATCTGTTTCCCACAATGACAGTAAATTGTGGGCGTGGATGGGCAAACTCTCCGTCAATCGTCCGTTGTTGTCCATGGCAGTAGTCGCCATCATCACTGTGCCGCTTTTATTCACATATGATGATGCTTTGTCCTTCAACACGGTGGATGAAATCGGGGACAGTTATGATTCAGTCAAAGGACTTCAAGCGATTGAAGACGGGTTCGGTCAAGGGGACTCCCTGCCTGTTCAGGTGCTGCTTTCAAGTGATGAGAAGCTTGTGACCGAAGATACCGTCCCTTATGTTGAAAAGCTGAGCCGTGAGCTTGCCAAAGTCGACGGGGTGAAGAGCGTCCGCTCCATCACACGTCCTGCCGGGGATGCTATCGAAGAATTCAATGCGGATTATCAGCTTGGAAAGATCGCAGAAGGCGTGAACGGTGCGGCTGATGGGCTTGATCAGGCTGTGAAAGGTCTCAGTCAGCAGGCTGCCATGGCCGGGCAGGGTACGGCTCCCCAGGAAGGGGCACCGAATCCAATGGACGGACTGAACCAGATCACAGGTGGATTGAATCAGGCCGCAACTCAGCTCCAGGGGATGAGCGAAGGCCAAACCATCCGTGATACCGGATTATATTTACCACCGGGCACGTTGGAAAATAAGGAATTTGCCCAGGTGATCGACCGGTATTCCTTCGGAGAAGAAACAGGAATGAAGCTTGAGGTCATCCTGTCCGATAATCCATATTCACCGGAAGCGATCGATACCGTTGACCGCATCAATGAAACGACTGAACGGGTGATCAAGGATACGCCTCTTGAAGATACCGAGATCGCCATCGGAGGAGTCTCGAGCATCAACCGCGACCTGAGTGACATCTCAACGAGTGATTTCACCCAGACCGTGACCATCATGCTCATCAGCTTGTTTATTGTCCTTGCGCTTCTGTTCCGTTCCTTCATCATGCCGCTTTACATGATTGGATCCCTGCTTCTGACGTACTTCACGTCTGTAGCCGTAGCTGAGTGGATCTTCGTAAACGGTTTAGGATATGACGGCATCAGCTGGGCGGTTCCATTCTTCGGGTTCGTTATGCTCGTGGCCCTTGGGGTCGACTATTCGATCTTCCTCATGGACCGATTCCGTGAAGAGTCGGCAGGAGGAATGACAGTGACGGACGCCATCAAAGCATCCATGGCGAAGATGGGAACGGTCATCATTACTGCCGCTATCATCCTGGCCGGTACATTCGGAGCCATGGTGCCATCCGGTGTCCTGAGCCTGGTGCAGATTGCTACGATCGTTATCACAGGACTTCTCCTGTACGGACTGATCGTTCTGCCGTTATTGATTCCGGCCATGACCGTATCATTCGGCAATGGGGTCTGGTGGCCGTTCAGACCGAAGAAAGAGAAGTAGATTAGTAGAAGCCCCGCTCTGATGGATGGAGCGGGCTTTCTTTTGAGATAATTGGCATGGTGATGGATGATTGGACATTTCCGACGAACGACTCATTACTTGTTGGACAGAAGGGTAAATGCTTAAAAAGACCTTCATATGACTGAGGATGAAACAATTAATACCACTTCAGTCAAAATTGAAGCGAAAAGAATCAAAATCATCTGAATTTTCTTTTGATTATTAGAGAAAAAATATTTTTCTGGAAAACTAATAATAATCTCTACCGATGTAATCGGATTTATCTTTGCGATGCCTGGGTTTCAAGAGGGATTGGGCTCTCCTAATCCTTTATCATCAAGTGTTCAAGACACTATTTCCACTTTTTTTTTTTCTTAAAATAGTTTATAATAATCAGATAATACTAGATATTTTACCCTATGAATCATTATAATAGACAATGGTATGGTTTTTTTTAGACACATGAGGGTGCTCGGAAGAAAGCGCCTGCAAATATAGTGGATGAGGAAGGTTATAATGAGCAGCTTACAGAAGAAAACAGACGTTATCTTAATTGGTGCTGGTGTCATGAGTGCGACTTTAGGGGTAATCCTGAAAGAGTTGGCACCGGAATGGGAAATCACAGTGTTTGAAAAGCTCGCGAATCCAGGGGAAGAAAGCTCGAACGAATGGAACAATGCCGGTACCGGCCATGCTGCGCTTTGCGAGCTTAACTATACATCCGAAAAGCCTGATGGATCTATAGACATTTCGAAAGCAATCAAAGTCAATGAACAGTTTCAACTTTCAAGACAATTCTGGTCTTATCTGGTCAACCGCAATCTCATTGGAAATCCACAGGACTTCATCATGCCGATCCCGCATATGAGTATGGTGCAAGGGAAGGAAAATGTGGAGTTTTTGAAAAAAAGATTGGAAGCGCTATCAGCCAGTCCGCTGTTTGAAGGCATGGAGTTTTCCGATAATCCGGAGAAATTGAAGGAATGGATTCCTCTGATCATGGAAGGTCGTATACCGGATGAACCGATCGCAGCGACGAAAATCGATTCAGGTACAGACGTCAACTTCGGGGCCCTGACCCGTAAATTGTTCGACCACCTGCAGGATAGGGGCGTCGAAATCAACTACAACCACAGTGTGGAAGATATCAAACGCAAATCCGACGGTTCATGGGAAGTTAAGGTCCATGATATAGACGGAATTAAAATGGAATATCACACGGCGAAGTTCGTCTTCATCGGTGGCGGTGGCGGAAGTCTTCCGTTGCTGCAAAAAACCGGCATTCCTGAGTCAAAGCAGATCGGAGGATTCCCGGTAAGTGGACTCTTCATGGTGTGTAACAATCCTGAAGTCATCGAAAAGCATCACGGGAAAGTGTATGGAAAAGCAAAGGTCGGTGCTCCTCCGATGTCGGTTCCGCATCTCGACACCCGTTACATTGATAACAAGAAATCACTCCTTTTCGGTCCATTTGCCGGATTCTCACCGAAATTCCTGAAAACGGGCTCGAATATGGATTTGATCACATCTGTGAAACCGAATAATCTCTTCACCATGCTCGCAGCAGGGGTAAAGGAAATGGGATTGACCAAGTACCTGATTCAGCAGGTGCTCCTGTCCAATGAAAAACGAATGGAAGAATTACGCGAATTTATCCCGAGCGCCAAGAGCGAAGACTGGGATATCGTCGTAGCCGGACAGCGTGTACAAGTCATCAAGGACACGGATGCTGGCAAAGGGACCCTTCAGTTCGGTACAGAAGTGGTCAGTGCCGAAGATGGATCCGTCGCTGCATTACTAGGTGCTTCACCGGGTGCCTCTACAGCCGTTCACGTCATGCTTGAAGTATTGGATAAATGCTTCCCGCAGCATATGAGCGAGTGGGAGCCGAAGATCAAAGAAATGATTCCTTCGTATGGTGCAGCACTAGGTGAAAACCCTGAACTCTTCAGAGAAATCCATACGTCGACAGCGAAGGCGTTGGGTTTGAGGGATAAAGAGGTTGCGTACAGCTAAGTGAATAATAGGAAGAAATGCCCTGTGAACATTTGCGGGGCATTTTTTGATGGAAACGAATCTGTCATCAGTCACATTAGAATCTTGATAATGGTAAAATAAGGGTGTGTTAGGAGGGGGCAGATTGGACGTATTGAAAAAGGTGAACATGCTCCTTGCTTTTATAGCAATGGGTGCCGGTTTCTATCACTTTTTTAGTAATCATCTCGATTTTTCAAGTAATAGCATCTTATCATGTTTAACCTTAATGTTTCTGCTGTTCGGGATAGAAAAGGTCAAAGAAAAAGAGGGTGATCAGAAGCTGGGCTATGTTTATTTGGCGGCAGCACTGGTAATGACCCTGGGACTGATGAAAGAATTCGTGCCATTTATATAGAAAATAAGATTAGGAGATTTGCACCATGATTTTAATTGGTATTGCCTTAGTCATCACGGTCTTCTCTATTGAAGTACAGGTGCGAAAAATGAATAAGACAAATGATCGGATTGTGAAGCTGCTGGAGGAGTTAAACGCGAAGGAATAAGCGGTGAAGGAATGAGGAGAGTTTGAAATGAAAGGGAAGTGGGGGCATTTAGTTTGAAAACGAAACTCATTATGGTCGAGGGGATACCTGGCTCAGGCAAATCGACCACGGCCAAGTTCATTAAGGACTATTTGGAGAAAAAAGGGGTTAAGGCTAAGCTCTATCAAGAAGGAGACACGAGTCATCCTGCTGATTATGAATCGACGGCTTGTCTGAGTGATAGTCAATTTCACGATATTCTTGATAAATTCCCAGAATTTCGAGATGCTATTCAGGAGTGTACAGGGAAGAAAGGGAAGAAGTATTTTACTCAATATCGTGATCTTGAAAATATTGACTCTTCAATTGTTGACGATTTAGCTCCATATGATGTCTACGAATTAGAACTGGATACGTATGAAGAAGTCTCTTACAACTATTGGAGAGAGTTCATTGAAAAAACGACATTTGGGGATGAAGTGTACATATTTGAGTGCTGCTTTCTCCAAAATCCGTTTACTAAATTCATAGCCAAGCATAATGCAGCACCATTGAGGCTGGAAAACTATTTAAAGAAAATCAGCTCGTTGATTACACCATTGAATCCATTGCTGATTTATCTTTACCAGGAGAACATTGATCAATCTTTCCGTCATGTCTATCAGGAGCGCAGTCAAGATTGGCGTGATTTCTTTACAGATTACCATGTGAATCAGGGATATGGGAAAGAGAAGGGATTGAAGGGATATAAAGGGCTTGTGGAATTTCTTGAGATGCGAAGGGATCAGGAGCTTAGAATCATTAAGGATTTGCCGGTTAAGACTTTACTCATTCAAAATGGTGAAAGAGACTGGGAAGGATATTATGATACCGTTAAGGAAGCGATAAAATAGTTGTGGAATCCCCCCTTTGAGAGTAGAACGTCGCCAGGCAATATGTGAAGAAAGAGTAGCTATTTGTAGTTACTCTTTTTTTGGTTAATTGGGTTGGTTTGAAAAGCCATATGAATGTATTTGATATCTCCATGACTTCCCTGCAAAAGGGACGGTGTAAAGAAAAATCGACATTTTGGCACGATTATTTGAAATGGCGCATGATTAGTCACAATGGCGCTTGAAAAATTGAATTCTCGCATGATAATTCTAATTCCGGCATGATTTCCATCATATCTCGCATGATTGTTCCACGAGAAGGTGATTCACATAAGAATCCGCCAACTGATTCTCCTCTAGGTACTATCAAGTCCACATTTTCAGCTAAAATAGTCAATTATAAGCTGAAAGCGTATCAGAAAGAGACGCTATTATGGTTTTTAGTAGATCATTACAACAACCTTCATCGGGTTTGGGGTTCGTTACGGACTTTACAAGAGATTAATCGTAAACTGTGAGAGTGACGGAGTAAGATGGTGGTACCAACGGAATGGAATCATTTACTGGACGCTCTCTGAAATCAGTACTTTGCCTGATGACCGGACTCTGCTGATCATTGGGGCGGAACTTGTTCACTTGGTTACACACGTTTTTGGAGGAGAGTGGGCTTGGAGATGTGGTTTCAGTGAGTGATTATTTCGTTCAGATTCGGAAGGTTCCTGCTAAATGAAACCCAAGGCGTAACGAAATCGTATAGTAAGTTAAAACCACGGAGTGCTACTATGTACGAATACGCATACGTCCAAACCAGTTTAGGCGGATTTTTCACCGAGCCGAAGCACAGGGAAATCATTGAGGAGTATGCCGCTGACGGATGGCGGCTGGTCCAGGTGCTTCCTCTTAAGTACAACGGACACGGAAAACCGACGGATTATGAAATCATATTTGAAAGGTCACTGTCTGTTTGAACACTGAAAGCGGATTTCTCTGGATGAGGAATCCGCTTTTTATCATTGAATTTTCTTATTGAGTGATTCAATTTCTTGATTCAGTTCCGTCAGGTTGACCTCGCCTGTTTGGGTATCTTTCAGATGATACTTTTGTTTCAGATTGATGATTCTCTTTACGCTTTCATCAATCCGTTCCTCTGAGAGTTCCCCATTTTTAACGGCTGATTTTATTGCCTCTATCGCTGCCAATGCTTTACGAGCGTCATGGGCAATAAGGATAAGGTCGCTGCCTGCTTTCACGGATTGGACTGCAGCCTGGCCGATTCCATAATGGTTCGTGATGGCTTTCATGGTTAGATCATCTGTGATTACGGCTCCTTGGTAGTTCAGCTTGTTACGAAGGAGATCTGTGATGACGCCTGTGGACAAGGATGATGGGTAGGTGTCATCGATCTCTGGGAGCAGGATGTGCGCCACCATGATAAGATCAGCTCCATTCTCGATGGCACGGGTAAATGGGATCAGTTCCAGGGATTCAAGTTCCTGACGGCTTTTGTTGACGACAGGAAGCTCAAGATGCGAATCCACTGAGGTATCTCCGTGTCCAGGGAAGTGTTTGATCGTTGAAATGATGTTCTGGGATTGGATCCCTTTCATGGTCTGGATCCCTAATTTACTGACGATATCCGGATCAGGACTGAAGGATCGGTCCCCGATGATCGGGTTGGCCGGGTTGCTGTTCACGTCAAGGACGGGAGCGAAGTCAACGTTGAATCCGTACTCTTTCAGTTCTTTTCCGAGAAGGCTCCCCAATTTATATGAAACATCCGGATCATTTAAGTCTCCAATTGTTTGATTTGTAGGGAAGTTCAATAGTTCCCCAGGGAGTCTCGTTACGTTCCCGCCTTCCTGATCGACACTTAAAAGAAGGGGGAGAGGATTTTCATTGTTGGCTGTCTTTAAATCGTTCAGAAAGTGGACGGTTTGCTCTGGCCCTGTCAAATGGTCGGAGTAGAAGATGAATCCCCCGACCTTTTTTCTCATAACCAGATTCTCCGTCGGTTCATCAACCTGCGTACCATTGACACCGGCTATGATCATCTGACCGATTTTTTCATCCAGGCTCATGTTGGAGAGAATGGATGAGTGTTTTGGCGTTTCACTCTTTTCCCCGATCGGGTTGATGGAAAAAAAGGATAGAATGATGACGAGGATCATAAGAAACAAAAGGGAATAGCCAAGCTTTTTTTTCATGTGAATGTTCCTTTCAATGTTGGATACTTGGTATCATTTTGTTCGATTCTTCTTAGGCATAAACGGAAAATGAAAAAAAGACTCGGTGTGGACGAGTCTTTTAGTGTATTTTTCGATTAGTGTTAACGATTAATGGTACTTCAATCGATTTTATGATCCGGTCTTCATTCTTTATCTATGAGCCCTCTCAAAAGTTATGAGTCCGATTTTCACTAGATGAGCCGTTTGTCGAAAAATCTTTGTGTTTTAGACTTCTGTCTAGAAAATAGTTTTCTCCAAGCATCCTCACATATGAAACATCCACACCACTATCGGACCAAATACCGAACCCAACAGGGCGCTCAAAGTCATGGACACTGAACTCATGGAGACGGTTAATTCTCCGTATTCCATCGCTTTCGACGTGCCAAGGGCATGGGATGCACTGCCGAGGGCGATGCCGCGCCCGAGGGAGCTGTGGATGCGTCCCCACTTCAGAATGAACGGTCCCAGTATGACCCCGGAGAAGCCTGCGATCATGACGAAAATGACGGTCATGGAAGGGACACCACCGAGTCCGGACGCGATCTGGATGGCGACAGGTGTCGTGATCGACTTCGGAACGATGGACAGGATGACATCATGTTCAATGCCCAGTACCCTTGCAAACAGGAGCCCGCTCACCATTCCGGTCAATAGACCTGCGAAGACGCCTCCTATGATGGGGAAACGGTACTTCAACAGGATCTTTCGCTGCTTATACAATGGATAAGCAAGGGCGACGACGGCGGGACCGAGTAATGAGTGAATCCACTTCCCGCCGATCATGTAATCCTCATATGGAATGTGCAGGCTGACAAGGAATCCGACGATTACAATTGTAGTTGTCAAGACCGGGATCAGCACGGGGGTAGGGAATCGTTGATACACCTTCACCATGGAAAAATACAGGAGTACGGTGAGGAGGATGATCAGGATTGTGATAAATGTTTGCTGCATGGTCGTTCCCTTCTTTCAGATCTTTTCTCTAAATGCTGACTGGCGAAACCGGAAACGGCCATGGTCACGATGGTGCTTAAGACAACGATAAGAAAAAGCACGGCGCCGGTCCCGGAAAGGAGAGACGGATAGTTCATGACCCCTGTCATGGCGGGAATGAATAATAACGGCAGGATGGCGAGTAAAAAGCTTGCGCCGTCTTCGACGATGATCAGAGGGACGATCTTCAACGATAAGCATGCAAGGAGCAGCATCAGGCCGATGATGCTTCCCGGTGTTGGCAGATGGAAGAGCTGCTCTACGGCTCCTCCTATAAGAGAAAAGGCATAAAGGATGCCAACTTGGATGATGATCCGAATGATTTTCATAGAACATTTACCTGCCTTTCAATGAAAACGCTTTACTTATCCTGGGATTACTTGTACGATACAACTATATACTTGTATTATACAAGTACCTGCATCGTTGTCAATGAATCTGTCAGATTGACTAACATAATAAAGGAGGATACCTATGTCTAATGACAATTCAGTTGAACGGATCGAATATGAATTGACAACCTTAATCAGAAAGGCCGTCTTCAGGGATCAATCAGACCGGAAAATCGGGATATTGGAGCGATCGGCATACTTGCTGATGAGGCAGTTGGCTGAATGTGGGCCGTCCCGGCTGAAGGAACTGGCTGAAGCGTTTCAGCTCGATATTTCGACTTTGTCCAGACAGGCGGCTTCCCTTGAAACGAAGAAGCTCATCCAGCGGTTTTCAGACCCGAAAGACGGACGGGTAAGTTTATTTGATCTTACTGAGCTGGGGAAGGAAAAGCTTGCCGTCGACAGGAGGATGAGGCTTGAGTGGTATGGGGGGTTGCTTGATGGCTGGTCTGATGGGGAGAAGGAAGTATTCGGAGAACTATTGGTTCGGATGAATGGAGCATTTGAGGAGTAAAGCAGGCCTGCTTTTTGATGGAATTCTCCATCAGGAGGCAGCCTGCTTTTTTGTCGAAAAATCACCATTGACGTTGGAAAGAAATAACAGTAACATAAAGATTGATTAATCAATCAATTTTGAAAAAGGAGGGGAGTCAGCATGTCACTGGATGAAAAAAAGAAGAAAAAAAGAGCGGCGATTTTAGAAGCAGCCGTCAAAACATACAGCGAAAACGGGTTTGCTGAAACGACCATCTCGGCGATTGCCAAGGAGGCGGGTGTCAGCTTCGGATCCGTATTCACGTATTTTGCCACAAAGGAAGCGCTCTTTGAAGCCGCCATCCTGGAGCCTTTGGAAGAAATCAAGCCGTACTTTATTGAGATAGAAGAACGGTATAGGGGGACCCCCATGGAGATGATCAAAGCCATGATCGATTGCCAGCTGGATGTGTTTGCAAGAAATAAGGATTTCCTGCGCCTGACCCAGCAGGTTCTGGCGAGACCGGAGCGGTATCCAGTATTGTTTGCAGATCTGAGTAACTTTGTCGATGTCTTTGTCGAACGCGTTTACCCTATCATCGAGAAGGGACAGGAGCAGGGGGACTTCTACGAAGGTTCGCCGGTGTTGATGGCACAGTCTTACATATCCCTATTGAACGGTTTGCGGCTGACGTTTATCGATGATCATACGAAACTCATCTGGAGCAATATGAAAATACAGGCGTTGCGTTTGTACGGTCCTGTGACGGAAGGATGGGAGTGACAATGAGAATACGGGATATCCACCCGAACATTCAATTACGTCTGGCCATGCAGTTCCTCGGAGGACTCGTCTCCATGGCGGTTATTCCCTTCATGGCCATTTATTTTGCCCAAAAAATCGGAGCGACTCAAACCGGGGTCATCCTGATCCTGATTGTCATCAGCGGGATCATAGGCGGGTTTATCGGTGGGCATATTTCAGATAAGATCGGTCGCCGGAAGATCCTGATTTATGCAGAACTGGGAATCATGGTGACCTATTTCTTCATTGCCTTGTGTAATTCACCTTGGTTTGATTTACCGTATGTGTCAGCGGCGTTCTTCGTTCTCAATATGTTTGCCGGGGGGATGTTCCAGCCTGCCGCCCAGGCGATGATCATCGATGTGACGGATTCTGATTCGAGGAAATTGGTCTTTACGATCAGCTATTGGCTCGGGAATCTTGCCACGGCTATCGGGGGGATCGTTGGAGCCTTTCTATTTAAATCGTATTTATTTGAGTTATTTCTTGGGATCTCAGTCATCACATTTCTGTCCGTCCTGATCACGATCCTCTTCATCTCAGAAACCTACACACCGGAACCCTCTGTCAATCAAAGCAAGTCTTCCTCTAAAGAGATGGTTCAAAGCTATTCAACTGTATTGAAAGATAAGTTATTCATGTTTTATATCATTGGGGCCGTTTTCATTTTCACGCTGGAGCAATCGTTAACCAATTATGTAGGGATCCGTCTTGAACGGGATATCCCAGAGCAATCGGCTTCTTTGTTCGGCATCGATTTCATGTTGGATGGAACGAAAATGCTCGGATTCCTCAGGACTGAAAATACACTCATTGTCGTACTGTTTTCCGCCGTCGTCTTATTTCTGTTTAAAAGGTGGAAGGACCGCTGGACACTTGTAGTGGGGATGTTCATCTTTTCTGTTTGTTTCAGCGCTTTTGCTTTCACGAATAATATACTGTTCCTTCTGGTCCTCGGCTTCGTCGGGACGTTTGGGGAGCTCATGTATGTGCCGATCAAGCAGGCTATGATCGGGGATCTTGCCCCGTCTAATGCACGAAGCACGTATATGGCCTTTTACAGTCTCACTTTCTATGGAGCGATGATCATCGCATCCCTTCTCATCATCGTAGGTGAATGGGTCAGTCCGTTAATAATGGGAGGGATCCTGTTGATCCTTGGTCTGACAGGGACATTGATGTATCATTCCATCATGAAAACATTGGAAGCGAAGGGGAAAGTGGTGCAGGAAGTGAAAGTGAAGGCATCGGTTTCTTCTTGAAACCGAAGGAAGACCCTGGCCGCAGGGTCTTCCTTTACTTTCGTATGAAAATCGTATGTTCCTCCAACTTACTCTCCTCATAAGCCGCCGCAATCCCCATCTTCCGGATCGCCCTTTTGTCGACTTCTTTATAAGGTAGCGATACATGAAAATCCGTTTCAAATGGATAAGTGTTAAACGTCACTTCCTGCTCATTCACCCACACAGCCAGAAGAGGGTGATTCCCGGGATGGAAGCTTTTCGTATTCTTGAAGCCGTGTTTAAACCACGGATGCTCGTTTTGTTTCGCAACACCCGGTTTGTTCAAGCAAAAGTAAAGGGAGAGATTATCGGAAAGTTGAAGCAGGTGGAAGTGCTGTGTAAGCAGTTCTTCATCAAGCTTCGGCAATTGCTGTCGGATCACCCGTTGCCTTTTGGCTTCTTCCTGTAAAAAGTTAAGGCAGTCCCGGTTCCTGGACTTGGAAAAGAAGGAGCAGAAGTGAAGACTGCATAGGAGGGCCGCGTAGAGGTTGACCTCCCCGATCTCATCCAGGCCGATTTTATAGAATGCGAGCTTTGGGAGGAGAGGGTAGTCTGAAAAGGTGAAGGGAATTTGATCACGGTCGTTCCAAACAGGGGTTTCATCCAGTCCGATCCAGCTTCGGTCATGCTGATGGGCAGCATATACGAAGTCATCAAAGAGGTCAGCGGATTTTAGTAGATTCTGATTGAATTGCTTGATCGTTTCACCGGATACATGGGCGTGATCGTTCTGTCTGATCATGGTGAAAGTGTCTTGGGTTTCTCGGATTATCATCGGATCAACATCCCCCTTTTATGACCATTATAGCAAACTTGGAATCTCATATTCAGTTAAAAAAAGATCGAAAGCAGTTTAAGCTTACGATCTTTTAGGTCAGTGGTGGTGACTGTGATCCCCACTCTCAGCAGGAGTCTGGTCATTCAGTGTTTCCACATCTGCTTTTGAGAGTTCGCCAACAGCAAAGGGGAGTGTCGGCATGATGATTGAGCCGTTATTTCCTGCATGGACCTTGATGTAATAGAGACCCTCTTCTGTCAGAGCCTTCTTGAACGTGTAAACCCCATCTCCAGCATTCTCGGCTTCTTCCATTCCATTACGGAAGGATCCGTCGCCTTTCCAGATTTCCACGTGGACAAAGTCGGCATTCTCCACCTTTTTGTTATTTTGTGTGAGTTCGATTTTGATAAGGTCACCCCTTCCGGAAAAATCGTCCGGCAGCGTAATATCAGCCTGGAGGGGAGATTCCTGCTCATACAATTCTGCCGCATCTTCCTTCGGGGTGCAGGCACCAAGAAGCATGCAAAGGAAAAGGATACTAAAGTATTTTATCGTTGATTTCATATCGCATCGTCCTTTCTTATGCCGCACCGAAGAATTTTTTCGTAGCAGGAATTCTTTTGATCAATACCCGGTCAAGAAGCAGGACGACAATCAAGGAAGCCCCGACAAGCGGGAATAGAATCCCTAGCGCGATCATGACAAGCAGGAAGTACTTCATCTTCAGAATGCCCGGTGCTTTCGGTGCACCCATATCTCTTTTCGGTTTCCGCTTCAGCCATAGATAGAAGCCGCTGACCGCGACCAGCATGATACCGAGACAGATGAACAGGCTGATCATTTGATTGATGAAGCCGAACTGCGTTCCTGTATGGAGAGTGATCCCCATGGCGACGATTTTGCCTCCGACCCCGTAGTTGTCGAATCGGTAATCAGCGAGGACGGCTCCTGTGTACTGATCGAGGTGCATCGTGACCTCATTTTGTGCTTTAGCCGGGAAGGCGGATAGAGTATAGACACCTTTTTCTTCCTGAGGGATGTAGACGGTATAACTCGGATCGATTCCTTCTCGTTTCGCAATCGTTACGACATCATTCATGGATAATGGCGTGTACCCTTCAAGGGCTGATACGGGAACGTCCAAATTCTCAGCGGCCCAGGGGACGTCGGCGATTTCCTTTGTTTTCACGACGGACTGAGGAGCTTCCCCTGTCCAGATAGAAGGAGGGTAGCCGGCTCCTGTCTTGGTCATGAGATTCTGAAAGTTCGTTCCCCAGAATCCCGACCAGGGAAGTCCTGTCATGATTAGAAACAGCATTCCCGCTGTGATCCAGAAAGCCGGTACTGCGTGGAGGTCCCTTCTGAAGATTTTCTTTCCTTTAGTGAAGCGGGGAAGGAACACACCGGATAGCTTATCCTTCTTACGGGGGAACCATAGGAACAATCCCGTGACAACGAGGACGACGGCCCAGCAGGCAACAAGTTCCACGATGCGGTCGCCGAGGGTACCCGCCATCAGCTCTCCGTGAATTTCTTCGACTTTATTCATGATCCGGTCCTCAGGCTTCAATTCACCCAGTGACTTTCCTGTGTATGGGTTCAAGAAAACAGTAGCAGAACCTTCTTCTGTAATGATGCCGATTTCGCTGGAACGGTCGGCACTTTCCCCGGGACGGAAGCTTGTGATCTGTGCATCCGGGTGAAGCGTTTTCACCTTATCGATGAGTTCAGTGGCAGAAAGCTTCTCCCCCTGTGGATTGACTTCGTAGTATTTTTGATAGAGATTCTGTTCGATTTGGGGCTTGAAGAGATAAATCGATCCCGTCACAGCCAGGATGAGGAGGAACGGGGCAATGATGAGTCCCGCGTAGAAATGCCATCTCCAAATGGTTTGATATGATTTTTTTTCCATAGTCTTTTCCTCTTTTCTTAGTCTTGGCAGCAGCCCGATTCCTGCATGTCCCTTGAGATGACCGAGATGGCTTGTTGAAAGTTGTGGAGTTTTCCTCGGAATCCGGTCTGAAATTGTTCCCCTTGTTTCCTTGAGTCAAAAGCGATGACTTGAGGCTGACAGCAGTTCAGGTTCAGGTCTGCATCAATCAGGTAGGTGGCCGTTTTCCCGCTGATCGTCATATCTGTCAAGAAGTCCCTGCATAGAATCTGCACGACGTCCTCCTTGATATCTTCATAGCGGAGTAATCCGCAGTGAGGGCAGCAGGTCTGTTCAATTGTGTGATCTTTCTTTACAAGTTGAACTGATCTTCTGGAAGTTGTCGATTTCAGGCAATATATACAGGAATCAGAGGGGAGGCTGTGTGACTCCATCGTTGAAATACCATTCGAGGTTTTCTTGATCTTATTGGTATCCATGAGGGGCTTAAGATCCCGATACACCGTCATTTCCGATACTTCCAGGCGGGAGCTGATATCGGACACACGCAGTGTTCCTTCTTCCTTAAGCCAGTTTAAGATCTGTTGTTGTCGATCAATCGGCAGCATGGTGAACATCCTTTCTGTTTTCGTTTACCATTTCATAATAGATATGCTTCAGGTATCCTTCAATAGATTCTGTGTGAAAAAAAGTGAGGAAATGTTGCATTGTAACATGTCTGACAAAGAAACTTTTTATTTTCCACACAATTCGCATGTGGATATTTGTTAATAGTGCAGAGGAGTCACTCAGTTAACGAGCGTGTTGTCCATTTGGATCAGTCTAATCCCGTTTTTTCGGAGCTTATAATAGAAGGATCGTTCTCCGATGTACAAAGTGTCCTGATTCTGGACAGTTTGAAACCTCCCCTCATGACAAAAACAGGAAAATCAGGATTGGCACAATTCTTGCAAAGTAAAAGTTGACTAGTAAAAAGGGAGGCAATTCAATGAAGATCAGTGAATCAATCGCCATCGTGACCGGTGGTGCGTCAGGGTTAGGGGAAGGGACAGTGAGGCAGATCATCAAGGCTGGTGGGAAAGCAGCCATACTGGATGTATCCGATGAAAGAGGTCAATCGCTTGCGGTTGAGCTTGGGGAAAGAAGTATATTTGTCCGAACGGATGTAACAAGTGAGAAGGACGTCTCCAACGCTATTCACAAAGTAGTGGAGTCATTCGGGACGATTAATACAGTTGTAAATTGTGCAGGGATCGGAATGGCGTCAAAACTACTATCACGAAAAGGCATTCATTCTCTCGATACGTTTTCTAAGGTGATTTCAATTAATTTGATCGGCACATTCAATGTGATTCGATTGGCTTCGGAACTCATGGCGAAGAATGACCCGAACGAATTAGGTGAAAGAGGTGTCATCATCAATACGGCATCCGTCGCGGCATTTGAAGGACAGATCGGACAGGCGGCTTATAGTGCCTCAAAAGGTGGAGTCGTCGGAATGACATTGCCGATTGCGAGGGAGCTCGCTTCGTACGGTATCCGGGTAATGACAATCGCGCCGGGGCTGTTTCACACACCGATGTTTGAATCGTTACCGGAGGAAGCTGTTGAATCACTTGGGAAAATGGTGCCATTCCCGAAGCGTCTCGGACGTCCTGATGAATACGCCCAACTTGTGGAAAGCATCCTTTCAAACCAGATGCTGAATGGAGAGACGATTCGTCTCGACGGAGGAATCCGCATGCAGCCGAAATAAAGAAAGGAAATAATGGATCAGGGCTTACTAAGCTTCTGATCTTTTTTTGGTTTGTCTGTTTACATAAACAGGATCGAACCAATCGCATTTTTCGATATCAGGATTCCAGCACATAAATGTCGGTTCATCTCTATTTCTTTAAAGTAGCTCATAACGAAAGAAAACCGACTCAATTCGGGCTGTAGTGGCTTCCCCATGAGGAGGTATCGCTGGATAAGAAGCAGGAAAATGGATCAGTTTCATACATATTCATTCGAAAACGTAAGAAAATTTTTAATGAAACTCCTGTCTGGATACCTGCATGGACAACAGAAAATGAAGGAAGTGACCTTTGTTACATAAAGCTTTATAATGAAAATAACAGATTGAATTTTCAGATTTTATAAAAGGAGGATTGAAATGATTCAGTTCCGGGATATGGTCACGTCGGTCGATTGTGTGTTGACGGATGATACCACATTGAAAGAAGCCATTGAGATCATAAGGGAAAAGAAGTGGAACCTCCTGCCGATTACAGATGGGAACATGAACCTCCAGGGTGTGTTCACACGCAGTGGATTATATCAAATGATCCTGGACCAGAAGCCGCTTGAAACACCGATTAAAGCTTACATAAAAAAGGAAACAAGAACGATTCGGATAGATACTCCCTATCATCAAATTGAGGAGCTGGTGAAAACAAGTAAAGCGGGGACGGGAATCGTTCTTGATGAGGAAGGCAAAGTGATGGGGTTACTGACTAAAACAGAGATGGTGATGACGTTATTGAAGTCAGCCAATACCTTAAAGGACCAGCTGGAAACGATCTTGAAGCATTCGGGTGTAGGGGTATTGATGACGGATGAACAGTTACAGATCATTTATGCCAATGAATCGCTTTCGAAAATCACTGGACGCCCTATCCACTCCATTCAAGCTCATCACCTAAAAGATGTATTTCCGAGCCTCGATATGGCAAATCAGGAACATCAACATGATGAAACGTATCAATGCATCCTGCATATTGCGTCCTATGAAACCGTGAACCATAAGCAGGGGAAAATCATTCTTTTTCAGGATATTTCTGAAATTGAAAAGATGGCTGAGGAACTGCAAACAGTCAAAAAGTTAAAGCTGACCATCGAGACGACATTAGAGCATGCGTACGATGGGATCTTGATGACGGATGAACGGAATATGATTACAATGGTGAGTCCTCCATTGCTTGAACTTTTCAACCTTGAAAAGGAGGAAGTACTGCATCGGGATGTGGACAGTGTGCTCCCCCAGTTGAAGATTAGGAATGTCTTTATGACAGAAACGGCTGAAATAAGTGATTTTAACGAAAGGAAAGGCATTAAATATATTGTACACAGAATTCCGATCAAGAAGGATGGCAGGGTCATCGGGGCTATCGGGAAGGTGATGTTCCGTCAATTAAATGAGGTAAGCGAGCTGTTTAAGAGGCTGCAAAAAGCTGAAAACAAGGCAAGCTTTTATCACCGGCAGCTCCAAAAATCCGAAGCTGCCAGGTTCACCTGGGATCATATTCTTAGTGAATATCCTTATATGGAGAAGTTAAAGAAAAGTGCGTCCAAAGCAGCGAAGGGCAGATCGACTGTGCTCCTTAGAGGTGAAAGCGGGACAGGAAAGGAATTATTCGCCCATGCCATTCATAACAGCAGCGCCAGAACCGATGGCAAATTTGTCATCGTCAACTGTGCAGCAATCCCGGAGGATTTACTTGAATCTGAGTTTTTCGGGTATGAGGAAGGGGCTTTTACGGGAGCGAAGAAGCGGGGCAAGGTGGGTAAATTTGACCTGGCCAATGGGGGGACCCTGTTTCTCGATGAAATTGGCGATATGTCGATGGCCCTTCAGGCAAAGTTGTTACGTGTTCTGCAGGAACGTGAATTTTACCGGGTCGGTGGAAATGAACGCATCAAGGTAGATGTGCGGATCATCGCTGCAACCAATCGAAATCTGGAGAAAATGGTGAAGGAAGGTGAATTTCGGGAGGATTTATATTACAGACTGAACGTCATCTCCTTGAATATTCCACCATTACGTGAACGGATTCATGATGTGGAATATCTCACCCATAAACTCATGATCGATCTCAATTCCATGCTTGGTACGAGTATCACCGGCATTTCAGCTCAAGCGACTAAAGTGCTTCTTCGATACGACTGGCCGGGAAATGTCCGGGAGCTTCGAAACGTACTTGAACGAGGGATGACGTTTGCTGAGCATGGACATATTCAGGTGGAGGATCTTCCGGATTACCTTGTCTCAGAGGTGAGAGAACCACTAATGCCGACCGTCAGTCTTGCAGAGGATGCGGAACTGGGTGCCATTAAAAAGGCGATGAGACAGGCGAATGGCAACAAAGCCCAGGCTGCCAGGCTGCTCGGCATCAGTCGTTCAGGATTATATGAGAAACTGAAGAAGTACCAGCTGACAGTGTAGGGCGTGGACATGAGCAGAACTGTCCAAATCCATGTGTCCAATTTCTGGACACATGGATACTGATCCAGTATAGAATCCCTCAAGACTGTTGTTTTCTGAAAGTTGGCATAATTATTGCATAAAAATGGTTGAATGTACTTTCAAAAACATGATCAATAGGGGGAAATGGAGAATGGATATCGGTTCTTATTTAGCAAAAAATGCGAGAAAGAAGCCGGAGAAGCTGGCGGTTGTATGTGAAGGAAGAACTTATACGTATAAGCAGTTGAACGAAGAAGTGAATAAACTGGCTCATGGTCTTCTTGATCTCGGGATCCGTAAAGGCGACAAAATCGCCCTGATGATGAAGAATTCCCATCGGTTCGTGCTTGCATTCTTTGCAGGCGCCAAGATCGGTGCTGTGATGGTGCCTGTCAATTTCCGCCTGACGTCATCCGAGGTTCATTATATTCTCGAACAGTCCGAATCGGTTGTCGTCTTTTGTGACGAAGAATTCGAAGAGACTGTCACTTCTTCCAGGGAAGAAACCCAGGTTCTGCATGTCATTACGTCGGGAGCTCCGAAAACAGTGGGCCATCATTCATTCGACCGGATGCTCGTTTCGAATACTGAGGATCCGTCTGTGCGCGTCAGTGAGAATGACGATTTGGAAATTTTATATACTTCGGGTACGACGGGAAGACCTAAAGGAGCCTTATTTGATCACAAACGGGTATTCAATGTCGGGCTTACGATGATGATCAGCATGGGAATCAATGAGAGAGAGAACTTCCTCCATATTGCACCCTTGTTCCATTCCGCTCAATTGAACCTGTTCCTTCTCTCGGGAGTCGTACTGGGAGCAACTCATGTCATTCACCGGGATTTTCACCCTGTGAAGACCCTAGAAGCGATAGAAGAGCATAAGATCACCCACTTCTTCGGAGTGCCTGCCATGTATACCTTTATGCTCCAGGTGCCAAATGCTGCCGATTATGACCTGTCTTCGATTAAACGTTGCGGATATGGTGCGGCACCGATGGCTCCTGAGGTCGTAAGAAAGAGTATCGAATTGTTCAAGACAGACCAGTTTTATAATCTTTGTGGATTGACGGAAGCGGGACCAGGGGGAATCCTGTTGGATCCGGAAGGGCATAAAGCTCATCTTGGAAAAGGGGGGAAAGCCGCATTCTTGACCGAAGCGCGAGTGGTTAATGAGGAAGGAAAGGACATTACTCCAAGTGTGGTCGGAGAGTTCATCATCAAAGGTGAGTCGATTATGAAGGAATATTACAAAAAGCCTGAGGAAACGAGGAAAACGCTGAAAGATGGCTGGCTGTATACGGGAGATCTTGCCACCATTGATGAGGATGGCTACATCACCCTTGTAGATCGGAAAAAAGACATGATCATCTCAGGGGGTGAAAATGTGTACTCCATCGAAGTCGAGGAAGTCCTTTATGAGCATCCATCGGTGCTTGAGGCTGCCATCATCGGGCTCCCTGATGAAACATGGGGAGAAGCGGTATGTGCCGTCATTGTACCGAAACAGGGTGCAAGCATTGATGAACAGGAAATGAAAAACTTCTGTCGTCAGAAGCTTGCAGGCTACAAGATTCCAAGAAGGATCTTTGTGGAAGAAACCCTGCCGAGAAATGCGTCGGGGAAAATAGTAAAATACCAGCTGCGCCAGTCGCTTACCAAAGTCAAACAATAATGCGATTTTCATAGAGGAGAGGGTCACATGAAACATCTTTACTTAACAGCTGATCACGATATGTTCAGGAGGTCATTACGGAAGTTTTTAGAGAAGGAGGCGTACCCCCACTATGATCAATGGGAGGAGGATCGTATGATTCCGCGATCCTTTTGGGCGAAGATGGGAGAGCAGGGCTATCTCTGCCCGGATATCGAGGAGCAATATGGCGGCAGTGAAGTGGATTGGGGATTCTCGGTCATCATTAACGAAGAGATTGAGCGAGTGGGCTCAGGGCTGGTCGGCATCGGTCTTCATAATGATATTGTCGTTCCCTATATCACAGCTTATGGCACCCAAGACCAGAAGAACCGCTGGCTTCCGAAATGTGCGACGGGAGAAATCATTACGGCCATTGCCATGACAGAGCCGGGAACCGGGTCGGATCTTGCGAATATCAAGACGACGGCTGTCCTTGACGGTGATCACTATATCGTCAATGGTGCTAAAACATTCATCACCAATGGGATTCATTCGGACCTCATTGTGGTCGCCTGCAAAACAGATCTAAAAGCGAATCCTAAGCATAAGGGTGTCAGCCTGCTGGCGATCGAGGGGGATGCTCCCGGTTTTTCACGGGGAAGGAAGCTGAATAAGGTGGGACTGCATTCTCAGGATACGGCAGAACTCATCTTCGAAGACTGTCGTGTCCCGAAAGAAAACCTGCTTGGAGAAGAGGGAAAAGGCTTCGTTTATTTGATGGAAAAACTGCAGCAGGAACGACTGCTCGTGGCTATTGCCGCCCAGACAGCATCGGAAGTGATGCTGAATCAGACCATCGATTATGTGAAAAGCCGGGATGCTTTCGGAAAGCCGGTGAGCAAATTCCAGAATACCCAATTTAAAATCGCGGAGATGGCGACGGAAATTGAAATGGGCAGAGCGTTTCTTGATCAGCTGATCGCCGAACATATCGCCGGGGAGGACATCGTCACCAAAGTGTCCATGGCTAAGTGGAAGCTGACCGACAGCGCCAAGAAAATCGCGGCGGAATGCATGCAGCTCCATGGTGGATATGGATATATGGAAGAATATGAGATTGCGAGGAGATACCGGGATATTCCCGTCGCGAGCATATACGCAGGAACCAATGAAATCATGAAGACGATTATTGCGAAGAACTTAGGTTTATAGAGTACTGGAATTCGATAATAGAAAGGAAGATGGAACATGCGTGAAGTGGTCATTGTTGAAGGTGTGAGGACACCTGTAGGAAGAAGGAAGGGATTTTTGAAGGATATCCGTCCCGATGATCTAGCGGCACAGGTACTTGAGGAAGTGGTCAAACGAGCCGGTATCGACCCCGGGCTTGTAGAGGATGTCATTCTTGGCTGCGTTTCGCAGTCAGGGGAACAGGCAGGGGATATTGCCCGTGTCGCTACTCTGATTGCCGGTTTCCCGGTTGATGTGCCCGGTACGACCATTGACCGCCAGTGCGGCTCGAGCCAGCAGGCCGTCCATTTCGCCTCCCAGGCGATTTTAGCAGGGGACATGGATGTCGTGATTGCAGGCGGCGTGGAGAATATGTCAAGAGTACCAATGGGATCCAACTATGGGGATACCGAGCCGTTCAGCCCGAAGCTGAAAGGACGCTACGAAATCATCCACCAGGGCTTATCGGCAGAACGGATTGCTGAGAAGTATGGGTTTAGCCGCAGGGAGCTTGACGAATTTTCCGCCGAAAGTCATCGCCGTGCATTGAAGGCACAGGGGGAAGGTCATTTTAAAAACGAGATCATGCCCCTTCAAGTCACCGATGAAAATGGTGACACCATCATTGTGACCGAGGATTCTGGTCCAAGGGAAGGCACGACTCCAGATGTTTTGGCCGGCTTGAAGACGGTCTTCAAGGAAGACGGTGTTATCCATGCAGGAAATGCGAGCCAAATCAGTGACGGGGCGGCCGTCCTTCTGTTGATGAGCCGTGAAAAGGCAGAGGAACTGGGGTTAAAACCGCGCTTCAAGGTTCATACTCGAGTGGTAGTCGGCTCTGACCCGACCTTGATGCTCACAGGACCGATCCCGGCCACGGAAAAAGTACTGAAGAAATCAGGACTAACCCTTGAGGATATCGATGTGTTCGAAGTAAACGAAGCCTTCGCGTCCGTTCCAATGGCCTGGCTTAAAGAAACAGGAGCCGATCCTGAGAAACTGAACCCAAATGGCGGTGCAATCGCACTCGGTCATCCACTCGGTGCAAGCGGGGCACGCTTAATGCTTACTATGATGCATGAGCTTGAAAGAACGGGAGGCCGTTATGGATTACAGACCATGTGCGAAGGCCATGGAATGGCAAATGCAACCATCATCGAGCGACTCGGTTAAGAATTGAACGGTTCCAAAACGAGGAGGTACGATCCCGCTATGTTGAAGGGCATTCAAGTGATCGACTTTACCAACTATATACCCGGACCTTTCACCACTTTACGCCTTGCAGAGCTTGGAGCGGAGGTGATTAAGATAGAACCCCCCGAAGGAGATCCGTCAAGACATAACGGAAACGGGTTGGTATTCGACGCTCATAATCGGGGCAAAAAAAGCATCGTCCTGAATCTAAAACAGGAGGAAGGGAAAAAGATCGCCCTTGACCTGATACGAAAGGCTGATGTCCTCATTGAAAGCTTCCGGTCCGGCGTAATGAATAAACTCGGTCTCGGATACAAAGAGGTGAGTACCATCAATCCGGCCATAATCTACTGCTCGATAACGGGCTATCGGGGCCGTGGGACGATGTCTCGGCTCGGAAGTCATGATTTGAATTATATGAGTGTAAGCGGAGCACTAGCACAACTGAAGGACAGAAGTGGAAGACCGGTTCATCCAAGTCATACATTTGCCGATTATATCGGAGGACTGGTTGCAAGCGAGCGAATCCTGGCCGGACTGGTGGCGAGAGGGATATCAGGGGAAGGAAGCCATCACTGCATTTCCCTTGCAGAGAGCATGGCCTCAATGATGACCAATCATATTCTGATTGAAAAGGAAACAGGATACGGGAAGGGGATTCAGGTCTTAAACGGTACTGTGATTTCATACGGGTTGTATGAAACGAAGGATAAGGGATTCGTCAGCCTCGCTGCCCTGGAGCCGAAATTTTGGAGTAACTTTTGTCAGGCTGTTGGCAGGGAGGGCTGGCTGTCGGCACACTACTCGAAGCCGGAATCGGAAAACCCCGTTTACCGTGAGCTGGTCGATCTGTTTAAGAGCAAAGCACGTTCGGAATGGGCCGCATTTGGCCAGGAAGTGGACTGCTGTCTTACCCCGGTCCTCGAGGTGGGTGAGCTCGAGGAAAACCCCGTTTTTAAAGAAACGGGGTTTGTTTCAGAAGATGGGCAAGTGAACATGTACGGGGATTTGAAGCAAGGAGCTGCCAGAATGGCTCCGGAAAAAGGGGAACATACCAAAGAGGTTCTGGGGAACTGGCTTAACGTCACGGATGAGCAAATACAGGATTGGGAGAAGACAGGCATAATAGGGTAAGGGAAACGAAATATGGGTCAAGTGTGTTTAAATGGAATATTCATAAAAAAAGAAGGGATTCTCCCCTATATACCGAAATGATTATAGTGAATGATAGAAATCCAGGGAGGTATGAACAATGGGGAGATTAGTGCATTTCGAAGTACATGTGGATGATATGGAACGGGCAAAAACGTTTTATGGCGGGGTATTCGCCTGGAAGTTCGAGGACTGGAGTGAATACGCCGGAATGCCTTACGTCGGGGCGGTGACCGGGGACGAGAATGAGATGGGAATCAATGGTGCATTAATGCAGCGCCAAAGCGCCCCTCCTGAACCGAACCAGGCAATGAACGGATATTCGTGTACGATGGGCGTCGAGAACTATGATGAAACCGAGAAACTTATTCTTGAACATGGCGGCAAGGTGGCCATGCCGAAGTATGCTCTCCCAGGAATGGCGTGGCAGGGGTATTACATAGACACGGAAGGAAATGTGTTCGGGATTCATCAGCCGGATAAGGATGCGAAGTAGATAGAAATGAGTGTCTGACCTGAAAGAGGGTTAGGCACTTTTTTTGTAAGGAACACGGAGTGGAAGGATGTGGTAAAATAAGGATGTAAAAGAGAAAGGGGAGTAGCCTGTGGAAGTCTACATATTCATGCATTTTTCAATTATCATCATCTACTTGACCGTGCATGCCTTATTGAAGCTATTCTCGATCGCATACAATCGACGTGAGCTAACGAAGCGAAAGTATCGGTGGATGGTGACCATCACGCTTTTGACAGGAACCATAGTAGCATCAATCTTCCCTTTTACCATTAAAACATTGTTTACATAAGAAGAAATGAGGAATCTACTGTGCTGAAAAAAATAAGAATGACAACAGGCGTCATCGTCCTGGCACTATCACTCTATGGGCTACTTTCGGATGATAACGATTTGCTTCCTTTTACCATGGCGGGGTTGTCGGTCCTCTTGGTCATCATGGGGACAGAAGAACAGCAGAAGCATCGGAAGTCATATCGAGGTTATCTTTTTTTTGGAGTAGCCGCGTTTCTGCTCTTTGTTTCTATTGAAAGCTTTATCTATTGATCAATAGTTCTCGTTCATAAAAGGATAATGTTCCTTTTTCGTTGAATCATTTTAAGTAGAGGTGAGGAGGAGTGAAAGTGGATTATCTACTGGAACAGGTGAACAATCAACTATATGTGTTGGCGGTTTGGGATGCTGAATGGAGTACATATACGAATGCTTACTTTATCCAGGGGGATGCTGGATTGACAGTGGTCGATTCGTGTAAAGAGGGTCACTTGGTGTTTCTCCAGCATGCCTTAAACAAAATCGGGAAAACAGCTGACGATGTAAAGCTGATGCTCGTTACCCATGGGCATGAAGATCACGTGGGTGGGGCACCGTTATTCACGAAGGCAAAGAAAGTCATTCATACTGATGAGATTTTCCCGGATGCGTCTTCCATTAGGGGGGAGCTTCTTGACAGGGGAGTGATAGGAAACTTCGAATACACCAGAGTAGGCTATCATTCCCCAGGTTCTGTGATTTTCTTTCATCGTCCCACCAAAACAATTTTCACGGGAGATTTCCTTTGTTTTTTTGGAGATCCTTTGTCGGAAGGAGGGCTTGTTTCAAAAGGGGATGATCTTAGACAAGCCTGGATCGAATTCCTTCAAGGTGGTGGGGTTGCAAGACAGGATTTACCGCAATTTCTGACTGGACTTAAAATCATGAAGGAATATGATCCGGACGTGATGTGCACAGGACATGGGGGAGTGTTAGTGGGTGATGTGGGCGTATTCCTTGATGAGCTAATGACTATTGGTGAAAAGAATAAAAAGAAGGAATAGGCCTACCCCTCCTTTTTTGATGGGACATATTATTTCTTCCCGGTCATGACCTTGATAAAGTCTTCCAGAAACAGTTGATAATCAAACTCTAAATAAATATTGATGTTTTTTTCAGCCGGTTTGGAACTGACCCTGAAATCGGCGATGGATGTACCCTGACCGGATCCCGAGGTCAGTACTTCCACGTCCCTTCTGATCGTCTTTCCCATGTCAGGATTCACCATCAGGGATAGGGTGACGACATCATGCAAGGGAGCACCGTTTATTCCGGGAACCAGCTTTGTATAGGCGTCGATATAATATTTCATAATATCATCGATGATCTCCACGAGAGGATTATCCGTCATCTGTTGGATGATTTTGATGTGTTCAAGGGTGACAATCGCTTTGTTCGTGACGTTCAAGGGGGCTATATAAAGATTGTCGAGGTTCTTGACGATAAGCTCAGATGCGATGGGGTCCCCGTAGAAGTTTGCTTCTGCTGAGGCAGTAACATTCCCAGGGACCAAAAACGCTCCTCCCATAATATAAAATTCGTTGACTTCTTTCGCGATATTTTCACCTAATAGGTAAAGGGAAGCGAGAGACGTGTTCCTCCCGACATCCACAATCGTGACATCGTCATTCTCCTCGATGATCGTATAAATTTTGGAGAAATTAGTGAGTTCACCTGAGAAGTTCTCCGGAGGGCGGATTGGGCCCAAACCTTCCTGGCCATGGATTTCAGGATAGTAGGTGGGGATTTTCCCCGATGAAGGACTGTTGGCACCGCCGATGATCGGTATATCCGTCCTTCCGGCAAGCTTGAGCAAATAGGCAATGTTATCGGTTGCCTGTTCCTTGTCGACATTTCCGTAACTGGATACGATCCCGAGTACCTTAATTTCCGGATTCAACAGGGCGTACATGATGGCAAGGGTATCGTCAATCCCGGGATCCGCAAATAAGATGATGTTTTTCATGGGCATTCTCCTCACGATAATCGTATTTCTATAACGTATCGGAAAAAAGGGGGAATTATTCCATTCGGCGATAAAATGCCACAGTCGCCTCTGCCATCTCCAGGACCTTCTGCTGAAGGCAGTCTGGTTCCATCACCCTTACCTGATCAGCGAATCCGAGAAGGTATCCCTTCGCCTCTTCTTCTGTGTCAAAGGAAAGAGTCACGGGTATCCAGGCTGAGCCGCTCCGATCTCCGACTTCCCGTACTCTTGCAAACCGGCCCGTGAATGTCAGTCTTGATAAAATGTGTGGAGATACTTCGACTTTCACTTCATATGAAGGGAGCATTTTAATGAAACGTTGCGTTGAGGATGACCAGTACTGAGCAAGATCGAAGCCTTGAGGTCTTTCGAAGCATTCATCCAATGGTTCGGTGTTCTGTATCCGGGATACCCTGTAATTCCGAAACTCCCCATTTTCCTTCGCAGCTACGAGATACCACAGGTCTCCTTTTGCCACGAGACCGAGTGGTTCCACCACGCGATCGTCCGTTTCTCCGTCAGCACGCTGGTAGGTGATCCCCAGTTTGGTTTCTGTCCAGATCGCCTCTTTGATCACTTCAAGGGAGGCTGTTTTTTCTTTCTGCTTTCGCCAAGAGCTTGTGTCGATGTGAATCCGGTTCCATACGTCCTTCGCGTTTTCCCGGTATGTGGACGGGAGGGAGGCGATAAGCTTGTTCCGTGCTTCCTCCGACGTGCGGGTCAGGCCGAGGTCCTCAAGAAGGTGAGGGGAAGGGGACACGAACAGCGTCCGGATTTCCGATTCCTTCAGTCCGGTCAGATTCGTCCGATAGTCGTCAAGTAAAGACCATCCCCCGTTTTGTCCCCGTTCTGCGATTACCGGAATCCCGCTTCCACTCAGGGCATCCATGTCCCGATAGATGGTCCGTTCAGACACTTCCAGTTTCTCTGCCAGATCTTTTGCGGTCATCCGCCCTTGTGTTTGTAGCAGTAACAGGATGGATACCAGACGGTCGCCTCTCATATAACTCACCTTTTTCTTGTTTTTAGTTTTATTTAATGAAATATGACACTGGATGTCAAGAATGGAATCGTATAATGGGGTTATCTCACATGATGAAAGGATTGGTTGGATGAAATTACTTACTGAAAAGGTAGCACTTGTTACAGGAGGAAGCCGGGGAGCGGGACGGGCCATTGCCGTTGAATTGGGCAAAGCCGGGGCCACTGTATACGTCACGGGACGGAGCACGAAAGGGAATTCAACGAAAAACTTTCCCGGGACGATTGACGACACAGTTATCCAAATCGAGGAAGCAGGAGGAAAAGGAATCGCTGTTCGTTGTGATCATACAATCGATGAGGAAACGAAGGCGGTCATCGAGCAGATTCGTGAGGAACAGGGAAGGCTTGATATTCTCGTTAATAACGTGTGGGGGGCTCATGATATCGGAGTAAATCCGGGTGCTTTCTGGGAACTGCCACTAGAAATTTGGGATAAAATGTTCACGGCAGGAGTACGGGCCCAGCTTGCAACCAATCATTTTGCCATCCCCCTGTTGCGGGAAAATAAAGAAGCCCTGATCATCCATACGACGTTTTGGGATGAAGGCAAGTACACCGGACAGTTCTATTATGATTTGGCAAAAAATGCACTCGTCCGTATGGCGTACGGACTTTCAGAAGAGTTAAAAGACGAAGGGATCGCGGTCATGTCCGTATCCCCGGGATTCATGAGAACAGAGCTCGTACTCCAACATATGGGAGTAAGTGAGGAAAACTGGCAGGAATCAGAAGCCCTGCAGAAATCCGAAACCCCTTATTATGTGGGGCGTGCCATCACGTCACTGGCGACGGACTCAAAAGTCATGAAGAAGACGGGACAGGTGTTGAGAGCAGGAGACCTTGCGGAAGAATATCGTTTTACAGATGTGGATGGACGGTATATTCCTCCATTTACGATGTAGGAAATATAATCGGACTGGATGCGATCATAACTTCTCAATCATAAATCTGCAAAAGGAGACTCTTATACTCTCATTTCTGAATACCTGGTCAGGGCTGGTCATCGGAAAGGTAATTAAGGAACGGTGTATGGTGATAGCCTTCTTCTAGTTTAGAATCCATTAAATTTGTACATTCAATTCTTAGTCAACCCCTATACCGAATAAACTATCAATGATAACCACTTTTCAAAAGGAATAGGGGTGGCGTAATGTTTTCCGTGACGGAGATGCAGACGTTCGAATTGTTTTCTGTTCCCCATATCTCGGTGCTTTTGATGTTTATGGCATTATCATTTTGGATGGTGTACTTTAGACATTTCCTGAAGAGATATCAGTCTTTCATGAAGTGGACGTTATGTTGGATGCTGGTCCTGAGTGAAGTGTCTTGGCATACCTGGCTTGTGGCCACCGGGACGTGGGAAGTTGGAGATCTGCCCCTTCAGCTTTGTTCCATCAGTACATTCATCGGGATTTATCTATTTCTTAAACACAGTCAAAAGGCCTTTTATCTGCTCTTCTTTATCGGTTTTCTTCCTCCGATTTTAAGCATGCTGACGCCTGAAATGGTTTATCAATTTCCTCATTTCCGCTTTCTGAAATACTTCCTCCATCATGCAGCCATTGCGTGGTCGGTCCTTTATTTCATTGTATATGAGGGATACCGGGTACCAAGAAAAGCTATCTGGACCGGCTTTCTGATGGTCAATCTTCTCGCTTTGCCGATCTTCTTCCTGAACCTTTTTCTCGATACGAACTTCTTCTACCTGGCGAATCCGACAGAATCCAAAACGATCTTGTCCTTTTTCGGAACGGGGGTCATATATTATATTAATCTGGAAATAGCGGCACTTGTCGTGTTTTTTCTAACGTATCTTCCTATGGATATGCTTGTGAGGAGGGAGAGGGTCAAAGGGTAACCATTTTCCTGTGGGATACGTCTAAAGTTGTAAAGGGGTGAAGGCTGTGAAAAAGATACTGGCAATCAGCAATATCATTGCCGTGATCGCAATTATTCTGTTTATCATCCAACCGTTCCGTACAGCACCGCCGACACCGAATGTCACAGCAGGAGAAGTCGCCATTCCAGCGACAGAGGGCTCCTATTGCTGGAATGGGCTTTTTTCAGGTCAGTGTGTAGATAAGGAGTATTCAAGTGTCGTGGCGATGGCAGGGGAAGAGGAGCCGACTGCCGTGTCCCCTGGAGAGAAGATCACCGTGAAATTTAAAAAGAAACCTCAAAAGATCGATGCAGAGCAATGGATCGGGGAAGAGCAGAGAGATAGCATAAAAGTGAAGAATCACACGATCGTGGTTCCCGAAAAGAAAGGGGTCTATGTATATCACCTAGTGGCCCACTGGAAGCAGGGAGATGGCAGTTATGTGTTTTCAGTGGAAGTGAAATGAGGTTGAATGAAATACCCAAAACACGCTTGGAGCACCAAGCGTTTTGGTGTGTCTTACAGCTTGAGCTTCAACCCTTCATGGGTAGCCTGAAAACCCAGCCTCTCATAAAATCGTAATGCATCCGGCCTCTGCTTATCCGTAGTCAGTTGAATGAGGTGACATCCCCGTTCCTCTGCGCGACCGATAGCCCATTGAATCAGTTTCGTGCCAACCCCTTCCCCTCTTACAGAAGCGGAGGTCCTTACGCCTTCTATCGTCGCTCTCCACCCACCTTGATGGGTGAGGTATGGAGTGAACGTGATTTGCTGCACACCGACTATTTTTTCTCCGTCACAAGCGACTACTAATTCGTTATTTGGATCAGAATCAATGGCTTTAAATGCTTGGATGTAGCTTTCGGGAAGGGGATGTTCGTAACGTTCCCGTTTACTGCCAAGTACATCATCAGCGAGCATTTCGACGATCCGATCTACGTCTCTTTCAACAGCTTGTCTAAAGTGCAATTCTCTCTCCAAGTGAATCCTCCTCATAATGAAAACGTTATGGATAGCTTCTATGCTAACGGAATTGATCTAATAAGTGAATGATATTTATTTTATGAAAAGTTATAAGTTTATCTTATGTAAAAGTAAAGAAGGCTCTCACTCCAAAATGGTATGAGAGCCTTCTCGATTTACACGTGAACCTCAAACTGTTTTGAATACAGTCTGGAATAAGAACCATCTAGCTTTAGCAGTGCTTCATGTGTCCCTTCCTCAACAAACCTTCCATCTGACAACACTACTATTCTCCCGGCGTTCCTGATTGTCGATAAGCGATGGGCGATTACGAGCGTGGTCCGACCTTGTGCCAGCAACTCCAGGGATTCCTTGACGATACTTTCGCTTTCATTATCAAGGGCACTCGTGGCTTCGTCGAGAATGAGGATCGGCGGGTTCTTCAAGAAGACACGGGCGATACTGATCCGCTGTTTCTGCCCGCCGGATAACCTGACTCCGCGCTGACCGATTTCGGAATGATAACCTTGTGGCAAACAGGTAATGAATTCGTGTGCGTTCGCCTGCTGGGCAGCCATCATCACCTCTTCGTCTGTCGCTTCCGGATGCCCATATCGGATATTTTCCATGACCGTTCCGGAAAAAAGGTACACATCCTGCTGCACGATTCCGATGTTGCTTCTGAGAGAATGCAAATCCAGATTTTTCACATTTTCACCATCGACATAAATTCCGCCAGCCGTGACGTCATAGAAACGGGGAATCAAAGAGCTAAGGGTCGTTTTTCCCGCTCCAGATGGTCCAACCATCGCTACGTATTCACCTGGAAGAATCTCCAGAGAAAGATTTTTGAATACCGCTTCCAAGGACGAATCGTAATGAAATGAAATGTTTTTCAATAAAATGTGTCCCTTCACGTTTGCCAGAGACTTTGCTTCAGGCTTATTTTCGATCACCGGTTGGGTGCTCATGATTTCCATGAATCGCTGAAACCCTGTAACCCCCTCCTGCAATTGCGTACTCATATGAGTGAGCCTCTGAATCGGTTCGATCATAAAGCCTATATACAGCAGAAAGGTGATCAAATCAGCCAGGTCAAGGGTCGCATTCACAATCTGAATGGACCCGAAGATAACGATGGTGATCGTAATCAACTGAATGAACGCTTCCGTCCCGTTATAGAAGTAAGCCTCTGCACGATAGGTTCCCTTCCGGCTCTCCAGAAACCGTTGATTCTCCACATTGAATTTCCTGATCTCAAGAGATTCATTGGCAAACGACTGAACGACGCGGATGCCGGATAAGGAATCCTCCACCTGGGCATTGATATCGCCGATCCGCTCTTTGTTATCCGTCAGCGCCCGGTTCAGCCTCTTATTGAAATAAAGTGAGAAGAACCCAAGGACCGGAAAGAAACAAAAGACGGTCAGAGTAAGTGGAGCATTGATCCAGAACAGAATCACAAACGCTCCAAGAAAACGAACGAGATATTTCACATAATCTTCAGGACCGTGATGGTAAAGCTCCGATACCATTAAGAGATCATTTGTCACACGGCTCATCAGCCGGCCGGTCTTCTCTTTATCATAAAAACTGAAAGAAAGCTTCTGCAGATGAGCGAATAATTCGCCTCTCATATCGGTCTCCATTCGTGCACCTATCTCATGCCCCTTGTAATCCACAATATAATTCCCGACATTTTGGAAGCAGACAAGAATCACCATCACTCCGCCGACCCAAAGGACATCGGTAAAAGCCGTGGAAAGACTTCCTGAGAGAACATCCTTCGTCACATAACGAACAAGCAACGGAAAAACGAGAGTCAGGGAAGACGTGATCAAAGCACAGAACAATACACTAAGAAAAATCGAACGATACGGTTTGTAATACGAAAGAAATTTTTTCACTGGAAATGACATAACATACCCCTTTATGTGTTAGTTCACAAAACACATATAAGGGGGAAGACCGTCAACGTTAAAAAGGTGTTCCACCCTTATATATTCGAACGGTTACCATAGCAATGTTTCTCATGAAAACAGCCTCCTTTAATTTCGATATATTCATTGTATGATGGGGATGAGGAAAAATAAAGTTAATTTTCTGATAATGAATCAGATCGGAAAAATTGTATCACAAGGTATCCAGTTTTGATTCAAGTCAATATATAAAGATTGAGGGTGAGGGGGGCAATACATATGGAACCGAAGCGAAAACAGACAGTAGATCTATAGAGAAAGAAGAGATAGTAAAGAACAACAACGCGTCTGTAGTTGGCGCACGTGAAGCTCCCTGCGTCCTAAAATGGCCTGCACCCACATCCCATCAAAAACATAAACTGTCTTTCCCATGTGCAACCTAATGCAAATGGGCTATATTCAGCCACTGCTTGCGACTTCCGGATCATTGACGGTCTTTCGGCACTATTATAGTGTTTTTGTCAGAAAGAAAGGGGGCGGTGCCGATGCGAAGTGTCCGCAGCAGGCTGTTAGGGATGCTGATTCTGTTCATCATCCTGCCGTATTTTCTGTCGGTGTTCATCATTTACAGCAACACGAAGACGAGTGTCGAGGAACATGAGGTTGAGACGAGCCGGGAAGAATTGAAGGAAAGCGGATCCGTGCTGGAACGGTATTTCGGGGACATCATTTCACTGCCTTACGCCCTTTACAACGATCCCGACGTGTTACAGGTGTTCGAACAGGGACTGGAAGGTGATCGAGAGGATTCCTTCGAGAGAAGCATGAAGATTTTTTCTGTTTCCCGACCTGATATCCGACAGCTGGGCTTTTATTTCAAACGGGATGAAGAGGCGTTAACAGTGTATCGTTCGAAGTTCAGTGCGCCGAAGATACAGAAGGATTTTCTCGATACCCCCATATTTAAAGAGCTTTACAAGTCAGATGGGAATTATCTGATTGAGGCACCGCATGTGATTGAGAATGCCACCAATGCGGCCATCATTCCAGAATCGGATAAAACGAAGGTCCTCACCATTCTTCACAAAGTGAAGAATATCCTGACGGGAGAATTCCTGGGCTTTTTGTCGATGGACCTGGAGGTGAATTCGTACGGATCAATCATCAGGCATTTATCCGATACGGGGGACGCGCGGGTGGCCCTCCTTGACGAAAAGGGGACCACTATTTACTCCAGTGGGAAAGGGAAGACCTTCAAAGGAGAAGCGTCTCCCGATGAGCTCGTTCTGAAAGAGAACCTTGGAGGAGAGTTGGAAGATTGGAAGCTCGTGAAGATCATTCCGAAAGATGCCCTGTTCAAGGACGTAAATGAGACGGCGTACTCGAATATTCTATTAGGTGTCGGTGTAGTGATTCTTGGAGTCATCATGGTGATGGTGATTTCCCATATCATCACGAAGCCCATCGTCCACTTAAGTGAAAAGGTAAGGAGCATTGAAGGCGGCAATCTGGACATCGACTTCTCCACTTCCCGGAAGGATGAACTCGGGCACCTGGAGGAACATATGGACGAAATGATGAATCGGATTAATCAGCATATCGATCGGGAATATAGGCTGGAAATCGAAAGCCGTACCAATCAGTTTCGTGCCCTTAAGTCACAAGTGAATCCACATTTTCTTTTCAATGTCCTTCAGACGATCGGCGCTGTCTCCCTTAGGTCCAATGCGAAGGATGTTTACAAGCTCATCACCTCCCTGTCGAAGATGATGAGGTATTCCCTCCATGCGGATCAATGGGTCACGGTCAAAGAAGAGCTCGCCTATATCGAAGCGTACCTTTCCCTGGAGAAGGAACGCTTCGGGGAGTGTGTCCAGGCTGAAATAAGTGTCGAAGAAGAGGTCCTTTCCGCATCAATTCCGAGCATGATTCTCCAGCCCCTTGTGGAGAATTATTTCAAGCATAGCTATGAAGAAGGATATGAGCACTCTTCTTTGATCATACGAGGAAAAAAAGAAGGGGACCTGATGACATTCATCGTTCAAAATACAGGGAGCTCCATGACAGTTGAAGAACTGGAGCGGCTCCAAGCTTCATTGCACAAGAAAGGTTCTGTGACATCAGGGATCGGGCTGAAAAACATTTATGAACGCCTGCAGTTGAATTTCAATGAGGAAGCATCGTTTAAGATAGATCGGATGGAAGGGAATGGATTCAGGGTCATCATGACGCTTCCATTCCGGGAAGACCGTTAGGGAGGGGAAACCAAATGAAAGCATTGATCGTGGATGATGAACGTAATGTCAGAAACGTCCTCCGTCAGCTTGGGGAATGGGACAGACTTGGCATCACGGAGATCCTGGAGGCGGCAAATGGAGTCGAGGCACTTGGGATCATCCAACATGAGAAACCGGATATCGTTTTGACAGATATTAAAATGCCGAAGATGTCGGGGATGGAACTCATAGAAGAAATCAATCAGCTTCCCTTCAAGGGTAAGATCATCCTGATCACAGGATATGACGACTATACCTACATGAGGAAGGCTATCCAGCTGAACAGTTTCGATTATTTACTGAAGCCCATAGAGGAAGAAGCGTTTCAGGCAGTGCTTGAAAAAGTAGTCGAGGCAGTAAAAGTGGAAGCGGCAGAGGGAATCGAGCAGAGAGAAATCCTGGAAGAGGCATTGAAACTGAGGAGTAATCAGATCATCACCGCCATCTGTTCAGGTGAGAGCGTAGAGGAAAATGCCGCTGCCAGCCTTCTTCCTGATGAAGAGGAAATGGACATGACGCTTCTCTCTTTCTATGGGAAGAATCGTCCCAAAATACATATCGACGCCCTGGATGAGGAACTCAGATCCAGGAGAATCGGCAGGGCATTCACCTATCTTGAGGTGGAGAACCTGTGCATCGTGTTCACCATGGAGAATCAGTGGCTTTATGCAGAAGAGTGGTTGAGTGAGAACATGACCGTTCCCGTCCGCCTCGTCCAGGACAAACTTGATTCCCAGGGATCCACCCCGGAAGTGTTCAAAAGACTATCCCGGCAACTCGAACAGAATCAGTACCGGACGATCCGCCGCCCGGATGAAATGGAGGCGGCGAGGAGGATAAAGGAGATTGTCTCTTATGTTGAGACCTACTATATGGAAGATATTTCTCTTGAAAAGCTGTCGAGAATGTTTTTCCTCACCCGTGAGCATATTTCAAGGACGTTCAAGAAAGAAACGGGTATGAATCTGTCGAAGTTCGTGACAATTCTCCGGGTAGGGCAGGCAAAGTCGTGGCTTGCCGGGACAGAAGATTCGATTTACTCCATTGCCACGATGCTCGGCTATCAAGATGAGAAATACTTCTCCAAACTATTCAAAAAAGTGACCGGAAAGACGCCGTTTGAGTACCGATCCAGCGGGGAATCAGAATGAAACCAACACTGCTTAAAGCTTTCATCATCGGCTTCCTTTCTGTCACGCTAACAGCCTGCGGCGGGGAGCAAGAAAAGAAAAAAGAATCACAACCTGAGGAAGATAAGGTCACTCTTACAATCCGAAATCCCAAGGTGGAAATCGCCAGTGAGTTCGAACAGATGGTTTCCGCATATGAGGGTGAGCACCCGGGAGTTGCCATCAAAGTGGAAACGGTAGGAGGAGCGGCGGATGATTACTCCGATATCACGGCGAAGCTTGCAGCAGGAAGAGGACCGGATATCTTCACCAACCTCGGACGGGAAGCGGCGAAAGAATGGAGCAGGTTCTTAGAGGATTTGTCAGAAGAACCATGGGTCGACAGGGCGTCAGAAAATGTATTGTCGGGTATCACCCTTAATAATAAGGTATATGGAATGCCGATGAATATTGAAGGGTTCGGAATCGTCTACAACCGGGAACTCTTTGCCAGTGCCGGCATCACCTCACCACCATCCACATACCGGGAGCTGGAGGAAGCGGCAGCCAAGCTGGAAGGAAAGGGGATCATGCCTTTCGCCAACGGTTATTATGAGGATTGGAAGCTCGGGCATCATATGGTGAGTGTTGCCTTTGCCCAGTCTGAGAGAGGATTCACTCAAGGACTGGAAGATGGTTCAGCAAGTTTCAGTGAAGACGCTGCTTTCCAGGATCTATTCACCCTCATCGATCTGACAGTCCGTTACGGAAATAAGCGCCCGACAAGTACGGATTATTATACAGAACTCGAACAGTTTACAGAAGGAAAGGCCGCCATGATTCTGCAGGGAAACTGGATCCAGCCGCTATTGGAAGGAAAAACAATATCCGCCGGCATGTTCCCCGTGCCTCTTGGTGATCGTGAAGAGAGCAGGATATTGGCAGGCGTCCCCGGGTTCTGGGTCATCAACTCCCAATCCTCCCCGGAGGAAAAACGGGAGGCGAAAAAATTCTTGAACTGGATGGTGTCATCCGAAAAAGGCAAGGCATACTTGACGGAAGAATTCCACTTTATCCCGGCTTTCAAGGACATCCCTGTTAAGGATATCGGTCCACTTGGTAAGGAAACCCTGAAGCTCATCAATGAGACGGACACCTTCAACTGGTCCTCCTTTTCCCCTTGCAGCAAGCGGGAGATGGGTGAAATCATGCAGGATTACATCGATAAAGAAAGCTCAAGGCAAGAAGCATTAGAAGAGTTTGACATGGCCTGGAAGGAAGGCGCGTGTCTTTCATCCACCTCTTAGGCCTGGCTGTTAAACGACTCGTCCAGATGGGCGGTCGTTTTTTACATGACTTCTATCCCCCATATGAGCCCATCTTCCCCTTTATCAATTTAAGACGAAAATGACATCAAACCATGCCATATCCAGTTCTGGCCCCACCTCTTATACTGATAAATGTAAGGCGAACTTGAATCGCCATACGGAATACGATCTTATAGGAGGAATACATAATGAACTATCATCAATTTGTCACTAAAGCAACCGTTGTTTCGTTAAGTGCATCCATTCTGTTCGGAGGCATCATCACATCGGCATCTGCCAACGAAGCTCCGGAAAAAGGATACAAAGAAACGTACGGAACGTCACAGATCACCCGCCAGGACATGAAAAACATGGTCGGCCAGCAGCAAGACGCCCAATTCAAGGTCCCTTCCTTTGACGCATCATCCATCAAAAATGTAGAATCAGCAACCAAGATTGATGAAAACGGAAAAGAAATCAAAATGGATGTATGGGATACATGGCCGCTTCAAAACGCAGACGGCACAGTCGCTGAGTACAACGGCTACCACATCGTCTTCGGACTCGCCGGTGATCCGGAAAATGCCAACGACACCTTCATCTACATGTTCTATAAAAAAGTCGGCGACGATTCCATCGATGCCTGGAAAAACGCTGGCCGTGTCTTCGACGATGAAGACAAATACAAAGCGAACGACGAAACGTTAAAAGGTCAGGTAGAGGAATGGTCTGGATCCGCCCTCTTTACAGAAGACGGTGACATCCGTTTATTCTACACGAACCGCGGAGATTTCAATGAAAGCAAGGGCCTGTTTGGACGTCAATCATTGACGACGGCTCAAGTGAATATCTCTGAACAAACGTCAAACAAATTGAATATCGACGGAGTTAAGGATCACAAATCCATCTACAGCGGTGGCGACGGAGATACGTATGAAACTGTCGGGAAAGCATTTGAAGACCGAAACTTCATGAACAACCATACGCTCCGTGACCCGCACTACATCGAAGACGGCGGTAAAAAATACTTGGTATTCGAAGCAAACACCGGAACAGAGTATGGCTATTCCGGGGAAGATTCTCTTTATAACCGCGCATACTACGGAAACGGAATGAACTTTTTCAAGAAGGAATTCCAAGCCCTTCAGGAAAGCCCTAAGAAAGACCTGGCAGAGCTTGCCAACGGCGCCATGGGAATCATCGAAATCAACGATGACTATACCATCAAGAAAGAAATGAAGCCGCTGCTGGTTTCCAACATGGTAACAGACGAAATTGAACGCCCGAACATCTTCAAAAAAGACGGCAAGTTCTACCTGTTCACAAGCACACGGGGATCAAAAATGACCATCGAAGGAACTGACGATGAAGACATCTACATGCTCGGATATGTAGCCGACTCACTAACAGGACCATTTAAGCCAATGAACAAAACGGGAATTGTCCTTCATCAGGACCTTGATCCAAACGAAGTCACTTGGACGTATGCACACTATGTCATCCCTCAAAAAGAATCGGACAAATTCGTCGTAACCAGCTACATGACCAACCGTGGATACTTCCAAGACCACAAATCAACATTCGCTCCATCATTCCTGCTTGATATCAACAACAAGAAATCTTCTGTTGTAGAAAACGGCATCCTGGAGCAAGGTCAAATCACGTACGACGGGCAATAATAGCAAACTTCAAAAAAGGAAATGTCAGACATGGCATTTTCTTTTTTTAGTAGGTGGTGGAAAAATGGAACTAGAAAAAAGGAAGAAGGGAATCGTCATGTTGATTGTGCTGATCGTCCTAATGGCTGGAGCGGCTGCATGGTGGACAAAGGCACACGAAAAAGACAAGGAGCAGCTTGTAGATGAGGATGTTTCCTACCGCTCCTCCTATCACTTCACGACCCCGGACAAATGGAAAAATGACCCGCAAAAGCCGGTCTACTATAAAGGGAAATACCATTACTATTATCTCTATAACAAAGACTACCCCGAAGGCAATGGAACCGAATGGCGCCACGCCGTATCCGAAGACCTGCTTCACTGGGAAGACCAGGGAGTGTCGATACCGAAATACACCAACAAAAACGGTGACCCCTGGTCCGGCTCCGTCGTCATCGACCGGGAGAACACCGCACGTTTCGGAAAAGATGCCTTCATTGCGATCGTGACCCAGCCAACCGGTGAAACCGGCGAGCAGGAGCAATACATGTGGGTGAGTACCGACGAAGGTAAAACCTTCAAGAATTACAGTGGAGATCCTGTCCTGAATAACCCGGGAGTAGAGGATTTCCGTGATCCGAAGGTCGTCTGGGATGACGAACGTGACAAGTGGGTCATGCTCATGGCAGAAGGATCCAAGGTAGGATTCTATGAATCTGAGAATCTGAAGGACTGGACATTTACAGGGGATTTTCAGACATCGGACTTAGGTGTGTTAGAATGTCCGGATCTCTTTAAAATGAGGGCCCCCGATGGCACGGAGAAGTGGGTGCTTGGAGTGAGTGCCAATGGAGAAGCGGTCGGGGAACCGAATACGTATGCCTACTGGACCGGGGAATTCAATGGCAGTTCCTTTGAATCGGATCAGGCGGGTCCACAGTGGCTGGATTATGGATTTGATTGGTATGGTGGAGTGACGTTTGAAGACGGTAAGGCTGAGGATAAGGAAGAAAAGCGTTATGCTTTTGCTTGGATGAATAAGTGGTCGTATGCGGATAACACTCCGACGATGGAGCATGATGGTTTTAATGGAACGGATTCGATTGTACGTGAAATCAGGTTGGATGATGATGCTGAGGGTGGATATTTTCTTGCTTCGAAGCCTGTTGAGGAGCTTGATGGGTTGGTGGAATTTACTAAAACCTATGAAAACATCACCGTGGAGGATGGATTGGAGACGCTGGATATCAAAGGTGAGGTGTATCGGATCGAGGCGGATATTTCGTGGGAGGATGCTGATCAAGTCGGTTTCAGATTACGAGAGTCCGAAGACCAATCCCGACACATCGATGCAGGAATCTCTTTGGAAGGCGGCTACTCTTACTTGAACAGAAGCTTTACTGATCAACCCGATAGAAAAGGGACATTTGTGGAAAGCAAGGCACCATTCGATTCCGCTGATAAACAGCTTCATGTCACCATTTTAGTGGATAAGACGAGTGTCGAGGTGTTTATGGAAGGTGGTCGGATTGTCCAATCAAATTTGGTCTTTCCGCGAACTCACGATAGGGGGATTTCTTTGTTTTCGGAAGGGGGACAAGTGACGTTTAAGAAGCTAATGGTGGAGAAGCTAAAATCCAGTTGAGCTTGGTGGTTCCCATTCTTACTCGGACTTGCCTGTGGATTCGTTATTGGTCTTTCTCTTTCATACGATTTTGGGTAGTGAACCGATTTGGCGAATTGACTGACGGAAGATCAGACATTGAAAGCGAGAACACTTGGCGGTTTCATAGCCGGGTTGACAGCGATTAGTAAGATTTTGATTTTGAGTTTGTTCTCGGGGATTCTACAGAGGTTGTAGGAAATGTTGAAGGTCCGTCCCTCAATATGGAGGACGGACCTTCTCTCATATAGATATCAATCTATTGCCCCCAGGTCTTTTTTTCTGACAACCCCAATATCCTTATACTGTAGGGTTATTCACACCACAAACCTATAAGAACGAGCTACAGGGGGTTTAGAGATGAGCAAAAGGAAGTCGTTCCGTTGGGTTGTCATTGCTTTGGTCTTGTGTTTAATCAGTGCGATAGGTGCCTGGTTTGTACAAACGTCAGGGGGGAAGGTGACCGTAAAAGATCTGCGGTGGGAAACTCCTTCGGGTCATATGATGAGTGCGTTGCTGTATGTTCCGGATGATGTGTCGAAGGACAATCCGGTACCGGGGATTGTGACAAGTCACGGCTGGTATAATACGCGGGAGATGCAGGATCTGAATTATGTGGAGCTTGCAAGACGCGGGTACGTTGTCATTTCGATTGATATGTACGGGCACGGAAATTCCGATGCTGTGAAACCGGAGGAATGGATGAACCGGGGGACGGGCATGTATGATGCCGTGGAGCTTCTGGCGGATCTTCCTTATGTAGATAAGAGGAAAATTGGTGTGACGGGTCATTCCAATGGGGCGCGTGCAGCGAACTGGTCCATCAATGAAGATAATAAAAAGGATGAGCCGTTGATTTCGTCTGTGCTGTTAATTGCCAATGATGCCATGTATACCAATGATCCTGCAGAACCACTCTATTGGTCAATGCAGCCGAAGGATAAGGAATATGTAAATGTGTATGGGGCGAGGGATGTCGGAATTGTGGCCGCTCAGTACGATGAATTTTTCTTCAGAAGTTTGAAAGAGGACGGAACTGCCACCGTACCAAGGGACTTTATTAATACAGAGGCTGCCCAATCATTCCTGAATTTCGGTATTGATCCATCCGGTGGTGAGAAGAGGAAGAGCTACGAGATTTATAAGGAGGACGTAGACGGTAAAGAAGCAGCGAGGGTCATTTATAATCCTGCCCAAATCCATCCATGGAACCATATTTCTAAGGATGTCGTGACGAGTACCCTTGAGTTTTTCGAAGATTCTCTTGGGGCACCTCATCCGATCGCAGCTGACAACCAGGTTTGGCAGTACAAAGTGTTCTTTAATGCTGTAGGCTTGGTCGGATTTGTGATTTTCATCGTGAGCATCACCAAGTGGCTTCTTTTCACTGAAACATTTGCTTCACTACGAGCTGAAAAAGAAGCTGAGCCAATGACATTCCGTGATGGACGAGGGAAGCTTTGGTTCTGGGGTGGCCTCATTGTGGGTGCGCTCGTGTCTTATTTCAGTTATTTGAAGTTATCGACCTGGACCGTGGAACATATTACACCTTTCTTTCCACAGTTCCCGCCTTTTTATATCGGGATGTGGTGTTTGGTCACTGGTCTTTTTACGTTAATTGTTGTGGGGGCATGCTACTTCTTCTATTCCAAGAAGAACGGAATGGATCTGAGGGCGACAGGGATGGTCATCAGCTTCCGGACACTGGTGAAAACGATCGGGCTTGCCCTTTGTGTCACGGTATTGTCGTACAGCCTCGTGTTCATAGCGGATTATTTCTTTAAAACGGACTTCCGTTTATGGGTACTGACCGTGAAGGCATTCACTCCTGATAAACTATTGATCGCGTTGAAATATCTACCTTTCTTCCTTGTATTCTATGTAGCGAATTCCATTACGATCAATAGCTTTAACTTTATTAAACTAGGGCAGAAAGAATGGATGAATACGGCCGTATTGACCCTGTTCAATTCCCTTGCCATCATCATCCTGGTGGCCATCCAGTATATTGCCTTCTTTGTGACAGGGGAAGTATATTACAATGATTTGTCACACATCATCGGAATCTGGTTGTTCCCTATCATCGTAATCCTGATGGTGGCGGCCGTTGTTTCCCGAAAGATTTACAAGGTGACGGGAAATCCTTATCTTGCAGGCTTCATCAATGCGTTCATTATTACAATCATGACGGTGACAAATACATTGACGCAGCTTTAAAATAGAAAAGCCTCCGGAGTCTAGTCCTCTATAAGAAGGTCCGGAGGGTTTTTTACTGTATGGGATAAAACATTAGGGATGGACCTTCTTCGCATCAAGAGTCCCCTACATACTTATTACTCCCCGGAAGCTTCTTGATTTCATTCCAGGCTTCAATGGCATCTTCTCTCTTTTTCCCTTTATTGGCCGGATCGGCAAAGAAGTCACGTGTGAATTGATTGTATTCGAATTGAGGTGCGATTTTCTTTTCATATGCTGGGTCTTTCTTCCGATTGTCTTCTTCGTACCAAGCTTCGATTGCGTCACGGTACGTCTTTCCGACGTTATTTTTAAAATAGTTTTGGATATAAGTAGAGAAATGAAACCCGGGAATGACAGACTTGAAGAAGGTTCTGACGTTTTGACTGCAACGATGATGGTCAGTAATGATGGTATCAAGACTCAACACGTCATTATGTTCTTTTCTTCGAATCCCTGTTGATTTTCTGACGGCCTTTATAATTTCGCCTGTTTCCAGGAAAGTGCAAATTCGATCCGTTAGCTCTACCTTTGAACCTGAAGCACTGATTCCATACTCACGGCAGAATGATTGCAGCTCTTCTTTTAACCAATAGTACTCGTTAAACATTTCAATTGAGGTGTCCTTGCTTAATGTGGGTCTCAATGCTACCAGCTCCTAAAATTCCATTTACATCCACATTAGAACATGCGTTCTTATTTGTCTACTGCCTCGGCCCAAGCAACATTACACCAACCCCGATCAGACAAATCCCGGCACCGACCCAGTCATAAAGATCTGGTGTTTTCTTATCGATTCCCCATCCCCAGAGAACGGACAGAACGATGAACACTCCTCCATAAGCAGCGTAGACACGGCCGAAGGAAGGAAAGGACTGAAAGGTGGCAATGACCCCATAAAGAGCTAAGGCAATTCCGCCGGCAAGCCCCCAATACGAAGGTCTTCCTTCCCGCAGCCATAACCAGATGAGATAGCCTCCCCCGATTTCGGCGATACCGGCAAAGAGGAATAAGATGATGGCATTTAGCATGTTAACCACTCCCTATATTTGTTTGGGTAATTGAATTATAACGCAAATCAAGACTTGCAAACATTTGTCTATTTCCCCCAAACCTTCTACAATGAAAAGAACAAGAGATGGTCCCTCGTCTCAATACGGAGGTGGAAGTGAAATGGATAACACCGAAAAGCATTATTCAGAGGAAAAGTTTTGGGATAAGTTGAAACGGTATGGTGTGAAGGCTGGACATTCCGTTGTGTATACGGCGCTGCTCCTTTATTTTGTCCTGCAGAAACCGGATGTTCCGAAAAAGTCGAAGATGATCATCATCGGGGCACTAGGATATTTCATCCTTCCTACGGATTTCATACCGGACATGGCAGTGGGGGTGGGGTTTACAGATGACCTTGGCGCACTGGGTCTCGCTTTATTGCAGGTATCCATGTATATCGATGATGAAGTGAAAGGGAAGGCCAAGGCGAAGTTGAGAGACTGGTTCGGTGAGGATGTGGATACGTCTGAGGTGGATGGGAAGTTGTAATGAATGAAGAGCGTCATTAATATAGGCGTTGATGATGCTTTGTCGGGTGGGGAAAATGTTTTGTCCAGTGAATTCTCTTTACCATGCCCACCATATATCTTCTTTGGGCTCATACTTTTTCGTAAAGTAAAGCCCCATGTACCACAATGCCGATACAATTAACAGTAAAGTCCCATCAGAAATAGAGGACCGGATCGTGCTCCATTCGAAGGCTGAAAAGGATTTAAGGTATTTCATCGTGTAGGCTCCTTTTGTTCCATTTATCGTAAATGGATAGGAAGGGATTTCTAACTAATTCATTATGATTTCTATTTTTAATGCTGTGGTCTTTGGAGGATTGGACTCACGAATGAAATCATACCAAACCGATAGATTATATCCTTCCTCTATATGGTTTAACATTTCTTCATCCTTAACACCGACATGGATGGTGTCAGAGAACCTTTGTCCGGATTGATCCGTTAGTTCTAGAGTTATGCCTTTATTGCGCTTTTGGAGAACTTTTCCCTGGATGAATTTTTCAGAGGAAAAGTCTTCATAAGCTCTTTCAGAACGGCGGTCATCACAACCATATAGAACAAGAATAATACTGACCATCAGCAGAAAGCAGGCACTCTTTCTCATCATCTTCGTTCACCTCCATATATCAGTCGAAAGAGAGAACCATTCCGTTACATTTAAAGTGAAGGGGGGAGGTCCTATGAAAGAAAACATTCAACTGGTTCCACTTACGAAAGAGCTCATTAAAGACGTTAATGCAGCAAATGATCCGTTCACTATTTTCGGGAGAATCGAACCGAGCTTGGATAGTGGAACCTGGTCGTATAAAGAGGTTCTTTATCCTGATGCAAAGGAGATCCAATTTCCAGACGACCAATTGAATTGGAATGATTATATCCATAATCAGAACAAGGCATTGTTTTTGGCATATTTGAAGGAAGAGTGCATAGGTCAGGTCAGAATCACCAAAGAGTTGAATCGATTCGGTTATATTGAAAATATCGCAGTAAAGAAGGAGTTCAGAAAACACGGAATCGGCTGGCTGCTCTTGGATAAAGCTGAGGAGTGGGCGAAGGAGAACTTCCTAATCGGCTTATCGTTGGAAATGCAGGATGATAATGTGGGGGCATGCCGATTTTATATCCGTTATGGCTTTAAATTAGGTGGGGTGGATAATTATAGGTATTACACTAATCCGAATATGGATAAGGCTTTGTTTTGGTATAAGGTGTTTTCATAAAAAGGAGCTTACCCGAATGGATAAGCTTTTTCTTTTGGGCCATTTTTGTGATTATTGCTTTTCGTCGAATAAATCTTCATCCCTCTCAGGTTCTTTGATACCATGCTTCTTTTCGAAGTAGCGTCCAATGACCGAGTTGTTAATACCGTCACGTACGGCTCTTTCAATGATCATATAGAAGAGTAATAGGCTGACGAGTCCACTTAAAATGATCAATGGAATTTCCATAGCTTCATCTCCATATTTATTCTATAACAATGTTCCGTACATACCCCTATCTGTTAGTAGGTCGACCTCCGGTACGTAGGATCCTTTTCCTTTAGGAAATGAGAAAGACTGGTCCCCACCCATTTCGAGCTTCAGTTTCTCATTACCCACCCATAAGAACCCAAGTAAGTCTTCGCTGTCAAATAGGAGATCTACCTGTTGCCCGGGTGGAAATGTGAGTTCCTTCTCTTCCTGGGCAAAAGTTAATATTTCTTTCGTTTCTTTGTCCAATGGTTTCCCGTTTTCCCCATGCCAATCGATATTGGTTTCGGTTAATTCAACTGAGTCGACGCTTTCTATTTCCATTAGTGTCACAGTTGGGGGAGTGAAGTCATAATCTCCTCCAATACATCCTGTCAGGGAGAAAGTGAGGAACAAACAGATGAAGGCATACATAAAAAGCCTTTCTATTCTAAATTGGAAGTCTAGTTTATCCACCCATTCAACACCATCCCCATATTTATCACCATATGAAAGGCAATCGAAGGATAGATGCTATCTGTCTTCAAGACTACGATGCTGTAAAAGAGTCCCCCGAAAGAGAATAGAAGACTGGGGAGGAGTGGGATGCCGATGGAGAGATGCAATAGTCCAAATCCTATACTTGTCACGGTTACAGCATAAACCACTGAAGTGTTTTGTCTTAACGATGAAAGCATGACGCCTCTCCAAATGAGTTCTTCCAGCGTAGCGTTCAGGATGGTGAACCCTATTGCGAAAAGGAATATTGATTTCACCTCACTGATTCCCTCCGACCAGATGAGGGGAATGAAGATGGTGCTTGATCACGCAAGTCCGATCCATAAAAAAAGTGGCAGTGAAATAGTATGTGAAGGCATGGAGATGTGCTTACTCCAATCCGGAGTTCTCATGTAGAAGCGAATCTTTTCCTTTGCTAGCCATTGTGAGAGGACTAAGGCACACAGGATGAATAGAAGAAAACTTCTGTTCAAAAGGATCTTGGTTTCTTTTAAGATATCCCAGGAGTTGATCCAGCCTGTTGCACATTGGAAGGTTAGGAAACCGATAAGGAAGAATAGAAAAAAGGAAGCGACTGACCGGTTCTTATTGAAAGATAAATAGAGGATGAGAAGCCCGAGCATCGGCAGCACTCCCCATCCGTATGATCGATACGAAAGAAGGATTATGCCTGAGAAAAACAGGGCGGCAGAGCTTATGAGGAAAAGGGTATGCAGTGAACGGGTCATATAGTCCTCCTATGTGGCAATCGTTGAAAACAGTTTAGCATAATTTTCCTGTTTTGTATCTGCTGAATTTTCATTATGGTACCATGAAGATAGTTTACATAAGAGAGGGGTTAGGACATGTACAAACACATTATTTGGGACTTCGACGGCACACTTTTCGATACATATCCCGTTATGGCTGGCAGTTTCAAGGACACCCTTAAAAAGGATGGGATCGACGAACCGATAGAAGAAATCATGAAACAAATGAAGGTATCGATGACCTACGCTTTGAATCACTATGGTGAAAAGTATGGGATTGGTGACGAGTTTATCACAGCCTACGATTCCCGGAGAAAAGAAGTCGAGTTCGATTTGTCCAAGCCCTTTGAAGGAATCGTGGAAATGTGTAAGTATGTTCATGAAACAGGGAGAAGAAATTATTTGTACACCCACAGGGGAGAGTCTTCCATCACTTTGTTGGAGAAATACGGGCTGACGGGCTATTTCACAGATTTCATCACTTCTCAGCACGGGTTTGAGCGAAAGCCGAGTCCAAGTGCCATACAGCATCTGATCCGCACTTATGAAATCGATCATTCTGAAGCGATCATGATTGGTGACAGGGACCTAGATCTGGAATCGGGGAAGAATGCCGGAATCAGTTCCTGCTACTTTGCAGATGAGCGGGTAGAGAATCCCCACGCTGATTACGTGGTGACGAGTGTGGAAGAATTGTATAAGATTATTTAAGGATGAAAGACCATTGAGGGACGGACCTCGATGGTCTTTTATGGTATTTATTGGTAAAATACGCATAAAACAAGATAATGACGCAATTATCGTGAAAACGACGCAATTAGTTAAAAAATGACGCAATAAATCTGAAAATGACGCAATAAATAAAAAAACGACGCAATCCCTGTCCACCGACGGCCCGTCTAAACATAAATCCCCCCTATGACACTACTAATCTCCTGCTTTTTTCAAGATCCTTATCCATTTATAACTCTATAAGCTCATCTTTGTTTTGAACCCCTCCATTCCGGATACATTATACGAGCACACACCAAACAGATGATTTGTCACCACCCCCGCAATCATGTGATGATGAATCCATACTAAAATTATCGGAATAAGGAGATGAGGTTATGAACGTAGCAGTTGTGGGAGCAAATGGACAGATTGGGAAACAAGTGATCAGATTCTTGAAGGAAGACGGACATACTCCGAGAGCAATTGTGAGGAAGGATGAACAGGTACAGTCATTCGAACAAGAAGGTGTGGAGGCTGCACTTGTTGATTTGGAAGGAACGGTGGATCAAATCTCAAATAGATTGAAGGGGGCCGATGCCGTCATATTCTCTGCAGGATCCGGTGGGAGCACAGGCTCTGATAAGACCCTCCTCATCGATCTTGACGGAGCGGTGAAAACGATGGAGGCTGCAAAGCAGGCGGGAATTGAACGCTTCGTGATCGTAAGTGCCCTGCAGGCTCATCACCGTGAAAATTGGAATGACTCACTCAAGCCATATTATGTGGCCAAGCATTTCGCAGACCGTGCACTTGAAGACAGCGGACTCACCTATACCATCATCCGTCCGGGAGGATTACTGAACGAAGAGGGAACAGGTAAAGTATCGGCTGCTGAAAATCTTGAAAGAGGTTCGATTCCACGTGAAGATGTGGCGAAAACAATCGTGGCATCGTTAACGGAAGCAAGCACGTTTAATAAAGGTTTCGACCTTATTTCTGGAAGTACTGGAATAGAAGAAGCCGTTAAAAACGTATAAATAAGAGGAAGGAATGATCATCGTTGGATGGTCATTCTTTTTTTATGTAAAAACGGGTAGACCATCATATGGGTATAGATGGTAAAATGGGTTGGCGTATGATTCGAATAGAAAAAGAGGAGGGGAAAATCATCGTCAATATCGATTATTCATTTAACATTGTGTCCATCGTGATGTCCATTATTGAATGGGCCGTCATCGCTTTTCTCGCCTATAGAGTATATAAAAGACTTTCGGCAAAGCCAAAAGTGTGGAAAGTCATACTCGTCTTCTTTGTTGGCTTGTTTTCATTTACCATTAATATGGAGTGGTTTCATACACTGGTGAAAATCCCGATCTTACCACTTGGTGTGTGGATTCTCTACGGAGTACTCAATCGAAAGGAAGATCGCTGGGACAACTATCGCCGGTTTGCCTGGATCGGATTCCTGGCCAACTTTATCTTCCTTGCAGGTACCTTGATCACTATCCCAATTCATTCCCTAATCTATCCGGAAAACGAACTATCCACCTACATATCAGAAACCAAAGAAGCATCCATCAATATCATTCATCCATCAGGCGAGGGACGGACCTTGGATCAGAAGGAACTGAAGAAGCAACTTTCTGAGGGGGAACAAGTCGAATTTGATAGCGAGATATGGTATCAAGAGATGTACATGGAATCGGACAACAGTAAAAACAAGAACGAACGGTTTCCATATCAGGTGATCGATACTACACCAAAATGGGGGAGCGGTCAGAACCCAGACATATACATGGAAAGTGATGGGAAGGGTATACTCGTTTCCACCCCTAAGACTCAGTATTATTTCCGTTTATCCCAATCAGTGTTGGAGGGTCTTTACTAATGAATAAAAGAAAAATCTTTTTCCTAACGGGTGGAATAGTACTTGTGTGGATACTGGCATTCTATTGGCTCACTGTGGAAAAAGCACATTCTCGCCCGAAAGACGATGAAATCTTATCCGGTATCAATTCTATCCAGCAAAATGTAAAAGCTCTTGAGATTCAGGATTTTCTAAAAGTCGATGCCCGTCACGGGGTTGCCCCTTTTCGTACAGATAGAGGGGGTTACGGCATAAGTTATTGGGAGCGGAACCTAACCGGATGGAAGGTGAAAAGCACCCGGACCGATGGTGAGCCCAAGGTGTGGAAGGTAGATGGGGGTGATCCGTCGAGCTTTCATATCGTCTGGAACATCGATCCGGAACACGTTCAAACCTTGCAATATTACTTCTTGCGGGAAAGGGGATATTCCATCGGCGGTGGTCAGCAACATTATGTTCCAAGTATTCTCATGAAGATGGAAGTCCCCACGAAAGGAAACTCGTATGGAGTCAAGAAACTTCCCAAGGAATGGATTTTTGCAATGAAATTGTCGGACGGGAGTGAAGGTCCGGGCCTATCCTTCGGGGGAGGATTTAATCTGGGATTGTACTCTAGATTTGGCTGGCTACCCCTTGACGAAAATAAGAATGAAGTTGAATTCAGGGATATTTCGAATAGTTCCAGCTACTCCCATGGGAGCGTCCGGGAGGAATTTATGCATCCTCTTAGCAAGGAACAACTTGAACGTGGCCAATACTAATTAATAGAAAGGAAATGATCCATTACCGGGTCATTCCTTTTTAGGTTGAGAAAATTGTGTGAATTTGGAATAATTGGTATCAGGAGACAGGTGAGTTGATATGAATCATTTTGTGAAAATAAATGTGATCAGCATGATCTATGCCCTGATGATCCTCATTCCGGTTGAGCTGATGGTGAATGTATACAGGTTGACGAGGTTGACAGGATGGGAGATAAAAACGGTGATGAATGTGAGTGGATTCCTGACTGTTTCGATTTTGTTGATGGGTACGGTCTCCCTCTACTTTCTAACGGGGAAGTGGATGGAGGGGCGGAAGGCAAGCTATTGGACAGCGGTTCTTTGGTTTCCGTATTTTGCACTATTTATTTACAGTATAGCTACTTTCTTTCCAACGACAAATGGAGGGGACGCACCAAACCCTGCGACAGGTTTAGTGATGGTCGGTGCGTTGGTCGCTTTTCCTTTTTTTGTGTTGGCGTTGAATTTCTTGAGTATTAATATGGAAGACGATGAAAAGGAGAAACTCAATGTTAGGTAGAAACATGATCGGTTTTTCTTTATTCGCACCTGGGACGTGTTATGGGTATGTTATACGGATCGATTGTGCGGGATTATATAGCACTCGCACGGGCGTTTATCAATCTATTATGTTGTGAAACCTTATGTGACGAGGGTTTGGAGAATGAGGTGGAGAGGTGACAGCGGTATTCGGAGAAAAAATTCATGGAGTGGAATATCAAAATAGAAAAGGTGTTTATGCCATTGTCTTTCATTACGAAAAAGACACGGTGATGACAGTTCGAAATGAGTCGGGGCACTACTTTCTGCCAGGAGGAGGCATCGAAGGAAATGAAAGTCATGTGAAATGCCTGGAAAGAGAACTGATGGAGGAAACAGGTTATTATGTTTCGATTGGCTCTTACGTAGGAAATGCCATGTGTTACTTTTATTCAAGGAAAGGAGATCCCCTCTTGGGTGAAGGGTACTTTTATATGGTTGAACTGAATGAAAAGATGCAGGAACCAATGGAAGATGACCACCTTCCAGAGTGGATTGATCGGAAGGATGCGAAAAAGCTTCTTGTACATAAGCATCATTATTGGGCAATAGATGAAGCGTGGAAATTGGTGAATTGCCTCAGTGACTGATAATAAACGAAATTGAGTAGTCTGTCTTAATAGGGACCAACCTCTGATCAGATAGGCACTTTTTAAAAATTAAGTTAGTGAACAAAGGGGGAGAACATGACAAGAAAAAAAGGATTCCTCCCTTCTATGATCTTCGGAACAGTCATCTTGGCAACCATCTCCATAGCTGCCTGGTTGTTACTGGGAGGAAAGGGGATAAAAGATAAGATTAAGGATGGTTTGACAGATGATGAAACAAGTTTAATAACGGCGATGGAAGATATAGAAGAAGTGGAGAATAAACACGGGAATATTCGAAATCTGGATGGATTGAATACCTTTATTAACAATATGAAAAATGAAGTGAAATCCAATCTCGACGTGATCAGCTATGGAATTGAGGGACAGAAAGTGACTGAAACCATTACCTTTAATGGGGAGAATGTTAATGTCTACAGAAGTGTAGACGGTGAATTCATAGAAGAATTTCAATGTAAAGATTTGGTGAAGGAGGAAAGCCTTCAAGGGAAAGAGTACGTCTTAAAGCAATGCACGGGTCACTTCATGGGTGAGACCGTTTTATTATCAGCTCCAATAGAAGAATAGAAAAAGGAGACCATACAATATGCAATTCCTCACAACCACAACACTATCAGAACAAGAACTTATCAACAAAGCTCTTAAACACGAAGGATTAAAACAGATCTCAAGTGATTCCGATATCACTAGATTAGGAGAAGGTGCCTGGCACTACGCATATTTGATCGAAGGTGAGCAACTCGTCCTCCGCATTCCGAAAAGGGTGTCCTATGAGAAAGAGGTCGTCTTCAATCAGGATGAGCTGACGGCTGACTACGCCGGGACGAAGGCATTTTACCAACAAGCCAACAGGACGGGGATAAGAATGTGCCCCGAACATTATGAATACCATGTTTCTGAAGACCTAACCTACACGATCGAATCCTATGTTGGAAAATCAATCGGGCTTGCCGGGCAGACACCGGAGCAATCAAAGCTGTATGGCAGGGAGTTGGGTGAATTCTTTCTCGCCCTTGAAGAGCTGGATTCTCCCATTCCGGGCATAGGATACATAACCGTCGGGGGACAGGGTGATATCAAAGGGCTGTACGAAGGGGACTTGAGTGCGTTCATACGGGAAGAAACCGGAGAGTACAGAGAAGAATGGGAGTCGCTTCTTGAAAGTCCTTATTCATTTGATAAGGAAAAAGTGAGAAAGACGGGAGAAGGACTGATTTCCGCCCGTTCAGTTGAGAGGGAGAAACTCGTCCTGACGAATCAGGATACGTCCCCTGAGAATATGATTTTCACTAGCAGCGGTGTCAGAATGATCGACCCTTTCCCGATTATCTATACGGGGACCTCTCTTGCTGCCAATTACGTCTTCAACTATCAGACACTGTTTCATTCCCTGCACAATACAAAGAGGCACGGTAAGAATCAATACCATCTCCTGATCCCGCAGCTTAAGGCCAGTGCGGAAGGATTCGTGGAAGGGTATACGAACGATTCGAAGCAGAAATGGAATGATCTGAACGTGGAAGTCTACCTGAAGCTCGTCACCATGACACATGAGCATGATCTGTTGCTGAAACTGGATTCTTTAAGCCCGGAGCAAATGATCCGGTACGGGACGAATGAGCAGATAGAAGAACGTTTGGGCCTGCTTTTGAAAGAACTTGAAGCGTTTTAATTTCTTATAATGGGAAGCAATGTCTGGGGAGATATAATCTGCCGGGAGTGTGTACAAGTATGGACACACTCTCACAATCTCCTTTATTTATAATTCCTGACATGAAACCCGCCATTTCTCATAAACTATCCTGAGGTGAATAAAATGCCAAGAGTCAAATACACCGATGCGGATGTCGCCTTAATGGCGAGGATGATGAGAGCGGAAGCGGAAGGCGAAGGGAAACAGGGGATGCTGTACGTGGGCAATGTCATCGTGAACCGTGCAAAAGCGGACTGTCTGGACTTTAGGAAGGTAAGGAGCATCCGTCAGGTCATCTTCCAGGTGCAGGGTGGGAATTATTCCTTTGAAGCGGTCCAAAAAGGGAATCTCTTCTATAACCGGGCGAGGTCGGTTGAAAAGAAATTAGCCAAAAAGAATCTGGATTACTGGGCAGTGCATCCTGCAAAGTATGCCCTTTGGTATTTCAACCCTTATGCCCCGTGTCCACCGACATGGTACGACCAGCCGTTTGCGGGACAATTCAAAAATCATTGCTACTATGAACCGGCGGCAGGAACGTGTGCAAGTGTGTATACCGGTGGGTAAGAATAATCGGAACATAAGATGGGAACTTCCTGGTTAGAATCGGGTGGTTCTTTTTTTGGTTTATTTGAAACTTTTTCCAAATTAGAAACGTATAGGTAGTATCTAATGGGAATGAATGGAGGAGATGTGAACCTTGAAGGCTGTTGGGAAAGCGATACTAATACTAGCATTATGTTTCATGTTTACGGGATGCTCCAATAAAGAGCCAGTAGATAAGAAGGAACAGGAAACGCACTTTACATTTTCACAAGAGGAACAACACTTCGAAATCATTTATATGTATGATGAAATGCAGGAGTACATAGACACCGTCCGTGAAAAGACGGGAAAAAGCAATGAGACTGTGTTCATTGAAAAGGTGTTTGAACCGTTTAAAAAAGAATCTAATATGGAGGATCTCAGCTTAAGGTATGTTTTTGATCCTTCGTCAGAAGTGGACAAGCTTGAGGCATCCATAAAGGATTTGGAAAAAAACACAGATAAAACAAATCGGGTCATAAAAGGAGCCTTACTTAAATCGGCAAAAGAACTCCCGGGTAACGATAAAAAAATATTCGTTTTACCCGTGAATCCCGAAGATACGGTTATGGCGGAAGAGATGGGTGGCGTGGCGGCATTTGTCCTGGCGGAGGATGTTATTGTGTTGCAACTTTCTTCGTCTCTGGATGAAGACATGCTGAAGTACTCGGTCGCCCACGAGTATAACCATGCCATCGCAGGGGAAATCAACCCGGGAATGATGTATTCGATCCTCGGGAGTGTAGTACTTGAAGGAAAAGCTGATGCTTTTGCCAATATCATCTATCCAAAGGTTCAGGTGCCCTGGCAGGAACCGATGGCCTCAGAAGAGAAGGAAAAGGTAGTGGCTGAGCTAACTGAACTCAAGAATTCCAGTGATTCAAGGAGATACGAAACTTTAAGAAGAGGGCATCCGTCTAAAGGCATCCCACAATGGGCAAACTATAAAATCGGATATGAAATCGTGCAAAGCTATCGGAAGAACCATCCGGAAGTATCGGTGGGGAGATGGACCAGCATGCATGAGGCCGAAATCATAGCGGGAAGCGACTTTGAGAAAATCACGGCGTATGAATGACATAGTCTTCGGATTAAAGTGTGATGGGATATTTTCGTTTTTTTGATGAAAGCCGTTATGAGGTATCTGGAACTGACTAAGAAAGGCAATCACTAAAAACGGTGATTGCTTTTTTACTTGGATCGAAACGAAAGCTCAGATTGAAACCTGAGCTTGTTTAAAGTAACGAAAGAATACCGTTTATTATCGTGGATGGATGGGTTTCATGCACATTATGGTAAGCACCGGCAGCCATTGTGTACCGGCTGTTGGAGGATAATGTAAGTTGATCTTTTATTAATCGTTGCCAAACCTCTTCTATGCTTTCAGCTTTTTCTTTCGGCATTCCCTGTTTCATCATGATCTCGACAGAATAGTTCGGGTCCCGACCGATAATGAGTAAAGGAATAGGGGATAAACGATCATATTCCTTTAAAAAATGGGCATCGTTCGACATATTTTCAAGTTCATTTGCCATCGCCTCATACATTTTAGGATTTGATTTAAATTCAACTATATTTCTTTTTTTCTCATCTGATCCTCTTATATTTTCAGTCATGACTTGAAGGTTCAATTGATTCTTTATGCTTTGTGAATCAAACGTAGAAAGAGCTTTATACATAGAAATCGACTGTTTTGTTTGTGGTCCAATAACTTCATCAAGCAACTCAAACTCCATTGAGCTGGATTCAATGAGCACCAGGGATTTCACGGATGAAGGATGTGTAAATGAGAAATATTGTGCGCAAAATCCACCGTATGAGTGACCAACTAAGATGATCGGAGCAGAGACTTCGAGCTTCTTTAATAGGATCAATAGGTCATTCGCTGTTTCTTTTGCATTGCGTGTTTTTACTCCAAGTTCACTTCCTCCAAGACCAGCGCGGTGAAAGGTAATGACCTTACCATGTTGAGATAGTTGATCAATCATATCCCTCCACTCTTCAATCGAAGAACCTAAACCTGGAAGAAGAACGATTGGCTGCCCCGTGCCTTTTGTGAACACCTCAATAATATGAGTTTCAATATGAACGGTTTGATACATGTTAAACACCTCTATTTTGATTATGAACATAATACGGTATAATATTATGTAACAGATATAGTTTTATCGTTACATAATATTATTTATATCATAACTATATGTAACAAACAATAGGAAATGTTACATTAAACTCACAGGAAAGAGGTTAGATGTCATTGGATGGACACGAAAAAAGAGCTAGTTTGAAAAAAAAGGCGATTGAAGATGCTGCCTTTCAACTCCTTAATGAAGGGGGAATCAAGGACTTAAAGGTAAGGGATATTGCAAAGAAAGCCGGTACTTCACCAGCGTCCATTTATAATTATTACGGCAGCAAAGAGAAATTGATAGTAGAGAGTATGAGGAACTTTTATGAGGGTGAATATCAAAAATTCATTCAGTTAGTGAATAACGAGGATGATTTTATCCATCAACTCCACACCTCCTTTCTTCAAAAACCAAAGAACACCAATATGTTCAAAAAAGAAATTTTGGAAGAGATCTTAAAGGAAAATAGTGAATTAAACGGGATGGTAAGAGAGTATCAACAATTAATAGCCCCCCTATTCTTGCAGTGGATCGAGAAAGGGCGCAGCCAGGGATATATTAAAAAGGACATACCCAATGACCTGATCGTCATGTACTACCAATTAATGTCACATTCTTTCGAACAGTTATATCAAAGGATTCCTGAAGAGCAGGCAGGAGAAGAAACGTATAAGAGATTAATTGAAATGTTTTTCTATGGTTTTATCAATGATCATTCGTAAGTGATTTCAAGAATAGATAGAACCTATTTGGTGGCCATTGTCACAAATCTTAAGGCTTTCTTAAGATTTGCCTTAAGGTTTCCTTACATTTTGATCCCTAGACTATTAAGAGCGGTGGTGAAAAGTGATGCCCCCTTATTTACTGAAGAAGATGTCGGTGGCATACGGAAATCCCGTTCAGGGACGAATGTCGGTTTGTGATTCCACTTTGAAAAGGACCATTACAGAGCAGCTGAATAATGGGAAACCGTTAAAAACAAATCCAAGAATGAACTAGGAGTCATGTATATGCTTAAAAAAACAGGTGTTATTTTTCTAATAACCATCATTTTTATGACCCTTTGGAAGCCTTCTTTATCCACTCAGGCTGCTGGAGCATTCCACACAGGAGACGTTGATGAATTTGTTACAAATTATATGGAAAAGAATGGGCTCCCCGGTGCATCCATAGTCATCGTAAAAGATGGAAAATTAGTATACGAGAAGGGATATGGTCACGATTCTGAAGGGAAACCCGTAACGGAAAAGTCATTAATGAGAATCGGTTCAGTGTCAAAATCATTTACAGCGTTTGCCGTATTGCAACTGGTGGATGAAGGGGACATACAACTGGATGATCCGGTAGTGAAATATCTACCGGAAGTGAAAATGGACGATTTCAGGTGGGGGAAAGTCACAATACGCCAGCTGTTAAGTCATACATCGGGAATTCCAAACCCGATAATAGTGTCACCAGCAAGTGATTTAGAAGCAGGTGTGGAGCGATTGAATAGCTGGAAGTTGCAATCGGATCCAGGTGGGAAACATTATTATAGTAATGCAAATTATTGGATTTTGGCACGTTTGGTGGAAAAAGTAAGTGGAATAGAATTCTCACAATACCTTAAGCAAAACGTATTCTCTCCACTAGAAATGAATTCTTCACTTACGACGGAAACCTCTGTAGATTCTGTCAAGGGGCTGCCTAAAGGATATGTGACTGCCTATGGAATCGCCATCCCCTGGAAAGAACTTGAAGCGATGAACATGGGAGCGGGATCCGTTATATCGTCAGCAACGGATATGGGGAAATGGCTGGCTATGCACACGAATGATGGTAGAAATAAGCGGGAAGAGCCATTATTATCAAAAAAATTATTGGAAGAATCTTATTCCCCCCAACCCGGGAGCAAAAAATACGGACTTGGCTGGTCGTTAAGTTCTCCTAATGTGAAACCCTCTCGCATTTCACATAGCGGGGCGGTATCGACGTATCAAACTCAACAAGACATTATTCCCAGTAGTGGGTATGCTGTGGCCGTTTTACTTAATAGTTTTACCCCTACCTTTGAACATGCTTATGAAATTAGTTCAGGTATTATCCAATTGACCGAGGAACAAGAACCCGAGTTAAAAACTCCTGTACCTATAATCATTGATCTATCTCTTGGGTTCGTGACATTCATTTATCTTGCTTTAGGGATCAGAGGAATGCTAAGAAGTAATAAGTGGACGGAAAAACGCAGACAACATCCTGCATGGAGATTTTACTTACGATTAATCCCACAAGTGGTTCCAGTCCTGGGTATTGGATGGTTGTTCTTTATTGTCCCAACTTTAAAGAACAACAGCTCCACTACGATTGACGCGATTGGACTTTACCCGGCAGCGATGATCTTACTCTTGACCATTTTGATCATAGGGTTGATTCTTACACTTTTGAGAGTTTTATACCGAATGAAGAGAAATAGAATGATAAAGTCAGCTTAACGCTTTATTATCAGTTGTCTGTCCCTTCCAAATCTACTATAAATGCATATAAATAGTAGGAGAAGGGAGGGATAATGATGCTGAAAAACAATGTTGTGTATTATGATGCAGACGGAAAAATGGTAGATAATCTGGATATCCAGCAGGAAAGCTGCGACCGTACGATCGATTATTGTGCAACGGCGGTTGTTCCGGACGGGTTCACGTTCCGGTTCACGACGTTCGATAGCTTTACGGCCTGCTCTGATTTGAGTGAACTTGTTTGTACACTGGAAAAGCAGGAGGCGGAAGGAACCGTTGAGAACCCATGCGGCGGCACGTTGACGTGTCCTGTTGAAATCGATGCCGTACGCTTGATCGGAACTGCCAGATTTCATATAAATGTTGGAGACTTGACGCCGATTGAAGGGGGACTTCAAATTGGAGATATTCCATGTACCCTTGCAAGCGATGTTTCCGTGCCAGTCAATCAGGTGATTGAAACAATTTGCCAGACAGAAGATTGCCAACGCAGTTGTTTTGATACGGTCGGCGCATTCGCGTTTGCACCACAAGTAATCACCGATGCCTGCGGGCGCCAGATTGTGACTGTGCGGGGAGGATTGTTTATACGTTATATCGGCTGCTGATCAGAGTTAAGTGAAAAAGGGGACCATTTATGGTACTCCTTTTTATTATGAAAGAAATAGCCAACGGTACGTTCATTCATTTGAAACTGGGATCAGTGAGGGAGGTAGGGGGTTTACTCCTGCAATAATATACTATAAGGCAGTATCAGGTCAGATGTATGATTATATGAGAACATTCGGAAGGAGCTTCTCTATGAATATTCCATCTTTCTTGATCTACTGCATGATGATTACGTTTACTCCAGGGCCAACAAATATTGTCATCTTGTCCACTGTACATCATTCTGGGACGAAAAGGGCTATGCAATTCACGTATGGAGCAACGATTGCCTTCGGATTACTGCTGGTTATATCAGCTATATTGAATACTGTCCTTCTGACCATTCTCCCTAACATCCTCCTTGTCATGAAGATGCTTGGAAGTGGGTATATGCTCTATTTGGCCAGTCAAATATACAGGATGGACACGACTAAACCAACTGTAAATCGATCGGGTACTTTTTTGTCCGGTTTTCTTATGCAATTTTTAAATCCAAAGGTCGTTTTGTTTACCATGACAGTCATTCCAAGCTTCATTCTGCCGCACTATATCTCGAAACCTGCGGTCACAGCAGGGGTATTCGTAATAACGGTAATTGGATTTATGGCTTTCACGACCTGGGTGCTATTCGGTACCATTTTCAAAAAAATCTTACTGAGGTACAATAAGGCTGTAAATGTAATCATGGCGCTATTTCTAGCTTATTCTGCCCTCATCCTATGGATATAGGCAAGGGAATGGAGGGGTGAAGGTATTGGAGAAATTCATTTATAAAAAAAGGGCAGAGATTACTGCATTATCTGCAAGTATTAATGAGTTTTCATATAAAAAGCATGCCCATGAAGAGTATGCCATAGGTGTAACCATTCGCGGTATCCAGCGCTTCCACTTGGATGGCAGCTTGCAAATGTCCCATCAGAACGGTGTAATGCTCTTTAACCCGGAACAGGCACATGACGGAATGGCTCATGATGAGTCCGGACTTGATTACGTTATGCTATATGTTAAGCCACAATTGCTATTAGAAGCTCTTGAAAAGAAGGATATGATCCGATTTCCTTCTCCGGTTGTATATGATGACACACTTAAGAGAAGGATATTAAATCTTGCTCACGGAATATTAGCCGATAAGGATGATGCGTTTTGTAATGAATTATTCTTAACCCTTACGGAAAGTCTTATTCAAACAGATCTATCTTCAATTATAAAGAAAGACAACACTTTAATAAAAAAAGCGAAAGATATCCTTCATGCCCATTTGGAAAGTGGGCTTAAACTGGATGATATATCTAATGAGCTCGGTTTATCCAAATATCAGTTTATCAGATTATTCAAGGGTCACACAGGGATCTCCCCGTACCAGTACTACCTTAACGTCAAAATAGAACATGCAAAGCAAATGATAGAGAAAAGTGGAGATATCTATTCTGCTGTAGCTGAATGCGGTTTTGTGGATCTAACCCATTTAAACAAACACTTTAAAAACGTATATGGTACAACGGCATTTGAATATCGTTCCTACCTGAATTGAGCCCTTCCATATTCCAATCAAGGAAACGTATCCGTCCAGAAGATACGTTTCTTTTTTTTATAGAAATAATATTTGAGTTCACACGATTCATTTGAAATAATTGGTATTGAAAGCTCGGCAAAGGGAGGGCATTAAAATTGAATACGTACGGTACAGATTTATTTAAAGGCGCAGCACATTATTATTCAACATACAGACCTATCTATCCATCGATTCTAATAAGATTATTAGTAGAAAAATTCTCTCTAAATGGAGAGCAGAACCTACTTGATATAGGGTGCGGTACAGGACATCTGACCATAAGGTTTTCAGATTGGTGCAATAAAATAGTGGGCATAGACATTGAACCGGAAATGATTGAAGAAGCGGAACGCCTGCACCATGAAATGAGGATCGGTCAGATTCAATGGTTCACTGGAACGCTAGAAGAATATAAGTCCGGAAATCCTGATCAATATCAACTTGTGACGATTGCAAAAGCCTTTCATTGGATGGACCGATCAAAGGTATTGGATGAATTATTTGATATCGTCTCACCAGGTGGAGGGGTAGCGGTAATTGACAATTATGAATCAACTAAATCGTTAAAACCCTGGCAAGTAAGATTCAATGAAGTGATCACTAAATGGTACGGGAATGATCGGAAAGCTGGAAACTCAACGTATACTCACCCTGTAACCAGTTACGAAGAGATCATCTCACATTCGAAATTTAATCTTGAAGTGCACACCCTGCCTACATACGAAATCACCTGGACCATCGAGTCACTGCTGGGGAACCTTTATTCCACCTCTTACGGGTCCAAGCGTTTCCTAGGTTCAAATAATATTCCATTATTTGAACGTGAAGTGAGAGAGGCAATGCTTGATCTGTGTGAAACTGGAGTATTTAAAGAGGAGTCGACATTGTCGGTGAAGATTGGAAGGAAAGAGAAATCGTGATGAAAAAAAACAGCATACATTCATTCCACTACTATTCTATTGAACCTAATAAACAAAACGAGTCTAATAAAGTCATCATCATCTACCACGGTTGGGGTGGAAGTGCTCATGGGTACAGGGACCTGGCAGAGGGATTTAAAGTTATCATTCCAGAAATCGTCTATCACGATACAAGACATCCGTTGGCAGACCCTTTTGAACCAAAAAACGTGCAGGCTTATTTCTGGGAAACGATCATGATCACTTGATGATTTTATGAAGGCATTAAAGATAAGTAAAGAGCATGTAATCCTTGTAGGCAGTTCTATGGGCGGGTGTATGGCCAATGGAATTTTTGCTCGTGAACCAAACTTAGGGGGAATGGCAAATATAAACGGTTCTGGTTCATTTGTCTTATCAGAACAACTTTTCAGAAAAAGAGATCATCGGGAAGTAATACCTGATGATCTGAGAACACGCTTGATGAAATATGATCCTGTCGAAAGCCCGGCTGGTCCTTCGCCTGTTCTCCTTATGCACGGGGACAGTGATGAGGTCATGCCGATAGAGGGACAGCGGGATTATTTTCATTATCTAAAACAAAAAAGAAGAAGACATGTAGATTTCATTGTGTATGAGGGTGTGAATCATCAAATGACAGAGGAGATGATTCGGGACTTGGTAGGTTGGTTGAATGGCAAAAGTGAAAGGAGTGTAGAGCGATGAGCGATAAATGGCTGGAATGGGCGAAGAGGATTCAGGCCCTGTCTCAATCGGGTCTGGCCTTTTCGAAGGACGTGTACGATATTGAGAGATATGAGGAATTAAGGTCGATCAGTACAGAAATCATGCAGGAATATACTGGCCTTAATATGAAGACGATCAAGGATTTGTTCACGAATGAAAAAGGGTATCAGACACCGAAAGTAGATGTGAGGGGTGTCGTATTCAAGGACGATAACATTCTAATGGTCAAAGAAAAAGTTGATGATAAATGGTCTTTGCCCGGTGGATTTTGTGATATAGGATTATCCCCAAGTGAAAACATTGTGAAGGAAATAAAAGAAGAATCGGGGTACGACGTCACCCCTGTAAAATTACTCGCATTATTGGATTTGAACAAGCATCCACATCCCCCGCAACCGTACCATTACTACAAAATTTTCATCCAGTGCAAAGTGACCGGCGGGGAAGCAAAAAGTGGAGTCGAAACAAAAGGGATCGGATTTTTTAAGGAAGACCATTTGCCTGAGCTGTCGGTTGGACGAAACACAGAATCGCAGATTAGGATGCTGTTTGAATTTTTGAGGGATTCTCAGAAGGAAACGGTGTTTGATTAAAAAAGGTCTTTTCGTAAAGATTGTATTTTTGAACAATTGGTTGCTTGAGCTCTGTTAACCGGTGTGGGTGGATGGTGAGGGAATTGCTTTGCTTGCCAAGACTTATCCGGGCTGACTTTGACGTTTAAAGAATATCAGACTCCTTTTCAAAAGAAGCCGACGGGACTTGAAGTTAGTTTCAAACTTTAAGATAGCGAATGCCAGGAGGTTTTACTATTTGGTGGATGCAAAGTATTTTTAAATACTCGTGGAAAGTCATTGTGTTAAATTTTATTTTCACCTTCATTTTGGCTAATGGATTTATGATGGGCTTTGATTGTTGGGGCGATGATCAATTTCAGTTCAGTGATATAGGGGCGCCATTGTGTTTCATTATTTCTATGATTTTATTATTGAGTATAAGGAGATTATCCATACGTGAATTTAATGAGCAGTATCCTGACCCTTCAGAGAAGAGAGGTGAGGAGAATGAATAGAGTGACAGAATACAGGAGAGGAACGAATCATGAAATGTATTCCAGTTAAATAGGAAGCAACGAGATGAATAGTAGAAAATGGAGAAGATCGCTTTGCCGATATTGAGTTGATGGAGCGGTTTTAACGAAGGGGTTTTTAGTGAACGATGAAAAAAGTACTTGGTATATTAATGATGTTTATATGGATTACTTTGTTTTTTTACTATTTTAACATGGTCATGCCGAAAAATATTTTTTACTGGTTAGTGGCGCTTCCCGCAGTATATTTTTCGTCATCATTCGTTTTGAAGAAGTTTGGATTTGAAATGTGACAATTCGTCAGACTGGGAAGTAATAATTGTGCAGGTAGAATACCGGAAATGTTGAGGGGCTCAAATAGGCGAGGGGGTGAAAAGGTGAAGAAGAGTGGCTATGTAGCAATGGGAATGGGACTGTTGATGCTCATTTTGGTATTGATGAACGTCACCGCATTTGATATAAACCAAGGCTCCTTTATCCAATCGCAGTTGGGGATAGCGGAGCCGATCGGTACGTTTGCCGGACTCTTTCTTGTTGTTTTGTTCTTGGGAGCGGCTTTTCGTTTAATCTGGAATGTACCCCTAAAAAGAATCATGATTATTGGTCTGTTTATAATGATAGGAGTGTCTCTGTTACCAATCATCCTCATCCTTTTACATGCTGGAGAACTTTGAAGAAACGTACTCCAAACGCATGAATGAGAACTAAGTTCATCCAGCACCTTACCTAAGTCCAAACATCCCCTTCCCATCCTCCATACTGATCGGTAAGGAAGAATGCTCGTGTACGATCAGACACGTATCCTCTACGTTTTTCATGCAGAATGTAAAGCGGTTCGTCAGCTGGCGAAGTTTCTCTCCAGATGATTCGTTGTGTGCAGCGAATGTTACAGCACAACGGACAAAGGCAAGATTCGTGGTTTCCTCAATCACGACATCTTGAAAATCGACGTTCAGGATTTCTCCATCAGCTTTTAAGCCGATGAACCATTCGGTCACATTCTCCTGCCAGGCAGCAATCCCTTGACACTCCCAGTTCCCCCAACAGTCATAGATATGGACGCCGGGATCATAAATCGAGAGGAATCTTTCAACATCCCTTTCGTGGATTGCATTTTTGTATTCGTCGAGTATGTGTTGGACGTTCATTGTTTCAGCTCCTTTTTAGATATCTTTGGGCCATCATAATTTCGTTCCTTTATTTGCTCTCCTTGCATGTCTTCAGTAATGATTTATTTGTAAAATTCAGATAACATAAGTGTATCATAAATCTTGCAGTGAATACCTCTTTCCAAACCCATATCTAAGAAAGATTTGGGTTTGGAAAGAGGTATTGAAATCATTGGAAATAAAATGAAGGGGAGTCATGACGATGGAAAACGATACGAATCAACTGAGTGAAGATCTGAGGGATATTGAGCAGCGGTTTAAAAAAGAAATCGAGCCCTATCGATCGGATTTGTGGAGGTATTGCTATAAATTAACTCGATCACCTTGGGATGCAGAGGATCTGGTACAGGACACTCTGTTTAAGTCATTAGCCGTGCTTGCCAAAATGCATCAGCCTGTAAAGATGAAAGCATACTTGTTTAAGATAGCGACCAATGTATGGATTGACCGTTACAGGCGCATCCCGTATGCTGTGCTGCCGTTGGAGGAAGAGCTCCAGCCTGATCATTCATCTGAATTTGACCTGGAGTTAGTGGACCATCTGGAATTTCTTGTGCAACATTTGACTCCCCATCAGTACGTATCCTTCCTGCTGGCCGAAGCTTTCCGGTTCAAGGCGAGTGAAATTGCCGTCATGATAGCGACTTCGGAAGGGGCTGTGTATACCAACCTGAGCAGAGCGAGATCGGTCCTTAGAAAGACAAGACGGAAGCAGGCACAATCGATGCCCATCGTTGATCTTGTCCAGAATACGCCCCTCGACATATTAATAAAAGGGTTCAGGAATAAGGACCCTGAGCTGATAGCTTCGGTGTTAAATGAAGATGTCACAGTCAATATCGTTCATGCCGGAATTGAAGAAGGCAGGGATGAAGCGAAACGGAACTCCCTTAACGATTGGAAGGAAGTCGTCGATACTCAGCACGACATTGTGGCGGAATATAAAATGCTATGGGGCAAAGAGGTCGTCGTCGAGATGGAGAGGAAGTCCAACGGAGAGCTCTATCTCAATAATCTCCATGTAATCGAGACGGTTGGAGGTGAGATCATTCACTGGAACTTCTACTGTTTTTCGTGGGACTTGATGAAGCATGCGGCTAAAGAACTGGATATCAAATTGAACGCCACTTATTTTTATCATATTTTTTAAATTTACCTGTAAGGTTTTGAACCGTTCCTGCGTTGTTATGGATGAAGGCAAATAAACCATAAAGGAGATCGAGTTCAGTGAAAAGTCCAATCTTAAATCAAATCAATACGGTGTTTGTCCATGTCAGCAACTTGAAGGAATCTGTACGGTGGTATTCTGAGTTATTGGGTCACCCGTATGATTTAGAGCAGGTAAAAGCTCCCGTGTATAACCTGACCATCAATTATTTTACCGGATTGACCCTGGATGCAGGACCAGAGGATGTCATGAAAGAGTCTGGTCAGAATAAACATCCTCTCTTTAACTTCCACACTGAAAACATTGAGGAAGCTTATTCGTATGTAGAGCAGCTGAACTATGAAATCGCTTCTGAAATCACAAGATTCGATGATTTTTTTTTCTTTGTCATCCAGGATCCCGATGGTAATCGAGTGATGATCTGCACGGGATAATAAAACAGGAGTGCCCAAGATTGCGGGCACTTCTGTTTTTATATCTTCAAATGAAGAATGTGCTGAGGTCCATTACGCCCCTCGAAGATTTCGTCTTCGTCGGTGAAGCCTGTCTTGAGGTAGAGGCTGATGGCAGCCTGGTTCCGTTTGTTCACACCTAGGACCACTTCGTTTGTATCAGGGAGGTTTTCCCTTATGAAACTTGGTAATTGGGTGAGCCCGTTCTTGGCGAAGCCTTGTCCCTGGTGTCTTGCATCGATAGAGAAAGAGGTTAAGAGTCTTGCCTTTTGATTAGACGAATATTGTAGAAGCTTTTCCCCTTTTTCCAACGCGAAATAGCCGACAGGTTCATCGTCCCTCAGGATGACTATATGGGCGATGCCCGTCGAGATAGCAGGATGATGGATTTTATCCAGGGGCATGCTCGTAAATTGGAGCTGATCTTCAGGCTGGTGGAAATCCTTAAGCTGATGTTCATAGTTTTCGTTGTATAAGGCTAAAGTGATTAGCACGATGATTCCTCCGTTTAGTAGTATAAGGGTATTATAGTCTATTTAGAAAATTGGGACAAATAATGATTGGAAGATAGTAGAAAATAAGGTAAAATAAGAACATACGTTTGATTAGGGGGTTATTAGAGATGAATGCAATTCAATTAATCATACTCAATTTGGAAGAAGTGAGACGGAGAAGCGTAAAGCTTTGGTCGGGCATTCCAAAGGACTTTTTACATTGGAAACCAGATGGTGAGGCCATGTCTTGTATCGAGATGGTTCGTCATGTGTTAGAAAGTGAACATTATTATCACCTGGCATTAATCAATGGAGGGAGTTTAAGTGAATACGAATCACCCTTTTTAGGTAAGCCGTACATTTCAGTGGAAAACGAGTTGGAACTTGCCGAGCCGTTCAGAAAGAGTTTTCTGGAATATGTTTCGGATTTGAACGAAGCATCTTTATCTGCTGTTAAGATTGATCGTTCGGATGTAGGATATGTGAGAGAAATGGGCGATATGCTGATGAGAATCGCCTATCACGAATCCGTTCACGCCGGTCAGTTATTGGATTATTTACGAACAGGTGGGAGTACGAGGGCGAATCTCTGGGATTAGGGGGAGAATCAAATATGAATGATACGGAATATAGGACAGTTTGGAATCTCGACAGTATCTTCAATGGAGGAAGCGAATCACCCGAATTATATAACCATATGAACAATACAAATGTCAGGATTTCCGAGCTGGAAGAAATGATGCAGAAGATGACGCCAGAGCCGGATCAACTGGGGGATGTTCTTGCCCGTCTTAGGGAAATTAAAGTATCGATATCACAGATGAAGTCATTTGCGATCTGTCTGCTTTCGGTGGATCCGAACGACCAGGGAGCACAATTTTATAGAGGGAAAGCATTGGCCCTTCAATCAAGATATGATTCTATCGGCAGTGACTTGAAGAACGTGTTAGCTTCCATAGAGGAAGTGGTATGGGGAAGTTTGCTCGTTTCAGAGAATCTCAAGGATTATCGCTTTATCCTGGGAGAGTGGCGTGAAGAAGCGGAACGGGAGCCTTCACGGGAAGTGTCGGATCTCATGGCAGACGGATACCATGCCTGGGGACAAGTCTATCAATCATTCATGAGCAGCATCAAGGTACAGGTGAGGGGAGATGAGCTTTCGGTTGGACAGGTAATCAATCTGAGGACCCACGCTGATCCATCGGTTAGAAAAGAATCTCATGAAGCGCTGATGGCACAATGGATCGAGCATGAGGGCCAGTTCGCCCAGATCCTGAATCATCTGACAGGCTTCAGATTGAATATGTATAAGAGCATGGACGTCGATGACGTTCTTCAGATTCCTCTTGCTCAAAATCGGATAAAGCCGGAAACGCTGAATGCGATGCTTTCAGTGATGGAGAAGTATAAAGAGCCGTTTGCTGAATATCTGAATGTGAAGGCACAGATGAATGGCGATGCCAAAATGAAGTCCTATCATTTCTGGTCCCCGATGAATCATGATCATCAAGGAATGGAATACTGGGAAGCAGCTGCATTGATCGAGGAACGTTTTCGGGCGTTCGGGACCGAAATGGGGGAGTTTGCTGAGACCGCATTCCGCGAAGGATGGGTCGAAGCGGAAAATCCTCCCGGTAAGTCGGCGGTTGCCATTTGTGCAGGCTTTCCGATGACGGGGGAGTCAAGGGTATTCATGACGTTCCCCGGAACTTTCAAAGGGGTGCTGACCCTTGTTCATGAACTCGGCCATGCCTTTCACAACCATGCAATGAAACCGGTGAACGGGATGAACAAATCGTATCCCATGAGCCTGGCGGAAACGGCGTCGACGTTTGCAGAAATGATCATTCTGGAAGCGGCCATGGACAAAACGGAGACCGACGAAGAGAAGTTGTTCCTTCTTGATGAGAAGCTGAAGAGAAGCGTCATGAACTTCATGAATCTCCACTCGAGATTCATTTTTGAGAAGAATGTGCACGAAGAACGGAAAGAAGGGTTTGTCCCGGCAGCACGTCTGAATGAACTTATGGAATCTGCCATGGAGGAGGGATATACCGGTGCCCTTGATGAAGTCCCGGTTCATTCGTGGATATGGACCCCGCATTTTTATAAAACTGAGTCACCTTTCTATAACTTTCCGTACACCTTTGGATATTTGCTTGCCCTCCACCTTTTTGCCAGGGCAAAGGAAACGGGTAAAGGTTTCGAGGAACAATACATGGACCTGCTGCGTGATTCGGGACGTATGACAGCAGAAGACCTGGTCATGAAGCATTTAGGGGAAGACATTACGGAGGAATCGTTTTGGGCAAAAGGGATGGAGTTGTGTGTGAAGGATAGTGAGGAATTTGTGGAATTGGCGGGTTCCCGATGAAAAAACTTCAATTACTCATCGCTCTTCCATCAATTTTACTATTAACTGTGGCTTTGTTTTTCCACCTCAATTACCTCTTTTATCTATCGTTGGTCGGTGTCTTCCTGGCCATGATAATCAAGCAATTCAGGATGCGCGGGAAGATGTATGAAATGAAGCATCCGGATGGAGTGGATGAAGATAGTACTGAAATCGATGTAAGCGGGGATGATCAATAGTTGAGAGAAGGAGAAAATACATGGAAAAAGTTTTACATAATATTGCCGAACGATTAAATAATCAAGAAGGGAGAATGGTCATTGGTATTTCAGGTCACGGTGCTTCGGGAAAAACGACGTTTGCGAAGAACCTTTTGACGTTGCTCGAAGGACAGAAGATTAATTATATCAACACTGATCCTTATATTGTGAGTTCTTCTGTCAGGAAGCATTCCTTTATCGAATATGAATTTAGGAACGAAAAGCATCGATCCAAAATGACCGCTTGCCATCCGGACGCTCATCATTTATTCGCCCTCGACCGGGACGTCAGGATGGTGAGGGAAGGAATGGACTTTTACACGTTGGACGTGCCCTATGAACCGAGTCGTCTTATCACTTCCCGAAATAACCTGACGATTGTAGAAGGGATGTCTGTTGCGTTCAGCAAACCGGATTTATATGATCTGAAGATTTACTTCTACACAGATGGCGAGACGGAGCTCATGAGAAGGGGGATCCGTGATGTGAACGAAAGAGGGATGGAAGTGGATTATTTACGGAAAACCCATGACGAGCGCAGAAACCAATATGAACTCTTCATGCATCCGAAGAGTGAACATTTTGATGTTGTGGTGAGGAATTCGGATGGGGGGTACTGGGTAGAAAAAGATTAGAAGGAATGGCAATGATTTTAGTGAAATAGTAATTGAGTATAATGGTTTATTTTGACATAATTGGTAGTGGAGGGATGTAAAATAAACCGATGGGATGGGAGAAAAGATGAAGAGACCTATAGGTGTATCAATCATAGGATATTTTTATATTTTTGGTGCGGTGGTTTTATTATTCACCGCCATTTTTTATCAGGCGGATGCTGACGCCATCAGCATTTCTGAACGGTTTGGATTGTCCATCCTGCCTGAAAGGATGATGAGAATTGTCTTGGCCTTCTTTTCACTGTTGATGGTTTATGGGTACATGCGATTGAAGAAGTGGGGATTTTGGCTATTTATCTCATACTCTGTGCTGTTTGGCTTAATCAGTTCCGTAATAGCAACGAACCAGCCTCAACAACCTTTTATAGGGAATGTTGTATTCTCAATCATTGTCTTAATGTATACGATTTATGTAAAAGAGGCATTTTTTACGACTGTTAAAAGGAGTCAGCCTATATAAGAAAAGGGGGATTCTATGACAGAGAAGAAGGGTACTAATATTCTGATCTTCGTTGGTTGGCTATCCACATTGCTTGCTGTCATCTCCCCATCCATCCTTGCCGGAGCCATCGCCTTTTGTATTGGTATGGTCTTGAAAAGGGACTACGGTGAGAATAGGTACGGAATGGTGTTTATGGTTTTAGGTGTTGTGAGTGCAATATTTGGTTATGCATTGGGGCCATTACTCATTTGGTACATGAATCAAGGATAATAAACAGTGGGATTTATCGTGAAAGGTAAGTTCCTATTTATATGAAGGGGGAAGTTTTATGACAAAACAAACATACACACCGCCAAAACATATTGTTTCAGCGGCTACAATCGTCATGAATGAAAACCGGGAAATCCTATTAATTAAAGGACCAAGACGCGGCTGGGAAATGCCCGGCGGTCAGGTGGAAGAAGGGGAATCATTAACAGACGCGGCGATCAGAGAGACGAAAGAGGAGTCGGGGATTGAAGTTGAGATCGTAGGGTTTTGTGGGGTATTTCAAAATGTGAAGAGGTCCATCTGTAATACACTGTTTCTCGCAAAGCCCGTTGGAGGAGAACCGACTACTTCTCCTGAGAGTTTGGAGGTAGGATTTTTTACGATTGACGAGGCGCTCAAAATGGTGACGCATTCGAATTTTAGAGAACGGATCGAGCATTGCTTGAATGAGGGGCAGCATCCATTCTATGTGGAATTCTAGGGGGTATTGTGTTGAAACTAATATTCTCGATCTTTTTATGTATGATTTTAGGATATATCTTACTCATGCTGGGACCCCTTGCAGGGGGAGTGATTGCGTTCGGACTTGTGATGGGTACTTTATTTAGAGGGTTGTATGTATTGAATGATATTCATAAAAGATTGAAGGACTTGGCGCCCGGAAAAGATAGAGTGGGGGAAGTGTATGAAGAGTATTTGAAGGATAGGGATCGTCAAGGGGATGAGGGGAATGGTTAATGGGTAAAGTGTGCGAGGAGCTTACAATTCTTCCATCCAAATCGTTCATAAAATAGAGGTGAAAAACATGAATCAAGACAGAAGAAAACAACTTCTATTGGAGCGGTTCCAATTATCACAAGTCGATTTTCTAGGTTCCGGAATGGAAGCCGAAGTATATGCTTTAAATAATGACAGAGTGTTGAAAGTGTATAATGATTTGCCCGATGTAACGAAACAAGAGAAATTAAGAGGTTTCTATGCCGGACTAAAGGCGGATCGCCTGAGCTATGAACTCCCCTATATCCACGATATCTTGGTAGAGAATGAGAGGTTAGTGACGATTGAAAAACGGATACAGGGAAGCGATATGCAAAGCGAGCTTCCAGGCATGACATATGATGAACAAACAAACATGATGGAAACGTATCTTCAGGCAAATATGGCATTACAATCCGTACAAGAAAGCTCCAACTTTGGAGGGTTCACATTATTTCATGATGACCGAATTGTCCCAGGCACCATACACAACTGGTTTGACCTTTTAAAAGAAATGGTCGTGTTGAAACAGGCGGAACTGAAGCCTTATTTTACACGGGATGTCCTGAATTATGAGGAAAAGATGAAGCTGGTATTGGAAAAGCTGGCATTGGGATATGAAGGGGACTATTCAATCATTCACGGAGACTTCTATCCTGGGAATATCTTAATCAATGAGAAGCATGAAGTCACGGGATTGATTGATTTTGGTATGTTGACCATGTATGGGGATTATTTATTTGATGTGGCTACCGGCTGGGTGTGTCTGGATATGTATAATCAGTTGAATGCTAATCTAACCGAGAGATATTTGGAAATCATAGTGTCTACTTTAGGGGAACGGGTACGGAATGATTTATATTTCTATGTCTTACTCTACAGTCTGATGACGGCGAATCATTATTCTCCAACATGCGAGGATGGACATTACCAATGGTGTGTAGAGAATTTAAATCGTGAAGAGTATTGGAAATTGAAATTTGACTGAAAATTGAAACTTTTACCACCCCCATTCGTAAGTATGAGTAATACAAGGGGGAATATAAATGAAAAAACTCATCACACGAACATCATTCGTAACGGCTGCTGTACTTGCTATTGCTATTTGGATCGGGAGCCTTCTGTTCTCTTTTTCTTATGGGGAATGGAGCTTTTTCATCGGTCTAGGATTAACAGTGGGACTTTTCTTTTTTAACAGTAGCGGTGGTGCGTTATCCAAAGGGGCCACACTTGGAGCAAGTGAAGCTGGGTGGAAGATTCAAAAGGATAATGAACTGAAGTCCAATGTAGGTTCAGTGTTTTATGGAGTCCTTCTTTTTACGATCATCAGTTTTGTTGTGATGATGGTGACATATTTATAACCAGATAGGAGTGACAGCGTGATTCACTTTGACGGTACCAGGGCATTAGAAACGGATCGACTCATTCTTCGAAAGATGTGCCTCGACGATACGCAAAGCGTCTTTGATCATTGGCTTTCAGACGAACGGGTATCAGATCATCGTGTCAGTCCTGCGCACAAGACCGTTGTTGATACAAAGATGCGGATGGAGAAGATTGTGAATGGGTACGATTCGAATGAGTTTTATTATTGGGGGATTGTACTCAAGGATGGTAATGACCTGATTGGAGAGATTGATTTATATAATTTTGATCCATCCACGGGTAACTGCGAGGTCAGTTATTCCATTGGATATGATTGGTGGAATAAGGGGTACGGGACTGAAACCTTGAAGGCAGTCGTGGAATTTGCCTTTATACATATGAACGTTCACAAACTATCTGCAGTCCACAATACGGATCATCCGGCTTCGGGCAGAATCATGGAAAAGGCCGGGATGAAGCAGGAAGGGGTCATACGGCATATGACCCGCAATGCGAAGGGTGAGTTTAAGGATTGTGCAGTGTATGGAATGCTTCGGGAAGATTATGTCGGACAGAAAGGAGGAGACACATGAAAAGAATAGCCATTGATATGGATGAAGTGATGGCAGACTTACATAAAAAACATCTGGATTTATTTAATAAGAATTACAATGAAACACTGACTGCAGATGATTTAGTAGGCACAAGACTTTGGAAAATCCGGCCCCATGCTGCGGATGACATCCTTGCTTATGTTGACGACCCGACTTTCTTTCGCGATTTGGAAGTAATGGAAGGGAGTCAGGAAGTAATAAAGGAACTGAGTGAATCCTACGAGGTTTACATCACGACGGCAGCTATGGAGCATCCTACTTCGTTTACTGCAAAATATGAATGGCTAAAAGAACATTTCCCGTTTCTATCAGACTTGCAATTTGTCTTCTGTGGTAACAAAAGCATTCTTCAAGCAGACTATTTAATTGATGACAGCCCTAGGCATTTTAAAGATTTCAAGGGAGAGGGGATATTATTTTCGGCACCGCATAATAAGTATGAGAAGGGTTATGTACGTGTGAATAATTGGGATGAAGTGCGAAGGTACTTTCTATCGTAAGACAAGATTTTTAGGCAAGGAAGAAAACAACCATGTTTATGAAACTTCTCATCCTCTTCTTCTTCAACCACACCTCTCATGCCAAATCGTACAGTACTGATAAAGTATGGATCAGGGCGTGATTCAGCCAAATGGGAATCTGCTTGTCAATGAAATGTTCATGTACACGTTCGATGGGAATTTCACGAGTGTCACTATGGTGGAGCTCGGTTTCATCAAGGATGGAGATCTGCGTCCACTTGATGTAAAACGGAAGGATGCCACGTACCTTTCATCATTTCCCCTGAAGGACGACACGAAAACCATTTTCTATGCGTATGGCTGAAGAATGCCATTCATACAGTAGACAGTACTTTGGTGTCAGCGGCACCCCTTACAGCTCTAATCCTATCAGCATACCATAATCCCCAAGAGTTTTAACGAATTCATAGAAGTGGAGTAGTCCGCCTCCTGGCACGTCATCCGGTTCTTCTATTGGAGTTTGACGGTGGCGGTGCCGGCGCAGATTAATCAATGAGTTAAGTGAAGTTGGTCAAGAAAGGGGAAAATCCAATGTCAAAAGATAACTTGACCCTTGTCACCATCTTAGGTGGTTTATCAGCGATAGCAGGTTTTATCATGCTCTTCTTTAGTGTGTATTTTGGAACTGCCAGTGCAGATGCTTGGTTGTTTAATCGTGGTGGTGCGGACACTGGATATTACCACGTTATAGTAAAGGGATATATCAATACCTATTTGGTGGGAGGCAGCATTTTATTCGTGATGGGTGTGCTAGCTATCGTCTTAGGATATCATCAGCTTCAATTGAAAAAAAGCAGTAACTTGCATGTAGATGAAAGTACTCAGGATCGGGAGGATGCACATTGATAGAAGCAAAAGAGAAAACGATGAAAGAAATTATCTTCGTCACCACCAACAAAGGAAAGGTCGCTTCTGCTCAAAAGGAACTAAAGAACATAAAGGTGTTATCAATCGAGGCAGAATTGAGTGAACCGAGAAGTGACGACATCAAAGAAATTGCAAAGCAAAAAGTGTTGCAAGCCCACTCCATTGTGAAAAGGCCATGCATTGCGCTGGATTCCGGTTTTTTTATTTCTGCGCTGAATGGTTTCCCGAGGGCATATGTGAATCACATGTTGGATACGATCGGCATTGAGGGGATTTTAAAGCTAATGCACGGTGAGGAGAACAGAGCGTGTGAATTCAGATCCTGTCTGGCTTACTATGATGGAGAGGAAATGAGATTTTTTGAGAGTAAATCACCGGGAGCCATCGCAGGAAAGATAAGGGGATCCGAGAATGTGAATAGCTGGTCCGATCTTTGGTATATCTTTATCCCACGGTATTTCCATAAAACGATGGCTGAATTTAATGAAGAGGATTTTATGGAATATAACCGTGTGAAAGAGGATTCCGGTATGAAGAAATTTGGGGAATGGTTTTCGGTTTCTCTACAGGGGGGGGATAGGGATGATTATTGGTTTGTTGGTAGTGGCAATTCTTCTTTTGATAGCCGGATTTTTGACACCAGTAGGTTCAGGGACGACTTTATTGCTGTCTGCGATTCTTTCGGTGGTGGCATTGGTGCTGTCTCTTAAGAGGTCGAGGAAAATATAATCATTTGAGACGATTTTCAACTAACGGGATATTGAGGGGAGTTGAAAATGAGTGTTCAAATCCGAAAAGGTCAATAGGATCATCTCGGTTGTTATGTATTGGGTTATTACGATAATCGTTATAAGTGGGGGCCGTGATTTTATGGAACACCCCATTTTGTATTTGGGGAGATTGGTTATAAGAGGAATTTCTGCCCAAGAGAGGAGTCCTATTCATATAGAATTCCTCCACAATAGATAAGGGAGTCAGGATTTTGTTTTATGATCGAACCTTCAGTTTTATCTATGATCTCCTTCCCACTTTTACATCACTTACATATCTCCACGAGTGGAAGTGGCATAAAAAGAAGCCGGAGCATCAATGGATTCCGGCTTTTTTCTATTTAATAAACGAAAGTCTGACCGGATCTACAGGATCCATACTGGCTTCATATAAAGTAATCTCCCCGGAAGGAGGTTTTGGATCATTGGAGTGACTTTGAAAATTCTCATTCAATCCGATGGTCCACTTTGCTTCTCCGTCGCGGACGAGGACGATGGCAGTGGTGCCGAATTGGACGACGTCGTCCCAGGTAAACTGCCCGGTTTTTCCATTGTAGTTGATGGAGATTCCTTTCGGAGTGCTGTCAATTCTGGCTTCATGTCCTTTCCACTGACCCTGAATCGTCGGTCCCACATAGGTATAGGAAATCCCGGAATCTCTCGCGCCATATGTTCCGATGAACTGGTGGGTGCTGTTGTCAGAGGCTTGATAGGTCAACGCCGCAATGTCGTTTTCAAGCCATTTTAACTTAAATTCCCCTTTTGTCTCGTAGGGGAGGACTTCTTTCGGGCGGGCGAAGATCCGATAATAGGTTCTGTAATAGACGGCTTCCCCCGTTTTTCTGACTTCTTTTAAGACGAACTGATTTTTCGTATCTGGTGAAAAGCTTATAATCTGTTTCGTTTGTTGACTATGGTTCAGGATCAATCCACCTTGAAGGAGGATGAGAATACCCATTATCACGTACGAAGTGATCTTCCACGTTTTAGGTATGGTGAAGAGGAGGAAGATAGAAACGGCTATGCCCGCCACCATCAGGATATTGAATAAATAGAATAAACGATTATCGATGTATTCCAATTCATATGTCGTGTGCAGGAACAAGTATCCCATTTGAAAGATGAACAGGGCGATGGAAAGGACGAAAAGTAGACGCCCTGTTATTTTGTTAGTGGGTTTCATCAGGCTGTACCTCCTCTGTGAATGACCAGGTCCGTCCCTGATCTTCTGAGATAAATTTCCCCTTCACCATGCCGCCTTCATAATCACCGTTCGGACCTTGAGTGACATAGATAGCCAGTTGATCGTCTTCTTTGAAAGGGACTTCCGCTATGACAAAGATCCTTTTATACTGATCCGGGATCTCGATCGATGCCTGGCTCCAAGATTGTCCTCCGTCCTGCGTGACATGGAGGTCCGGTTCTTCAGGGTTGAGGATGCCGAATGAGAGGAAGCCGGTGTCCTCGTCGATAAAGCCTCCGTCATATATGAGCCGGGTGATGTCCGGGCGGGGCATTTCTTTCCACGTTTTCCCCCCGTCTTTTGTTAAGTAGACGGTTATCATTTCCTGTGACATCGTCCGGTCTGCTGAAAGAATTATATAGCCTACGGATTCATTGAGAAAACCTACCTTCCTGAAACGAATGGGCGGAGAGGAGGCTGTCACCAAGGCGTCTTCCCATGTCTCCCCATTGTTCTTTGAGTAGAGCAACCGGATGCTTTTATCGGCAGAGCTGTAGTCATGGCCATATAAGAAGGCAGCATTATTTTTTGTCAGGACATAGCTGTCTTCGATTAACTCATCCTTATTTCCGCTATACTCCCCTTCGAATAGAAGTTCCGTTTCAATTGGTACTTTCACCCACTCATCGCCCTGGTTGTATGTAATCTGCAGCTGATCCTGCTGAAGGGAGTATCCTACAGGGGCAGTAGTCTCGTTCACTGCTTGAAGCGGAGGCGGGCCGGGATCGTTTATTTCTGGTGTTGCCGGTTGCTTTACGTTGGGCTCTTTTTCAAAAATGAACGTGCCTGCGATGATTCCGATGACCATCAGACAAGCCGTCCCGATCATGATGTATTTCACGTTATCAGACTCCTTTGGTTATATTTTCTATTTTATCATGAGGAAAGGATTGAATAGGGTAACATATTTTGGAATAATAAAAATAGGAGGGATTGTATGAAAATGAATGGATATCTTATTCGTTTATCGGTCTCCATCATGTTGATCTTTGGAGGGACACTTACGATATACTATAGTAAAACGGGAGACTTTCTTGTGTACAATCTGATCGCTACTTGTATCGGTATGGTCCTCCTTTTAGCATCATGGGTGTGGAGGACCAGGAACAATGCAAGTAAGGGGGAAATGATATGATAGTATGGCTAAATATCGGCAGCCTGCTGCTTGGACTTCTGGCATGGACCCTTCCGGTGGTGAACCTGTTCCAGAGCAGAAAAAATCACGTCGCTTTTACCATGTTGAGCATGGGGGCATGTGCCGTATCCTTATCTTTTCAGATCTTTTATCACTATCATCTGGTCACAATCGGGGACTGGTCCGCGATTATGGACATATCGGGGTCCGTGGCGTTGGGGGCAGCTGTGCTTCTCATCGGGACGATTCTTTTGAATGCCATGACATTGATTCCTAAAAAGAAAGAAGCGATAACATGACTTTAGAGGGAAACGTGAAAATTTGCGACAAAGGTCACACCTATGTGAAAAAGAGTGATTGCCCAAGTTGTCCCATTTGTGAAAAAGAACAAAAACCCGAAACCGGCTTCCTATCCATCCTCGCAAGTCCGGCGAGAAGAGCTTTAGCAAATAACGGAATCAAGACTTTGGAAGAGCTGGCTTCCTTCAGCGAGAAAGAGCTTCTTGCTTTTCATGGAATGGGTCCATCGTCCATACCGAAGCTTCGGAAGGTGCTTGTAGAGAAGGGATTGTCGTTTAAAGGGGAGAGTTGATGGCACATGACCATCATACATATAATGGGAATCGGGTCCTTTAAGTGAATAAAGCTCAGAGCGCAACTTTCTGCTCTGAGCTTTGTTATTTCGCTTTCTTCCCACTCAACACCATCGCATTTCCCAATACTTTCTTGTTCCATAAGATCTTTGGAAGAGGGAGGATGTCTGTCAGTTTGTACTCTTTCAATTCTACTACCCCGTGCATCGTCAAGTCAGCTACCAGTTCTGTTTTCTTCCCGAATGTGTTTTCATCCAGGAAGAGATCCATAAAGACAAAAGTACCTCCAGGCTTGATCACCCTTAGTGCCTCTTTCATGACGTCCGTTTTATTCCGTGAATCCTTCACCTCATGAAATGTCAGACAGCTGACAACGATATCAAATTCCGCATCGGGGAAAGGGAGCTTAGAGGCACTTGCTTTTAAAAAATGGATCCGATCTGAAACTCCTTCGATCTCTGCGTTTTGTTCGCATTGTCCTTTCGAATATTCCCAATTCTGACCCCAAAAATCGATCCCGGTTAACGATGAATGGGGAAATCTCTTAGCGAGTTTGATGATCAGAGAGCCGCTCCCTGTACCTATATCAAGGATTATTCCACTGCCATCATCTACCTTGGAGACAATCACATCATGAATCTTGGACTGATAACTCCCACCAAAAGCTGCAAATTGATAGGTAGAATAACTAAGGATAAAGGCGATATATAGAAACGGCAGTGCAAGCATTCCGGATAAAAGGCGTAGGTATACCGGAATGGGGAATAATGTCACCAGGAGAAGAAGTAGTGATATACCTAAGAAAATAAATAATTTGTTCATTCGTATCCATGTTTGATAGGTTGGTTTGGTAGTCAAACGATTCGCCATCCTTCACATCTATAATAAGTTTGTTATGATTATAACGAATTTGACATCGTAAAAGAAGGTGAGCATGTGGACATCAGGCACTTAAAATATTTTATAGAAGTAACGAGGTTCAAGAGTTTCACCCGTGCGGCGGATCATTTGTTTGTGACCCAGCCGACGATCAGTAAGATGATCAGGAATCTGGAGGATGAGCTCGGTGTGGAGCTGTTCGACCGTTCCCGGAAGCAGCTCGTGCTGACGGATGCGGGGCGGGCGATTTTAAAGCAGGCCCAGACGATCGATAAGGCGTTTGAGAATGTCCAGCATGAACTTGATGATCTGATCGGTCTGCAGCGGGGACATATCCGCATCGGGCTGCCACCGATCATGGACGCGGGCAAGTTCATTAAGGTGCTGGGGGAATTCCATGCACTTTATCCCGGGATCACATTTCAGCTGATCGAAAATGGGACGAAGCGGATTGAAGAGGATATCCTGGCTGATCAGCTCGATGTGGGGGTTGGTGTCCTGCCTGCTGCAGAGGAGGACTTTCACCATTTTTCGTTTATGAGGGAAGAACTCCGGATCGTGATACCGAGGACGCACCGATTGGCCGGAAGGAAGCAGGTGAAATTAGTAGAGCTTGAAGACGAACAGCTTATTCTCTTTAATAAGGACTTTGCGCTGAATGACCGGATCCGCGGGGCTTGTAAAGAAGCAGGTTTTATCCCCAAAGTGGTGTCTGAAAGTTCTCAGTGGGATTTCATCGGGAAAATGATTGAAGCGGAACTCGGCATTTCGATCCTGCCGAACAGCGTCTATGAGCAATTGAAGGAGGACCTCGTCGCTATCCGCGTCGTAAAGCCCGTCATTGAATGGGACCTCGCCATCATTTGGAGAAAGAATCAGTATCTATCCTATGCCACGAAAGAGTGGCTGACTTTTACCCAGGAACGATTGATGGGGAGCATTTCTGACTAAGAAATGCTCTTTTTTTGTCTTCTATTTTGGAAAAGTGGATATTGATACCATTCGGTTGTAAGCCGTTGCATAGACAATATCTATGATGATGATAAAGAACATTCATTTCACTTATCCTACTTCGGGGCGTACACTTTGGGTATCAAACGTTTGAAATACCATTACACAAACAGAAGGGACTTGTTCTTCATGGTAAACAAGAAGCATCCAAAAGAGAGTCTGGTCGTCAGCACGGATCAGGTAATGATCAATGACTTAAATAACTACAATACCCTGTTCGGAGGGGTGTTGATGAAAAAGCTCGATAACAATGCGACATTATCCGCGAGACGTCATGCCCGGGTGAAGGAATGTGTGACCGCTTCAACGGATTCCATCGACTTCCTATATCCGATCCATCAAAGTGATTCCGTGTGCGTCGAATCCTTCGTCTCGTATGTCGGAAATAAATCAATGGAGATTTTCTGCAAGGTGATTGCCGAAGACATGATCACGGGAGAAAGACGAATGGCGGCAACAGCCTTCTTAACCTTCGTCGCACTCGATGAAAATAAAAAGCCTGTCAAGGTGGCGGAAATTGTACCGGAAACAGAAGAAGAGAAATTTTTGTTCGAATCAGGAAAGGAACGGGCGGAAAGAAGACGCGTTCGCCGCAAACAGAGTAAGATCCTGAATGACATCATCGGACTCGAGAAACCTTGGAACTTGGGAGGGGAAGCATCATGACCACAATGCTTGCTGGAATGAACGAATTGCATGAAGCGAAAAGAGATGTGGAATCGCTGAAACAAGCATACCCTGAACTGAATGAGCAGCTCGTCCACGTCGCAAGCCTGACGAGACAATTACAGTTGAAGTACGGATACATGGGGTCACTGCTCCGTGATAAGGAGCTGCCGGATTACGAGCCGCAGTTTGTGAGAGACTCGATCCTCTCACTCTATCAAGAGGAAGTTCGAAAGCTGAAAGAGCATCCGCATATCGTACAGCTTAAAGACATCATGAAAAAGCACCGACAAATCAGTGACTCGAAATTATTTTTATTGATCCTTGGCGCGAAGCCGGAACTGCTGCAGGGGTCGACGATTATAAAATAATGGAGAGGGAAGCCGGAAGAGGGGAGTCTTCCGGTTTTCGTTTTTTTATGGGGATGTAGGGGAATTCCTGGATAAGGAATTTTCGACCCTATTCCCTAGAATCTATTTCCAAATCAATCCTTTTTCCCGTTCTGCCACCAACTCCCGAATCGTCTGCCCCATCACTTCGATCCCATCCCTGATCATATTCTCCTCCACATGCGACACACTGAGTCTGAGCTCATCATCTCTTTTCATATCTGTTAGGTACATGGACTCCGTGCTCTGGGCGAGAACATTTCTATTCCCTAATCGTTCAATGAGCCGGTCTGCTTTTACATGAGAAGGCAGCCTGACGGTAGAGTAGAATCCCGATGTCGGGCAAGTAAAGAACGTCCCCTCAGGCATGAAGGTGTGATACGCCTCACGAAGCAATACGCCTTTTTTTTGATACAGCTTCCGGATCTTTTCAATATGGGCCGCGAACATTCCGTTTTTTAAATAAATCTCCAAAGCTCCCTGGGTGATGACAGGAGTGTGGACGTCGGAAGCGAATTTGGCACGGGTAAATCCTTCTATCAGTTCCACAGGCAGGACGGCAAGCCCCAGACGGAGACCGGGGAGGAGGGTTTTGGAGAAGCTCTTTGTATAGATGACCCTCCCGTTAGGCTGGTAGGCAAACATGGGGTCCTGCTTTAAATCTGGATCCAGATCCCCCATATAATCATCCTCAACGATGTACACATCATACGTTTCTGCAAGCTCGACAATTTTCTTTTTTTCCTCATTGGTGTAGCTGTGGCCGGTAGGATTATGAAACCTGGAGACGACATAGAAGAATTTAATGTCATTCTGTTTAAAAATGGTTTCCAGCCGCTCAAGGTCAAGTCCGTCCCTTCCGACTTCAATGCCGACGCTGGGCTGCCCCCTTAATGATTCGATGAAGCTCGGATGTGTGGGCTGTTCGGTGCAAATGACCTTTTTTCCATTGGGAAATGGGAGGCGGATCAGGATATGAAGGGCCTGTTGGGATCCCGTTGTGACGGCGATTCGTTCCGGGATCGTGAATACCTGGAGATCCCGCAGCTGACGGGCCAGTTCCCGGCGGAGGGAGAGTAGCCCAAGGAGTTCGGAATAGGTGAACATATCCTCCTTATACCGGTCGATCGCCTGGTTCATGCAGTGTTTGTAATCAAGATAGGGCATGGCATGCTTGTCGGGACCTGCGGATAAAAAATCATAAAGGGGCACGCTTGAATCCCGTTGCCTTTTAAAAGGAAAATCTTCGACAAGATAATAGCCGCTTTTATTCACGGCATAAATTTTGTGGCTGAACTCCAATTCATTGTACGCTTTAATGACTGTGTTCAAGCTGCAGGAATACTGTTCAGCGAGTGATCTGATTGATGGCAGGCGGCTTCCTGGCCTGAGTTTTCCTGACTCGGCCAAGTCTTCGATGTAACGTATGATTTCTTCGAATTTTGCAAGGGACATCCTGATCTCCTCCCGATCTGTATGGGTACAGTCTATGAAAAACGACATGGGGCGATTCCTTTTCTGTCAGTATACTAGAAAACAAGAACGGGGGGCATGGACGAATGGCCTGTCATTCTAGTAAATTAAATGGGAGTTGAACGAAATGAAACGATTGGCAGCACTTGTACTGAGCGTTACCCTTATCGTCTTGGGAGGAACCTATGCCGATGCCAAGACTAATATCCAATCTGAGATCACCGGCATGCTGAATGGAAAGGACGCGACAATCATTATCCGGAACGTGAAGACAGAGAAGGAATTCATTTATAACAGGAAGAGGAGCGAGCGGAGGTATACCCCGGAATCGACGTATAAAGTGCCCCACGCACTGATTGGATTGACGACAGGGGCCGTCAAGGATGAATATGAGGTCAAGAGATGGGACGGGACAGTAAGGGAATTTCCCGACTGGAACAGGGACCACACCCTTGCCTCGGGCATGAGATACTCCGTGATATGGTACTATCAGTCCATGGCACGTGATATCGGGGAGAAGAGAATGAAAGAAAATCTGGAGCGGATGGATTATGGGAATGAAGACATCTCAGGTGGAATCGATTCTTTCTGGCTCGACAGCAGTTTGAAAATATCGGCCCGTGAACAGGCAGACTTTTTCGAAGGGCTTGTGGAAGAGACCCTTCCCTATGACAAGCAGCAGATGAGAACGGTGAAACGCATCATGATCAATGAAGAACAGGACGACTATACCATTCACGGAAAGACCGGGACACGTCTATCGGATTACGGCCTCGGCTGGTACACGGGTTATGTGGAAAGTGCCAAAGGGAATTGGGTATTCGCTGTAAATCTGGACGGAAGCGGAACTGAAGCGAAGAATTTGACGGTGGAAGTGTTGGAAATGTTGCATATCATTCCGGAAGAATAAATGAGAGAGCTTACCTTTGGAAGGTAAGCTCTCTTTCTTGCACCTAAAAAAAGGATTGAGAAACATCCCATTATTTGAAATAATTAGAAAAAACGCGGGGGGATTCTATAGAAATGCTCTTTCTTGTTAATGGTATCATCGACATCCTGAGTGGGGTCGGGATCGTCTTTTTAATCTTGATCTCCTTTTTGATTTTTTCGATATTAAAAGATAAAAAATAATGGCTGCTGGTTAAGAGGTGGACACATGGAAATGAAAAAGAAGTGGCTTGCTGTGTTTCAAATTATTGGGGTGGCGGGTTTTGCAGTAGGTGTCTTTCAATTTACAATCGGATTCTTCATTGGATTCCTCTGTACGGGTTTATATTTTATGCTAAATAATAAAGATAACGTGAAAAGTCCAGGGATGGCAACCGGCATCATCGCTTTTGGCTATTCCTTTTACTCCCTGACGTTTTAGCCTATGATGAAACGATTGGTGGAAAGGCTCATTTATCTAGTATTTACGCTGTTTATTTTCATCGTGTTATGGAAAGGGACGGCTTTTCTATGGGAAGCTTTCGTGCCGTGGAACGTTAAAACCGATATGGCGATGCTGTTTATTGTAGGCTCTTATCGTAAAGATTGTTGTTCTTGAACAATTTGTTGCCTGAGCTCTGTAACCGGTGTTGGATAGAAAGAGCTGAGCGTTGTTCACTCAACACTTAGAAAGAAGGTAGAGTTAGAACGTAAGGTATTTATATATGTCTATTTCAGACACACACGCTTTGAGAGTTGATTGGAACGGAAGGTGCTCGACTCCTGCGGGAATAGCGGGAAATGCAGAAAAGCGGAGGCGGCTCGTTCAGTCCCGACAAGCATAAGATGAATGGGCTAAGAAGGCGTTCTTTGCCTTCTTGGTCCATTTGGCTTATGACCTCGAGGGGCTAGCCGCCGGAGCTAGACAAGTTGAGACCCCGCAGGGCGAAAGCCCGAGGAGGCTCAACTCACGCCCCGCGGAAAGCGAGCACCTGTAGTGGAAATCAACTAGCACTCACTAATTTAAGAGCAACAAAGTTTGCGAAAACAGCCTTATTGTAACACCGATACTTATTGCCTTATCATTCATTTTATCAACAATTGCATTTCAATACACGAAAGACCCTTGAGGAGGTGCATGGATGAAAGCAGACATTATTCCCTTCCATCCAAAGTACGCTGAAGAAACCGTGGTCATGTGGCGGGAAAGTAAAGAACGTGCCATAGGTCAAAAGGAAAAACATGGAGTGGACAGTCACCTGCATTTTTTAACTCATATTCTTCCCCAAGACTTCCAAGTTGATTTAGCACTGAAAAACGGAGAAGTAGCCGGAATGGCGGCATATAATGAAAGGGAAATAAGCCAGCTATACATTCATGTTGAGTACCAGGGACTCGGGATCGGGCAGTTGTTACTGGATAAAGCGAAAGCGAAGTCCAGCGGGTGCTTGACTCTATACACCTTTGAAGTGAATCTGAATGCGCAGCGCTTTTATGAAAAGAACGGATTTGTGGTGATCGGCAGGGGTCACGAGAATGAGGAGAATCTGCCGGATATTCAATATGAATGGAGGATGACATGAAAAAATACTTTGGTCTGCTATCGTTTAGTATTCTGATTGTCACGTTCCTGATTTTACAGTCCCTTGTCGGGAAACAGATTGGCCAGTTATGGATCTGGATCATGTTACTTGGATTCGGTGGCGCAGCCTTTTCCTCCTGGTATAGTGAGCCGGGGTTTTGGAGGAAGGCATCGGCGGTGATTTTGGTCGTGTTTCCGGCTGGGTTTATACTGTTTATCGTGTTGTTTATGGCTGGGTTGATGGGAGTGGGGTTTTAAGTTCATCTTTGATAGGAATGAAAACCATCAGGAGCCCTGGGACTTCTGATGGTTTTAAAAGAAGTGAATCCTTAATTCGTTCCATTGATGATGAGGGTCGGTGAGGTTTCCCCGTTGCCGCCCCCGTAAAACACAGCCTGATTCGCAGTAAAACCGGCGACCGTTTCAGCCTTCAGTTTAAATTGTGTTTTCTCATTTTTGTTCAGTTGTGAGATGGCGCCAGCGGGAATTTCCACATCAATGTAGCTTGAGGTGGCAGGGGTGGGAAAGCTGGTTATATTGGTAAGACTCGGACTGGCGGAATAGTCGCCAGATTCAATGGATGCACTGCCAAAGGTTCCATTTTTGATATCCATAGTGATGGAAGGAACTGTTCCGGTAAGGGATTTGGTGTAAAGGCGGATCGTGGCAGACTCTACGGTCATGTTCTCAATCACACTCGTATCAAAAGATAGAATCCCTCTAAAGGTATCGATATTGTACATGCCTTTATCACCGACTTTGATGTCATCGTTTCCTTTCCCATCTGCAATGAATTTCCCGGAAAAGCCGTCTTCATCTGGAGTGGAGGCGATGGTGATCCGGTCATCTGGAGCGCCTTCATTTATCACGTATACCTCCTGTTTGATCGCTTCCTTTTGCCCTGAACGGTCCTGACTGAAAAATGTAAGGATCGTATCATCCGTGATCTGGATGGGGCTTGAGTACAGAGTGGATTGCACTGTTGGATTCGAGCCGTCGGTTGTATAATAGGTGTCGGCCTCTTCATTCGTCAAAAGCTCTACCTCAATGGGGTGAGAATAGGTTCCCCCTTTGGGTGTAGCTATCGTAATGGGTGCTGTCTCGTCACCTCCACCGTTGTCATCACCACTGAATGAATGAAAGAATTCCCACATCATCCGGCTCGCATCGGGACCTTGTGGATCTGTATAGCTCCCTTGTGAACTCCCGCCGGACCATGCATGCCCCATGTTCTGGACCTTCACCTTTTTCATCCAAACCTTTCCGTCACCGCCTTCATAATCGTTGACGATATAGCTTCTTCCGCCGGATACTGCCCCATTTTCTGTCCGGTCAGGCTGATCATCCATCCACCCGTCTTCCGATCCGTTTTGTGCTAAGTCATTGGTGACTGACCACTGAGTGATGACTTGATCTCCATTCACCGGACTAACCGTATAATCAGAGGTCCCATGGAAGACGATGACGGGCAAAGCTGATGCGCGACTGCTCATTGCCTGGTAAGCGAGTCTTCCTTGTGTCCCTGGATTCGGCCCCCCACTCGACATGGCAGTGAATGCCCCGGTCATACTTGTCGCCGCCTTATACTCAAGCCCTGAACCTACACCGATTCCTGAGAAGAGATCTGGATAAGTTGCCCCCATGATTACACTCATGGCGGCGCCGGCTGACAGTCCCGCCACATATACTTTCTCATTCTGGATTGAATAGTCATTCTTTATAGAATTGACCATCCCGGCAATGATAGCAGGTTCCCCACTTCCACGGGACTGATGGGCTGCTTCAAACCAGTTCCAGCACTTATTGGAATTAGAGCTGCTCGTTTGTTCCGGATAAAGGACCAAGAACCCTTTTTCATCCGCAAGAGTATTCATCTTCGTGCCTGTGGAGAATTGACTTGCATCCTGTGTACAACCGTGAAGCATCACATACAGAGGATAGGCCCTGCTTGAATCATACTGTTCAGGAACATACAATTTGTAGGGCTTTCCCCCATAAGAACCGTTCAGAAACTGACCTGCAGCAATAGAAGAACCCGGAAACAACGTACATGCCCCTAACAACATAAGCGCAACAACTGTCACCCACACTTGTTTACCTTTCAACAAAAGACGCCAACCCCTTTCATCTAATGAGTCAAGTGTAAGAGAATTCAGTTACAAATGAGTTACATGGAGATTATGGAAAAAACAGGATTATCCCTGCGAGTTGGCGAATAATTTAGAGTGTGAAGGAGGGGGCGAATGTCTGAAAACAGAGTGTTACCCGAACCGTATCGTTATTCAGTGTGTTCAGATGCGGACATGCCGATAAAAGAGTTCTATAAAAATGTATTTGAAGACATATTCATATTCTTCCATCCATTTATTAAGCCACTGACTATCGACTTCGCATTGTTTAATCCGGATACGTATCCCGGTAAACGGGAGATGGTGGATCATTGTGAGAAAATCACCTGGCAGGAGTTCATGGGGACATCCAGATTATCGAACTTGGCAGAAGTGGATATCGGCCTCAGAAGTATCGTCCTTGGGCTCAATAAAAAATATGAAAACCGAACCTGGGCCAAACGTATCATGGAAGTGTGTGAGGAGAGAAAGATTGTGTTTCCTTCCGAGGGGCTCTTCCCAGACCTCGTCATGGATGATCTGCTCCGTGCCATGAAAAAAGAAGGATATAACTGGATATGGTGCGGGGATGAATTTTGCACAGAAAGAAAGCTTGAGCATATGGACGATATTATACATGATGATGGCATCATTCTTCATCGGGAACGTCGAAACCTCTTCACCCACGATCAGAAAATCCTTGTGACTACCCATTGGGACAGTCATTTTTCCATGATCTGTGGTGACAGACAGACATTGAGTAGAATCGTAAAGTCAGCTGATCTGGAGGGATTCTTCTGTGATGAGGAGACGGAGATTTATTGGAGTGTCAAAAATGGTGCTCCTTAAAGGAGGAACACATGACGAAGGAAAAGCAGAAGCGGGTTCAAGAGCTTTACCGTGAGAAAAAACGGGATGATTCTTCGAATAAATCATGTACTTTCGTGATGATACTTTTTGTAATTCCGGTGCTGATTCTCCTTGTGACGAGTGCTTTGTTCGATCTGGGAGTTCAGCTGCCGGAGTTTTTTGGTAGATAGGGTGTGTGGTGATGAAACCATTATTGACAGGGTTAACATGCTTAGTGGCCAGTTCGATTCTTTATGGATCAACGCTTATAGCGGCATCCGTTTATTCGCGCATGCTGGATGAGGCGGATGGATTAGGCTGGGACCGAAGATATGGGATTTATGGAACTGCTATGCGGGACATTGGTATCGTTCCCATTGGATTGGCGGTTTTAATCGCAGTTGTGGGAATCTTGTTAATAATACGGTCCCTTAAGGGGGATTTCGAGAGAGGCTAAAATGAAGAAAATGCGTGATAAGAGGCGGTATTCCCGTAATCCGTGGAAAGGCAAAGTGGAGTTGGTGTGCGAGCAGCCACTGGCATTCAGGGAATTGGTCGCTCCTGCCCAACCTTATTAGGGTTATTAAGATCTATGTCATTCATTTTCATAAAGGGACGAGAGAGAGTAGGACATTTGGAGAAAAAGGGGTTAGCTGGATGAGGAAATGCTGGATTGCAGCTGTACTGCTTGTGATGGTAGTAGGGGGAGGAACGTATTTTTCTATTAAGAAGAATCCTCCCTTGGAAATCGGTACCATTGGACAAAATAAGGATGGAACGACTGTGCTGGTCGGAATCACCAATCATGGATTTAAGGATGCGAAAGTGATGGGGGTTAAGGTCAATCATAATGAAACTCCTGAACAGGTGAAGATGCAGGTGAGTAATCTCCTGAGAGGATACGCGATAACTGGTGGGCCAAAGGATAATCTCCCGGAAGAAATCAGTTTCAAAAATATAGAGGACGTCAAAATTCAGGCGGGGCCAACACATGCTGAACAAATGGAGAGTCTAGATGCCGGGACTGCTTCCAAGTGGGACAGGATTTATGCTGTGAATGTGTTCCACGACAAAGAAGTACATCGGGTGATCATCGAGTATCAGTACTTTGGGATGACATTTCATGAAACAGTAAAGGTCCATTTTTAATGCCTCACGCTTCACTCCAAATAAAAAGAGGAAACCTCCTGCTCTATCTGGAATGTATTAATGATAGGCAAATACAGGAGGAGGGAAAACAAATGAACGCCAAACAAGTTCTACTCATGCAACTCGAAGCCTGCCACGATCAAAATACCTGGTTCGTCTCATTGATCAATTCCATTAACGGCCTCACAGAACAACAAGCCACGTGGAAGCCCAATGAAGGGAGCAATTCCATCTCTGAAATCATCCATCACCTCATCTATTATAATCAGCGTCACTTGAATCAGCTGAAAGGGATTGAAAATGAAGAGAGGACGGGGGAAAGTACGTTTAGGAATAAGGATGGTCTCAGTTGGGAGGAAACGGGAGTACGGATCAATCAATTAATGGCAGAATGGAAGAAGGCGGTCGATGAGGCTGATGAAGTGAGTCTGACAAAATGGGTGGAGGTCATTGCCCACCTCACCATCCATACCACTTACCATGCAGGGCAAATTCTTTATATTAGAAAATTACAGGGATCCTGGGGTCCTGAAGCAGGCGTGAAGGGATAAGGCCAAAGAAAGAGGACTTCTCGGCAAGTCCTCTTTTATATTGATCGTATTACGTCCCTTCTCCCTAACATAAATGAAATGCCAATTGAAATGACGGAGAGAGCCACGATCATCCACACGACACCGGCCCAGTTGAACTGGTGATAGAAGCTTCCACTGACGGTACCGCCGACACTGGAACCTGCGTAATAGGCGGATAAGTAGAGGGCCGAAGCCTGTGCTTTATCATGGACGGCCAATCGTCCAACCCAGCTGCTTGCGATGGAATGGCCGGCGAAGAACCCGTATGTGAAGACAGCGATCCCGATCATTTTGACCCAGAGATTCGGGTGCAGGGTCGTTATCACGCCAGAAAGCATGATGACTAAAGACAGCGGCAGGATTCTCTTTTTTCCATATTGATCAGCAAGCATCCCCATCCACGTTGAGCTGAAGGTGCCGACGATATAGACGATGAAAATGAAGCCGACAACGGTCTGGCTGAGGGAGTAGGGTGGAGCGATCAGCTCAAATCCAATGTAATTGTAGAGGGAGACGAATCCGCCCATCAAGAGAAACCCGATGGTGAACAGAAACGTGAGTCCCGGCACATTGAATTGACTGAGCAGGGAACCGGCCAATGACTTCAGCTTGAAGGCCCGGGGTTCGAAATGGACAGACCGTGGTAGAAGGGTCATGAAGATGATACTCGATAATAAGCTGATGATCCCGATTCCCATCAAGGCGACATGCCAATTGAAGTAATCGGTAAGGACGCCGCTCATGATCCGTCCCGACATTCCCCCGATGGAGTTTCCGCTGATGTATAATCCCATGGCCATCCCCAGGCTTTTCCCTTCGATTTCTTCACCAAGGTAAGCCATGGCGACGGCGGGCAGCCCGGCAAGTGTGATGCCCTGCAGGATCCGCCCGGCTACAAGCATATGAAACCCCGTGGCAAATCCCGTACAGATGGCAAGGATGGAGGAAGCCAGAAGAGAAAATGTCATGACGGACTTTCTTCCATATACGTCCGACAAGGATCCTGCGATTAAGAGACTGATGGCGAGAGCAATAGTGGTAGAAGACTGGCTGAGACTTGAAGTGGCGGGTGAGACATTGAAATCACGAGCGATTTCCGGCAGCAGGGGCTGTGTTCCCCACAGGATGGCGAAGGTGCTGAATCCGCCTGCAAAAAGAGCAAGATTAGTATTCTTGAAGGCTTTTGTTCCCCGCTTGATGTATTCCATGTAACAAGTCTCCTTTATTTTATTTCCTACAAGTATCATACACCTCCCCGGCAAGCACTTCTATTAAGAGGGTTTACTCTTCTATAGTAAAAATTAAATTACAAAAATGTTAAAAACCGACATTTTCGTTTAACTCTGCTCTCACGAGGTATATAAAAAATGTACAATCGTACAACACCATTTACCAAACTTAAGGAGGATTTTATTTATGGCAAACAGTAACAACAACAGCAACAACAAAATGAGTTACGAAGAAGCTGGCCGTAAAGGCGGAGAGCAAACAGCGAAGAACCATGACAAAGAATTCTACCAGGAGATCGGTGAAAAAGGTGGAGAAGCGACTTCGGACAATCATGACAAGAAATTTTATCAGGAAA
>NZ_CAJGBF010000011.1 GCF_904424705.1 Rossellomorea arthrocnemi | reverse complement strand
AATACGTGCGCTATTACAACCAAGACCGTATCCTAGAAAAATTAGGCTACCTGACGCCCAAAGAATTTGGGGCGCAAGCAGCCTAAAGAGGTGTTTTATATGTGTCTCAAATCGCTATGTCAGTCTATCTCCTGGCTTTCTTTTGGTTAAAAGGTTATATAATTTTAGTATTCTGAATCACATTAATAATAGTTGATTGAAGGAATTACTTGAAGAAGTTTTCAGGCCATAGAAACTCGGGTAAATGTGATCGGATTAATTCAGCTTGGCTTATATATCCTCTACTTTCAAGTTCTTTTAAGAAAACCGGCCAAGGTGGAATATTGCTCATGTTTATATCAGTTGAAGAAGTAGACATACCTCCCCCAGGAGATGTGGATAGTCCTCCATATTGGGCTGTAGAAAGTCCTCCATATTGGGCTGTAGAAAGTCCTCCATATTGGGCTGTAGAAAGTCCTCCGTATTGAGAGGTAGACATGCCCCCATACTGAGAGGTAGACAACCCTCCTTCTTGTGCAGTACTCAAATTGCGTGGCCATCTCCTCAATTGCTTAATTATTGGTCTACTCATCACCCCTTATATTATATAAATTTTTTATTCGAAGATATTATATCTCTTTGCTTGCTTTTAACTTAAATGCAATTTTATTTATCTGTCTTAATGTCTTAACGACTATTTTTTCTTAATTGATAAGGAATCAAAAATTTCCTCAGGTTTTAAATCAGCATAATGCTCGCTAATAACCTCATTAAGTTCATGTATTCTTAAACTGTTAAGAACAAGACCTAAATGGTTAGGAATTAAGGTATCGATGCTCGTGGGAATATCCTTAATTAAAAAGTCACCTTGAACTGTATGTTGATATGTTGCAAAAACAACTCCTAATAATTTTACAGATAAGAATGGTTGAAAAGTCTCTTTGTTAAAGAGCTGTTTTACAGAGAATACCGGTGAGCCACTAGATCCTGGATAAATAGCACAATCAATAAGGAACTGGCTCTCTCCTTTATATAAGACTGCTGGAGCAGTTGCTAATGTACCTTTTCTGGAAATAGGAAAGTTGTTGACCTCATCCCACAGACCATTTGGATAACCAACAATTGTTACATCTTCAGAAGGCAGGTATTTATTTAGTTCCTCTACACTGTTCGGAATTTGCTTCATGCTAACACCATAATACAGTGGCATGATATCATCTTCCTCTGCCATTAAGTGTAGGTGTGCAACAGGCATAGCGCATAAATCAACATTTGCATTAGGGTGGAAAAAGAATAGGCTCGTTGGTACGGTGAATTCGCATTGTGATTTTCTATTCCCATTACCATCACCAGCATGAAATCTAACAGTAATTTCTTTAGCCCCATCTATTACATGTTTATTTGTGACAATGCATGGCACATTAAGGTACTTTCCTTCTTTGAATTGTTCTACAAATCTAATTATAAAACCAGTACCGGTACTCTTGAAGGTCCCCATATCAGCTAAGATTCTGACTGTTGAGTAGTTTAATTCGTTAATATTCATCTGAAATTCCCCACTCCTATACGCCTAATTTATCTTGTTATAACAGAATTACGTATGATATTATCTCATAATTCACAAAAAGGAAATCAACTGTAAAAGTGGTCATTGCTTTACGAATATTATATAATTCAGTATAATTAATACAAAGATGTATAAAGTAAAAAAGAGAAGCCTAGTGCTGGAACACTAGACTTCTCAATCATACAACAGCCTGCTCGAATGCGCAGCAGTCTGACCTTCACATAAGTAACCTTACCCTACTGGTGGCCAAACCGAACAGGGTGGGTTACTTTTTTTGTGTTACAGCGATTATTGCTACAACTAGCGATATTCCTGCGACAACTAATGATCCGAATCCGATTAAGATTTGCAACAAATCACCTACAGCAACCACTTCAGCAACACCCCCCTTCTTTCTAGGAGAGTGTCAGCTGCTGCCCACCCTGCATTATGCTATTGTATCTTAAAATTATAGCATATTTTCTGTAAAAAAACTCGGTAGTAAAGAACTGACGTTCCAGTTTTTTGTTCAGTTTTTATTAAGGAAATATTTCTTATTATGGGGTAATAGTTCAATGCCCACATCCTCATATCTCGAGAAAATATTGGATTTATCCCAGTCCTGCATCTTTGTTCTACTTAGAAGAGCATCTTCATCCTTGTGAATTGCAGCAGTTCAAAAGTATTTAATGAATAAATTATAAATTTTATCTTTAGATAGTAGTCCACCTCTGACCCACTCTTCGCATTGATCTTGAATATATCTTTTTTTAGGTATCATATGTTCATATCTCAATTCATTGATATTCCAGTTCTTGTTATGCAATAGTTCCAGGGCTTTTAGACTTACATAATCTGTGGAATAAAATCGTTCCTTGTGCTTATAGGGCAGGTGATTTTTTTACAAACTAATATGTAAATTCGCTAAAAATTTCCCTCTGGCCTCTCTCATTCCCTCCATATAAAGCTTATTATCGTATGGAAGCGTATGAAGAAAATAATAATAATTTTCTGCTAATAGATTCATTACTTTTTTCTGGTAGGTACAAAATATCACACCTCCTCTTTACAAAAAAGTGTAAATCTTCGATTCAAAATTGTTTTATAATCTAAAACAATATTCTGAAGCATCACCTGGAGAATATGGAACTGATTTAAGTGTATGAGATTTATTCATCATCTTCTAAACATCTAACTTTGGGATCTTCATATTTCCCCATTATGGCCCTTAAACTTTCTTTCCAAGACCCAAAAGCAGAAATGTAGGAGCTTGCTGAAGGAAGATTGTTTTCTATTGCAAAGGCATCCCATTCATTTGCGGTTGAAAAATAGTTTTGATATTTTAAAGCGATTTTTCTTAGTTTATCTCTCGAAGCTCCATTCTTGGCATTACTATAATTGTCTGTTAATTCTTCAACTAAATTTGTCCAAGATCCAAATGCTCTACAGAATGTACTAGCGCGGGGTAAGTCATTATCTTTAGCGAATCTGTTCCAAGTAGAACTGGTAGTAAAGAACTCTTTATTAGTAAGGGCTATTAATTTAAGCTCTTCTTTTGGATAAGACTTTTTACGATCAGAATTATTCACCCCAAAAATTTCATTTAGACTCTCCCCCCAAGAACCATATTTTAATGAGAATGTAGTCGATTGGGGGAGCCTATTTTCTTTAGCGTGTTTATTCCATGCTGTTGTCGTTGTAAAATGTTTCTTGTGGGCGAGAGCTATTTTAGAAAGTACTGCTTTTGTATATTTTTTTCTTTTAGGTTTTTTTATGCCGAATATTTCATAGAAACATTCGCTCCAGGGACCAAAATAGGTATAGTATGTAGTTGCTTGTGGTAAATTATTTTCTTTAGCAAACTTATTCCATTCTAGAGTCGTAGTGAAATGTTCTTTGTTTTTTAGTGCTATTTCTATAAGAATATCTTTTGAATATTTTTGATTTTTCTTTAATTTAGGCTTTTTTCCATTTTTCATTAAGTGCACCACTCTTTTATCTCTTTCACTTTGCTACAATTTCTACATGCAATTGCATTGAAGGTTAAGTGTAATTTTTGATAATCCAAACTATAGAAATACTCCCCCTGTTTGCAACTGTTTTCAATAATTTTCTTTTTTAAATTCCTAATATTTATCCATCTACATGATACAGAATGAACTTTATTTATCCTTGTATTATCTTTTATACATATAAATCCCTCCCCGGCTTTTTTTAAGTCCTGGTAGGTATCTAAAGATGTGATCTTAATCATTGTTCTCTATTCCATCCTTTTATTTCAAACTTTATTAGTCCCTGAGACATCAGTTTGTTTTTGAGCTACTATTATGAGTTCGTCTAGTTCTTGGCTACACTGAATGGCTTTTATTGAAGTAAGACCTTCTTTGTTCACAATATCGCTCATACGTCTTCTTTTCGCTTCAATAATTGAATTTAAATGGTATAGTCTATTCATTAATTTGCTGGTCTCCATCCATTAAATTGAAAAATAGGCTGTGGAGGCAAATCGCTTTTTTCAATAATTACATAATTTTCATCTCTTACAACTGTCCTGTTATTATCATACTCAAGTTCAACGGCAAGAGCTTGATCAAGGAATTCAATTATTACGGTCTCAGGACGAAGGACAACGACGCGTCCTCTAATTATTAATCCATGCCTCTCAAACTCTATAATGTCATCAATGTTTGCTTTAACCCTTGTAAATGGTTGCTTCTTTTTGCTTTTCATAGTTATATCCTCCTTGAATACGAAAAGGACGCACAAAAAGGATGATAGTTGCCTACCATGCTTTGGGTGCGTCCCATTTCAACGTTATTTTTAAATGATTATTAATTTTATTATACCTATCGTACCATTTCTTATCAAGGAATTTCCATTTCAATTCCAAGTTAAGTGATGAACCAACTGAAAATGATTATAATATTGTTGAGGGGTTGAGTGAAAGGTGATAAATATGATTCAGGAAGAAGATAAAAAATTGGTATATGATTTAATCTACTTAGACCTTCTGATAGAGGTATTAGAACGAGATTTAAAAGCGATCGATCTTTCATCTATTAAGTTTAAATCTCCATATAAGAAAAAGATTGAGAGTCTGATTAAAGAGGCTTTGCATAAGCGAAAAGAAAAGCGTCAAGTTATGAGAAAACAAGGAATAAAGATATTTGAGCGCAAAGTTATTGATGAGGAGTTCATTGAATGGGAGTGTGTTGTGAGAGGATATGAGGCAGTACAGCGGATATGGACCGCAGCTATTAGAAAGAGACTCCAAGAGATATTAACAGACAAATTATAGCGGATACGATCCGCTTACTAATGGTTTATCTTTTTTGGAATAAAAAAACAGCCATTTTAAAAACGGCTGCCAAAAAAGGATATTGGTGTTTGTAATATTATATACAGAATATTGTATAAAACACAACAATTTTTGGGATTAATTTACAGTTAATTAAACTGGACTCAATTGCAATCTAATTCAGTTAAGGTCAACTGTTTAAATGTTTCTCTGTTCTCTAAATTAAATAGGTATTTTAAGTTCTGAAATATTATTTTATTAGTACTCATGTGCTTTTACTCTATGTCCGTTCCCCAGATAAACTATTCGCTTATTCGCTGGTTTGCAGATTTTCTTGAATTTAAATAAGCACTTGAATCACTTGAAAAGAAGGGGAATTCTCTTAGCATTCGATTCGCTCCACCAAGGAAATGGAAGTTGGCTTGAGGATATAGTCTAAAAACTTCAGTCCATTTTTTTCTGACCAGCTGCTGTCGGTTAGATAGGTAAGGCACAAGGCCTCCGATGCCAATAACCTCGAAATTTCTCCTGTCGTTCACAAGATCCTCTAGTGAATCTATACTGCTTGAAAATTGCCATACCGGATAAATTTTAGCTCCTGGACAAGTATTATATAGATACTCGAAGTTTTGCATAGACTCTTTCCCATCTTCAATGATATCTAGATTAAAGAAACCTAATATCCGATTATGTGATTTGTACTTATTTATAAATGCTGCATACTCCTCTCTTGAAATCATAGGTATTTCATTTTCATTAAAAAGCGATAGTTGTACATTTGTAATTTTTCATCATATCGCGGAAAGCGGTATTAATGTAAAAAGAATTCAACTTTTTCAGTTTTCCTAATTCTCAGGAATAGTTAAAAACTATGAATGATTGAAATGTTAATTTTTCATAAATAACCGGAAGAAAATTTAACAATTTCCATAATTAAGCGGAATAGATATTTTTTATTGTCTAACCCTCCCCAATAAATAAAGGAGGCAATAGCCAGAGATCAGGTAACTGATCTCTGGTTATTGCCCTCTAATAAGCTCATGTCGTACAGGTAGCGAACGGTGATTACCTTGTCATAGGAATCTAAAAGCCAACATTCCTTTTGCAATAAGGAAGTTGGCTACTGACTACAATTTTTATTTTTTTAAAGTGGCGTTAGTGGAATCGCGATTAAAACAAGCCAGTTGAGGTATCCGGCATGACAAGGAACACCACTCGCACAAGGCTCTATTCTGCAGAACCTTTCAACTTTTTGTTACCAGTGATGATGTATGGAGATGGCCCCTCCGATGATAGACGTAGAAAGTCTGATTTTTTCAAACTATTATCATTCTGAGACATTGCCACATATGGTCGAAGCGATTAGTCTAGATATCAACGGTTAAACACATGCATTCATTTAGTGTAATCCACCATGATTTCAAGCTGACCATGATCATTTTCTTTGGCAGTTGCCATTACGGTTTATCCGGATAGGAATCCTCTTTTTTTATAGACACGAGGGGCAGATGAAGTTTCACATTCGTCTTGGTTTTAGGAATTTCGCCCATATCCTACTTAAATGACCTGACAGTTGAGAATTACTAACTGAATCCAGACCGCCAACTGTTTGAATTTTATTCACGTAATGATAATCACCTAATGCTGTTAAAGTTTCTTTGGTTGCCTAATTTTTAATTTATTTTCTAGTAGACTTCGAAATGAACTTTGGTTCATCCGTTTGCTTAATAGAATTTATCTCTTCCATTAACTTTATGTTTTGCTCCTGGAGTCTCTGCATCTGTTCTTGAAAAGATTTGAGTTCTTCAGGTGAATCTTTGGACTGTATATAATGACAACCTTTCTTCCTGCCTGTAAACATCCCTTTCATGCAAAATAACATCATTAAGGGACAAAGCAAGAATAATAACCATTCCATAATTTTAGCCCCATTTACTGATTAGCGAAAAGACCATTAATAGAAGGTCCTTTGATCTTTACAAAGAAGTATCCCTTTGTTCACTATCATCATCACTAGATTCCATAAATTTTCCACAAGCTTTCATCATTTTTTTACCTTCAGGAGAATTCATTGCTTCCATCATCTTCGTCATGCCGTTTCCGTTCACCATATTCATCATGCTGTCTGGTTTTTCTGCATAAGTAAATTGGCCAGAGACAAACAATGTTGCTAATGCAAAAGATGAAACAAATGCAATTTTCTTTTTCATCAAGATCACCTCCTTTTGTTTTATTCAAAGCAATTATAGATAATAAGTTTGAAGAAAGTATGGAGAATACACCTTTCCCTCATAAGATTTATTGAGTATGCTGCACTGTTTTTCTTCGATAAACTAAGATTAGTAAACTACAAATAACTAACACAATTGAAATGAATTGCGCCATTCTTAATGTCTCCGTTAACATCAGACTATCTGTTCGCATCCCTTCAATAAAGAAACGCCCAATAGAATACCAGATAATATAGCTTAAAAACAACTCACCTTGACGAAGGTTTATTCTACGCAACATTATTAAAGCGATAAATCCAGCGATATTCCAAATTGATTCGTATAAAAAAGTAGGATGGTAATATTGTCCGTTAATAAACATTTGATTAATAATCAAATCCGGTAACTGTAAGTTCTCAAGAAAGCCTTTAGTTACAGTCCCGCCATGTGCTTCTTGATTCATAAAGTTTCCCCATCGGCCTATTGCTTGCCCTAAAATAATACTAGGGGCTAAAATATCAGCTAACGTCCAAAATGAAACACCTCTTTTTTTAGCAAATACAACGGCAGTAATGGTAGCTCCAATAAGCGCTCCATGGATGGCAATACCTCCTTTCCAGATAGCTATCATTTCAACTAGATTATTGGAGTAGTATTCCCAGTTAAAAATGACATAGTATAGCCTTGCACTAATAAGAGCAATTGGAATAGCCCACATAATTAAATCTATAATAATATCATTATGGAATCCGGAACGCTTTGCCTCTTTTGTGGCTAAATAAAGCCCAAGAACAATTCAAAAAGCGATAATGATGCCATACCAATAAACTGTTATGGGTCCAATTTCGAATGCTATTCGATCAATTGGTTGAATTGTGCCCATCAAGTACCTCCTATGTTTTATTTATTTTATAGAGTACATGAAAAGTTTGGAGAAAGTATGGAGATAATATAGAAGAAATACTGATTGAAAATATAAGTAAGAACTAACCATCTCAGGTCTATTTAACTTGGAATTTTTAATTTCAAGTCGTAAAAAGGGGAGAAAAAAGTTCTCCCCTTTAGTTTACTTGTTTCACCTTTTTCGTTCATTTATTCGGAAACTATTGATGCAATTCACAAAGATTTATTCATTAAATCTTAATTCACCAGGAACAACAACTTTATACAGGAACCTTTTTTTAGTACCATCCTGATAGAAAGCTATAACCTCCATACTCATGGTGCCAGATGCATGCAACAAGTTTCCAGTTATTTTAAATGTGTCTTCATCTAATTTAAAAGCGTTATATTCAACATTATACGTTGGTGGCATGGACAGGTTCACTTTTACATCCTTAACATTCTTACTAGTGAAATCCATTGTTAAAACGTTTAATCCAGGTGTCAATGGTGAAAAACCGACCTTCAATTCATCTCCACCATCCCCAATGGTTTGAGGATAGACTCCTTGTTCAGCAGCACCAGGGGTTGAAACAACTAATAAGGATGCAAGCAATAAAATAATTGCACTATAGATGAGCTCAACTCTTACTCGTTTCATTATGAGACGTAAAGTGCTTTCCATCCACTTTTTCAGAGATCTTCTTTGGAAAAAACCAATTATCACAACTAACATAGTCACGATTATTTTAAGAATTATAATCTTTCCCCACTCACTTTCAATGAAACTACTGGCAGAAAATGAAGGTACGTACTGAAAAGTCATGATAAATCCAGTCACGATGATTATGATTAAACTAAGAAACGCCCATTTTGAGAAACTTGGAATAACTTCTGCTATCCAGTTCTTCATCTCAGCTTTTTTAGTCAGGATCATCAAGGCAAAGAGCCCTCCTATCCAAATAGCTGCTCCCAAGAAATGAAGAGCATTAATTCCCATCGTGACAAGTCCGCCATATCGAGGATAAGCCGCATGGCCTGCAACAAAGGGCATTAGTATCACTGGAACACTATAAAAGTAAATTTGATATTTTTTTATTGAGTATCCTAGTGCAAGAAACAGAATTTGAAGTAATGGAATCAAAGTGAATTTCAATTTCAAAAATTCTTCAATTGAAAGACCTTGTAATTCTCCTTTTTGAAGCAGAAGAATAATAACTTCTCCGATTACTACAAACGATAAAAATATAGAAGATATCTTCCTCCACCTTACATTCTTTTTCTCCTTTGCAATAAACTGAAGAAAGAAAGATCCTCCAAATAATATCGAAAGTCCAATGAATACAAACCAATACCCTACCTGTTTTAAACTAAAGTTTTGGATTGAAAAGGAGTTAGTTGACTCTCCTATATGTGATTGCTGTATTGGAGAGAACTCATCAACAGCAAAATAGAATACGTTTACTATATCGGGTTTACTAACATCAGCATCAATTGGTCTTGCATACCAAGTTACCTGATATGTACCTGAATGAAGAACTTCCTCAATTGATATAGTAAGATGATTAGGATTAATAGGATCGATCTCAGGAGTACCTAAACGTATAGATTGCTGTTTATCATCAAATACACCTATTGCTGTAATTTCAGCTGGTTTATTGAACCAAAGATCAATCTGCTTAATTGTTTGATTGGTGATTTCACCATCTACTGGGGAATATTTCAAGACTTTTAGTCTGTCCTCTCCCAAAATCCCTTCATCATTTGTCATTTGAAATGTTATTCTTTCTTTCATTACAAATCCATCTAATGCAATTACATTTATCTCAGCAATATATAAACCTGAAGGTAATTCTTCTGGTAAAGCACCTATAATATGAGTTTTATCGTTCGGATCAATATACGCTTTACCCATATCAATGTAATTTCCCTTATTACTCTTAACCTTAATTGACTCTGAGTGCAGGACGACTAGGTCTTGAAACCATACCTCAATCGTTTCTGGACTAGTGTTTAGCTTTTCTCCTTCTTCAGGGTAAGTTCTCTCAAGACTCGAATGAGCTAGTCCAGTCAGTGGTGGATAAATAGAAATAATAACTAATAATAGAATTAATATTTTTTTTAGTCTTCTATAGTAGAATAATGCCATAACTATTTCCCCTTGCACTTAATGTGTTTGGATGTTTCCATTGATGATATTAATATCCTTATCTTTAGGTTTTTGATTATTTTCGGTAAAAATATTAACAAGCATGTTTATAAGAATGAAGATAATTATAACAATTACTATTAACCAGGTTGACCTACTGATTTTCATATAATTCTCCTTCAATTAATTATTAGAACCCGGTAAACCCGTCAAAGAAACGGCTAGATAGAAATGATGTAACCTTTGTTATCCAATCTAACAATAAGAACACACCCATCATTATCATAAAGTAACCTCCAACCTTTATAACTATGAGGTTGTACTTCTTTATCCATTTTAGTTTCCCAATAAAAAGAGCCATGACAAGAAAGGGTAAAGAAAAACCTAGAGAATACATCAGCATATAGAATAAAGCCTGGTTTGGGTTCGTCACTCCTAAAGCAATGACAGAAGCTAAAATCGGGCCAGTACACGGAGTCCATCCCGCAGCAAAACCTACACCTATTAAGCTTGACCCCATATATCCAGTTGGCCTATTTCTAAAAGATAGTACCTTCATATCTTTCATCAGAACAGAAGGTTTTATTAATCCAACTGTCACAAGACCAAAAAATATAATTAAAAGAGCCCCAACTTGCCTGATCAAGTCATCATATTGAAGAAAAAAGGTTCCAATAAAAGATGTCGAGAACCCAATCGCCCCGAATATTAATGTGAAACCTAACAAAAAGAAGATCGTATGAAGGATGGCCCTTCTTCTAACCAGATTGCTGTTGTTTTCTTTTAATTCTTCAACAGACATTCCTGTAATATAAGATAAAAACGCTGGATATAAGGGCAAACAACATGGAGAGATGAATGATAATACTCCCGCTCCGAATGCAAACAGGGCATTCAAATCAGTCATAGGATATACGACTCCTTCCCATAGAAAAAGGGAGTAGGTTACTCCCTTCACTCTTGATATTTTTCAGGCATAATAGAATTCATGTAATTTTTAATTATTTCTTCTGATAAACTAGCTGTTACTCTTTCTACCACTTTCCCGTCTTCATCAATTAGGAATGTTACCGGAATGGGACCCACTCCATAAGAATCTAGTACTTCCTGATTTTGATCTAAGAGTATAGGAAATGTAAGGCCATACCTTTTTGCAAATTTATCAACCGTTACTTTGGGTTCCCCAACATCAATAGCTAATATCGTTACTCCTTTATCTTTAAATTCTTCATATTGGTTTTGCATATAGGGCATTTCCTCTTTACATGGCGGACAATACGTTGCCCAAAAATTCAAAAAAATCCCTTGACCTTTAAAGTCACTTAATTTGACGGTCTCTCCCTTTAATGTTTCTAACTGAAAGTCTGGAGCTTGGTCACCCGCCTGGATCATTCCGCTATTACTGTTTGTTATATTTGTATAGAGCACATACCCAATCAAGAAAGTGAAAATAGACAACAAGCTTATTCTTATAACTAATCTCCTTTTCTTTTTATCCATAAAAACCTCCTAAGCATATGAATGCAAACCAGCGATGACGAGATTCACAACAACTAAGTTAAACATTATAATAACGAAACCTAAAACGGTGAGCCATGCAGACCTTTGCCCTTCCCAGCCTTTAGATAGTCTAAGATGAAGATAAGCTGCGTAAAATAGGAATGTAATCAGTGCCCAAACTTCTTTTGGGTCCCATCCCCAAAATCTTGACCATGCTTCTTGGGCCCAAATCATAGCAAAAATAAGTGCCCCTAAGGTGAATACTGGGAATCCAATCATGACAGATCGATAGCTGATTTCATCTAATTGCTCAGGACGAATATTCACTAATAACGGCTGAACCTTTGCACCAATTCTTTTCAGCAAAATAAGCCTTAGCGTTAAATAAAGAACTGCCCCAGCCAAAAGAGACCATACTAATGTGTTTAATTTACGTGGGGCTTGGCTCCCATTCATCCAAGAAGGGGCTTCTACTATTGGATTGAATGAATGCGTAGTATTTACGACTTCCCCATTTGGCGGTCCTACAATAGCCGGTAATTGATAAACCAATTCTTCTTCTTGTTGCGTTTCACTTACCCATTTAAAAGTCGTTTCAAATTCCAAATTAGTGAAAGTATAAGAGATTATTGCAAAAGCGAGAGTGCTTAAAATCGAATAGAAAACAAACTCAATCCCAAATGTTCCCTTACTTCTTTTTGATTGATCGACAACTCGTAACAAATATATAAAACCGGCTACAAAACTAAGCGCAAGTATACCCTCACCAAGTGCTGCTGTAGTCACATGTATTTTTAGCCAATAGCTTTGTAAGGAAGGAACTAAGGGCGAAGCTTTTTTTGAAAATACACTTGCATATGCAATGACTGTTAGAGCGGTTGGTATGCTAAATAGACCAATGATATTAGTTTTATACATAAAATAAATGATGACATGAGCTAAAACGATCATCATACCGAAAAATGTTGTAAACTCAAACATATTACTTACCGGAACATGACCAATGGCGATCCATCTAGTCACAAAAAATCCTAGTTGAAGGCCAAGGCCAAAGATTGACAGATTTAAAGAAATAAATTCCCATCTTTTTGTTCTGGAACTACCTTTATTATTTTTGGAGGAGAGAGATCCCCAAATAAAAATCGTTGAAACTAAATAGGTGAAAAATGCTCCGCCCAATAAGTAATTACTAATATCAATCATCTGCTCCATCTCCTTTTTCTTCAACTTGATCTACAGGTACATTGAGGCCTGAATTTCTTAGAGCATACTCAATATCTTTTTTTATTCCGTACCAATTTTTATTCGTATGAGCTGCAATTAACACTTCATTTTCATTCACTCGCACCCAAACTCGACGGTGGTTCCAGTACAACCCCTGAATTAATCCAATCATAAAGATGAAACCACCAATCCCCAATATCCATAGCGTATAGTCTTTTCTTATAGTCAAGCCAGTCAGGTTCCTGACATCCAATCCTGAGAATGTCATTTTGTATTGGTTTTCTCCAAGCGGCTCTAAGTTCTGTTGAATTGCGACGAAACTAGATTCTCCCTCTGGGGTATTAGGAGTATACATCCTAAAAATAAATGCCGGATTATTCGGAAGTTTAGATTTTGTCGATGGCTCTCCCTTTGAATCAAATTCAAAATCAGGGAAATAATCTAGAAGCTCAACACTGTACCCCTTCCCTAGGTCAAAATGAGTTTTAGGGTTTAATAAATCTAATTCGATATCACCAAAAGTCTCCCCACTTTCTTTCTCTTCTAATTCAAACCTCATCTTATGGAATTCCCCTTGTTTATAACTTGTTTGATAAAAGGCAAATCCGTTAATTTTCATGGGGTTATTAACAGTAATAGGACCATCTTTTACCTGAACCAATTCCGGTTTAGCACCAGCTATTCCTTGATTTTTATTTTCATATAAAACTGCATTTGTTTGATAGGTTTTAGGAATTGTATTTCCTTCTTCCAGGATTACTTCCTGATATTTTTTATCCTTCTTTCCATAAGTTTCAAAGATGAATTTCTCATTTTTAATATAGTACTTTCTATCCGTACCAGGTACTGCTTCAGTTTCCCCATCTCGCACCCACAGAATTTCATCCACATACATCCCTGGAAAAAAGCGTAGCATTGCGCCAATAAGCACGATGATTAGCCCTAGATGGTTCACATAGGGTCCCCACCTTGAAAATCGACCTTTTTCTGCTAAAATATTTCCTTTATCTTCCCGAACCTTATAACGTTTTTCTTTAAGGTGTTTCGAGACTTTATTTACTGACCCGTGGCTTTCCGAAAGAACTGTGACACCCATAATTCTTTGTCTTTTAAGAAAGCTATCGTGTCTTGTCACCCGTTGTTTTTTTAATGCGCGATACAGAGGTACTACCCTGTCCAAGCTTGCAATGATTAATGACAATCCCATTGCCGCGAGCAACAACATGTACCACCATGAACCATATAAATTATGGAAACCAAAAATGTAATAAATATATCCTACTATTCCGTATTGCTCACGATAGAAATCTTCTGGTGTTTTAGTTTGTGGTATATACATTTCTTGCGGTAAAAAGGTTCCTATAGCAGAGGCGACTAGGGTTAAAAAAATAATCCATATTCCTACCTTTACAGAAGAAAAGAAATTCCAAATCTTATCCACTATCGTTCTTTGACTGGTTTTCGATCTCCTTGCTACCCCCTCATAGCGCATATTTAAAAACTTCTGACCCTCTATAAGCTGAATTGGCTTTCCGCAAGCTTCACAAAATTCTGTTCCAGTTTTATTTAGATGCCCACATTCACATTTAACATTACTCACTAATAATTCAACCCTTCATTGAGAACTTATCAATCACACTGGTTTAACTATAAAAGATAAATGTGTAGAAAATATGGAGATTGAATCCATAGAAAAAGGAACTGATTTTAAGCTCTTTTGTCGAGTAAATATCAGTTCCTTACTTATTTAGGGTTTACTTGTAAATTATATTGCCAGTAGGATAATCTTTCATTTTAAAAGTTCTCTTTTTTCTTCATATTCTTCCCTTGAGATATCTCCACGTGCATAGCGTTCTTTCAAAATGGCTAGTGCTTTATTTGACTTGCTTTCAAAAGGCTTCATTATTATCAGTATAAAACCATAAATTGCAAAACCGATAATAACAATCCAAAGTAACATATTTAACATCATTCCGAGACCCATCATTATGAAAGTCTCTCCTCTCATGTTTTTATAGGTAAGACTAAGGTACTTCTACTACAAACGGAAAATTGTAGCTTCTGGACACTTGTTTCATTATTCATAGGATGGTGAACGTAACGTTCACCATCCTCACTCATAATCTCAACATGATCAATTGCTCCTAGGTATGGATTCATATCATATAAGACTCTCTTGTTTGATCATCTTTAAATGTGAAGGTCATCGTTATGTTTTTATTTGACTGGATTTATCTTCGAAAGACAGATGATGATATCCTTCTGCAATCAATTACTTTTGTTAATGATTCATATACTATTACTGCTTCTTTGTTACTCTTTCCACCCAATATAAATTCATTTTGTGACAGTGGACGTTTCTTATCCACTTGGAACAACGTTAGCTTTTAGTTTGTAACGTCTACCTTTTAGAAAACCGGTACTCACCTTAAATAGTCGATGGATTCCCTTTAAATTCTGAATGGATGTGTTAGAAAATGAAAAACCTTCACTAACAATAATTAAATACATTAACTTTTTTCATGTTCCACTTCAAAGTTATCTTGTAATGTTTGTTTATTACCAACAGTAGGTTCATGATCAAATTCCCACGAAACATTTAATCGATCTTCCTTTTTATTGTTACTTCTATGATCAGAATGCTCACAATAAGAATGTAGACTTAATTAGATACAATCGAAGACCCTACCCCTTTTTCTGCGATTTCCGTCCATTTTTCACCCATATCACTTGTTGAAAAGATATCTTTTTTGAATGTTGAAATAACAATGTGTTTTTCATTTTGAGGATTAATAGCGATATAGCCAATTGCATCCTCCTCTTCTAGTGATGGTATTTGGAGACTGTTTTTTTCTCCATTTTCAATATTTATTTGATATAATTCCACCTTGCTGGAAACACTTCCAGCATAAAGCTTTCCTTGATTTGAAAAGGATAATGCCGTAGTTGGAACATCAGATAATTCTTTAAATGTATCACCGAAATCTTTAGATAAAAAGATCCCTTGTTTCGTTGATACAGCTATTACTTCTTCTTGATCCGGATGAACAGCAATAGCCGACACTTGACCCTCAATACCCTTCATACCACTTTTATTCCAAGTTTTTGTATCATCTAAAGAATAGTAAATCCCTGTATCTTCCATCTGGGAGTTTGCTTGGGGATTAAATACGTAAATTGCATGATTATTGTACCCTACGTCCATTCCGTGAAAATCTATTTCACCATATAAGCCTAGAGTTTTTAAATCCTCCCTCATATTCGTACTTCTAACAATACCAAATGGATTCTTCATGGATGAGTCAGGGGCTGGGTGACCACTGCTGTAAAATCCATCATCAACCATGGAAAAGCCCATATAGTCATGTTTTTCTCCTGCTGCCTCTGACCATTGACCATTACTGTAAACTTTTAACCCATCATGAGCAGGGACATATATTTCAGATCCATCTTTGGTAAAGCCCAAGCCATGTATATGCATTAACTCAACAGAACTCTCATTCACATTATCCTTAGTGAAAAACGTAACAGCTCCAGTAATTAAAAGAACAACAATAGCTATGACGGAAACCCATTGGCTTACTTTCATCCATTTTTGAAATTGTCTGCTTCTCTCTTGGCCCTCTTTTGTTTTTACATTAATCGACTTTCTCTTTTGATTTAGTATTATAACTATGATGATAGCAATGAAAGCTATTACTCCCGTAGCTATCATACTGTAGTCTATAAATGAATACGTTGCTGTTTCCAAATGCTCTTCTCCCTCGTGTGCAAACGACTGAATAGGGAATGTCATCATTAATGTGAACATCGATAAAAAAATTAATTTAATATTTTTCAAAACCATTAACTCCTTTTTTTAAAATAAATGAGATATAAAATAATCCCGGCGGCTATCGGTATAGACATCCAAAAACAAAGAGTAGCAAAGGTCTTAAAGTAGGATCCTAACTCTTGATAAAACATGAAAGTCCCTGACATGGTTAAACAAGCTAAACCAGCGAATATCAATAAAAACGGTATGAGGAATTCCAATTTCTTCATGATAATCCCTCCTCTGTATAAACTGGGAACTCTAGCCTTACCTTTGTGCCTTTTCCTACCTTACTTTGAACATCGATGGAACCATTTTGTAAGCTCACAAGATGCTTGACTATGGATAGCCCTAAACCAGTACCTCCATATTGTCTTGACCTTGATTTTTCAACTCGATAGAACCTATCAAACAAAAACGGTATTTCATTTTCTGGAATACCAATCCCTGTATCCTCAATTTCTAAAACTACTTCTGATTCATCACTGAACAGCTTGATTTTTATAAAGCCCTCCTCTGTATATCTAATGGCATTTTCCACTAGGTTAATGAGAACTTGTTCAACCCTTAGTCCGTCTGCCAATATACTGGGAATCGAAATGATAGAATCAACGGAGAGTAACAGCCCTTTTTCTTTAGCCTTCAACCGAGTTTTCTCCAAAGAATTTTCAATGACTTCAATAAGATCAATTTTTTCCAGTTGTAAATGGAAATGTCCTTCTTCCATTTTTGATAGTTCAAAGAGGTCATTTACTAACTTAGTCATCCGTGTTGTTTCTTGTTCAATGATAGATAAATACTTATCCTTTTCTTCCTCCGATTCGTAAAGGCCCTCTTTTAAAACCTTTGCAAAACCATCTACGTATGCAAGAGGAGTTCTAAGTTCATGAGAAACACTTGCGAAAAACTCCTGACGATTCGCGCGATAACTCTCAAGTTCAAAGGCTAAATCATTAATTGATCTTCCCAACGTCCCAATTTCATCCCCCGTAGTAATGCCTACTCTTGAGTTAAGTTCTCCCTTAGCCATACCACGGGTAACGGAAACCATATCCAATAAAGGTCTTGATAACCTTTTAGATACGATATATATCAAGCCCGAGGCCAATAGTATACTGCCAATACCAGCAAGTATTAGCAAATTTTTAATCACCTCTAAAGATTGAGTAATAGGTTCAATTGAAGAGAAGACATACATACTGCCAATATACTTTTCATTTCTATCAAAGATGGGCCTCCCTATATAGATAAACCTTTCATTTAACAAACGATCATAATACTCATATCTTGGAATTTTTTCATCTTTGCCAAGACGGAACGGCTCCATTGTTATTTTTCGATTTTCTTCAAAACTAGGAAGACCCGAGTTTGCGAATACTTGTCCATTACTATCCACAATCACTATTTCCTGATCGGTCATCGTTGCTAAAGTCTCGAACATGTGGAAGATTTCATTGTTTTCCATTGAGGAGATTGATTCAGCATATCGCTTAGACAAGTCCATAAGCTGAGTCTGAACCTTACTATAATAAAATCCCGAGAAAATCTGTTGGGTAACAAACCCTAATGGGAGTAGGATTATTAGTACAATGATTAAGATACTCCCACCTAGTTTAAAAACAATACGATTCCAATTCATTTGTCTGCCTCAAGCTCATGGAATTTGTATCCCACTCCCCATACCGTTTTAATTGGAATAAATGAAAGCTTATTTTTTCTAAATTTCTCTCTTAGGTTCTTAATATGAGAATCGACTGTCCGTATGTCCAGGACCTCATGAATTCCCCAAACAAGGTCCAAGAGCATGTCCCTTGTATAAACTGATCTGGGATTGTGTACAAATAACAAGATAAGTTCATATTCCTTAGGTGTTAGTTCAATATAATGATCATTCACATAAACTTCCCTCGCGTTTAGATCAATTCTTAAATCATGTATCTCGATTTCATTTTTTGAGTTTTTAAATGACTCTTTCTTTATAGAATTAGATCGGCGAATAAGCGCTTTTACTCTCGCTAGTAACTCTTCTGATTGATAAGGTTTTACTAAGTAATCATCTGCACCTACATCAAAACCCTGCACTTTATCCTTAACTTCACCTCTGGCAGTTAACATTAAAATTGGAGTTGTTTCATTATGTTGACGAATTTCTCTACACACTTCCCATCCAGACATATCAGGCATCATAATATCCAGGATGATTAAGCTCATTTCTATCTCGCCCACAAAAATTTCTAATGCTTCTTTTCCATTTCTAGCTTCCACTACCTCATATTCTTGTCCTAAATGAATGGATAATAACTTTCTCATATTCCACTCATCATCAACAATTAAAATTCTATCCTTCGTCATTTTACATCACGTCCAGGTTATAACTTCTTTCGTTCTCTCTTTCTTTTTTTGCCCATTTAAAAAATATATAACCAATCGTTGAACCATACACCAGCTCTTGGAACACTTTCATAATGATACCGCCTGTTCGTTGATCTTCTAAATAAGGCAGTACAGCAAACAATTGGGGGGCATGTGCGTAAACCGTATAAAAAGGAACCTTTGAAAAAATAATTAATGCACATGCCGGTGTGAGTAAAACTCCTGACGCAAAAATATAACCTATTTTTTGAATTTCAGATAAACTTTCTAACTCTCTTGTTAGCGGAATTAATGGAATCCACATTAGTATAGCACTAAGAGTCAATAAAGCATGTGTCATGTTATGAAGCAAAGTATCAGCAACAACCGTATTAAAAATTAACGGTATATGATATAAAGAAACAAAACGTTAAACAGAAGAAGCAGAATTAAAGGAAACTTTAAGATTAAAAAGATATTTTTTCTTAATCCCCATACCACAACTGGCTTTATCACCTTCATTGGGATCCCAAGTAGCAATAAAGGCGGAAACGCAACATATACAATAGATTGCTCCAGCATATGTGCACTAAACAGGTACTGATCACCCAGATAATGTAGTGGGCTTCCTAGCGCTATATAAAAAACTGCTAGTGCGAGAAAAAAACATATAGACTGACTAAGTGATTCTCTAAGTTTAATTAAGTAGAACCCAAATATGAATATTAATACCGCAGCTAGAAGGTAGTTCCATTCACTCAGGTAATTTGGGGACAGCTCCCTTCCATCCCCGCCATGAGCTAATGAATATATTGGCATTAGGATTGTGAAAAATGGAATTAGTAACAAGACTCTTTTGTCTTTATTCATTCATTCTCCCTCATTCTAAGTTATCTCTAGATAAATTGAAATTTCAAGAAAAAAGGTAGTTAGATTGCCCAATAAGTTAATGTATCAACCACCCCTAAAAGAATCATGATTACTCCAGCAGTCCTTTGAATAACCAAACCAATTTTTCTCCCTTTTTTCATTACCGTCCCACCAGCCTCATAATACCAAATTAGAAATATAGCAATAAATAGAGGAAGAGTTGTTCCGATTGCGAATATGCTAGGCAAAACAAAACCATAGGAAGTTGATACCACAACCGGCATTAAACTTACGAAAAATAATACGAACATGGTTGGACAGAACCCTAACGAAAAGCTAACCCCCATTAAAAAGGAACCTAATTTTCCTTCTTTAATAAATTCTCTTGGGATTTTTAATAACGTTAAGGTCCCTCTTAGCTTGATGATTCCTACCATAAACAAACCAGCAAATAATAAAACTGGGCCAATTACCTTTCGCATCCAAGGGAAGAACGGGATAATATCTCTTTGAAATTCATTACCTAAAGACCAGGCTAACAATCCTATGACTGTAAAGGTGAGGATTTTCCCTAAGGTGAAAAAGACGACTTCTGACCACGCCAGCCCCTTCTGCAAAGATTTGTTTCCGTAAAGTGTGATAGCCCCTATATTTCCAGTGAACTGACATGGTGCGAGTGCACCTACAATCCCTAATATAAAAGCAAACAATATAGGTATTCCTTCAGTGCCGTATGTTAGATTTAAAAAAGGCTCGGATAAAATATTGCTTACTTTCGAAAAAAAATCGTACATATTATCACCCTATTCATTTCTTCACAGCTAATATTAATTAAAATATTTGAAGAAAGTATGGAGAAAGTCTATTTTTATTTATGTTATTATTTTTCTAAACAAAAGAGCCACTCTTGTTTGAGCGACTCCTTGGTCTTCAATCAATTTTATTAAATGACCCGACACGGAAAGAAGCGCTCCTAATGAATGGACCGATCGGAATATATAACATATTCTTTTCTACCTATTTATATAAAGCTATTAATCGGCAATTATAAGTTACTATTTTTTCTCAGTCAAAGGATCTTACTGGTACAATTAGCTTTTCATTTTTATGTCGAAATTTGCTTAGCGAATGTTTACGTACTGGAACCTCTAAAAGAGATGTTAATATCTTGAAAATAAATGGTTCCAGTTCTCCAAATGCATACTTTACATTAATTTGAGCATTTATTTTGTATTAATTCGAGCAATGTAAATCTGTTTTTTTGAATCTTGTCGGCAAGCCTCTGTACATCGGCGACACGAATCAGCAAAATCCCTTAAATACCGAATGAGTTTAGTGTCTTCTAAATCCTTACTCTTCACCCAAACCAAAGCAAAAATGTATATTAATTGAAATTTTGTCTTATAGAGGCCTTAAAACTTCAGTTATATAAAACCCGGAATATAGATCCTGAGGTTTAATCCCGGAAATCGTATTAATCAAATCCGCGATATGTCGGCAAGACCACTATAACTGTCTATCCCCAAAAGTTATTAATACTCGGAAACTATAATGGGTGAGCCCATCGTTATATTCGTTTTATTCAAACCTGAATTATAACGGAATCCCAATTGTAAATTCATATTCTTATCATTCCTAGATGGAATTCTGCTTTGCCAGTTAGAATTGTATGCGGAAATTGAAAGAAACTCGTCTTCATTAAGACCTTCAACGTAATTAGCTTGAAAATCATTTAAAATTTTTTTTGCGGATTCCTCCATATCCAGTTTCTTCGTTACGAATCCTTGTAATATGTAATACTCATCCTCAACATCAGTGTACATCTCAATTTCTCTTAACATACTTTCATATAATTTTTTATCCCATTTATCTCCAGTTGCTTCCAAAGTTAAAAACAATTGATATCGATCATCATTCTTATAAGCATAAATTTGAATTTTACGGAGTAATTTACTTGAGGTATTGCTGATATTACCTTCTATTGTAAAATGATGGATTTTTCGATCAAAACCTGTCCATTCTTTCACAAAAGGAAATCTCAACTTTGTACTTTCTACTATTTCATACACTTCTTCGATATCCTTTGCATTTCCTAACTTCGTTTTCATATATACCTGCCAGGAAGTGGTTGTAATATTGTTTTTATGAGCAACATCCATCATTTTTTCTAATTCCATCCCATTATTTCCGTCAACATGATTAATAGAATAAAAGATTATGAAAAAAAGATAAACCAATATGGAAAAAACTTGTTTAATCATCATTCTCCCCTCCTCAGTAAAAGCATTGACCGAGTAGGAAAGATATATACCATTAGATTAATAGAAAAGTGACGTTTTCTAATTTCTTAGAGAAAAAAATGGGAATTCAGAAAAAGCAATCTCTTTAAGGGGTCATAATAAAACCAAATCCCAGAAACTTTGTTTTACTAGGGCGTGCTATTCTGCTCCTCTATATATTCACCATTAATCCAAGTTTCTTCTCGATGAATCTTGAGATAGATGTAAGAACCCTATTCACTGCTTTTTCACTTTTAACGAAGATAAGGCTATCGTCTGCGTACCTAACGAAACGCAGTCCTCTTGCCTAATTCCTTGTCCAATTCGTTTAACATAATGTTGCTTAGAAGTGGGCTAAGGTTGCGTCCTTGTGGTGTTCCAACTGACGTGTCTTCAAATTTGCCACATACCATCACACCACTGACGAGATATTTCCGAATAAAGGAAATGACATCCCCATCTTTAATCGTATGGGAGATGATTCTCATTAATTTTTCGTGATGAACGGTATCAAATAATCGTTCTAGGTCAATGCCTACTAACCATTAATGTCCGTCGTTTATGTACTCCAGAGCTTGAATGATGGCCATCTCACAGCTTCTTCCTGGTCGGAAACCATAGTAGCTGTATTTGCTGAATTGCTTTTCGAAGATTGGACTCAGTTTTTGACTAATTGCTTGTTGTACCACTCTGTCGACGACCGTTGGGATACCTAATTTACGCATTTTCCCGTTCTTTTGGAATTTCTACTCGCAGTGCTGGTGCTTGCTGGTATTTTCTTTTCCGGATTTGAAAGCGAATTTCATCCTTATGTTTTTTTAGATATTCCTTCAGTTCCTCCACGTTCACTCAGTCTACTCCACTTGCACCTTTATTGCGATACACACACATATAAGCTCGATTCATGTTTTGGTTATTTAAGATTTCTTCTAAAAGTTTCACACTCGTTTCTCCCTTTCCTCTCACGTGACGGCAAGACACTTCTCTTTTGAGTATTCTTTGAGATACGCTCATACTCTCCTCATTAACACATTCAGAAGTATATCTTCCGTGCATTTGTGGTGTAGAAACACTATAAATTGTTCATCCCTTCCTGATTTTTCGCTACTATGGCTTCGGCTAACTCCTCACGATAAACCTATTCCGACCAGCTTTCTCAGTAGGTGACTCCAGAGCTGTCCGTGAGATCTCCCAGGGTAAGACGACTATCTTTCCTCTTTGCTAGCCCGATTTACTACGCAGGGTTTACGTTCATCTTATCGGACTTTGACTTGTTATGGAGCCTCATCCACCTACAAAGCCTTCGTATAAGATTTCTATTCGTCGAGCCAAGATTTTGATACACGCTTCCTTCACCCCTTACCTCACGATAAGTACCTTGCGCTTCTCTAGTGGTTGGTTGATGTGTACCCCCACAGTGGACTTTCACCACCTAGATAGCCGCCATGCCTGGCGTACATAAAAAACCAACCTCAAATAAGGTTGGTTAGAGATTAAGTATTAAGTTCTTATAACATTTCACGACAAGCGCTAATACATTCTTGTAAATCTGTTGTTGCATGTTGTAATTTTTCTTTTGACTTCGCATGACCCATTTTTCCCATAGCATTGTTTAGATGTGTAAGTGCTGCTTCACACTCAGTAATGCATTCTTGTATATCATTTTGTGCCATTTTTAAATACCTCCCTTCTACCCTTTTATTATGTTCAATGGAAAGATTTCTATGAAAAATTAAAATAAGCACCCTCGAAAGATGCTTTACTTCAATGAGTTCATTGCCGAGTTATAAATAGCTAAAGCACATGCCCCAAGAACCAATATTATACTGAACACTCTAAAAAACTCTTTAAGTATCCCCTCATTCATCTTTCTTAGAAAAGAGAAATGACTACAAAAATAGACAAGGTAACAACCGTAGCTATTATAATAGGTCCGTGGACCCCAACTCATTTAAAAATTAATCAGTTCAATTCCAGTGATATATGACCTTGTCCCCCTCCTGGATCGCCCTTCTCCTCCTCCAGGATTGACGGCGACGCTTTGTTTATGTCCTTCACCTCCACCTGATCAAACATTATGATTCCTCCCTCTATAAATGAATCGATTACTAGGTCGGTTCCTTTTTCAATATTTTAAGAATAAGAGTACTTCCTAAATAACTTGGTTATGATTACTTAAGAGAGGTAAAAAGGTTTCCACTTGCCTTTTGTCTCTCGAATAGTTGTACTCATTGAAGCCTGTCTGCCATCACTGGGGTAGAAAGGCTTCTTTCTCATAGGCTTGTAAACCTTATCCGAAATCCTTTTTTAAAATATCCCCCATATATTACTAATGAAATTACAGGAATATTTATCCTCTATTAATTTATACCTTTTTAGAATGGAGGAATGAACTTGCTTTTACCTATAATATCTCGACCTTTTTCAAGTAAAAACCATGCGATTATAAATTCAAGAAAAACTGAATGTGGTATCCCTTACGATGAATTTAATGAAAATTTCACTAAAGCAAAAAAAGCTATTTTTTTTCGTGAAATAAAAACATTAAGTTGTTCCCATAGTAAACGCGCAATATAGAATCTTCTTTTAAAGCTTTAATGATTGGCATCTTAAAAATAATGGGCATTGTATTAGAAGCTAATTTATGTTCTTTAGTTATAGCCTACGTTCATTTAGGGTGGCCTCCTTATCAGGTGGATCCCCTTAGCAACTTCATGGTCATCTTCTTTGACCATTTCTAGTTTTTCAGCAGTGTGGCATATCCTTTAGCATAGCTTGTAGACTTCAGCCTTCGTTCTGCCGACTCGACTTGTGCTTCAAACCCTATAACCTACCAGTTATAACGCTTGCAGGAGTATTGACGGAATGGTTTGGGTAACATGGAATCGTCATTCCCATCCTCGGTTGTAAAGTTGGAATTCAAATACTAAATTCCCTGCTTTTCACGCTTAACAACGCTTATAGCAGAACTTGTCGCACGCACTCTTTAGTTTAATAAGAACTAACCTAAATATGTCTCTTAACTATGTAAACGGAGATGTGTCGATAACCCAAAGAGTTTTATCCTTTACACTCAATATTTTTCAAACTTCCCTTTTAATTCAATTAACTTTTTCTTAATAAAAGGGTCTGTTTCTTCAGGCAATTGATCTAATTTGAAAAGTCCAGCTTCAATTGCTTGATTTTCATCAGGCGTTACTTCTCCTTCGTAGTCCGTACATAAATATCCAATTGCATCAGTATGATATTCATCTTCACCCTTCTCTGGCTTCGTATTTAATTCCAGACCAGAATACACACCAAATAATTGTAGAGAATTTAACATTAAACCTAAATCTTCTTTTACATTTCTTTTAATACACTCCTCATGATTAAGATATTTATTTAAGATACACCATCATCTCTTAATTAAAGCAATAAGGTATTAATGGAGTAACCTACCCCTTTTTAGTTGGCATTTGTCAGCCACCTTCTATACAAGTTGCAGTAGAACTTCCAACAATGGAATTTAATTCTTGAAGTAGCAAAGCTAAAAGTTCTCTTTCAATTAATGTTTCTAATGATTTTTTGTAATTGGTACATGTACTTTTTTAAAACTTCTCTCGTATTTCCCCAAACATCGATATTACGAGCGTTTAGGCTTAATTCCAAAGCCTAATAGTACCGAAAACGGATACCGAATGTATGCGCAGCAAACAATCCTTAATTCGCATCTTTACTTCTAAGCTTCTCAATTTCAAACGCTTCAACAATATTGAAATTATTTACAGTAAAAGGGTTGGAGACAAACGGACGTGTAGAAAATTCAAGCTTATTAAACGCCTCATAAAGGTGATTTTCATCTATAGAATCGCTCCCACATTTTGCTGCTAATGCAGTTGCTTCATATAAAATTTTATTCAAATGTGAAGGCAATCCATTAGTGGCGTAGTAAAACTTATCAGCCAATTGCTTGGATGCAAGAGAAGAACTTTCTACAAAAGGCGACCTTTTATCAATACTATTTAACAATGTCCTAAATTCGATTTGGTCTTCTTTAGTATTGTAATAAAATCCGTCCATTTTAAGCTTCATAAGGAATCGGCGATCCAGTTGTGGGTTAAACTTAAATATCTTTTTTGATTCAGAAAACCCGCATAAGTTAATTGGTACCCCGGCTTCATCGCAAAAGGATTTCACCCAATCTGATGCTTTATTAAGGACATGTTGCGTGTCTCTATCTAAAAGATGTTGAAATCCGCTTCCAAAAAAGCCACCGCCCATACCTCCGCCGTTCATCATAAAATCATCTCCTTATTATTTTTTTCACCCACTACTGTACTTTTTAAACTAGAAATTATTCTAAATTTGGTAATAGTTTACAAAAAAGAGCATATCCACCATTTAAAATGTACGGATAAGCTCTTTTCGTATATCATTGTTCTTTGGATGACAGCTCACTTTCGGTAACCCATTTATGATTTTTCACGTCTTCTCCGCCATCCGTTGGGGTGTAATCGACCATATAGACGGTTGTTTTTTCAGCTGAATCAATTGTGGCTTTAGCACCATCCATTCCTTCCATGTGGTTGGCATTTAATACGACTTCATCTCCCTGCTTATATTGTTCTTCCCTGAGGTTCTCTAATTCTTCATGGATGACCCACTTGTGGTTTTTAACTTTTTCACCACCGTTTGTAGGCGAATAAGTAACAGTGTATACTACAGTGTCATAAGCACCTTGGATAGTCGCCTCTGCTCCTTTCATCCCCGGCATATGTTCCGTCTCGAGAATAGCCTTGCTTCCTACTGCATATTTAGGGTTTTCTGCCTCCTTCAAGCCTTCTGGAACTTCACCCGAACCAGAATGATTCATTTCACCATGGTCCATATCATCCATTTCTTCTTTTTCTTCCATCTTCTCTTGATCACTTTGGTTTTCGTTGTTTTTTGTCTTTTCTCCGTTGTTGCTAGAACAAGCTCCTAGAACAAGAATAGATAGTGTTACGAAAAGCAAAGCAATTCTTTTGATTGTCATGTTGACTCCTCCTTACTTACGTTTCATTAAAATTTTACCCTGTAGATATGCAAAATATATGTAGAAACAAAAACTATTTATAAGCTAGAGTTAACTGTTAAAACTGCACACTATCTTCAAAAATAAAATGTAAACTTATTAATAGTTCAGAATTGAGGTTTGATAATGAAGATATCTACCAAGTTAACGGTATATTTCACGATCGCAGTATTTATTTTGGTTGTTTTCATCTTGATTTTTCTCCACGAAAGTATCGTGAACAGTAGAATAGATGAAGAAATAAATTCCATTCAATCAAGAGGTGAAAGTCATCGCGACGTATTAGAGGATAACTATACTCAGCAAACCCTACAGCATATAGCCCTAATGGAATCAAAAACAAGTGCAATTGTTGTTGTTACTGACAAACAAAAGAATATCATTATTGCTTCGGACAAGGTTTCAGATGGAATGGTAAGGGTTATAGAGAAAACTTTTGTAGCTTCCTATCCCAATAGCAATATGCTAAAAAATGACTACCGTAATGACGATTACATTGTATCTGTGTCTTCCTATCGTGCAAATTCTCAAGAAGGTTATATCTTTATGTTTAAACCCACTGGTCCTTTAAGAAAGTTAATCAAGGAACTAAACTCTCACTTTCTAATTGCAGGCTGGCTTAGTTTAGCCCTAATGATTATTATTCATTTTATTCTTTCCAAGATTTTAACCCGGCCCCTAATTAAAATGAAGTCTGCAACTGAGAGAATCAATAGAGGAGATTATGATGTTTTGCTTCCTCAAGCAGGAAATGATGAAATTGGCCAATTGTCTCAAGCCATACAAAAGTTGTCTGATGATCTAAAGACAATAAAAGCAGAGAGAGCTGAATTTCTAGCAAGTATCTCTCATGAACTTAGAACTCCTCTAACTTACGTGCAAGGTTATACTACTATTGCACAGAGAAAAGAAATCGGGGAGCAGGAGCGAAGGGAATATCTTCAAATTATCGAGGAGGAGACCGGTACAATTGTCCAGCTAGTGGAAAATCTTTTTGAACTTGCAAAGCTTGATGAAAATACCTTTACTATTTACAAGGAAACAGTGGAAATTGGGCCTTTATTAAATAGATTATATACGAAGGTTAAGCCGGCATTTGTTAATCAAAACATTCAATTACATTTTGTAGATTGTACAACTAACATGGTCATCTATGCAGATCCGATACGTCTGGAACAAATTTTCTTGAATCTGCTGGATAACGCTAAGAAATATTCAAATAAAGATACGATGGTTACTCTTACTGTCACCTCTGACTCGAAGAATGCTATCTTCTCGCTTGAAGATGAAGGTATCGGTATCCCTGAAGATGAAATTCCGAATATCTTCACACGCTTATATCGCGTTGAAAAGTCTCGTTCTAGAGAACATGGGGGATCAGGGCTTGGACTATCAATTGTAAAAGAGCTGGTTGAAGCACACAGAGGTGATATTCAGGTGAAGAGTACAATCGGAAAAGGAACGATTATACAACTGTTTATTCCTATTAAGGAGGGTTCTAAATGAAAAACATTCTTATTGTAGATGATGAGGCGAGAATGCTGAATCTCATTGAACTTTTTCTCAAACCGCGTGGGTACTCATGTGTTAAAGCTAACAACGGTCATGAGGCCATCCAGCATTTGAGGAAGAGAGAATTTGATTTACTGCTGCTTGATATCATGATGCCAGAGATGTCTGGTTGGGAAGTATGTGAAAAGATCAGGACGTTTTCGTCGGTCCCAATCATCATGCTTACTGCAAGGGACACAAAAGCCGATCTTATCAGAGGCCTTGAACTCGGAGCAGACGATTATCTCACAAAACCATTTGACGAAGAAGTGCTCCTGGCCAAAATTAAAGCAGCTTTGAGAAGGCACAAGAATGAGTTCCAAACATCTAACTCACACCTCTTAATCAGAGGGGATTTTAGTTTGAATTATCAGTCATTCACACTAATTCATAATGAAAAGCAAATATCACTCACTTTGAAGGAATTTAAATTACTAGAAGCATTAATGAAGAAGCCTGAACAAGTGTATACAAGGCAGCAGCTTCTATTGATGGTATGGGATAATCATGCAGCAACTGAAATCCGCACGGTAGATTCTCATATCCGGAATCTTCGTGACAAGTTAAAATCCGCTCACTTTCCCATTGAGAACCACTTGACCACCATTTGGGGATTTGGTTATCAGTGGAAAGTATAAATAAACAAGAAGGCAGGAGAAAATTATATGAAACTTAATAAAGCAATTGGTCTATTAATTGGATCTGGATTACTAATAACCGGATGTTCCTCTACAGCACAAGAATATAAGTTCGTAAGTCCAGAATCAGAAAATGTCGAACACCTACATGGTGCAGGATACCCAAATAATGACGATGCTTTTTTTATAGCTACTCACAACGGACTCTATAAATATGAAGAAAACAAATGGACAGAGGCTAATCGCAATAAACATGATTACATGGGATTCTCTCCATATAAAGACGGTTTTTATTCCAGCGGGCATCCTGAGAATGGTTCTGACTTGAAGAACCCACTGGGAATCATCAAGAGTACTGATCAAGGGAAATCTTTAGACAAGCTGGCATTCTATGGGGAAACTGACTTTCATTATCTTTCTGCAGGATATGAATCCGGTCAGTTGTTTGTCATAAACCAAGAACCTAATTCTACATTGGAAACAGGCCTTTATTCTTCAATCGATGAAGGGGAAAACTGGAACAAGAGAAAAATGTCAGGAATCGATCCTGCTAAGTTGATTGGACTTGCCGCCCATCCTGATAAAAAAAATCTGTTGGCTATAAATAGTCAGGAAGGGATCTTTTTCTCAGAAGACGGCGGGGATACCTTTTCACCAATAATGCAAGGAACACCGGTTACCAGTGTAGTATTAAACGATAAAACCGGGGTATATTCGAGTTTAGAAGAAGAGGGTATCAGCTTGATTAAGTTTAACTTGGAATCACTTGAAGAAGTAGAATTACCGTTACCTTCAATAAATAACGATAATTCTATCATGTTCATAGCACAAAATCCAAAGAATCAGTCAGAAATGACGTTAGTGACATACAAAAATGATATCTACCGTACGTCTGACGGCGGTAAGAACTGGACTGAAATTATGGACAGTGGAAAACCTGAGTGATAATAATGAATAAGGTTGTGTAAGTATGTATGAAATACTAACTAGAATCAGTAATACATTAAGTCTCCCGTTTTACAATATGGTGGATAGTTTAATGGATTTTCCTATTTTAGTTGCATTAATCTTAGGATTAATCGGTTCACTCGCGCCCTGCCAGCTCACTACAAATATCAGCGCTATCACAATTTATGGAACCAGCAGTATCCAGTCTAAAATGAAGTGGACAGAAGTACTTTTTTTCATAGCAGGAAAATCATTGCCTTCTCTTTGCTTGGTCTATTATTTTGGTGGATTGGAAATGATTTCAGATCTAATAGCACTATTTTTTTCTCTGCATTCCGGAAGGTTATAGGTCCCATGATTATTTTTATTGGTTTATTTTTATTAGGCTTCTTCAAGTTGCGTTTCATTAATAAACTATCAAGTTGGATTCCAGTTACATTTAAAGAGGGGAAATGGGGATCGCTTTGGATGGGAATCAGTTTTTCAGTTGCTTTTTGTCCAACTATGTTTATTTTATTCTTTGTAACCCTAATGCCAGTTGCCATTTCTTCTCCTTCGGGCTTTACACTACCGTCATTGTTTGGAATCGCTACATCTATTCCACTTTTAATTATTCTATTCATGATTAGCTTTTTGGAACTTGATGGATCGTTGATTAAAAAAAGCAGAAAGGTAGGTTCCTTGGTTCAGAAGTTTTCTGGCGTAGCCTTAGTTATCCTTGGGGTTTTTGATACGCTCACGTATTGGAGTTTGTAAACCAACAAGTAAAAAGAAATTCTCATGAGAAAGTATATGATATAGAAAGTATATGATATATGTAAATTTCATTTTCAAATGAATATATAGTAAAAGAGCATCGAAAGAGATGCTCTTTTACTATATTGTGATCTATGCTGTTAAATTTCTTAGAGTGTTCCTCAAGTAAGTCACCTGCGCGTTACTCAAAAAACCTTAAACTTTCAATAAACGTGCATTAATAGCTACTATCACGGTACTGAGTGACATTAGTACGGCTCCAATTGCCGGACTCAGTACAATTCCTGCATTGTACAGGACTCCAGCTGCCAGCGGAATAGCTACAATGTTATAACCGGCAGCCCACCATAAGTTTTGAATCATCTTCCGATACGTTGCTTTCGATAATGAAATAATGGACACAACATCATTCGGATTACTCTTTACCAATATAACATCCGCTGTTTCCATTGCCACATCAGTACCCGCTCCCACCGCTATACCAAGGTCGGCGTTTGCAAGAGCCGGTGCATCATTTACACCGTCACCCGTCATTGCTACTCTCAGACCTTCTTTTTTCACCTCCTTGATCTTTTCAGCTTTTTGGTGAGGCAACACTTCTGCATAAACCTCATCAAGATCTAAATTATTCGCCACCCAGTTGGCCACCTGCTTGTTGTCGCCCGTCAGCATCATAGCACGGATATTGAGTTCTTTTAATCGTTTCATGGCTTCCTTGGAGCTTTCTCTAACTTTATCCGCCAGAGCAATCATGGCAGATAATTCTCCCTCAACAAGTACAAACACTACAGTTTTTCCTTCACCGGATAGTTTTTCATAAATATCTTTATCATAGGAAATCTTCTCTTCAGCCATATAACCAGGACTGACCACCATTACGCTCTTGCCATTAATCCTCCCTTTAAGGCCCTTACCTGTAATGGATTGGAAGTTTTCCGGTTCAGATAACTTAATTGAACGTTTTTCAGCTTCCTCGAAAATCCCTCTTGCAATTGGGTGCTCTGACTGGGCTTCCAATGAGGCAGCGAGCCTTATAACTTCTTCTTCCGAACTTTCAACCAATTTTATATCAGTGATACCAAACTTACCTTCTGTCAACGTTCCAGTTTTGTCGAATACAATTGCATCAAGGATTCTTGCCCCTTCAAAGCTAGTACGATCTCGAATTAACAGCCCCCTCTTCGCAGCAATTGCCGTCGATCTTGCGACTACGAGTGGAGCAGCCAGCCCCAATGCGTGCGGACAGGCAATAACCATGACTGTTACCATTCTTTCCAATGCATAAACAAAACTTTCCCCTATTAACAGCCACACTGCCATTGTAATGATGCCCGCTAAAAGAGCTATATAAAACAACCATTTAGCTGCACGGTTTGATAAGTCTTGTGTTCGTGACTTTGATTCCTGTGCTTCTTTCACCATCGTCACGACCTGTGAGAGATAACTGTCTTCCCCTGTTTTCTCCACTGAAACTGTCAAAGAGCCTTCACCATTGATTGAACCGCCAATGATTTGATCTTCTTTGAATTTTTCAACAGGCACTGATTCCCCTGTTAACATTGACTCATCAAGTGTGGATTCTCCTTTAATGATCGTTCCATCGACCGGTACTTTTTCCCCCGGTTTAATCAGAACCTTGTCCCCCTGTTTCAATTCTGAAGTCGGAACATCTTTTACATTTCCTTCTTTATCGACGAGGTGAGCTTCTGACGGCATTAACTTCACTAACTCCTCCAATGCACGTGAAGCGCCCATGACCGATTTCATTTCAATCCAGTGGCCAAGGAGCATGATGTCAATCAACGTTGCCAACTCCCAGAAGAAGTTTTTTCCGGAAAGACCATATACCGTAAGCGAACTATAGGCATAGGCTACGGTGATGGCCAATGCAATCAGTGTCATCATTCCAGGTTCTTTTCGCTTTAACTCTTTCCAGGACCCTTCAAGAAATGGCCATCCACCATAAAAGAATATAAACGTAGCAAGACCGAATAAGATATACATGTCGCCAGTAAATCTTAAATCTATCCCTAAGAATTCCTGAATCATAGGTGAGAAAATCAATATCGGAATAGTGATAATGAGCGAAATATAGAACCTTCGTTTAAAGTCATCAACCATATGGGCATGATGAGAAGCATGATCTTCATGCTCCCCGTGTACATGTTCATTTTTCATCCCTGGTTCTCCGTGAGACTCTCGGTGCTGATGATGATCATGTGAATTTTGATGATTCATCCAAATATTCCTCCTTCATAAACAATCTTTCAATTAGTAATGCCCCAAAAATATGCAGAATTCATGAAAATCCATACCTTTACTATTAACAAAAAAGCATAACAGTCATGGCTGTTATGCTTCATAATAAGTTCAATAATTGTAATTATACTGTCATTGGGATGCACCTGTTACTGAAGGCATACTTCAGCATATTCACATTTAGATGCACATGCATCACATAATTTCAATGCTGCATAGCCGTTGAACATCGCAAGTCATTAGTGCCTCCGATAGTTGTGAAGATATGGTTCAAGTCTATACTTCTTTCTACGGTAATACATCAGAAAAATAGCTATGCCAATAATGAGCAACGAAATCAATTGAGCTACTCGAATACTGTCTGTAAGCATTAGACTGTCTGTCCTCATTCCTTCAACAAAAAATCTGCCCGTGGAATACCAAATCAGGTAAGTGAGGAACACATCTCCCTGCTTTAATTTTGTGAACTTTTTTCTAATAGTGATCAAAACAATAAACCCAAATAAATTCCACATTGATTCATAAAGAAATGTCGGATGATAATAATTACCCTCGATGAACATCTGATCGACTATAAAGTCAGGCAGGAACATTGATTCTAGAAACTCCCTGCTCACTTGAGTTCCATGAGCCTCCTGATTGATGAAATTACCCCATCGTCCAATAGATTGAGCCAAGATCAAACTCGGAGCAGCAATATCGGCGACTTTCCAAAAAGATATGCCTTTTTTATAACAGTAAATAATTGTGGTTAATACCGCCCCAATCAACGCACCATGAATGGCTATTCCGCCTTCCCAGACAGCAATGATATCCAACGGGTTTTCTTTATAGTATTCCCATTCAAAACTAACATAATAGATTCTTGCAAAAAGAATGGAAGTAGGAATAGCCCAAATCAAAAGGTCTGGAAACACATTATGGTCCATACCTGTCTTTTTAGACTCTTTAGTAACCAGCAAGAACCCTATCAGTATACCTAACCCTATAATTACTCCGTACCAGTAAACAGTAAAGGGTCCAACTTCTATTGCTATACGGTCAATCGTGTTTATGTCCTCCACTGTAAAACATACCTCCTTTTATAAAGGATAGTTTATCTGATAAATAAGGAGAAAATATGAAGTGAGACACTTTTTTATATAATTGTGAACTTTTTTTTACATACAATTAATTTCATACGTTTTGCATTTATTTTCATTAACCTTAAGTTATAACTTTTATGGAGGTAACGAGATGAAAAGGTTAATTTTATTAAGTTTTTCCCTATTTTTCACAATCGTATTAGCTGCCTGTTCTTCACAAGAAAACGACATGGGCAGTATGGACCATAGTGGTTCAAATGATAATGCCAAACAAAGTTCAACAAATTCTGATGATCAATCAGATGGAGTAAAGACAGTTGATACAGAAACATTGACAGGTAACGAATTTACAATCACTGCAAAAGAAGGAATCCATCAACTAACTCCTACAACCAGCGTTAACGCATTAACCTTTAACGGATCAGTTCCAGGTTCACAACTTCGAGTCAAACAAGGGGAAAAAGTAAAAATTAATTTAAAGAATGAATTAAATGTCCCAGTTACTATTCACTGGCATGGAATTACTGTTCCTAATGACATGGATGGTATTCCAGGGGTTACTCAGAATGCCGTTCAACCCGGAGAAACTTTCCAGTATGAATTCACTCCTGAAGATGCAGGTACATATATGTACCATACTCATCAAAATGCAGTCGAACAAATGGATAAAGGGTTATATGGATCTTTAATTGTCGAGCCAAAGGAAGTCAGCTATGACAGAGATTATACGCTCATGCTCGATGAATGGATAAGCGAAGAAAAGAACTCGGGTATGGATGAGATGGAAGGCATGGACCATGAAAAAATGAATTCAGAAGGGGGTCAGAACGAAAACTCTGAAAAAATGGAGAACGATGAGGAAAATTCTATGGGTCATGATATGAGTGAGTACGATGTATTCTCCATAAACGGTAAAAGTGGGGAAGCAATAGAACCACTCAAAGTCAATGAAGGTGAAAAGGTTCGACTTCGCCTTGTGAATGTTGGCTTCATGTCCCACAAAATACATTTACATGGACATGATTATAAAGTAGTCGCAGTTGACGGTCAGGAAATAACGAATCCACAGAAACTTAAAGACGAAGTTGTCTCCATCGCTCCAGGCGAACGCTATGATATCGAATTCAATGCCGACAATCCCGGTGAGTGGTTCCTCGAATGCCACGGTGAAATGGAAGGCACAGAAGGTATGAAGACTTTAATAAAATATGAAGGTGCAGAGACCAGCGTAGATAAGTCAAATCAAGCTCAAAAATTGCCGGAATTTAACTTTACATCGTACGGGGAACCTGATGAGAATAAGTTCACCCTTGATCAACAATATGATGTTGAATATACAATGGATTTGAATACCGCAATGAACGACGAGGGAATGGCCTATACCATCAATGATAAAACATTCCCTAATACAGAAAATATCAAGGTAAATGAAAACGACCTTGTAAAAGTTACATTGACAAACAATTCGAAAAGTGATGACCATCCCATGCATTTACACGGACACTTTTTTCAAGTATTAAGTAAAAACGGTATACCAATAGAAGGTTCTCCAATTTGGAAAGACACAATAAATTTAAATCCCGGCGATGAATACGTAGTGGCATTTAAGGCAGATAACCCAGGAAACTGGTTATTCCATTGTCATGATCTTCATCATGCAAGTGCTGGGATGGTGAATATGGTGAAATACAGTGGTTTTACACCAAATTTCACTCCAGACCCAGAAGCGAATAACCAGCCTGAATGATAAGTGTGATTGCTGATTAATAAAAGCCCTGTATTTTTGAATAACCTACAGGGCTTTATGTCTTATTTCTTTTTTTATTTCTTTTCATCTTGAAAATTAAATAGCCTAGGACCATTACTGAAGCAGCAACCATTAAAATCAAACTTCCCTGCGATGCTTCAATTACATTTATAACAATTAACGCTTCCAATAAAAGAGCTGGAATTTTCCCAATGGTGCTGATTATCGAAAATGCCAAAATATGAATGTTGCTGAAAGATGCAGCCACGGTTACCACACTCGAAGGAATAAATGGTACAATTCTAAATGCAAACAACAAGAATATCCACTCATTCCCCTGAGCATTTTTTAATTTAACAAAATATTTGTTTCTTGTTACTCTATCAAGTTTTGAAGCTGAAATCCCTTTTCTATACAATATAAAGCTGATTATAGCTCCTAAAGATTCACCCAGGATTGATACTACGATTCCTGTTTTTAGACCAAACAGAGTTATATTCATTGCTGTTATAAAAAAGGTTGGTATTACACCAATAACGCTTATAAAAATATTTATGGCTATACTGAATAAAGCAGTTAAGAATAAATTCTCCTTTAGAAATTCATCTATAACGATAACACAAAGTTGCGACAACCATTCCATATTATTCTTCATTCCTTCTTAATTAGCTCACATATTACTTATTCCTGAAAGTCCAATGAATTCAATTCAATCAAACTTAAATTCCACCAAACTTTATAAATTCATGATTCAGCAAAAACTTGTTGCAAAGACAGGTACTTCTACCTCTAATAGATGAACATGAAGATATTCTCCTTATGTGGATCCAAGATAACCACACGGACAAGGGTTCAAAAGAATTGCTCGGGTACTTTCCCGATCAAATCAAAGTGTAACTTCACTGCTTCTTAAAGCCCTTGAAATTAATAATACTTGATGTATACCGCTCTTTAAAGAAAATTTTCACTTTCTACCAGCTTAAAATAATAACTGCTTTCACCCCTCTTCCCCTATATTTAAGGGTATGGTTACACTATGATATTTTTGCTGGTTGGCTTGTATTTGAAAATGCTTTGTAGCTACCATCGTCTAAGTCATGGTTAATTTAAAATGAAGCCATGAGTTATTAAGTTTAAAATAGTGTATCTATACACCTACATTTTTGAAAGTACTGAATTTAATGCAAATTATATTTTAAAGGTAACTTAGGAATGGTCTGTCTTTTCTTCTCATATCATGTAAGCAAACAAAGGCGGAGATAACGATTCAACCATATCAACTATTTATTTCTTTCACTCTTTTACTCTTAGTCTTGGTTTGTATAATTATGGGTAAAATATTTAAAGAACGGTTACTTTCCATGTCATACATGATGATTTCCATGTATACAGGAATGTGTATTGGATTGACGCTGGGAGTAATGTTCGGCGCACTATACCAAGGGGATTTATTCTATACCACTTTATTATCTATTGGGATAGGAGGTACTGTCGGACTGATGATTGGAGTCATTCATAGTCATTATCTTCCATCGAAGGTTTAATGGCAGGTTTGATGGGTGGCATGATGGGAGCAATTTTTGGAGAAATGATTTCTCCTAACGAATCTATTGTGATTTTGAAAATTTTGTCTGTGCTTTCGTTAAGTTCTATATTTCTATTTTTTATTTTTCTGCGAGCCAAACCTGACCAATACTTAATTACGAAGAAATGGCTATTTAAGCCTTTGATTGTCTTTGTCACCTTCCTTATATTTTTGGTTTCTGGTGAACTAATTTTTAAATCTGCAACTATGCCCTATGCAGACTCACCTAAAGAACAGACGGGGCATCAATCGCAATATATTCATAACAGTTCAAACCAGCATGAAGGAATACACACAATCAACATCATTGCATCCGATATGCGCTATCAGCCATCCACCTTAACTGTGGCAAAAGGCACAACTGTCAGAATTGTGTTGCAAAACGACGATCAAGTAGAGCACGATATTGAAATTAAAGGAATTACAGCTAATTTTACTGATTCACCTGGTGGCGGGCCCGACCACTCTTCTCAATCTAATAAATCATTCCATCTTCATGCTCAAGTAAACAGTTCAAATCAACTAGAATTTCATTCTGCTGAAAAAGGGGTATATGATTTTTCTGCACCATCCCTGGGCATAAAGAAAAAGGTATGACCGGTTTACTGATCGTAACTTAATATATATTTAAAGAACCTCTTCTAAGGGGTTCTTTTTTGTATTAGATAGCTGTTTCGATAGCAATGTAATTAAACTTTTCCCCACACTTAAAGCTCCTTTCTTACTTATTACATTTTACGTAATCAGTTAATCAAAAAAATACTCACACGAATAAATTCATCGAGTAAATTTTGAATCCATTGGTCTGCATACAATCTGCAAATTATTTGGGGAAATATCTAATTACATCTTATATTTTTAGGAGGATTCGATGAAAACACATAAACAATTAGAAGAGTTTGCCAGTAAACCAAATAATTATAATGATCGCGCAGTGGTTAATCTTAAGACATATGATACGAAAAATGTCTCGAGACTAAATACAGATAATACGCTGGAGGCTGCAATCTATACTTCCCAGATGATCTGGCCGGCCACACATGATGAAACGAGACCTGGCACGGTTATTCTTTTCCCGAATAAATCGTGGAGTATTGGCTTGGCCTCGGTAAATTTTATTCATCACCCAAATAACGGACCTGTTTTTCATTTTGACTCGGAAGGTGTATCGGAAGAAGTACTTAATGAAATCGACAGACTACAACCTAAAGGAAATTCTGAAGGGATTCAAATTATGGTTATGGGAGACATTACTGATCATGTGAATGAACAATTGGCTTCTTATAAAGTTAAATCGTTAACAGCAGAGACGGCTGCTCAGTTTGCTTTTAAAGTCGATGAGGAATATGCAAGATTGACAGATGAGTATCCTGAAAATATCCTCGTTGTATCCTCCGAGGATCATGCAAAGCTTTTTTCTCTAGTAGCTGGTTATTGGATTGCTCATATGCCTGAGCCCATTTTATATGTAGAAACGAATGGCGTTCCATTAGAAACAATTAAAGCCCTTAAGAAAAGAAAGAATCCAAATATTTATATTGTAGGGCCTGAAAAAATAATTTCTAAACACGTAGAAGAAGAACTGAGCACATATGGTAGCGTTACTAGAATTCCAGGAGATAATCCCGTCGAAGTCTCAATTGAATTCACAATGTTTAAAGACCAGGATAGTGGTTTTGGATGGGGTATCGACAAGCCAGGGAGGGGGCTTTCCTTCATCTCAACTTCCCAGCCTGAATTGGCCATTACTACAGCTCCATTTTCCCACCTGGGAAAGCATTGTCCGCTAATTTGGCTGGACCAAGGTAAACTGGAGGACTCTGTTTATCATTTTCTTGCAAAGATTAAACCTACTTTTCAAGATAGTCCCCAAGAAGGTCCATATAATCATTCCTATTTAATGGGGAGTATTGAAACCATCTCTTATGAAACCCAGGGGATAATCGATAACAAGCTTGAAATCGTTGCAGAAAGTGACGGGGGACACCACTAAATCATGAAATAAAAAAAGATGGAGCCAAGTATCGCTCCATCTTTTTTTAGTAGTTATTCACACACGCTGACATATTCTCCTTCGATGTTTGAGGGTGGCAATGAGATTCTGGGTCTTCTTCCGGCTCCACTTTCACCACAATCCACTTGTCACGATGAAATTGTAGGGTTAGTACGACGGCTCTAAAGGCAATATCCAAACCAATCGCCATCCAGACACCTAGCAGCCCCCATCCAAGCTGAATGCCCAATACATAAACAAGTAACGTTCGGATAGCCCACATACCGATTCCTGTTAAATACATAGGAAATTTTGTATTATTCGCTCCTTGAAAGGCACCTGTTAAAACAAGGACAACTGCCAAAAATGGCTGAAACACTCCTGAGACTTTCAATGCTGTTCCAATGTTTCCGATCACTACTTTGTCTTCTGTAAATAAACTGCCTGCCCATCCGCCTAAGCTAAATAATATGAGACCAAAGACAGCCATACTTCCAACTGCTAAAAACACACACAGTTTTGCATATGTTTTCGCTTCATCAAACTTACCGGCTCCAACCTGCTGACCTACCAGAATCGTTGCTGCTGTGGCAAATCCAAACCCGATCATGTAAGAGAAGACTTCAATGTTACCAGCAATCTGATGAGCTGCGAATACATTGGTTCCAAGAGCCACAACAAATCCAAAATAAACAATTTGACCTGCCCTCATAATCAATCGTTCTCCTGCTGCGGGAGTCCCTAGGATAAACAGCTCTTTTAAATGAACAGGATCTACTTTCCAATATTCTTTTTTGAAAGTTAATGAAGTATTTTTTTGAGTATAGCGAAATAGTATAAAAGTTCCTAGTGCACGTGCTACGACTGTAGCAGTTGCTGCACCGACTATTCCCATTTCAGGTATGACCCAAAAACCAAAGATAAAAACGTAATCCAGTAACGCATTCACAATGTTGATGATAATACTCGTCTTCATCGGGGACTTTGTGTCGCCTGCCCCCCTGAGAATAGCACTCAAAACGAACATCAAGGCCATAAATACAGATGGAATGGCAACAATCCTAAAATATGTCACCCCTGCATCCAGTACATTGCTCTCAATCCCCATTAATTTAAGCAACGGCTCTGCAAAAAATATAGTAATAATTCCAGTGATTATACCCACAACAATCGTTACAATAATTGATTGTTGTGCAATGTGCCGTGCCTTCTCTATTTTATTGGCACCTATAAAGTTAGCAATATATACATTAGCCGCGACCCCAAGGGCCATGAATAGAGCGAAATATATAGCGAGTATAGCATTTGTTACCCCTACAGCCGATACTTGTATTAGGCCCAATTTCGAAACAAAGTACGTATCAACAAAACCTAAGATAGTCTGAAAAAAGTTCTCCACAACTGCGGGTAGTGCGAGTAGAAGGATCAGCTTTATCTTTTTTCTGTTAGTATCTGCTTCTTGAACCTTTTTCCCTTCAATGTTTGTCGTCAGTTTTCACCACTCCTAACATTATTTTCTCCCATACCTATATCTTTCCCTGAAAATATGAATAATTTATGCAAAACAAAAAAACGCATATGTATTAAGGATAAGCATTCACTTGAAAAGTCAAAATATCGTTTCTCATTTTGATTTCATATTTTATTTAATTGTTGAACATAAAACAGGGGAGACATTTGAACTGTCTCCCCTGTTTAGGTTTAAGCGATTTTTTTACACTCTTCTGCACAATTAAAGCAGGCATCTGCACATTCTTGACAATGATCATGATCATGTTTCTTACATTCTTCTCCACACGTTTCACAAATCTTCGCACACACTTGAGCCAGTTCAGATGCGAATGGTGTCCCTCTCACTAGGGATTGTTCTAAGTATGCACACATATCCGCGCATTCTCGATCTAACCGAATGCACTCTTTCATCATATTGATATCTTCTTCCTTTAAACAAGCATCATAGCAATGATTACAAGCTTCCATACACTCATGCAGCGATTTGATAGCAGATTGGTACCTTTCATGTGACATCTTACATTCCTCCTTTGGGTTTGAGTTATTTGTTACATAATTACTATATCCATTTATCATGCCAGTAAACGGATAAATAATTTTTTATCGCTCGTAAAAAGATATTTTTTCATTTGCATGGATAGTGCATATTTTGTGGGTATAAACCGTAAAGCTTACCGGAGATATCTGGTCAATTGATATTTGTGTTCAGCAAAAGAATTTGCATTCCAGCGTTTTATAAGAGAAAGGATCGTCAAGTAAAAAAACCGCCGAAATTTTCGGCAGTTTTAGATAGAAATCAAACCATGTGCGCTATGTCAGATGCTGTTGTAGGGTATGCGTAAATTATCTGTTTTAATTCTTTTGTGGAAGTACCAAAATGAATTGCGGTTGCAAAATGGTTAATTAGTTCATCTGCTTCATTACCTACTAAATGTGCACCTACAATTCGATCTTCATCTTCGTCAATCAACAATTTATAAGCAGCAAATTTTTCATTTGTCCGTTTATACGTAAACCAATCTGAAATATTTTTTGATTTTACAACGATGTTTCGCTTTGTAGATTTGGCTCCATCTTCCGTCATACCTACCATAGCCAACTTAGGTAGTGTGAATACAACCGATGGTAATGGAGGGTATACAGCTTCCTTACTGTTTCCTTTTAACAAATTCGTCGCTACAATATGAGATTCCATACTGGCTACAGGCGTAAGAGGTAATCCTTCTGTTGTTGCAGCATCGCCAGCTGCATATACATAAGGGTTACTTACACTTTGTAAATATTCATTGACGTGGACACCACCGTTCTTCTTCTCCACGTTCCCCTTTTCAAGATCCATGTCTAAAGCTGGGACACGTCCGGCACCATGGACTGCAAGGTCTGCTTGAAACTGAACAACTTCCTCATCTTTTTTTGCATGTATGATGAGCCTATCTTCTTTTTTTTCGATGGATTCTACCGAATGTTCCAAGTGTACTTGTACTCCGATATCCTTTGATTTTTGCAACAAGATATCGACAAGATCTCTATCGAAATTTTCTAATGGTCTTTCGCCTCGATGGACGATGTGAACATCGGAACCTGCACGTGCAGCGATATGTGCAAACTCAAACGATATATATCCTCCACCGACAAATACGATTTTACGAGGTAACTCATCCAACTCTAAAAATTCATCGCTGTAAGTAAGGTGTTCCTCTCCCTCTATTTGCAAAGGGGTCGGCATTGCACCACTTGCGATCAGTATATATTTCGCTTCCAAAACATCTCCATTTACATCTATTTGATGCTCATTAAGAAAGGATGCCTTACCATGATACGTATCAATTCCTTTTTTATTTAGTGCCTGTTCTTTCTTTTCAGGAACTGGTTCTGTAAATGTACGTTTAAAAGTCATCAGTTCTTCCCAATCAATTTTTGCCTCTGACTTAACACCATTTTTCTGCATTCGTTCGATCCAATCAATTAACTCTGCAACTCCATGTAATACTTTTTTAGGGTCACATCCTCTTAATGCACATGTGCCGCCAAAGGGTTTTTCATCCACCATAGCTACACGCCACCCTGCATTATTGCATTTCGAAGCTGTAACGGAGCCTCCGGAACCGGAACCAATTACAATGAGATCATAGTTTTTCGTCATTTTTAGCCTCCTCAACATATTTTTGTTTTTAGTTTTCCTTTTCGATTGATTACTTAAACCCTGTACCTTCTCCATGGTTGTAATTTCTGACATGTTTTTATAAAGCAATAAAAGAAACGATTATCCGAGTATCCTTCTCATTATTAAAGAGATACTCGTCATCTAAATAAACCCGTGAGTCATAAATATTTGGTACAAGTATTGTTTACCCTGCACAACAGGACAGCTTATTTACGTCTTTATCCAAAGTTAATGCAGCAAGCTTTAATCCTTCAGCCATCGTTAGGTAAGGAGCCATCGTGTTTTTTAAATCTTCTGCTGTTAATCCAAATTGGACAGCCAAAGTTGCACCATAAATTACTTCCCCGGCGGTTTCAGAAACAACATGAGCCCCTAATATTTTCTGGGTCTTATTATCAACGATCAATTTGATTACCCCATCTGTTTCACGGTTGACAAGTGCCCTCGGAACACTATCTAATGGAAGAATAGAACTCTTCACATCATACCCTTTATCTTTTGCTTGCTTTTCGGTTAAACCCACTGTAGCAATAGAGGGATTTGTGAAGGTTACTCCGGGTACAAACCTGAGATCCACTTCTTTCCGCACATCGCTAAGTGCGTTTTCAACTACGATTCCGCCTTCATAAGCAGCCACATAGACAAATTGTGGTCCTAGTGTGACATCGCCTGCCGCATAGATGTTTGGATTGCTTGTCTCCAAGTAATCATTAACAATGACTTCCCCTTTTTCACCTACTTGGACATTTGCTGCCTGTAGATTAAGTGAGCTTGTATTCGGTCTTCTACCTGTAGCAACCAGTACCTCATCAGCTTGAATCACCTGCTCTTTACCATCCACTTCAATAAAAATTTTTTTTGTTGAGCCGTCTTGCTCCACCTTTTTATACGTGACACTAGTGATGAACTGAATACCCTGGTTAGTTAAAGCTTGATTCATAGCTTCTGAAATTTCTGGATCGTATTCTCTAAGGAGTCGTTCACTTCTCTGCATCAAAGTAACTTTGGATCCCAGATTATTGAATAACTGTCCTAATTCCATGGCGATATAACCAGATCCGATCACGGCAAACTTTTTCGGAACTTTTTTTAACTCTAATGCAGTTGTACTGGTAAGAAAGCCCACATCTTTTAGTCCTGGAATATTCGGTACTGATGGGGACGCACCTGTTGAAATCAGAAACTTGTTAGCTGTGTATTTCTTTCTATTGACTTCAACCGTTTTTTCATCAATAAAAGTCGCCTCTCCTTTTATTAATTCAAAACCGTAATCATCAATGAGATCGACATACTTTTGTTGCCGCATCTCTTGAACAAGTTCTTCTTTTTGATTTGTTAGCTCTTCCATATTTATAGCTTCAGCACTTGTATTTAAACCAGCAAATGGATTTCTGCCTGAAAGATGGTTGATTTCACCTGCACGAAGCATTGTTTTTGAAGGAACACATCCAATATTTACACAAGTACCTCCAATGGTACCTCTTTCAGCCATAGCGACCCTCGCCCCTTTTTCGACAGCTTTGATTGCTGCAGAAAAAGCTGCCCCGCCAGAGCCTATGATAAATAGATCATACTCAGCTTCATTACCTAACTGTACCATTTCTTGCGATTGTACTTCTTCTCCTTTTCCTGGTTGATATTTCGCATCAGTGATCGCTTTTTTCGCTGTTTCAACCTCTAAGCCATTCGGCAGCTCAAATACAGCTTCACCACGGCAGGAATCTACATCAACCCCTCTTGCACCCATGTCTTCTAGAGCAACAGCCACATGCTTTTCACAGCCCGTGCAGGTCATCCCTTGAACGTCTACTCGATACTTTTTCATATTAATATTCCTCCATGCTACAATTATCTTGTTTCGTTGTCCTTTCTTTCTTTGTTTCCTTTTTAGTTTGTGGATCAAGTTTCCTCCAACCCATGAAAAGAGCATAAACAAACACCAGACCTATCATGACGAAAAAAATATCTTTATATTCCGTGAAGTACGATGCCAATGCTGTTCCTGCAAATATTGGAAGCTATAAAACCAGATGGCAGGGGCATGTGATTAGAGTGACAAGAAACCAACCTGTGCTTTTTAGTGTATTTTTCATCCGTTTCACCTTTTATTTTTTCATCAGTGTTTCAATAATAGGACATTCGTAAATATCTTTGTTTTCGGGACATCTTTCTTTAAGATCCACCAGTATTCGTTCAATTCTCTTAAGATCTTCAATTTTACACTGGATGTCCTCTATCTTAAGAATAGTGAAATCATACATATCACGGCACTTGGTTTCGTCACGATCGACTACCCCTAGCAATTTATCAATTTCATATAAGGTAAATCCCAGTTCCTGCATCCGTTTTATAAAACTCAATCGATCGATGGTTTGTTCAGAATACATTCGGTATCCATTTTCAGTACGATCTGGCTTTAGAATTAATCCTAACCGTTCATAATATCGTATGGTCTCCTTGTTAACGCTACACTTTTCCGCCAGTTCTCCAATACGAATTTGCATTTATCTCACCTCATATAAAGTATAAACCCTGTACCATAGTACAGGGTCAAGAGAAGAAGTGTTATTTACTAGTTCACTTTCAATAAGCCTTACTCAACAGCAGGCACCTTGATGGAATAAGGTATGATTATTTGTTCCCTTACGATAGCTTTCTATATAATGAAGCCCTAGATACATTTGTAATTTCACAAATTTGATTTACAGTCATACCTCCTTCTTTATATATCTTTACTGCAAAATCATACCTGCGTGATTTTTATGATAATTCTTTAATCTGCCTTTAAACTTTCCTTCTTTCTTGGCCAGCTCCATACCTTTACGTTGACGCATACGGATAAAATCTCGCTCTAATTGGTTAACACCAGCGATAACCGTAATTAAAAATTGGCTGTATGGATTATCTTCTGATAAATCTAGCCATGTATCCTTGAGTGATTTTAAGCTTGCTTTTTTTATTTCGTATAAATCAATCAATTCAAATAAATTCTGCGTACTTCGAGTGATCCGAGTTAAGTCTGTAACATAAATAATGCCACCCTCCTGTAAATCCTTCAACATTTTTTGAAGTTGCTTACGATCATTTGTTGCTCCAAAAACTTTTTCTTCAAGATAATATCCATTCCGATTTCGTGCAATTGTTGAAATTGCCTTGAAGGGTTTTGGCTAGTTGAACTGACACGTATATAACCTATTTTTCGCAGAATACCACCCCATTTTTGAGACAAGTCCTATGAGACACTCTTAATTACAAATTTATCAGCCTATTATACTTGTATCAATAGAGTACACTCTATTGATATATAAAGGATGATCGGACAACAATCAACCGTCATTACTATGAAATCGCTTTTTCAACAGAACTTCGTGAGCATGTAAGAGCAGGGAGATGCTTCCATTGTTAGTAGCAGACAATATAGAGATTTTAAGGAATATTTATTTTCAGAAGATACATGGAATCAAACGAAGGAGATTACTAGATTATCAGTTAGTTTATCATTCGAAGATTATATGAAGGAAAGAGCCAACAGTCTTAATAAAAGGTTAAAGTGGATAACTACCAATTTTCGTTTTTCTTGAAAAAGGAAAGCTATTACTTTCACGCTTAGAACAAGATGTTCCAGAAGAGGAAAAAAATTTTAGTGCAAACCTGTATCAGATGCTACCAAGAATAAAATTAACCAATTTTTCACTGGTGGATATTGTTTATATAACAGGATTTCATGAGCAATTTACTCATGCTTCCAATAGTCGAAAACCGGATAAAGAAGAAACGATAATTATATGGCTGCACTTTTAGAATGGGGATGAATATAGGTTTAAGCAAGATGGCTGAAGCAACACCCGGACTTACATATAAGCAATTAGCCAATGTATCTCAACGGCGCATGTACGAAAATGCAATGAATGAAGCCCAAGTTGTATCAGAAAATTTTTATCACCAATTACAATTATCTTCCTTTTTGGGAGACGGTACAACATCCTTATCAGACGGTATGAGAATACAGCTAGGTGTATCATCAATACATGCAGATGCAAATCCATCTTATGGAACCGGAAAAGGAACCACCATCTACCCTTTTACTAGTGATCAATTCTCTTCTTACTACACAAAGATTACTCATACTAATTCAAGGGATGCGATTCATGCTTTGGATGGTTTGTTGCACTATGAGACGGATCTAAACATAGAAAAGCATTATACAGACACAGTTGGTTACATAGACCAAATATTCGGATTGACTCATTTATTAGGGTTTAAATTTGCTCCAAGAATAAGGGATTTATCAGACTCGAAATTATTTACTTTAGATAAAGCAAGTGAATATCCAAAATTAGAAGCCATTTTACGTGGACAAACAAATACAAAGGTCATTAAAAGAAATTTATGAGGATGATTTGCGATTAGCTCATTCTATAAGGGAAGGAACAGTTTCAGCATCCTTTATTATGGGGAAACTAGGTTCTTATTCAAGACAAAACAGGTTGGCTACGGCTTTACGTGAAAAAGAACCATTTCTATTTAGGTACAACTTTATTTTAAAAATGACCACGCACATTACCATAAAAGTTCACAAAAGCACACAATTGAATATTTAATGGGTTTTTTCCGTAAATTCCTTTACATTAAAACGACCTAAATGGACTTATTTTAACGTATTTAATAACTCAACGTTCGCTGGCAGCCAAAAGGTCAGCGGTTCGATCCCGCTATGCTCCATACCGAAAACCCTTGATATTCAAGGGTTTTTTTTCTTAATAAACAATCTATGTCAATCAAAAACAGACCACTTAATTAAAAGTGGTCTTGTTTGGTTAGTAAACACTGAAACAGGTTTCAATTATTTTATTTTTAATAGTCGAAGAGCATTTAAAATGACGATGATTGCAGCTCCTGTATCGCTTAGGACTGCCAGCCACAAAGTCAGCCAACCTGGGAAAATCAGTGCCAGCGCGATGACCTTTACCATCAATGAGAACCATATGTTTTGTTTGATGATCGTTAGTGCTTTTCTGCTCAAATTGATCGTGTGAGGAAGTTTTTCAAGATTATCCGCCATTAACACAATGTCGGCCGTTTCCATCGCAGTGTCTGTGCCTGCACCGCCCATGGCGATTCCTAAATCAGCGGTGGCAAGTGCAGGGGCATCGTTAATGCCATCCCCGACCATGGCTACTTTATGACCTTCGCTTTGCAGTTTCTTGATCGCATCGACTTTATCTTGGGGCAATAGCTCTGCAAAGTAGCGATTGACGTTTGCTTCCTTTGAAATCATGTTGGCGGTACCTTCATTATCACCAGTCAGCATCACTACCTGGTCAATACCTGCTCCCTTCAAGCCGTCAAGTGCTTTTACAGTTGTTTTCCTGATCGAATCAGCAACCGATATGACTCCAAGTACACCCTCCTTTGTACCAATGATCACGACGGTCTTCCCTCTGCTCTGTAAATCTCGACCAATTGTTATCGCTTCGCCTAAAGGGATATTCATTTCCTCAAAAAGCCTTGGATTACCCGCATAGTGGATGACACCTGCTATAGTTGCCTGCACACCTTTCCCCACTATACTTTTAAATAACTCGCCACCTTTCGATTCAATTCCTTTTTCATTCGCAAATTCGACTATGGTTTTTGCAATCGGGTGGGTCGAATAATTCTCTAAAGTCAGAGCAATGGATAACAACTCTTCTTCTGTTAAATGAAATGCCTTAACTTCAGAAACCTTTGGCTTTCCTTCGGTTAAGGTACCCGTTTTATCAAACGCTATGGCCGAAATCGCCCCGGCTTTTTCAAGGAATGTGCCACCTTTAATTAAAACACCGTTCTTCGCTGCATTCCCAATTGCCGAGACAATCGCGACAGGTGTAGAAATGACCAGGGCACATGGACAGGCAACGACTAATAATTCGAGCCCTTTATAAAACCATTCTCCCCAAGTACCAAAGCCAACCAGTGGCGGGAGAACCATGACGACCAGCGCAAGTATAAACACAATCGGCGTATAGACAGCTGCGAACTTATCGATGAATGCCTGGGTCGGTGCCTTCTGCTCCTGTGCTTCTTCGACCAGGTGTATGATTTTTGCAATGGTTGTATCTTCAGCCAGCTTCGTGACCTTTATTTCAAGAGAGCCATTTTCGTTAATCGTTCCCGCATAGACTAAGTCCCCGGCTTCTTTATCCACAGGGATGGATTCACCTGTAATTGGAGCTTGGTTGATGCTTGATACACCGGTTATGATTTCACCGTCCAGAGGAATTCGATCTCCAGGTTTTACGATTAAAATATCACCCACACCAACTTCTTCAACAGGCTTCTTCTTTAACTGCGACCCATCTTTGATCCACGCCTCCGATGGTGCCAGATTCATCAGGTTTCTGATGGAACTTCTCGTCTTCTCGATCGACATCGTTTGAAGAGTGGTTCCAAGTGCAAACAGCCAGACCACCGTGGCCCCTTCAAGCCATTCCCCGATCAGCGCAGCTCCGATGGCTGCAACCGACATCAATACATTCATATCTAATGAACGGCTCTTGATAGAGTAATAGGCACTTTTAACCGGCTTATGACCACTTATGAACATAGCAGCTGCGTACATCAGGGTGATTACTATAGAGGAAATCCCTGTTAACGTTCCTATGAACCCCAAAGCAATCAATATTCCTGAAGTGATGATGGCTCCAAACTCTTCTTTTTTATTGGATGCAACAGTGCTCCCATCACGTTTTGAAAGCAAGGATGCTTGGAATCCAATCTTAGAAACTTCAGAGACGATTTCTTCCACACTGTTCTCATGATCCACTTTCATTTTTCCCGAAGAAAAATTGACGCTTACATGCCGGACTTGAGGAATCGTATTCAAGTGGTTTTCAATGCTCTTGGCGCAGCTCCCGCAATCCATCCCCTCGATAGTGTATGTTCTCAAGTTATTGTTCTGATGGATTGGTTCAATCTTGAATCCAAGCTTATGAACCTCCGACTCGACTTGATCAAAGCCGCTGTTTCCTGCTACCTGAAGTTTGGCAGAGTTATAGTGGACTCTGGCCTCATCAATTCCATCCAGCTTTACAAGAGCTTTTTCAATCGACATTGCACAAGAAGGGCAATCCATCCCATAAATCCGGTATTCAGCCTTGTGGGATACAGAAGAAGGCTCATTTCCCTTTTCACCGTTTTCATTTTTTGATGTACAGCAGGACCCTTTTAAGTCAATACTGTCCTTCTTGCCATTGCTGCAGCATGAGCTCGTATCGCCGCTATGTGACTCTTCACTCTTGACCGCCGCCAATGATTCTTCCTTTTCAGGCTCTTGAAATTGTTCCTGACTGCCGCAACAGCCTTTAGGGTCTTGTTTTTTCTCCTCACCTTGACTACTGCAGCAGCTTTCTTTTTCAATCTCTTTGCTTGTTTCTTTTTTTCTTGAGTTGCAAGATGACTCTCCCATTCAATTCACCCTCTATACGATATGATTGTTACAGCACGCAACATCGTTTTCAACTTCATCAAGTACGACATCAAACATATTTAGCAAATCGAGGACATGCTGGTTGCTTAAACTATAGTACGTATACTTTCCTTCCTGACGGCCAACAATCAACCCGCATCCCCTTAAACAAGCAAGGTGCTGGGAAATACTAGACTGACTCCCATCTAGCTCCCCGACAATTTGTGAAACCGTCTTTTCTTCCGTTTTTATACTCTCTAATATCTGTATCCTGATTTTGTGGGCAAATCCATGCAGGAACTTCACCTTTGTATCCAAATTCATTTTTGTACTCATATCTTTGTCTCCTATCACATTAGATTTTTCTAATATGTACAACTATCATATTAGCAATACCTAATATGTGTGTCAAAACTTTTCTTAATATCTGAGCTGAACTGCACCGATCACTTTGAAGTAATGAAAAAGAGCTCATCCATTTGGACAAGCTCTTCAAAAAGTACTGATCGTACCAAAATAGCTGCATGCGGTATGCGCCCTTATTTATTGTCAGGTGCTGCAACAGACCCTGAATGCTCACCTGTTTGTTCCAACTTCTTAAGCTCTTTCGATGACTTTCTCTTAAAAAACAGAACTATAAGACCTGAAGGAATCGATAAAACCAAATAGACCAATATGAAGTTAATAATATCCATCTTCTCATTCCTTTCTTTTAGCATCACCATTCAAATGCCGTTGCTCCTGTCATACGGTGAAATAAGGTTGTCCTTTTTTCAGTGAGTGCTTCTTCCGTACAGAATGAATTTGCTTCATAATCAAGTTCATCAAGTTTCGCAACCGTTGTTTCTTCCAAGAAATTGGTGGCATCCGCCTGATTGAAACAAGGAGGTGCAATATAAGTCTTTTGATCATGATCGAGGATCACCCTGGTTGAATCCGGGGGGCTTAAGTTAAATGGGACATAAAAGAACACAACCATTCCGACAATCAAGACGATACTCGCTATCCGAATATATTTTAATAAACCCAAATCTGCTGCACCTTCTTTCTACTGAACATTCACATCTACTTTTGGCATGTTGTGAAGGTCCCTTGCCGTTACATGGGCAATGATGAAATACTTCCCTTTTTCATCGAACGTATAGTCGATGGCATATTTTCCATCCTCTTTATGCTCGGCTTCTTTCTTTATGTGATCTTCTTCAGATGCTCCTTCCTTCCAGATTTCAAACAGGACTTCATCTGCATCGGACACCTTTTCCTCACCTTGGGTAACGATGGCGTTTACTTGAGTGGTATTACCCGCCGAGAGTTCAGCCGGATCGGTTTTTACTTTTACATCTAGCATTTGAGGCATTTGACCTTCTTCTTTGTCTTTTAGATTTTCGTCGGACCCGCATGCTCCCAATATCCCCATTAATAACATGATACTAAACATAAAAATGATTCTTTTTTTCATCTATTTCACCCTATTCATACGATTTCTTCAGAAGCTTGATGTCTGATACGATTTCTTCATAAGGGACATCCTGTACCCCGCTGTAATTCTTAACCACTTTCCCTTCTTTATTCACCAAATAGAAGCTGGTGCCGTGTATGACTTGATCAGAGGAGGGATCATCCCTTACCAATACCTTAAACGACTCTTCAGCAAGTGTGCTGATTTCTTTTTGATCATAACCAGTGAGAAGATCCCATTTGTTTGTATCTGTTTCGTAATTGCCTATGTATTCTTTCAACTTTTCCGGTGTATCGACTTCTGGATCAACGCTAAACGAGACAAACCTAATATCGTTAATTCCCTCCTCTTTTAATTGTTTTTGAATTTTGGTCAGATTATATGTCATTGGTGGACACACAGTTTCACAACTGGTAAAGATGAAATCAGCTATCCAAATGTCACCCTTCAAATCTTTTAACCCCACCTCTTCACTCTTTTGATTTGTATAATTGAAGTCCTGTACCTGCCAATCCGTTTCGGCTTCAAATTCTGCACACCCTGAAAGAAGAAGCATAGCAGAGATAAGAATGCTCCCCCAATAAAATTTCTTCATTATTCATCCTCCTCCTCCTCTGTAATATTTATCATAAATGTACCATGAGTATCAGGCCGGACATAGTAAGAAAAATGATCATAATGTGACAAGTTATCATAAATAAAAGGAGCAGAATCAGTCCTGCTCCTTTTACTTATTTTATTGCTTTTGCCTTTCCCCAAGCATTACCGTAAGACTTACCAACGTGACCAAAATGGTTGCTCCCATATCGGATAAGATAGCAATCCACAATGTTAATAACCCTGGGATAGTCAAGAGCAAGGCGATTAGTTTTAATCCCAATGCCAATGAGATGTTAATTTTTATAATTTTATTGACTCGTTTAGCAATCTTTATGGCTGATGGCAGCTTCCCAAGATGATCCTGCATCAGTACGATATCGGCTGTTTCAATCGCACTATCCGTTCCTTTGCCCATCGCGATTCCCAAATCCGCTGTAGCCAATGCAGGAGCATCGTTAATACCGTCCCCAACCATGGCAACCTTGCCTTGATTTGTGAGTTCCTTTACTTTAGAAACTTTTTCATCTGGAAGGAGACCAGCATAATAGTTTGTCAACCCCACTTGTTTTGCCACTTTTTCTGCTGTCTTGTCATGATCTCCTGTCAACATGACCGCATTTTTAATACCTGCTTTATAAAGGCCTCCAATAATCTCTTTACTTTCTTCCCTGATTTCATCCGTAATACCAAATAGCCCAAGAACTTCTGTATCACTTGACACAATTACTAGCGTATATCCCTTGTCTTTTAGCGATTGAATCCTTTGATTCACTTCAATTGAGATGGTAATATCGAGGCTTTTTTCATTGCCGACTTTGTAAGTCTTCCCATCGATTACAGCGGATACACCTTGACCAGAGATCGTATTGATTTCTTGTGGCTCTGAATATGCCTGGTTATGAGAGCCTTCGTTTATCTTTTTCATGACTGCCTTTGCGATTGGGTGTGAAGAAGTTTTCTCGATTGAACCTGCAATTCGGAAAAAGTCTTCTTCATTGTAAACGGCTATTTCTTCTACATAAGGATGCCCTTTGGTTAAAGTACCTGTTTTGTCAAATGCAATCGTATCAATTTTCCCGAGTTGCTCAAGGAAGACTCCTCCCTTGACAAGGATTCCGTTCTTCGCATTTCGGGCAATTCCAGAGACAATGGCTATTGGCGAAGAAAGAATCAAGGCACATGGACAACCGACAATGAGAACAGCCAGCCCTTGATAAAACCATGAACCCCAATCTCCATTAAATAGAAGCGGTGGTACTAGCATGACTAAGGCGGAAACAACCATGATAAGTGGTGTATAATATCGGGCAAACTTGTTGATAAATTGTTCTGTCGGAGTTTTGGTTTCCTGTGCTTCCTCCACCAGATGCAGTATTTTAGCAAGTGAAGAATCTTTATATTCTTTAGAAATCTTTACCTTTAATACCCCTTCATTATTGATACTTCCACCAAATACCTTTTCTCCGGGTCCTTTTTCGACGGGCATGGCTTCTCCGGTGATGGCTGCTTCATTGACTGAGCTTTTACCTGACTGAACCATTCCATCTGAAGGAATCTTTTGCCCAGATTTGACCAGGACGATGTCTTCAATTTTTAGTGAACTGATGGGAACCACCCGTTCTTTCCCACCTTCAACAAGAATCGCTTCCTTAGGTGCAACCTTAAGTAGTTCTTCCATGGACTTCCTAGCTTTCTCCATCCCCATTCCTTCTAAGAGTTCATTGAGACCGAACAGAATAGCGACCAGTGTTCCTTCCTTCCATTCTCCGATTGAAAAAGCTCCGACAAGTGCGATTGTCATGAGAGTATCAATATTAAATTTAAACTTAAATAAATTTTTTACTCCTTTGAGGAATGTCGAATACCCGCTTGTTGCTGCTGATGTCAAATACAAAAGTACTGGTACAATATTATCCAGTTGTGAATCTACATAAATGGCAGAAAGAAATATGATTGTCGAGATTCCCAGCAAGATCTTCATTGTACTGCTATTTGTATGAGAATGGTCGTGATCATGAGGTTCATGGTCACCTTCCTTATCTTTCAAGATGGCAGCTCCATCTGAGGAAAGGATTTTTTCAACCTTATTTAAATCAACACCTTCAGTCAGCATCATTTTACTGCTGTTATAAAGTATTCTGGATCCTTCTCCGTGCTCAAGCTTATTGATCTCTTCTTCCATTTCCCTCGCGCAATTTCCGCATGTGAGCCCTTGTAATTTATATTCATCCATATTTAGTCCCCCGTTAAAACATTAGTGATGTCTGGCATGGTGTATCGTCTGTTGAAGCATATTCATTACGTGATCATCATCCGCTGAGTAATATAAAGTTGTTCCTTCCCTTCTATATTTAACTAAGCGTAAATTCTTCAAGAAACGAAGCTGATGAGAAACAGTGGTTTGTAGTAAGGATAGTTTCTCGGCAATCTGATTTACTGAATGCTCTTCCTGGGCAAGCAGATGAAGAATCTTTACACGAGTAGGTTCTGATAAAGCCTTAAAGGTTTGTGTGACAATAAAGAGCGTTTCCTCATCAATGTCTTCGCAGATACACATTTCGGTCTGTTTGACCTTTGCTTTATTTAATTCAATTAATTTCTCGTCTTTTTCATTTTTCCCCATACTGACACTCCTATCCTATTCCATTATATGATTATATGTTCATGTATTGTAATTTTAATGATAAAAAAAAGATCTGCTTTTGTCAAACAGACTTCCTTTACGTTTCAAATAAATGCATCATCGCGTAGATTAGCGAGCCTATCGACACACCCACAACCCAATTTGCCGTATGCTCATTCACTTGATAATTAGTCCCAGCCAACATAGAAAAATAAAATACCACTGTAATTAATATTCCAGAAGCAACTCCAAGGGCAAGGTGCATTTCACTTCTTTGTTTTAACAAGAGACTTGCCATGCCTATCCCTTCTCCTAAGTGATGAATGAACATTCCTTTCAATTGTTTCAACGCTAAAACCCAGTCAATGACAGCAGTTATCCCGATGGTGAAACCAGTCGGAATACTATGTAGCATAAAGCCTGAAATCAGTGCTATAAATGGCAACCTTTTATTTATGCTTTTTTTTCGATTAGAAAGTTGAGCTAATGCGAAAAAAATGATTATAGCACTTGTACTTCCTAACAAGACACCCTTGTAATTGTACTCTCCAATAATTTGTGGGATTAACTCCAACATCAGATATAATAATATACAAAACCCAATTAATTTAGAGAGGATTCTTTTATAATTTCCAATCATGGAATAGGTGAATATACCGGTCATAACACCAATGACTAAAGGAATTCCCACGTATAAACCTGTATAAATGTGAATACCAACTCCCCCTATTCCTACTAGAAATCATATTCAGGGAAAAGGACATATATTCTTTCGTAAATCTGTTGATATAATCGATATAGAGAAAAAGCATTTAATGAAATAATTCATGTTAAAGTTGCTGTTGATTTTAAGATAATCAAGGAACTCCACCCAGAGAAATAAGCTGAAGTTATCTGGGGCAACTTCAGCTTGTTTTTTAATCATCTTGTTTCTTTTCTTCTAAAAATCTTAACAAGTCTCCATAAACCACTTGATCCGAATAATCTAATTCGTCTTCTGCCTGTTTGATATAGGGCTCACATGCAGTTTGTTCCGTCAGCTTTTCTGTCCTTTTGTCATAACACTTCTGATCGGTATACACGTATTTATCTGTAATGAAGCTGCCGTCTCGGAGTACGACAAATTGATCAGGATCCTTCGTAAATAAATCCGATCCGAACTGGATGTCTTCATCTGGCTTTATCCCCAACATGTTTAATATGGTAGGTTTCACATCGATTTGTCCGCTTACATTTGATATGGTGCGTCCATTTGTTTCACCTGGAATATGAACAATCATCGGGACTCGTTGAAGCTGGGTATTTACGAATGGGGTGATTTCTTTACCTAAATACTGCCCCATTGCATCATTATGATTTTGAGAAATTCCATAATGGTCTCCCATGATGATGAAGACTGAGTTCTCGTATAAACCTTCTTCTTTCAACCTTTCAAAAAATAGCTTTAACGCTTCATCTTCATATCTGACTGTAGTGAAGTAACGATTCACCGTTCCGTCATTTGATGTCCATTCCGGGATCGATTCATCTTCTTGTTCAAGAGAAAAAGGGAAATGATTCGTTAAGGTAATGAATTTTGAATAAAATGGCTGTGAAAGATCTTTTAAGTAAGGAATTGATTGTTCATAGAACGATTGATCTTTTAATCCCCACCCGATTGTGTTTTCACTATTCACCTTGTAGTATGACTCGGAAAAGTAGTTATCATATCCCAAATTCCGATACATAACATCCCTGTTCCAAAAGCTTTTGTTATTGGAATGGAACACGGATGTTGTATACCCTTTCTCTTTTAACAATGATGGAAGCCCTTTATATTGGTTTTGAGCATGTGTAAAGAATGCTGCTCCTCTCGGCAGTCCATATAATGAATTTTCAAACAAGAACTCAGAATCGGATGTCTTTCCTTGTCCCGTTTGATGATAGAAATTATTGAAATAATACGTATCCTCTTGACTGATTAACTGATTTAGAAAAGGAGTAATTACTTTTCCATCCACTTTATTATTAATGACAAAGTTCTGAGTGGACTCAAGTGAAATCACAAATACATTCTTTCCTTTTGCAGCCCCAGTCATTTCTTCGTTTACCGGTCTTTTAATGGATTCTGTATAGTTCAAGACTTCAGCCAGCTCTGAATTATCCGCAAGGGCCCGATTCATATTCGTCTTGGCTTGCAGAAATCCGTCATAAAGATGATAATTGTACACTCCTAAATTTTTCACAAGCATTTGACGGTCAAAGGATCTGGTCAGTAGCTGGGGCCTTTCTATATTCGCAAGACCGATATTTAACAATAAAATGAGAACAGATGCGAATGCAAATTTGAAGTGTTTTTGCTTATTTCTAACGAAATTCACATATTTGAATAGATAAAAGATGAGCAAAAAGTCAGCAATTAAAAAGATATCCAATGGATTCATCAAACTAACTATACTCCCTCCCAAATCCGACGCGTTGTCTGTTTGAAAGAGTACCGGCATTGTAATGAAGTCATTGAAAAATCGATAATACACCACGTTAAAATAGAGAATGGACGTTCCTAGGATATTGGTGACCAAAAGCTTCCATTTCAGTGTTTCTTTCTTACCGATCGCCACTAAGGAAAGAATGAGCATGATAGACCCTGCATTCGCCAGGAATAGAATCAGTTCCTGCATGACATTCTCAATCTCCAGATTAAAGACGAACCGACTGACTACGTATGATTTTGCAATTAAAAAGATGAGAGTCAACAGAAAGAAGTTGTCTCCCATTTGTTTCTTTAATAAATCCAATTTGTATCAACTCCATAAATCTATTATTGTTTATTTTATATTACATGAATGGTGAACGTTATGTGAAAACCGCCTTAAACGTTTGAGCTGACTCGCTTGAACCTGTTAATATATGAACATATATAAATATAATACCCAGTTTAACATGAAAGGACTACTATGAAAAATGAAAATTAATTTTTCCTTATTTACAATTAATATAACGATCGTTGCACTAATTCTTGGAAATTTGGTAGTTGCCACTAATTCAGGCGATGCCTGTGGTACTGATTGGCCATTCTGTAACGGGAAAATCATTCCGGATATAACCGATTATCACATTGTAATCGAATATTCTCACCGTTTATTTACTACTCTGCTCGGGCTGGTCATTCTTATCAACGCAATCTTGGCATGGAAGAAATCATCCGATAAAGCAGTAAAAGTCATTTCGGTTCTTTCAATGATTCTCTTATTTATCCAAGCTATGATTGGCGGGATGAATGTATTACTGGGAACACCAACCGGCTTCACGACACTTGATGTGATGTTTAGTCTATTTCTATTAATCTCTCTCATTTTCCTTTATGCAGGGTTAAATAAAAGACCTGAAAACAGGGATCTGGAAGAAATAAGAATACCTTTGTTTTTTGGATTTACAGCTCTTATGACAGAGGTGCTAGTAGGTGCTCTCTTTAAACATTTTGAACTAAGTCAACTTCTATTCGAAATAAACACCACAGAAATCAAACTGGCAACCTTCGTATATTTGATGCACGGTGTTTTAGGAATGGTCACACTATTCTCTACGGGATATGCACTATTCCTTTCGTTCAGGTATAAAGTGATGAAGAAACAAACCTTGCTATTGATTTTGCTGGCTGGATTTACAACCTTTGGAGGATTTATTGCCAAAACGGAGGAACTCAGCCCAATCTCTTCATCTCTACACATGATTTTTTCCATTCTTACCGTAGCATTGCTTAGTCATATGACAGCAATCTGTTACTTCAACCAAAAGAAGAAAAACTAGGCAGCTTCTTCTGCCTAGTCTTCTTTTATATGAATTTCTATAGTGGAATGTTTAATATGAAGATGTGAAACTAAATCTCTTACCTGCTCTTTTATCTCTTCTTGTTTTTCGCATGCAAAATCCTTCGAAGTATATAAATGAGTACTCATGGCATTCTCTTCTCCATCGATCGACCAGATATGAAGATGGTCAACCTCCTCCACACCGCTTATACTCTTAATTTGTTTACCAACGGCATCCAAATCAACTTCATCCGGCACTGCATCAAGAAAAATCTTTATCGTTTTAATAAGGTTTCTAACTACGTTAAATAGTACAAAACACGTAATCACAATGGAAAGAATGGGGTCCAGAATATGTATATCCTTAAACATCATCACGATACTGATGATCAGGACCCCTACCCAGCCGAGAATGTCCTCAAGAAGATGCCAGGACAGAACCTTTTCATTCATGGAGCTCCCACTATGTAACCTCCATGCAGCGAATCCATTAATGGAGACACCCAATATTGCAAACCACAACATCCCCTGGGCATCTGGATGAGTTGGATTAAACAATCTGGGTATAGCCTCAGTCAAAACGAATATCGATCCGAATAGCAATACGGTCCCGCTTATCAACGCGCCCAGTGCTGAAAACCTCTTGTATCCGAAGCTGTACCTGTTGTTCCCTTCTTTATTTGAAAGTCTCTGTAAATACCATGATCCCCCGAGCGACAAACTATCACCCAAATCATGTACTGCATCGGATAATATAGCCATACTATTGGTGAGGTATCCTCCAATAAACTCGATAATGGTGAAAATTAGATTTAAGAAAAAAGCTAACCTGGTATTTTTGGTTGATGAATGACTCTTAGACAATTCGAATCACGCTCCTCTTACATTATTTTTTCATCTTATTTCCTTTCTTATAAGCAGCAAGGATAAAGAACCTATAAAGAAGGACAATGATCAAAATAAATAAACACGTTAGTAGAAAGGCAGTCTCCACAATTTGAACCTCTTTCTTCTTTAATATCCCAATATGAACATATATACACATATAAATGCAAGAATAAACATCGCATAAACCACAGACGATTTCCTAATACTAATCCATATCCATCCCCATTAATCGAGGTGATACACCATGGAATCAGTCGGTATAACATCAAATGAACTAATTACCATTATCAGTGCGATTGTAATTGGAACGATTGCAAGGATCATAACCATCAAAGAAGACTTCAGGCAGTATCCCAGTTACCCCAATGGTTATCTTATTCAAATCATTACGGGTTTTGTAGCAGCGGCTCTCGGGGCCGTGGCAATTCCTGCGTTACTAAGCAAAAACTTTGTGGCGGTGACGTTCCTAACATTGGCTCTTCAACAATTTAGAGATGTACGAAAAATGGAAAAGGAAAGTTTGAGTGACTTGGAGGAAACAGAATTTACTTATCGGGGAAAGGCATACATAGATGGAATAGCCAAAACATTTGAAGCTAGAAATTATATTGCTTTTCTCGTCGCACTCGTCACTTCCTTCACAATTTCCCTGCTCCGAGGCACTCTCGATTTGAAAAATCTAATGATTTGTATAATCGGGGGTGCATTGGCGGGTTTCGCACTCTTGTATTATTTGCAAAGATTCACGAAAGGCAAGACGATCGGGGATATTGCAGAGGTAAAGGAGGGAAAAGTAGTCGTAAAAGATTCATCCCTTTATGTAGATGATATGTATGTCAGCAACCTGCTCGGAACGGACAACGCTGAAAAGCTATTTACAGAAGAAGGAATGGCCGTCGTCATCTACCCTAAAGAAAATCATTTCAGGATCAATCTGGATAACTTCGGACAACGGCAGGCCGCTTTATTTGAAGCATGCCGGGCATTGGGTGTCAAACGCTATCAGTTCACAAGAAAAGATTACGTGGATGGCAAGGTCATGATCACTCTTGTTCCGATCAAGCGTGACATAGATGCCTTCATCGAGGCCGTAAAAAAATGCCCCTTACTTGAAAGTACGAAAAAATCTCACGCTGTGATGAAAACCAACTTGAAAGGGTGAGTCTTCTTGGGCAGGGAAAATTCAATGAAACCTCCATATCAAATATTGGCTTATTTAACTTCAGATCGTGACAGGGTGATAAATGGAGGACCGCTTCTTTTATACAGTGACAATCTTGAGGAATTGAAACAAATGACGGTCGATATAGCGAAAGGTTTAAAAGCAGATGTTGTGCAGATGACGAACGGTGATTACCTGGTTATCAGAATATAAAATGAGCCATGATATTTCATGGCTCATTTGCTGTATAGCATTTCCATTTCACTTGAATATCGCTGCTTAATTACTTTTTATTTGCTGATAGCAGGGTGAAAATAGTGATAAATACAAAAGCTGTGAGGGCCAGGAATGGAATCGTGATGAATCCGAGCCAATTAATATATTCGGCATTGCAGGGAACACCACTCGCACAGGGCTTGATCCCTCCGAACCCTTCAATTTTTTGTTCCAAATAATGCAATATGGAAATCGTGCCTCCGACGATCGACATAGGAAGTATGATTTTTCTAAGTCCGCTATCATTTTGAAACGTCGCCACTCCCAGAATCAACGTCAATGGATACATGAATATCCTTTGAAACCAGCATAATTCACAAGGAATGAACCCTCTTATTTCACTGAAATATAAACTTCCGAGTGTTGCAATGATTGAAACGACCCATGCACCATAAAGAAAATATTGACTTTTGCTAACTTCCTTCATCTATTCTTGCCCTTCTTCAATTAACGATTTAATTCGCTCGTAATCATACGGATCCTCAAGTTTTACCCCATTGATGATCACTGTCGGTGTCTTTTCCACCTTGAACTCTTCCACGAGGGAATTATCCACCTCGAGTTGTTCCTTGAACGTTTGCTGCTCTATGTCTTTTTTTAACTGATCAAGATCCATATCGGTCGTATTACCCGCCACTTCCAACAGTTTTTCCACTGTAATCCACGGTGCATCATGATCTTCTTCAGGCTGCTGATTAAATAGTTCTTTTTGAAATTCCCAATAAGAATCGGGATCATTTTTAAATACTGACTCGGCTGCTAACGCACCCAGGGTTGATTCCTCACCGTGAAAGAGCACATTTACATAGGATACATTTGCTTTGCCTGTATCAATGAAATCTTCTTTTAGTTGAGGATATATCCTTTCCCCCCATGCCTTACATGCAGGACACTTAAAATCACCGAACTCGACCACTGAGACAGGTGAATCCTTTTCACCTAAAAGGGGCTGATTTTTTGTGTCTGGGTGAGACTCCAAGGCTTCATCCTTGTTTTGCGCCTTGTTGTTCAGCATAACGATCGCCGCCAAAATGACAGCCACTAACACAGTAAGTAATACCAGATATTTCATCGGGGATGATTTTTTCATAAAAGTACACCTCTTCAAAATTATTAAAACTAGCTTCATCATATCAGCTGTCAGAATCCTCAAGAACCACAATTATTACAGAATTTCAACAATCTTCTGAACTCCGTAAAAATGCCTTGCCCTTCTATTGCCCGAAATAAACTAAACTGTTAATTTAAATGTACATTCAAATATATATTAGATTCAAACATATTCTACTAGAAACTGTGAGGGAAAACAATGAAAAAAAGCAAGAGAAGATTGGTACGGACGGGCATTTTACTTGTATTGATCTCTGCTGTAGTCTATACACTCTATCTAAATGCTACGAAAGATCGAGCTATCATAGGGGAAGGGGACATGGCACCCGGTTTTAAATTAGAAACGTTAGACGGTGATACAGTTCAATTAAGTGATTATAGAGGGAAAGGTGTATTTCTGAACTTCTGGGGCACTTGGTGCAAACCGTGTGAAAAAGAAATGCCATACATGGAAAAGAGCTACCAACAATTTAAGGATAAAGGCGTTGAAACGTTAGCAGTTAATATCGGAGAGTCTGATTTCCTTGTCAACAAATTCGTTAATAAACATGGTCTGAGCTTCACTTTTCCAATGGATCGAAATCGTGATTTAATTGACACATATGGAATAGGACCCATCCCGACGACATTCCTTATAAACCCTGAAGGAAAAGTATTAAAAGTAATTACGGGAAGTATGTCACAGCAAGACATTCATGATTATATGAATATGATCAAGCCAGAACAATAAAGGAGGATTGAAATTGTGCAAGAATTAAACATATTATTCGCTTTCGGGGCAGGCTTGCTATCTTTTCTATCACCATGCACGCTCCCCATCTACCCAGCTTTTTTATCGTATATAACAGGTATGTCCATAGATGAATTGAATAACCGCAAAGGAATGCAGCAAAAAGCCATTTTACACACGGTTTTCTTTTTGATCGGTTTTTCTATCATCTTCATATTCTTAGGAGTGTCTGGATCTTTCATCGGGAATTTTTTCATACTGAACAAAGAGTTGCTCCGCCAGATTGGGGCTATACTCATCGTATTTTTCGGATTGGTGGTATCAGGTCTCCTTAAATTCAATTTTTTGATGAAAGACAAAAGGATTCAATTCAAGAGGCGGCCATCTGGTTATTTGGGCACGATGTTAATCGGTATCGGTTTTGCTGCCGGATGGACCCCTTGTACAGGTCCCATCCTGGCGGCAGTCATTTCTCTTGGTGTTACAGACCCTAATGCAGGGTTGTTCTTTATGGCGTGGTACATTCTTGGCTTTGCCGTCCCGTTCTTTGTGCTAAGCTTTTTCCTCGGGAAAGCAAAGTGGATCAATAAGTATAGTGCAAGAATCATGAAAAGCGGCGGGTACTTAATGATCTTTATGGGAATCATTTTATACTTTAATTGGATGAATCCCATCATTTCTTTTCTTACGAACTATTTATTTGGCGGTTTTACGGGATTCTAGGCATCCATGTAGAATTTATTACAATTTACTAACTCCGTGACATTCCAGACATTTAATAAAGATGAAAGGAACTTAGTGACTTTTAAAAAAGGGAAGGGGATTCATTCTATAAAATGAGTCCCCTTCCCTTTTTATATGTGCTGAAATACACGACTTAGATTACCAGATTCTGTTGGAACGGGAACCGTGATACAATGTAGATAGTTCTATTATTACTATGAGGTGACTGAATTGAAAAACACAGATATATGTGAAATTACTTGTATAGATAGTGAAAAAGTATCCTTAATAAAGAAAAAAATAGAAAAGCAAAATACCTTGAATACTGCTCAAATGTTTAAAGTTCTTTCAGATGATACACGTTTAAAAATTGCCTATGCACTCTCGCTGGAAAAAGAACTTTGTGTTTGCGATGTTGCAAACATAGTAGGCTCTTCTATAGCCACTGCTTCTCATCACTTAAGATTATTAAGAAACCTGGGCTTAGCTCAATACCGAAAAGAAGGAAAACTTGTTTATTATTATCTAGTTGATGAACACATTAAGAGCTTAATACAGAATTCATTTGGACATTCTTAGTATAAAGTTTTTTTAGACTCCATCTTTGATTTAATTTTATTTGCAATAAATTCTGCATCCTTTCCCACTCCCAACAGCAGTGCAGATCCTCTTCGGTATTGCCATGAACGTCCTAAAAGATAGAATCCCTCAACATTTGTTACTCCCCTATCATGAGGGATGGACCGATCTTTGAAGAGTTCTGGTATGTCTACCATTGAATAGTCATCCCTGTAACCTGTAGCCCATAAGATGCAATCAGGATTCAAAGTTTCGTCATTACTAAAAATGGCTGCTTCTCCTTCAAAATCAACCGTCCGCGGTTTAGTCCTTATTTGATCATGTTTTAGATATGGTCTGATTTCTTTACCAATTATCGGATCATTTTTTCTTAAAATCCTTCCTATAAAGGAATCCTTAGTAGCTCTTGCAATCCTTAGCTTGTCAAACCACCAAAACAAACTTTTCCCAAGAATGATACTCGGAACTATCTTCATATATTTCCCCACAGAAAGGGTTGTTTGGAAATTCTCCGAAAGTTCTATCGCTATTTGGACACCTGAGTTACCTGCACCTACTATTAGCACGTTAGACCCTTTTATTTGTGAGGGGTTAGTATACTCCGAAGTATGCAGCTGCTGAATATTCGGAGCAGCCTTTTGAGATATATTTGGAATAAATGGTTTTTGAAATGGTCCGATTGCCGTTACAACAGTGCGGGACACTATGTAGCGCTTATCACCTGTCATCACCTGATAAAAATCAGATTCCTTTTTTATGCTGTTTACGCTTGAGTTTAACTGAATATTCAATTGGAATTCTTCTGCGTAATCCTCCAAATAATCAGCTATTTCATCTTTACTGGGAAAGCCGTCAGGATCCCCAGTAATTTTTTTCCCTGGTAAGGCACTGTACTCCCTGGGAGTGAACAAAACCAGAGAGTCATATCGATTTCTCCATGAATCTCCAACTCTTTTACTTTCATCCAGAATAATATAGTTAAGGTTCAAAGCTTTTAAATGATATCCTAGCGACAGCCCGGCTTGGCCACCCCCAACTACAATAACATCATAAATTTTATCGATTTCGCTCACCTATTCTACGTATTTTTCTATCATTCCAGCTTTTTTTCAGCCAGAAGGAGAAGCTGCTTAGCTACTTTTTCCCTAGTGGCGTAATCAAAAGGTTCTCCTCACGGCCGGCCAAGTTTAAATGGAACGTGCAGTGACATTGGTATCTTTGCCTTTTGTGATACTTCTGGAAGAAGAGTAACCATAACTGTATTAATGCATTTTCCTCTAAACTACGAGCATACAGCCCAAGTACATTGTGACACTCACCTCAGCCATGTATTAGTATTACGCTCTCCACTTCTTTCTGTTTCAGCAGCTTTAGCACTCTTGGGGGCAGTTACCTTCTCTCATGTGATTCATGATTTAAGGTTCCCCTTTTTGAAATATTTTTGTTGTTATTATTTTATTGACCAAGTCTAGTTTGTCATTAAGAAAAAAATTTATAAATATGATCGAGGAAAATTGAGATTCTTCAACCAATCACTTACAGCTGTTCATTAAAACATATTATTTACAATTAACGTTTACCAAAGCACGTTATTCTGCTATCCCAAGGAATCTGTTAGTCAGTTAGTATCTTTTAAAACTAAAAAAGCCGGACATGGTAAGAGCTTCTCCAACTATAATGAAAGTAAAATTAACGAAATAACTAAAATTTCAAAAACATTAAAAGTTGCTTTAGTTGGTATATTGACTAATATCAAACTGAAAAGTTAGTACAACAAAAATTTCATTTTAATCTCTTTTGATTATAAGTTTTTGAATTAAGTTTGGATATATCATTTTTATCAAAGTAATATGATGATATTCTTTCAACCTCATCAATTGAGATGGGCTGCAATTTGTTTTCAAGTATTTGTGTTATGAATTTTATATGACTCCCACGAAACATTTTTAGTGCTTCATTATACGAAAGTAAATTTTTTTCATTATCTCCTTTGATAATCTTTTTAGAATTAATTTTAATTTGTTTTTTTATGCCATCTACGCTGCATTTGCTTATTCTTGCAATATGGCTATTAGTACAGGGAGAATTATCATTAATTAATATTGACAAGTCACATAATTGTTTAGTTACATATGCCGGTATTCCAAGCTCGTATGCAGTTTTATTTATAGATAAACTTTTATCTTTATTTTTTATGAAGGTTTCCAAACTCTTTCTATTTACTAAAATTAGTTTTTTTTCGTTCCTTTCCTTTATTACCCCCTCAATCTCACCAGACCTAATAAATTCACTAATTTTTTATAATCAATCTTTAGAATCTGCCTTGTTTCCTCAGCAGTAATATATAATTTATCTTCAGCATTTTTAAACCTTTTTAAGTGTCCCCCATTCCAATACTCCAGAAAATAGTTTTCAACTCCTTGTTTGATAAATAAATATTTTGGTTTACTAAAATGAACATTGATTTCACGATTAAAATTCCCAAACTCTTGTTTTATTCCCGACAACCTTTGGGCCTTTGGTATTTTTCTGTATTCTTCTAGAAATGAATACAGATTGTTTGGCCAATCGTTAAATATATTAAAAACGCAAATTAAATTTTCTTGAAGAATTCGTATTGATATTTGAGTTGTGAATTTTATTGGTTCTTGGTGGGCACCATACTTAAGACTTTGGAGGCAGAAATATTTTAATATAAAAAGAATCTCTCTTAGTTCAAGTTCATAAAGCGGATTACCAGTTGAAGATGGTTCATTAAAATTTGCTAATTTAGAGTGAATTAAGTTACTAAGAATTATGTCACCTTTAGAAACAGTAATGGTATTAGATTTTCTTAGATAAAACCCACAATCACATAAATCTAACTTTGAACCTTTTTTGAAATTCCTAATTTTTTTTTTTACATTTTGGACATTCTTCTACTAGTAGTATGCTATGTTTAGAACAACAAGTATAAAAGAATAAGTCCCAAACTTTTCTATAATAGAGTTCTTCAGTTAAACACTTAGGGCAAATTCTAGTTCTGGATGATAAAACATGCCATTTTTGCATTGAGATTAATTCAAGAGGATCTGTAAAATAATACACGCCGAAATGGTAATAAAAAGTTAATGATTTTAATTCTTCTATTGAATTATTACTTATTAATGATAAATTCCCCAGATCAACTTCTTCTGTTATAAAACTCAAGTTAGTATTAGACCCGTTATGAAAATTCGATTTTTCATATATCCAATTTATGGTTCGATAACAATTAAGACTAGTTAATCTTAGTATATACCCTCTTAAGCTTTCATCCTTAAACGGCTTAGGACTTAATAATAATCTATGCATTATAAAACCTTCCTCTAGAAAAGACCTAAGATTTTTTTCTCTTAGGTCTTTGTCTCGAATGATTTATGAAACATTCCTGAGAAGTATGCATGAATTCCGTTTATTCATGAAAAATAATCCGGAGAAATACGACTGAATTCCGTCTATTTATGAAAATTTACAATCAGCCTCTGTGCGATTTTTTCGTTTTTGGTTATACACACTGAAGGCCCCACTATCTATCAGACAATAATAGTCATCATCTTCTAGGATTCTACTCCAGTTTTTTTGATGGCGAATATGAAAATAATTTAATAGAAGAAAGTTTCCCCCTGCTGCTTTGATCAGATTTCTTATTGCAGGATCCCTTTCAGCTCCTGAAGCAAAAAAACGCAGACTGTTTAACGATAACCGTAACAATCCATTCTTTAACCGCTTTACCAGGGCCTGTTCTTTAAATACTTCAAAAAGTATTCCTAATAATGCAGAAGTGTATTTTGTGAATCTCTGCAAGTCATTTCTAATAGCTGTACGATTAAACCATACAAAGTGGATAGATTTTCTTAATTGTTTTCGTGAAATTTGAATATCACTTCTTCCAACGCTTGTCTTTATTACAAGATACTCCTGCGATAAGTTCACGAAATAATTAATCCTACCTTGAACAGTGTGAAAGTATCCTTGCTTCTGAAGGTACCTTATAAACCTTCTTTCCTCTGTTCTTGCCTTTAACTCGTATTGTTTTATCATAGCTTTTCTCCCTTTTCATTAATGAAAAAGAGAGTTATTGCTTAGCAATAACTCCCACTCTGCTTAATTTGTTATTTAGAATCCCCCACAAGGCATTGATAATAAGTCAATTTGTTCATATTCAGATTCTGCCTTTTTAATAAAATCCAGAAGGGAAATGGGTTTTCCCTTTTCATACCGCATCGTATGGCCCATATCTTTCTCCATTTGAACAAGCTTAGCAAATTCCTCAGGATGATGTTTAGAAATTGAAAGCATTTCCTTTGGAGAAAGAAAAATACAAAACTTACAAGAACATCTGCTCACCTTATATTTGGTATAACAAGGGTGAAGATCGATTCCTGCTAATTCCATTAGTCTCAATACTTGGTCAGTACTCAAATGAAAAATAGGGCGATACCAGTCAACTAGACGTTTTTTAGTCACAGCAGTAGCGGTTTTATAAGGTTTAAAATTCTCCTTAGCCAAATTTTTAGCACGGCGACTACTCTCAGCGGCACGCTCTCCAGAAAGGCATAAATATCTTCCAGGTCCCCTTCTTCTAGCCCACTTACTATAGACATCTCTCTTGAGCGAACTTGTACAATATTGTGAATTTGGACCCGGCCACATACCTCTTTCCATTACTCTCTGCTTAAGCCCCTTATCGGAGTGTAAAAAGATCAATTCTAAATTGAACATTTTTGCTACTTCTTCAATGTAAGAATCTGTCTCTTTGTAGTCGAAGAAGGCTGGATTATATTTAGGATCCCCATCCACCCGAAAATGGACTAATTTAATTTTTTCTTTAGGCAATTTATATCCAAATAGTAATAAGACCATCATTGCCCAAGAATCCTTGCCTCCAGACGTATTAATATGAAATTCATCATATTCATCAAATGATGGTATTCCAGATGGCAGTGGAACCGCTAAACTTCGTGCATATTCGTAAAGTTCTTTATTAATAGACATATAGATACACCCATAGCAAAAGAAGGACAGAGGGCCCTTCTAAGTCGCTAGAGGGGCTCTATCCTCCCTTATTAGTTTTATAAGATTACTTTTCTTCCTTTTCCAACTTAATATCAACATAATTCATTGCCTCAATTTGTGTTGAGAAAGTAAGCTTTTCTTCCTCTACGCCTTCTTCTAAAGGCACATATTCTCCAGTAAACGTGTAAAACTCACCAATTACCCAACCATCTCCATCTGGATTCCTTAATACATGGTACTTAGGTTCATCAAATTGAGGAATAAGTATATGGTGACTAAAGAAACTTTCACTTACGCTCTCTTTCCAGTTAGGGATTGTTTGAACAATCTTCACCTGCAAATAATTCAGAATGTTTCGAGTTGCTGCAGCATCGTCTAAGTCTGCAAATCCCAATTCCTCACATTTAGTGATTTGTTTATTGTATTCCTGAATAATTTCTTCATCCTCCCAGTTGTCTGAATGCATGAAGATTTCTAAAAAGACTTCATCTTCATTCCAGTATTCTTGTAGGACCGGATGGAATGATAAAGGACTCGAACATAATAAGTCCCCGATGTAGTCTCTAACCTGGTACAAATTAAGATCAGAAGCCAACTCTTTTTCATCATTATTCATTGAAATTACACTAAAACGTATTAACTCCTCTTTAATTAACATTTTTTGTCCTCCTATAAATTAATAAGTTGAAATAAACTCGCTAAATTCTTTTTTAAAATTATTAAATTGTTCGAAAGTGAAAATGTGGGAACCTGGACCATTCCATTCTCGTAAAGGAATGCCTCCAGCAAGCCCTTCTATTTGATGGATGGGCGAGTGATCAGCACTTACAAGTAGGCTACTGAGTCTATCCTCTGTCATCCATGAAATGGTGTAACTTTCAAATTTATAATACTTCTCCGTCTGATCATCTTTTTTATAGAATGCAAACTCTTGTAAGCCATCTTCGCTAAAGGAAACATTCAGCAATAGTAGTGAGTTCCATTCAAAATATTTAAATGGAACCTGAGTACAATTGATCACTGTGTTGACTAGTTGTTTCAATCCATCATAGTCAAATGCAAACTGAAGCATTTCTAATCCCACCGGCATGAATACGTAGTGCTTCCCTTTAAAAGTTAACGCCAATAAACCTTTTTTCAGCATTAAGTCGTTAACTTCTTTTTCATTACATTCTTCAAATCCAATTACTTCTACATCATTCCTCGAATACAATTTATTTTTTGTTAACATGCCAAAACACCCTTTCAAAAAGTTTGATAAATAAATAGAAAAAGACCATTATCAAGGGTCAGCCTTGGTAATGGTCTTAATCAAACAATGTTTAATATATGTCCCAATCCTTCTCCAAAAAAGCAAAAAGAGCCCATGTGGAGCATGGAAGATAATCCATGAACCGCATAGGCTCTAACATTTAATAGTTAACCGCTAACCATGAAGGTTGCAATAGAAAAAGAAAAAAGAAAGTGAATATAAATTTATTATATCAATGTCATATTACTAAAACCATAGAATAATAAAAATTGTTTCATCTAAATTATAACTAACAATGACATAAACAGATGTAAATCATATTTATATAATAACGATTGTCATAAAATATATCTTTAATTGTCATAGATTATAAGAAGAAATGTCAGTTTTGTATGTATAAAAAATGAGATTTTTAGAGATATTAATATTAGGAGTGGTAGATCTTTAAATTGCCGGCAAGCCTGCTGTCTCCTGTTTCACCCACAAACTAAGCTCGAGCTGATGGAATACCAATATCGCCAGCGAAAGGTACATATAGAGTATGTAACGTAGCGGCACACCGGTTGAGGTATTCAGAGTCCTTTCTGACGAGAAAAGGGCTCTTTGTGGTGTGAAAAAACAAGTTGGTCCAATTGGACACAACTTGTTTAATTTAAAATAATGATAGTTGTTCAATATTCAATGGTTCTAATACTTCCACTTCAAGATTAACACTCAATTTTTGATTTTTTAGTAATTCAATTTCCTTTTCTGAAATTGGTTCTTCTATTTGAAAATCTGTTAGGTGAAATCGTCCTTTATAGCATCCATTTAAAGAATAAACATTCGCGGTACAAGCGGAAATGTTTCTTGTGGGTTTCAGAATACATGATTCATTATTCTGAAGCTCTGATGTGCTTTTATTCGCCGTATATATAGCTGATACAAAATGTTCTTCGTTTTTAAATTTGAATACGGGTTCTTGATTAATTACTTTATCTTTATGGTGTCTTTGATAACAGTTACATTATTCTTTAGCTTCTGGATCTATCTCTTCAAGAACACAAGATAGCTTACCCATAGAACAAGAATTCCAATTACTACATGCGCTAAAATTGTTTTTAGAAAATCCTAATTTTGTAAAACCCGTCCTTGGTTTATTCATTATACTTCTACCTCCGAATCTAATCTCAAGTCATCATGCCAATCTATATAAATTCCCCTACTTTCAAAATAGTCCTTGTCCGCCATCCAGTTTGAATAAGGGTCAGTAATTAGGTCTAGGTCTTTTTTTGATATAGGTTGGTTAACTTGACTCCATGCCTTTAATTTACGGTCTTTCATTTTCTTTTTGATTTCATATAAACAAAGATACATCTCTTCTGCCGCCTCTTGAAATTCGTAGGCTTCCATAAATTCTCCACTGTTTAGTGCCAAGGATATGTAAACTCTAAGTGGTGAATAATGCTCATTTCCTCTAGAATTAGTTTTAAGGAAGCCATCTCAGTTTTGTAACATATATATCCTCTTTGACTCCTCACTGGCTGTCTGACAAACCCAGCGCGTTCAAAACAGTATCCTGCGTTTTTGGATTGGACGGAGGCAGGATCAACATACGAAATATAACCATCCTCAGGAAATTCTCCCCATTCTTTATAAGTGGCATATAGGGGTACCACCAACAGTTTGACATAAAACCCACGCTAAGCAAATTTCGACATAAAATAAGCCGATGATTCTCTACGCTAAGGAATTATCGGCTTATTAGTAACTATTCTAGCCGTTTTATTATCTGTTTAAATCTAGACATATTTCCATTTGGTTATTCATGATAATCAATCCAAACATGCTGGTACTTGTCATTTTTAGGGTTCCTTTGTGGTAACTCCTCAGTTTTTTCTATTGAAATGTTAGTTAGCCCCTGTGTTGCAAAGTAATCTAATAGGGCTTCATAAGCTGCACTCTGTATTAGTGACAGGATATGACCAATGCTATATTTACTTTAATGATCCACTAGCAAACACAAAGAATAAAAAGGCCAAAATAGCAGACTTTGAAGCTGCACGGGTGCAACTGGGTAGACAAGCAATTACTTATATCAAATAGTTAGTTGGTTAAGGTGTATTCCATTATTTGTAAATAAGAAAAACAAAAGTCCCAACTGTTAACTAGAGGGACTTTTGAAGATTATTTTTTAATAATTTATTTAACTCAAAAGGGCACTGAAAGTTTCGTTCTCCACCATGATATAGATTCCTAAACCAATAAAGACAATGGGTATAATCCACCTACCGTAATTCTCTAAGGTTTCAGAGACATGTTTAAAAGCCGCCAATCGATATCCAATAAAACACCAAATTGCAACCATAATAAAGAAAGTAATAACCGTTACTGCTAGTTGGTTCATGGTTAAAGTAGAGAAGAAAGGAACGTATATTCCAATGTTATCTCCGCCATTAGCAAATGTTATAAATGCTACACTTAAAAAGACACTATTATACTTTCCAGAATTTAAACTTGAAAGAATTGCATTTTCATCCTCATCTTCTCCCTTTATAAACAACATAATCCCTAAATAGATTGGAATTACTCCAAGTAATCCTACCCATTTCTCTGGAATTAACATAACTCCAAAAGTTCCTAAGAGACTTACTACTACTAACAAGGTAAAACCTAGATATTGTCCAATAATTATATCCTTAGGGGATATATACTTATTCTTTGTCTGGTTACCTTTTAAACCTTCACTCGTTTTCACCTGTGCTTTTGCCTGTGAAAATAGCAGCATCAAAACAAAGATATCATCAATATTGGTAACTATAAATGCCCCTATTGCAGAAATAACGTTCAAAATTAAAGTCAATTACATCAACTCACTAACTGATTTTTTATTATATTTAGAAGTTGTACTAATAATGAGCCCATTTTAGAAAAGGAATTTCCATCTGTCTGGAAGAGCCCTTTTTAGCACTTTTCCCTTTATTCTTTCACTCTCATTAGTCGCAAACCATTTAGAGCTACTAGAAGGGTTGCGCCCATATCGGAAAGAATGGCAATCCAGAGCGTTAACCAACCTGGGATAACCAATAGTAAGGCAATAAATTTAATAGCAATTGCAAAAGTAATGTTAGCTTTGATTATATTAAGAGTTTTCCGGCTAAGTTTTACAGTGAATGGAAGTTTTCTTAAATCGTCTCCCATTAGAGCGACGTCTGCAGTTTCTAAGGCTGTGTCTGTACCAGCTCCACCCATTGCAATACCAACTGTTGAGGCCGCCAATGCAGGTGCATCATTGACCCCATCTCCTACCATTGCTACGTTGCCATACTCGGATCTCAACTGTTTAATAAAGTCTAATTTGTCCTGTGGCATTAATTCTGCCTCTATATCAGATACTCCAACCTGCCCTCCGATAGCTTTCGCAGTACCTTTGTTATCACCAGTAAGCATAATTGTTTTTTTGATGCCAAGTTGATGTAACTTTTGAATAATTTCCTTACTTGACTCACGAACTTCATCAGCAACTGCAATAACTGCAAGTATTTCTTTTTCGGTTCCAATAATCATGGCTGTCTTACCTTGATTTTGAAGAGTAGTAACATTTTGCTCTAAGTCTTTATCGAAATCATTAGTCAATAATTCCTTAAAGAGTTTCGGGCTACCGATATAATAAGTCGTCCCGTTTACGATACCCTTTATACCCTTTCCTGTGATAGAAGAGAAATCCTCTACCTGTACGTCAGAATAAGTAATGTTTTCTTCTTCTGCTTTTTTCATGATGGCTGAAGCAAGAGGATGCTGAGAACGATACTCCAATGCAGTAATAATGGATAGTAATTCTTTTTCATTTATCTGTTTGTTCAACACATTATAATCAGTTACAGCTGGGACCCCTTTTGTTAATGTTCCTGTTTTATCGAATGCAATAGCCTTTAAGGCGCCCATTTCTTCTAAATACACTCCACCTTTTACAAGGACCCCTTTTTTCGCAGCATTTCCAATCGCTGAAACAATAGAAATAGGAGTCGATATAACCAACGCACAAGGACAACCAACAACAAGAACAGCTAATCCTTGATAAACCCATGTTTCCCAACTGCCATCAAAGAATAATGGAGGGACTATAGCAACTAATGCTGCAATGATCATAATGATCGGTGTGTAATATTTTGCGAATTTATCAACAAATGCTTGCGAAGGAGCACGTTCCCCTTGTGCTTCCTCTACAAGATGAATAATTTTAGAAATTGTTGTATCTTCTACAAGTTTCGTTATTTCTACTTCAAGTAATCCTTCTTCATTTAAGGTACCTGCAAATACTTCATTATCAACCGTTTTCTCAACAGGGACTGATTCACCTGTAATAGCTGCTTGGTTAACGGCAGAGTACCCACTTACAACTACACCATCCATCGCAATCTTTTGACCAGGTTTTACAATCATGATATCCCCAACAGCAATATCATCAACATGAATCATTATTTCTTGTCCATTACGTCTAACAAGTGCCTCTTTAGGAGCGATATCCATTAATGAACGAATCGATTGTCTTGCTCTATCCATAGAGAATCGCTCAAGTGCTTCACTGATTGCAAAGAGAATAACAACAATGGCAACTTCTGCCCATTCTCCAATAATAGCACCACCTATAACAGCCACTGTCATAAGGGTTTTCATATCAAATTCAAAACGTAGTAAGTTTTGCAAACCAACTTTAAAAAGTGATAATCCTCCGATAAACATGGATGCTAAAAACAATAAGGTAGTAACAATGTTCTCTTCTCCATTCACATACGAGGAAAGATAACCAAAGGCAATCAATAAGGAAGCATAAAGTAGAGCACTATGCTTTTTATAAAACGGCACTTTATCTTCTTTCGTATCTTCTTTTACCTCTTGTGATGCTTGGCGAGCAGATTTTTCAGGTGTCACTTTGAGATTCTCAAATGCACCTGCTTTTTCTAGTTCTTCTATCGTTGCATTACCATAAACAGCAATTTTAGATGCACCAAAATTTACTTTTGCATCCTCAACTCCAGATAGCTGTTTTACATTTTTTTCGAATTTACCCGCGCAGTTTGCGCAAGTAAAACCTTGTACACGATAGGCCTTCATTTCTTGTTCAGATGTTATTGCCTTTTGATCAGACATTGACATTCACTTCTTTCTTATGTTCTAGTACAATCATCATTATTTGTCTAATATGTTCATCGTCTAACGAATAAAACGCTAGTTTTCCTTCTTTTCTATATCTTACAATCCCCTGCTTATGAAGGGTCCTTAAATGATGAGAAGCATTTGCCACCGTAATACCAATAATATTTGCTATATCACACACACATAACTCTTCATCTTGACACAAAGCATAGGTAATCTTTGCCCTATTTTCATCTGCAATTGCTTTTAACATTTGGGCAACACTAACAATATCGATTGTTTTTAAATCACCTTGTATTCGATTGACCTTTTCCTCGTCATAACAAAAAATTTCACAAGTGTCTTTCTTATTCACATTATCACCCCATTGATATTCAAGTGTTCACTTGAATATAGTATATACCTTTCCTTGGTTAATATTCAAGTGAATATTTGAATGAAAAACATAAAATAATTTTTCTAATAGTAATTCCCATTAACGAACGTTTTAGGGAATTTTTTTACACGCTTATATTTACATAGTTTTGAACTGTTTACCATTCCCTAAACTATTCCCTTTAACTTATTCCCTAAAATTGACGGTACCCTCGTATTAGGGAATAATTAATTTCAGGAGGGGAATAGAATGGGGAAAATTTTTGGATATGCTCGAGTTTCTACTCAAGATCAAAATTTAGAATTACAAATGGATGCCTTACAAAAAGCTGGTGCAGCTGTTATCTACAAGGAAAAAATGACGGGCACAAAAAAAGAGCGTTTAGAATTAGAGCAACTCTTAAAAGCAATAAGTGAAGGAGATACAGTGGTTGTCTATAAACTAGATCGTATCTCAAGATCTACCAAGCACTTAATTGAATTAGCAGAAACCTTTGAGGAAAGAAAAGTGAATTTTGTTTCTATAAGTGACAACATTGATACGTCAACTGCAATGGGACGTTTTTTCTTCCGTACCATGGCAAGTATTGCTGAGTTAGAACGGGATATCATCAGTGAACGTACTAAAGCAGGGTTACAATCTGCAAGAATTAGAGGTAGAAATGGCGGAAGACCAATTAAGGATCCAAAATTAGTAGAACGAGCATTAAAACTACATGCTTCTAAGGAGTACAGTATAAAAGAGATTTCAGATATGACTGGTGTTAGTAAATCTGTGTTGTATCGAGCTATAGAACGTATATAGAAATGAACAGGAGGCATTATCTTGTATTTGAGAGCAAGAGAACTACTTACACCTGAACAACGTATAGATTTCATGACAATTCCAGCTGATATTAGCGAGTGGGAAATAGCTACCTCCTACACTTTATCACCACATGATTTAGAAGTGATTAAACGTCGAAGACGAGACTATAATCGACTTGGATTTGCCGTTCAGTTATGTCTGTTTCGCTTTCCGGGATGGACATTATCGGATATTAAAGAAATACCTAAGACAGTTTTACGGTTTATTGCCAATCAAATTAAGGTTGACCCCTTAGAATTTCAATCATATGCCGAACGGGAACAAACTAAGCATGAACATATGGTTGAAATTCGGAAAGAATATGGTTATAGGAACTTCTCAACAAGAGAATATCGTAACATCTCTTCTTCTTTACTAAGCCATGCAATGGAAAATGAGAACTCAATGTATTTGATTAGGACGGCTATCGAAGAAATGAGGAAGCGAAAAATTATTCTTCCAGCTATGTCGACTATTGAACGTCTGGTTTGGCAAACACGTCATCGAGCTGAACAAAAAATATATAAGATATTATCGCGGTCTCTATCCTCTTTGCAAAAGGAAAGTTTGATCCTAATGACGGAGTCTACTCTGGATAGTGGAAAAACACCTCTTGCTTGGTTAAAAGAAATCCCAGGACAATCTTCACCTGATGCCTTCTTAAAAGTCATTGAACGATTAGAGTATGTGAAAAAACTTGAGTTATCTATTGATTATAATGACATACACCCGAACAGGCTTCTTCAATTGTCGCGTTTAGGTGCGCGATATGAACCTCATTCCTTCCGAAGATTTAATGAGTCTAAAAAATATGCCATTCTTGTGGCTTATCTCTTAAATCTCAGTCAAGACTTAATTGATCAAGCCATTGAAATCCACGATCGCCAAATTATGATCTTGCAGTCAAAGGGCCGTAAGGCCCAAGAAGAAATGCAGAGACAAAACGGTAAAACAATTAATGAAAAAATCATACAGTTTGCTGACATCGGTGCTGCACTAATAAAGGCAAGAAATGAAGGATTGGATCCGTTTACTACATTGGAAACCGTCATGTCCTGGGAGAAAATGATTGCATCGGTGGAAGAGGCCAAACAATTATCACGTCCTATCGACTATGATTATTTAGATCTTTTAGAAAGACGATTTTTTTATCTTCGAAAATATACGCCTACCTTACTTAAATCACTAGAATTTCAATCGACCCAATCAGCAAAACCATTGATAGAAGCACTAGATATTATTAAAAATATGAATGATTCAGGTAAACGAAAAGTTCCAGAAGGAGCTCCTCTTGGATTTGTCTCTAACCGGTGGCAGAAACACGTATATGACGAGGATGGAAGTATCAATCGACATTATTATGAAATGGCAGCATTAACTGAATTACGAAATCATATTCGATCTGGAGATGTATCTGTTCGAGGCAGTAAACAACATAAAGATTTTGAAGAGTATCTAATTCCAAAAGAAGAATGGTTAGAAACTGGATTACATCATAATCGCCTTGCTGTAGGCAGTTCTGCTGAAGAATATTTGACCGAAAGAATGGATTCTCTTCGAAAACGGCTGCAAGCTATGTCCGATAACGTTGATGAACTAGAGGGTGTCAGTATAAATAAGGGGAAATTTCGCATTGACCGTCTCGAAAAGGATACTCCAGAAGAAGCCAAGACGTTTAGTTCATCCCTATACAGCATGTTGCCACGGATAAAACTAACAGATCTGCTAATGGAAGTTGCAAGTTGGACAGGTTTTGATGAACAATTTATTCATGCTTCTTCAAGCCGTCCTCCCAAAGGAGAGGAAAAGTCGATCTTATTAGCCACGATAATGGCGCTGGGTACAAATATTGGCTTAACAAAGATGGCAGATGCTACACCCGGAATTACCTATCACCAAATGGCTCATGCTTCTCAGTGGCGTCTTTATGATGATGCGATGAATAAAGCTCAGGCAACACTTGTGAATTTCCATCATCAGCTTGCTTTATCTTCATATTGGGGAGATGGAAGTACTTCCTCTTCAGATGGTATGAGAGTACAAGTTGGCGTGTCTTCTCTACATGCAGAATCAAATCCTCATTATGGTTCTGGTAAAGGAGCTACGATTTATCGCTTTACAAGTGATCAGTTTTCTTCTTACTACACAAAAGTCATTAATACCAACGCTCGTGACGCAGTTCATGTGATAGATGGGTTGCTGCATCATGAATCTGAATTGAATATTGAAGAACATTATACAGACACAGCTGGTTATACCGATCAAGTTTTTGGACTGAGCCATCTACTTGGTTTTCGTTTTGCACCTCGCCTTCGAGATCTGTCTGATACTCGACTATATGTAATAGAAAAACCTGGTGAGTTTCCAACAATAGAAAAATTACTACGAGGGCGTATTAATACAAAGGTTATTCTAGAAAACTATGATGATGTTTTACGTCTAGCCCACTCCATTCGGGAAGGGAAAGTTTCTGGTTCACTCATTATGGGAAAGTTGGGGTCCTATTCAAGGCAAAATCGTTTGGCTACAGCACTCCGTGAAATGGGTAGAATTGAAAAAACAATCTTCATATTAGACTATATTTCAAATGAAGCAATACGTCGTCGAATTCAACGAGGGTTAAACAAAGGGGAGTCTATGAATGCCTTAGCACGAGCCTTATTTTTTGGAAAACGAGGTGAACTAAGGGAAAGAGCGTTACAAGACCAGCTTCAACGTGCAAGTGCATTAAATATCATCATTAATGCTATCACTGTATGGAATACAGTTTATCTCACAGAAGCAACAAAAGTTCTAAGTGAAAAAGGGATACTACGAGAGCAAATGATAAAACATATTTCACCATTAGGATGGGAACACATTAATTTCTTAGGAGAGTATACTTTTGACATAAAAAAAATGACAGGACTCAACTCTTTAAGACCATTAGATCGATAAACTCCAGAGCCGGTACCCTTAGAGTAAAGGATATCGGTTTTTATATGGTAAAAAATGTCTTAAAGTGGGTTTTGTGTCAAAATGTTGGCGGTACTCCTTTACATAAAAAAAGCATTTACGGATGAAAATCCATAAATGCTCTCTTTTCTAATATCATTAATTCATAATCATCGTTTTTTTAAAATGGTAAGTCATCGTCCGATATATCAATCGGCTGACCACCGTGAGAATCTTGCTGGTACCAATTGTTATTAGTACTCTGATTTCTTCCCGGGCCATTTTGATCGCCTTGATTATTATTAGTACGTTGGTTTCTCCTCTGATTACCTTGATCACTTTCTCCATCATTTGAAGTTTTTTGATCAAGGAATTGAACAGATTCACAAACAACTTCTGTCATAAAAACCCTGCGGCCATCCTGACCTTCAAAATTACGAGTTTGAATTCGACCTGTCACTCCAGCCATACTTCCTTTCTTAAGGAAATTAGCAACGTTCTCAGCAGGTCGACGCCATACTACACAATTAATAAAATCTGCTTCCTTTTCGTCAGCTTGATTTGTAAAATTGCGATTTACCGCTAAAGTAAAACTAGCAACTGCCACTCCACTTGGGGTATATTTTAATTCTGGGTCTTTTGTTAAACGCCCTACTAATACAACAGAATTTATGCCACTCATGTTCAACACTCCATTTGTTTTATTTACATTACTACTCTCTCTTTTTATACAACCTAATTTCGATTAGTCTTCTAGCTCAAAGAAATAATTCATTACTGCCTTAATCTTCGTCTTCAAAGATTTTTTTGAATAGGATTTTGTTAAGTTACTTCCTAAATGGAAATTTTTTTCATTAAAGAATCTCCAAGCGACAGTATCACCAGTCGCTTGCTGCATACAATCCACAAAATGAAGAATCTCATGAACCGCTTCATCTTTGTGTAAAGATTTACAGCGAATAAACCGGCGTGTTCCATCACGAAACATAACTTCCGCTTTAATTCGGCTTCTTTTTGTTACCACAGTAGGTTTTGAAAAATGTTCTGTTACAAGATCTTTCTCCCTGTTTAATAATTCAACTAATTGCATTGTCAAATACACCCTTTCGAAAGTTTTTTTTGCGAATAAACGCAAAAAGAGCCCTTCGAAACGTCTGGTAAATATACCTCAAAAAGGTATATAAGACGCTCCAAAGAGCTCATAGTTTAATAAATAACCGCTAACCTAAATAAAGGTTGCTAAAAAAGAATAAAGAGTAAAGTAATATACTTTTAGTATACTCTTTATCCTTTAATTACTCAATACTCCATCTTTAATTATAGAAAAAAGAAGAACTAAAATAAATTTAGTTCCCCTTTTGAAAAAAACGATCTATATTGCAAGTGTAAATTGCCCTTCACAATTCTCCTCTATCTTTATTAAACTTCGTGAGGGTTTAACAGGCTCTTTGCCTAGTGTGACTAACACCTTATTTATTTCAATAAGCTTTTGCAAATCATAATAGGGGTCTTCCATTAATATTTCAGCCTTTTGATAGTATCGTGTAGCAAAACGATCCCAATCCATCTCTTCAGTTGGCTGGGGTTCATAAAGCCATTCTTCTATCTTTTTAAAAGCTTTTTTCTCACTATCCACATCATCAGCAGCAACTAAGAAGTAAGCAATATTCCATGCGAATGCTTCATCTTCTCCCATATCACAATGATTAATATAGTAAAAAAACGATTGACATGTCTCTTGTTCTTTTCGTTCTAGGTACTCAACAAGTTCGTCTCTTCCCAATGAGAAGTCTCTATGGACCCAATATTGAGGGTTCTCGTTGGTTGTTTCCTGTTTATTTAAAGAACCTTCACCGTCAAACACAATTGCACCATCGTATTGCCAATCCAGCGGTGTAACCTGCTCTTGAGTAACTTTATACCCTTCTTCCTGCCATACTTTAATTATTGCCTCAACAACATTTGCTCCAATTAGTTCGAAACCTGTTTGTTCTTGAATTGCTAATAACTTACGAGTCAGTAAAATTCGCGCTTCAATTGTAAAGGATCCTGGACTATATTCCACATCGTCCGCACGATCGAAGTGCTCATACTCTGCTTGCTTTTGCTGAGTTAACTGATTACCATGGTAATCGAGTAAGCCATCATCCAAGAGGTCTAATTGATTCTTCTTCAAGTCTTCCTCAATTAACCGTTTATGGGCTTTTTTTAAGACCTTCCGCTTAAGTGGCATACGGTAACGAGCATCATTGCGTATTTCCGCTAACAGGAGTTTATAATCATATAAAGGCTGCAATGAAGGATCCTTTATTACCAAATCTTTCATCATCTTATCTTCCTTTACAGCGGTGCATACGTAGCACCCATTTCTCCCATTTCCGCATGAATTACCTTGCTCTCCATCTGTCTTAATGGAACATTCAAAGATATTCTCAGGATAAAATTCTTGTAACTCTGAAACAAGGGTCCCCCAAGGGAATACCTCAAAATCATAAAAATAACCCCATATTTCACTTCCACTTAGTTCCTTTATAGTATGGTAAACCAGCACATTCGAGCGAGACTGGTGCCTGGCAAACTTATCTTCTAATTGAAATTTATTAATACTAGCAGTTCTAGAGGCACTCTCAGAATCTCTTACACCTAAATGTAATAAAATATCATATTGATCACCTAATCTAAACGCACTGTCTTTAATAATGTAATCTAAAATATCATTAATGGGATTTATTTTTAGCTTTGATGAACACCAACGAAATCTAGATTTATAGCTAACCGGGGGATTTCCTTTTCCTAATACATTCCAATAATAATTATTCTTCATTGATGGGGTAACCAAGTGAGGAATAATTGGAAGTTTTTTGTTTTCAGCTGACTCTGTAAGTCTTTTTACAGAGTTTTTGATGTAACGTTCTAAGTATGGTTCTTCAACCTCGGTATTTGAAGTAATAACATGAACCTTTTTGGTACGCTGAGACTCCGATAAACCTTCTAACATTTCCCATATTAATAAAAGCATCATTGTGCTGTCTTTACCGAATGAAACACCAACTACCCACTCTCGGGCATCTCTAAGATATAATTCTTTTAACTCTCTTTTGATTTTGTTAAATACATCATAAAATGACATTTATATTCCTCCCTTAATAATAAAAAAGGATACAGCTAGACTAGCTATATCCTTGTCTAATAATTATTTGATTTTTCTCTAACTGGATTTCCTCAAAGAAGCACGAATTCGCTGGTCATGGTACATAGCAGTGACTCTTCTATCTACATCAAGTTTCATAACAATAAAGTCAAGCGGCATATCAATTATCGTTTTAAATTGTTTGACCTCTTTTTCAGAGATCCACCCATTTAAAATAATACTTTCTAATAATTGAGAATCCGGTTTACTATGCTTAATAAGAAACTCATGCCCGAAATCTTCAGTAATTTTCTGTATATCGTATTGTGGTTTATTAGATATTACAGTTACTGATCCATACTTGTGCTTCAGTAACTTTTTCAGCTGCTTAACCTCGGATTGATCTTTATATTGATGAATAATATCTTTGACAATCGAACATTTCATCATTTCCCTTTTCAATTCCTCATAAGCATTCTCGTAGTATTCAGATACCGGTATAAGGCGATTTAAACCTTTAGCCAACATATCTGTCTCAACACCTTCGAATGTCTCTTCAGAAGGCCTTATGAGCTCCTTCCCACTTTTATTAAAGGAAGGCTGTATATAAAAGGATAGTGGCAATTGATAATTTGCCAATTGATTACAAAGCTCTTCATCTTCCTTAATAACAGTATGATCAACCTTTGCAACATGTAATAGCAGTCCATAATGGTCATGTAAATATTCATTTAATCCCTCATAATCAACCTTATAGGTGCTTTTAGGGACAAATTTACAGACCAAATTATGCTCTTCCATTTCATGTCTACGGTTATCTGATCCTTTTAATTGGCGATGAAATTCATTTTTAATTCCTTTCATCCTGGATGCAACTTCTTTCATTTCAGAATATAACCCTTGATGAAGGAATTCTTCCATGATAATAGCCGCATAACCAGGTGCCGGATTAAAAAAATCTAACTGAGTTTCTGATAACTCCCTAAAATTTAGTCTCTTCTTCATAATGTTCCTCCCGATTACTCCCCCACCTAGCAAGGAGAGTAAAGATTGATAATTCTCCCCGCTAGAAAGGGTCGGAAGTATTTAATTAGCCTTTAACGCTTGCTTGATTTCTTTGTATAGCAAAGGATTCCGAATTTGTTTCAGTTTCCCGCCCATTAGAGTAATTTCCAAATCTCCATGTTCATTTAATAAGTACACCACGGGCATGCCCTTGTGTTCTAGGATATATTGAGGAAGTGCTTCTCTTGTGATTGAAGCCTTCTCTGATACTAAGCAATCATCATTAACTGTAAACCCCATGTATGTCATATTTTCACTCCACTTTGCTCTTTTGTTAAGTTCATGACTATTTTCATTAAAACTGCTTTCGCCTCTTTGGGATCAAGATTATCAACGAGGTTAAAAGCCTTATATTCAGAATCCGTTGTCATTAATTTTCGATAAATTTTTGATATCTTTTTATCCGACATAACAGATCCTCCTCAACTGATAATCTTGACCGCTACAATCATATAGGCACGGCAAATTCTTTATAAACATAGTCTTATCCCCTCTCCAGACCCTTCTTGCTGTTCAACAGATTTATGAATTTGAATATCTAAAATGACTGCAGTCGGATGGCTGGCTTGAATAAATTCAATTGCGTGAAGTTCATCAACTGTCACACAGCTATACTTTTTAAAAATTGTCCGGCCGTCTTGAGTAACTTCAAAATTCACTTCATAAACTTGTTTTTTCGGGTTTATTTCGCCATCGTATACTTCAAAATGTGGAAGAATACTGGTGACTGGTTTTGTTCTAACAGTTTGTGGAGGACAGAAAGCATTTCCATTTACAATAAACCATGCTGGATAACCCAGCATAAGGTAAAATACAAATACATTTCCTTCAGCAATAACCTCCCCATTTCTTGAAATAGCGGATTTGGTTACTGTAAATTGGTTATCATCAGTATAGAAATCAAAAATCATACCGCGACACCTCCATCATTGAAAAGGTCATATTCAATAGGAGTAATTTCTTCTCTTATCAAATCAACCTCTCTTAAGAACTCTGCAAGCTTTGTGTACTTGCTCTTTTTTCTCAATTGGATGTTTACGGTATGGACCGGTAAACAGCAAATGCCTATACTTCCTTTGGTAAATATTCCATTTAAGCTACCTGGCTCAAATGATGGTCTCTTATTAAATTCGTGGATCCAATCTTGTTGGTATTTATTCGGATGTACGAGATCAAATTCAACTGCTTGAATATTGGGTTTGAAACAGCTCATACTCATTTCGAATAGATACAATCCTCCATCGATCAATCCATCAAAAAAGACTCGATAGCCATATGATTCTTGAAATTCACCTTTTGGTCCAAAAGGTGAAATTAAGAATGAATGTCCGTCGAGTCTCCACTCAAAGCCTTTAGTTGTTTGTTCAAAGTGTAAACCTTTTAAGGCTTCACCAAGTTTATCAGGATGAACAGATGCAAAAGTTGTTAACTTAAACATGTTAGGTCCACTCCTTCCCCAGTCAAAAGACAATCATCACAACAATAATTGTGTCCTTTAACTTTAAAGTAAATGTCCTTACAATCATTTTTACAACAATTACACCCTATCCTTTCTACACTCTTTACGTTACCTTCCTTCTTTAAAAGAAGACTCATACACTTCGTCAATATTGACATGTCAAAACACCCTTCCTACAGTTTATTAAGTATCTTTCCAATGAACGCAAAAAAGCCCCTGGACAAAGGTTTAATAAATACTCATGAGAGTAATTAACCTTAGCCCAGAGGCTACACGTTCAAATTTAATAAAAAAACCGCTGACCTTATCTTAATGGTCGCCAATAGAAAATAAAGAAAAAATACTTATGAATTAAGTATACTATTGGGGACCAGGTGTTTCAATAATATGTTCAAATAAATACCGTTCTAATTATTTTTAAGAAGTTCCAATAATTCCTTATTAACAGCAAATAGATTATTACTATAATTATCTTGAAGGTAATCAACTTCAGACTTTTTTAAAAGAAATTGTTCTCTAAATTTCTTTTTTTCATGGATTACTGTAGCAATATCTTTAGGAAGAGAACTTAAATCAATATGTCGTGAATCGTATTCAATTGGTTCTGCTCTTTCTGAGATATCTCTATCGGTTTCAATGCAATTGCTACGTAAAATATAAACTAACTCCATAGCTTTACTTTCATCCAAATAATGATATGTTCTCTTAAAAAAGTAGCTTCTTTCAGCTAATGCCATAAATTTATCGCCCTTTATATTTCGCTTTTCGTTTAATAAATACATATCATTTCCCTCGCCTTGAACTGTTATTTACTATAACTATACCCAAATTCATATACATTAATTGTGGTATTCAACAATAATTATCAAAGTTATAAAATAATTGAGGTTATTATTCAAAAAATCAACAAATATCCCTAAAACAAAGATAGCTATCTTTATTAGTATCGTATTTTATAGGAGAAATATTAGTACTAGGTGATATGTATATATAGGAATTATATCCTAAAGACATGATAAATTAAAGTGTTATAAGTAGAACTTTATGTAATTTTATACATTTTATACCAAAAATTATTTAGTTTGAATATATTTTTCTAAGTTTTTTTAAAATACTAGTTTCGCTTGGAAGTGCCAACGTGATCTGCAGCATTTATTATTTAGTATGTAGAGCTATTTAAGTTCACAAATTCGAGTAAAAAGGAGAATTTTTATGATTAAAACTTATAGTATGGTTGTATTCGTAAAAGAAACTGGGGATTTCAAGAACGCTACTATTTTAAGTGTTAGCGAGGAGTTAGCTAAAGAGACGTTTGAGTTACTATTTGGAAACAATATTATGGTTATTCATACATTTGAAGGTGAATTCCCTTCAAAAACATATCGTTCCCTTCCCTACATTAATTAAGCAAATAGGAGAGAACCAATTTACAAGCGGGTTACTAATTAAAAAAGAAGAGCTGGTCTAACCAGCTCCTCTTTACTAATAAATTCTATGCATTTTAAAGTACTCAAAAACATCTCCTATTATTTGGATGGTGACATCATCTGTCTTGACAGTTCCATTTGTATATTCAACTTCAAAGTGAAATTCCGCAGGTCCATTTTTAAGAGCTGTTCCTGTTTCCATCAACATAGGATCTTCATATTCTGTTTGGTGCCTTGTCCCACTCGTATATGGTATTGGGATCTTAGGCTTGTAAATTGTACCTTTTTTCTGTACAGCATTCATGGTTACGGATAAGTTTGAGATTGGATAATTGGTTGTATTGGCTACAAGAACAAACTTTTCTCCGCTATAAAACTCATCTATACGATTGCCTTTTGATTGATGGAGTTTTAACCAGTCGGGAGTGTGTAAAACTTGACCTATGATAGTAAGTGGTTTGGAATAAAATGAGATTGTTACATCAGAAGAATCGTAACCATCGTCAACGGTCGCTTTAAATTCATAATCTCCAACTTCAGATTGATTTAGGTAATAACAGACTTTTTGACCAGAAGACAAATTTGTTTTATTTAGTACTTCAACAAATCCAGATGACTTCTCATTCATTTCTATTGTTACTTCCAAGGGATCCCCATCAGCATCAGTAGGAATAGCACATACTTCTACTTTATCACCCTCGAAAACATCTGAAGGATTATATGTCAATGTAATTTCTGGCTTTTCATTAACATAGATGGATGTAGAAACTGTATTATCGTTATAATTTGATTCAATTACTTGTTTTGTCTCATTTACATGTCCTTTAAAAGTAACGTTCCCTTTTGATTTAGGTGTAAATTCCCAGGTTTGAACTCTTGTCTTCCCAGCGTCAAGAGAAGATGATGTTGTTCCTCCTGCTCTATAGGTATTATTCTCGAACATTTTGTTTATATGATTTCCAACTGTAACCTCTCCGGTGTTTGTATAGGTGAATCTTGCATGATATTTCTCACCTATTGTTAAATGGTCAACTGGCTTATCATTTATATCAAGAATCTCAATGGAATCAGCAGTTAAATTCCTGTCTTTAACTGTGAAATAAGCGGTAGAAGAATAGTTATCCCCCTCATTTGATTCAATGATACGATTATCATAATCTGCAAATGCTTTAACTGAATAGTCTCCAGGAGCTAAATTTTTATATTCTTTAACAACGGATCGATTCATTGCACTTGGGTAATCAATTGCTGTGATATTTCCTTGTGTTTTCCCATTTAAGACATGTGTGTGATTTACAGTGCCAAGGGGTGCGTCACTATGTATATAACCCACGACCCTCACTGTATCTCCATAAACAAATTCATTTATATCATAACCAGTAGGCGTTAGTACTCTTGTACTTAATCCTTTTAAATTGGGATCGTTCACCTTAATAGTTTTAGAAACATCATTATCATTTTCATTCGTTTCTTCGACTAAATTTCCTGCATCCACATTTGATGTGAAGGTGCGTGAAGAACCCGAACTGTTTGCAGTAAATTCAATATATGAGGTACGGGTATCACCTGGCCACAGTTTGCCTTCTGATACATAATTCAAATATTGACCATTATCCGTTAAATTTACTTTATGCGCATCTGCGATCGTATCTCCGGTATTTTGGTACACAATTTTCGCTATATATTTATTCCCTTTTATAAGTGAACTCATCGGCTGATTATTCAAGTCTAATAACTCGATACTTTGAGCAGTTAAATTTATCTGGTGATATTTATAAGGTCCTTTATAGGTGGTTACGACGTTGCCCACATGGTCCTCAGCTTGTATATGCAGATACCATTCACCCTTGCTTGCTTTCGAAACAGAATAGTTTGAAGATGTTGACCAACTTGACCAGCTACTCGGTGTGCTAGATGAAGTGGACCAGGAATATCTTGATCGTTTATATCCTGAATCACTATCGTTAAATTTCAATCGAACGTCCACAGGTGAAAACGCCCAATCTCTACCAGTATAATCTGCTGTATCAGCACTATTTCTAAATTGAACCGTCGGCGCAACTCCATCCACTCGTAAATTTGCCCCAATATTGTTATAACCATCTACATTAGAGACATTATCCTTTGTGTAATATTGAATGGCATAGGAATCACCATGGGTTTTTGCCGTAATTCCCCAATCCACTTTAGAATATGCTCCCGAGTGTTCCTCTCTGTTTGCTGAATCAATTGCCGCATGGGTACTAGTCATAAACTGATCATTGTAACCTTCCCAATAGCTGAATATGTGAGAGGATCTTACATCTTGACCACTACCTAGAAGTCTTAAATATTGAGTGTTATTCCCTGAGTGAGGATCATATTGTCTAATCTTTACATTTATTTGATCGTTTGGTCTTACCCAATAGTCTGAACCGTTCTTATACCGATAATTATAAACACCACTTGAGGTTAACTGAGGAGCCACACCATCTACTCTTAAATTCATTCCAGTGTCATCGTAACCTACAGAATTATTGTCTTTATCTCGATAATAATATAGGACATTAAATGAGTCTCCATGAATCTTAGGAACAACCCCCCATTTGACCTTTCCATAAGATGTGTTTTCCTCTCTTGCTGCTGAATTTATGTCGAGATTGCTACTAGTCTGGAAATCATTATGGTTGCTAGAAGAACCCATAAAATCATGTTGCGACCTTACATCTTGGCCAGAACCATCAAGTCTCAAGTATTGAAATAAGTTTCCCGAGTCTGGATCACGTTGTCTCAAACGAATATAAACCTGATCATTAGGCTGGACCCAGAAGTCATTTCCATTTTTATACCTCTCATTTATTAATTCATGAGAAATATGTATTGGAGGTTGAGTATCTGGTGGAGGAGTATAACTTAATACTGCTTGTGAACCCCCGAAGGTCCAGTACACTGTATTTGCCCATTTTTTAGTACCACCATAATTTACTCCATACCACACCGCAGTCTTACTTTCTTCCATATCTATTGATGTATAATAATTTCCATTTGTGAAGTAAACGTTAGGAGCACTCGAAGCCGGTTGTCTAGGATAATTCCTTCGAATTACTGGATAGTCATTCATCCGCAAAAGCCTAGTATTGGTCCCACTGGACAGGTCTACTTTACCTGAGTTATAAGATAAAGCACTGAATTCAAAAGGAACAATTAGAGAAGAATATACAATTTGATTATCCACTCTCTTAACTATGTATAATTTCCATTCTGCATCTTCCTTTTGGCTAGCGAAGATTTCATCTAAAGGAATATAAGCTGTAAAACCCACGTCATCATATCGCATGTTACAGGTTGTATTATTCTTATTTCTAGCGGAGGCAGAACACTCATTCCAAACCCCACTGCCCTGGTTGTTATATTCAAGATCTTCAGTAGCATCAATCGAAATAGGGATTGTGTTATATATTTTGGTAGTTCCTACTCCTGAAGATCCTGAAGTTTTCTTTAACACAATGTGAGTTGATTGATTAGATGAAGTATGCCGTTTGTACCCTGCAAGAACCGCCCATCCGCTAAATTTCAAATACTTTTTTGTTGTTCCTGTGAAATTTCTGCTTTGAATCTCCCAGCCATTGGATTGATATTTTGAACTATATACGTCATAGACTAGACGAGTACCACCTGTCCATGAGTTAGATTTTGATCCAAGCTTAACATTACCGCTATTCCAAGCATTCGATACGCTTGATTCAACAGCATGAGGGGAAGCTGCTTTTACATCTGACTTAAAAGCAGCAACACCCGTCATTATTAAAGTAAAGACTAATATTAACTTAATCCACTTTTTTCTCAAGGGAACCCTCCCCCTTTATATGATTGTTACTTCATAAACTTTTTACGGATCCATTGATTCGTTGGTTTATGAAGATATGCTACCCATCCTCCGATTAACAATAGAATGGAGGTTATGGTTAAACCCCAAACTAAAAAGGAAGACTTTTTTTCTTTCTGTTGAGACTTAGTAAATGAAGCTGTTTGCTCACTTACCTTACTCTCACTCTCAGAATCTTTTTTAACATTTTCATCATCTTCTTTTAACTTCGAATCTTCTTTATTTTCATCCTGTTGAGTGTCTTTTTCTTCTTCATCATCAGTAGATACTTTAGAAGTAGATGATTCATTGTTAGAGCCTTCATCTTTATTTTTTGAAGAATCCTTAATAGCAACGACATCTACATCTTTATTTTCATTGGAAGGACTTGAAGTATTGTCTACTTCATTTTTGTTTGTTGAAGTTGTTTTAGTATTCGTAGAGCTACTTCCAGACGTTGAATTATTAGTGCTCTTATCCTCATTTGTTGTGGTTGGCTTTGGTGTTGGAGTCGGTGATGGCTTCGGTTCAGGCTTTGGCTCCGGCTTCGACTCTGGCTTTGGCTCTGGCTTTGGCTCTGGCTTTGGCTCTGGCTTTGGCTCTGGCTTTGGCTCTGGCTTTGGCTCTGGCTTTGGCTCTGGCTTTGGTTCTGGCTTTGGTTCCTCAATTACTTTGGTGTAAACAGTCAAAATCTCTTTGACGTTAGGAGAAAATGGATTAGTGATTTCAAACTTTTGACCACTATATTTAACTTGACCAGTGTATACACCATCTAAGTGGAACATCCCAGCTTGGTAAAAGCCTACTACAGACCCATTACAGTGGTTAGTAGCACCCACTGCGTTGGAAATACCAACATTATTTGATGTGATTGACATTTCACAGGTTCCTACTGTACCACCCTCTGCAGAAGCATAGCTTGATAACATTAAGAACGATAATACGATTAAACTTATTAATTTTTTCATTTTCTTCACCTCAAAATAAAATTTAATAGTACACTCTCTTCTTACTACACACCTAAGAATCAAATACCTTATTATGATGGATCCCCACTACTTAAAATCCCCACAAAAAAAGCGATCAATGGGCAAGTGAAGACAAGGAACACGTCCTTATTCAACACAGCCCAAAGACCGCTTTATAGTTTAGTAGATCGACCGCTAACTCCAAGAGTTGCCATAAAAAGAAAATAAATACTATTTATATTCATAATAGCAATCTCCTTACTACTAATCTAGCTTTTTTGGGCATCAATTAAATTGGTATACCTTTTATATTTCGACGTATAGAGAAGATTATTAAAAGCGTACCTTCATTTTAAAATTTATATTCATATACAGCTGCTTGACGAATAGGGATCTTATTGCCTGCAAAGTATCTCGGTGAAGGGGTACTAATTACAACTACAATGCTCGGCCCGTCTAAAGTATCAACAATGTCATAATCCGAGTTGTAATATGTAAATGGGAATGTTGCCATGGTATCGTCTATGAATTCTATGTGCTCAATAGTAACTTTATCTTGATAAAGGGAATTGGTAAGTGGATTAAGACTTGTATCAAGTTTTAAGTGAAACTGAAGACTTTTCTTAAGGTTATCTGTCGCCTTCACCTGGTTAAACACTAATTTACCATTTGCTAATTGCGAGGAATCTATGGCAAGAGAAGCGTCATGAGCGGCCAGTTCTACGGCATTTTTTAATTGTCTGGTTGCTGTCTTATCAGTATCCAGGTTCGTTTGTATAGTCATGATAAATGCAAATAGTAATGTAAGTAAGATCGCTCGTATAGCTTCTGCCATGTTTTATCTCTCCTCCCACATTAGATATGTTCACTTAAAACCTTGATATCTTTCTTAAATAATTCGGGGCCTTGATTAAAGATATCAATTATAAATATCATTCCTCTTGGCACCTCAATACTTGCGGATATGTATTGATTCCTTGGTGTAAGAGACTGTGTTGCGGTTATAGTAATTTTAGAGGCATCAAAATTATAATCGTCCACTAAAGTTTGTTTCATTTCATTTATTATAGATGTCGTAAATCTACCCTCAATAGCGGCTTTCTTAGCACCTTCATTTAATACCACCTCAACCGCTTCTCTTTCTAAGCTATCTTTGTAAGAAAGAATGGGAGTAAACATAAAGTTAATGACTAAAAATAGAGTCATCCACATCCCCACTGCCTTACTCAATGCCATTCACCTCTTTAATTCTATAAGTTAAACCTTTTAGAACCGCCGCAAGAATACTCCTGCAACGGTACAATTAATTATGGTAATAATGTCTGTTCTGTTTCAATCTCAGTTTCATAGTGGTCTGCTTCATCCTGGACCATTGTGTAACCAACACCGAAAAGAAAAGCTCCGATTGCTACTGCTGTAATTGCGAATTTTAAAAAGGTTGATAGTGTTTGATTCATTTAAAAATTTCTCCCTTATTAATATTAATTTTTTTGTAGTTGGTGACTCGTTTCCATTAAATCTTCATGTCTGTCATTCTTTTTCTCTAGCGATTGGTAAGCAACACCAATGACTAATGAAATAATCAAAATCGCCGTAATCGCGACCCCCATAAAGGTTGATAAGCTTGTATTCAATGTAGATCCTCCCTCTTAAGGAAGTAAAGTTTGTTCTGCTTCGATTTCTGTTTCATAGTGGTTTGCCTCATCCTGGACCATTGTATAACCAACACCGAAAAGAAAGGCTCCAATTGCTACTGCCGTGATCGCGAATTTTAGAAATGTTGATAACGTTTGATTCATTTTTAAATCTCTCCCTATTGAATTATTTTTATATTTAAACCAGCTGCTAAATTACAGCTAGAATTTAACTATTATCAATATACTCTGCTACGTCATCACTAATATCTGAAACCCGATCATGCATGGCTCCAAAGATGAGTGTCCCTATAGTGACAACCGTTATAGCTATTTTCATGAAAGTACTTAGCGATGTATTCATGTATCTAATTCCTCCTATCTGTTAGCATTTAAAACAACGGATACCATTGTTACAACGACAACCACAAAATTTAGGATAATAAGGAAGTGTGTGACTTTTACAGGAAGACCAAACAAATCAGTCGTTACTTTTCGTTTCCGACGATTGTTTTCAATTTGAGCCCTACTAAACATCGATTGCATCCCTTTTAGTGACTTTATTGCCGTTTCCCTGTCTACCTTATCGAGGGATTTTAAAACAGACACAAGAGATTTACTTTCTTTTGTATTAAGACCTTCGGCCAAATTATCTAATGCTACTTCTGGACCAACACTACTTGACCATTCTGAAAGTGTTTTAGCTAAAAGTGGTTGAATCGTTGAAAAATATGGTAGTAATTCTTTTATCAAATTATAGGAATTTATCCTGCTCATCTTCATCATCTCTAATTCGTTTATCAAAAGATCGTAAAGCATGAACACTTCTGCATTTTTTTTAGCTTGCCGATATTCTACAAGTCTTTTCATGATGAAAGTAAACAATGAAAATGGCATTGCTGGTAAAAGGAAGATAAATCCCATCACTATTACTGCAAATCCAATCAAGTTGAAATCTCCATGGACTATGAATGGAAATAAAATATAATTTATCAATAAGAGACCCACAAGACTAATGAATACTGCATGGTATGAAAATGAAGTTATTCCAAGTGGGTTTCCTGCTTTTTTTAACCAATCCTCAGCTACCGATTTTGAAGCAGAGGATTGAATACTACTCTTACCCTTTGCAATGGTACTCTTCATTCTTAATCGGGTTTGAACACGCTCGGTTGGATTTGAGAGCCCTGTATAAACAAGTACACCACTGCTAATAGCCATTAAGAAACTGACTATGTATACGAGATAAGGTAATAATTTAAAGAGAACAACATTTTCCAACTTATTCCTCCCTCCTATAAATCATTTTTAGGTTTTCGTAACACTAATGATATGAATACTGAGAAGATAACACCTATGAAACTGGCAATTAACAATAATAAAGTGTGGGTATTTCCAAACTGCAGGTCGAACCAACTTTGGGCACCAGATGAATAGTATCCTAAAAACAGGGACCCAATGAAGATTGGAACTGTAATAAATCCATTGGCAACACTGTCCATTGAATTCGATTTCTCTTCTTCCAACATCTCTTGAGTTTCTTCAATCTGCCTAGATAGGGTAAGTAAAGCATTTAAAACATTTTCATTGGTTAAATAAGCTTTTAATATGATACTCCCCAATCTCTTCGCCCAGCTTGTATTTGATGAATACGTGAAAATTTCTATTACCTCTCTTAATTGCTCCTCGTTTCTTGATACCTGAAGCTCTGAAATGAGTTTAAAGAAGACTTTTCTAAGTTCTTTACTTTGAATATCTCCCTGCAATTCAACTAGAGCATGATAGATATCATATGAATTTGCACTATACTGTTGGGTAATACCTTGGACGATTGAGAGGATCTCGTCACTCACCTTATTACGAATCATCCTTAACTTTAGATTTAAAAGTAAATAAGGCATTAACGCGATTAGAACTGCAATAACTGCGGCACCTACAAGGTCAGAGAACCTAATAAACGACGCAATATAAGTAAAGCTAAATAAAAGCAATGTAATCACATAGAATGACAATACATCTGAGTCAGATTTGCTAGTCGTTGTAGATTTAATTAACAGATAAATATGCTTAAACAACGGTTTATTGCTTTGAAGGCTCCTGGTCTCATTTTCCGTTCTCATAATCCTTAAACGTGATCGATACTGCCATTCATTCACCTTTTCTTTTAAAGGTAAAGCAATGATATGTTTGGTGGCCATTAGTGAAGCAATAATAACAATTCCATAGAGAATGTAATGAAGGCCAGATAACCAAAACCAGTGAAGGAACTTATCCATCAGGATTCATCCCTTCGAGGATTTCTTTCATCATGTCATCATACACAGTATCTTTAAGCTGTTCGTAATCGGCCATAGGAGATTCCTTCTCTCGGACCAATAGCATCTGCATAAGTGTCTTGGCATCGTCATAACTTTCTTCTGCCATTTTCAATAACAATTCTTTTGAAATATTAGAAGAATAATAATACTTTTCGGTAACAGGACTAAATTTAATTAAATCCCTCGTGGAGTGCTCTCTTTTTTCCTCATTCCAAAGGATTTCGGTTACACCCATTACCCGCTTTTTCCTTCTATCACGGTCACTTTTCAAAACCACAATAATATCAATATTTCTAGCCACACGGGCAATTTCGTTTTCAATATTTCTTGTAGGGAATTCATCAAGGATATGACGCGCAATTTGCTCTACAATATGTTCAACATTAGTTAAATGATATGTAGTGAAATTGCCTCTTTCTCCCCTCTCTGCACTCTGTAAATACCCTTCTGTTTCAAGGCTACGAATTTCCCCGACGACAATATAATCGTGTTCCATTCACAGCAACCTTGGCATCGCTTTATGAAGGTCTCCTTCTTTTGCTTGAATTTCAAAGGTGAGACGATCTTTAAAGTGATCAGATAGCCGTAATTCAAAATGCTTTTCCATTACTGCTGCAACGTATTTTGGGTTTCTTTCTCTAATCATGGACTTCATAAAAGTAGTTTTGGCGGAACGAACACGGCCAGCAAATACAATATTGGCCATTACCCGACTTAGAGCTCCATACAGTGCTACATCTCTTTCAGGGATAGTTACTCTCTTCGCCTGTTCTTCTAATGAAAGGTCTTGAACAGTGAAGCGGCGGAACATGATATAGTTGTCCCGGGATCTCGGCTTTTGAATCATGGTAATCCTAGATCCATCTTCTCTTTCAACTTCTAATTCAGGGTTTTGTTCATTAATGATGGCATCCTTAGTTCTTAAGGTGAAAGCACGTTTTACACGTTCTACTGCCTCTTCATTTTCAAATGCCTCATCTTGCTTAACAAAAGTCCCTTCGATATCAATCCAAAGTTCAGTTCCTCTTATTACAGCAGCTTCAGAATCAGGGAAGGTTTCCCATTTGTGTAATATCCCCACTCCCCATATTTCATGAAAAATGGCTTCAGAGAGTGAATCATAAAAACTGGGATAATCTTGTGATGTAATATTATTTTTTCTCAATACCTCTGTAATTTGTTGAACAAATCTGTGCATGGCTTGCTTGTCACCAATGACAGCTTTGTACTGCTGTTCCAGATTAGAAAGGTTACTCTTAGATTCATCCTTATCTGTATCAATCATGTCACTTAATTCTTTTCGAACAACGCTACATATTTGTTGAAATGATTTCTTTCTTGCATATGTAGTGATCTCTGCTTTTGTGTTTAAACCCTTTTCTTCTATAACTGCCCCCACAAATTGAGCGGGGTCAAAAGGTTGGTCTAAACCAAACTCACTGTCATAATCAGTGCCTTCTATTTCTCTTATAGCATCATCCAAGGTCTTTACCATACCTTCTCACCCCCGCGGTCCTTTTTAGGCAGGAAACTAAAGAATCCCTTTGACTTTGGCTGGAATTCATCCAATGGTTTTTCCGAAAGTCCAGCTTCTGCAATTAGCAAATTACTTATTGTATCTATTGGTTTCCTATATGCTTGTTCACCTAGTTCATATAAGAGTTTGCTCTGTCGGATCGCAATTGAACCTATTGGGCCCATATCAGGAATTGTAGCTATTCTACTCATTTCTAGATCTTCTTCTAGATCTTTTTCGCTGATTAGAGACATATTAGGTTGAAAACTATTAATGATAAGCATAAAATCTTCTCGTTTCCCTCCAACAGGTTCGAGCATCTGTTGAAACACGTAAGGGAAATATCCGCGATACCCTTTTTCTTCCTGATTAGTTACAATAAAGCGCATATCCGATGATACATAAGCTTGAGCAGCAATCGCTGTATCAAAATGTGTTCCTCCGTCCACGAGAATCAGGTCAAAGTTTTCTTTTGCAACACTAAGCAAGTGCTCAATTTCTTTTGGTTTGTAGTATCTCTGCATTTTAATGTCACGATTTCCCGCTAGATGGTAGAAATTCTTATATTGATGCAAGCTGGATGTTAGCCTGGCTTGTGTAAGTGACTCTGTCTTCAGATCCACTTTTAAATCGCTAAGATAGTGACCTTTATAATCATAGAAGTAATCCGATGGATCCCATGCATTAAGACTAAGTACTAAAATCCGTTCATGTACTCTTGAAGATAATGACCTGGCCACATTAAGTGTGGTTGTAGAAACTCCTGCTGAACTATGAGTTCCAAAGAATGTTATTACCCTTTTCTTCTTGGTGTTTTTCTTTGCAATCAGATGTTCCATTACCTCTTCAATCACTTGACTCTCCGTATAATACTCATTAATGGGGGTTACTTTCTGTGATGCACATATTCGTTGAATTGTCTGGATAACCATTTCTGTTTTCGCATCGTGGATGATATAAAATATCGGTATATCTGCATACTTCTCTCTAATTAGTTCAAGCTCTCTATAAGGTATTAATTTTCCGTCGATTAGTATGGCATTAAAATCAACCGTCTCATTCCCAGGCTTTTCTGTTAACAGTGCTAGTTCAATTTCTTCTTGTTCGCTCATTAGCTCTTTATATTGAGCGTTAGAGCTGATAATTCCGATAATCATTTGTCTTCTCCTCCTCCCTCATTAGTTGTAAGTGATATACAGTAGGTAACCTTCCTTGACTACTTTGTCCATAAGCTTTTGAAAATCTTCTTCATTTAAAATGACTTCTAGATCTGAAATTTTACCGCTACCATCAAGACGTTCATCCTTTATTTTTTCAGGGTTACCGTTCATGACCTCTTTATTACTGCTATCTTTCACATAAACCACACGTACATCTTTCAGAAGAGGACCATTTACAAATTCTTCTTTTGTTAATTTTTTGTCAGCTGAGTTAGCTACATTAGCTGAATTTGCTCGTTCTGTTCCTTTCTTTACTAGATAGATGTCTATTGAATCTTTCCTTCTTAAGGAACCTGGTTGCGCTTGAATCATGTCCCCTGTAATCGGACGAATTGCTTCTCCTTCAGATTCATCAGGGATCATACGGTCATAGTCAATCATCTTTTTAGATATCATGGAGTTACTTACAATGTTTTGAGCAGCTGAAGACGCATATATTTCATTCATTTCTTCTTTTAAAATTGCACCTTCAATTAAATCCTGCTTTGGTCGCCGCTCTACTGTAACCTTCGACCTGTCAATTAAGTCCTTTTTCTTTATTTCCTCTCCAGCCTTTACCACTACGACTTCAACTGAATCTATACGGTCTTTTATGTAGAGATCGTAAACTACTACGAAAGCCATTGTTGAAAGGGATAAAAAAATCCCTAAAAATATCTTCCAGCCGGGTTTCACTATACTTCCATCTCCTTCTTATTTATCCTTACTTTTTTATTGAGGATCGACTTGAACAATCCTGTTTTTTTCTTTTTCATCTTAAGAAACTCTTTGGGTAAAAGTTCTGCAATTATTGGCTTCAAGGCCTCATTAATTTTCTCCTCTTGATTAGGGGTATCATTGAAAAAGGCCCCTTGATACTGTGCGTCAAAAACATCTGCCACTGAAAATGAAGGTATTACTGCTTTCAACTTATCCTTATATACCTGCTGCACTACTTCATTTTTTAAAAGTGAAGGTTCGAAGCGATTGCCGATAAGCTCGGCTTTATCATCTTTCAATACCTCTCTAAAGAACGGAATAGGCTCATTTTCGGATTCTTCTACATACTGCATAGCAGATATATCCGGTTCAATTACAAAATAAGCATTACTTGCAATATCATATATATCTCGATGAATTTCTTTGTTCCAATCATCTCCAACGTCCACAATTATTATAGTCGATTGTTGAGATAGAAGGATCTTCACATATACATCAAATGGGATTTCATCAGGGCTGTATATTGGTTCATTGGCAGGATGTTTACAAACCATATTTATGCCATCAAGTTCCCATTCGAATACACTCGGAAGCTTAGGGTCAATTTCTTTAGTAAACTGATAAAATTTACTTCTTAAATCAGGAGCCTTTTCATGTCCAATAAATCGATCATAGGAATAGGCATATGTGTAGGGACTTTCTACATAACTCACACTTACTCCCATCTTTGTGAGTTCTCTGGCCAATAAGTGTGATACAAAGGTGCTTCCTGTCCTAGCAAAAGGACTGCCGATTAGAATTAGTTTCCTCTCAACTGGTACACCAACAATTTTCTCGACCTGGTTTGTTACTTGAATGTTATAATCACGCTTAATCACGTTCTTATTAACAACTTTTTGAACAACCTGTTTGTTAACAAACTTCGTTTGCTTTTCTTTAGTTCTTTTAGCCTCTGTTCTATCTTCTGAGGAGATTTGTTCCTGCTCAGATGTTTCCTCTTCACCAGTATCCTCTTCAACTCCTAGTGGTGTATCAACACTCTGAACAAGATGTTTTATCTTAGAAAAGCGGGGCTTGTCCTTCAGCTGCTCAATCATATCTTCTCGGCTAAAGGTACCATCATTGAAAATGTCGTATACGCCTCTTAAAACCAAGTTTGCCAGGAATGGATCCCTACGATCTCTCTCACAAACAAATACAATTCGCAGGGAGTCGTCATATTCAATTTTCATTTTCTGTACGAAGTTAAACCATTCATCTTCTCTTTGAGGTTGTGTCTCGTGGTGACTAACAAGATATGTATCATGAAGAATGAGAATATCAGGTTGTTCAGTTTCAACCACTTCCTCAAGATATTGAGAGTGCAACACTTCATTCTCCAATACCTCGAATGACTGCCGGTGTTCCTCTAATGACTTCCTCAATATCAGACTCAGTGATTGATCGCCAATAGCAAGTAGAACTTTTTTCATTTGTTTCAACTCCATTGAGTGGGTAAAAATATTAAATTGGGTTTCGGGTAAAAATAGGTAAAATATGTTATTTAGTTTTAGGTACAAAAAAACCCCATAAAACACACGAAGAATTGAAGTATAAGAAACTTCTATTCATGTATTTTATGGGGTTTTCCCATTAGTATATTTAATTAAGGGTGTACCCAGCAAAAGCTGAGTACGAACATCTTCCTAAAAACTTTAGAAAGAGTGTTTTGACATGTTTATACTATCATTCTCCTATGTTGAAGTCAACAATACTAAAGAACAAAATGAAATATTTTCCTCATAAAGTAAGTGGCCAATTCAACCTCTTACTCTATGAGATTTTACTTATGCATTGTTCAGTTTCAAGGCTTCAATCTCTTCCTCTTTAAGTCCTATTTTCTTTAAGACTTCTTTATCGGCTTTTATGAAATCGCCTAGCATATCCTCCAGGAAAGAATAATGTACAGTCTTGTTATTTATATTCAGTATTACATTTCTAGATCTAATCCTTTTCTCTACTAATTGTAATTGCGGTGAATATGACAATACCTTTAACATTTTCTCAGTTGTAATTTCCCCTTCGAATTCAGGTATTCTTGCAGCATATCCCTTGTTTCCAATAACAAATGCAGGAGGAATCCTATCTAGGAACCTGATAAATGCTGAGTGATCAATCAAGTAAGTGTTCTCTTTGAATAGCGGTTCTCCTAGGATAGCGGTAGTTAAGACAATTTTATATACATTATTTGGTTTCCAGCCTTCTTCCAAGCCTAATTCTTTGGTTACAATCTGTATGTTAGTCTCATAATAATGTGACGATCGGTTCAATTGTTCAACTGCACTTCTTTTATTATCATCTGCGCTGATTTTTTGTTGAGGTCCTAACAGTTTCAACATAAGACTGTAATAGTCTCTTATAGATGATGGTTGTCCAAAAGCTTTCAGTTCTGCTATAAACAAGTCCCCATCCAGTTCGAAAATCACGTCACTTTCAAACGTATCACCATTATCATTCCTTTTTAAACGACAAGCCCGAATACCTTGTTCTGAGAACTTTTGTAGTATATCATCTTCAAATCCTTGGCCTTTAAAGGATATATCGGCTTGATTCTTATTTAAAAGGGATATTAAGCTCATTGCTGGATCAATAGCATTACCTATGGAAGGGATTATAAACAGATGGTCCTTCCCATTCTGAACTATAGGACAATCTAATAAGTCTTTTGATTTTTCATTGAATGTTAAGGTTTCAATAATAATTTCGCTACTTGCTTCTGAAATGCCTCGTTCTACAAATAGCTTTTTCAAATCAGCTGCAGTAAAAGTGAGTGTCCAATTTTCTAAAGAGATTGGCCTTACTCTCCTTTCATTAAAGCGATTATCTAGCTCTTCTTGAGACAACATTTGAATCAAAGTATATGCTCTGACCCACTCACTAAGCGATACATCTAAACAAAGAATATTTAAATCATGGGTATGCAAAAACTCTGTAACAGCGATAGAGAAGAATGCTTCCTCTTCGCAGAGATATTCCTCCGGCGCTAAAAGACTACTGTTAGGATTAACTATCCCTGTAAACCCAGCCCTTTTGAAATCAGCATACCATTTATTACGCTGACTACGGAAGCGAACCCTTGCTGCTTCTACTGATTCTAAGAATTTTATATCTTCGTGTGTGATACTGTACTCATTGCCTTCAGTAAATACTTTGGTATTAGAAAACCTCCATTTTTGTTCAATTGACATTAGTGATGAAAACGTATCAAAGAACTGTATGTGGTCCCTAGCTTGTCGGACCTGATTCATTGAAGGAGTCTGTGCAGTATTTAGAGGGCCATTTTCAAGCTGTAAGTATCTCATAACACTACTTGCATTTTCAGCTATACTGTCATAAACAGACCTTGCATGGTCAAAACCTTGCTCTACAGGGATTAATTTCTCACCTGCTCCATCCGCCAGGGTGACTACAAATGGATATACTTCTTTAACTGCGTATAATGACCTACCTCTCGTATATTCATATTGTCCACCTAACCATATTTCTAAAGCTAAAACAAATGACAATAGTCGCCTTCGCGGTGGTATCATAGCAAGATTGCTTGAATCTCTTTCCTCAAAAAAATCAAGAAAAAGGTTACGTAATGTGCTTACATCTGTAGAAAATTCATGGATCTCTTTACTTTCATTAGGAAATCGTTCTTCAAGGGTTTTTATTACTTTATCAAATAGCGTATGTTTATTTGGAGAATAAGGATTAAAGCATATACCTGAGACCTTAATAAGTTCCAATATTTCGCCAATTGAATAGTCATCATCAATCATAAAATTGATATATTTCAAGAATTGTTTATCTTTCTTTCCGAGTCTTTCAAGTTCATAGAAATCCCAAAATTTCATAATAATGTTGTCCCTTCTATACATATTATTTCAATCAACACCTATTTCTCCTTAATTTTACCATAGGATTTTTTTCCAGACTTAATGATTACCAAAAGAAAAAACAGCCCAATGGCTGCTCTTCCTTAATCACTTATTTTTTTAAGAAAAGGGAGTTTAATTCTCTGGAGCGTTTCTCCTTTGGGTGTCATAAACGCCTTTTCAAGTCCATCTTTCTCCATATATTCCTCAATACACAACCAGACTTGAAATGGGTATTGATCCAACATTAAGCTATTATGAATATGTTCCGCTAATGAAACAGTTGACGCATAAATAACGACTACTGGACTGTTCTCAGGAGCTTTTTGAATAGGAAATGTCCCATAGTTATCGAATATACTTGTCCATTGTTTTAAAGTCTCCTTTAAATAACCTATAAAGTTCTGAGACATTTGTGGCCGCTCTATAACAAAATTGATTTGACCTTTTGGAGTTTCAATGTTTGCTACTCCCATAGGTGTTCGGAATCTACGATGATTCCCAATTACCGCGTTCCACTGCCATCCTTTAATTGTTTTACTTTCAACTAAAGCACACCTTAATTCATTCATCGCGACATATCGTTGAATAGCTTTTGCATTTGTCTTATCCCAACTATCCGGGTTCATAAATGGGCAAGCACTATAGAAATGCTTCATTAATTTGAACCCCGCCACTCCTAAAGTAAAAGGAGCTGGAGGTCGGAATTCTTCAGTTTCATCTTTTTCTAGACGACAATGCCAACGGTCCACGAAACCATTTCTTCTTAAAAGATCTAATCGTTTTGAGACTTCTGAACGACTCATTTGGGAACTGAGATATCGGCGGAGTTGATCTTCATTAGCCGCTATTGCATCTCCTAACACTTTCAATATCATAAAATCTTGTTCTTTTATCTTGCTTCGTTTGTAGGCTTGCAACACTTCCGCTTTCGTCGTATAAGGATAATAGTGTTTAGGAAGTTTGGGGTAACCATACATTAATGGGTGATCCCAAAAAGGTATATCCCCTTCCCTGGATAGATAATAAAGATTTTCATCAAAGACTTCCTCTGCTGGCACCTCTTGTACCGGTACATCATTTAAGTTTGTAATTGTCATAACCTATCCCTTATTGATAAAGGAATGAGCCTAAATCTTTACGTTTTTTCTTACCGCGGGGATAATCAACAATAACAACTTTCCCTTTACGATTTTTAGCATCTATTGAGCGGATCTTACATGATACAATATCGCCTACAAGCGGTTCTTCCAAATAGCGCGGTTTCGAAGCTTTTAATGTTACGCCTTCTTCAATTTGAACAAAAATCCCATGGATTGAGTCAACATCTGCAACCCTGCCAACCACTACTTCCATTTCTTTCATGTTTTCTAATTTTTTGAAAGGATCTTCCATTGTGTCTTTTCGAGAAATACGTACCATTTTTCTCTCTTCATCAAATTTCAAGACTTTTACTTGAATGGGAGTACCACGCTCAACAGTCGCCATAACATCAATGTCTCTATTCCAGTCCCAATCATATTTCAGCATAAAGCAGTCCGTTCCTTCTACTCGAACATGAATACGTTCATTCTCAGGGTTCACTCCAAATACGACACCCTCAAATACTTGTTCATCCAAAGCATCCTTCTTTTCCAAGTATTTCAGGGTATCCCAGAACACTTGTCGTTTCTTTGCATCTGCTTCCTTTACAGAAACCAGGGCCAGCTGGTGTTTTAGATCTAACCTAGTAATGATTAGATTCTGTTCTGTTCCCACAAATCCATTTAACGTTTTGAAAGTTCTTTCTGAGAATTCTGGAGCCGGGCAATAGGCAGTGACTCCACCCTCTAAACGAAAAATTGCCACTTCCGTTTCCTTCGTTACCGTTTTACCGCCTTCTTGAACAGGGATATTCATAAATCCCACTGACTGTACCATCCCTTTAATAATCTCACTCTGACGGTGAATTCTTGCGAGTTGCTCTAATTCTTCTTGGGACCATGAAATCGTACTTTGTGCCATTTTTTATTCCTCCTACTATTCTTAATATCTCTCTTTGTTTAATAATTGCTTTTAGATAACGTCCTACCAGATGCATAAAAAAGAAACCCACACTAAAGTTAAAACGACAGTATCATCGCTTTTATATAGTGTGGGTTTCGTCCCATTTCATATATTAAATTGAAATTATGCTAGGTAGAAAGTTACAAGTAGATTGTATACTATCTTCCATATTTCTGCAATAGCACATTATTTTTACATTAATAGAAATGTTATTCATCCTCATCCATGCTCTCGGCTAAGCTATCAAACAGATTTTCCTCTTTAATTGTTGGGACACTCACTTCTACTTTTGGTTTCGAAACTAAATCTTTAACAACCTCATGATTGTTATTTGAAATGCTTTCTGGAAGATAATCTAAGCCATCCTCCCATTCTTTGTCCAAATTCTCCTCAACGGAGTTATCTGGCTCCTTAAACGTAGTAACTTCACTCAAAATATCTGATTCTGATCGCACTGGCTCAGTTTCTATTTGCGAAGTAACGGCAGCGGCTATTTGCTTCTGAGTTTGGTTGGAGATTTCATTACGATGTTCGCCCACTATATCCGTCTTATCTGAATCTAAGATATCACTATGATTTGTATTTGCGGATGCCCGCCTTATTCTCGGCTTCGGTGTGGAACCGTATTGTAGTTTGCTATTAGGTTGCTCGATATGTTTATGATTTAACGTTTGTGACAAGACTTTTGCCTCGATTTTGGACTCTTCCACTTCCTTTTGGATCCTGATTTCCTGTTCACTAACACTCTCTATATTTGTTTCAGAGTCAATCCCGTGTTTCGCTTTCTTCAATAATCTTTCACGCTCTTCTAACCAGTATGCCGCTGCTTCAGGGTTAACCTGGTTCTTAGCTTCAACAAATTCCTCTCTTGGTACAAAGTTTGCTTTAATTTTCCTTGCCGGTTTGGATTCGTTGTTCACGACTATTTTAGCGGCCGCTTCAAAAGCTTTCAGAGAAAGAATATCTCCTGGTGTTAGTATAGATTCCTTTTCTTGCTGATAAGAGCTACCTTGTCTCGACACAGGTGAATCTTGCAACGGTGATACTGATTGTTCAGATGTACTCTCAACATAATTATTCTTCTCATGAAACAAAAAGCTAAATGTCTTTGCGTCAAATTCACTAACATCAGCATAGACAACTTTATTACGGAAAGTGGTTAAAAGTGTATGCATGAAGTATTCACCATAGTCATCAGCGAGCTGCGCAATTGTTTGAGCGATTACGTGAATATTTGCTTTATATTTACGTGATTGAGCAGGGAAGTTTCTGAAAGGTTTATAAATGTACTCAGGAAATTCATCTGCGTATATAGAGTGGTAAGGCGATATCTTAGGTTGTCTTCTAAAAACAGCATTCTGAACTGATAATAGGACCATCTTCCCTAATACGATTGATAATTCCATTAGGCTCCCCTTTTCAGTATTAACCAATAAAATTCCTCCTGCTTCTAAATGGGCATCAAAATCAAATGAAGATTTCTTGAATAACACCCTTCTAAGCAATACATTTGATGATATATCAGAAAGGATATTTCTTAATCCTTCGATGAATTCTCCTTTTTTATCAAAGTACTCAATTTCCCCTCGGTATTTGCCCGATGTAATCTTGCTTACTTCGTTATTTCTGTCCCTTACAGGAATTACATTAGCGTCAAACCAACGATCGGTATCTTTTACAACGTCCCAGAAGTTCTTCTCATCTTCTGTTTTAGCTAATGGAGCATACTTTTCTATTCGACCTTTCAATTTCAAGTGCATTTTATGAACAAGTTGCACATCATTGTACATTTCATAGAGCTCTGCTAACGTTGGCTCCTCCTCTTCAGAATGTAATTTAAGTAAGTATATATATTGTTTGAAGTGAGCGCGTTGTGCTTGGGCAAAGAAGAAATTATCATTTTCTCCCAAGCCTTCAACCACCATTGTCATAGATTCCGCTACTTTATCAACTGGACCCTGGAGCGGGTTTATAGATGGAGTGTTTTCATTAGACGGATCTACATAATAAATGGCTTCTTCAGGAATCCCGTGGGCCAAGCATAATTTATAAACATCTTTACATAGATCATTGGACGGTTCGATAACTACTAATCCATTTAAATAGTTGCCTTTAATTTGCTCGTAATCATCTCTTTTAGAGACAGATGGAAAATCATTAATATATTTTGTGAAGTGGTCTAAATCTTGATTAATAAGGGGTGTTGCTACAGCAGCGGTTTTACCGGTTCCAATCGATCCGACGATCATTGTGTTCAGACTACGGTCTCCACCTGGAATGGTTACCATTTCTTTTGTATCAGAATCCGGACCTAAAATAACATCTGGCAGTCCAGTATCCCTTTCGGACTTAGTAAGTTTTTGAAAGAACCTTGAGGTCACTTCGTACTCCTTAAAAGCTTCCACAATTTCACTTCTATTTTGATTAAATAATCCACCTAAATATAGCGACAACAACCCCAACATGATTAAGGGTAGTGACATTACCAGCAGCAAGAATGCTTCAGTATTCCCAATCATTACATCTCTTAAAGCATCTGAAGATACAGTTATCATTTCTGATCGTTGTAAGAAGTATGGCACTACATTGTTATAAATCGATGCCGTTACATTCAATAAGAACATTGATAATATTGCTCCAACTAAGGTGAAGAATTGAACTAGCCTCCATTTAAATGATTGATAATATCTAACTCTGGTCGAGAATAGCCATCCGATTATCATAACTGGTGAAAGTAACAACATAGACCAAATACTCGGATGAAGCGGATCTCCAAAAATCCATAAGTAATGTAATTTCTCAGTCATATAAGATCGGAACAGGAAAATCTCGTTAGTTACTCCTCTTATTAATTGGTACAAGGTGTGAACAAATAATATAGTCGATATGATCACAGGTAACTTCTTTTTCCAGTTCAGTTTTGTGCTACTCATATGTAGTCACCTCCAACCTATATGGAGACACCTGTTTATAAAAGACAGGTAATGTAAATAAGTTTTCTTCCCATGAACTGTTATCCCCTAGTAGCAAGTTTGAATATTCTTCTCCTAAAACATCAGACTCCAGTTCTTCTTGATTTTCATAAACTGCAATCAAGCGGTCGATTCTTCTTTTCATTTTTTGCTCATTTATTAAATGGTATGATGCGTCTAGCCTCTCCAAAGAAAGTAAGTGACCTTCATGTAAATGGATCATTCCGATGGTTTCAATTAGCGTGCCGGATTCATTCTGTACCTGATATACTTTCTCTACTATGTGACGCTCGTTTGTGTTTTCAAAATAAACCTCATCTAACGGTATTTCGGACAAATGATAAGGAAAGTCACTATTTAATTCTGAGAAAAGGCGCATTCCCACCTCTACCTCAAGAACACGTTCTTCCTTGTTGAATGGGACAGTATTAGACAGCATCTTGTTAATAGATGTTGACGCAGTTCTTAAAGGTAAGAAGAAAATTTCTAAATTCTCCAACTCTGGGTCCTCATTAAAAATATTCATTGAACTCCTCTTCATATTTCCAATCCTTCTAACTTTGTCCCCATACTTCTTTTTCGATTGAAAGGAATCATCTAGTGAAACAAATACAACAAAGTGTTGTTGCTCCGGATTCATGTTAGCCCAACCTCTGTACCTTTCAACCTTATCCTTTATAACAGGTAATCCTTCAGTACCAGTATCCAATTCCAGATATACAAAAGTATTCTCATCTTTCAATATCCAATCAGGGATCACAAGAGCTGTTTCAGAAAATTCATCTGAAAAAAGTAAATGTTCTTGGGGATGATAGGATTCAATGGAAGTTCTATCAGTGCTACATAATGTATTAATTACAACTTCTTGCGTCCCAAGGTAATGATCTAAATTCCTGATGTAGGAGACCTTTCTTAAAATCTCTAAATCCCCAGACTCAGAATATGGTATTAATCCTATATTGACTAACACTGAGTACCCTTTCGGTCCCAGACGATAGTAATAAAATCGTACACCCTTGACCCCTAGATCATACTCATGCCTTACTAACAAATTATACTTAACAAATTTCCTTAGCCTTCTAGTTAGAGAATGATAAAGTGATGAACCCTTGGTAGCTCCAACCAACATACATATTTGTTTTGTAGTTAATAGCCGGTGCTTGTAAACCAAGTGCAGCAAGTTGGTCTCCTTATCTTTCAATATGACTCCTTTTCTATCGTCATCTATTAGAGCATGACTCAACATAATTCACTCCTTCCAAAGCAAAAAAACCCAAGAAGAAAAAAGAGACATTTGCAAAAAGCCTCTCTTATTTCATCTTGGGTTCTTCCCATTTGGTTATGTAATTTTTTAACACTGTCATTATAGCACATTCAATCAAGAATTTAACATATATTATAAATTCAACATTTTAATACATGAAAATACAGAATAGATGTTACCAGGATTATCAAATTATTTATTGATTGGGTTAATTTCATAGAGTAGAAAATTAAACTCGGTTTGTGGAGCTCTTTCAGCTGAAAAAATGCCCTAAAATGAATCTACCAACAGGATAAAAGCCTCGCTTCTCTCAGAAAATCCATCCTCTATGTATCAATGGTTCAACTCTACTAAAGTATGTTTCTGGCAGAAACATACTCAAAGAAACACCCTTTATATGTTTCTTTGGACGTGTTTCTTTGAATGTGTTTCTTTGTGGGGAATTTCGAATGTTTTCACTACGATAATATGCGGTAAACCTAAAGCAATTTATACATATTGTATGAATTAGATTTATACAACTGTACCGATTGGTAGTCCAATAATTATTGGATTTACACTACTGGACTTCCACCGGTAATCCGCGGTAGCTCAGTTATAGCAAAAAACAGCGATAATCAAAAATAATCAACGGTTTCTTTTAGAACAACTAATTTACGAGTATAGGTTGTGATCAGGTTACATGCAGCTATTATCAATTCACCATTCTTAAGTTAAATACTAATATTTAAAATTTCGAGTCTGAAATTTATTTGCAAAAGTGGAATTTGTAAATATGAATTTAAAAATCCCAATTCATTTCTGCTTCTTAATTGCGGTCCGCAATTAAGGTACACAATTGAGGTTCGTATAGGAGTTCAATAAGATATATTCTCTTAAACTCTTATTAATAAAGGGTTTGTTTGCGGACCACAATTGAGGACCACAAAGGAAAATCTAACTCATGATGTAGTTAAATCTAATGGAATTATTGGATAGTTTTTCTTGTCATAGTAGGTTCATTGTTTTATAATGTTCCTTAAAGGTACATTATATAGTTCCTTTAAGGGACGCATACTCCTGCAGAGGGGGGATAAAATTGGAGAAGGAAGAGAAGATGGTAAAGTATAAAGGCAGAATATTAGACTTAGATACCATTGAGTACGACGACAAGACTTTGCTTTTTCTCAGAAAAAAGCTGGATGATTTCACAATCGACATCTTCAGATTAGTAGTTAATGAAGCCAAAAATAATAATCTGGGATTAGTTAAAACCAGAATTGAGGATTATAGCAAATCAAGGAAAAGATATGATAATTCATTTCTTATGCTTGAGGCACAAGGCTTTATCGAAAGAAAGTTAAATGGAACGTCAACTCCTTATTATTTAACTGAACGAGGAAAGCAATTAATAGCGCTACTTATAGAGGAAAAGAGAAATAAACAAAATATAGATGGGGTGAGTAATTAATGAAAGCAATTAATGAATTGAAATTAGGTGCTTTACCACTTATTCTTAACAAACAGCTTTTAGACTCTGAAGAGGTCCAAAGAGAAAGATCCCGTTTCCCTAAACAAGCCGTAATTGGATTAGGTCAAGGCGGTGGGCGTATTGCTGCTGAATTATCAAGATTTGGTATGGATACATTCTTAGTGAATTCTTCAAAATCTGATATGGAAGAACATAGAGATTTAATTCCTGCAGATCGACGCATTGTAACAAAGAGTGAGAAACATCCCAATTTAGAAGGTACAGACAAGAATGCTCAATTAGGCTTTAATATTGCTGTAGAAAACAAAGATATCTACATGGATTTAGCAAGAAAACCAGAAATTACAGAGGCTGAATTCGTTTGGTTATCAGTAAGTTTGGGTGGAGGTACTGGGAACGGTGCATTAAAAGTAGCTTTAAGTTATTTGTCGCAAGTACGTAAGAAGGTAGCGTCTCTTCCAGATGGGAAAGTCACATTAGGAGTTATTTGCTCTTTACCATCAAGCGATGAAAAAGGAACTTCTTTTAGAAGGAATGCTTTAGCAGGAGTATCTGTACTTCAAAATTTAATTAATGAAAAGAAGATAGGAAACGTTCTAGTTATAGATAATGAAAAAATCCGAAATTATTATGACGAAAAAGCACTTGAAACAAAAAACAAGACACAAATTGATGCTAAGTCTTATTCTAATATGGTAGTAACTTCTTCGATCGTTGAAGTTTCAACAATACCCTTATTAAATGGTCGTTCCGTCCTGGATAAAACAGAACTTCTAAGTACATATTCTACTCCTGGATGGTCATCAATATCAAAAGTAAATGGCCTAAAGGAAGAAAATAAACTCGAGGGAGTTATTGAATCTCTATTTAAAGATAATGAAGTTTTGGCCAACTATGATTATAAAGAAGATACACGTGCTCTAGCTGGTGCAGTAGCTGTACTATATCCATCAAGAAATAACATTGATCCTAGAATTGCAGATAGTATATATACGATTTCAGCAGACTTCTTACAATCAAAGGTGAATCACGCTATTGCAAATGTAAATAAATTAGAATCTATAACTGTTTATGGACTTTCAGTCCTTTCTACTCCCCCTACAAGAATTCAACAATTAAGAGAAGAATTAAAACAGTGGGAACAAATTGAAAAAGAAATTGAAGAAAAACAGAAAGCTGACGCCCTTTCTTTAGGTCTTGATGAATTTAATGATTTCTTCACTGTAGATAATGAAGAAACTAGTAAATCAATGGATGAGTTTTCATTTGAAGATGAATTCGGTTCAGATAAACCGGCAAAGAAAGTTGACTTGGCTGACTTGAAGGACGATTTTTAATCAAGGAACTCCATACGGAGTTCTTTTTCTTTTGTTCAAGTAATCTCTTAATTAGATACTTCTTAATCCCCCATAAATATTCATTGCATTCTCTTCGCCCCCAATAGTTAAATTCAACCCCTATGAAGAATACGGTGTTTACACCAAACACCATTAAAACCCCTCAAAATAAACCCCGGTCAACACTATTATCGCATTTGATCGCGAGCGGTAATCAAAGAATTAACTCCGGTAAACCTAGATAAGTGATAAATTATCTGCGATAATCGTATATTATTGATAGATACCGAATAGACATAAAGTTATCGTTGATTATCAAAAGTTATCATTTGTTGTTCGTCGGTGATTTTTTGCGGTCATTTGCGATAATCGGCTTAATATCGAGGTTTTGTGGGTATAAAACTGTTGAATCTAACAGTTTTGGAGGGTAATATAAAGATATTAATTTATGTTGAAGGTGGTGAAAGTGTGTGAGTATGCAAGAATTTATCTTAGAAAAGTTTTCTGAAGATCCATTACTCAAAATGATCGATCGAATGGGGTTTACAGAAGATCTACTACATACAGACTACTTTGAAAATATACATCTAGAAGGTTCTTATTCTACTAAGGAAGCTTGTTCTATTTTGGGCCTACCAGAAGGGAAAGACTGGATGTTTAGGAATTACTTAAAAAGACATGATTTAAATGAGTATTTAGATGTTGGAAAAGTAGGTAACCAACACCGATTCGATTACAGCAACTTATTTAAGTTTAATATGATCTTTCTGTTAGTAGATAAAGGGAAAAAGACTCCTATGGACATTGCTCTTGAAGTAGGAATGAAACATGAATCCTATATGGAAAGAGAGCCAATTTCTAATAAAAGGACTATTAATCCTAATGCGGCGCCGTCTGTCTTTACAGAGGCAGGGAATGGCTATGAAAGTCTTCTGAATGACATGGAAAATTTAAAGACTATGTTTCTTCTCAATCAATATAAAGAAAAGAAGGCCGAGTATCTTCAAGTTATTAAAGATGCTAAGAGGATAAAAGAAGATTGGACTAAGGACATGGAAGACACAGTAGAAAAAATTGAGATCCTGGAGTTATCAAGGGAACTAAACGAGGGACTGAATAATACTCCATCATTTTTACAAAAAGAAATTAAAAAAGTTCAATTAAAAAGAAAGAAGTTTTTGTTCTTTGGACCTACAATTGAGGACGAATATGTAGATGAAACAGCTGCATCTGAGATCCAAGTATCTGCACCGGAAAATTTAGAGAAGATATATGATAACCTGAAAGATCGACGAGATAAATTGGAACGTGAAAAAGAAACACTTTTTGCTACTTCAGATAATCAAATTAGCAAGCACCAGAAATTACTTGCGGAATTAGATGAAAAGACACAGCCTTTATTATCGAGATTAGACACTGAAGATACATTTGTACGAAGTTCGTTATTCATAGAAGGTGATGGAGATAAAGAAGAATAAAATAACTTGCATAAGTATTATTACATGTTATATAATAAACCCATACTAATTTAAGAGGTGATTGCAATGTTTTCAAACTTAAAAGACAGCACTAAAAATGTTCTGGATAAAGCTGCTATTTATCTAGGAGTAATTTTAGTCCTTAACGCAATCACAATTACAATTCTTAAGCAATTTGTTTAATCATCGCATCCATCATCCATCAAATCATTAAAGTATCTCTTCAGCTCCCAGCTATCCCTGGGAGCTACTTTTTTATCGATAATCCCTGAGTAATTTGCGATAAATCGGATAAAACTAAAGAATAACCCAAAAAGAAAGACCCTTTACTAAATTGTAAAGGGTCTCTCTTTTTGGGTAAAAGCAACAGGCATAACCAGCGCTTTAAAGTTCATTTATTAAGTTAACTCTAATATAGCATAGGCCAGAAATGCTTGCAACTAAAAGGTTAATAAATTTTATTCGACAATATATCAAAGTTTTAACCACATTGATCCTGGAGGAGGAATCTCACTACTTACGTAAAACGACAGAAATTTTAAAATAGGTATTGCAGAAATTAAATTCACTGTGCTAACATTGAGGTGGGTAAAAGTAAAAGGGTTATCTAGGATGACTTTTCAGAATGAGTCGATCCTTTACCGTTTTTAACGGGAGAGGTCTATCCATTTAGGGTAGGTAGATTCATAGTGAAAATTGATCACTGGATAACAGCGTATTTTTTATACACTTTTTTAGTGGATAAACTTAACAAAAAATAAAAATAAAGGAGAAACCAAAAAAAAAATCTTAGGAAAACAAGTCTCCTAAGATCTCGCCCACACAGGCAAAAAACATTAATTTGATATGTATATTGTAACACCTAAAATGAGTAGATTCAACAGTTTTTAACACTTAAAACATTATATAAATAGAGATAAATAGATAAAAATAAAAAGTGTGTGGGCGAGATTTTATAGACCAGTAGAACAAATTGATCAAAGAGAAATATCCCTTATAAAGCATAGGGTTTATTTATGCAAAGAAAAATGAGTTGTTATTTTCATTTGCTACTTACTTTGTTCAGCTGCTGGAGGTGTAAAATTCTCGCTTTTTTGTGTGCTTTTTTTGAGAAAATTGCTTGCAGATTAGCTTTTGACGAATTACACTTCGCCTTGGTGACGGGTTTTCTTAAGATTGGAGAGATTTCCTTGAGTAAAAACCTACTCAAAGAAATCCTTCCGGTTTTAAGGAGGGTAGACAAGAGCTATGGTAAAAAAACAGGATCTCAAAAGTAAAGAAAATAGTGCAATTACATATAAAATAGATGGCTTTCCAATGCACCAGGAAGAATTAGATGCATTTAGATTTTTGAAAAACGAAGGAATACAACCCCCTGCAAGTGCATATGTAGTGTATTTGACAATGATGAAGCAACTGCAAACAGAAAGCAGTAAACGAGGGATACTGAAAGATTATAAATTGTCATTTTGGGCAAAAAACCTCAATATTCCTTATTCCTCTTTATATTACGGTTATCAATTTTTACGAAAGTATGTTTTTTTCTCTGAAAAAATCATGGGTGGTGTAGAGGTACTACACTTTCCTAACATTGAAAAATTAAATAACCCGGAATCAAATAGGGTGAAAGATGGCAGCTTCGATCTTAATTATCTTACAATCCCTAATTATCTATTGGAGACAAATGTCCTCGCTGAGTTAGTTCGTACTTCCAACTCAAAAACCATTGAGCTCTTGTTCTCTTTATTGAATCAATTCAGGGCTGGTTTAAGGCAAGGGAAAATTACGAATACTTCAAAAACATTTGATCGTAATATTAAGACTTTAAAAAGTGAATTAAATAAAAAAGCTAAAGGAGTTCGCTCAGCATTAAATCTTCTTTCACCCATCCTAGATATTACATACATAAACAAACACATGCGTGGTATGCAGCTCTGGATTGAAAAGGTTTCGTTTGCTTTAAATAAGAATTGTTTTGTGGAGAATACTGCGAATAAAGATATCCATCCAATTTTGGCCACTATGAGTAAAGAATTTGAATACTTCTTATCGCGACACAGCATCGCTTTTAAAGGATTAGATCTCCGAAACATGGTTACTGCATTTAGATTTGAAATTTTGGAGAACTTCAAAAAAATTCCTCAAGAAAAGGAATTTAATTTTGAATACCTAAAAGCTAGCAAAGATTATGTGAGCTATACTTTGCATTACCTGGAAAAATTATGGTTAGAAGAAGGTAGACCTACAATCAGAGTGCTAGGGGCCTATTTCAGAAAAGTATTTAGAGGGGGACTTAACTATTGGGTTTATACCAATGTCCCAGAAGAACTACTTTATAATATTAAATTCAAACAGCTAACTGAAAAAGGATTAATAGATGATTTCTTAAAGCCGTTAGCTGCATAAATAGAATATCGTATTCAGCCTTGCGAAAAATTCAAAATCGCAGGGTTATTCACATTTCTCTTCATTTCTATTTAGAACAATATTAGGGCATTTCACCAATCTTTATATACTCTTGATACCAGAAAAATGAAAGGGGCTACTCGATTTGAGTGGGCCCTTTTCATTTACCCTTATATTTTGTTCGAATGTAGTCCTCTGATTTGAAATAATGTTTAAATGTTTCCTTGTGGATTTGTGATAAGTTTAAATGTCTTCTTGTGAATTTGTTAGTTGTAGAATATTTATCATGTGAATATCTTAATTATTGAATAGATATTATGTTAGGAATTGATGCAAACCAAAGCCACAACTGGGTTCGCCAACTGTTTATGAACTTAGCTTATTTCTCTTTGATATTTTTTATTTTTCCTTGAACATTTTAATAGTATTTGTATATTTATCTTTAGTTGGATTATTTACCATAGAAGATGCTATCTCTAATAGCAGAAATATTGTAAATGCTACAATGCTACTCATATCAAGGATTATGCTATAATATAAGGAACTATATTCCAGAGGTGAGATAAATGAGCTTCAAAAATTCCTTCACCTACGACTATGAACAATACTTAATTAAAAATAAAAAGTTTAAACCAATAACTCTTCATCAGTACACTAATGCCGTGGAGATGCTATTCGAACATTTAAAGTTTAAATATAAAACCTCTATTGTAGATCCAGTGAATGTTAAGCCCAGTGATATAAAAGGGTTTTTAGATGAAAAATTGGATAAAGGTATTTCGGCTAATACAGTTAATAAATATCTTTCAACGCTTCGAACTTTTTTTCATTATATGTGGGAGAATAATAAAGTAGGAATCGATCCTGTGGTTAAAATAAAATATTATAAAGTTGAGTCGGTAGGTACTAAAGAATTCACCTTTTCAACTTTACTGGATATATCACCAAAAATTTTAAAAGATAGCCAATATCCATTAATATTGAAATGTATTTTCATACTTGCTATGAAGGGCTGTCGATTTTCTGAGTACCATTTTAAAAAGGACGACGTTATTGAATACGGTGAAGAGGTCATTATAAACACTAAGAGGAGATCTATTCGGCTTAAAGGACAAGAGGCCAATATTTTCATGTCTTTTTACATTAATAGTCAGTTTGATCCTGGAGAATATGTATTTACAACCAAGAGGCATAACACCGGGGAATTTGCTCCAATAGAATATGATTCATTATATCTTTATATTGGATACATCAGGGATGATTTTAAATTACCAAAATCGTTTAAACTAGATAATATTAGAATGTCCTATGTTTATTATAATAAAAAAGTTAATAACTATAGTGTTGAAGAATTAGCTTCTGATTTGGGCATTGAACAAGCAAGCGCAGCTGCACTTTTAAAAGAGTCCATTGAAAGATTTGAGAGTGAATAGTATAATGAAAAACAGCAAACAAATTATATAAGAAAATAATGGGATAAACCCATAAAATTTCCACAAAAGACCCTTGTGTCTTTTTCTTTGTGTGAAATTTTATGGGTTTTTTTTGTGTAAAAGGAGGGGAAATGGTGTTTGCTAATGCTAATAATCGAAAAGTACACAAAGCTTTAAGAAATCTTGTAGTTGCATGTTTTCTAGGTGAAGGAGATATTTTCCTCCATTCGGGTAAATCGCGAATAGTGTTCTGTTTTGATCGTTCAAAAGCCTCGTTTATTAAGAACTTCATCGTAGAAAACAACTTAGAACAAGCTGTTGAGATAGATATGAATAAGCAACAATTTATGATAAAGGAACATCCTATTGTATTTGACTGTTATTCAAAATGGTATGACGGTCCACATAAGATCTATTACGATAAAATGGTTACTTATGAATCTATAATTATTAGTTTAATCTTATTCGGAAAAAGAAAACTTGAATCGTTAACTTTTTATACTTCATTCGATAAAAAATATTTACCAACTGTGGCGTATGGATTAGAGTCTCGCTTAGGTATTCCTCTGGTTGCAGCAAGGGATTCAATAAAAATTTATGATACTTCCCAATTATTTTTGGACGCTATTCAAAGGTTAGGTTTAATTGAGTGTACTGAAATTGCACATTTTTTGACTTCTAAAGAAAGCAAAGTATTATCTGAAAGCATTGATAAAATGTCTATCATCGGAGGCAGACTTCATGAAATATCGTAAATCTATAATTTTAGCCATTGCAGCATCATCTTTATGGCTTTCTGCTTGTAACAATAAGGTCCTCCAAGACTCAAAAGAAACGGATGAAAAAAATTCTCACAGATTGGAAAAAATTGAAAATAAAATCTCTAAGGAAGACCAGGAAGAAAAAGAGCTTTATAAAGAGATGGAAAAACCAGTAGAAGAAGTGGTGGATTCTATTGAAAAAGATAATGTTACAGTAATTGATCCAAAAATTGTAAAAAAACCTAAGTATGATGATCCAAATGAGTTTGCTAATAAGCTTGCTAAAGTTCTCTTTAGCTTTTCTACTGGTAAGATGACAGCCTCCGAGTATTATTCTTTTTTAGATGTACACGCTTCTTCTTTTTTTAAAGATCAATACTTACCCAACAAGGAAGAAGGGATCCTCTACTTTGAGAATATTCAAGGGTTGCTTACAACAAACAATCCCGCTTTAAAAGATGATTACACGGTAACCGAAGTGAAAATAGAGCAGAGTAAAATAGAGGGATACTTCTACAGAAGAATGATGACCTCTGAAGGCAAACCACTTTATAACATTACTACAATTGTAAAAGAACAGGATGGATGGAAATTTCAAGATGACAGTCCAGCACCCCCGTTTGATGAACAAGGAGGAATTCATTAATGGAAAGTTTAACAGAAAAAGATCTTACTCAATATGCTTCAGATAAATTGAGGGCGCATTTCGAAAACGATTCTACTTTTTTAGAAGAATTTATGGAGACTTTAGGGTTTTATAGTTTAAAGTTTCATCGTTTTTTTAAAACAGAAGAAGATTTAAAAGAATTTAATGACGCTCTTTATCAAATGTCAAAAAGTCAAATATTTCAAGGCTATTACTTGATGCTTGAAATTATTCATGATGAGGGGACAGAATTACCTACTGAGTTTTTTAATCGCCCCGATGGTTATATACGACAAGATGCCCCTATGTTATTACGTCAGGCCCTTGGAGATGCCCTTAAAGATGTGCTTAAGACTGATAACACTCAGAAGTTTACAATGTGGCTTATAAAGCGATTTGAGGACGTATATGACTTGATTGACCAGACTATTTATGACTTAGCTAGTTTGGGGGCATTCCAAGCCTTACTGGATGAAAGAGCTAAGCGGAATATCAAACTTGATGTAGAACCTCAAGAAATGTTACTGGGGGATGCAGGTGATCTTATTGTTTTGAATCCTCAGATTCAAATGGTTGCAACTGGTAAGTCTGATACATTTGAATCCTGGGTATTTCAGTTTTGGTCCACACATACCAATAGCGATAAAATAGGGGAAGTGGTTATATTAAGCTTCCTTGATTCTGACAAATTAAGATACTTACTCAACATTCAAATACATGAGAGCATTAGTGAAATTGAGAGAGAAAGCATGGTCGAAAAAATTTCCATCTTATTAGCTGCTCGTAATGATGTAAAAAAGGAAGATATACAAATACAGCTTGCGGTTGTTAAAGATTTCTATTTACTTAGTCTTTAAGAAAAGTTATTAAGAAAAGTTATAATAAAAAAGGAACCTAACTCAAAAATGAGTTGGTTCCTTTTTTACAGTTTCTATATACTTTCAATAAGTCTATGTTTCTCCTCCATTAGCTCTTCAATATATGCTATATCTAAATCACTTGAGGCTTTTTGAATAAGCTTATTGATTCGTCTAAGGTCTTTACGGATCTTCAAATACTTATTTTTAATCTTGAATGGATTATACATCCATCTCATCCTCCTTGAATTTAATCTTTTCTGATTGCATGTACCCACGCTTAGCATGAAAAACTGTCATACTGTTAGAGAGGGTACCGCATTCAAACAACTCTGATAAATACAAACTAATGCCCATTGCGGCCATTTTATTGACCCCTAACCTCTGTGGCTCACTGGCAACTAGCTCTTGACAGGAGAGCTCTGATGGTTTTATTTCATCTGGATCTTCCTCCATGATGTCAGGAAATCGAGTAGCTACAGGCTCTAATATTGTTTTTCCTTTTATTTTCAAACCCGCTACAACTTGTCCAGTCCAGCCAGATTCGTTATAAGCTTCTACTTCGCTATAAGTCCATTTATCTTTTGGGCGTTGCAAGAAGTCCGCCGGGATAGTGGTAGATTCATTTCCTGCGTCGATATATAAAATTGTTGGAGATTTTTCGAAGAACTCATGAAAGACTCTCCGGGAATAATTATTATCTACACAGCCTATTAAAATAGGAAGAATCATAGTGTCATAGTTGTCTCCTGGAATATCAATATAATTAGTATTGTAAAGAGATAGTAATGTATTGGTATCCTCGACAAACCCCTCGGTAAAGGAATGTATGTTTAAGTTATACGCTGCAGCATAGCGTTTCGCTAACACTTCTGCTTTCTTTTTCCCTACTGTAGAAGCAGTGAACAGTTGGTTATTGATGTTTTTCTGTTCAATATGGTCCGGATCTGCCAATAAGTAATAAGCATTTTGCTTAAACATAGTCAACATTTGAGCTAACTGTTGAGAGAGATTCGAACCTGTACCCCCGACTCCACACTGTACAATAATTGGGAATAATTTCTTTTTATTACTATGAGTATGTTCACTTTCTAATAAGTTAATCATTGTTCATATACCTCTACATTCGACGTATCATAATCCTTATTCATTAAATAGAAAGGGGATTCAAATACCTTGTAAGGATTGATATCAAAATGCTTATCCGCTTTTTTATTAAAAATTCTTACTGTAATATCAGGAAAGAAATTATCAACTCTTCCTATAATTACATAAAGAATATTCTCTTGACGTTCGCTCTCATTATCTAATCGAGAGGGTTTGGCCAACATTTTATGATGGGAATGGATTTCCATAACTTTAATAAACTTTTTATCTTGCAACTTCATTGCTGTGACATATGCGTCCTCAATTCGCTCTACAGTAAGCGGCGTTGCAAGTTGATGAGGAATATCCATAAAGAACTCCTGTTGAGTTAAGTCGTAATATACATCCCCATAAAGTTCTACACCAAATTGATTAGAATATTCCTTAGATAGGCAAATGAAATCACTTAATATAGAAAAAGGAATAGGATTGAAAGAAGGGGCCAAGGAGTCCAAAGACTCTTTGACCTCTTGGAATAATCCTTTTCTTTTCGCCTTGGGCACGGCCATAATCATGTTCTTATTCTTGATATAAACCATTTCTGTATAAGCCGCCACTAGATCAGGAAAGGTCTTTTCTAAACGTTTCCTAACTTCATTGCCTTCAATTTTTTTGTATGTTACTTCCTCTTCACCTTTCTTTTTACTAGGAAGTCCATTTTCGATTTCTTCTGTAGAGAAGTAATCAGTAATTGGAATTTCTTGCCCCAAATGACAAATGAATGTATCCATATTTAAATCAAAAGTCTCTTCCTTTTTCGTTATAGAAGAAGCAGTTCCAGAAGTAGAAGTAGCTCCCGCTTTTTTCCGTTCTTCTGCTCGCTTTGCAGCTTCTTCCATTTGTTTCTTTCGTGCTTCTTCCTGGCGTTTCTTCTCTTCTGCGTACTCATCTTCAATTCCGAACATGCTAAAGATATCTGTTTGATTTGTCATTATTAAATCCTCCAATAGTTTAATGGTTTAGTAATTTACTCGCTTAATTTTTTAATATTTTCCTAATAAAAAAAACTCATTAAGGGTTCTTTCTGCTGGAACAAGATAGCTATCGTTAAAGTCCTTTTCATTGAATGTATCTGAAAAAAGCACTGCCAACGGTGTAGTTGGGTTCACCTTTGCTCCATAATCTTCCGAAAAGGGAGAAAGTAGAAAATAGGAATGAAAAGTCTCTAACTCTGTTAAACAATCTATATCCCTTAATTGATTTCCCCCCATACAAACGGATCCTTGAAGCTTATCCACATGGGAATAAGGGAACTTATAAACAGGTGTATCGCCGGTGATTGTTCCTTTGTTTTCAATCGCTACTATTCGAGATAGTTTAACTCTATATTTTTTTTGTTCCTTAGCAATCTGCTGGTTATTAAAGATTTCATATTCAAAAACCATCTTGGGAAAACCGACCTTAAAGTGGTTTCCATTATAGTTGATCATCCATTGTGACTTAGGAATACTACAATACACACGAAAGCCCATCACTGATTGCACATATTTTATACAATTTTTGGGTAAAAAAGGGCTCTCTGTTTTGTCTGCTTCACCAGCTGAAGATAACAGTTGTATGAAGTTGCTGAGGGACATTTTATAGTCCTGTGATCGATTATTATCGGTCTCCCTTATCTCAACTAAATCATTAAAACTATGCAGATTTTGAGTATCCAGCTTCACATTTAGTATCATTTTCATACTCCTTTAATTTGTTAATTAAATCTTCTGATTCCTCTTTTAACTTCACTAGGGCTTCTATCACTTCACTTAGTTCCATCCCCATGAAAGTCATGTCCAGTAACAAATAGTGATCATCCAGAAGTGTGAGTGTAGCCTCTGAATGGATAAATTCTACATTTTTTATTTTTTCCTCTAAATCTTTAGCAAGTGCGCTCCCCATCAAAATTTGGAAGCATTGTTCTTTAATAATTACTATGTTTTCGGAACATTTATCCTTTAATTCAGGATAAGGAAAGTCATCTCGGTGTATGTCATCATAGTCATAAAATATGCAGTCAAAAAGCATCTGAATTCCTTTGCTAAATATATCGTAGGTTTCAGTGCACCCATGATGAACATGACTCATAAACGAGCGAAATGATGAAACATCCACACCCTCATCATGAAATAATTTGAGCATGCGTAAGTTATCGAGACTGATTCGATAAGAGTCAAAATCATAACAATCCATTTCCATATTCAAATTCCTCCTATTTACTAAAGGAATAAATCATCTTCCTCTAGGTGAAATATTTTATTTTTGGTTTTAGCAAACCCATAAGCTATGTCAGTAAGCTGGTCAATTATCATTAATCCATTTGAGGGATCACATAAAAAATGTTCTCCACCCTCATCCCATGTCAAGGGTAATGACTCTAACTCATCAATCGCTAAGTCTATGTCTATTAGGTCGAAACTTTCAAAGTTAATGTCAGAAGGATGGGAGTGCATCCACATATGTTCTAACACCCTGGCCATTCCGTTACTTGATTCGCTTTTATTATTTTCATTAATTTCATACTTTTTAAGGTTTTTTAAAAAGCGATCCCCATTAAATTTCAAAAAAAAACGCTCCTTTTAAATAAAAGAAGAGAACACTTAAATAGTGCCTCTTCTCCTCTCAAGATTTTTTAATAAGTACGTACAGGTAAGATCAATTGCAGTTCTTCTAATGCCTCATGTTCTCCAACAGGACAAATGAGAAATGGACGCATATCTCCTTGGAACTTCATTTCAACGAGATCACTATCTAATGTCTTCAGCGCATCCAGAGCATACTTACAACTGAAACTTATGGTGAAATCATCATCCCCATCTAAATGATCATATGGGAGAACAATTTTACCCTTACCTCTTTGATTACTTGCAGTGGTGAATGTCGCTACTCCATTCACATGAAGCTTTACAACACCACTACTATTATTGCTATCAGAAGCACTTGCAATCTCCTTAAGAGAATCAATGCTATCAAATAACTCTGCTCTATTGATTGTCATAACAGATTTGTGACTTTCAGGAATCAACCTACTTGTATCTGGATAAGATCCATCTAACAAGCGGGACAAGAACATGGTTCCATGATTTCTAAAGAGAATATGGTTTTGATTCTCAATAAAAACGTCTACATCCTGGGATAAATCAAATACCTTTGTTGCATTATCAAAAGATTTAGCGGGAACAACGACTTTCAACGCATCTTTTTCAGAGGCCGATTTTTGGTTGACTCTCGCTAATCGGTGAGAATCTGTACATACCATTCGACAATTGCCATCTTGCAATTCAAAGCATACACCTTGCAGAATAGGGCGAGTTTCTGAAGTGCTGGCAGCGTAAGCGGTTTTTCTAATCATATCGTGAAATTCATTGCCTTTGAGTGTGAAAGTCGGCCGGTCCAATTTATACATAGGTAGTTTTGGATATTCTTCCGGGTCCAGACAATTAAAGTTAAAGTCCTTTTTACCACTAATAAGATTTAATGAATAACCTTCTAGGGTAAAGTGGATCTCTTTATTACACTTCTTGACAATATCTACAACTGATTTTGGAATAACCGTTTTTCCGGTTCCTAGCACATTTAGGTCCGCTCCATCTACAGGAATACAATGTCGGATGGTTTCGCTGCTGTTAGAAGCTGTTAAGCAAAGTTCTTCCATGCTGGCTTCAAGCAAGATTCCTCCTAAAATGGGAATAGAGGTGTTATTACTAAGCACCTTTGACACCTTTTTAAATCCTTCAACAATGACATCTTTGTTCACTTCAAAATTCATTTATAATTCCTCCCAAGGTCTTTTATTAATAAAAAAAGCATGAATGGGCATTAACCCTTTTTCATGCTTACTCTCTGTCTTTAGGCTGTTTGTTGGTTTCTAGAATGCTGAGCATCCGCTTTAATCATTGAGATTATTTCTTGTACAGATACATTATCCAATTTAAAGAATAGGTTGAATAACTCATTAACTTCTTCTTTAATCACAATTTGTGAAATATCCAGTAAATGCCGTAAAGATATATCGTTATTCTGAGCTACTAAAACTATGTTACTTACAGGTTGTAAGGAATAGTAATAATTTTCAAGCTCTTTTTCACTAGCATCTTGGAAATTGGTTGTTTGAGTACCTGGATTTGATTTCTTGAACAAACCAAAACGAATTTTCTTATCTGCTTGATCAAGTCCAATTACTCGCTCATGCTTATTAATATCTCGGATAGCTTCCTTTCTATTAAAGCCTGAAGGATTGCTATTTGATTGATTCATATTTGTTTGAGGACGCTTATTTTCAGGTTGTTGTTCACTTTTACCTCGATGTGGATTCTTATGACCCTGATTGTTTCTATATCCATCAGGCGTCGCAAATGCAGGAAGTGGCGGGGGAGTGAAATACCCTTTTACCCATTCGTCCTTATTTCCGACTTTCATTTTTGAATTCACATAAACATCATTAGATGTTTTTCTGTTAGGGTTAACCGTGGCCCATTGACCATCTAAATCATATAAGTACCTTCCGATTCCCCACTGGACTGCAGCCCGTTTCATTGAAGCAGATAGTCCACCTTTAGTTGCTTCAATACTGGTTAAATCAGAGCCATCCCATTTTGGGATCTTTTGACCATTAAAGAAAATGGAGATACCACAGATAATTCCTTTATGAATTTCTCGGTATTCATTTTCCCATCCAAATGGGCTAAAGACTTCATCTAAACGGTTTTGAATTGCTCTGTTCTGAAGGTAGGCAACGACCATAGCGGTAGGTTTACCGTCCTTCTTAGTTAAATGACTAACTCTCCATTCAATGTCTTCCTGTGCAAATGGTTCTTTTAATTTCTTCATTAATTCTTGTGGATCACTACAATTTGTTTTTTCTTCCATGTCAAAACACTCTCCCTTGTTTTTTTAAAAAAAATAGAGTAGAAAATCTCTACTCGGTACTCACTCATCCTTCTTTTAAGGTTTAAAAAACAAAAAAAGCCTTTGGATGTTTGTTATAAAAAAACACTGAAAGTGTCTTCAACAAACGCCCAAAGGCTTTAAAATTTAATAATAAACCGCTGACCAACAAGTGGTCGCAAAGAATCAAAAAGATAAAGTGAATATACAATAAGTATATATTATTCCATAAAATTCTACAACGAAATTATTAATTGTTCTTGATATTAGACGCCAAATGAGTATGTTAGCTTGTTCACCTACGAAAAAGTATATGCTATAATTTAAATGAATCTGATTTAGGATTCTACAAAATTAAATATTAATAAAGCAAATCAATGCTCATACTTACCTTTTGTTAGGGAGAAGTATGAGCTTTTTTTATGCTTAGATATGGTTCCGAATAAAAGATATATATGAATTGTGGGTTGAAAGGATGAATTATTAAAATGTACTCAGTAGATGAAAATGTAAAAATCACTAAACTAAGTGAAGTTGAAGCCTTAACTGACGTGGAGAAATTAATTGTATTAAGAAAGCGTCTAGGTAATAAGAAACAATATGAATTTGCAAGAGATATTGGTATTAGCCCTAATTATCTTGTAGCAATTGAGAATTATCGGCAGCCTTTTACAGAAAAATTAGCAATGAAAATTAATGATTATCTAAAGGGATTAGAAACGGAGCATAGAGCCTATGACCAGAGTATTAATTTACCTAAATAAGACTCAATCAGACTTTGTTTCTAAAATAAAATTAGCTCTTGATAAAAGCTTAGAGAATCCCCAATTTATAATGGCTGAGGACCTTGTGGAGTTTAAAACCCTTCTAGTAAATGAAGAGTTAAGCTATATCCTTGTTGATTCACTTGAAAGTATTAATCTTCTTTACGATGTTGAAACGAATATTGTGTTTTACTCCTCAGAATCTATCGATTTGAATAAGTTCTCTCATGGACAAGTAACTCAATTTGATAATATAAAACAATTATTGTCTTGGTTCCCAGCTGCTAAGCTTTCTATTCGAACACGAGACACAAGAGGCATAATAAAAAATAACAAACAAGAACCTTCAAATATACCTTTGGTTCAGACTGAGGCCCATGGAGAAACTTCCAAAAATGAAGGTACTAAGAAATTAGATAGTGTAGTTGAAGCATCTAAGAATTTAGAAAGTAATCAGCTGGTGTCTTCATCTGATGGTATTAAGAGTAAATCAGTTTCAACACCGCCCGCCCAGGAGGGGAAAAAAGATATTTCGGAAAAAACTCTACATAATGAAGTTGAAAATTCAATTGACCAAGTTAAAGAGGACTCCGACCCCGGACAGAAAAATAAATCTGTAAAATATGAAAATAGCTTAAAAATATCCGAGAGAGCAATTGAGATTAGAAAAAGAGGGTTTAGTCGAGCTAAGTGGGATCGGAATAAAACTATTGGGATCTGGTCCCCGATACCACGGATAGGCGTTACAACATTCACAATGAATTTTTCCATTTTCTTAGGGAAACATCGAGTTCAATGTGCTACATTAGAGGGTTTAAATGAGCAGCATATAATGAAAACGATTTTAAAACGTTTCACAAATACTCCAGTAGGGTGGAACTCATATGCGAATGCTCTCCATAATGAGGAATCATCTTCTGAAAATATTTCATGGCCATATAATGGCGTATATTGGATTCCACTGGATGATAAAGATATAGAATCTAAGTGGGATCAAGACATTCTTTATCATTATATTAACAATGTGAAGTATTTTGATGTAGTACTAATTGATTTGCCAACTGGAGAACTTGAAGCATATACAGAACACACCTTGGATCATTTAGATGAGCTTTGGGTATTAGTGGATGATTCTTTTCATCAAATTGCGGCTTGGAAAAAATACATTCACAAGCAGTTAGAAAAATATAAATTACCGGCTAACCTAATATTTAATAGACAACATTCTTTTAGTCAGATGGAAAGATTATCAAAAGAATTAGAAATTCCATTAATAACGTCTATACCATCTCTTAACGTTGAAGCAGCAAAAAATAATTATGAAAATGTCCCTTTGCTCGAGCATAAAGAAATTTATGAGAAACTTAAATTACCATATACCCAATTAGCACAGCATGTTGTAGGAAATTCATTTGAAGCTGACGAATATAAGACAAAATGGTTCGCCAAGTTAAAAACTTTAATTACCGCTCGTTGAAAGCAAAAAGTAAAAGTGATATATTGAAATTAATAAATTTTCACTTTTTTTCTTTAGGCAACCTTCATGTGTTGGTTAGCGGTTAATTATTAAAATAAAGCGGACTTTGGTTCGATAGTTAATTAGGATACTTGTGTCCTATTCTATCTTCTGAAGCCGCTTTTTTATTTTATCTGAGGGGTGGTGAAGGTACATGAATAAAGCACACGAAAGAAAGTTAAGGGGAATCAAAAAAATCTTAATGGGCTCTCAAGGGTACATTCGAGTAGGTAAGCACACATACCAAAGAATGAAAAAAAGAGGATATCATCGCTCTGATATTGTTTCTTGTATCATGAGAGGATTTATCCATGAAGTACAAACTGGCTACAATCATACCATTGAAAGACTGGCTTTTAATTATGTGGTTACAGGAAAAGATGCTTCAAACAATCCGATTGTAGTTGTTCTATCAGAAGAGGGTGCTCAAAAGTATTCTGTTGTTACGGTTATGCCTCCAACGGATCATAACCGGTTTAATGATTGTATAGGCTAAAAATTTTACAAAGGGTGTTTAGACAATGAAACAAAAAATGAGAGGGACACTGAGAGCAACTAGTATTCCTAAGTGGTTCGAAATGGTGAGGGAAACATGTCCAATATGTAATAAAGCAGGAGCATGTATGGTACATGAAAATGGTAAGGTGGTCGCTTGTATTCGAGTTGAAAGTGAACGACCATTTTCTAGTAACTCTGCATGTCCCTCATGGTTGCATTGGTTATCAGGCGAATCAAAGATGAAAATTGATAAACAAGATATTCAGCAAGAGGTTAGCGAGAAGAAATTAAGTCCTGCTGCCCTCAATACGGTCTATCAGTCGCTAATTGATTGTACAATCATGGAGGATTCTCATTATGATCATTTAAAAAGCGAAAAGCGCCAATTAGCTGATCAGCAAATATATATAAGAGGATATCGTTCATTTCCATCACAAGCTTGGAATCGCGTAAAAGATATAAGTGATGCAACGGGTATTACCGACTTCACTGGAATTCCAGGATTTTATCAAGCAAAGGGGAAGTACGGAGATTTTTGGAACTTGGCGGGTTCCGAAGGGATAATGCTGCCATTCCGAAATATTCGAAATGAAATTGAGGGATTTCAAATTAGAATCGATAATCCCCCTAATGATGTTGAAATAAATAAAAGAAAACAAGGTTTAAGAGCAAGGGTCATTCAGCAACCAAATTTAGTTCAAGTTACCTATGATGGAGAAATTATTCTTGAGAAAAAATTTTCACTAAAAGAAACTGTCACTATTAATTATGATGATGACATTTTAGGATGGGTTAAATTAGTGAAAGGTAAGCGGTATTTCTGGTTATCTTCAGCTAATAAACCTAAAGGTACTGGTTCAGGTCAGCCTGCTCCTATCCATGTATCAGTTCCAAGCAAGGAATTGCAAAATTGGAAAACAGGTGAAGTAAGAAAGACTAAAACAGTTTGGTTAGGTGAAGGGCCATTAAAGCAAGATATAGCTGTCGATAAGATTGTTGAAATGTTTGAACAAGAAGAATTAGAAGAAATAGGAACAACTATGTTGGGTTTACCAGGGGTAGGAAGTTGGAGATTGGCACTTCCTATTTTAAAAGAAATGGGTGCAGAAAAAGTGATCATATGCTTTGATATGGATGCTGTATCCAACCCTTATGTCCAAAAGCATTTAAAAGAATGTGCTAAAGCACTTAAAGCTGAAGGACTTACAGGGGACATTGCCCTTTGGGATGGTGAAAAAGACGGAGTTGGACTCGATGATCTATTACTTCAAAGAAAATTACCACAAATAAAGAGGCTATTCTAGCCAATTTGTAATTCAGTCTAATTTAGTCCTCGGATCCTTATATCGGGGGACTATTCTTTTTTTTGTATAAATTATGCTTCAAAGGTTACAACCTTTTCTTGTATTTTTAATTTGCTTTTGATAATTAATCGAATATTATCGAAAAATAGATTGATTTTAAACGGCTAATTGTATAAAATTGTCTTGTAAGCGAGCAAGACTATATATATTAAAACTTAATAATCTAATGGGAAAAAACCCACTAAACGTATGAGTTAGAATACTACAGTTGTATTCTCTTATTCTCGTACCTTTAGTGGGTTTTTTTGGTTTTATGGCTTAGAAAAATCCAAAATCTATTGGAGGTGCGCCTACACAAATGAAAAAGGTAATCTTAATGAGTTTTTTAGTAGTATTTGGCTTATTTGCAGCTAACGGAGTAATTGACATGGTTGATCCGTCTACTGCTCACGCAAGCACAGGTGTAACAGAGTTTAAGAAAGGTGCGGGAATCACCGGGGATGCAGGAAATGCGGATCTTACAAAAGACTTGAAACAAATCGTCTATTTAGTAATGGGAATTGCGGGTTTGTGGAGTATTTTCTGGTTAGTTGTTGGTGCTATGATCCTTCAAGCTTCTGCTGGTAATCCTCAAAAACGTGGACAAGGTATCGCTTGCCTAGTGAGTACAGCTATCGGAGTTTTCGTAATTGTGAAAGCATATGACATCGTAGGATGGGTTTCTGGATTAGGAGCTTAAGTGAATATTCAATGATTTCCCCTCCACAAGAGGGGAAGTTTTTTATCTAAGACTCTATGGATTTACTATTTTAAACGAGGTGCAAACATGAGGAAAGTAATGGTCCCTGTAGATATGCAGAGTGAACAGAAAGAATTACTAGGAATAATAAGCAAACGACAGCTGATCTATTTAATTGTTGGAGGAATAATTCTCTATTGGTATTTACCGTTTGTATTTTCACTTTTTGGAACAAATTGGATTGTTGCAGTAATTGCTGCAATTGTTTCGGCTCTACCTACCCTAACAGTTACCCTTCTTCTAGCTTTTTATCGTATAGAAAAATACCACATGTATATAGATCGATTAATCTTAACCAAATTACAGTATAAGTCACAACTTGGTAACTGGCGTAAAGGTACACAAAACATTATTGATACGGAGGAATTATAACAATGGACATAATAATCATGCTTGTAATTGGAGCAGGGTTATGGACCTTTTATAGGATCATGACAAAGGAGCCAATTCTACCCTGGGGGGAAAAGAAACATAAATCATCAACTGCAAATGTAAAAGGGAAAAAGAGCGTGGACTTCAATGAAGAAGAGGAACCAGATCTTTTTAGAGAGCTATTTTCGGATGTGAAAGAAATTACTCATCATATGATCCGATTCCAAAATAATAAGTTCGTTATGCTGTGCGAGGTGGATCCCTGCAATTACTTTCTATTAAGCAATGAAGAACAGGAACAAATTGATGTTGCTTTTGAAACCTGGCTTTCTCAAATAAATTATCCAGTTCAGTTTTATCTTCAGAATCGTTACATTGACTTAAGTGAGCCCATTGATCATATGAGAAAAACCATGAGAGATGAAGATGATTTGAATGAAAATGCTTATGAGTATGGAAATGCATTACTTGAAGAACTAGCAAAATGGCAGGCATCCTCACCAAGGTATGAAACTAAGCGTTTTCTGACTTTTACTTACATAGTAAATGAAAAAGATATTAAAGCAGACGACGATGAAGAGTTAGAAGAAAAAATCTTAGATAAAGCTTTCTCAGAATTATATAGAAGATTCAACACGGCAAAAAATTCTTTGAGAAAAGCGGATATGTCTGTTGAACTTCTGACTAATGAAGGAATTGCGGAGACATTCTACTGTGCTTTCAACCGTAGGAAAGCTGTTAAAAATAAATTTAAGGATTTAGGTATTCAAGAAAGTTTAGCTCTATATTGCACATCTGAGCAAAGTCAAAGTCGAATTGAAGCAGTAAAGGAGATGATTGAGAATGAAGAAAAAAGAGAAAATGACAAACTTAAAGAAGTCGGATAAGAAAAGTAAAAAAAGTGTAGATATTGATGCCAATAAAGAAATATTGACCCAAGAAGAGGTAAGGCCGGATTTTTGGACCATAGTCTCACCTGAAGGCTTAACTATTCAAAAAGAATTTTATGATTATGGAATCATTAAACAATCATTAGGAACAAAGACTTTTGCAAGGCCTTTTTATTTACCCCGGGATGGATACCCCCGAAAAATGCAAACTAATTGGTTATATTCACTAACTTCATCTGGTGAAATTGATGTGTTAGTTGATGTGCATAAAGTTAAGAAAAATGAAGCTCTAACTATGTTACAAAGACAAATCACCATGTTAAAATCCAACCTTACCTTTCAGCGCAAACGTGGAAATATCGATCAGGAACATGATCTACAAACCAAAATCCATGATACAGAGACTCTTATGGCAGAAACTCAATTCTCTGAAAACGACAGCTATTTAGTTGGTGTAATAGGAATGCTTTATGGACAAAGTGAAAAGGAATTGGATAAGTTTAGTGAGTTTGTTGAAGATGAAATGTCTGGATTGTTTTTTAAGCTTGCATCCACCTGGAGCCGCGTGAAAAAAGGCTTTCGGTCCGCCCTACCATTGGGGATAAATGAAATAAATGATTCATTACGCAATATGGATAGAAGAGCATTAAGTACATTCAGCCCATTTATTAGTGGAAGCGGTAAATTTAATGGCGGTATTCCGATCGGGAACAATAAAATCACCGGACAGAAAGAATTCTTTAATGCTTTCGGTAGCGAAGAATTCCGTCCTGATAATTACAATGCAGCAGTGTTCGGGACCAGCGGAAGCGGAAAAAGCTTATTGTTAAAACTTATGATTGCTCGTGAAATGATCGGGATGGGTGTCCATCAAGCAATCATTGATGTTGAAAATGAGTTTTCCAAGCTTACAAAACGACTTGGCGGGCTGAATCTAGACATATCTGAGGAGTCAAATATAAGAATTAACCCTGTGGCTCTTAATTATACAGATATACCACTTGAAGATGATGATGAAGAACTGGAGCTAGTGGACGAGGCGGATGATAAGGAAATAATTGAGAAAGAGGATGGAAAACGGTTTATTCGCTTTGTTGCCATAAGGGAAAAAGTCGGAGAGGTTATAGAATTCTTTGATATTATCGCTCGTGGGAAAAATTTGGAGGGTCAAGGGTTAGATGTTTTTGAAAGAAATTATTTAGAAGAGGCGATTAACGGAGTATTTGAAAAAATGAAGTTCACCTCTCATCCCAACTCATTATTTGAAAATCAAGCCAAGGAAGTTGATGGGCAGATTATTCAAAGCAGAGCAAGAAAGCCAGAGCCAACTATTACAGATATATATAATTATATAATTGAAAAATTTGAGAATGAGAAAAAAGCAGAAAGACTTATTGCAGTTATAAAACCTTATTTGAGAGATGGAAGTAAGCCAATATTTGATGGCCAAACTTATCTTGGAAAAGGAGTCACTACTGAGCTACACAAAGCAAGACTAATAAATTTCAATATCTCAAAGATGGAGACTGGTGGCCTTAGAGAAATTGCATATCATGTAATTCTTACTTTCTTATGGGAGCATTTTATTAAAAATGTAGAAAACGCTAATAAAAAGAAAATTGTATATGCAGATGAAGCATGGCAGCTAGTTGACTATGAAGCGACCGTTGATTTCTTAGAGCGAATGGCTCGACGCTCCCGAAAAAGAAACGCCGGCTTAAGAATTGCCAGTCAAGATTTTGTGAGAATCCTTGAAAGTAGAAAAGCCCGGGGGATTCTACAGAACACCTACACGTTTATCTTTTTAAAACAAAACAAAATCGATCTTAAGAAGATTAAGGAAAACTTTGATTTATCTGCGGGAGAATTAGGGATTTTATTTGGAAAACCGGACAAAGGTGAAGGTATTTTAAGACATGGAAAGTCGTCAGTTTGGCTGAGAACAGATCCATCGGATGAAGAACTTGTCTTTGTAGAATCCAATTCTGCTGTATTAGAAGAATTAAAAAGAAAACGGAAGTTACAACTACAAAGATAGGTGGTGGGTAAACAATGTTAGGCTCAATTGGTGATAAGCTTGGTGACATTCTCGGTTCACTTTTCGCGACCATGTGGGAATGGTTAGTCAGTCCCTTTATGCAATTAAAATCATTAAAGGCTTGGGTATTTGGAAAGGATAAATCACTAACTTCCGACTTAGTATACGGGACATTCTCCACGGACGAATTAACTACCATTTGGTGGCCAGGCTATTTAACTATATTAACTGTTGCTGGTTCTCTTTTCGTTCTTGCTGTTGTTTTGCACGGGATGAGAATACAGACCGCTGCCGTTAATCCAAGTGCAAGGGGAGCATTAATAGAGTTCATTAAAGACCTAGCAATTGTAGGAATTTGTTTATTCAATCTTCCTGCAATAATGGGACTCGTATTCGATCTCAATATGGGGTTAGTTGGAATATTTGAGAATGACTTTGAAGCTGTTAAATTACAAGATAAGATGGATCCCTCTAATGATAGTGTTCTTGGAGATATTTTAATGGGGCTAATGTTACTGGGATTAAGTTTCTGGGCGAATTTTTATTACATGATGAGGAAATTCACTTTAATAATCTTAATGATATTCGCTCCATTAATGGTCGTATTCTTTCTCTTCCCAAAACTCAAAGGAATTACAGCTGGATGGATGAAAGAATTTGTTGGAACGGTGTTTATTCAATCAATTCATGCAGCTTGTTATTGGATAATGACTATATTTGCAACATCGACAGCAACGGGAATTGAAACTATTATTCTATATTTAATCTTTATTCCTGTTGGTGAATCTTTAAGGGGCCTTCTTGGACTAGGTGGGGGAATGCACAATAACATGTCCAAAGCAGGAGCGATGATGGGTATGTCCGCCCTAGCTGGTATTGCCGGGTCAGTAAAGGGTGCTCTTGGTGATCAATCCGTATCAGGAGCTTTAAAAGGTATGTATAATGGCGTAAAAGATAAAGCAAAAGGCCAGGGTTCTACAGAAGTAGATGGCAACCCTACAATTGCAGGTAACACGGGAACCGATACAGGATCTACATCAGTTGCAGAGAAAATGCTCAAGGCTGGCGAAATTTCAAGTAAAATGGGTAAAGCCGTTCTTGGTTCAGCTGGAAGTGTAGCAGGTTCTGTAATGGGGCCAGTTGGAGCTATTGCGGGGGCTTCTGGTGGAGCACTACTAGGTAGTGCTGCTGGGGGTACTATAGGTAGAGTCGGTGCTTTGGCTGGAGAAGGTATTAAAGACCGAATGAGAAAAGGAAAAGAAGGTTGGAATAATGCAGGAAAAGACTTAGACTTCGATCAAGAAGAAGACATTGTTTCAAAAATGGCTGACGATAGTACGACCGAGTGGGCTAGTAAAAATCGGGAAGGCTTTATGAAGGACATGAAGAAACGATTCCCAGATGCGCATCAAAGTGAGCTTGAAGCAAAATGGCAAGATAAGTTATCTGCAGTAAAAGATCAAGAAACCTCGAAAGCTAGACAAGATTGGGAGAATCTAAAGGAAAAAGGTTCATCTACGGATATTGCTAATAAATCTGCTGAAGCAATGACAAGTACCTGGGCAGCACAGAATAAAGAAGATTTTATGAAACAGTACTCAAAAGACAATCCACCTACCAAACAATTAGAATCCCTTCCGGAAGATGAGCAAAAAGAATATCAAAAACAAAGATCCAAAGCGTGGGATGATAAAGTAGGTCAAAAACAATCAGAATTTATTGCGGCTGCTCAGTCAAAAGCAGACAACATGACTAAAGAGTGGGCTTCTCAAAATAAAGAAGATTTTATGAATCAATATTCTAATGAACAGCGATCTGAAAAACCATTTGAGGCAATGACCGAAGGAGAACAAAAACAGTACAATGTCCAAAAAGGAAAGGCATGGGAAAATAAAGTTGCTCAAAAGAAAGCAGATTTTCTTAAGGCAGCTTCTACAAACGCAGACAACATGACTAAATCCTGGGCTGATGAAAACAAAAAAGATTTCTTAAATGGATACGATAGTAATAATCTTCCTTCTCAATCCTTAAATGACATGACAGATAGTCAGAAAACTGCTTACAATGAACAACGTGCTGAAGCATGGAATAATAAAGTGGCTCAAAAGAAAGCTCAATTCCAACAAGCTGCTCAGTCTACTGTACAAAGCATGACGGGCACAAAAGGAAATTCTGCAATAAGTAAGCAAGACTTCGCGGCCAACTTTGCAAATAAGGTTGCTGGTATTGAAAGAGCAGAGATTAAAGAAAAAAATCCTAATGCTTCTAAAGAAGAAATTGAAGTGGAATATAAAAATTCAGATACAAAAAGAAAAGCTTATGTGGAATCAATTAATGAGGCTTCAGAAAAAGCATCAAGTTTTGCTATGCCAAACAACAAAGTTAATACGATGGGTGTGGCACAATATGTGGCCAATAATAAGACAGCAAAACAGAAAGAACAGTTTATATCAGCACAAGAATCGCAAGGTATTTCTAGAAATGATGCTATATCACAATGGAAAGATAAGGAGCCAGAGGTAAGAAATCAAAACTTTAGTCAAGCAATGAATAATTTATCTGCAAATGTACCCCTTAAAAGTGCGGTTGTCGGTACTATGAGCAAAGCAAAGCTAGGTGGAATAACGAAGTTTGCAATTCAGTCAGCTGGTGCTGTAGGAGGCGCTACCGGTGTTAGTTCAGCAACAAGCTTCGCTACTAACATTGGTAAAAATATTGGCAATTCAATAGGTCAAATAGGTGCTGCTGGAGCATTGGGATGGTCAGGTGCAACTGAAATAGGAGCATCTACTGCAATAGCTCAAGTCGCGACACGTGCTACAGGTGCAGCTATTGCGGTAGGGAAAGAAACTGGATCTCAATTCAAAAATCAAGTAGGCCAGATTCGTTCAGGCTTGACGTTTGATAATGGAGATGTAGTTGCTAAACAACAGTCCTTTAGTAATAAAGTAGGCTATGTCGGGGGAGTTATTGCCGGAGATAAGGGTTATCAAGTGGGCTCCAAACTAGCAACTAAGATTAACCCATATAACAATGCGGTTAATTCAAAAATTAATGAACCTCAAGAAGTTATGCATCTTGCTCAAAAAGTAATTGGAGATAATGGAACTGAGCAGATTGCAAATGGTGCCGTTAGAATGGTCACTTCAAATAACGAATCATACATTCAAGTTCGAACTCGTACTGGTCAGTTACAGACTGTTTCCAGAATGGGGCGAGGGGATAGTGGACTTAAACAGGGTGAAGTAGTTTACCAAGATTTAAATGTACAAGATGGTGCTTTCGTTCAAAACAAAATTAATGGTTCCCAAACAAGTGCGTATAAGCTTGATTCAGCGGGTGCTAAAATTCCTTTTAATCGTACAATCAATGTAAATCCCAACCAAATACTTGGAAATAGAGCGCCAAAAGGTGTTCAAGCTGTTAAACAAATGCAACCATATAATCAACAAGTGGACGCAGGACAATTCAACTTAGACGATCTTAGAAAAAATAGTATGGTTGAGAAAATTCAGCTAGTTGTAAATAGTGGGAGTAGCTATGTACAAGCTAAAGCACCGGATGGCGAGACTTATCGAGTAAGTAAAATCATGCAAGGGGATGCTCGTTTAGGTTCTAATGAGGTTAAACAAAATTTAAGTCTTCGTAACCGCAAATTAGTAAAAGAAGATTACTTTATTGAGGATGAACCTTATACATCTAGCATTGATCCAAATGAATTAATTCCTCCACAGCCAAACAAGAGGTTTATGGCAAGGCGTGATAGTGATAGAGGTAGGTTTAAAGGGGTGTCCATCTAATGGGCATTCCTCAAAACCAAGATCCTCAACAGCAGGAACAACAAGAAAATAGTGCGGTGAAATTAGGTAAGAACTTTGCCAAAAAGAAGGTTAAACAAGCTGGAAAGAAAGCGGCCAAAAAAGTAGCTAAAAAGGCAGCCGCTTTAGCAAAGAAGGCACTTAGTGCAGGCCTTAAAGCATTAGCGAAATTATTAGTAAGCCTAGTGGGTACCATAGGGGTCCCTACTATATTAACTGTGGCGGGTATCATCTTACTAATTGTTATCATCATGTTTGTTTACAGCAGTTTCTTTGGAAGTGGTACTGATTTAAAGGGGGAGGATCAAGAACTCTATGAATACATGATTAAGGAATTAGATAAAACGATTGATACCTCACGTCCCGAGCAAGCACAATATAGGATACCTCCAGAGCTTCTAGCAGCTGTAGTCCAATCAGATTTCATGATGAAAGAGTACGAAGGTAAGGAAAAAGAACTGATTCGAAAAATGGCTCAAGCTTTAAAACCTACTTTTGAATATGAGGACTTCAATGAATACACTGAAATATATACCGAAACCTGTGAAGAAGGGAAATGTTCGAAAACTAAAGTTAAAAAGAAAGATCATTATGTAAAGAAAATTACATACGTTGATGCCTGGAATGGTAATGCAACCTATGAATATGATGGGAAATTATCCGATTGGGAAGGTACTCTTTCAACTCATAATGAAACGCGTTATAAAATGGAGAAAGTAAAATTTTATAAGAATTGGGATGAAGAAAGAGGATATTTTGATCCTTATTGGGCTTGGGTCCCGGTACCTCATGAAGTCAAAATCGAGACGTATGATTATTCAAGAAAAATGACATTTGAACAAACTACAGTACAGCAAACTGAAGATTATTCTACTTTTGATTCCATATTAAATCAATATGGGTTTAGTGAACGTGATAAAAAGATGGTTGAAGCCCTATATGAATTTAGTGGTGGCTCAATTGGTTATACTGAGTGGCTAAGTGGAAGCGGATTTGGTTTTAGTGGTGGGGGGTTTCAAGGAACTGTTATTCCAGGTGGAAATGTTCCGGCTCAATTTATGGAGTTCTATCGAAAGGGAGAAAAAGCTTTTGGGGTTGACTGGTATACATTAGCTGCCATTCACTTTGTAGAAACATCTTTTTCTGACTCTCAAAACCCTTCTAATGTAAGCGTAGTAGGTGCAATCGGTCCAGTCCAATTTATGCCACTTACATGGCTGGGATGGTCCGCTAGTGCAGACTTTGGTGGAACAAGGTTAGGTAATGCTAGTATACCTACAAGTGTACTTACAGATCCCAGCAAAATAAAAAAATATGGTGGATATGGTTTAGATGGAAATGATGACGGAAAAGCCGATCCTTGGTCAGTAGCTGATAGTATGTACTCGGCAGCTTCTTATCTTGCAAAGAACGGATATGGAAGCGACAAGAGGAAAGCGATATATGCATATAATCACGCAGAATGGTATATCGATAAAGTTCTAAAGTATGCTGAGATGTTCCACCTTGCAGCAACTTATCAACCAGGAGAAGGTATGCCTTCTATTCCTGTAGGAGAGATTATGGCTCCAGCTACAGGTAGAATCTCAACGAATTATGGTTGGGATACCCTTAATGGAAAGAAAAGGTTTCACTATGGTTTAGATATTGGTCTAGGAGGCCGGGGAAATGTGCCGGTAGTAGCATTTGCAGATGGAACAGTGAAAAAAGCTTATCTATCAGGCTCATATGGTAATTGTATAATCATCACCCATAACATAGGAGGGCAACCTATAGATTCTTTATATGCCCATTTACAAAATAGAAATGTAGTGACTGGCCAAAAGGTAAAGAAAGGGACCTTCTTAGGGTATATGGGAAATACCGGACAATCATTTGGGGCGCATCTACACTTTGAGCTTCATAAAGGAAGTGGATGGAATGCAGCTAAATCAAATAGTTTTAATCCGCTTGAAATGGTTCAAATTCCTTCTTCTTAACAAAAATATTTAAATAAGGAAGGAGATAATTTTTTGAGACAAGAAGCCAAGATCGCTATTTTAATAACCGTCATTATAGTTATTATTAGCGGTCTTTTCTTTGTAAAATATATACAAAAAAATGAAGAACCGGTATCAATTAATGTTACTCAGGCCAAAAAAGAAATGAAGGAAGAATTAAAGGATAGAGAGCTTTTACTCCAAGCTGCTGAGTCTGTTCCACAAGAGGAACATGTTGGAGTTCTAGAATTTAAAGACCCATCGTCTGAAGGAATGCAACCGACCATTGAAGGAACAATAGAGAGGTTTTCAGCTAGTCTTTCATTAAAGAATCAAAGTCAATTTCTTCAGGCTTTTGATCCTCAGGTAATGAATGATAGCTTAATAGCCGCCCAAAATGTAAATAATCATGAAGTGATTTCAGAGTTTATGGCTGGTATTGATAGAAATGGGATTAAAAGCATGGAGATCGAGAAGAAGACGGGGATGTTTGGGGAGCAAAACACTGCGACGCTCTACATTGTATATAAAGATAAGTATAGAACTAGTGTCAATCTTGAATTCAGCCAGGCAGATGCCCACTTTCATGATGCTGATAGCCCAAAGGGGCAATACTTAATAACAACACTTATACAGAACATTATTAGACAAATAAATGATAACCTTCAAGAAGTGGATGATTAAAAAAGCACATGCCTCTCTCATAAGCAAGTATGAGGCAGGTGCTTTATTTATTCATTTGTTCTACGTCCAGGTCATTAATGAAGGATTTCTCCCTTTGCCTTTCTCCAGGATCCATAACGACGATAATATGTTAGTGATGTTGGTAAATTGTTTTCTTTGGCAAAACTATCCCATTTTTTTGAGGTAGTGAAGTACTCTCTATATCTAATGGCAATTTCTGAAAGTTCTTCGGTTGAATAATTACGTTTTGAGTTAATGAAGGGTTTCATTTCTTCATAAGATAAGTGCTTTCTAATCGTTTGATAAATTGGAAGGGAATGTTCATTAGCGTATTTATCCCATGATCGAGGATTCTCATATTCTTTCCCATGTTCTGTTAGAACATCGATGATTTGCTTCTTTGTATAGACATTAGTTTCTCTAACAGGAGACGCTCGTGGCAATTCAAGTTGGCTCTTAATATTAGACCATTTCCCCAGGTTTTTTATTAAAGTATCCGAAGTAGGGAGGGCATATTGCTTAGCAAATGAATCCCACTTTCTAGCAGAGATTAGTTGTTCTCTATATCTGTTAATAATCAGTGACAATTCTTTATTACTGTATCTATTTTTACGTGGAAAATTAAAATGAGATAAAACATTTTTCCAATTTGAATATACGGTAATGATTTCACTAACAGAAGGAAGATCATCTTCACATTTAGAGATGTAATCTTCCCATTCCATTGGTGATTTTAAATGCTTTTGATGCGCTTCTAATACCTGGTATAACCGTTCTTTAGTATACATAGAGGTTGTGGCTCCTAACCGTAGATTCCTCTCCCTTGATAGCTATATCAAGCATTTCTTCGTCATACATTAACTCTAAAACATCAGCATGAGTAGCATTCAAAGCTTCAAAGTAGTTTTGAGCGCTTTCAAAATGCTCAGGATTCTCGGTGCTTTTCATCTTTCTTCTACAGTGCTCTCGTTCAAGAATGTACCTTCTATTAGCACTTCGGGTATATGACTGGATTTCATTATCATTATTGATACGATAAAAGATTTTTTCTATGTTTTCATCATGCTTTTTAACAATTATGTGGAATCTGGATAATGAAATATATTCGATAACAAGGGGGGTTCTAACAAAATCTAGTTCATTTTTACCTTTTTTAGTAAATTTAATTTCAATACAAGAGATATTATTTTCGTCTTTGTTAATTTCATACCTTTCTTCATGAGTAAGATATATTCCTCTATAAAAGGGGGAGGGTAATAAAATATACATTCTAAATTTCTCACTGTTCCATTCTTTTACCAATCCTATCAAATAATCTTGATCATCTTTCATATATAGTCTATTTAAACGTTGTAAAGCTAATTCATTTGTAATGTCTTGACTATCTTTAGATACAAAATGAGACTCCTGATTTTTCATATAATTATAGGTTTCTTGCCGATTAGATTTCCTATCTTTAATATCCTTTATAAAATTTAACGGACTAGCAATAAAAGAAACTGCATTTACAATAATTAATACAGGTATTGTTATTGGAGAAGTAATTATCCAGAAGAAGGCTATCCCTATTTTTTCAGCTATTTTCTCTCCTTGTTCCCCCTTAAACATTAACATCACTGTCCAGAGGAAGAGTGTATATAACACCATGGCCGCCAATAGAAATATTAATAAGATAACAATAAAACCAAATATACCAATAAATACATTCCAAGCAGTTAAACTTCCTGTATCGGTGACAAGATTAAATTTATATGCTAAGTTCACTAAGCCAATAGAGTTAAAAAATGGCAAGAGTAAAGAATCCCAATAGACAGCTCCTAAAATGATCAACCCTACACCAATTAAACCCCAAAGACCAGTTTGCTTTCCTCTATCATAAGACATTTTGGCTTCAGCAAGCCACAGAAGATCTCTCAACATAATAACACACCCTATCTCGTCTAATTTATATTTGAAATACAATTATTATAACAAGTTGTACTACTTATGTAATAATTTTATCAACATTACCATTGTTTGTCAATGGATTAACGTTGTTATAATAGGCTTTTCTAGAGTAATGAAACTAAATATTGTACATAGCGATTTTTGACTATATAATAATATGTATAAAATGCCAAAATTTATAATTTATATAAGCAGATGGGACACCCCACGTATAAAGCTATAAGCTTTTTCCGTGCGGTGTCTTTTTGCTTTCATAAGGAGTGAAACTGTGTCTGTTGTAAATCGGATTATGATTCTTTTTAGTTTAATCGTTGTATCCATCATCAGCGTTAACACCATTATGACATTTCTTTTTGTGAATGAACCGATCTATATTTCTATTGTCACTTCTATTTTAATATTTAGCATTGGTTTTTTGTTTTCAAGGCGGATAATGAGACCTTATATACAAGCTGCCGAACACCTTAAAAAGTACAGTGGGAACATTATAACGAGTGCCGAAGATCCTCTTAGGGAAGAAGATTTTATCCAGGTTCATGTTAAAGAAGTCTTATCCGCTGCCAATTCTAATCGTAATGAATTAGAAGCAAGTAAAAAAATAATAGCTCATCAACAACATCACGATATATTAACCGGCCTTCCCAATCGACATTACCTCAATACATATATATCGGATGCTTTAAACACACTTTTATATCAAAATGATATTTCACTAGTATTTATCGATATTGATCGATTTAAAGATATTAACGATACAGAAGGTGATCACGCCGGAAATATGATTTTAAAAGAATTAGCTCAATGTTTGAAAAGTTCTTTCGGAAAAGAGCACTTTATAGCCAGACAAAGCGGAGACGAATTTAGCTTAGTGATAAGTAATTCAAGTAGAAAAGAAGTCGAAGCTATAGCACGTCGAGTAATGGAACAATTGGAAGAGCCATTTACTTATGCTGGGCGAGATCACTATATCAGATGTTCAATTGGTATCAGCCATAGCGAAGCAAATAATCCGAATATCGCACTACAGAGACATGCAGACCTGGCACTAGGGGAAGCTAAGAATAACGGAGGAAATCAATATATTCATTACCATGTTGAAATGGAAGAATCTAAAAGAGAACAAATTGAAATTGAACGACGATTACGACAAGCTTTAGAGTTAAATCAAAGTCAGTTCCATGTCTATTATCAGCCTAAAGTTCAAACCATGACAAAGCAAATAGTAGGGGTAGAAGCATTAGTTAGATGGAATGAACCCGATTTAGGGATGATTAGTCCGGGGGTTTTTATACCGATTGCTGAGCAAGCTGGCCTGATTAATATGATATGGGAAGTAGTAATGAATGAGGCATGTAGTCAAATAATAGAATGGAATAATCTATACGGAAAAGCTATTCCTGTTTCGGTAAATTTTTCAGCTACTCAATTTATGTATGATGATTTGCTTGTAGAGAAAGTGAAGGATATCCTTTATAAATATGACATGCCACCTAACTTACTTGAAATAGAAATAACAGAAAGCGTCTTATTTTCAAAGGACTCTTCGGATAAGCTAAGGGAATTTGAAGATATGGGGATTAAAATTGCAGTCGATGATTTTGGTACCGGATATTCCTCACTAAGTTATTTAGTGGACTTACCCATTCATACAATTAAATTAGATAAGAGCTTTATTCAAATGATACAGAAAGACTGGAAAATAGGAGAAGTTGCTTCCGCTATCATTAAGCTGGCTCATAGGCTTAATCTTAATGTAGTTGCTGAAGGAGTAGAAGACGAAATGCAGTTAAGTTACTTAATAGAATTAAAGTGTGATGTGATCCAAGGGTACTATATTGCTAAGCCTCTTTCTTCAAGTGAATTTAGGAAATCTTTTATTATGGATACGCTGCCTAGAGAAATTGAAGCATGAGCCACTGAGTTTGCTCAATCTTATTGAATGAAAAAACAGATCTGGACAATGAGTAAGTTCATTTAAGCATGGTATGATGTAATTAAGTGTAATCTTTCGATAAGGGGGCCAAAGGTTTGAACAAAATTGTTCTGTATTGGAGAATTGTATTTATCTTCGCATTGGTCTTACTATTTCTTTTTCAATATATTAGTCTATCGATTTTTTTAGCTACTGTAGTTGGTATTATCTTTTTTTACGGTATTCCATCGCTCGCAAACAAGCTGAGACAATCGAAGAGAGAATAGATTTTAAAGAGGAATGGAAAACGGTTTTAATTATAAATTCAATATTGAGATATCTATAATAGGCGTAAAAATTTCGCTATTAGCAATTACAAGGTTACATCAAGAATACAGATTGGTCTTTGTGTTTGTATGCATCTTGGACGGTTTGTGCTTAAATGAAAGGAATACATTAGAGTATCACCAAAGAACAATCAGAATTAGATAAAGACCACCAAATGAGATATTATTTCTCATCATTTGGTGGTCTTATTTAATAATTTTTATTTATTAAATGATTTTTGTCTTTGATAATTTAAATAGAGCATACCGATAATAATTAATCCCCATAAAGCTACTGTATATCTAAGTGGATGCATTTCGACATAAGGACCTATGAAAGGAATATTAATGAGTATATCGTTAACTATGAATTTTAATCCTCTATAACTTAGCAGGACTGTTAGTAGAGAAGTCACAACATAAATAAAGGATTCATTTCTTTTAATTTGGAAATCCCTTTGTTTATCTATATCATCTTTTAGATCAATAAATAAATTTTCAACTTTCTCTAATAAAGAATTTGTATTAGTTTTATCCAATAAATTTTTATAGAGTTCTTTTGGACTTCCATCAGCTTGAAATAGAGATTCTTCATTGTATTTTAATCTGATAAGACTCATATCTTGCTTTACTTTATTATAGTCAGAAAGGGTGTTGTAGCTGTTGGAGTTTAAATCCTCTAAAACTTTTCGTAGAAAGAATTTTTTTATAAATGTTAACTCATAAAACCTCAAATATTCAAACATATATTTCCAGGTTAATTCTTTATACAGATTATTTAACTCTTCCTCGTACAATTTTTCTTTTTTTAATGCTTTTTCTTTATCTTTTAGATAATTAACAGCTATTGGGGAAAATAACATATGGTTAATTGATAATATACCAGTATGGCCATTAGCGTAAAAATGCATATGCTTATGACTGGCAGTCAAAGCTTTTTCCAAAGATTGGTCCATATCTTTAGTGGAAAAATGCTTTACATAATCAGCCGGACTATTTTTTAATAAGGAAAAGTAATAGCTTTTGTTTAGGCTTATAAACTGAGAATGTTCTAGGTTTTTATGTGGGTTAAAATCCCCCAAGACCCAGGAAGTTTGTTTGAACTCGGGATTGGAGAAAAAATTTGCTGAGCAAATATGTTTGATTAGGTCTTCATAATAAACAGTAACGTCCTTAATTGTAACAGAATCTTTCCTTTCTTTTTTCCAATAGTCCTTTGACTTGTATTCTTTTTGTTTAGGGTAAAATTCAGCATAATCAAAGTTGATAATTGAAGGGGGTTCCGTACCAACCTTACCTACTGAACTTTCAGTAAAAGATATCATAATATTGATAGTTAATATACCGTCTCTATATACAGTTACTAGGATTGTTGGTTCAACAAATTCCCCATCTATTTTAGCAATAAAAGGGAATAGGGTAAACCTTGCCTGGTTAAGTATTTTATCTTTTTTTAAATAGGATAGATCCGTTTTTTGAATATATTCTTCTGTATCTAAAGCCAAATTATGAATATGACGCTCTACAGGATTAATCATATGATTAATCGCAAAAGTTTGCCCATCTTCACTATATAGCTCTTTATGATAATAATAATCATCCTTAACCTCCTGTTTGAATGCAAACTGAACGTCTTTCGGAGGATATTTTGAGATATTAGGATCAAACACTGAATAAGAAAAGCCCTGGAGGCTTTTTTCTTTATGAGGAACCTGTCTCGTATAATAACTTTGCTTAATATTTAGATATTTCGCAAACCTCTTGTTTTCTATCCCTTTCTCTTGGGATACATCTATATAGCCAAGATAAGCGTATGATTTTTTAATATTTTTAATTATGTTATCAAACTCTTCAGGAGGAAAAGTCATTATTGTGTATTGATTAAATATTTTATAGAACAAATTATTGTCTCCCTTCGTACAATAAAGTAGGAGATAACAAAGAGATTATTGAAATCCTTATCGACCTACATTAAAGCGCTACTAATCATCTAAATTATCAATGGCCTGCTGAGCCTGGGCTTCAGTTGTATTTACATATAGACTAGAAGTCTCCGTTGAGGTATGACCTAATTGCCGCATAAGATCATAAACGGAATTCTTCTTTGCGTACTCAGTGGCAAAAGAATGCCGCATTTTATGAGGAGATAGCTTTTCATCCCTATAGGATTCTGTATACTTCATTATCAGTTGTTGAATAGCGCGTACAGAAAGCGGTTGTGCGGTTCCTTTATAATTCGTAAGGAAATAGTATTTGTTACCCTCTTTTGCCTTGTAACGGGTGTTTCTGACGCGCTTATACTCTTCTAAATAGGGGAGGGCGAACTTGCGGAAGAACACCGTTGCTTCTTTACTACCTTTTCGAAGGACGGAAAGCTTTCTCTTTTTCATATTTACAGAAGAAAGGGAGAGGTTTGCCAATTCACTTACCCGGATTCCAGAAGCGAGAAGAAGGGCGATAATAGCGAGGTCCCGCTCGTGATCACGTTTATAATATGCCAGCTTTTGTTTTTGCTCTTGTACCGCAGCAGGGTAATCAAATGCTACAAAGTTAATAAAATCTTGAATTTCATTTCCGTGAAAGATTTTCTCACTTATCCGCTCGGCCCTTGCATCCAATGTTTCAGTATTCTTCTTCATTTTGACTTTAGCCATAACATTTCTATAGAAATAACACTCACCCTCATCATCTTCAGTTCTTTCAGTTAAGAACTTGAATAGGGACTTAAGGGAGCTCTTTTTTCGATTAATCGACTCATCCTGTAACTCCTGATCGATCGCCAGGTAAGAAAAGTAGGAATTCGCTTCCTGCAACTTAAGTTTTTCAAGTGTATCAAGAGAGATATCCTTAATATGACCAACCTTTGCAATACCCTCAGCTTTCAACCAATTAAAAAATTTCTCAAAATCATGAAAGTAACCCAAAAGGGTAGAAGGAGATACGTTTCCTGAAAACATATCATCCTTGTATTCTTCGATGTAAGGGGGGAGGTTTTTTAATTTTTCCTCTAGTTTAACTTTATGGAGGCGTTGCTGCCTGGTAAGTCGTTCACGTTTAGCCATTAAATGAAACACCTCTCTAAATGTTGAATTTTGTCGAATCTATGCGTGATAGACAATTTTAACGAACACATGTTCTTTTATTTATTATCTATGTTCCGGTTTATTATTAAATCTTTTTGCTTTTAGCTTTGTTCTTCCTTCGCTTAATAAATGATATAACCCTAATAAGGTGGCGGCTGTAGCGAATTCAACGTAAAATTGTCCATTATTAAGTATGTAAAAGATTTGTTCAGAAGCTGATAAAGATTGTTTTTCTAATCTGTCTAATAGGGGGATCAGTTTAATACAAAACCCATAATAAAAAACATATACTAAAACTCCTATTAGAATTGAGTAAGTAGCTATAAACGATACTATATCGTTTACAAAAGAAAGGAAATTCGCCCATTTCCTTTCAACCTCTTTGTTAGGGTTATGGGGTGCTTTCAAAGTTAAGTGTGTAATAAAGCTGCCGGCAAATATACCAATTAATACAGCGGCCCAAATATTCATACCTACTATCTGTAGGATAATTGGAAGGAGTATCAATATATAAACGAGAAGAACAAGATACACAATGATTGTTTTATTTTTCATATATTAACCTCAGTATTTTTATATTGGTATTTAAATAAATCAAAAGTTTTCTATGTTTGAATTTATAAAAATATTTAGATAGCTATCGAAATTGACTTCAACTAGCTCGTGAGCGATGCCCCATTCATAATATTTAATCCGGCTAAGGAATGTGCTGAAAGCTGGTTCCGCCTTAAGTAAAGAAATAATTAAATTATTCTTTTCTCTTGTTGAACGGGTAGTCGATTCTTCATTACGGATGATACTGCGAACGATCCCTAATAATATATCCGTAATTTCTATTCCGACTTCAGTTTGTTTGGGTAAATAATCAACTTCTTTAATCGTGAATCTTTCACCTCTATAAATTGATTGTATGTTTAATTGCTGAAATAGCTGAGTCCTTAAGTCATATTTATTATTATGATATTGTGAATCATCCTCAATAAAAATTTGAGTATCAAGATGAACATGAGAACCGTATCCACGTAATAAACCATAAATTATGCGTTCAGGAAACTTCATGAAAATTGTTTGATCAGCAATATCCGGATACATACTAGCTAACTTTTTTGAGTTTTGCTCAATTTTAGATTGATTGTATGAAATTATGTTCATTGTTAATAGTCTTTCATCTTTAAGAATTGTACGTAATATCTTCCAAATTTGATTCCTTTTTTTACTATCACCGTTATAATCGGTCCAATGGAGTTTTGATGTTTTTATGATCTGGTTGAGTTCCTGTACAGCAACTGAACTGTAATATTGTGACGGAATGAGTAAACCTGCCATCAAGTGTGGATGCTTTTGGTTTTTACCGCTTTCGTCAAAGAAAACTTTTATGGAATGGTTAGAAAATGGTTGCTGCATATAAACGCCTCTTTACAACTTTATTTTTTTAGTGGATAATGCTATTATAAATATTACTAAGTAATATATTGGGGTATAGTAATACATAACTTGTTGCGCCATATAATTAGCGACACGTTATTTATTACTTTGGTGTACTACTCACTGTGCCAATAATTAACGGTGCGTAGCGCTAATACCTAAGTAAAAGGACTAGAAATAATTTCTAGTCCTTTTATTATAGCAAACATATATTCTCTTGGTCTACTTATATACGCATTAAATTACTATTTCACGCATAGATTGGTAGATATGTAGTATGGTATAGTAACCTCCCCTTTGTATTATTGTTAAAGACTATTAAAGTTATGACATGCGTATTTAAGTTATAACATAAATAATTAAAATGTTATTTGGTTATTATAGTCCCAACATCAGGATAATTACTCCTTTCAATAACTCCGGTATTAGTCCGGAGTTATTTTTATTCAAAAATTCAAACTTAATATCGTTGATAGGTAACAAAACAACTTAAAAATAGCCGTTTACCATTATTTGAGCAAAAGAAAAGGCCAAGATTATAATATAATTCTCCTAGACTAACATAATTAAATGGGACAATATAAAACACCTCCGAAATGGTACACTTATTACAAGTACTGAAAACGGAGGTGTTTTTGCATGGGCAAAAACGTATATTCAAGTGAGACGAAATGGGCCG
>NZ_CAJGBF010000010.1 GCF_904424705.1 Rossellomorea arthrocnemi | reverse complement strand
GGGGTTCTGAGATAAATTCGGATAAAAAAAAGGTGATAGACTGTATTTATGGGTTTTTGCTGCTTGGAAAGCTACTGGGTATGGATTCGGAACAAATCCAAATGGTGTATACTGAAAAACGGCTGGATGATCGAAAAAAAGAACCGTATATTCCACTGAATCCACCAAAATGGAAAATAGGATTCAATACTGTCCCCATTTCTCACACAAATCTTTAAAACTATCATGTTCCCGCAGCCCTTTTTCCTATATAATGAATCTACTAAATGTTAGTGAAATTGGAGGATTCATCCTTGGAGATATTTCAGCAATTTCAGCGTACCATCATCAAAAATTATCTATTAGGCAGTATCATAGCTGTGTTCGGCGTTGGATCCGTGTTCATTTTCCAAACCCTTTCCCTTAAGGAAGACGAATTCATCACTATGGGAGGCATTATCTTCGTTTCGATTGTCACGATGTTCAGCTTTGAATTCCTCGTATTTCAAAAGCATATTCGCCCAATAAAAGACGTTTATCGTAAGAAGAACTCCACCATTGAATTGGAGCTTCTCCTTACAGCTTATAATCAAGCAGAAAGATTCCCCTTATTAACGGTTAAACGGATCATGTTTCCCCACTTCCTGGGGCTTGCCCTCCCATCGACCCTTTTGACAGTCTCCTTTATCCATGGAGGCTCTCTATCCATTCCGTACTCGTACATTCTTTACGCCTGGTGCGGTGCTTTTTTAGTGGCGATCCTTCATGCGTTGATTGAATTCTTCTTAACCTTTAAGGCTTGTCATCAGCTGCAGGGGGATCTGATCCGGAAAGCGATTGAAAAACATGGAGTCAATCCCTCCAACCAGACCACTTTATTTATCAGTTTAAAGCAAAAGATTCTGGCTGCTTCTTTATTTCTTGCTCTGTTTCCGATCCTGCTTTTTTCACTCGCATCACAGATCCGCTTATCTATTGCGGACTCTTCTCTGTTAGTAGACTACTGGAAATGGGCAGGTACCTTGATTTTTATCATAACGGTACTTGCCTTCTATGGTGCTCTCCTTATTTTCAAAAGCATTGAAGGACCTGTCATGGAACTGGTCAATCGTTTTGAAAAAGTGGAACAGGGTCATGTTGCCCCCGCCATAAATACGTATACGGACGAGTTCTCCCATCTCTTCTCGGGATTTAACCATATGGTAGAAGCCATCAATCTAAGGGACCATAAAAACCAGCAGCTCCTCGACCAATTTTTCGCAGTGGTGGCAGGTACATTGGATGCTCGCGACCCTTATACTGCAGGGCATAGCAAGCGCGTTGCGGAATATTCCGTTTTGATTGCCAAACAGTGTAAATGGTCTCTGAAGGACATCGATTTACTCAATAAATCGGCTCTTCTTCATGACATCGGAAAGATTGGGGTCCGTGATGACGTGCTTTTAAAAGAAGGTAAATTGACAGATGAAGAGTTTGATCAGATCAAGCGTCACCCTGTGATCGGAGAAGAAATTGTCAAAGGGGTCCAGATGACGGAAGAACTCCTGCCCATCTTACCGGGGATTAAACATCACCACGAGCGGATGGACGGCTTCGGTTATCCTGATCAATTGAAAGGCGACGAAGTCCCCGTGTTCGGTCGGTTGATCGCTGTCGCCGATGCCTTTGACGCCATGACGTCTGACCGCCCTTATCGAAAAGGGATGCCTTATGAGAAAGCATTCTCCATCCTGCATGAAGGAAAAGGTACACAATGGGACAAGGAATTTGTGGATGCCTTTCTGAAGAAAATGAAAATGGAGACTGAGGTTAATAAAATGACAGGGTGAAACCTGTCACTCCAGGCCAAAAAAAGGATCCGATCGAAACATATCGGATCCTTTTTCTATTCACGCTCTTTAGTTCCATCCAAGCCACCAATGACCATTTCATACATATGGCGCGTTGCGGTCATCGGCTCGACGCCGAGTTCAGACTCAAGAATTCCCTTGCAACGCCTGAACCATTTTACAGCATGGGGGCGATTATTTTTTTGATAATAGCCATACATGATGAGCCTGTAGGCTTCCTCCCAGAGGGGATCGTGTTCGATGATTTCGAGACAATAGTCAATGGCTGCGTCTATCTGTTCCATTCTCACTGCCAGCTGTGCCCGTTTCTCCAGCCCCCTCAGGTACAGGAGCTGCAGTCTCTCTCTTTCTTTCCCGGTCCACCATGTGCCTTTTCTGTCAGGTAAGAACTCGCCTTTGTAGTAGTGAAATCCCCGTTCAAGATATTGAATGGATTTCTCCACATCATTCTCCTTTAACCCTTCCGTGATCCAGGCCGTAAATTGTTCGGCATCGTATTCGATATTCGCCGTTGGATTCAGCCCGTATCCTTCCTGTTGCCTGCCGATGAAGAAAGCCTTTTCCCTTGCTTGTCGTTTGGGCTCCAATACTTTATTCAAGGCGTTGAGCGCAACCTTGAAATCTCGATCTGAACCACTCCCCTCCGGCCACAGCTCTTCAATGATCTCTTCCTTTCTCTTTAGGTTGTTCCTCTGGATCAGGAGGTATTGAAATAACTCCTTTGCCTTTTCTCTATGCCATTGCTTCTCCAGTACTTTATGATCTCCTAAATGGATTTCAAAACGTCCCAGGGTTTGAACTTTGATGGTGTAACCTGGATGGGCAGGAATGGAATCATATCCTAATCTGGTTAATAACTGGTGACAGTACGTGGCATGGATCCCCTCCTGATATGCTTTCACTATTAACGGAATCAGGCTTTGCAAATCTTTAGGTCCGAATATCGTCGGCTTGAAAAAGATAAATTCATACTCTCCCATCTGGATTTCATTTAAACAGGAGGTCATGCTTTCCGTGAACGAATCGGTATCATCTGTGTTATAAGCAATTGCGCTTTTCCACAACTTTGTCATGGTTTTGCCATAACGGTCACCACAGGAATCAAATTGTCTCTCCGCTCGTCTAAAGCTTTTCCCGGCATCTTCGAATTCCCCCCGGTAGTAATCCGTGATTCCAACACTCAGAAGAATAAGGGAATACAGCCACATGTCTTCTACCTTTTCCGTTTCATGCAGCGCCTCTTCAGCCAGTTCCTTCGCTTTTTGAAACTCTCCTAACCTTGCATAAAGAATCGACAGTCCCATATACGGCTCTGCTTTTCCCCTCGAGACATTGATCTGACTCATTAATTCCAGCGACGTTTCATAGCAGTTTTTTGCAAGGGATGTGTCATAGTCGGTGATCAGCTGTACTGCGTGGCCCATCCTGATCCAACCGCAGGCTTCCACAAATGGGGATTTCCCTTTGACCCCCTGACTGATTCCCTGCTGTGCCAGTGATTTGGCTTCGCTTCCATTTCCCATGAATGATTGAATGAGGGACAATAACAATTCTTTTTCCCGGTGAGATTGAGGAAGCTGATCTTCCCCTCCCTTGTAGTGAAGGACCTGCTTTGCCTCCTGAAGCTTTCCTGTTCGGAGGAGCATCCTTGCCTCCAGATTGCCTTCTGCCTTCATGGACCCGTTCCTCTTCCCTTTGTCATACCAAAGCTTTGCCTGTATTGCTTTCCCTGAGTTCACCAGGTTTTCCGCTATCAATACATACAGATGGTTCTTTTCCTCCATATATTCATGCTCTCCGGATTCCAGACAATCAATGGCCTTAAGTAAAAACCGCTGCGCTTTCCCCGGTTGAATTGTATCTAAATAGATACGTCCGATTCCCTCATAGGCTTTACTCAGCATGACGGGGTCTCTTTCTGCATGCATGATTCCACTGCTATAGGCTTTTTCCGCTCTTTCATAAAACGACCGATAGCGAAAGAACTCCCCTTGATAAAACCACAGGGAGTAATATTGATCCTTTAAAAGTTCGGGTATCCCGCTTAAATAATCCCCCAGCGTTTCGAGTTGTCCTCCTTTCATCATCCCTTCAGCTTCACGGGTCAGGATGGCAGATACAGCCTCGATGTTTCCCATTTTCATATAATGAAAGATTGCTTTCTCCCACTTCCCCTTTCCTTCAAAGAATCTGGCGCACTTCAACTGGAGTTCCTTATACAATCCCAGGCTCTCTTCTTTTAATTTCCGTTCTAAAAATGTTTGGAACAAGGCATGGAGTCGAAAATGACGGGACCCTTTCATTTCCTGAAGAAGGGCATTTTTCTCAGAGAGCTGTTTCAGCATTTGCCCGGATCCTGGCAGTTCAAAAATAGCTTCACATGTACTTCCGCTGATTTCATCAAGAATCGATATCTGTTTCAAGAACTGCTGCACGATTGGTGTTTGTTTGGAAAACACTTCCTGGGCCAAGTAATGAAAGAGTTCATCCAGGGACGAATGCTGCTTTTCCACCAAAAGAATGTTTGGATTTTCCCGAAGCTGTGAATGAATCATACTTATGGCAATGACCCATCCTTCAGTTAATTCAAAAATTGTATGGAGCTGGGAGTCAGGAATGACGTTTTCATGAAAGTCTGTCAGAAGTAATTCCACCTCTTCTTTCGTGAGGCACAAATCAACTTCTGATATTTCCATCAATTGGCCGGAGATCTTCAGCTGTATAAACGAGGACCAGGATGGTTTAGTCCGAGTAGAAAGAATGAAATGGATATGACCGGGTAAATGCTCCAGGATCTTCTCCATCCACTGATTAATGAGAAAGGAATGATCCACAAGGTGATAGTCATCCACTATAATGGTGAATGAGTGGGGGATTTTCATACATTCGTTTATAAACAGCGCACTCAACCGATGGATATCATCCTCCTTCATATATTGTCCCATGGACCGGACTGCTTCCCATAGTTCTTCGCCAAAATGAGGAATTTGCTTTTGAATGGCATAAACGATATTTGTGACGAAAGGGACCAGTCCATCATCGTTTTGCGTGATGGAGTACCAGCAATAATTGATGTTCACATCCTGCAAAAACTGGCTGATTGCCGTACTTTTGCCATAGCCTGCCCCAGAATGAACAATCACCAGTTTATACTCTGTAACCGCTCTCATTTTTTTCATTAAGCTTGGACGCCTAATATATGAATGCTTGACAACAGGCGGCACAAACTTGGTTTCAATAATCGGAATTTCTGTTGTCATACAACCACCCTCGAAACGAACGAATTTTCTTACTATTCTATCATATTTATATTGGGCAAAGGAGCACAACTAGTACATATTTTGCAAAAAAAAGAAGACGACCCTCTCATGAGTCGTCTCCTTTCAATCATTATTTTCCAAATTGTACATCCCACTCATTAATCGGCCAATAGCGAAGGTCCACTTTCCCGACAATCTGTTCACGGTCGACAAATCCGAAGTAACGGCTATCCATGCTTCCCCGTCGATTATCCCCTAGGACAAATATCTTCCCCTTCGGAACTACCTTTTCACCAGTGATCTCTTGAAGGGTGAAGTCACCCGTCAGCTTACTCCCAATGAACTCCTGCTTGAATTTCTCTAAATAGGGTTCTGGATAATACTCCCCATTCACATACAGTTTGTCGTCTTTATAAACAATTTTGTCACCTGGCAGGCCAATGATACGCTTCACATAATCTTCTTCTTCATTTGCGTGAAACACCACTACATCAAAGCGGTCCAATTCACCGATATGATAGCCGATTTTATTGACAACCAATTTATTTCCATCTTGCAGTGTCGGCATCATGGATTCGCCTTCCACCACATAGTTGGAGAAGAGAAAGGTTCGAATGATGATAAAGATGATTAATCCAATTCCCAAGGCTTTGATCCATTCAAGTCCTTCTCTTTTTACCTCTTCTCTCAATTTGATTCCTCCTGCTTTTTCCGTTCTATTCGTTGGTCCAATTCCATTTTCTTATTCAGATGTATCTCAATTCGTTTTCCTACTAACCATAATACGAATATAATAGCCACAACGATTACTGTACGAATTGGTTGTTTAATTAATGATATAATATCATACCCAATAAAGCTTATGGTGAATATCATCACCATTTTCCCTGTTACCACCGCCAGCATATATTGAGCGATGCTGATAGAGGATAGACCTGCCACTACATTTACAACTGCAGAAGGTGTAAACGGGAAACATAATAGAATGAACAATGGTCCAAACCCATGCTTGTCTACCCAATTCGTCAAACGATTCACCTGGCGGCTCTTTCTTAAGAATCGAAAAACACGTGCCTCCCCGTATCTCTTTACCAACAGAAATACAATCAGTGCGCCAAGCGTAGCTCCGATCCATGAGAACAGGAAGCCCCACCACAATCCAAATGCATTCGCATTCGCCGTCACAAACACAACCAGCGGAAGGAACGGGAGGAATGCCTCCAACAATGGAAGCAGGATTCCCGGGATCGGTCCAAACGAACGATATTGCTGGATTAAATCCATCATATTTTCAAGCGTAAACCAATCTTTTATCGTATTGATATTCATATTATATGTTTCCCCTTAAACGACAATGAACAGATAAACTCATTTAGTCTTCACTACTTACTATTTTTATCATATCACACCAGAACAGGATTTCCATATTGTAATCTCCCGCGTCGTTTTTATTAATACAAGGTTGCCCAAAGTCTGGGGTTGTAAACCTTTTGATGAAGGTTAATTTTTTCGGGATGGCGGACCCAGTCTGTAGATAAACCTATATGCGTCATTAACGGCTTCCTCCCGCATATTATCGACTTTGCCAATTAAGCTTCCCTATTCCCCATCACCCGCAAATCACCCGCAACACAAGAAACTGCCATCCCCCTAAGGAAATGACAGTTCCCCCTTTATACATGCTCCCCAAACCAATCGACTATTTCTTGTAAACGAGCTTCCCGCAAGGAAGGCTTTCCAATCCTCGAAAGATTGTGATTGGATTCCGGGAAGCGGACGAATCTTGCTTCTTTTTTCTCCCGTTTCAAAGCGATGTATAACTGTTCGGCCTGTTCGATTGGACAGCGGTAATCCTTCTCGCTGTGAAGGATCAATAGAGGAGTGTTCATATCCTTCACATAGGCTAGTGGCGAGTGCTTCCACAGAGTTTCAATGTCGCTAAGATCGCTTTGGATCTGCCACTCTGAGAAATAGTAGCCAATATCGCTGACTCCATAAAAGCTGATCCAGTTACTGATGGAACGCTGGGTAGCCGCAGCTTTGAACCTGTCACTGTGACCGATGATCCAGTTGGTCATGAAGCCACCGTAGCTTCCGCCGGTAACCCCAAGACGGGATTCATCAATGAACGGAAATTCCTTCAGAGCATAATCAACTGCCTTCATGATATCCTCGTAATCCCCGCCCCCGTAATCGCCCCTTACGGCATCAACAAACTCCTGGCCGTATCCGTGACTTCCCCGGGGGTTGATGTATAAGACAGCATAGCCACTGCTTGCCAGCACCTGAAACTCATGGAAAAACGTGTTTCCGTACATCGTGTGCGGACCGCCATGGATTTCGACAATAAGTGGATATTTCTTCCCGTCTTCATATCCTGCAGGCTTCATGATCCAGCCTTGAACCGGCCAATCTTTCGCCCCCTTGTACATGAACGATTCGGGAGAGGATAATTCACGAGCAGCAAGCCAGTCCCCGTTCAGGTTGGTGAGTTTAGTCAGATCTCCTGTCGGGACATGAAGTTCATACAATTCGCCTGGCTCTGTCGGCTTGCTCATGGCCATCAGGATGGTTTGACGATCTGAATAGAGATCGAATCCATAAACGTGCTGCTCTTCCTGAAGGAGTGCAGGATAAATGGCACCTTCGATATGAGCATAGTACAGAACCGTATTCCCCGAATCCGATGCTAGAAAATAAAAACTTTCATTATCCTTTGACCAATGTATTCCCGTTTGGGAAGAGCCCTGGATGCTGTCACTATTAAGATAATCCCCTACCGGAACATCCATCCCGTCTGTCAGGCAAACGGAGTGCCCTGTCTCAAGTTCGTGCACCCATATCTTATTATGAGTTGCGTTTTCAAATTCACGATTATGACCTATAAACGCAAGGTGCTTGCCGTCCGGGGACCAGCTCGCTTCTCCGTAGTATCCCTGTTCACCGTTTATTTGTTCGTATTCTTCCGTTTCAAGGTTAAAGAGATATAAATCGGATTGAAACGAGAAGTCTCTACCTGCTGTCTTGTCGGCTGATAAGGTTAGAAATGTTCCGTCCGGTGACCAGGAGTGAAGGCTATAATCGTACGTATCATCCGTCACCCTTTTCAATTCTTTCGTCCCTATATCCACCCATACTATTTGTGAATAGGCATCATCATGTAAGCCGCGATCATCACTTTTATATTTCATACTTGTTGTTACGAACGGCTTTATTCTTTCGTCTTCGCCTTCCTTTCGATTGAATGTTTCGCCTTTTTCTAAACGAATCGAGAAGGCAATTTGTTCACCGCATGGAGACCAGACAGGATTCGAAACACCTTTCCCGAAATCTGTGACTGCCTCCGCTTCCCCGCCATCCCGGCTGATCAGATAAAGCTGATTGACACCGGTTCGATTTGAGATGAAAGCAATCCTCCTTCCATCAGGAGACCATCTTGGTGATGAAATTTTTTGTTCCCCAAAGGTCCATTGACGAGTGGACTTTTCTTTTAAATCGATACTATGTAAGGTAGAAAAATATTCATTTTTTTCTTCACACATCACCGTTTGAACGAACACAGCCTCATCTCCCGCCGGTGAAAGCCTTGGATCTGAGACGGCCTTTAATTCATAGAGATCTTTTATCGTAATGCCTTTCTTCATGTACCGGCACCTTCCTTTCTTTCTGTCCCCTATATGATTCGACACTGGAAACGATATTCCCTTCGTGGATAAAAACCTTCAACCCCCTTCATAATAGAAATAAAATTAAATTCTACAATTTTCCCTATTGAAAGTATATTGAAAGCAACGTAAAATAAATAATACGAACATACGTTCTAACCCAAATCAAAATGAGAAGGAGTCTTTTCTTATGACAAGAATCCCGGAGAGTGATCGGAATATTTTGGAGCAGGCGATCTATCTGCCCATGGTGCTGACGATATTGAATCGTGACCTGCAAATCGTCAACAGCAGCCCGTTTAAGTTGAAACGACCTTATTTAGAAATGATCGAAGAGACGATGAAGGTCATCCAAGGAGAACTCGCCCATGTTAAAAAGTATATTAGGACGAATAAGATGAAGGTTGAACGGATTCAAACGGATGATTCTTTTACGATGTATATGTTTTTGTATAAGGGGTATGAAGAACACCATAATTACTTCAATCCGAGACTCCGGAACCGGGTGGAGGATTTAATGAGGCATTATTTGTACCGCCGCTTCACGGAAACGGAGACCGATACAACAAAAGAAGCGTGATGCATTGCTCACGCGTCGGTTTTGTGGATATGTCGATTAAGATAGAACGTTTTCATATTATTCGTATCAATCATGATCTTTGTATTATATTTACTTTCCATTTCTGCGATTCGCTGTGTATAGGCAATACGTAAATCCGAGGTGCGGAGCATTTGATTTTCAAAGGAACTGTATGAAATGGGAACCGTGCAGGATTCATTGTTTTGAAGGAAGATTCGTGTTGACCCATTTGTCAATCGTTCATATCCCCGGACATGGGAGTGGGAGATCCAGGCACATTCCTGCTTCACTGGAGATGATGTTGGGAATAGATAAATGGACATATCAGGGTTAACCATGATGGGGGCTTTGTAGATGATACCCGTAAGTTTTTTCGTTCCTTCTTTCCTGCCTTCATAGGAGCAGCCAAAGAATTCACAACTTTTCTTCAGGATATCAAAGGGTTTGAACGGAGAAATTAATACGTCGTCCACCTCAATTATTTTCGTAAATGTCCTGGCGCCATATTCCATAGGCTGAAGGATCATCGTATGGGGATTCACTTCATATTCTTCTATAATTCGAGATTTTTCTCTCATTTCATCGCCTCCATTTACATTTTTCACCAAAATAATACCATAAATTTCGAGGGTTGTCTCCTATATTTTTAAAAATTCTGATATTTATCTTCTTCCGCTCATGTATGAATAAAAAATTATCAGAATATTTAATTTTTTAGTTGAATTTTTACTACTTACCCCATATACTAATAAAAAGAATTCAGGGGTGAGGTATATGGAAAGCAAAAAGTCCTATACAGAAATGATGAAAGCCGCTGCCATGACCCGGAAGAAAGCCGTTGAAAAAAGCGTGATGGAGATCTATATTGATATGGTGTTGCATGAAAGCATTCTAATGACGCAGAAAACCAAACTTCTAACTGACATTGATTCTGCCCTGGATACAAAAGATAAAGTACTGTTCATGAAATTATCAAAAGAATTAAATGACCTGAACGTAAGCTACGGATCATAATAAAAATGGCTGACTCCATCTCTCGAGTCAGCCATTCCCTTTTTAATGGACGGGCCCGTCTTATCTCTTCATGCATGACTTCCTCCCCAATGGCAAATCCTAATAGCTATCCTTAATACGATGGAGCGAATCATCATGATCCTACTAATAAAAGTTCTTGTCCTCTACCTGATCACCATTGCGGCTATGAGACTGATGGGAAAATCAACGATTGTTCAAATGACCCCGTATGACCTGGTGGCGATCATCATCGTCGGGACCATCGCCTCTGAGCCATTGATTTCAACAAAATTCTGGCCGACCATCACAGCCCTCGTCTTCCTTGTGGGGCTCCATGTGCTGTTTTCCTTCCTTACGTTAAGTCAATGGGGAAACCGGTTCTTCCTGGGAGAGCCGACATTGTTAATAAAAAATGGTGAAATATTAGAAGATAATTTGGAAAAATCAAAAATCTCTCTCATTCAATTAACGTCCATCCTCAGATCTCAAGGATACCCCAAGATTTCAGATGTGGACTATGCGATGCTCGAGCCGATCGGTGAGGTGAGCATCATCCCAAAGGTAGAAAATACTCCGGTCACCGTAGAACATCTCAAGTTAAAAATCGACGATGAAGGTCTGCCGATTTCAGTCATAGTGGACGGTAAGATTCAAACCAGGAATTTGAAACTCCTGGGGAAATCGAGGGAATGGCTGGAAACTCAACTAACCAATTCCAACCTGCATCACAAAGATGTGATCTTCGCCTATATGACGGAAAAAGCAAAGAATCTCGTCATCAGCAAAAGAGAAAAGGCCTAGACTGGCCTTTTCTCTTTATGTTACTTCAAGAGTTCAGTAGAAAATGTTCCCGTAAGCTTTTACTGTTAAATAGAATACCACTACAGTATAAATTAAGGCTGTCCAGAATGAAATCGAGTGATAAAAACTCTTTTGTTTCCCTTTTATCATATGTTGGATTCTTTGATACCGGTAACCATCTCCGTACGCATAAATGATGGTCAAAGTGATCAATATTCCAATGATCAATGACCACTCCATCATTGGGCGGCCCGTTTCAAGATAACTCCAAAATGGCAATCCCACTAACACCAACATAGTAAAAGCAATCTTGCTAAAAAACAACAATAGTTTTTGGTTCATGATTACTTCCATCCCCAACCGCCTCTCCATCCAATTTTAATAATATTACTTATTTTACCATATTAGTTATAATTTATCGATAAATAATTACTCAGCCTTTCTGTTTTCAAGTCATAGCTGAATGTGTATTCTTCCCCTCTTTCATTCAAAAATAAAAAAGCCAAGTCAATTTTAGATTTGACTCGGCCTTTTCTCTTTACTCTTCTTTCTTTTGTGCTTCATATTGTTCAAGCATCGACAGACGCTCAAGCATGGTCGGGTGTCCGTAACGGAAAACTTTCACTAAAAGAGGCGGGTTCACTTGGGATAGTCCTACCTTCGATAACTTCTGGAAGGACGAAATGGCCGCTTCCTTGTCACTGGTCATTTCGATGGCATAGCGGTCTGCCCTCGTTTCCTGATACCGGGAGATCCAGTTACTGAGTGGACTGATCGTAAACAAAAGCATGGACGTTATCATTAAAAATAAAGGAAGTGAGCTCAAGTTCGAGACGCTCGATACTTTCAAATCATCACTATGATTCGCCACGATCCCCCTCATCAGCTTGGCTGTCAGGAATAGTCCGAAGAAGGACAGAACGAGATAGATCCCGATCCCGATGTAGATGTGCTTTTCCACATAATGCGCCATTTCATGGGCCATGACAAAGAGGATTTCCTTGTCTGTCAGCTTTTCAAGGGTTGTGTCCCATAAGACGATCCTGGAATTGGATCCCACTCCGGTGACATACGCGTTAAGGGAATTGGTCTTCTCGGACATATCGACTTCAAATACGTGATCTGCAGGGATCTTCGCCCTGTCTGCAAGGGACAGGATCTGCTCCTCCAACGCTTTATCCTTCAATGGATAGAAGTCATTATAGAGGGGGTCTATCAGGACAGGCTGTACGAACATCATGAAAATCGTGAATGGCACAGACAAAGCCCATGCCGCAAGCCACCAGCGCTGTTTGAAGCGCTTCATCAGGGCATACAGGACCGAGACAATGATGAACATCAAAAGATAATTCACCCAGAAATCCGTGATTTCATCTTTCATCCACATGGAAAATGTCTGAGTGGAAATATTGTAGCTTTTTGAAATTTTAAATGAAATGTACTGCAATGGGAAAATTGCGACAAAAGAAGCGATCGACAACCAGAACAAGTAAATGCCCGTTTGAAGAAAACCGTTCTTCACTGTCCCCCTCGCCCACTTCTCAAACACACGGGATACACCGAAAATCATGATCAAGAAATAAAATAACCATTCATACGGAGTGGATAAGAAGAACAAGAGATTCTTGATTTTCGAAAAGTCCTCACTCAACATGATTTCTTTATTGTTCATAAAAGTAGCCGGGTCCGCACTGCTTCCCTTATACATTTCAGGTAAAGTGGAATCCGCCAGGAAAAATAAGTACACATATAAAAATAAGCCTAATAGCAAATAAGCAAATATCGACCGTAACGCCCATTTTCTAGCCAACATGTTTCCTCCCTTCTCGTCTTCACTACTATATGTAATACCCTGTCCAAAGTTTTAGAACCTAAACACATCTCAGTAAAAGTACCCGGCTTGACGTGATAAATCGTTTATATACCCTTCTGGAGTTTTTATGTGTAAAAAAAGCCCCGACCCAGAGAATCGCGACTCACTTGCACCTACATTAAGAATATCGAATACAGCGACAAAACGGAAATCGCCCCGATCACCACAAGGATTACGTTGGCACCAAGAAAAGCAATGACAAAGGCGGCAACCGTCCCTACCGCTCCAAACAGGAGGTTCCCTTCCTGGATCAACACGATACTCGGGAAAATTAACGCTCCCAATACAGCAAAAGGGACATTTTTTAACACACCTTGAAGAAATGGAGGGAGCTCTTTTCCTTTAAACACAATGAAAGGAAGCATTCTCGGAATGTACGTCACTATTGCCATTCCGATGATCATCCATACAATCGTACTATTCATCGGATCTTCCCCCTCTCTTTTACCGAAACCACCACTTCCACAATCACCGCTGAAACAATGGTAGCGGCCACAATCGACCAGCCATTTGAAAGGGTCGTGGTAAACAGGAGGATACTATTCAGAGTACCAGCTACCACAGCCAAAAACGTGACCTTGACGCTTTTTTTCATGGACGGAACGAGAAGTCCGACAAACATGGCGTAAAGCGCAATCGTCATGCTGGCCTGAAGGAATGCAGGAAGGATCTCCCCGATAAAGTACCCTATCCCGGAGTTCACGACCCAGCTTCCGTATGAGATGAGTATGACACCAACGGCAAAACCCGTCCGTACCTTTCCCTCTTTGACACTGATGACCGTGAAGGTTTCGTCCGTGATGCCAAACGCATAGAAAAGCTTTTTAAACAAACGGTCTTCCTCAAGCTTCTCACTTAACGAAGCAGACATCAGAAAGTGGCGGATGTTCACGATGAACGTTGTGAGAATGATCTCAAAAATCCCGGTCCCCACCGCAATCAGACTCAATGAAATGTACTGAGCGGCCCCGGCGAACACGAGCATGCTCATCAGGATTGTCTCCGTCACGGTTAATCCGGTTGTCCGTGCCAATAATCCAAAGGTCAGGGCAACGGGCATATATCCGATCGCAATGCTAAGACCACCCTGCAGGCCAAGGCGAAAATCACTTACTTTTTTCGTTGAAAGAAGTGCCTCCATCCTCTCACATCCTTTATAATAGAAGTCAGTACTATTTTTATTTTTCGATAATTTATTATATTATACATACAGATGCTATAGTATACAAGAGGAGTTTTGAGCATGGAAAATTTCCCGATACAAATTGGTGATAATATTAGAAAGATCCGTAGAGAACGCGGTTTCAGCCTGGAACAAATGGCTGAGAGAACAGGAGTCAGCAAAGCAATGATCGGCCAGATTGAACGGGGTGACTCGAACCCCACTGTTGCGATACTGTGGAAAATAGCCAATGGATTGAAGGTTTCTTTCTCTTCCCTCATCGAAAAGCCAAACAAACAAGTGTCCATCATTCATTATGAGGACGTCCAGCCTGTGCTTGAAGATGACGGCAACTATGTCGTGTACCCGATCTTTCCTTTCGACCCATTGAAAAAATGGGAAAGCTATCGAGTGGAGATGAAGCCTGGATGTGCCTACTGTAATGAAGGGCATACGAAGGGGGTAGAGGAATACATCACGGTCCTCTCTGGAAGTGTTTCCCTCAAGATAGCTGAGGAAAAATATGTATTGCCTGAAGGAAGCTCGATTCGGTTCGCCGGGGACTCCGGTCATGAATATTCCAACGAGTCAGATCAGGTGGCTGTCTGCCAGATGGTCATATATTACGGGGAAGAGTAAAGCTGCCATGGAATGGTGATCCCATTCCATGGCAGCTTTTTTCTTCATGCAAAGCGTGTCAATACGTGGATCTGACCAATATACTATTACATCTATTAAAAAAGTTGAGAGGAGAATAATGAACATGACTCCTTCCTTACCCTCATTTGACCTCCAAATCGATCGTACTGATTTAAGGGAACTGGAACGTGATGTATGGAGTACCTCACCTGTGCCGGCCCGTTTAGAGATAGAGAATACCATGTATGACATCCATATCCGGTACAGGGGGTCTTACACACGGGAATTGAAAAAGAAATCATATCATGTAGAATTTGATAATCCACCCGGATGGGACGCTTCCTCAGAAATACATTTGAATGCAGAGTCATTCGATCCTTCTCACTTCCGAAACAAACTTTCCCTTGATTTCATGAGGGATGTGGGGATTCACACTCCGAATAGTCAGCATGTATTTCTTACCCAGGAGGGAGAACCCCTAGGTTTATACCTTCAACTCGAGTCGGTGGATGAAATGTACCTGAAAAAGAGAGAGCTTCCCCCCGGAACGATTTATTATGCAGTCAGCGACAAAGCTGATTTTTCACAAAAAAGGAAAAGAGGTCTTACATCAGGTTATCAACGAAAACTTGGAAAAATGGAAGATGACCATCTACTTATTCACTTCATCAAGAGAATCAATGCACCTTCAACCTTCCAACGGGAAATCCCCCAATGGTTACACATGGAGAACTACTTGAGGTGGCTCGCTGGAGCTGTTTGTACGATGAACAATGATGGATTCACTCACAACTACGCTTTATATTTAAACCGGCGCGATCAGCTATTTTCCATCATTCCCTGGGATTACGATGCTACGTTTGGACGAAAAGTAAATGGAGACGTCATGGAATGGGATTATGTACCGATTACTGGAAAAACCAAAAACAAACTTACCACACAACTAATGAAACGATCCGGATTTCGGAAATTATATAAAGATATTTTGGAAGAGATACTTGAAACGAAGTTTAATATGGAATACTTTGAAGATAAGGTTTTGAGTTTACATTCATCCCTGAGGCCCTATGTTCTTATGGATCCTCATTTTCAAAAAGATGTTGATTTGTATGACAAAGAACCTTCTTTCATCTTTCAGTTCATTGAAGATCGCAGTGCTTTCCTGAGACAGGAATTAAAGTATCTTTAACTAAAAAAAATACTGCTTGGAAACAAGATGTTCCCAAGCAGTACCATGGATTAACAGAACGTATCCTTCGGTTTTGGAACGGACAAGCCGAACAGTGGACGAAGATAAAGTGCTAGGAACGTGCCGGCAAGGGCCAGGACTCCCCAGATGTAACCGTGAAGACTGAAGGAAGCAATTCCCCCGAAGTAAGCACCGATGTTACATCCGAATGCCAGGCGGGCACCGTACCCCATCAACAGTCCCCCAATGACGGATGCTGAGGCATTTTTTCCGGTGATCTTATTGAAGCGGAACAATCCACCTGCAGCGGAGGCAAGAAACGCTCCAAGGATGACACCGAAATTCAAAACGGTGGTGGAATCAGCAAAGATTGACGCTTGAAGGGCCTCTGCATTGGCTCCTGACCAATAACCCCAGCTTGCAACGTCGACTCCGAACATTCCGGCAAACTTTGATCCCCATAGGGCAAAGGCCGATGTAATTCCCCATGGATTCCCCCTCGTCATGAGAGTGAGGGCATTTAATACCGCAAGCACGATGGCAGCTCCGATAAGAGGCCAGGATCCACGGAAGATCCGCTTCCAGCCTTTTACTGAGGGAAGTTGCGCCATCTGTGGTGGATTCTTCTTCTTTTCGATTCGCATAGTGACCCACGCAACCAGCCCAAAGAATAACATGGAAACGACCCATGCCCCGAAATAACCTAATCCAGTGGACGTCGCTAACGAGATCGGCTTAAAGGAAGGAAGCTCCTCCGTCCAGAATGGAAGATGTGCCGCTCCCACTGTTGCACCCACAATAAAGAATAAAAGTGTGATGAACATGACTGAACGCCCCCCTCCAATCGCATAAAGGGTGCCAGAAGCACATCCACCTCCCAGCTGCATACCGATTCCGAACAGGAAAGCCCCAATAATCAGGCTGACACCGACCGGTGAAACATAGCCAGTGGCTTCCCCGCCAAAAAATGTGTAGCCAGTGGCAAGGAGGGGCGCAAATAAAGTCACGGCAACGGCAAGCATCAACATATGGGATCGCATTGCCTGCCCGTTCCCTACAGACATCACCCTGCGGAAGGCAGAAGTAAATCCGAATCGCGCATGAAATAATGTATAGCCTAACAGCAGTCCAAGAACAAGAAGCACGGTTTGGGCCATTTCTTGTGTAATGAGCAGGTAGATGCCAAGAACCGCTGTGACGATGATCCCACCGGCCACTAGTGAAGTCTGAGGCGAGTCCAATTCGGTACTCGCTTTCTCCGGTCCTTTTTGTTCATTGATTGGTTGAACATAGCCAGCCATAAATAATCCTCCTTAATCTTATTGATTTGGTTGGAATTTATTTTACAATCGTAATAGATTCTATGACATCTGTCAAAAAAAATAGTTTCCAATAAAAAAACCGCTTGAGAAAGCGGTTTTTAATCACGAAACAAGCGCCAACATGACAGGAATCGTCACGATACTCAGAAGGGTCGTGACCAAAGTACTTGCCGACACTAAATCAGGTTCTGTATTGAATTGCAGGGAAAACATCGTCGTGTTCGCTGCAGTCGGCATGCTGGCCAATATGATGAGGATTGAACCCAGTGTCGAGGAAATAGGCAGCAGGGAAACGATAGCCACTGCCAGGATGGGTGAAGCCACCATTCTCATGATCACAATGAAAGATAATGCACTTTTCTCCACTTTCTTCCCTCCAAGAGTGGCGAGCTGCATTCCGAGAACCACCATGATCGTAGGAATCGTCGCTTGTGAAATCAAGTCGATGGTTTGACTTAAGAACAAAGGAACCTTCAGGTGCAAAACCTGAAAAACAAGCCCGATGAACGCTCCATGAAGGATCGGCATTTTAAGGATCTTCATCCAGATTTCCTTCGAGTCCCTCGCTTTGTCACTCCCACTGATGGCATAATACAGGCCGATCGTATTCATAAGAAACGACTGAATCACCATCATGATAACCGCATAGCGGAAACCGATCTCCCCGAACCCGAACAGGATGATCGGTACGCCGTAATTACCGGAATTCATGAATACCCCTGAAAGAATCATAGCCGATGCTCTCGGTTTTGAATAATTCCTGATCCCCGCTACTATTTTAATAGAAAGAATCAATATCATACAAAGGGCAATACAAAAAAGAAAGATATAAAGATAATCCAAATTCAGTTCATTCTCATAAAAGGTCTTGAATGCGAGAAATGGATACATTAAATAGATGGCCATCTTGGATATCGAGTTGATCTCGAATCCCAGTTTCTTTTGGCCGATAAATCCAACGAGAAAGACTAGTAATGCGGGCAGTACGATTAATATTACGTCCATTTATGTCACCACAATCTATTAAAATGAAAGATAGACTTGACTACTCGAGTCAAGCCTAAGTGTACCATATTCACAACAATGGGATAATCAAACCTGCGAGGAGCAGGATCAGCGCACCGCCAAGTCGGGAGGAAATCTGGGCGAATGGCATAAGCTCCATTCGTTTGGAGGCTGACAACACGGCCACATCCCCTGTTCCTCCCATATTCGCCATGCACAGTCCCGCAGTGATTGCTGCTTCGATCGGATAGAAACCAACCAATCTTCCAAGGATTCCCGCACCGATAATCGCCCCTAATACCACTCCGAGTACGGTCAGGATATATTGAAGAGTCAAAGCTTCAAGGACCGTATTCAAATCCGTGTACGCGACACCGATTCCAAATAATAAAGCGAAGGTCCAGTTACTCGCAACAAATTGATACCACTGACTCGCTCCCTCTACTACATTTTGAGGAATGAGGTTTGAAATCTTAGCAACAGCTACAAGAATGATCATGATCGCGTAAGGATGGAGCGGGAGAATGGAGCCCAGCAAGGAACCAACCGTAAAGAATGTCAGGGCAGCAAGTAATCCTACTCCCATCTTGTCAATATTATACTTTTGCTTTGCTTTCTCATAAGTGAAACCTTTCATCAACTGTCCGTTTCCGCTCAGGGAAGGGACTTTTTTTCCGATAATATCAAGGACCGCTGCTAAAATGATAGCAAATACATTTCCTAATGCCAAAGCGGGTACAAGCATGGAAATATAATAACTCGGCTCATTCCCCATCATTTCAGAATAAATCTGACTCATGGGAACAGCTCCTGCTCCCATTCCTCCCCCCATGATCGGCATCGTAATGACGAGTATGGATTCTTGTAGGGTAAATCCGACAAGAGACCCAAATATTCCTGCAACAACCACGGCTCCGGCTACCGCTCCAAATATCGGAAGGAAATAGCGCAGTCCCACTTTAACCAAAACCTTTGAGTTCATTCCTAAAATACTTCCGGTAATTAAGGCAGCAATATAGAAATTCAGAAATCCGCCTGATTTCATAAAGTCTGTCATGGATGTAACCGTTGTCTCCGGCAATATACCAGAATAGACCATAAATGCAGATCCGAATATGGCAATGATCGCCCCACCACCGAGAAACGTTTTTACAATCGGCGTGCGGTCCCCTACCCATCCAAATAACTCACCAAGAACCATCATGACGAGAAGACTTCCAATCATTCCTCCCGGAAGGTTTCCCGTATACAAGCTCGCAAGCGTTATTCCCGTAAAGACCAGGAACCAAAGGATCGGCATATTAAAAATCTGTAGAGAACGTCCTTTCGCAAGAGTTACGTTCTCTTTCGTTTCCTCATTCTTATATGAGAGTGTTGACGCTGCTTGTCCCATTTCCTCATCCCCTTTATTGTAATAAAAAGTACGACCGAACTATTTACTGTGCCGTTTTATCCAGCACCCTTACTTGTTATTTCGTAACCGCTTACACTATATGCTCATTTTATTGAACCGTTTAACCGTTTCATAGATTATGAAACTATTGTTTGTTTTTTGAAATTAAAATAAGCAGCCTCGTAGCTGCTTATAAATAACTTTCCATTCTGGAGATATTCCTTCTATTCAAGGTATACTGATAGACCGGCCTTCCGATTCCATAGACCAGGGTTTCATCCACAATACCGATATCTTTCAAAAACCTGAGATACTTTCTGATTGACACCCTTGAAATAGACGTCACGTCTGCAATATCATCTGTCGAAAAAGACTCTTCTTCAAAACTCACAATCTCCTCATAGATAGACGCCAACGTGCTTCTCGTCAATCCTTTTGGAAGGGACACTTTCTCTAAGGTTTCTTGTACATCCCTGAGTAAAAGTAAATCCAACTCACTCTGATCGACAGTAGATTGTCTTTGGAGCAGGTGATTACTCTCCCGATAAGTCGTCAATGCTTTTTTAAACCGTTCAAACTCGAAAGGCTTGATCAAATAATCCACTACCCCCATGCGAAGAGCACTCTGGATATTATCGGCTTCTGATGCGGCTGTGATGAGAATGACATCTGTCTCCCTCTGCTCCTTGCGTATTTGCTCCAATAAATCCATTCCTGTTCGTTCCCCGGGCATATAAACATCCAATAAAATCAGGTCAATCTTACATTCCTTCAATTTCACCATGGCATCTTCAATCGAATTCGAAATCCCGATTAATTGAAACCCTTTGATTTCCCCCAGATAACTTTGATTAAATCGGGCTACCATGGGATCGTCTTCTACAATCAATACATTAATCACTTTTCTTCCCCTCCTTATATGAAGCTTGAACAATCAGTGTCGTTCCTGAGCCTACCTTTGATTCAACATGAAGACTCCCATTGAGTTTGCCGAGGCACTCTTTCACTAAGAAAAGGCCATACCCCCGTTCTTCCCCCTTGGAAGAAAACCCTTTGGTGAAAATATCCTCTACCATATCATCCGGCATTCCGATTCCTGTATCGGTTACAACCATTTCAAACTGATCCTCCCGATAAAATAACTCCATCAATACTTCCTTTTCATCACATTCCATGGTTGCCTCAATACTATTATCCAAGAGGTTTCCGATCACGGTAATCAGCTTATGGGTAACGCCTGGATCCGAGGGTTCTGGAATGACGTCATGGCATTCAATGGTTAATGATACGTTCTTTTCCCTGGCGTAGCTTAGTTTCCCCATAATAAAACCGGCAAGGGCAGGGTCTTTCACTTTCGACGTCACCATGCTCACTTCATCAACACGTAAGGAAACAAGCTCTTTCACATACCGGTCTAAATGGGTGTAATCCTTCATCTTAAGTAATCCCAGGATCACATGCAATTTATTCATGAACTCATGGGACTGGGCACGGAGCGCTTCCGCATATGATTTTACACCTGTTAGTTGCTCCGCCAATTGATTTACTTCCGTCTTATCCCGGAAAGTAGAGATCGCTCCAACTACCTCATCGTTAACGATTAATGGAACCCGGTTCACGAGTATAGCTACCCCATTGATTGTCTGCTCTTCATCTAGCTCAGATTTTCCCGTCTCCATGACACGTTCAAGCCCTGTATAAGGCATATATTCCTTAATGGGCATTCCTATCGGATCTGAGTTCAGACCAGCTTCATTGAAAATTTTCAGTGCTGATATATTCACCAGGGAAATGGTAGTATCCTTATTCACAGCCACCACTCCTTCATGAACAGACTGGAGCATCGTGTTCCGTTCCTCCAAAATCTTAGCGATTGCTATAGGTTCAAGCCCGAATAAAATTTTCTTTATGTACTTCGCAATGATAATAGCTCCAATGATCCCCACAGCAACTCCGATGACCGATCCCAATAAAATGTTCGAGTGGCTTTGATTCAATGCTTCCTCTACACTATTCAGGGAAATCCCGACTGCCACTGCTCCGATTTGTTCATGCTGCTCATTATAAACGGGAGAAAATGCCCTGACAGACTTACCAAGAGTCCCCTCGGAAATGGACAAGCTTTCTTTTCCTTCCAGAACGTCTTTTTCATCCCCGCCGACAAAGTGCTTGCCAATTCGTTCAGGATCAGGGTGGGATTTACGTATGCCCTCCATATTCATCACCACAACAAACAAGACGTCTGCTGATTCTTGAATATCCAGTGCGTATTCTTGAATGCTCTCTTCACTTTCTTGTTTCTGAAGACCACTCTTTACAATGGTTGAGTGAGCCACTGTCCTTGAAACGATCTTGGCTTTTTCTTCAATATTTGCTTCAATATTGTCATTGATGGTCCTTGAAATAAGCAGGTCGGTTATGACAAGGGAAATAAGGACAACACCACAGACAAAGAGGATGATAAGGGTACTTAATCTAAGCTTTTTCATTTTCACGGGAGTCCTCCTGTGTAGTTTGCTATGATTGTATTTTACATGATTATTGGTTTTATATAGACTCTCGAAAATAAAGTGGCACCGTTTCAAAACCTCTTTTGAAAGAATGATTCTAGGGATAATTCACCAGAACCTTTATAGGAGAACTGTTTCCTGTATCCAACTCTTCAAAACACTCGGGTAGCTCCTCAAAGTTAATCGTTTTCTCAAACAACTCGCGTAATCCGGAACTCTTATCTTTGATCTGTTCAAAATACCATTTCGAGTGCTTTTTATAATCCCAGCCATCACTTGAACCAACAACCTTAAGTTCTTTACGGTAAAAGTCAGGTTGCAGTACAAAAGGCTCCTTATTTCCGTCGGATAATATGCAAATTTCAGCTTCCTGCTTAAGGGATTTTTGAAGAAACTTGAATCCTTTATTAAAACCTGAACACACTAACCCGTAATCATAGTAGTTACTTGGGTATGCATTTACATTATGATAAATGGTTTCTGCACCCAGTTTCCTTGCTAGTCTGCCTCTGGTACCACGAGGTTCTATCATATCAATGTGCCTTACGTTCATATACTCTTTCAAAAAATAGACAGCCAATAGACCCATAGTGCCGGCACCTGTAACCGCCACACGATCAGTCGCTTTCGGGTTCAACTTGAGACATCCTTTCGCTGCATCACATGACAATATGACGAGCAAAGCATCAGCATGATGGATACCAACCGGCACAAAAATGGCCTTACTCTCTTTTACAACCCCGTAATCCTTATGCCCATAAAACGCAATCGCCAGGTCACCAATCTTAAAGCCTTTGACTGCCTCCCCAATGGCTATCACTTTCCCAAAGCTTTCATATCCTGTTTCTTTAGGGTACGACGGTGGATCATCGGTAAGATCGGTTTCATTATATTGAGGAAGTTCTGCCCCGATGCTGATGGCTCCTGCAACGGTTTTAATTAGAATTTCATCTTCTTTTAGTGGGGGTATGGTTTTGGTGGTCCATTTCCATGTCTTTTTTGCCTTGAGTTCAAGTACTGTTTGTATCATGTGATCCTCCCTTTCATGAATTTTAATGGAAAAGCTATTAAAAAAAAAGAACCCTCAAAGGAGTTCTTTTGAACCAATCTTCTCACTTCCCCTTAAACTCCGGCTTCCTCTTCTGACTGAATGCCAATAAAGCCTCCACCCGGTCTTCAGTGGGAATCGTGATTTCATATGCTTTTCTTTCAATCTGCAAACCCGTCTGCAGATCTGTATTCATCCCATTCTTCACGGCAAACTTTGCCTGTTGCAAGGCAATTGGCCCGTTCACTAACATCGGTTCCACGAATGCATGCATTTCACCCAAGAAATTCTCTTTTTCTACTACTTTTGTAACAAGTCCGATGTTCAACGCTTCTTCTGAAGTTAATCGCTTAGCCGTCAAAATAAGCTCGAGGGCTTTGGATTCGCCAACCAATCTTGGAAGACGCTGGGTACCCCCTGCTCCCGGGATGATGGCAAGGCTTGTTTCAGTCAGTCCCATTGTCGTACTTGCTACAGCAATTCGGAAGTCACAAGCCAGGGCCAGTTCCATCCCTCCACCAAATGCGTAGCCGTTCATCGCAGCAATGGTAGGTTGTGGGAGGGTGGCGACGGATTGGAAGACTTCGCCGATTTTATAGACGTTGCGGATGACTTGTTGTTCCGTAAGGGTCTTTCGTTCTTTTAAGTCGGCACCGACCGAGAAGGCTTTTTCTCCGCTTCCTGTGAAGATGACGACTCTGATGTCCGGGTTGATGCGCAGGGCTTCGACTACTTGCTGGAGTTCATTCAGAGTATCGTAATTAAAGGCGTTCATTGCCTCCGGTCGGTTGATGGTAACCGTTGCAACGTGACCCTTTTGTTCTAGTAAAATGGATTCCATGTTTGTTCTCCCCTTTGTATAAGTGTTTCCTCCTTATGTATGATTCGACAAGAATCGAGAAAACCCTTTCATTTTTTAGGCTGTATTCGTAAACTTTATTGTTTTTAAAAGAATAGTGCAGGTTGATTTCCGCTCCATTCAACTTTCTAAGCGCAGGTTCCTGAAATAGACAAATAAATACCTTCAGTATTAACAGCCGATTTTTTTTGCGGTTGTGAATCAGCCTACCCATACTGACCTCCTGCATCTACAACAGTACCTGAAATGGAACAAAAAGATGCTCAGTGATCCACTGAACATCTTTTTTTTCTATGATTGAAGCACTTGCTCTTTCAGCGCTCTCCTTAAAATTTTACCAGTGGTGTTTTTCGGCAGTTCATCGAGGAACTCGATGGAAGCGGGAAGCTTATATTTCGCAAGATGTTCTTTACAATACTCCAGCACGTCTTGTTCTGTTAGAGATGGATCGTTTTTTACAACATAGCTGTTGACAGCTTCACCCAGTTCGGGATGTGGAACACCGATGACTGCCGCTTCCATGATACCAGGATGTTCGTACAGCACTTCTTCAATCTCACGTGGATAAACGTTGTAACCCCCTACGATAATCAGCTCTTTCTTCCGGTCTACAATATAGAAATACCCTTCTTCATCCATACGGGCAAGATCTCCGGTGTATAACCAGCCGTCTCGAATCGTCGCGGCGGTTTCTTCTTCCATTTTGTAATAGCCTTTCATGACATTTGGTCCTCTCACAATCAGTTCACCGACTTGTCCTACAGGAACTTCTTCCCCCATTTCATTGACGACTTTATTCTCAAGGTTCATAATCGATGTTCCGATTGATCCTGGCTTTCTTGGTCTATCCAATGGGTTGAAGCATGTCACGGGTGACGCTTCTGATAGTCCATAGCCTTCAGAAATCATAACGCTGAATTTTTTCTCAAAGTTTTTCAATAAGGCCACCGGCAGGGAAGCGCCGCCTGAAATACAGAGACGGAGAGATGATAAATCTTCTGGATTTCCTTCTGGATACTGGAACAGGAAGTTGTACATGGTCGGTACACCTGCGAATACGGTGGGCTGATAGGTCTTCGATAACTCGAAAATAGTCTTAGGACTGAAGCGGGGAACGATTAATAAAGTCGCTCCTCTCAAAAGTGGTGCATTCAGGACAACGGTCAAACAGAAGACATGAAACATTGGCAAAGCTGTAATGACGGTGTCGTCTTCATTCATTCGTAAATAGCTGCCGACGTCGGTCGCATTGGAGTAAATATTTTTATGTGTGAGCATGGCGCCTTTCGGTTTCCCTGTCGTTCCGGAAGTGTAGAGGATGATGGCTACTTCATTTTCATCCACTGTCTCCCCTTGAAATCCAGGATTCCCATTCCCCAAAACGCCTGTAAACGATTTCATTTTAGGGTAAGCAAGAGAAATCTTTTCTAAATCAATATCCTTTGCCCGATCATCCCCTGATTCACACAGAATGAAGTGCTCAACACCCTTTAATAGATGCTGCATTTCCCCAATCAATGGTACAAGCAAATCCAGTGTAACTATTGTTTTCACGTCACCATTATTCAGAATGTAGCCAATCTCATCCTGCGTGTAGATCGGGTTGATCGGAATGACCTTCAACCCCAGACGCAAAGCACCATATAATCCGATGACAAAATGTGGAGAATTCCCTAATACAAGCGCGATATGATCACCTTTTTTCAGACCTAATTGCTCTAAGCCGCTTGCAAATTTTGATACAGCATCATTCAATTCCCCATATGTACTTGAGGTATTCAAGAAATGATAGGCTGTTTTATCTGCATTCTCTTGAGCGATATGATCTAACCGTGTTGCGATATTCAATTGTATCCCTCCCCTTTCCGAAAAACTGAATGAATGGTCATTCATCACACTATTAAAAGTATTCAAAATATATTTTATATAAAGAATAGTATTAATACAAGTATCTTGATATAAAAAAACCGCCCATTCTGGACGGTTTTCCCATTTATTTTTTAATACACCAAGTCCACAAATTCATCCTTCGTCACATTTCCGAAATAGTGTTGAATATCAACACCCTCTAAAACCCCGGCGATGTCTTTCCGTTCATAGCGGGTACCTGTCAGCTTTTCTTCAATGTCCTCTACATTCCCGACTCCGAAAAAATCACCGAAAATCTTACAGTTATCAATTTTCCCTTTGTTCACTTCCAGACGTACATCGATGGATCCGACCGGAAATCGGTGAGAATGCTGAAGATTGAATTTCGGTGATTTACCGTAGTTCCAATCCCAGTTCTGATAGCGTTCCTTTGAAAGCTTATGGATGTTCTTCCAGTCGTCTTCTGTCAGGACATATTCTTCTACGTCGCTTCCCTCGAAGATATAATCGAGCAGGGTTGAGCGGAATTCTTCTATGCTCATTTGTTCATTGAGGAATTCGGAAATATTGGCCACACGGCTGCGAATGGATTTAATTCCCTTCGATTCGATCTTGTCCTTTTTCACACGAAGAGCGGAAACGACGTTCTCCATTTCCGAATCGAACAGAAGTGTGCCGTGGCTGAACATGCGTCCCTTAGTGGAAAACTGGGCGTTACCGGAAATCTTTCTGCCTTCTGCGATAATATCGTTACGACCGCTCAGCTCTGCCTTTACCCCAAGCTTATGAAGAGCTGTTACAACAGGCTCTGTGAATTTTTTGAAGTTATGGAAGCTCTCACCGTCATCTTTCGTGATAAAACTGAAATTAAGATTCCCCAAGTCATGATAAACTGCTCCTCCCCCAGAAAGGCGGCGAACAACATGGAGACCTTGCTTCTCCACATAATCTGTATTGATTTCTTCAACCGTGTTTTGGTTCTTCCCGATAATGATGGATGGTTCATTAATGTAAAACAATAAATAACTCTCATTAATATCAAGGTTCTTCAGTGCATATTCTTCTATAGCAAGATTGATCCGCGGATCTGTGATCCCTTTATTATCAATAAATAACATTGTTCTTCCTCCTACATTTCTACTACCATATCTTTTTCCGCTAATACTGCCTCCCCGTTGTAAACACTTTTCGCTTCAGTCACGAGCTTGGAGAGATCTCCAAAATGAGGCAGGTGAGTGAGGATGAGCTTCCCGGCATTGGTTTTATGAGCCAGCTTCCCTGCGTCTAGACTTGTCATGTGACCAGCGTTCGAGGAATTCATTCCCCCATAAAAATTACATTCACACAGAAGCACGTCAGCATCCTGTCCAAATGAAACGAATTCTTCTCTGTAAGCAGAATCTGCTGTATAAAACAGCGCTTTACCGTCTGCTTGGATTCTCATTCCGTAGCATGGAACAGGGTGCATGGTCTTCACAAATGTTACGGTGAAGGGGCCAATCGATAGTGATGAATCTTCCTTATATTCATGGGCTTTCATTAAATCCTTATATGTAATCGTTTCAAACCCCCGCTGATCTTCCCTATGGGTATATACGGGTAATGTACCTTTATTCTTCCCAAGGAAATATTGAATCAACAAAGCGTGTTGTAGTACACCGATATCTGCCACATGATCCGGATGATAGTGAGATAAGAGGACCGCATCCAGGTCTGTTGCCTCTACGTGATGCTGCAGATGGGACAGTACGCCACTGCCACAGTCTATAAGGAGGTTATAGTCATTATGCTGAAGTAAATACCCGGTGCTTGCTTCTCCTGCCTTCGGATATCCGCCCCATTGGCCAATAACGGTAAGCTTCATTTTGAACATCGCCTTTCACTTTAGTATGTACACCCCTACTATACTTCATTGTGCCTATTTTTTCATTTTTTCCGCCCATTTTAGAATTAATTGTTGACGAAACTTATACTGTTATAATACAATAAAATAAATTAACACATCAGTTATATAACACAAACAATTGATGGGTGAATACAAATTTACGGAGGGTGATGAACATGGTAAAAAATATTGTTGAGTTCTTTCGAAATTTGCCGCCTAAGTCTTGTGCACAATGTGGAGATACAATTGAGGAACAACATGAATGCTACGGCATTTATTGCGAGAAATGTACGACTGACTACGAATACTAAAACAGGTGAATCAAGGGTTAATAAAAAGGATGCTCTTCCCTTGAAGAGCATCCTTTTATGTTATTGTACTACTACTGTTTCCATTGTGTGTTCGTGAATTTCTTCTCCTTTGGTTACATGGACCTGTACATTATATGAACCTTTTTCCGGGAATGTATAGGAACCGCTATACTTGCCGGCTTCACCAGGAGCCAGATCCACCCACTCATGTTTCTCCTGACCGTCTTGATAAATTTCAAAACGCACTCTGGCATCGTCCAGTGCAGCTTCTTGATTTTCAACATGCACCATCATTTCTGCTTCTTCACCTGCTGTAACACTGTCAGGCTTCATCAGGTGAATCGACACGGTACTTTCATGATCACCATGTTGATGATCCTCTCCTGCTTCCACTTCGCCAATCGCAATTTCTGATTTAGGCATCGTATGCATGTCCCTGGCCGTTACATGAACTTGTACTGTATACATTCCGTCTTCTTCAAACGTCTTTTCAGCTTTGTATACACCACCTTTGTCGTGCTTCGCTTCGACCATTTCACTTTCTTCTTTATGATCATTTTTCCATATTTCATATTTCACTTCACCAGCATCCTCGACGTTCTCATCACCTTGTGTGACCTTCGTGGAAAGAGAAACGGTTTGACCCTTCTCCCCCTTTTCAGGTACGTCTAATTTTGCCTCGATTGGTTCTAATTTCTCGTCGTCCTTCGCTCCGTTATCTTCTTTTGAATTACCGCATGCAGCAATAAACAATGCTAGAAACCCTACCAGCATAAAAAAGCTAGTCTTCTTCATTATACACACTCCTTCTACCATTCTATTTTCAGTGTATCACCATTATGTACCTCTCCCCAATAAGTATACACACTCATGTTTACGAAAGGTTTGTCCATTTCATGAAGAAAAAACGGTAGATGTGTGTAACATCTACCGTTTTTTTCCTTAAGCCTCTAACGTTTTCGTATATTGTTTCTTGAATAGTCCTACAAAGAACACAGCAGTCAATGCAACAAACACAATGAAGTACCCCAGAAGGATGAAGAGGTTCTGCCACATGAATGCAAAGTCACCGCTTGAGATGATCGCTTTGAATGCTGATACCGAGTACGTCATCGGTAACAGTGCACTGATCGGTTGCAGAGCAGTCGGAATTAATTCGAGTGGGAAAGTACCCGCACTCGTTGTTAACTGTAGAATCAAAATGATGATAGCTACAAATCGTCCCGGATCACCAAGGGTTGTAACGAGCATCTGAATCAGCGCCAGGAATGTAAGACTCGTAATAATAGTAGAAAGTAAAAATAATGGTACACTTTCCACTTCAAGACCCAATCCAAAGAGTAAAATGGCTGCTGCAATCAGTGATTGGATGACCCCCACTGAAGTAAGGACAGTGAATTTACCCAGGAACCAGCTCATTCCGCTTGATGGACGGTCAGATGGTTCCCGGAGTGGATACACAATGGAAATCAATAACGCTCCAACAAATAGTCCCAGAGATAAGAAATAAGGAGCAAATCCGGTTCCATAGTTAGGAACATGATTGATTTTTTCATTTTTCACATCTACCGGACCTGCCATCATGTCGTACGTATCGTCATCCGCTTTGACGCTATTTGCTTCTTTTGCGGCGTCTTTTAATTTCGTTTCATATTCTGTTGTTCCATCTGATAGTTTCGTAGATCCATTTGCCAACTCTGTTGAACCGTCGGCAAGCTTTTTGGAGCCGTCAGCAAGCTGAGTTGAGCCGTCGTATACCCGATTGAGACCTGAGCTTAGTTCATCGGCTCCTGAAGCAAGACCTATCGTACCTTGATATACTTCTCCAAGTTTCTCATTTAATAAACCGTAGTTTTCCACCACTTTATTTTGACCGGCTACAAGCTGATTAGAACCTTCATCCAGCTGAGCTGATCCTGCTGCAAGCTGATGGACACCACCTTGCAGTTTCTTCTGACCTTCATTTAATGCACCAATTCCCCCAGCAAGAGAGTTCGCTCCTTTTTGAAGCTCAATGGCACCATTACTTATAGCCCCGGTGCCCGCTTCAAGTCCGGATGCACCTTGTTTGATTTGGTCGATGGCAGCTTGTAGTTCAGCCTGTTTATCTTTCGGCAGGCTTCCCATAAATGGGGCCAGTTCGTCTTCAAGCTTTGTTGCACCAGCTCCGATATCTTTTGCCCCTGCTTGTGCACTATCCGCACCGCCTTTCAAGGCACCGATCTTATCTGCAAGGTTTTGAGATCCCGCCTGTAATTTAGCGGTATTGTCTACTGCACTATCTAGCCCTGCATCGACCTGTTCCACCCCTGCCTTGCTTTTATCGATACCGGCTGCCAAGGAATTGACTCCCTTTTGGATATCCTGTGTACCTTTATATAATTGTTGGGATTTATCCGTCATGACCCCGACACCGTCAGATAATTCCTGAGAACCTTTTGCCAGTTTCTCAGCACCTGCACGGGTTTTTGCCACACCGTCTGTCATCTCTACATTTTTTTCAGCAAGAACTGCTAAATTGTCCTTAAGCTTATTGGCCCCTTGAGATAGATCAATGGCCCCATTATTGATTTCTCCCGCTTTTTCGCTTGCAGTTTGGAAACCGTCTCCCATTTCTTGAATTTTTTCAAACATCGTTTCAGCATACGTTTCGGAAACCGATTTAGAGAGACTTGCTTTAATCTCTTTCATGGCCGTATCCCCGATTTGAGAAGATAGGAAGTTAAAACTCTCATTTGGTACATATTTCAGAGATAGCTTCTGAGGATTTTCTTCTAACAATGTTGTTCCATTTTCAGAGAAATCTTCTGGAATTTCTACAAGCATGTAATAATCCTGTTTCTTCAGATTCTTATATCCCTCTTTTTTTTCGACGAAGTGAAAATCAAATTGTTCGCTATCCTTCAACTTATCAACCAGATCCGAGCCGATATGCAATTCCTTCCCATCGAACTCTGCCCCCTGATCGTTGTTTACCACGGCTACCGGCAGGTCTGTAAGCTGCTCGTACGGATCCCAGAATGCCCAAAGGAACATACCGCTGTATAGTACAGGAATAAAGAGCACGGCAAGAATCGGGATGAGCAGTTTCTTATTGCGAAAAATCGCTTTGAATTCTGAACCAATAAATGATTTCTTCATGTTTTTCCTCCTATTATTTTCAAAATTGAACTATTGACTAATAAACCCAAACGGTCATTTAATAACAAAAAATAAATGACTATTCTATTATTTTAGTCATTATTAACTGAAAATGAAGGACTATCAATTCGATAACCCTTTAATGATATACAGTTCAAACAAGTTGGCTATTTCGTCTTTATCAAGTGGACCATGAGTACGTTCCCAATCGAAGATTAAAGAAACGTATAGCTTCAGCAGAACGAAAGCTGTCATTTCCGGGTTGCAGGGCTTAATCGCTTCTGAGGCAATCGCCTTTTCAATTCGGATACTCAAGAATTCAATGACCACTTTCTCCATGCGATCTATGACCTCTGATACAGCAAGTGTTCCCATCTCCCGGGCTTCCTGATATAGCTTGATCGTCAGTTTATGCTCTTTGCGAAATTCGAGCAATCGAAACAGCGCGCGATGAACATTTTCGGAAAATGTAGCTTTCGGATCTATCACTTCTTCCGCTTCATACGTCATTTCATTAATCAATGATGAAACAATCTCATCGAACAATTCTTCCTTGTTTCTAAAAAACGTATAAATCGTTCCTTTACCCACATTCGCTAATTTAGCTACTTGATCCATCGTAGTGGCTTTATACCCAAACAATGAAAACGAATTGGTAGCTGCCTCCAATATTTGTTTCTTTCGATCAACCGCCATGAACTCACTCCTCAACTTGACCGTTTGACTATATTCGAAATTTAGTCATTTTGTTAACATAGATAAATTTATCACATCTTTAAGTATGACACAAGTGATATTTTTCATTTTCCTGATCATCGTTTCTTCATATCGAATAAGCCCTCTTGAATAGGCTATAGGTATAAGGTTTGCCAGGAGGTGGAATATGAATATTTATGTAGTAAAAAGTGGGGATTCACTCTGGTCGATTGCATCGAGGTACGGGGTTGAAGTGAACCAGATCGCTTACGGAAATCAATTAAAGAACCCCAATATACTCGTTATCGGACAAAGTCTTCTCATCCCGGAACCATTAAAGGAGTATATTGTGCAACCAGGGGACACGTTATATAAAATCAGTCAACAGTATCAAACAGATCTGAATGAATTACAGACATTTAACCAAATTTCTGATCCTTCCACTCTATTTATTGGTCAGTTGATTGTGATGCCTGCCTTCATTCACAACGTAAGATCAGGAGATACACTCTATACCATTTCATATAATTATAAAGTGCCCATGCAAGAAATATTACATTCCAATGCGATATCGAATCCATCCCTTATCTACCCCAATCAACAGATTCGGATCCCAAACACGAAACCCGTGATTGAGGTGAATTCCTACACGACCAAGACGGATGTGGAAGGAGTAGCTGAAGTGAATGGGTTAGGAAGCTACTTCACGTATCTTGCTCCTTTTACCCACTCCATTACAAAGGAAGGCACCATTACAGAACTGAACGATGCCGGCCTTATTTCAGCTGCCTATAATCAAAATGTCGATCCGTTATTGGTTCTGACCAACTATGTGGATGGAAAATTCAACTCTGATCTTGTTGCAACGATTTTAAGAAGTGAACCTCTTCAAAATACGTTGATTTCTTCCATCCTAAAGAAGATGGAAACAAAGGGTTATAAAGGATTGAATATTGATTTAGAATACGTTTACCCTGAGGACCGGGAAAATTACAATTCCTTTTTAAGAAGGACCGTGGCTGCATTAAAACCAAAAGGCTATTCTGTCTCTACGGCACTCGCCCCGAAAATTAAGGGTGATCAAAAAGGACTATTATACGAAGCTCATGACTATAAGGCTCACGGAGAAATTGTCGACTTTGTTGTCCTGATGACCTACGAGTGGGGATGGGCAGGCGGTAAGCCCTGGGCAATCGCCCCCATTAATGAAGTCAAAAAAGTACTGGACTACGCCGTGACCATCATACCACGTAACAAAATCATGATGGGTACCCCGCTGTATGGACGTGACTGGAAAGTTCCATGGGTGAATGGCACTTTCGCAAAAACTGTTTCCCCTCAGGGTGCAATTGATCTGGCAAGTAAGTACGGGGTGCGGATTCAATATAATGATCAATATCAGTCCCCATTCTTTACGTATTGGGATGAAACCGGACAGCAGCATGAAGTCTGGTTTGAAGATGCCAGAAGCATGCTTGCCAAGCAAAAAGTGCTGGACGATTATAAATTAAGAGGTCTAAGCTATTGGGTTCTAGGTTCTGCTTTCCCCCAGAACTGGCTTCTTCAGCATTCCAGGTATCGGGTGGTGAAGTGAGGATGACGCCTTCCATTGGAGGTGCTCTCTTTATGAGTATATGGGGACAAAGTAAATTCACAATATATTATATAACTCACAAAAAAAAGACCACCAGTCTCCCGGCAGTCTTCGAAAAACTAAATCAAATAATCCAACACTTTCGATACGGTCTTTTCCCCTTGTCCGATGCAGTCAGGAATACTTAATCCATCATATGAACTTCCGGAGATAAATACCCCGGGCAGAGTGGCTTCTGCCTGATTATACATATTCTGAATACGCTCCCTGTGCCCAACCGTATATTGAGGCATGGAGTTTTTGTAACGGGAGACAATTGTGAAATCAGGGGGCCCTTCAATTTCCATTATCTTACTCAAATCATCCAGGACGATTTGCTCGATATGGTCATCGGATAAATCCACGATGGTTTCATCACCGGACTTGCCAAGGTAGCACCTGAGAAGTGCTTTTCCTTCAGGGGCAGTGTGCGGCCATTTTTTATGGGTCCACGTTCCAGCAGTTAAAGAGTAATCACTGTTTCTGGATACCAGGAATTCCGTTCCGGCGATGTCTCTTTTTATGGCTTCTTGTGAAAATCCCATAGCAACGGTCGCCACTGACGTAGCAGGCATCTCCTTTAAAAAGGTTAAGAATGGATACGGGGTAAACATGGATTGTAATACATGATGGGGGGTGGTGACGATTACGCTGTCTGCTTCCATCTGATCCCCGTTCGTGAAGGTTATCGTATACCCGTCTCCGGCTTCTTTTTCTATGTTCGTTACCTTCATGCTTTTGTATACCGTGTGTGGTTCCAAGCTTGCCTCCATGGCGTCAATCAGAGATTCGAGCCCCCCAGTGAAGGTCAGGAAATTCCCTTCTTCCTTTGAGTCTGCTCCTTGTCCGCTCTTCTTAATACCGGCTATTAAGCTGCGGTGTTTCTGTTCCAATTCATAAAGTTGTGGAAATGTAGACATTAAACTTAATTGATCGATATCCCCGGCGAATATACCTGTTAAGAGCGGTTCGATTAAATGGTCAACCACTTCGTCCCCCATTCTTCTTCTAAAGAATTTCCCAAGGGATTGATCTTCTTTTTCCTGTGAGCGGGGAAGGATGAAATCTGCCGCAGCCCTCATTTTTCCTGATAGTGAAAATAAACTTGTTGTAATGAAAGGAGCGATTTGGGTTGGAATCCCTACAATGGATCCACCAGGTATAGGGTAAAGTTCACCACCGGCTATACAGTAGGATGTTCCTTTACGATTTCGAACGAGCCTGTCCGCTATACCCAGATTTTCCGCTAAACGGGAGATTTCCGTTTTGCTTGATAAACATGAATCCGGTCCCTTTTCGATGACATAGCCGTCCTTTTGGAGGGTTTGGACTTTCCCTCCTAATCGATGGGTGGCTTCCACAAGCTTTACTTCGATGGGGAGGTTTCTTTCTTTTATTTCCTGTTGCAGATAGTAGACCGTCGTTAATCCAGTGATCCCCCCGCCAACGACTACAACCTTTTTGGTTTGTTGTTCCAACACGTTCATCGCCTTCTTTAACAAAATATCTTCATTCCTATAATAGAGAAGGACTAAAGCGGTGAGGGTCAACTCATTTGCTTCAGTCCTTTCTGTGCAGCAAAAAAACGAGAAATTATTTTTTAAGGTGTTTTAACACGACATCTGCCATAGCATCGATGAATTCCGGTTTGGCATTTGGCATTTCGGGACGATAATAAGAAGCTCCAACCTCATCTGTTACGACTTTACATTCATAATCATTGTCATAGAGTACTTCAAGATGATCAGCTACAAAACCTACTGGTGTATAGACAAAAGTAGTGTAGCCCTTTTCTTTATATAGGTCCCTTGTCAGATCCTGTACATCAGGACCTATCCATGGGTCTGGTGTATTTCCTTCACTTTGCCAGCCTACCGCATACTCCGTCACACCTGCTCCCTCTGCAATCATCTTCGCTGTTTCCTCTAATTGCTTAGGATAAGGGTCGCCGGATTGCAGGATGCGTTCTGGAAGACTATGTGCAGAGACGATCAGAACAGCTTTGCTGCGCTCTTCATCGGACATATCTTCGTAAGTTCCTTTTACCTGATCCACCCAGTATTGGATGAATTTAGGTTCATCATACCAGCTTTCAACCGATGTGATCCTTGGTCCACCGAGCTTTTCCGCCGTTTCTTTCGCGCGACCATTGTAAGATTTAACGCTGAATGTTGAGAAATGGGGGGCGAGTACGATCGAAACCGCTTCTTTCAAGCCGTCTTTATGCATTTGTTCCACCGCGTCTTCTACGAATGGTTCGATATGCTTTAACCCAAGATACATTTTAAATTCAATATTGTCTTGAATCGAATTCAGATGTTCCTCAAGGCTTTTTGCCTGATCCAGCGTAATCTTCGCCAGTGGGGAAATCCCGCCGATTGCCTCGTACCGTCCCCGCAGGTCTTCTAGTAATTCACTGGAAGGGACCCTTCCATGGCGGATATGTGTATAATAGCGTTCCAGATCTTCTTCTCTATATGGCGTACCATAGGCCATAACCAGCAGACCCATTTTTTTCTTAGACATATCAATTCACCTCATTGTCAGTTTCATACATTCCATCATTGTGCCATGTTTCTTTCATAGAATCCATTCATAGACACTTGTTAATGTGCTCTACCTGGCACTGTATTCATGTACGAAGGCTGCTAGTCGCTTTAATGTATCGGGATTTACTTGTGGGAAAACACCATGTCCCAAGTTGAATATGTGACTTGGGAGTTCCATTCCCTGATCAAGGATTGCCTTCGCTCTTTCTTCAATGACGTTCCAAGGGGCTAATAGAATCGCAGGATCCAGATTTCCCATTACCGTTTTGGAAATGCCTCTGTCTCTTGCCTCGCTAATCGGCAGGCGCCAGTCTAGACCAACCACATCAAGAGGGAGGTCATGCCATTCATTCGCCAGGTGACTTGCGCCTACACCAAACATGATCAATGGAACGTTCTCTTCATTCAGTTCATTAAATATTCTTTCCATGACTGGTTTGATGAATGTGCGGTAGTCCTGGACATTCAGTGCACCTACCCACGAATCGAATATTTGAAAGGCAGAAGCCCCGGCTTTGATTTGGGCCCTTGCATAGGTGATTGTCATCGCTGCCAATTTATCCATTAAAGCGAACCAGGCTTGAGGTTCTGCATACATAAACGCTTTGGTTTTATTATAGTTTTTGGAAGGTCCGCCTTCAATCATATAGCTTGCCATAGTAAAAGGTGCACCGGCAAACCCGATTAACGGAACGGATAATTGTTCATTTGTTAATAATTTTATGGTGTCCAATACGTAAGGAACATCCTGTTCAGGGTTGATCTCCCCCAGCCTTTCAACATCAGCGGTTGTACGGATAGGGTTATCGATGACAGGTCCGATCCCTGATTTGATTTCTACATCCACACCGATTGAAGGAAGTGGTGACATGATGTCCTTATAGAGGATAGCGGCATCCACATCATATTGTTCAACTGGAAGCCTTGTCACATATGCACAAAGTTCAGGCTGATGTGTAATTTCAAACAGAGAATATTTCTCCTTGATTTTACGGTATTCAGGCTGTGAACGACCCGCTTGTCTCATATACCATACCGGAGTATAGTCTGTCTTCTCTCCCCTTGCCGCTCGTAAAAAAGTATCATTCATCTGTTTCATACCTTTGTTCGTCCACCTTTCTATGTAACTCCATTAATCCTATTGTAAACTAATTTGAGTAGATTCTAAAATTGTCATTTATATTAGCTGTATGATCCATCGCAGAAAGCAAACCGGTTCTCCTCAACATCTACCACACACTAATTGACATAGCCTTATGCAGAACTTTTTCCGAATTAAGCCTTTCGTTATGACCGTCCGAATTGTAACCCTTTTAAACTATAGACGTTTTAGGAAGAATTGTATAGTTATCATGGGAAAATGTCATAAATTTGCCGATTTTCAAAAGGAAAGAAAAAATATCCATAAATCATGTTACATGAGAGAAAGAAAAGGGAAGAGTATAATAGAAGTAACTACTTTATTGAGGTGATTTGGATGAAGCTATACATGACGACAGGTACCCACAATTTCCTGCAGAAAATATTGGATCAGCATTCGGGTGAAAAGATGATCTTAATGCAGGGAGAGGATGCGCTGCTTTTACATGAATCCAGTGGGGAAAGTATCTTTGAGTCTCCACGCAGGTATGAAATCGTCGATCAATCAGGCGAACTTGAAAGCAAAGGTTACGTGGTATTCAATAACATCCCTGTATCAGACGAAGGCAGGCCGTTATTTGAATACCGTTTCAAAAATCGCGCGGGATTGATTGAAGAAGTACCGGGCTTTACAGCCATTCGGGTCCTTCGACCTCTAGACAGCGATACATATGTGATCATGACCCAGTGGGAAGATGAGAAGAGCTTCCTTAACTGGCAGGACTCTAAGCAATACGAGAAAGCCCATGCCAAGAGGGGGACAGAAGAAGGGATCGATAACCAAAAGGATATCTTTCCACGAGCTTCCTATGTAAGTAAATACTACGTATCGGGTCAATCCTGAAGGACAAGCTGCCTGAATTCCGGCAGCTTTCTTTATTATTCAATCTTAACAATTACAGTTAAAGTGTACATACATAATTACAAATAATTAACAGTATACTTTATCGTATTGGCCACTAATATCCTGAATGAAAGGAGATGAGTTCCGATGAGTCAAACATGTCTGATTCTGATTGATTTTCAAAAGGCATTTAGTGATCCTTCATGGGGAAAGCGAAATAATCCAAGTATGGAAACCAACGCTTTTCAGCTTCTTCACGGTTGGAGAGAAAAAAACTGGCCGGTTGTGCATGTGCAACATTCTTCTTTCAATATGGATTCACCACTGCATTCAAGCTCTGCAGGATTTGATTTTATAGACGATTTCAGACCTTTACGAAATGAAAAGCACATCATTAAACACGTTAACAGCGCGTTTATCGATACGGATCTGGATTTATATTTAAAACGGGAAAAGTTTGTGTCCCTCGTGGTTATGGGATTTACGACGAACCATGGTATATCGACAACGGTTCGTATGGCTGCTGACCTGGGGTATGATGTAACCGTTCCATATGACGCCACTGCATGTTTTGAAACATATTCATATGACGGCTCCCTATTTTCAGCTGAAATCGTTCATGGCTTGTCCCTGGCAAATCTACACCATGAATTTGCCACCATCTCTTCAACCGAATCCCTGCTATCCTCGAGATTGAAATTAAGCAAGCCGGTTATTTTTTGATAAACCTGTCTGCTCTAAGCAGAAGGGGCTTAGTCAAGGTGAATGTCTTATTCCCTTTGACTAAGCCCCTTCTGCGTTTTCCAATACGTCTTCTTATCATAAAAAACGTCTCTACTCTTTGCCAGACTTATGCAGGATTCCGTTTCGATTCGCATAAATGGCTGCCTGGGTTCGATCGGCGACTCCAAGCTTACTGAGAATATTACTCACATGGGTCTTAACTGTCTTGATCCCGATAAATAACTCTTCGGAAATTTCCTGATTCGTCATCCCATCTCCCAAACTTTTCAGGACATCCAATTCCCTTGACGTTAACTCTTCATGAGGCTTCCTTTCTTGCGGACGGAATCGGTTCATCATCTTATCAGCTACCTTGGAGGCAATGACAGATTCCCCCTTCACCGCTTTATAAACCGCTGCTGTTACTTCTTCCGCACTTGCCGTCTTCAATAAGTAACTATGAGCACCCGCTTCGATGGCGGGAAACACTTTTTCATCATCATAATAACTTGTAAGAATGATAATTTTACAGTGTGGATGAAAGGATAGAATTTTCGTTGTTGCTTCGATACCATTCCCATTTTCCATTAATAAATCCATTAATATCACATCAGGCATATATACTTTAGCCAACTGAGCCGCTTCATTACCATTTTTCGCTTCTCCAAGAAAGTCAATTCTCTCTTCTGTCAACAAATAGGTTTTCATGCCTAACCGTACCATCTCGTGATCATCAACAATCATCACTTTAATTTTTTCCAAATGTCTTCCCCCTTTGAATTAAACCGGAATTCGGAGATCGATATACGTTCCTTCTTTTTCTTTGGATCGAATCTGAAATAATCCCCCTATTTCCTCTGCCCTTTCTCTCATCGTTTGTAGCCCGTAAGACGTCATCTTGTTTTCATTTATATTAAACCCTTTGCCGTTGTCACTAATATACAATGTGATATAGCCCCCCTTTTTCTCCGTCATAATCTTTACTTTGGTAGCCTCAGAGTGACGAAGGATATTCGAAAGACTCTCCTGGATGATTCTGAACATATGAGTTTCGGTTCCTTTCGATAGTTCATCCATTCCGTCCAGGGTGGCCTCGATCTCGATTTGCGTTTTTTCCTTTAATTCTCTTATTAAGGTTGATAACGCTTCACGAAGATTTTCACCCCTTAAATCAATCGGACGCAGATGAAGAAGAAGTGCTCTCATTTCACCCTGAGCTTTCCCCGCGATATCGGCTACTTGTTTGACGATGATTTCCACCTTTTCATAGTCAGTCCCGATGCTTTTTTGCGCCGCAGAAGAAAGCATATTTAATGCAAACAATTGCTGGCTGACAGAATCATGGAGGTCCCTCGCAAGTCTTTGACGCTCTTCCATGACAGCAGCCTGGTGAGCCTGATCGGCAAGCTCAGATTTTTCATCTGCCAGGCGCTGAAGGGACTTCACCTGCTCCTGAATGAATACGGCAAGCTGATTCAATTCGTCTGATAATATCCCTAGTTCGTCATGCTCATATCGGTCCACCCTCGCAGAGAACTTTCCTCTTCTCAATAAGGTGACGAAGGTTGAAATATCATCGATCCTGCCTTTGAATGTATACCCAGTACGAAACCCGAAATAAATGCTTAATACTAATAGAATGCCGGCCAACCAGATGGTCATATATATGGAAAGTTCAAGAGAGATACTGGGATCGTTTGAAAAATACAGGTAGACTTGCAGTGATATAAAGCATAGCAGAATAGCCATGACAGACATCATCAAAAAGCTCTTGAATATCCAATTTCGAATATTTGAGGATTTGTTCAAGTTCTTCCCTCCTTTACCGTTACGTTTCCATTATATCCGTGTAATCCGGATCGAACCGATTTTCACATCGATAAAGACCTTTATTTTCTTACTTGCCTCCTCGTATTCGGGGGATCTGTAATACAATTCAGAACGAATATCCGCAGACTTCTGATCAAATAATTTCACATCACCCACCTGCACCTTCAAGGTGATTTCCACCGGCACATTCTCCGGAATAATCATCTTTACATCCCCAATCCATCCTTTGATGTCAATAGGTGTTTCCCCTTCAGGAATGAAGGCTTTACTGAAATCGAAATAGTAATCTCCTATTGCGTTGTATAGTTTCATATTTTCCAGAGGCCAGTTTGGTTCGGAAAAGCGGATATCTCCGACAATAAATCCCCTGTTGATTTTATGCTTCTTCTGAAGGGTTTTCTCTCCAAACGGCTGGGGTTCCGAGCTTTGTTCAGGAGAATTATCAAACGGATCATCACTCCTTATACTCACTTTGATCGGCTTATTCATTACAACCCGATGGATGGCAATAGTAATTATGAAGATCGGCCAAAGTTTCCACCAATCCCCATAATCGAAATCCACCATTTCATATTCATCCAGGATAATCAGCGACCCAAGCACCAGACTGAATAAGCCGAACAGTAATTTCCCGAAGCTTTTTTTCAAATAGCTGTCTACTGACCACTTAAAACCCAGTAGTAATAACAAAATAGGAATAATATTGACAAATATCTGCGTTATTTCCAAGGAAATGACACCTATATTCAGTAGTAATAACAGCAACCCTATCACCATCAACAAAAACGAGAAAAACCATTGCTTTCTTCCTTTGTATCTCATACGAATACCACCTTCACATCACTATTAGATTCGCTGTTCACATTAGCTATTCCTGTCATTTCTTCCATTATAGATTGATTTTCATACTCGTTTAAGGAGCATCGGAATGATTCGGCATCGGTCCAGAGACTGATAAATTATTTCTATCCTGTTCACACCTTATCTGCATTTTCATAATCTATAGTACAGATCAGGGCAAATGCCTAAGATTTGTGGAACGACCGCAGAGGAGGTTTTTCTAATGGGGATTGATTTAACAGCTCTTCATTGGATTTATTTAGTATTCATAGGGTTGATCATCCTATTTATGATTTTTCGTAAAGACACAACGATTGTATGCATTCTGGGAATTTTCAGTATTGCAGTAGTGGCAACCGGGTCGTTAAGTGGATCGATCAGCAGTATCTTTAATAGCTTTATCTTTGCCATTACCGAATTACTTTCTACGATACTCGTCATTTCCATCATCGTAGCCATGAGTAAAGGACTGACGTCAACGGGAATAAATGATGTGATGATCCGGCCATTCACTAAGTTCATCCGCACCCCTGCCCTTGCGTATTGGACGATAGGTTTGGTGATGATGTTCATATCTTGGTTCTTCTGGCCATCCCCGGCTGTGGCTCTTTTGGGAGCTGTGTTAGTACCTGTCGCCTTGCGGGTTGGATTACCAGCACTTGGCATTGCCATGGCTATGAACTTATTCGGACACGGAATCGCTCTTTCAGGTGACTTTGTCATCCAGGCTGCTCCAAAATTGACCGCAGATGCTGCCGGTATTCCTGTTTCTGAAGTTATTTCAGCTAGCATCCCCCTCATTATTGTCATGGGAGTCGTCACTACCGTTACTGCATTCATTTTCCTTAAGCGTGATATGAAAAGAGGGGTTCTCACAGTTGATTCAAGCTCCCTTTCCACCATCGGTCAAGACCAGGATACTTCACCTGATCTCTTATCAACAGGATGGAAAAAAGCCATTGCGATCCTTATTCCGATTCTTTTCGCCGCAGATATTACGGCAATGGTTCTGTTTGATCTACAAGGAGGGGATGCAACCGCACTTATCGGGGGAACCTCCATCATTATCCTTCTGTTGATTTCATTGGCTGCCTATAAAGGGAAAGGATTAGAGAAAACGACGAGTTTCATGATTGACGGATTCCAGTTCGGTTTCAAAGTGTTCGGTCCCGTAATTCCGATTGCTGCTTTCTTCTATTTAGGAGACTCAGGTTTTCAAACCATTATTGGTGATTTCCTCCCATCAACATCCCATGGAATCGTCAATGACCTGGGTGCATCCCTTGCTGCCGCCGTTCCACTTTCCAAGGCTGTAGGTGCAATTACCCTTACGACGGTAGGTGCCATCACGGGACTTGATGGATCAGGCTTCTCAGGTATTTCCCTTGCCGGTTCCGTAGCCAATCTATTCGCTGAGAGTATAGGATCCGGTATCGCCACCCTCACGGCCCTTGGTCAGGTCGCAGCAATCTGGGTCGGTGGCGGGACCCTCGTACCATGGGCCCTTATTCCCGCAGCTGCCATCTGCGGAGTCGACCCATTTGAACTCGCCAGACGAAATCTGCTTCCCGTTTTCATTGGATTAATGGCAACTACCATCGTAGCGATGTTTTTAATATAAAGATAGGGGGACGGACCTCAGGAGCCCGAGGTCCGTCCCTCCTATTTTCAAGATCGTTTCTCATAAAGGAATATACATAGTACGAAAAAGGAATACCCCAGAAGGAAACCGGCAGCAATATCAGATGGATAGTGGGCCTGTTCCACTACCCTGCTGAATCCGGTTAACAAGGAAAGGATGACGGCCAAAGTGAAGACCGTTATTCTTTTTCCAATAGAAGAAACCTCTTTACTGATGAAGTAAGCCGCGACTAGTAAAAAGACAAGTCCCACCATGGCATGGCCGCTTGGAAAACTGAACCCTTCTTCCCCATGGGGAAATGGAGGCCTTTCACGTTCCATTAAACCTTTGACGGCTTTATTCAGTATATTACTTCCAGCTACCAGAACTACAACGGTAATGATTCCTTCATAGTCCTTCTTAACCCACCACAGAAAGAGAATCAAGATAATTGAAGCAACCCCGATTACTATTTCGGTCCCTATCACTGAAAATATTTCCATAAAGTGAAGGCTGTTCAAGTTCTTTAGGAGATATTCCTCCCCGAAAATCTCCAGTCCATGATAGACGAAATGTGCAATGGTCATAAAAAGCATGAAAGAAATGATAGCTGTCGTGTATAAGATCTTATTCATCGAAATCCTCCTTGAATTCACCGCAATTACCCACTTCCCCAGCAAATTTAGTGTTATAATATTCGTAATATTCACCAAACATTAGGAGGTTGTGAACTTGTTGAATGAATTATATCAAAAATTAGAAGATGGATGGATAGAAATGGTTAAGATCAGAAGATTTCTTCATCAACATCCGGAATTATCCTTTCAAGAAAAAAATACAGCAAAATATATTGCGGAATACTATAAGAACATCGGGGTCCCCGTTCAAGAACAAGTCGGCGGTAATGGTGTCGTTGCGAAGATCGAAGGTGCTCTCCCTGGTAAGACCGTAGCTCTTCGTGCAGACTTTGACGCCCTTCCCATCCAGGACGAAAAGAAGGTGGAATATCGTTCTACCGTATCCGGTGTCATGCATGCGTGTGGCCACGACGGACATACTGCCACCCTTCTGGTACTGGGGAAAACACTCCATGAAATGCGTGACACTCTATCAGGAACAGTAGTTCTCATTCATCAGCACGCAGAAGAATATGCACCTGGTGGAGCAAAATCCATGATTGAGGCGGGGTGCCTCGAAGGAGTGGATGTGATTTTCGGTACCCACTTATGGGCCACTGAACCGCTTGGAAAGGTCCTCTACCGAACCGGTCCAATCATGGCTGCAGCGGACCGGTTTGAAATCGTGATTAAAGGATCCGGAGGTCACGGGGCACAACCTCATAAAACGAAGGATTCCATCGTGATCGGAGCTCAAGTTGTTTCAGAGCTTCAGCAAATAGTCAGTAGAAGAGTGAATCCAATTGATCCTGCCGTCGTGACCATCGGCTCCTTTATGGCCGATAACGCCTTTAATGTCATTGCCGATTCAGTCAAATTGATCGGTACGGTACGGACTTTCAATCCCGAAGTCAGGGACTTTATTGAAGTGGAAATCGAACAGGTTTTGAAAGGGGCTTGCATTTCCGGCCGCTGCGATTATGAATATGTGTATGACCGGGGTTACCCGGCTGTTGTTAATCACCATGAGGAGACAGAGCTTTTCATCCAATGTGCAGAGGATGTGGATGAAGTCCATGAGGTGGCAGAAATCGAAATGCAAATGGGCGGTGAAGATTTCGCATTTTATTTAGAACATGTAAAGGGCACCTTCTTCTTTACAGGAGCAAAACCCGACAATGTGGAAACCGCATTCCCTCACCACCATCCTAAATTTGATCTTAACGAAAGAGCTCTACTCATAGCCGCCCAATCACTGGCAAGTGCCACCATTCATTATCAAGAAAAACATTCTGTTTCAGAAACGGTTCCTAAATAACCCAAAAAGGATCGGATGCGAAATTCGCAACCGATCTTTTTCTAATAAAACCGATGATTCTTTTCAATTTTACTCACCACCAATACCCACCAGATCAAAAGTGGCTGGAATAATAGCCTGATCCAAAGCAGCAGTTGATTGGCTTCTTCCTGGCCCGGGGCCGGAATCCCTTTAATGGCAGCGTAGATATTCGCTGGAAATACAAGAACTAAGTAAATGGCCGTGATGATTCCGGTTTTTTCACGAGTCTTTGGAATGAGTAGTAGTACCGACAGTATAAATTCAACGATTCCAGTAATATAAACGAGCTCTTCTTTTAAAGGAATAAATGGAGGAACCATTTCCGCAAATCCTTGAGCTTCGATAAAATGAAACACACCTGCTAAAAAGAAGAAAAATGAGAATAGAATGAGTCCTGCTATTTTCAATCCCTTATTCCGTTTATTCATCTGTTAAACACCTCACAATCACAATATACTTGCCATTATCACTATACAGGAAGTCGTAATGGAAATAAAAAGATGAGTCTTGACTTATGACTCCGCCAAAAAGAGGGTCGACCATGTTGATCGACCCCTGTTACCGTTATTCTAAATCATTAAAGTAACGAATCCGATAAGCAAATTTTGCCACTTCACCAAGTTGATCCAGTAGCTGATAATTGGCATAAGCCCCCACAACCGCGCCGACTCCGGGGATGAGCTGCAACAGCTTCACAAAATCAATGTAATCTCTGTACTCCTGTTGAAATGTCTTCCAGTCGAGTTCTTTCAACTTTTCTTTTTCCTCTGCCCAGTTTTCAATAATTCGAAGGACATCCTTCTTATGAGAATCGCTGGAAAATGCTAGTTGAAATACATACAAAAGAAATAGACGTTCCTCATATTGTTTTGGATCATACCCATGAATCAGAGAGCATTCGCTTAAAAGCTTCATCTTAATGGAGAGGAGCAATGGGAAATCCGCAAGCCCCAGGAAGATCCCCCCGGCACCGGTACCTGCCCCTTCAATAGTCGCAGCTTTCCGGTAAAATTCCATGCGTTCCTTCATCAGCACTTCCCGGTCTTCTAGTCCAGACGTACATGGCATTGCCTGTAGGGGCACCCATTCGCTTCCCTTCAGAGTGACCTCCACCATTTTCCTGATACTTTCCGTGACGATTTTATGGGCTTTTTCAGGAATCCATTGGTTCACTTTCGTTTGAGCCTGCTTGGAAACCCTCTGAAAAATGGACGATTTCCTTGTATACTTTCGTTTCCATTCCTCCAGCTCTTCTCTTTCATGGTTCACTTTAGACCCACCATCCTTTTTAATTAGCCTTCACTCAGTATACGTTCATCTCACTCGGGTCGTTTCATTAAAATAGTGTTTCCTCCATTTTCTTCATCCTCTGCACTAAGTAGAACTGACTGAAGAAAATAGAAAAGGTTAGACCGGCAAGCAGCGTGATCAGCCCCTCGAACCATGCTCCCCTTAGAAAGAGTGGAAGGGAAAAGACAACCGCCTGGATCATCATCGACTGATTTATGATTTTTTGGAAGGATGATTTTTTCAATTCCCCTGATACAGGATAAATGAGCACCCAAATCTTATAATCAAAACGCTTAAACAATGGAATCAATTGAAAGGCTGTCAAGTATAAAAACACTATGGCCGTCAGAATACTGAAGATGAATGATGGATTTGAATAGATCAACAATACTCCGATCAGTGTCAACCGTATATAGAGACCCGAGTATTCACTTGTTCTCACAAGGGAGCGAAGATATAAATAGCGATACGTGGACGCTTGTGAGAAAGGCGCCTTCACTAGCCCATCAAGCCATTTTCTCCGATGCACCTTCCCTTTAAGCTTTGGTACGTCCGTGAACATATTGGCGATGCGATAAAAGATCAGCATTCGCTGTTCTTCCAGATTGATTAATAAATCCCATTTCAGGTTCTTACCTTTTGTAGATTGATAAAAATAAAGGGCATATCCGAGCATCAAGACTGCCACAGCGAGAGGCATCCATAAGGCAGCTCCTGATAAAACAAGAAAAACGAGTGCTGCGCTCAACAGAAACCGGACCAGACTGTCGGTCCAATGGGCTTCCTTTTCCTGAAATCTAAGCATGAACCAACGCACATAGAGATTCCATACTTTAATGGCCAGTACAAAAGCGAGCAACGGAAAGAAGCTGCTGAAACTGCTCCCGGATACAGCTACATACATAGGCATAAGTGCCGCCAGGACGAGCAGTTGAATGTAGGATTGAAACATGAAACTCATCCAGATACATTTCGTGAAATAACTTGATAGCCGTTCCTCCAAAGGTAAAAGAAAAACAGCATCCGCTTCACGCAGGAAGGTATATACGGGACTCCACGCCAATAAGAGACCCAGAATTACAGCCATAATCAGTGGAGCAGGGAACGTTGGCTGGAGTGTTTTCACCCACTGATTATACGTAAATGCTGCACCACCCAGCGCAAAAATCAGGACGAATAACAAATGATCGTTGAACATATATTTCAAATACTTTTGAAGCTCCTGATTATACTCTACGATCCGTTTCTTCCATATGCCTTCCACATTATTCATCATGAGATTCTTCCTTTGTCAGCTGGATATAAATATCATCTAATGTAGCACCAGGCATGGAGAATTCACTGCGAAGCTCATGAAGCGTACCTTTTGCACGGATTTTCCCCTCATGAAGGATGATGAACGAATCGCAATATCTTTCGGCAGTAGCCAGTATGTGGGTCGACATCAGGATGCCTGCCCCGTTTTGTTTCATCTCCTGCATCCAATCCAGTAAAGACTGAATTCCCAATGGATCCAAACCAACAAACGGCTCATCAATGATATAAAGACTCGGCTGGATCAGAAAAGCACACATGATCATCACCTTTTGTTTCATTCCTTTTGAAAAATGGGCAGGGAACCAGCTCATCTTCTTTTCCATGCGAAACGCCTTCAATAACTTATCGATTCTCCCCTTATATTCGGATTCAGATAAACCGTAAGCCATAGCTGTAAGCTTCAGATGCTCCTCCAGGGTTAATTCATCATATAAAATCGGTGTTTCGGGTATGTATGAAAATTGCTTACGATACTGTTCAGCATCGCTTTTCAAAGTATGTCCATTGATTGATACCCCGCCTTGCTTCGCCTCCATAAGGCCGATAATATGTTTGATGGTGGTACTTTTTCCTGCGCCGTTCAATCCGATTAAACCTACGATTTCATTGGATTGTATGGAAAAGGAAATATCCTTTAAGACAGGCTTTCTGGTATAGCCACCGACAAGGTGTTTAATTTCTAATAATGACACGAGCAGCAACGTCCTTTCTCTTCATTATGTATTATTTCTATTTTATCAAAACTTTAAAGTAAAGGCATGTTTTGAATAAGGATCTTTTCCTTAAAAGGGGATCGTTGTTAATAACAATCAACAGTTCGTCAATGCTCTGTCAATGAGTACATACTGGAGGGTGAGGGGAACTGCTCCGCTTTCCACGGACGTTCGGCCGAGCCTCCTCAGCACAAAACCGCTTCCGGGGTCTCGGCACGCCCGTTTTCCGTAGGAGTCTACGCAGTTCCCCTCACCCTCTGTATAAGTCTTTAATGACAGAGCTTAAAGCATTGATAAAATATGCCATTTTTCATTGGTATGATTATCGCCCTCTTCACCCTTTATAAAATGATGGTATTGAATGTGAATAGTAAAAGTCATAAACGGTTCTTTGAAAGTTGATTGGAGCGGAAGGTGCTCGACTCCGACGGGAATAGCGGGAAAGTTGAGACCCCGCAGGGCAAAAGCCCGAGGAGGCTCAACTCACGCCCCGCGGAAAGCGAGCACCTGCAGCGGAAATCAACCAGCACTCACTCCTTCTCAGGTGGAAATTTTCACGACAACCGGTTGAAAAACTCACCTTCCATATTTTAGTATTCATAACCTCCCCCAAGAATGCACAACATATTATCAGAAGGGGCCAGCAATAAGAAAAAGGGGATGGTTGTTAAAGACCAGCTAACCGATTTCACTATTGTTTGCGACTTGAAGGATTCGTCGTCTTCTATAGTGAATGACACACTCACCCTATTCATTTATTCAAAAATTTGAAAAATGAGGTGTTTGTTAAAGCACATTTTGACTAAACCTACTTTATTAGCTTACCTTAGCAATCGAGATAAGGGGATGGTCAGTTTGCACAGAGTCATTCATGTATCCAGCGATTTACACATATCATCCTTATAGCAAATGAGGTGTTTGTCCAAGACGGCTTATAAAGTTTCTATTGTCTTAATTGCTTAAATAGCGAAAAGATAAGGGGATGGTCGCATTGAACAATGTTCATTCTAACCCAGAATGGTATCACTTTTAGAAGCTACTAGCGAATGAGGTGTTTATCAAAGAGAACGAAGTCTGACATTTAAACCTTTAAAGTATTACCCCTTCTACGAAGAGAGGCAGGAAAATCGTTCCTGTCTCTTCTTCATTTATTTTTGCATTAATGATAAAATACATACACTATTACTGAAAGGTGGAAATGAACATGAGTGACTGTATTTTTTGTAAAATCATCGATGGAGAAATCCCTGCAATGAAAGTCTACGAAGATGACCATGTCCTTGCTTTTCTTGACATCAGCCAAGTGACAAAAGGTCATACACTCCTTATTCCTAAAATACATAAAGAAAATGTCTACGAGCTTACACCTGATTTGGCAAGTCATTTATTCTCGGTAGCACCGAAGATTGCAAACAGCATCAAAGCTGAATTTAGTCCAATAGGAATGAATCTTTTAAGCAATACAGGTGAAGAAGCGGGACAATCCGTCTTCCATTTCCATATGCACTTCATACCGCGCTACGGCAATGGAGATGGTTTCGGAGCGGTATGGAAAACTCACAATGACGATTACAGTCAAGAGGATTTAAAAGGGATTGCCGAATCCATCGCACAGCATCTTGCCTAAATGGCAAAGCCCAACGATTTTGTTCTTTTTCAGAGGCTGTTTTCGCTAACTTTGTTGCTTTTTAATTAGTGAATGCTAGTTGATTGGAACGAATGGTGCTCGCTTTCCGCGGGGCGTGAGTTGAGCCTCCTCGGGCTTTGCCCTCCGGGGTCTCAACTTTCCCGCTATTCCCGCAGGAGTCGAGCACCTGCCGTTCCAATCAACTTTCTAAGCGTATGTGTCTGAAATAGACATATATAAATACCTTGCTTTTTAACACTAGCTTCTTTCTAAATGTTAAGTGATTAACGTCCTGCGCTTTCCATCACCTCTTGTCCCTAGTGAGTTCTGTAAATGGCGAGGGGCACTGCGTATAAGCCGGATGGGATCTGGCGTCGATACCCCGTTCGTTTTAGCTGAAGCAAAGCAGTCCCCCTTATCATCCACCCAGCACCGGTTGATAGAGCTTAAGCAACAAATTGTTCAGAAACAGCAATCTATCCGAAAAGAGCCTTTTCAGAAAAATAAATCTTTGACACCAATTTTTGATATGTTATAATGTACCTATCTTTTCGCTAATGGCAACAGTGCACATTAGGAGAAGAAAAAGACCAAGTATAGTTTAGTTGAGGAGAGATGAGAAATGAATACAAAAACACTTGTATCCCTATCATTATTAGTAGGGATCGGGGCTGTCCTGCACACGGTGATCCCGGGAATTTTCCTTGGAATGAAACCGGATATGATGCTGACCATGATGTTCTTAGGCATCATCCTGTTCCCAGCGAAGAAAAACGTACTGCTTTTAGGTTTGTTAACTGGAGTTATTTCAGGATTAACCACACAGTTCCCTGGTGGATTCATACCAAACCTGATCGATAAACCGCTTACGGCATTCGTTTTTTACGGCTTATTCCTTGCTACAAAGAAAATCACTCGTTCACTCGCAGGTGCTTCTGTATTAACCGCTTTCGGTACACTCGTTTCAGGAAGTATATTTCTGCTTTCTGCTTATGTGATCGTAGGTCTGCCTGGAGCATTCTTCGCTCTATTTGCAGCTGTCGTACTTCCGGCAACACTTGTGAACGCCGGAGCCATGTTTGTCGTGTATCCGATTATTAACGGCATCTTAAAACGTTCAACTATTCGAGAAGCTGTCACAACACAACAGCTATCCTAAACAAATAATAGAAAATCCCTCGATTTTGTGCCACCGTCACAAGATCGAGGGATTTTTTTATTAACTGACTGCAAACCAGAACAGTATTCCTATGAGAAACGTGATCAATCCACCTGCCCCCAATATGGTCGCACGCTTTTTCAATATATTCTTAGGAGGATACATTCCGGGTCTTTGAATACTAATAAAGTTATATACCATACTTAGGAAGAAAACACCACTGAGAGCAAAGAAACCAAAGATTATTCCGTCCATTCTATTAGAACCTCCCCCTCTCCACCGCCTCTTACCTTTATTTTTATGCATTCAGGGAGAAAGATATGAGCCGTCTTGTTTCATTCTGTGCTAAAAGGGAAAAGGAGAATACATACTGAATGTAGAAATATAGTATTATAGAAATAGGAGAACGAGGTGATAACATAGTGAATAAAAAATCTCTTGCCTACGGACTTTTAATCGGTGGAGTGGTCGGTGGAGTCGCGTCTCTGCTTACATCCCCTTCATCCGGTAAAGAAATCCGGGCACAAATCAAAGACAAGAAAGATGATTGGACAGGAGTCATCGAGGAAATGAAAGGTCACATCGGTGAATTGAAAGAATCCATCGGTACCCTGTCCCAGGAAGGAAAGGAGACCGTCCTTCAACTTTCCAAGGATCTTCAAGCTTCCTTCAAGCAATGGCAGGCTTCCACGGAACCGAATAATCAGCGCCTCCAGGAAGAAATCCAATCCATCCAGCGAACGATAGAAGAGCTGGAAAAATCGATAAACTCAGCCAATACAACCAATCAATAATCAAATCCCCATTAGCCATTGTCTTAATTTACAACTAAGGGCTAATGGGGAATATTTTTATAAAAATATTATTTATTCCACCTTTTTTTTCAATATAGTGATTATCCTCTAAAATCCCGTCATTAAAGGATTCAATCCCACTTCTTATTTTGTTTTGCAGTAGATACCACAACCAAAAATTATATACTTCGAAAAATTTTGTCAATTTAGGCTTTATTAATTATTACTTTATTGGCATAATAAAATATAAGCGCTTTCTTTTTTGATAATCGTTGTTTTAGTGAATCCTTTGGAACTGCTTACAACGCAACTATTTCAAGAACAGCTTATATTAAAAAAGATTTTCTAGCAAAGTGGGTGAATGAGATGACAGAAAGAGAATTTACTTTAAAAGAGGCTATGCTCTTCAGTCAAAGAATGGCTCAGCTTAGTAAAGCTTTGTGGAAGGCCATAGAAAAGGACTGGCAGCAATGGATCAAGCCATACGACCTAAACATCAATGAACATCATATTCTCTGGATTGCGTATCATTTAAAGGGTGCTTCCATTTCGGACGTGGCCAAATTTGGTGTTATGCATGTTTCAACAGCATTTAACTTCTCGAAGAAATTAGAGGAACGGGAACTCCTTGAGTTTTCTAAACGGGAGAATGATAAGCGGAATACCTATATACAACTGACGGACAAGGGTGAGAGAATCCTTCTGGATCTAATGAAGAACTATAAGCCTGAAAGTCACTCCATCTTCCAGGGTGTGTCTCCTTTAAGGGAACTGTATGGGAAGTTCCCTGAAATGATTGAAATGATGACCGTCGTGCGAAACATTTATGGAAATGACTTTATGGAGATATTCGAAAAATCATTTCACAATATTGAAAATGATTTTTCTGATGATAATGGTAAACTCGATGAACTATTTGAAGATGAGGAAGAACTTGCTTAATCTACAAACTCTTCTGTAGTTGTTTCATCAAAGCTGGATAAATGTTTTGAACTATGCAGCTTTCCACGATTTCATGCACCTTCAGCTTTGCATGAAGCTCATCTTCAAATTCTTTAAAAAGCGGAGTATTGTACACGAATCCTTCCGCTTTTTGTTTTTCAAGCTTCATGCTCAATCTATCACAAGTATAAAAGAACTCCTCCACTTCCCTCTCTGACAATCCGTTACGGATAATCAACCGATGAAAAGGGTAACCGTTCTCAGGCATCATTTCAGCCATTAACCTCTGATGATATTCAAGTTTCTCTATTCGTTTCATTAAATCATCCAAATTTATCACCACCGCATATTTCTCATATTCTTATTGTACAAAACTATAACATACCTGTCCTCCAAAACCTCCCTCAATAATTAAGAAAAAATCCTCTAAAAAGTATTGATTTTTTCCGGCAATCGTAATAAAGTATGGAAAGCACTTAATTAACCACTATTCGTCTAATGGAGGCGATTTTTTTATGCATTGCTGGAAAACAATCAACCTGGAAAAACAATTTGGATTTTACCGAGTCTTTTTACTTTCTTCCATCATCATGATGATGGTATTCTCATTAATATACGTACCAATCAACCTACTATTTCCGAGTGCTTTTTACGATAAACATTTCCTTGGGTTCTTTGTCGGACTGATCAGTATCTATCCACTGCATAAATTTTTTCACATTGTTCCAATTTTGCCATTCGTGAATAAAATAAAATGTAGATGTAACCGAAAATTGTATTTATTGCCGATTCTCTCGTTACGCGTGGATCAGCCAATCTCAAAATACCGATATTTGGTAGCCCTGGTGGCTCCATTCTTTGTGTTAAACAGTATTTTGTTATATGGGTGCTTTCATTTCCCGCATTACTCGCATTACTTTACGATGCTGCTTGCATTTCATTCCGGCATCTGTGCAATTGACTTTATTTATGCAAAACAGTTGATGGACTCACCAAGGAATGCATTGATTGAAGAAAACGAAGACGGATATGAAATATTGATTTATCAGTAAGGATGATGGATGGCCATTGAAGCATACACTCGATGGAAGAAATCATCCTTCTCATTTTCCAAGAGATTTCACCAGTTCTTCATACCAACGAGTCCTGATTTATGCGAAAAAACTTTATTTACATGAACTGGGCAACACTCTGGCTACCAATTAGGGAAATAATTTGGTAATGTATAGTCTATAGGAGATAACGGGGAGGGGTTTGGATGATCTCCATGTTTTTAGTATTTGCAGTCTTCATCTTATTTTACATAAATAAAATGACAAACGCATTATGTTTACAAAAAGAAATACCTGAAGAACGCCAACCTAAGGTGTTTAGAACCATCAATATCCTAATCACCATACTACTGGTCTCTTCTTATATAGAAATATTATTTACATAGAAGAAAAGCGGAGGCGGCTCGTTCAGAGGCGACAAGCATAAGGAAACCTACCTGAAAGGCGCTTTTTGCCTTTTGGGTAGGTTTCCTTATGACCTCGAGCCTCTAGCCGCCGGAGCTCGACAACTTGAAAAGCGGAGGCGGCTCGTTCAGCCCCGACAAGCATAACTGGAAAATCCCTGAAGGCGTTTTTTGCCTTTGGGGATTTTTCAGTTATGACCTCGAGGGGATAGCCTCCGCAATAGTCACCTGATATTTTAGACCTCTACTTCATCCTGAAAATACATGTTTCATCTTCACCAAGACAATGATACCTTCCTCGCCTCATTGCAAAAAAAAACAGATCCGGAAAAAAATCCGAATCTGCTTTTTATCTATTCAAATTAGCAAACGTATGCTGCACCAATGATGATTAACAAAATGAATAAAACTACGATTAACGCGAAACCTCCGCCGTACCCGCCGCAAGCACCTGACATATGCGCTTCCTCCTTTCATGTATGAAAAGCATTAACATATGAATATGAAGCATGAAGCAAAAAGGGGCCAGCCTTTCTTTAGGTAATGCCCCCTCTTACAGTCTTTATCCGGTAAAACCAAACCCTGAGGCTAAAATTATAGCCATGCTGCACCTACAATGATTAATAGGATGAACAGTACTACGATTAACGCGAAACCTCCGCCGTATGCATTACCCATAACTTCCCACCTCCTTTGAAGCGCTAATTTATCTTATTCAAGTTAGCTGCCATTTGTTTTAGGCTAATGTCATAAATTTATTTTTTTTAGTAAATATATGCGGCACCAACGATGATTAATAAGATGAACAGCACTACGATTAACGCGAATCCGGAATTGTATCCACAGCTCATATTTATTACCTCCTTTTCTCTCTTCGCTCTTATCATATGAAGGAACCTAGGAATTGGGTGTGTAAAATGCCCATTTTTCTGAAGATTAGTTTGGAAAATATTTTTTTTCATGGAAAAAGTATGTTATAGTATGTTTTGTAGAAATTTGACAAGCCATCAAACGAATATATTGTAGGAGTTGGTCACCATGAAAAAATGGATCATTTCAGTATCATTGGCTGCAGGAGTTGTTGGACTTGCAGGTTGCAGCGGTGACGATGCTGAAGGAAACAGTAACGTTGTTGCAACAACCAAAGCCGGAGACGTAACAAAAGATGAACTTTACAAATCAATGAAACAAAAATTCACTCCACAAATGGAACAAGCCCTTCAAGAATTGGTTTACACAAAAGTCCTTGAAGAAAAGTATGATGTGTCAAAAGAGGAAGTTGATAAAAAACTGAATGAAGCGAAAGATCAATTAGGACCTCAATTCGATATGTTCTTACAACAATATAATCTGGACGAAAAGTCGTTCAAACAATACTTAAAGCTTCAATTACTTCAAGAAAAAGCCGCCATTTCCGATGTGAAAGTAACGGATAAAGAAGTCAAAGAATATTACGAGAAATGGAAGCCTGATATTCAGGTACGTCATATCCTTGTAGAAGATGAAAAAACCGCCAAAGAAGTCAAACAAAAGTTGGCTGATGGTGCAAAATTCGAAGATCTTGCCAAGGAATACTCCACAGATCCAGGTTCTGCAGAAAACGGCGGAAGCTTAGGTTGGGTAGACTACGCTGGTCGTCAAAACTTTGTCCCTGAGTTCTCCAAAGCACTGGACACTCTTGAAAAAGGCAAAGTAAGCGAACCAATCAAGACAGAATATGGTTATCATATCATCGAAGTGACAGACAAAAAAGAAAAAAAATCCTATGACGAAATGAAAAAAGAAATCGAAAAAGAATTGAAGCTTTCAAAAGTGGATCCTCAAAAAATCCAGGAAGCGATGAAAGCTGAAATTGAAAAAGCTGATCTGAATATTAAAGATAAAGACCTGAAAAAATCATTCGACCAAGTATTGAACCCGCCTGCAGCACCTGAAGGCGGAGAAACACCGGCAACGCAAGAAGAGGAATAATAAAAAAGGACTGACGGCTATAGTAAGCTGTCAGTCCTTTTTTATTTTTGATCAAGACGTTAGTTGACGTTTTTTCTCCTTTTCCTCTTCCATGCGATGAATATAGACTTCTCCTTCTTTTTCAATCCACTCATCTTCCAATGTCTTTTCTTCCTTCGCCGATTTTATTGTCATAAAGGCACTCCCGAAAATCCCTGCTACAACCAAGTACATCCATATAGGCAGTGTCATTTGCTTCATCTCCTTATAGGTTTGTCCTCTTTTATTTACACTATATGAGGAACCTGACAAAAACATGACTGGATAATTGAAAAAGAACCCGATCCATAGACCGGGTCCAATTATTATTTATGAAACGTTGGCTTGTAGAAGGAACGATTATCCAAGGCGAACACTCTTTCCGTGTACTCTCCCGGCTTCACCCGTTCAAGTGCACGATCCAGCATATTCATCTTCGCATCCACGTTATCGATATAATGAAGGATTTCCGCTTCCCGGATGAGCGGCGGCTTCGGACTTCCCCACTCGGCTTTTCCGTGATGACTCAGCACAAGATGTTGAAGAATCATGACCTCTTCACCTTCAATTCCAAGTTCATCCGCTGCTTTTCCGATTTCATTGACCATAATGGAGATGTGTCCGATCAAATTGCCTTCGATCGTGTACGTTGTCGAGGTCGGGCCAGACAGCTCGATGACTTTCCCTAAATCATGAAGGATCACCCCTGCATAGAGAAGATCTGAATCCAAGGAAGGATACAATCCGGCAATGGCCTTCGAAAGATCCAGCATCGAAACAACATGGTACGCGAGACCAGATACAAATTCATGATGGTTCTTCGTAGCTGCCGGATATTCCAGGAAAGGCTTCTGATACTTCTTAATGAGGTGTCTCGTGATGCGTTGAATGTTCGGATTTCTCATTTCAAAGATATATTGTGTAATCTTACTCGTCATTTCATCTATGCTCACAGGCGCCGTTTCAAGGAAGTCTGAAATGGCATAGCCATCCGCCGGGGAAGCCGGTCGGATCTGTTTGATCTTAAGCTGATTCTTCCCACGATAACTATGTATGTCACCCACGACTCTTACAATCGTTTCAGGCTGGTAAGCCTTCTCATCCTGCTCAGAAGCATCCCAAAGCTTCGCTTCCATGTCCCCGCTCTTATCTTGGAGAATCAGCGTTAAAAACGGCTTTCCTGTATTTGTCGTACCTTTCGTCATTTGCTTGATTAATAGCGGCAAGTCGATAGTCTCACCGACATTAAAATGTGTAATTCCAGACATCTCTTCTCCTCCGTCCAACTATAGTAGTAGTTTAAGTATATCATATTTTGAATAAGAACATGTGTGGAAAGGTTAGCGGCCCATTTAGATGTTATTGAGCACCTTTCAGGCGGACTTGTGTCCGAATTACGCTTGATTGTTCCAACTTGCGAAAAACTTCACAGGTCCGTCCCTCACCCCTCTCCATACAAAACCGCCTCTTACAAGAGACGGCTCCATTTTAGTTCACTATTGTTTTTTTATGTTTTCTGCTGATCCAGACTTTAGTCGCTGCTAGACCGACAAGCATGATAAATGCCCCAAAGTAATAGGGGATGTGAATATCCCATTCAAACAATGTCCCGGCAAGGAGAGGCCCAGCTACGTTTCCCAGACTGAGAAAAGAGTTATTCAGTCCCATCACCGTCCCCTGTCTTTCACCCGCCAACTTCGATATCAAGGAGTTCAGCGATGGACGAAGCATAGAGTTCCCGATAAAGAAAACCGCCGTCGTCAACAACACACCGGTGAAATTCGTAGCAAAGTTCATGATGATAAACCCCAGTGCACTAATAAGAAGTGAACCTGTTACAACTTTTTCTTCCCCGAATCGTTTCGTGGCCCTTCCCACTCCGACTCCCTGGACGAGTGTGCCGATGATTCCAATGATCAGGATAATAATTCCGACTTCCTGGGGACCATATCCGTAACGCTCCAGAGCATAGTAGCTGAAGATCGATTGAAAGTTGGCAAGTCCGAAGCTCATGATGAACACGAGGATCAATAGGAAGCCAACCGGACTCGTCACGGCATTTTTCATAACGATAAAGCGATTTTCCCGTTTTTCATCCGGATCAAATGTCCTTTTTTCCTTCGGATATGATTCCGGTAAGATGATGACCGATACGATGGCAGCAATCGCAGCCGCAATCCCGGCGAAGATGAACGGATAGGAAAGATCAATTTCAGCCAGCCACCCCCCGATACCGGGGCCGATAACGATTCCGAGACCCATGGCCGCTCCAAGGATTCCCATCCCCTGACCGCGGTTATCTTCATCTGTTACATCTGATACATAGGCCATTGCCGTAGGCATTAGTGCCGATCCAAAGACCCCTGCCAGGATCCTCGACAGAAACAACATCCATAGTCCTGTAGCGAAAGCAAAGATAAATTCAGCGATGGCAAAGCCGATCAGCCCGATGGTGATTAATGGCTTCCTCCCGATCCGATCGGACAACCGCCCCCATATCGGCGCAAATAAAAACTGCATAAATGCAAATACGGCTACTAATGCTCCAAGCGTTTGAGCATTGGCATTGAATTTTTCGACATAGAATGGAAGGATCGGGATGACCAGTCCGATTCCAACCATGACAATGAATAGGTTAAAGCTAAGTAACGTCAGTGGACCACGATTCCGTTTCCACCCTTTTGATTTTGTCATATGATGTGTTCCTTCTTTCTGGCACTCAATTCTTTCCTGCAGCTCTACATACTGCCAAGGTGATAAAAACTCCTTGTATATTGTAACCAATTCAGGAGCTTATTGCTAATGGGAATTGTCATAAATCAGGGAGTCCGTAACGATTCCTTTTCTATGCTCTGCAACACAATCATCTCATCATCTGTAAACGAACTTTTGATATGGGGGTGGCAGGTAAAGAATAATACCTGATGGTCCCTTGCCACTTTTCTTAAGAGTTTAAGAAATGCTTGTGTTCTGGACAGGTCAAAATTGACAACTCCATCATCAATCAAAACAGGTAAGGTATACTTTTCACCGATTGATTGAATGAGGGCAAAGCGGATCGAAATGAAGAGCTGCTCTTTCGTTCCTTGACTGAGTTCAACTGCATGAAAGACGGTCCCATCGTTTCTCTCAACCTTGATCATCTCATTATCCAATAAGAAAATACGATGATAATGTCCTTCCGTCATTTCTCTGAAATTTTCTTCTGCAAGCTGAATGACTTTAGGCATTTTGGTTTTCTGGTATAGTTCCATTGTTTTCCTTAAAGAGACTCCCGCCAATGTGAATTTAGACCACTCAAATGCAAGCTCCTGTAACTCTGCTTTTTTGCTTTGGAATTCCTGAAGGATGGCAGAATAGCTCTTTCCTTCCTCTAACGTTTTTATTTCATACGATAAGGAGGCGAGTTCTTTTTGATGAGCGGACAGCCTGATCAAAAGCCCATCAATCGCTTTTGAGACACTGACCAACTCTTTTTTGTTTTCTTCATGTGATTCCAACTCCAGGAACGTGTCGAGAGTTTTTTGAGTCACCCTCGTTTTCATCCCCTTATATTGGGACAAGAGCTCGTTTCTTTCCTTAACCAGGAGAGCTTTCTCACGGAATTCTATTTCCTCGGTGCAACCTGCTGACCGAATAAAGGCATGAATATCATCACTAATTTTTCTAACTTCTATAGAACGCTTTTCGACGTCCATGGCCAAAGCCTCTAACTCAGCAGTAATATTTTCGATTAGAAGCTGACGTTTCTCTAAATCCTGTAGGATTCTTTTCAAGTGAATAAAAGCTTCGTCCATCGTCGTAAATGAGATGGAGTGATGGACAAACCATTTCTGGCACTCTTCCGTGTATTCATTCCATTTGTCGGCTGCATAAGCCGTTTCTTCGGATAAATGTGTATACGCTTCATAGGAAGAGACTAATTCTTTCATTTTGCCAAATGCATCACGTAGCCATTTCCAATGGAAATCGGCAGGCAAGCATAATTGTCGTTTCAGAAGAGCTAAATTTTCCTCTCCTTTGGCGATTGCTTTCTTCAGTTCTTTGTTTTTCTCACGCAGTTTTTGTATTTTCCCTTCCTGCTCTTCTAACGAGAGGATGCGCTGCTTCCATTCATTCCGGTATTCCATTTGTTCCTTGAGAGTTTGTTCTGCCGTCTCTATATTCTCCGTTTCCTCAGGTTGAAACTCCTTTGTTCGTGCCTTGAGTTTTTGGAGGGTGAGGAATTCTTTCTTGAGGTTCCTCCGCGATTGAATGCCTGTTCCTCCAATTGCAATGAGAAATAATACGCTCATCCCAGTCACGATCCCATTGCCCGAAAAAATTCCCCATGCACCGAACCCCAATGAAATCAGGAGTGCTCCGATGCTACTAAACAGCTGGAAAGAAAAAGAGGATTTTTTTCTAATATAGTTTTCTTCTGCTTCTTTCACTTGCAGGTTCATCCACTTTATTTGTTCTCTTGATGAATGTAAGGCAGAATGAGCTTTGACCTTTCGCTGTAATTCTTGATATTCATCCTCTTCCATCAAACGGTTTTCTAAAGATTCACATTTCCTTACAATTGATTGCAGTTCTTCCTCTTCCTCTTTTTGTTGCATTTGTAAGCTTTCCTTTTCGTGGAGGAATTTTGACTGTCGTTCCATTGCTTGTTGAATGTTTTCATACATCAGCAGGCTTGTATTCAATGTCGGGATTTTTCCCATCTCAATCTGGAGTCCTAATTCCCTTATCGTGTCATTCATTTTACGTTGCACGATATTCAGCTCTCTGCTTCTTTCCACGCTCTCTTCTTTCCATCTAAGGTAGAATGTTTGCTGGGATAATATTTTTTCCATAAATGGAATCTCTCCTCTGAGTGAGAGATCCAACTCTTTTGATTCCAACTTCTTTTGAAGATTCAGCTGTTTGGTGCTTAGGGTTTCAAGGTAGGCAGCCGTTTGTCTTTCATCCATTTTCAGCTCGCTCAGCCTATCTAAGCCCTTTACAGGGAAGTCGATATCTTTAAGCTGAGAAATACGTTTTTCCACTTCTTTGAATTGGACGAGGGTATCCCAATTTTCATCAGCGGATACCAGGTTTTCTCTCTTAACAAAGAGGATTTCCTTTTCTCTCTCCATTGTTCTAATGTCTGACTCCAATGCTCGGAGTCTGGTTATGAGAGGCAGATACTGATCATTTTTTTCTTTTCCTTCCCTTACCTGATTTTCAAGAGCCTTTAGTTGGGAGATCAACTCGTTGATCTTTGGCTTTCTACCTGATTTCTTAAATAGCTGCTCCCTTTCTTTTTGCCAGCCCTGCTCCATCTGCAAAAGGAGGTCCGTCCCTGTTGAGCCTGCCGCGAAAAGATACCGATTCAGCTCTTCTTTTTTGAGCCGCTGGATGTTTTGAAGACCTTCGAGGTTGAATGAAAAGATGTTTTGGTATGTGGTCCGGTCCATTTGCCCCAAAATATGTTGAAGGGTTTCTTCCCCCTCCATTCTACCGTCTTCAAATTGGACGGTTACGTCACCTGTAGCCTTTCCTTTGATGCGCTCGATGCTTACAATCCCCTGACCATCGATATGACAAGAGATTTTCCCTCCATACACTGTCGACGATTTCGGTTCATATCTCAATAATGACTGCTGCTTCGTTGGAAAACCAAAGAGAATGCTGTGAATGAATGACATGATCGTCGATTTACCTGCTTCATTTTCTCCATAGAATAATTGTAGATCGCTAATCGTATATTGCTTGTTTTCTATTTTTCCGTATCCGTATATATGAAGTTCAATCAGATTCAATTTCTATCACCTCCATTTTCAGCCTTTATTCTCTAGCAAGTGTCTTGTTTCATATTTAAGTGATTTCTTCTCATCTTCCTCTAACGGTTCCAAAAATCGATAAATAGACGTATGTTCATACAACTCAGCAAGTGCTTCATTCCAATCTTCTTCATCCATGTTTTCAAGGGTCGCAATCACTTCCTGTTTAAATGGATCCTGTTCCCTAAAACCTGATTTGCCCGTAGACCGGCGTATGGAGTGAACCCATTTCATTTCCCCATGACCCCCAATATCCGACTGCAGCGCTTCCAAAAGATCACCATTATCGATTTTGATGTTAATGTCTTTGGTCAAGGAATCTTCATCGGTGAGGAGGATTTCAATTAAACTATCACCACAAATGGATTCCATCGCCTGTTGTATACGCTGAAACACCTCACCAAACCGCCCAGTACCTTTTAGGGATACTTTGCATGTTTCCCATATCAAGTCGTGAGTAGGGATAAACGACAGCTCTGTATGATGCCCACCAAGAACGACTTCATAGCATCCCTTAGCACCGGTTTCTTTTCGATGTCTCCCCTGGATGTTCCCTGGATAGACGATAAAGGGCTCTTCGTGTAAAATCCGGCGTTGGTGAATATGCCCCAATGCCCAATAATGGTAATTCTTCACCAATAATTCATCTACCGTAAAAGGGGCGTATGTTTCATGTGAAGAATGAATGCTTCCTTCACTTCCATGCAGGATCCCGATCGTATAACGATCCGCCGTTCCCTTGGGATACTCCCCCACCCTCCGTTCCCGGATATGCCTTGTCCCATAGCTGAATCCAACTATATCAACAAGCGCACCATTCTTAGTAGTAAGATGTTTTACTTCGGTTTTCTCATGAAAAATATGTATATTATCCGGCATATCAATTTCCAACCGACGGCTGCCCAGATGATCATGATTCCCGTGAACGATATATACAGGAATATCGTATGTATGCAAGGTTTGAAATTGTTTCACTAATTTTGCCTGAGCCCTGATGCTTCGATCTTCTTCATCAAACAAATCTCCACTGAGGATCATAAAGTCGATTCGCCTTTCAATTGCTTCTTTTACCACTTTTTCAAAAGAAGCAAAGGTACTATTATGAATTCGTTCAAACATTTCTTTGGGCAAATGCTTCAGTCCTTTAAACGGACTGTCCAAATGTAAGTCTGCTACATGAAAAAACCGTATGGTCTCCATGAAATCCCCTCCTCATCATTACGAATATACGTTCTTATATTCAACCATTATATCCTAAAACCGGGGAAGATTTCAGTATGTATTCACAATTTTGCCGATTCATTGAAAAAAGCTGTCCCTTTAATAAAAGAGACAGCTTTTCTCTTATTTCTTTGATGTTAAATCGATCGCTTTCTTAATATCTTTATACGAATTGGACTTTCCATATAGAAGGACTCCCCCGCGGTAGACCCTGGCGCCGAATACTCCTAACAGAACGATGGTTACAAGTAGGATTACGATCCCAATGATTGGTTCATATACCGGCAGGTTCAGCATCCCGACCCGAAGGAACATGACCATCGGTGTAAAGAAAGGAATGTAAGATGTAACCGTAACAAAGCCCGATTCCGGACTTCCAAGACCAAACATGGATATGAAGAATCCGATCATGATCAGGAAGGTCATCGGCATGATCATTTGCTGAACATCTTCGATTCTACTCACAAGTGAGCCCAATAAGGCCGCAAGGGTTGCATACAGGAAATAACCCAGCAAAAAGAAAATGACTGCGTATATGATCACACTGATTGATAGGGATTCAAACCCAAACCCTTCAAAGAATCCTCCCACCAATTCATCCTTCTTACGGATAAGGGTAAAGTAACCTACACCCAGGATAACGGCCAGCTGAGTCAAGCCTACGAGACCAATCCCAATGATTTTGGCAAACATTTGTTTCACCGGTGACACACTTGAAATAAGGATCTCCATGACTCTGGAGCTTTTCTCAGTGGCGACCTCCATAGCCGTCATATTGGCATAGGCTATGACAGAGAAGTAAATAAAGAACAATAGGACATATACAATGCCACGGGCCTGGCTCAATTCTTCTTCAGACTTTGCACCTTCCACGAGGGCTTCTTTTTCGAACTCAACAGGGGCGCTCAATAAAGCAAGCTCCTCACCGGAAAGATCCAATTTACTTGCTGCCAATGATGATTTCACGTTTTGAAGTGCAACTTGTAATTCTCCTGTAACGGCGGACTCAGATAAAGAATTTGATTTGTACAATGCTTTCGGCAGTCCGTCCCCGTCTTCACTTACTACCAGTAAACCTTTAAGCTCTTCTGACTCTATCTTTTTCTCCACCTCCTCCGTTGATTGAGAGGAAGGTTCTAATTGAATTTCACTGTTCATGGTCTCCAACTGCTGGACGAGAGGGTCATATATCGTCCCCGTTTCATCCTGGACCGCTATCCTGCTCTCTTTATCATCAGTGAAACTTGAAATGACACTGTCGAAATTAGCCAGTAATACAAGTGCTGCCGCAATAATGACAGTGGATATGATAAAGGACTTGGCCTTAAGCTTTGACATGTAGGAATGACCCAGGATCAAGAAGAAATTATTCATAAGAGGTACCCACCTTTTCTATAAAGATATCATTCAAGGACGGTTCCTCTAATTCGAATTTTCGAAGAAACCCTTTTTGGACGACATGATGAAACACCACTTGGGCAGCATCCTCGGATTCCACCTGGATCATGACTCCTTCAGTGGTTTCCACAAGCTTTGTCACCCCTTGGAGGTCCTTCAAATAGGTGAGGTCAAAGTCTGCATGAATCACAACATTCTTCTTCCCAAAGGAACGCTTGATTTCCTTCAGGCCACCATGCACCACTGGACGACCCTTATGCATGATGCACAAGCTTTCACATAGTTCCTCCACATGTTCCATCCGATGACTCGAGAACACGATGGTCGTTCCGTTCTTCTTGATCTCCCGGACTGCATTCTTCAACAGCTCAACATTCACAGGGTCAAGACCACTGAAAGGTTCATCCAGGATTAATAATTTCGGTTTATGAATAACCGAAGCGATGAATTGAATTTTTTGCTGATTTCCTTTGGAGAGCTCCTCGACTTTTTTATTGAGATATTGAGGGACATTGAACCTTTTTAACCAATAATTTAACTCTTTCAGGATCTCGCTTTTCTTCATTCCCCGAAGGCGTGCCAAATAGACGATTTGGTCACTCACCTTCATTTTCGGATAAAGCCCTCTTTCTTCTGGAAGATATCCGATTTCCGGACTGGTGGAATAATCTATTCCCTTCCCGTTCCACGTGATCGTGCCTTCTGTTGCATCCAACAATCCCAATACCATTCGAAAGGTTGTTGTTTTTCCGGCTCCGTTTGCTCCGAGGAATCCAAACATCTCACTCGGGGGGATTTCAAGTGATAGCTCATCTACCGCTGTGAAATCCCCAAATCTTTTGGTTACCTGTTGTATTTTTAAACTCATCTTTAGCTTTTCCCTCCTGTTTCCCAATGGTGAGTTATCCTTTTCTCTAGTACTCTACGATTTTATCCATAAAAGGTTTCATTTTCCACCCTTTTTCGTTATCAAACTATTTAGACTTCCCAAAAAAATGATAATATGAAAAAATAATATAGTACATTATTTCAATACAAAGGGGTAATAACGATGAAAGTTTATAAACTGACGGTATTTGAAAAGGATGGCAAAAAAATCCTGGATGAATCATTCGAAGCTTCATCTGATAGAGATGCTAAGAAATTGGGAGAAACAATGCTTGAGGATAAAGGCTATACCGATCACACGCACCGCTGTACCTCCCCACTTGGGAAATTATTATTGTTTCATGTGTAAAATCCCTTTTTTGCATTACAGGTTTATGCCTGTAATACATTATTTATTGTGTATTTACAAACCAAGAACCAACCCACAAGGCTGGTTCTTGGTGCATTAATTATTCTCCTTTGAATTCAGGTATTCTTTTTTCCACGAATGCACGAATTCCTTCCTTGTGATCGGATGTTTGGCGCATGAGCCACTGACCTTCCTTCTCAAGATCCAGTGCATGCTGCAATCTTTCTTTATTCAGAGCTACATACACTTCTTTCGTTTTTAACATAGCTTTCGTTGGGGCACTTAATACCTGTTTCGTATATCGCTCTATACCTTCTTCCAATTTCCCTGAAGGAATCGCTTCATCGACGAGTCCTTTCATTAGTGCTTCTTGTCCCTCAAATACTTTCCCATTCCAGATCAACCGTTTCGCTTTATGAGCTCCCAGGCGCTCTTGCAGAAGGAAATGGCTTCCCCCGTCCGGAATCAAAGCGATTCCGATAAAATTCATGGCAAGTTTGCTGTCTTCCTCACAGAGAATATAATCCGAGGCAAGGGCGAGACTCAATCCTAGGCCAGCAGCCGCCCCATGGATGCCTGCGAGGACCACTTTAGGCATGGAGTATAAGGTCATCACCAGTTCACTGATCGTATCCATGATCTCTGAGAACTGCTCCTCGCCGCTTAAAGAAAGCATGGACTTAATATCTCCCCCGGAGGAAAACCCCTTTCCTTCCCCTGTCAGGATCAATAAAGAAATCGACGGATCGTTCTTCACATCCATTAAAGCCGCCAGCAGATCTTTCATGAGTCTGGCATCCAATGCGTTCAGGGATTGTGGCCTATTTAGCTGCAACCTCGCCACTTTTCCGTTTTTATGTAATTTTACTGTTTCATATTGATTAGACACTGTCAAAAAAATCCCTCCCCTTTCATAGCATAGCGCAGAATAATTATTTAGAAAAGTACAAAAATTCTAAAGGGAGATCGACATGGAGTCACTCTCCCGTTTGATTTACATTTGCTTCATCTTATCCTGAACCTGGTCCCGAAGTGCTCTCTTTAAAAATTTCCCAACTGATGTTTTCGGGATCTCCTCAAGAAACAGGATCTCATCGGGCAGCCACCATTTAACAAACTGAGGCTTTAGAAAATCCATGATTTCCTCTTTGGTCACCTGATCTATCCCCGATTCTTTTAATACGACACAGGCGATAGGGCGCTCCTGCCATTCCTCATGCGGCACTGCCACCACAGCGGCTTCAAAGATATGTTCATGGGCCATGAGTGCATTTTCGATATCCACAGAAGAAATCCATTCCCCACCGGATTTTATCAGGTCCTTCGTGCGGTCTACGATCTTAATATAGCCCTCTTCATCAATGGTGGCAACATCGCCCGTATACAGCCAGCCATCACGGAACGCATCCAGTGTCCTTTTATCCTCATAATACTCGGACGCAATCCAGGGACCTCTTAAGGCAAGCTCCCCCATTTCAATACCATCCCAAGCCACCTCCCCGTCCTTCCCAACAATTTTCATATCCAATCCAGGGACGAGGATCCCCTGCTTTGCTTTCAACTCAAGCTTCTCTTCTGCAGAAAGATCGTCATGATAGCTTTTAGATGCAGCAATCACAGCCAGCGGACTGGTCTCGGTCATTCCATATGCATGCATGAATGGGATGCCGAACTTCTCTTCAAATGAGCGGATCATCCCTTTAGGGGCTGCTGATCCTCCACATAAAATAGATCGAAGGCTTGAGAGATCATAATCATTTTTCTCCAATTCGTTGAGTAATCCAAGCCATATCGTTGGTACACCGGCAGAAATGGTCACCTTCTCATCCTCCATGAGCTTTGCAAGCAGTTCAGGGGTAAAATATGGTCCGGGCAGAACCTGCTTTGTACCGAACCATACTGACGCAAATGGAAGTCCCCAAGCGTTCACATGGAACATCGGAACAACCGGCAGGGCTACGTCTCTTTCGCTGACACCTGTTGTATCAGCCAGTCCCAATGCCATAGCATGTAACACGATGCCGCGATGGGAATAGATGACCCCCTTAGGATTACCGGTCGTTGCCGATGTGTAACACATTCCGGCAGGAGCATTTTCATCTATATCCGTGCGGAACGGGTAGGAAGGATCTCCTTCTTCAAGTAATCTTTCATAGTGATACACCGGTTCAAGTGTCGTTTCAGGCAAATCCCCATCGGTCATCACAATAAATGCTTTAACCGTGGAAATCTGGTCTTTGATCTTTTCAATGAGCGGAACGATATCCGGATCGATGAGCAATACTTGATCCTTGGCATGATTGATAATGTAAACGATATGTTGGGGTGATAAGCGGATATTAATCGTATGTAGGACAGCACCACTACACGGTATCGCAAAGTATGCTTCCAGATGACGATGGTGATTCCAGGCAAGTGTCCCTACTTTATCTCCTTCTTCAACTCCGAGTTTCGAAAGGGAGCTTGCTAGCCTCCGTGTCCTTTCACCCCACTGTTTGTATGTGAAGCGGTAGATGCCGGATTCTGTTCGGGAAACAATTTCTTTCTTAGGAAAATACTTTTCAGCTCGTTCTATCATTTGTGTCAAAAGCAGAGGTGTTTGCATCATATTCGATCTCTCCCCTCAATATGGTAAGCGTTTCCAAAAGTCGCCTGATTACCTATGTCTATCTTACTAATTCTCCTTTCATGATGATATATCCTTTATGCATGGGTTGAAATATTCCTGTAATGAACTAGGAAACTGAAGTCATAATAATAAAAAGTTCTTTTCGCAAAGATTGTTGTTTTCTTACATAGGAACTGCCAAGGCTTTGTTTATGTGTGATTGCGATAGATGGCGATGGGTACGGCTTCGCTTTCCGGCGGACGAACGGCCAAGCCTCCTCAGCTTCGCTTCCGGGGCCTCGGCACGCCCGTATTTCCGCAGGAGTCTACGCCGTCCCCCTCACCATCTTGAAGAGATAGCGTGACAGAGCTTAAAATTTGGATCTTACTATTAGCTACAATTAGCCACTGCACAAGATGCAAAAACATGTTTTCTCTACGTGTATGCTAGTTGGTTACTCCTCCATACCCAGAAAGTTGATTGGAACGGAAGGTGCTCGACTCCTGCAGAAAACGCTGGAAAGTACGAAAAGCGGAGGCGGCTTGCACAGACCCGACAAGCATAAGATGAATTTGGCCAGGAAGGCGCTCTTTGCCTTCTTGGACTATATCTTATGACCTCGAGGGCTAGCCGCCGTAGCTGGACAGGTGAGACCCCGCAGTCGTAAGTGAGGAGCCTCACTGCCAGCCCCGCGGAAAGCGAGCACCTGCAGCGGAAATCAACCACCACTCTCTACTTTGTGTAGCAACAAGCTTTACAAAAAGAGCATGATAAAAAAACACGCCACTCACATGAAGAGGCGTGTTTCTTTTTATGAAAATAACTCATTGAGAATCTTAATTTTCTTGTCAGTATACTCTTTGAATCCAAGGTTATAGGCATTGGGTTCTTTCGGGTTGGCAAAATGGGTGATCTTTCCGCTCCTGGGATCGATGAATTTACTTGCCGCCCCGCAGCCGATGCCTATGATGGTTTGAACTTCCTCCATGATCATGATGTTATAGATGCTATCCTGACCGGGAAGGGCGTAGCCTACATTCTCCAGGTTGCCGAGAATGTTTTTCTGACGGTATAAATAGTAAGGCTCATAGCCATGTCCCTTCGTCCACTCTTCTGCCAAATTCATCATCTTCTCAATCTCAAGGCGGTCAGCCACTTTGTACTTGTCTTTATTCTTCGTCATTTCAGAAGCCCTCTTAAAGGACAAGGTGTGAACCGTCAACGATTCCGGCATAAGCTTCCCGGTTTCGTCCAGTGAATGCTGAAGCTCTGGAAGCTCTTCACCAGGAAGACCGATAATCAGGTCCATATTGATGTTGTTCATTCCCATTTCACGGGATAAATGAAACTTATCAATCGTCTCCTCGACTGTATGATGGCGGCCGATCGCTTTTAACGTTTCCTGGGTATACGATTGCGGATTGATGGAAATCCGGTCGATATTCCATTTGTTCAGCACCTCTAGCTTATCCTCGGAAATTGTATCCGGTCTTCCTGCCTCGACTGTCACTTCCCTTACTTTATCGACAGCAGGGAAGGAGCGGTACATCTCTTCATACAGAGCATCCATTTCTTCTGCGGTGATGGAGGTAGGGGTGCCGCCACCGTAATAGATGGTTGTTATTTTAATATTTTTTTCCTTCATCCAGCGTCCCATTTCCTGGATTTCGTAGTGAAGCCCGGCAAGGAACGAATCGACACGACCTTGTTTACCCAATATCGCGTATGCAGGGAAAGTACAGTAAGCACATTTGGTCGGGCAGAACGGGATGCCAATATAAATGCTCACTTCATGCTGCAGATCGTAGAGATCCGGTACGACAGACAGCTGACGATCTACGATATGTTGCATCAGATCAATTTTTTCATCTGTAATAAGGTATTCTTTTTTCAATGTTGCATGGATCTCTTCTTTTGGAACTCCGAGCTGAGTCTGCTTATGTAAGAGCTTCGTTGGCCGGATACCCGTTAAGATCCCCCACTTCTGCCTGATCCCCGTCAAATCCTGAAGAACATTTAAATACACATGGGAAACGGCGGTTTTCAACTGTTTGAAGCGCTCTTTCTCATTTTCATACGGAGTCCAGTCATGTTCATAATGGGCACTGTACGATTGCTCTTTTGAGGATTCCGTTAATACGGCTGCCGCCTCTATATTTTCAGCTGTTGAAAGTTCTATATGGACTTGAAGGTCAGCATTGTCACATGAACCAAAATGAACCTGAGTCTCTTCAAAGAATAAATTGGCTATCAATCGCAGGGGGCGTTCAAAACGCTCATCCTCGATTCCTTTTATCAAAACATTCACGTTGTAATCACCTTTCACAAAACTAATAAGCTTTTATAAGTGTACAGAAAGGGGTGGGAATGGTCAATGGTACGAACCCCTGCTCCAATAAAAAGAACACCCCGCACTTCTTATGGAAATACGGGGTGTTCTCTCTTATGATTTAATGATATTCATTTTCTTCAGGAAAGGGATCGGATGTTGTTTTCGGAATAACTCATTTACAAAGTACGGGATTCCTTTTTCAATCTGACTCCTGGTGATCCAGTTCGCCGCTTTCTGCACTTGCTTAGGAGCATCTCCCATGGCAACCCCGAGGCCACAGCATTCCATGGAATCGATGTCATCTATACCCGACCCGACCATCACGATTTGATCCTTTTTCACTCCAAGGCGTTCAGACAGATACATCAGACCACGCAGTTTTGAAACACCCTTCGGTACGATATCCAGTTTATAGTCAGAAGTCGGAATAGCGTCCACTTCTTCATACATCCCTTTTAAAGAAGCAACCACGTCCCAAACATCTTCCCTATGCTCCATCACCACCGAAATCTTCGGTACAGACATTGGATTCTCCAAAAGATGATCACTTACCCGCTCCACAAACTGCTTACTGTAAAGTAATTTCGATTCTCTTTGCCACGAGACCTTTGCCAACTCCTTTGCCTGTGTATTGGTTTTACCCACGATAGATCTCTTCTCATGGGACAAGTGTACCTGGCAAGAGAAACCTTCAAGAAATTGTGAGATTTCATAGGTAATGTCCTCTGCCATTTTTTTCACATACATCGGTTTTTCAAGCTCGCCTGCAATATAGGCACCGCTATGAGTAACAATCGGGCTATCAAGCTTCAGGGCTTTGGCTACTCTTTTAGCTGAAGCAAAGCTCCGGCTTGTAACCAATGTGACTGGAACCCCTTTATCTTGAACGTACTCAATTGCTTCCTTCGTTTCCTTTGCAATTTTTCCGTTTTCATTCACGATGGTGCCATCAATATTTAATGCCAGCATTCTATAGATCATCATTGGTGTCCCCCTATATGTTGTCTACTCCCTTTCTTTACTTTTATGAAGGAAGATAGACAAATATGACAAGGCCCGGGATCGGAAATAATGACTATTCGTGACAAAAAGAGAGATGGATCGTTGGACAGCTTAGAAAAAGGGGTTGAAACTGGGGTTAAGTGAAAATTCCTTTACGATATTTCTTATAATGGGACTTTGGAGAATGTATATGCCTTTCGCGCGGAACGATGATTGCGTCGTTTTCGGGCTTGATTGCGTCATTTCCAACATAATTGCGTCATTTTTTCTTTAATTGCGTCATTTTCGCCCTTAATTGCGCCTTTTTGAAATAAATGGAAAATAACTTGCCAGTTGCACAACAAAAAAACCGACTCCCCATCAGGAAGTCGGTCCCTACTCACACTAATTATTTTTGCATAGAACCGTAAAGTTCTTCAAGCGGTTTCATGATGACTTTGTTTAAGTCATTGATGACCATGCTCATGCGTTGCTCAGCTTCCATAAGCTTAGCGATTTTCTCATGTTGTTGAACAAGTTGGGCTGTCTTTTGAGCCTGCTCCACTTCTTCCTGAGAAATTTCTTCTCCGCTCATTTGTTTTTGCTGAAGCGTCATTTGGATGTTTCTGAAGTTTTCAAACATCTTGTTAGCAGATTCGTCATTGTTTACTTCATCATACATTTTTTTCAATTGTAAAAATTCATCACTCTGACGCATTGCACTTTCTAATTCGTTCGCTTGATCGTATAAGTTAATAGCCAAAATACGTACCTCCTATAATTTCACTCTCCCTCACTATAACAAACAATAGTGCGGAATTCTAGGAAGGACCCTTAAACAGCGTAAATCAGGATATCAATAGCGCGATCATTCCCTGAACGATTCCGATCACTCCCCCGAGCAATGCCCCGAGATACGTGATCATCTTGAACTCTCTTCGTGAAATGCCAAGTACAAGTTCTTCCAATCTTCCAACAGAAAAGGATTCAACCTGCTCCTGAACGATATGCTGCAGGTGCATCTTCTCCATCAAGTTTGGGATCTTCTTGGATAATAGGTCCGTCCCTCTATCCACCCATCTTGGGAGCTGGATGTTTAAGAAGGTTTGCTTGTGGGGCTCGAGCCAGTGGCTGAGCGGCTTGGAGAGATGTCCATCAATGTTGACGAGTTTGACAAGTGAGGTTTCCACCGTCTGGATCAGATCCCTTTCCGGCAATCTGTCGATGAACTCCTCCAGTTTCATTTGTTTCAGCTTCGCCCACTCTTTTGTCAGCAGATTAAAGAGGATCTCCTGTGTTCCTTCATGCTTGATGAACTTCACGATTTCAGGCTGCACTTTATCCGCAACCGACGTGTTACCGAGGAACATACCAAGCATGTTTCCAAGCATGCCTCGTTCTTTCAAGAAATCGTCGATCATGATTTTCACTTTCATCTTTCCTTCCGGGCTTGTGAAATAGGATTCAGCACGGTCAGCGATAAAATCGACCAGCTTCGGAATACTCTCTGAAACCTTTTCCTGCCACCTTTCAGGAAGTGCTTCTTCGAGTCTTTTTGAAGTATAAGACATCTTTGTATCCTTTATCTTTACTTCAATCCAGTCCTCCAGCCATTCATTGAGACGAGCTGAAGAAACGGGGATTTGAAGGATATCGAGCCATTCGTTCGCCGATTTATCCGATGTGAACACCGGCTCTAGTTCTTCGGAGAGCCAAAGGGTCACATCTTTTTGAAAGTCCTCATTCATCACTTTTTTCTGAAGGCTTTCCGGGGTGATTAAGTGTTCCACCACCATCTTCCCGAGTTGCTCCGCCAATTCCCCACGACGCTTCGGGATCAGTCCAGGTGTGAATGGGACTTTGAATTTTCCGATATAGTACGCCCGATAAGGCCTGAATAACATTTTTATAGCTAATGAATTGGTGACTCCCCCGATGAGGGCACCAACGATAACCATGAATAATACTAGGATGAAAGCATCTAGCATGAGTGCACCTTCCTTTTCTACTTCTCTCGTTTGAACATTTTGCCCATGTTTACATAGAATGCTATATCAACATTAGCCCAATAAATCATTATAAAATCAATCTTGCGGGTTATGCAAACGGGGAATGCCAGATGAAGTTAAAATGTTCATTTATCTCGCACAAAAATGCGAATGACCACCATCATTTTTATATTCCAAAAAAATTGATGGACCGCTACCCTTTTCAACGGTATATGACTTTGAAATGCGGAAGCTCTCTTCTCGATGTAATATGCATGGAAACAAAAGCCGATTCTTTACAGATTATGTTGGATACCTCCGATTCATTATTCGCATCCATTCCAACCCTTGAGAATATATGGATCTCCATTGATACACGGAATGCCTTCATTCATATGGGACCTGTGGTGGCGCTCTTAATCAATCAATTCCCGTTGCACACCATCAGTACACACTCTTTAAATGAATATTTTACAGAGTGTCAGGAATGGTTTCAACGAAAAGGTGGATTTTTCTACCTGCTTCCCCTTTCCTCTTTCCTCGGGAGTGAAGAGGAAGGTGTTTATTATAACGGGGAGGATTGGGAACAAGCTTCACTCCCTTCTCCCAATGTGATATACAATCGGTGTCATTCAAGAAAAATAGAGCGGACTCCTTCCTTCCATAAGGCGCTTATTCGCTCAATGGACCAGGACATTCATCTGTTCAATTCCGGGTTTTTGTCCAAAGATCAGGTCTACAATGCTTTAAAAGACAGCCCCTCCATCTCTCAACACCTGCCTGAAACCGTACAGGGATTCAGTTCATTGGAGAAGATGCTTACCTTCTATCAGGATGTTTTCATCAAGGGGATTAATGGAAGTAAAGGACGCTACATCATGCGTATCAAAAAAAGGGATGATGGATTTCACATGCAGCAAAATTCATTTTCGACCGAGAACCTTCTCACCTTCCCTACCTACCCGGCTCTTTATAAACAGATTAGGACCTGGTGCAACAGTCCTGCTTATTTAGTTCAGGAAACAATCCCTTTTCTTACAGTCGAAGAAAAGCCATTAGACTTTCGCTTTCTCTGTCATCAGAATCGAGACGGTGAATGGGAGTTGATTTCATCGGTGGCACGGATTGCTGCCCGTGAACAATTCGTCGCTAATGTCGATCAGGGAGGGCGGATTGAAAAGCCTCTACTAGTCTTGCAAACATTATTTTCTCCTCAGAAGAGCGCTGCCATAATGAAAGAGATGAAGGAATTATGTATAAATTCTTCTTATCTCCTTGCCGATAGCCTTGAAGGGCAATTCGCAGAGCTTGGCATCGATGTCGGTGTAGATGAAAGGGGAAAACCGTGGCTGATCGAAATCAATTCCAAACCATCTAAACGAACCTACTTAGAGAACGACCGAATTCGTCCGTCGGTTAAAGCACTTTATGAATTTAGTTTTGCCAAATGGATTAAATAAGGAGGAATACCACGATGAATCTCTCACTTGGCATCATGACCCTTACACCACAAGTGACGAACGAATACTTTCTCGAAATCGCAAAACGATCCCTTTCCTATCCAATTGACCTTTACCTGTTTTCTCCACAGGAGATATCTCCTTTAAATGAAACCGTGGAAGGACTTCATTTCGACAGAGTGACGGGGAAATGGGAGAAAGATGCCTTTGAAATCCCGGAATATATCTATGACAGAACATTTTATCAATATGATATGAAGTCTCGGCAAGCAAAAGCCGTGGTTCAATGGTTGAAAAATCAGAAGCAATTCCGATTTCTAGGATACGGATTACCAAACAAATGGCATTTGTACGAAAAACTCAAGCAAACCTCCCTCTCCCCCTATTTCCCAGAAACATTCTTAGTATCCGATGTAAATCATTTATTAAATCTTCTGGTCAAACATACAGATATTATAATCAAACCCGTCGATGGGGCACATGGATTTGCCGTTTACCATCTCGTGGTCCGCCCAAATGAAATCCTGGTTCGCACAACCAAGAAACAAGGAATCGTTGAGCAATCCTTTCAAAGTGAAGAAAACTTCCTTAAATGGGGTGAGCATATTCTCAAGCAGCACACGTTCATTTGTCAAAAAAGACTGCTCAATCAGACAAAAGGAAATGCACCTTTTGATCTGCGCATTCTTCTGAGTAAAGATCATGCCGGACAATGGAGGGAATTTCAGCGGGCGGTCCGTGTAGGTGAAGAGAATGGGATCCTGACGAATATCAGCCGCGGTGCTTCCTACCTTTCCTACAGTGATTGGAAAAATACCCATGAATTGATTTCGTGGGATTTTATTGAAGAAGAACTTACAAGTATCTTGGAGGAATTACCGTTGCTTCTTGAGGAACATTTTTCAACTCTATTTGAAATTGGGGTCGATCTGATTATCGGGAAGGATCATTCCACATGGATTCTGGATATGAACTCTAAACCTGGACATAAAATAGTGGATGCATTGCAGCCAGAAAAGCTTTCATCATTGTACAAAGCACCATTGGATTATTGCGAATTTTTATCCTCACAATCTCTTTCATCCTTAAAGCGAGGTGATTTCTAGTGCTTCATACGTATAAAGTCGAACAATTTCAAGAAAAAAAAAGCATTCTTTACCTGCCGTCCGGGTTCAGGCTCTGCCAAGACATCCTCCCGCAAACAGTGATTCTTGGAACCAGAAGGGAATCTTCCACTTGTCAGCGCCACCCGAATGGTCGTAATGTAATGGGGATCAGCACTGGTTTAGCGAGAAAGCTTCACCTTCCTTCTAAAGTGGAGTCCCTCTCCCTCTTTTGGAAGGATGAATGTTTATACGTAGGAGTACTGATTGGAATTTTCACGGCAGGATTCACAAGTTTCCGATTAAATCCGATCGGTCAACGTACCCACTTCTTTAAGAAACTCTTATCGGTTCAATCTTCCTTGGGTGTCATTCCATTTGTATTTGGAGAAGGTCATATTGATTGGGAAAATGGACTAATAAAAGGATCTTTTCATTTTGGGGAAGGATGGGAAATCGAAGAAATCCCCTTTCCGAACGTGATATATGACAGACTTCCAAACCGGCGAAGTGAGAAGAGGAAAACCTATCAAATCCTGAAGGAAAGATTAGAGAGAGAATACGGCATTCCCTGGTATAATCCAGGATTTTTTAATAAACTTGATCTATTTGAAAGATTGGAAAATGATCAGACGGTTCAGCACTTCCTTCCTGAGACACGGCCATTCCAATCCTTTGATGAAATGGAACAAATGCTTACCGCTCATCATCATATTTACCTGAAGCCGAAAAATGGAAGTCTCGGAAACGGGATCCACAAAATTACGTACAACCGGTCGTCCGAAGAATATTATTGCCGTTTCAGGGATCATGATCAGAAGAATCGTTTACTTAAATTCAAATCACTGGAACAGCTATCCAATACAGTGTTCAAAAACCGGAACCTGGACTCCTTTATCGTCCAGCAGGGTATTTCTTTACTGAAAGAGAATAATCGGCCCATCGACTTCCGTATCCATACGAATAAGGATGAAGAAGGAAACTGGCAAGTCAGTGCAATGGCCGGTAAGGTCGCCGGATCAGGAAGTGTGACGACACATGCAAATAATGGTGGGGAAGTAAAAGTCCTCTCCGAACTTTTTCCCGATGAAGGTGAAAGACATACCATTGCGCATGCATTAACGGACGCAGCTTTGATGCTATCCCATGCAATCGAGGAGAATCTTGAAGGCTATATCGGGGAGATTGGATTCGATTTCGGTATAGATAACAACCATCGTATATGGATGTTTGAAGCTAACTCAAAGCCCGGCAGATCAATATTCTCACACCCTGACTTAAAGAGTTTTGATTTATTAACAAGAAAGCTCGCCTTGTCATTTGGCATCTTCCTCACTCAGCATAGCTTGCAGCATCCCGAGGAAATGATCCCATGAACATCCTTTACGACAGGCTTAAGAAGACCTTTTTCCATGAGGAGGAATCCATTAAGACATTCGGATTTGCAAAGAACTCTTTTCTTCTCTCCTCTAAAGATTCCAATCAGTGTTATACATTTACGGTTTCAACCCGGGAGAATCGTCCAGCGATCCCCTTAATCGGTATTGTCTCAAGTAAAGAAGGCAGAAGTAAATACAGGGGGAACTTTGAATTATTCCGATCGATTCAACTAGACGTGGAACAGGCGGGAGGAATCTGTTTCGTCTTTTCCCCCCAGGATGTTATTGGGGATTCCATTGGGGGGATCATGTATAACCATGTTTTAAACAAATGGGTAAAATGCCTATTCCCAGTTCCAAACGTCATTTACAATCGGGTCCCGTCACGGCACGCTGAGCAGAACCAGTCATACGAAAGGCTACTTCAATTTATAAAGAAGCATAAAATCCCTTTTTTCAATCCACACTTTTTTAACAAATGGGAAATCTACGAGTTGTTATCCAAAAATGAAGGCCTCAAAATATATTTGCCTCAGACCGAACTAGTTACAGATGAAGCTTCCTTTACGCGATTCCTGACCACTCACCAGAAAGTGTATGTGAAACACTCTCTTGCTTCACAAGGGAAAGGAATCAGACTGATTGAAATCGATCCAAATGGTGGGATTCTATGTAAAAGCATCAAGAAAATGGAGAGGTTCGTATCAATCTCCCGCCTTCATCAAACGTACAGGGAATGGTTCACAGACCATCAGTGGATCCTGCAGGAAGCAGTCCCTTGTAAAACATTGCACGACCACCGCTATGACTTTCGCATATTGGTCCTTCACACAGGTGAAGATTTTCGATTAATCGGTATAGGTGTCCGTATGTCACAACGTCAGGAAGTCACTACACATGTCCCAACTGGCGGTAAAATCATTTCATTAAAGGAAGTAGCTGATACGAAAACAAAAAAAGAAATTTCGAGGATCGTTCAAACCTGTGGGGAAGAGCTGTCCAAATCCTTTGGCTATGTTGGGGAGTTCTCCATCGACCTGGCTCCAAGGGAACAAGGAGGTTTCGTATTGTTCGAAATCAATTCAAAACCCATGAGTTTTGATGAAATAGACATTGAAGCCAAACGGAGACAGCAACTTGTCCGTACGTTCCTTACTCTAAGTGCAGAAAACAGTGAAGGTTGAATCTTCGTGAATGACACAAGGTTCAACCTTATTCTTCATCATTTATCGTAAGGAATTATAAATGGTTGAAAATCTGGTTGCATGTTCTTGTTCATCCGTCATGGCAATAAAAAGGGGCTTATAAGCTTGTTGATTGGGAATATCAAGGAGCATATCCCGGTAAAACTCTCCCGCCTCCAGTTCATCCTTCAGTGCAAGAAGAATCCCTTCTTTAAAGGTGGTGAACCCCACCTTTTCTTTCTTATGCTCATAATACTCTCCCGTTAATAAATAATGAAGATATTGAAACATTTCATAATGCTCTTTTTCATCCTTTTGGGCATGTTCGATAAACTCCACGTATAGCGGATTATTGGTTCGCACTTTTAGCTCTTTATAAAAATAATAACCTGTCCATTCATCACTTATCGCTTTTTGCAAATCACGAATAAACGAATTCATTCTTCGTCCCTCCCCTGTCTCTTCAGTAAATTCTATTAGAGGAGCTACCTATTTATGATACATTTCCGGGCGAGTCCTACACAGTCGGAGTTAAAACGTTTACAATATGAATGGAGGTGATGACGATGATCCAACATTTTCAATATAAGAGCATGTTCGAAAATAAACAACTGCCCGGCTGGACGTTTTCCTTTTACTTCCGCGGTACGAAATATACTGGAACGTACCATAAGGACGGGAGAATCGAATGGAACGGGACCTTTCCTCCTGCAGAAAAGGAGGAGGACCTTAAGAAGCAGCTCCACGAACTGATGCTCTTCCATGTTTATGAGTGATGTACCCTACATAATTCTCCGGCCCAAAAGAATTTAATCCTGCTCCATGCATAAGTTCAGCCTCCTTTCTAAAACTAAAGTAAGGAGGCTGATAAGCATGAAAAAAGAGAATAAAAATCAATTCCTTCCAGATACAAATTACGAAGGAAAAGAAAAAGCATTTCTGGACGTCGACCGCTTTATCAACGAAGGCATGTCCGGAGGTTCCGTCCACATGAGGGAAGACACCACCAACATCGAACAAGCCATCGAAATCACAGACCACGAAGAACCACCGAAATAGAAAAGCGGAGGGGCTTTGCCCAGAGGCGACAAGCATAAGGAAGGCATGCCGGAAAGGCGCTCTTTGCCTTTTTGGCATGCCTTCCTTATGACCTCGAGCCTCTAAGCCCCGGAGCTGGACACTAGAATAGCGGAGGCGGGTAGATCAGGCCCGACAAGCATAAGACGAATCAACCGGAAAGGCGTTCTTTGCCTTTTTGGTTGATTTGACTTATGACCTCGAGGGACTAGCCGCCGTAGCTGAAAAAAAAAGCTGCCTATCAGAATTTCCCCTGACAGGCAGCTTTTGATTATCGGCTTTTGACTAGCATATTGACGGCTTCTTGAATCGCATCCTCTGCTTTTATACCCTCTTCTTCTGATTCGCGTATGCACGCTTCCAGATTTTTAGCCACTATGAGTCCAATTGTACGGTCAACGGCAGTACGAACGGCGGATAACTGAGTCACTACGTCCTTACAGTGTTTGTCATCCTCCATCATTTTCAATACACCGCGAACTTGACCTTCTAGGCGTTTCATTCGATTTGTAACTTCTTTAGTATATTCCATTCAGGACACCCCATAAGAATTTATTCGTTCTACCATGGTATTAAATTTAGTGTACTATTGCAATTATATATTCTTTGAATACTTCTACTATTTCAGTACAATGTCATTATAACCTTTTTCACTATAATAATGAACAAAGAGGGATCATATGTTTACACCTTTACGTAAAAAATATCCTGGTGCCATTATCCAACACCATTATCCAACCGGCCCTGAAACCACAAAGGTTTGGTTTACTAACAAACAAGAAGAGGAATATATAGGGATCGATAAATCCCAGATTTCACCCTCCGAATTGGATTTGTTACAATGCTTATTTACTGAGATTCCCCTACACTCGGGAATAGGGAATGAATCTCAGGCTTCAGTAGAGTGGTATAACTATTTAATTGAAAATGGGCCACTCCCTTCTATAACTGACGGAGAGTACCGTATCATTCAATTCAGTATGAAGGAAGTTCAGAATCAAATCCAATTGCGAGAGGCGTTTCAACATTTGTTGCCACATGGGACGATCCTTGTTTTTCAAGCTGATCGTACGGGATTGCTCATAGAAGAGAAAAATGAATGGGCAATGGACGAGGAGCAATTACTGTCAATATCCCATGTCATTGAATCGGACTTTTTCGTAAGCCCTTCTTTTTATATGGGGCAGTTTCATGCAGTTAATTCTCGCTTCCCTGCTTTCTTTGAATATGAGCGGGCACTGTTTTCTTTCTCTAAAACCATTAACAAGCAGGCGTTGGTCCAAACGGCTGTGACGGTCCTGCCGGCATTCGTCCTCCATCATCTTCCACAGGAATGGGAGGAACATATTTTTAAAAAGGTCGTCGACGTCTTTAATGAAGACCCCGACCTGATTCACACCATTAGGGCTTTCCTCGAAAATCAATCCAATATCAGTCAGACTGCCAAGAAATTATTTATGCATCGGAATAGCGTCCAGTACCGGATCGACAAGTTTATCGAAAAGACAAATATAGATATTAAAAGCTTTCAAGGAGGGATCCTTGCCTATTTTGCCTGTTTAAGCTACCAATCTGACAACCTGCCCAATAATGTTTAGGCAACTTTGTGCAGGTTGACCATATCGTTTTGAATCCGCTTTCTTTACAATATATCTATAGATGAAAACGATTGCATTTCAAGGAGGAGAAAATAAGTGGCTGAATTAAAATTAGACCATATCCACAAAATTTATGATAGTAAGGTAACGGCGGTAAATGACTTTAATCTTCACATTCAAGATAAAGAATTTATCGTATTCGTAGGTCCTTCTGGTTGCGGGAAATCAACGACTCTTCGTATGATTGCGGGACTTGAAGAAATCTCTAAGGGAGATTTCTCTATCGATGGCAAGCGTGTAAACGATGTGGCTCCAAAAGACCGTGACATCGCAATGGTTTTCCAGAACTATGCCCTTTACCCACACATGAGCGTATATGATAATATGGCCTTTGGTCTTAAATTACGCAAGTTCGATAAGCAGGAAATTGATCGCCGTGTGCAGGAAGCGGCTAAGATCCTGGGTCTTGAAGCACTTCTTGATCGTAAACCAAAAGCATTATCAGGTGGTCAACGTCAGCGTGTGGCCCTGGGTCGTGCCATTGTCCGTGATGCGAAAGTGTTCTTGATGGATGAGCCTTTATCGAATCTTGATGCAAAGCTTCGCGTACAGATGCGTGCAGAAATTGCCAAGCTTCATCAACGTTTACAAACCACGACGATTTACGTCACACATGACCAGACAGAAGCCATGACAATGGCAACACGCATCGTTGTCATGAAAGATGGAGTAATTCAACAAGTTGGTTCTCCTAAAGAAGTTTACGATAAGCCTGAAAATGTCTTCGTAGGAGGATTCATTGGATCGCCTGCTATGAACTTCTTTCACGGAACCCTCGACGATGGGCAATTCTCCATTGGAAATACGAAGATTTCTGTACCGGAAGGAAAAATGAAAGTACTTCGGGAACATGGTCATGTAGGAAAGAGCATTATTCTGGGTGTACGCCCTGAAGATATTCATGATGAACCTCTTTTCTTAGATACTGCACAAGGTGCGAAAATCACTGCGAAGATAGAAGTATCTGAATTAACGGGTGCTGAAACCATGCTTTACTCTCAATTTGAGGGTCAAGAGTTTGTAGCCCGCGTTGACTCCCGTACAGATATCGTTGCCGGTCAAACAATTGAGTTGGCGTTTGATATGAATAAAGCTCATTTCTTTGATTCAGAGTCTGAGTCAAGGATCCGATAAGAAGTTGATACTAAAATGGCGCACCCTTTCAATCGGGTGCGCCATTTTTATTAAAATTCCGTCAAATCTATGCTTTTCCCCTCTTCTTCCCCACACCGGATGCATGTAAAGAGATGAAGACATGTATCAGAGCAACTGCTGTTCGGAATCCCGTCTGCTAATTGTACGTGCTGTATATCCATATAAGCACTGTACTCATCGTAATAATCATAATATCTTCCCTGATCGGTTGTAGAGTCTCCGCACTTCTTGCAAAGTCCCCTATATTCAACGATCCCGTTACATAATGCGCAAGCTTTCATGCTGTGTCACCATACTTTCAATCTAATTCATTGTATAGTGTTATCCTTTTTACATTCACGTTGATTTATGTAGAAAACTTAAAGGGATTTAACAGGAATAAATTCCCTGTCTCCACACTGAATATAATACCTCAAACAAACCATAATACCTAGTAACAAGGCAGAAACAAGCCTTCTCCCACCCCACTCGATGGGTTACACCATACTAAGATGGCCGTTCATGGAATAACGGGCTGGTGCAATTCCAGCTAACCCAACCAAAAAAATCTTATACATTTTAAGGAGATGACAGATTATGCAACAGCAACAATCTCGCAGCAATTCATCTAACCAACTAGTAGCTCCAGGAGCTCAACAAGCAATCGACCAAATGAAGTACGAAATCGCTTCTGAATTTGGCGTACAATTAGGAGCAGATGCAACAGCTCGTGCTAACGGTTCTGTAGGTGGAGAAATCACTAAACGCCTCGTTCAAATGGCTGAACAACAAATCGGCGGCGGGTACCAAAAATAATTAGCAATTTCATATGAATGGATCAAGCCTCCGGTCTTTGACCGGGGGCTTTTTGTTTATCAGAAAAACACTTTTTTGAGTCAATTCTTCCGATCACTTATTTTTGACCATGCTTGCCGGATCGATCCATTTATCATATTGTTCTTCTGTAAGATAACCTGATTCAATGGCTGCTTCTTTTAATGTTGATCCTTTTTGGTGTGCTTTTTTGGCAATCTCGGCTGATTTTTCATATCCAATGTGCGGATTTAATGCTGTTACAAGCATGAGTGATCGTTGTACGAAGTCTTCAATTACCTCTTTATTAGCCTCTAATCCTCTCACACATTTATCGTTAAAAGATTTTATGCCATCAGTAAGGAGGCGCACTGATTGAAGCATGTTATAAATGATGACCGGTTTAAATACATTAAGTTCAAAATTCCCTTGACTGGCGGCAAAACCAATGGCTGCATCGTTTCCGAAGACTTGTGTTGCGACCATCGTCAATGCCTCGCTTTGTGTCGGATTCACTTTACCTGGCATGATTGAACTGCCCGGTTCATTCGCAGGTATCGTCATTTCTCCAATGCCACTTCTTGGCCCGCTCGAAAGCCATCTTACATCATTCGCAATTTTCATGGTATCTGCCGCCAAAGCCTTAACGGCGCCGTGTACATACACGATTTCATCATGGGATGTCAGGGCGTGAAATTTATTATCTGATGAAACAAACTTGATACCCGTCTGAAATTCTAGTTGTTTTGCCACCTTATCACCAAATGTGGGGTCTGCATTGATTCCTGTCCCTACAGCAGTTCCCCCGATAGCCAAGTTAACTAAACGCTGTACACTTTCTCTCATCATACTATATGATTTTTCCATCATGGAGCGCCAACCACTGATTTCCTGTCCAAGTGTTAATGGGGTAGCATCCTGGAGATGTGTACGGCCGATTTTAATAATATCCTGGAATTGAACCTCTTTTTCTTTCAGTGTGGCAATGAAATCCTGCAGCACAGGAAACAGTTTTGATTCGATTTCCTGATAGGCCGCTATATGCATGGCTGTAGGGAATGTATCATTGGAACTTTGAGACATATTCACATCATCATTCGGATGGATTTTTTCTTTGGAGCCTGTATCAGCCAGAATTTCATTTGCACGATAAGAAACTACTTCATTTACGTTCATATTGGATTGGGTTCCGCTTCCCGTTTGCCAGACAACCAGGGGGAAATGGGCATCCCATGTCCCTTCCAGTATTTCCTCACAGGCCTTCCCAATCGCCTCTGTCTTCTCTTTCGAAAGTTTCCCAAGTGAATGATTGACGACTGCTGCCGCTTTTTTCAGCTGTGCAAAGGCATAAGTAACCTCCAGGGGCATTTTCTCTGTTCCAATCTGGAAGTTTTCCTTACTCCGTTGAGTCTGGGCTCCCCAATATTTGTCTTTTTGTACCTTCATTTCTCCGATTGTGTCCCGTTCAATACGATATTCCATTCTCATTCCTCCCTGTAATAATCTAACTACTACCATATTTCCACTAATTCGTTCTATCTAACCTTTTTCTGAAAAGTTTATTAGGAACTTCCCGGATTATTCGTACAAAATGAGTATTTTGGGGAATGTTGGTTTTTGGGTTGATTTAATGGCTCCTTCACCTAAGCCTGTGTTAAATTGTGAGCTCCAATAATTAGTATCATCAACCAGCCTTAAAGAATACAAAAAAAGATGAATGAGTATCATCCTCATCCATCTTTTTGGTAACGCTATTGAATTAAATTTAAAAATTGCTTCGTACGTTCATTTTTAGGATTTTCAAACACTTCCTGAGGTGAGCCTTCTTCAACAATATAACCGCCATCCATAAAGATGACTTTATCAGCCGCCTCTTTCGCAAATCTCATTTCGTGGGTCACGACAACCATCGTCATACCTTCTTCAGCAAGGTCTTTCATTACCTTCAGGACTTCCCCCACCAATTCAGGATCAAGGGCAGAGGTTGGCTCATCGAAGAGCATCACTTGGGGTTCTATTGCCAGGGCTCTTGCAATTCCAACCCTCTGTTGCTGTCCTCCTGACAGCTGGAATGGATAGTAATCCACCTTATCACCAAGGCCTACTTTTTCAAGTAATCGGATGGCTTCCTCCCTTGTTTTCGACTTGTTGCGTTTTTGCACCACAGTAGGACCTTCCATTACGTTTTCAAGTGCTGTCATATGGGGAAAGAGATTATAATTTTGAAATACCATCCCCGTTTTTCTTCTTAGCTGAAGGAGCTCCTGCTTTGATACTTTTTTGTTAAAGTTAATTGCCGACCCTTCTATGGATACGGTCCCGTCATTCGGGATTTCAAGGGCATTTAAACACCGCAGGAAGGTCGTCTTCCCAGAGCCTGAGGGACCGATCAGGACGATGACCTGTCCTTTATCGACCTCTACATTCATTCCCTTTAATACTTCTAGCTGATCAAATCGTTTCGTTAATCCTTTGATGGAAATCATATTCAATCTCCTTTAAAATTACTTGGCAATATAACGGTCCAGCCGATTCTCGATGCGCCCTTGTATGATGGATAAAATAAAGCAGATGATCCAGTAAAGCAGGGCTGCTTCCATGTACATGAGCAGGAATTCATAGTTAGTCGCAGCAATCTCCTGGGCTTTTCTGAACATTTCCGTTACAAGGATCAATGAAGCAAGTGACGTATCCTTCACCAGACTAATGAATGAGTTTGATAATGGTGGAATCGATACTCTCGTCGCTTGTGGCAGGATGATCCTTTTTAATGCCTGTGAATAGGTCATTCCGATCGAATATCCTGCTTCCCATTGTCCTTTCGGAATCGATTGGATCGCTGCTCGGACGATTTCTGATGAGTAAGCACCTTTATTTAATGAAAAGGCGATGACAGCAGCGGGGAACGGGTCAAACTTGAGCCATTCTATACCTGTTGAAGGCATCCCGTAAAATATAATGAATAATTGCACTAACAATGGCGTACCACGGATGGCGGACACGTACACTCTTGCGATTCCTCTTAATACACTGATACTTGATAATCTTGCGAGTGCCGTCAAAACAGCCAGGATCATTCCCAAAACAAATGATATAAGCGCTAGAGGGATAGAATAATACAAAGCTCCCTTTATCATCGGAAGCAGGGAGCTTTGTAGAATATCAATCATTGCTTGAGGATCCTGGTAAATACTACTTAGGAGATACATCTTCTCCGAACCACTTATCAGAGATCTCTTTGTACGTACCGTCTTCCATCATTTCCTCCAGCGCTTTATTTACTTCTTCAACCAATTTGTCATTCCCTTTACGGAACATCAGGCCACTTTGACCAGCATCTTCAGCTTCAGCCGCAATTTTGATGTTTGCGTTCGGCTGTTTCTTTAAGTAGTCAAGGATTGAAATCTTATCGTTCACTGTCACGTCCACTCTGCCCTGTTCCAGAAGTTGAACGGACTGGGCAAGACCTTCCACCCCTTGGATTTTCGCACCGTTCTTTTCAGCAATATCACGGTAGTTACTTGTCAGGGATTGAGCTGAAGTCAGTCCTTTAATATCTTCAAATGAATTAACATCCTTGTTGTCTTTTGATACAACCACTACGGCACTTGATTCGATATATGGTTTAGAGAAGTCATATTTCTTCTGGCGGTCTTCACGAATCCCCACCTGGTTTGCAATCATATCAAAACGCTTGGAATTCAACCCTTCAAACATAGCATCCCATTGAGTTTCCTGGAATTTTGCCTCAACACCAAGACGTTTGGCTACTTCACGGGCGATTTCCACGTCAAATCCGGTCAGTTTACCCGATTCATCATGAAATGTGAAAGGAGGATATGTACCTTCCGTCCCTACTAGTAATTCCCCATCTTCCTTTACCTGATCGTAAAGGGATGTCTTTTTCGAATCACCATTTGATTCTTCTTTATCTTTAGATTGACCACATGCAGCTAATACCATGGATAAGGTGATTAACATTATGATGGATAATTTCCACTTCTTCATCGTAAAACCCCCACTATTCTTATCGGATTTAAATCTGTTACGAATGTCATCATAAAACGATACCGGAAATAAGTCAACAATAAAGTTTCATATCGAGATGTTTTTCTTCACACCTTTTAGTATGTATCCTTGAACACACATTCATGTAAAAATTTCCGATTATAAGATACACTATTTTTTATAAAGAAACGGAGGTTATGAAGATGAAAATTGCTTTATTTGGAAGCACTGGTCGAGTCGGCTCCGTCGTATTTCAGCGAACTATGTCAGAAATGGAAGTCAACCGGTTGGTGCGGAGAGGAAATGGCCAAGCCGCCTCCGGTACGGAGATTGTCGGGGATGTGATGAACGAAGAAGATGTGATGAAAACCGTCCAGGGCACTGACGCTGTGATCAGCTGCCTAAATACAGATAAAAATGACGTCCTCTCAAGAAGTATGCCAATCCTGTTAAAAGCGATGAGAAGTCATGGTGTGAAACGAATCATCACATGTGGGACGGCGGGCATCCTCCAGGCCAGGAAAGATTCAAGACTCTACCGCTTCCAGTCTAATGAATCGAAACGAAGGAGCACGACAGCTGCTGAAGACCATTTACGAGCCTTTTTAATGCTGCAGGCATCAGGAATGGATTGGACCGTCGTATGTCCTACCTATTTGCCAGATGGAGAGAGACTTGGGAATTATAGAACTGAGAGAGACGTTCTTCCCGAAGGTGGAAAAAGCATCTCCACATATGACACAGGGGATTTCATATTTCAACAATTGTCAGATGACTCCTATAACAGATGCCGGGTGGGAATCTGTTATTGAATATGTTAACAAAAAGAAAAACGGGACAGATAATAGTCCCGTTTTCATATTATTTAAAAATGGTAGAAATGATTTCGTCGGTGCTCATGCCACTTTCGACTTCAAAAGTACCAGGGCGTAAATCATTCTCCAGCCCCCGTTTTTCAACTTCTTTGTAAAAGTCCAAACCACTATTGATGATATTGGCTTTCTCCAGGGCATTCCCGACGTCGATGCTTGTCATCCCTGATGAAACGGTGAGCATCGTTTTGTAAATCACCTTGCCGTCGGTGTTTTCTTCTTTTTTGTCCGTTGCTTTCTCATCCTGCTTTTCGTTCATAGCACTAAGCTGCTTGTTCCACTGATCTTCCGTATGTATGACATAGCCTTTTGAGGTCAGCTTCTTCACCATCTCGTCCTCAGACACCTTTTCAACTTTTGCCGGTTCTTCTTTCCCGGTACTCTTTGCTTCAGAAGGGCCAAAAAGATACACCGCCCCAATCAGAGAGGTGGCAATGAAGATCCCTGCAGCAAAGCTCCGCAATGAATTCGATGTCACTGTCATTGTGCCACTAAGCCCCTTTCGTTCTTCTGAGCCATAAACGGCGCAAGCATAAGCTCTACTTCATTAGGCTTGAGCTTTGTTTTTCCTGCTATGCTTTCAATGGAATAGCCTCTTTTATACAAATCAAGCATCTCACGCAGCAGATCGCGCTCCTCGGATGCAGCTGGCGCAGCCCCTGCCTGCTGAGCTGTTATTTCTGCGTCCAATTGAATATTCCGTAGCTGCTTCTCCAGTTCATGCACTTCATTCAACACAGAAATTGATACATGCTCTATCTGTTGCTCTACCTTTGAGTTGGTTTGTGTCGTTTTAATAAACGATAAAATGAGCAGCACAACTGCTGTCCCAAATAAAATGGCGATTACCCACCCCATCATAGGATCCTCCCTTTATGAAACTTTTTTATCAATTAAATTATACATTGATATGGGAAGAAATTCGATTTAAAACGACAAAATCCCACGAAAGTCCTGTTTTCTTAACAGGAAATTGTATTTTCACTCTTATGGTCACCCTCAGATCCGCAGGATATTTTCAACTTTTCCTTTTATTTTCAAAACCAACATAAATCGTACAAAAAGAAAAAGCATCCGACTACCCTCGTCAGATGCTCTCCCTCTTCTATCCTGCCAAATCATCTTTTGACCCTTGCTGGATCTGATACATTTGATAATATCGTCCCAATTTCTTCATCAATTCTTCATGATTACCCCGTTCCACAATTTCCCCTCGGTCTAATACAAGAATTTGATCGGCATCCTTGATTGTAGATAACCGATGAGCGATGATAAAGGTCGTTCTGCCTTTTTTCAGGACTTCCATCGCTTCCTGAATAATGGCTTCGGTTTCTGTATCAATGCTCGACGTCGCTTCATCAAGGATCAGAATTGCTGGATTGAAGGCAAGTGCCCGTGCAAAGGAAATCAGTTGACGTTGACCGGATGAAAGGGTGCTTCCTTTCTCTATCACCGGTTCATCATACCCATTCTCCAGATTTTTGAACACTTTCTCTGCTCCTACGGCGTTGAGTGCCGCCTCCACCTGTTCCCCCGAGATCCTTGGGTCATCAAGACTGACGTTTGAGGCAATGGTTCCCGTGAACAAGTAAGGATCCTGTAAGACAATCCCCATATGCTCACGAATCGTCTGATAAGGAATGTCGACAATGTCTTTCCCGTCAATTCGGATTTTCCCTTCATTGCTATCGTAAAATCGGAATAGCAGATTCATGATCGAACTTTTTCCTGAACCTGTGTGTCCCACCAAGGCAACGGTTTCCCCTTTGTTTGCCGTAAACGTAATATCTTTTAACACATACTCATTTTCCTTATATCCAAAGAATACATGCTCAAAGCTGACATTTCCTTCATACCTGTTCATTTTCTCATCTTCCACCTGTGTCCCGTCCTCTTCTAGCAGTCGGAAAACCCGTTCTCCCGCTACAAGTGCCTGTTCAAGGTTGGCAAGCTGGTTCACGATCCCTGTCACCGGTTGGAACAAACGATTGATGTAATCGACAAAGGCATAAAGGACGCCAAGCGTAACCACCGATCCCACTCCGATTGATGCTCCTCCAAAATACCATATGAATGCAACAAAGGTGATATTTCTTAATACACCCACAAGGTTATGTGAAGTCATTGAATTTAAGCTTAATAGTTTATTTTGATACTTGAAGTGTGTTTCGTTTAAGTCCTCAAACTCTGCGTTCGTTTTCTTCTCTCTGCTGAAAGCCTGAATGATATTCATGCCCTGAATGGATTCATTGATCATGGCATTGATATCACTCACTTTCGATCTGATGATGTGATTGTATTTTGACGCATAAATCCTATACAGGAACGTCCAAACAACCAGGATCGGTATAAGGATCAAACAGATGGCCGCTAATTTTGCATCAAGTATAAAGAGTGCAATATAAATACCGATAATATAAATCGTACTGGAGAAGAATGTCGATAGTACGGTTACATACAGATCCCGGATTGCTTCCGTGTCGTTTGTGATCCTGGCGACGACCTTTCCCGCAGGCAGATTATCAAAGTAGCGGATAGGCAGCTTCTGAATGTGTTGAAACACGTCATTACGCATCTTTTGAATGACCCGGTTTGCTGCCTTCTGAAGATAGAAGCGCTGGCCGTATTGGAAAAAGGCCGCGACGACAAGCAAGCCGAAATAAATGGCAATCAATCGAATGATCCTTGGAATTTCCGGATTATAAAATCGCAGAAGCTCCTCCCCTGTTAACTTTTCAGCGGGATAGGTTGCCGACTCATCCCCTTTTTTGATGGTCATTTCCCCGGATGAGACAGATCGTTCCCCATCAAAGGAAACGGGTCCGGGAACGAAATAAAACGCTCTCCCAACCTGAAGGATGCGGATGTCTTCTCCTTTTTTCTCTCCTTCATTGAAGTATTGATCACGCTTATACCACTTCCCTTCAAAGGGTACCGCTTCTTTCCCCTCCACTGTTTCATACCAAGTAGATTCGATCCCGAGAATATGGTCATCGATCATTTTTTTGGCAATGAACGGTCCTGCAAGCTCTGCAGCTACTGACACACTGAGCATCAGGAGGGCAGCTATAATGATTTTTTTATATATTAGGGCATATTCGGTTAGTTTTCTTCCGACTTTCACGCCCCCACCTCCTCAAGTGAGGAATCTTCAACTTGTTGGCGGTCGAATTGTTCTTTATACCAGCCACCATTTTCAAGGAGCCTCTCATGGACTCCTTCTTCTACCACTTTCCCATCTTCAAATACGATGATCCAATCTGCATGCTGGACCGCTGAGAGACGATGAGTCGTAATAATCGTTGTTTTTCCATCACGTTCTGTTCGAATATTGTCTATGATCTTTGCTTCTGTTTTTGCATCAACAGCCGATAATGAGTCATCAAGGATCAAGATTTCAGGATTCTTGATGAGTGCTCTTGCAATCGAAATCCGCTGCTTCTGCCCACCAGAAAGGGCTACACCCTTTTCGCCTACGAGAGTGGTCAACCCATCGGGCAACATTTCGAGATCCTTCTTGAAATCAGCCAGTTCAATAGCTCTTTCAAGATCTTCCTCTGTTGCATCATGTCTCCCAAAAAGGATATTTTCTCTGACACTTCTCGAGAAAAGAACATGATCCTGGGGCACGTATCCAATCCAGTCCCTTACTTGTTGAATGGACAAATCACCAATCGGTATTCCTCCGATGGATAGTGACCCACTTCCCGCTGGATATTCACGGAGCAGTTGCTTGATGAAAGTCGTCTTACCGCTTCCGGTCTTCCCTACAATCCCCAGGGTACCTCCTTGGTGAATATTCACATTGATGTTGGTTAGATTCAGCACCTGTGAGGATGGGTACTTGAAATCCACTTCCTTAAATCCGATCTGGTCAGGCGAATCAATCCATTGAGGATTCTCCCTGTCCTGTACGTCCTGAACATAATCGAGGGTTTCCTGAACCCGATCAAGAGACGCATTTCCCCGCTGCATCACATTGATTAATTCACCAATGGCAAACATCGGCCAGATCAGCATTCCGAGATATACATTAAACGAGACCAGTTCTCCCAACGTGATGGTCTGATGGAACACCAGGTATGCGCCGTAACCCAGTCCAATTAAGTAGCTTAACCCGACCAGGACTTTAATGGTCGGTTCAAAAAGTGAATCGATCTTGGCCACACCAATATTTTTACTGTACACATCTTCTGTCATATCTGAGAACCGCTTCTCATCTGCTCTTTCCTGTACATATGCCCGAATGACCCGGACCCCCGCAATAGACTCAAGTACTTTATCATTCAAGTGCCCGAATGAATCCTGCGCTTCGGTGAATCGCTTATGAATCCTTGCACCGTATATCTTCATTAAGATCGCCATGATCGGCAGTGGTAAAATAGCTGCTATCGTCAGTTTCCAGCTGATGAGAAACCCCATCGTAAACAGGATCGTTAACATAAACACGCTCGAATCAATCAAGGTCAGTACACCGAAACCGGCCGTAACTGAGATGGCCTTCAGATCATTCGTCGCCCTCGCCATTAAATCTCCTGTACGATTCTTCTCGAAGAATGTCGGGGTCATCTTTAGTAAATGTCCCATAAACCTGCTGCGCAGCTTCCTCTCAACGAGAAAGGCTCCTCCAAATAGTTGATACATCCACACATACGTCATCCCATACGATATGAGGGCAATCCCTGCAATCATCCAAAGATACTTCCCCACCACATCCCAGGTCATTGCACCAAGGTGAATGTCATCGATGGCATTCCCTACAAGTTTTGGTGGAATCACATCAAGGATTCCGACAATCGTTAAAAGCACGATTGCCACAGTATATCTTTTCCAATTTTCAATAAAAAACCATGATAATTTCTTAAAAATACTAAACATTCCACTCTACCTCCTCAAGTTGACGTTCTTTACTATCCGCCTTCTGTCTCCACAGCAGACATCATCTTCTTCATTTGAACCATTAACATCATCATTTCCCCCTCAATAAATTGAATATATATGTGATCAAGGCTTACCTTGGATGCACCTTTTGCTAAAATAAAACAGACGAACGTCAAAAGGCGGTCAGATTCAGCATGGCCCCTGGTTTGGCCAACCTGATCTTTAGTGCCTTATGAACGTCCGTCTTGTTTTTGGACATACAAAAGCACAGGTTATATACATAACCTGTGCTCTCATTGATTCATATAAAATCGTTAAGGAGTTACTGGTCATGTGATGATATGAAATTGATATGAAAAGCCGCCGGTGCTCCTTGAACAATATACACTTTCATCATCACAAACCCTCCATTCATTTTTGTTTTTATTCCATTAATAACCATACTATAGAGCTTGAATTGTGTCAATATTATTTTAATTAGTAATTTTCTATACACTATATGATTTTCTATTACATTAGTGAACCATCATTTCTCTAATCTTTTGAATTTCCTCCAGACTTTTTTAGCGATCAATAAATAAAAGATGATGGGAAATGGGCACTGTATCAACCCCCAGATCCCCCAGAACCAGTAATTATGCCCGTTTCTCCGAGAATCGATAAACAAATATATGCTTTGAGTCAAAAGAATGGGTATGACAAGAGGTAAAATATAGAGTTCTTCTTTTGTCATATCCTTTTCACCCTTTTCATGTAAGTGATCCCTGTATAAATTGATGCTCCGACAAAAACGGCACACTGAAGGAGAAGAAATAGAATAGGCATTTGAAATAAGGTTAGAGAAAACGCAGTCAGAATGCAACAGGCGAGGAGAATAAAGACGGCTAGATCTCTATTAAACTTGGCTTTAAGCTGCTCGTGCCGGTCCGCCGTGAATTGTTCAAACCATTGTTGAGAAGGGGTACTTTCGTCTATTTTTAGATCAATGGACCGAAAGCCTTCATCCAATAATTCTTTTAGTTCATCATGTTCATGTTCTTTGTTCATCTATTTTCAACTCCTTTCTCAGCCTTGTGATTCCGTAATGAACCCTCGATTTAACCGTCCCTGGTGGAACCTCCGTCATATGACCGATTTCTTCATAAGAATAGCCATAGTAATGTTTCAGAATGATAGGGAGCCTGATATCTTCAGATAATGTGGATAATGCGGCTAACACATCATTCCACTCTTCATTTCTTGACTCCATCTCCCACTTCAACTTTCTTACACCCATTTCTTCCATTTGCCAATCCTTTTCTCTTTCCCTTTTGCGCTGAAGATCGATATACCTATTAGTGGCGATAGATATCAGCCAAGAGGAAAACTTGGCTCTTCCGTTGTATTGGTGGATCTTCTCAACACACCTGGCCATAGTGTCCTGGGCAAGCTCTTCAGCCAGATCCCGATTCATTGTCACTTTGATCAAATATTTCACCAGAAAAGGATAATGTTCTCTAAAAAGAATAGCAAAGGCTTCATGATTCCCTTTTTTCGCAAGTTTAATCCACTTCTTCTCTTCCATCCTTTACTGTCCTTTCTATCCACTCCAGGAGGTTCAGTTCATTGATATGACGTACAACGGGGAAATTCGTTCATAAAATCATTAATTTTTTTCAAATTATTACTCTTTCAACTTTTAAAACATGAAAACCCTCTATTGAATAGTTATGCCCTATTTAATAGAGGGAAGCTAATGATTATCCATTTAAGACTGCCGTTGGCGTTTCTTCTTCTTCCTTGACGTATTTTGGAAGGATGATGGTGTAGAAGATTCCCACTATGATCAAGCAGCCACCTACCAGCCAATAGAGCATCTCTACGGTGACCACAGAAGGGAATGTTATGGCGATGACTCCCAGTGTGATTGATTGTGACAGCATCATGAGTGGATTGATCCATCCTTGTACCCTTCCCATCATTTTAGGGTCGATGATACTCGGCATCCACCCTCCGATTGCAATATTCACAAGTGGCAATCCCAGTGCAGCAATGAAAATAATCATCAGGAAGATCCATGTGGTCGGCGCGAAGGAGGCTGCTATGATAAACGTTCCTGAAATCACCAGACCTGTCACAATCAATACATGAAACTTGAATTTCTGAGTCAGCATAGATGAAAATATACTTCCGATTAGCACACCGGCACCGAATGCGACACCTAATAGAATAGAGTATTCTTCGTAAGACCCTGGAGCCAGTTTATATTTCAATATAAAGATTGGAATGACAGCGAATCCACCGTTCACTATCCCGAATACGATAAACCCGCCAATCAATGATAATAGCAGCTTATGATTCAGGATATACTTCATTCCAGCTGTAAAGTCTTTTGTGACAGATTGAATGTTCAGGTCTTTCCAGGAATGCTTCCCATTTGGAAGCCGGACTTCTTCAGGTATGACACACTTTTTGATCAAGATAGCAGAGATCACAAAGGTGGCGAAATCAACTGCGATGGCACCATATATTCCAGTGGTCCAATAGACAAAGATTGCAACTGCATTTCCCAGTAGCATAAACAAACTCATCACCATTTGATTCAATCCCGCTGCCGTCGAATAATCATCCTTTGAGAGTACTCCTTGCAAGATACCTTGTTCTGCCGGAAAGAAGAATTTCTGGACACCACTTCTTAAAAACAGGACGGCGAAGATGAGTGGAAGCCACCCGATGAATATAACCCCGAATAATAAAAGGGTGAGAAAAGCACTGATCGTATCACAGTGATAGGCAATTTTTTGACGATCCATTCTGTCCGCGAACACCCCTACAAGGAAAAATACGACAAGAGTAGGGAGCGAATACATCATCTCTGTAACGGAAGCATACATGGGCTGATCAGAAAAGCGATCAAGCAGATAAAACATAAACGCTGTCAGGCCAATCACACTTCCCATATGTGAAGTGAAATTAGCGAAAAATAATTTTAAAAATATTGGATTCTTGAAGATTTCAATCATTTTTTTCATAAATACCTTCCCCCATCAATGACTATCTATCTTTATCATATAGAGTTTCAACCATTGGCAGGAGGGTCTACTGGTGGTTTTTTCCTCCGTCTCCGGTCGGATAACAACAAACAGTTCAAAAACCCATTCCCCGGGCTATTTTATACTAACGCATTTGACGGTTGAGGCAGACAATCGATTAACCATACAAAAATTACCGGGAAACAATCATAATTTGACAGAAAAGGAGCAACCTAAAGGTACCTACTCTCTCGCAATCACTATGACTAAATCGGAGGAGTATATCAATATCCTATCAGTATTGGAAGCGTTCTTCGAAAACGGAAAGAGGGCATGCAGGCAAAAAATCCATTCTTCACTTGAACAAAGTCCGACGCCTCTATCCATTCAACAAATCAGGACACGATTTGTTGAACTCCAGGATTTAGAATTCGTTTCCAGCCAAGGAGGTAGAACATGGGACAATCAGAGGGATAATGTTTTAACTATTACATAACCGGGTATCTTTACTCTAACCGGTTAGAAACACAAAATATTCTTCACGAAACAATAAGTCGAGGTGATTTCCATGGTACGTACAATCTTAATGGTCATTGGTGCAATTGTTGTTATTGGCTGGATTATCAGCATGCTTTAAGAAGGACCGTTTCAGTCAAACATTATTCTTGCCATTATTTAAGTTTTTATAGAAAACATAGGAGCAGAATAGGTCTTCCCCCTATTCTGCTCCTTATTTTTCACTCTCACAACGCGGAATTCACATCGGTTGAATTTTCATCGTATCTTGGAAAATTCACTGAAAAAGGTTAACTATTCTTTTAACGGGTAAACAATAGATATCCCAATATAGAGGTGATTAACATGTATAGACATATTCTATTAGCTTATGACGAAACAGATGGAAGTAAAAAGGCATTAGATGAAGTAACCAAATTAATGAAAAGTTCTATAGACTCCAAACTAACTGTACTCCATATTTCAGAGGAGAAGACAGCGAATGCGTCCCGAGATAATTTCACACCTACTCATGCACTCGCTGATACATCTCCTGGATTTGATAATCAGTATATGGGGAATCCCTCGGCTCCTCCTGTCAACAAAGTTCCTACAACAGAAGAAGACAGGCATGAAATCAGGACACCTTCTTCCACCCATCCATTTTTAGTGAATGCCAGGGAAAAACTTTCCCCTCATGGAGTGGATGCCAATTTCATTCACCTGTCAGGTTCGGAAGCGAAACGTATATGTGAATACGCCAAGGAAATACAGGCAGACCTGGTTGTAGTCGGGAGCAGTGGAAAATCCGGTATGAAAAAATGGGTACTCGGAAGCGTAAGCGAAAAAGTCACCCAACACTGTGAATCAAGCGTACTGGTTGTAAAATAACAAAGAAAGGGAGGGAGGGACGGACCTGTAAAAGGTCCGTCCCTCCCTTTTTGATATGCACCCTACTCCCCTGTTAACTCATCAAAGCGCTTGTGACTGCTTTCCTCATCGAAGCTGCTATAGATCCGGTAATCCTCAGCGTCCAATATTCGATAATGTTTACTGAACAGGTTTTGTTGAAGGATGTATTCATCGTTCTTTTTCATATCTTTCCACCAAATCTTGCCACCCAGTGTTTTTTCTTTTCGATAATCAATGCCTTCCCGGGCAATGGTCTCGATGACTTCAAGGGGTTCCCCTCCCAGACTTGCCGTTAAAGTTTCACTGTCCTTAAACAACGCACAAATAGCAACGGCGGCGGTCCAACTGGCCATCACTCTTCCTTTTTCAATCTGCACCAGTGTTTTTTTCGATAACCCTATGACTGTAGCCATCTTGTCCTGTGTGTATCCCGCTTCTGTGCGTACTAGCCTTAATTTATCAGAAATGATTAATATGATCTCTTCTTTTGTCATGGTTTCACACCTTATTCATTTATAGGTGTAATATTACACCTATATCATACCTTTTTCAATCCATATCAACATTATCCGTTAAACCTTGATGAAGACGGGACCTATATCTGAATATGGGTTCCTGAATTAAGTCATTTCCCAAATCAATATATACGGAGCCTTCAGACGCTCCCGGAGATGTGTTGTAAAAGTCAAGCATCACCTTAGGAGTGGTTTATCCGTTTCCCATCGTGGTTTCCACTCGCAAGAAAGGACCCAATACACCAGTATTGGGTCCTTTCAGGTTATGACTTTATTCTTTCAAACGTAATTTAACAGTATCAAACTCTGCCTGAACCTCTTTAGACGGCGGGTTCCCGACTAGGCTAAAGATGAATATTGCAATGGTAGCAAAAATGAAGCCTGGAAGAAGTTCATACACATCGAATATTCCTCCAGTTATCTGCTTCCATACAATTACCGTTACGGCACCCGTGATCATACCTGCAAGCGCACCATTTCTTGTCATCCGCTTCCAGAATAAGCTTAGAATGACAACTGGTCCAAAGGCAGCACCGAAACCTGCCCATGCATAACTGACTAATTCCAACACCTTGCTATCCCGGTCATACCCAAGGAAAATGGCAAGGATCGCGATAACCACTACAGAAATTCGACCAACCAATACTTCTTCCTTTTGGCTTGCTTCTTTTCTAAAAATCGCTTTATAGAAATCCTGAGCCAAAGCACTTGATGAAACAAGGAGCTGAGAATCCACTGTACTCATGATGGCTGATAGAATGGCTGCTAGTAAGAAACCGGCTACCCATGGGTTGAATAATACTTGTGAGAACATGATGAACACCGTTTCAGAATTTTCTAACGGTGAATCTGCGAAATACGCAATACCTGAGAATCCGATGAAGATCGCTCCAAATAGGGAGACAATCATCCATACCATACCAATCAAACGTGCTTTGGGAATTTCTTTCGTTGATTTAATTCCCATAAATCGAACAATGATATGAGGCTGTCCGAAATAACCCAAGCCCCATGCCAGAAGCGATACAACTGATACAAATGTTGCTCCTGTATATACATTCAAGTAGGATGGATCGATGCTTGATACGGCACTTACCGTCGCATCCCAACCACCAATCTCAGAAATAGCTACAACGGGAATGATGATTAAAGCCAGGAACATAAGGATCCCTTGAATGAAGTCTGTCCAGCTGGCTGCCAGAAACCCTCCAAAGAATGTATAAGAAAGAATAACTCCTGCCCCAACCCATAAAGCTAATCGGTAATCCATATTAAATGATTCTTCCAGTAAGATTGCTCCACCAACTAAACTTGATGAAGTATAGAACGTAAAGAAGACCAGGATGATGATAGCAGAGAACACTCGAAGAATTTTGCTTGAATCGTGAAAACGGTTTTCAAAGAAATCCGGTACTGTGATCGAATCATTTGCGACTTCGGTATACACCCGGAATGGTTTTGCAACAAATTGCCAATTCAAGTAAGCACCTACCGATAGACCAATTGCCAACCAGATCGACCCCATTCCACTGGCATAAATGGCACCTGGTAAACCTAGCATCAACCAACCACTCATGTCGGAAGAACCTGCACTCAAGGCAGCCACACCTGCAGTTAATCGCCTACCTCCTAAAACATAGTCGGATAAATTACTAGTTAACTTCGCTGCCATGTAACCAATAATACCCATTCCTATTAAATAAATAATAATCGATGTTAACGTTTCAATATTAATATCCATAATCTACTCCTTTGTTTGTTCTGTAAAAAAAGTTATGATCGATAAAATAATCAATGTCGGCATTGGAATTAATAACCATAACCAGGTTCCCAGTGTTAATTCTTCACCCATATTGAGTCCCTCCTTCTTATGCATTCTAGTGTATTTTTTATACACTTTCTTTTTGAATGTAAATTTCCCGGCTGATGTAGACACAAGATTTATCATACCATAATCCAGAATATTTTAAAGTCACCTGCTTCTAACAGGAATAAATACATGAATAAATATACGTTAATATTCGATATAATAGTCTTATACCTAGTAATTCTCTATATTTATTCACAAAAAATTATTTAAATTTATTAAAAAAACAGTACTTTTTTCACACCTGAATCAAAATAATGTACCCAACAGATACGCTTTATTCATAGTTTTTTCATAATCAAATTTTTTATCCCTGTCCATTGTGTCAAAAAAGATTTCAACTTCTTTATCGATGGCACCCATCTTTTCTGAGATCCCCTGTATTAAGTGGTGTCTCAATGCCTTGTCATGACCATTTGAAATAAATTCCTCTTTCCTTTCCCCCGCGAGGCCAACCCAAAGAACCTTCTGGTGATTGATCTGTGTAAACGCCGGGTAAGTAAAGACTCGGTCAATATACCCTTTCATGATGGCTGGTAAACCATACCACCAAATCGGGAACACAAAGATCATCGCGTCATATCTCTTTAACTTCTTTCTTTCCTTCTCAACAATATGGGATGGCTTGCCTTTCATAGGATTATCCCACTCTTCTTCTCCTTTTTCATCTAAAACTGGATTAAATTCCTCTCGATACAAATCAAGAATGGATGACTTATATTCTTTATCATGAAGACCTTTCTGAATATGCTTTGTGATGGAAAACGTTAGGGAATTCATTCGTGGATGGGCAACGATCATTAGTACTTTCAAGAAAAACATCTCCTTATTGTGATCACTGTGCGACTATCACTCTTCAGGATAACATACTGGATTTTTCTCCAAGTCCGTTTTCTATAATTTGTCGAATTGGATGGGAGAAAATACAGGGCCCGTACGGCTCTCTTCTTTCTACACGGCCCTTTGGAAAAATGGTTGTTTCAGAACAACTTGTATGTCTTGGCTCTGTCAAACGGTGTGCAGGATTTTGAGTTACCCGATCCCCCAATCAACATTATGATTTTAAATACAGCTTTTCTATATAAAAAGAAGATGAAATCGATTTGATTTCATCTTCCCTTTCTCTTTCAGAATGACGATAGCAATCGGTTATGCTTCGCCCCTCTGTATCTTAATGGTCCGTTTTTTTTCTGACTCAGATACAAATAGGGCACAAGCAGCATCCCCTGAGATGTTAATGGATGTACGAGCCATATCCAATAAACGGTCTATTCCCAGTATCAAGCCAATCCCTTCAACGGGGAGATTGACACTGCTTAAAACCATAGCTAGAAGGATTAACCCAACTCCCGGCACCCCTGCAGTTCCTATACTTGCAAGAACAGCGGTGAGGACAACGGTAATGAGTTGTTCCATCGATAAATCCACACTGTATACCTGGGAGATAAACACGGTCGCCACACCTTGCATGATGGCTGTACCATCCATGTTGATCGTAGCTCCCAAGGGCTGAACGAAAGAGCTTACCGGTTTAGAAACACCCAATCGCTGTTGTGCAACATCCATCGAAATCGGGAGGGTGGCATTACTGCTTGATGTACTGAATCCGACACTCATGGCCGGGCTGAAGTTCTTGAAGAACCAAATCGGATTTTTCTTTGCAAGGAATAGAATCGTTCCACCATACGTTATAAACGCATGAACAAGTAAAGCCGCTAATACGACAACAAAATAAAGCCACATGGCCTTAAGGGCACTGGATCCCTGACTTCCGATTGCAGAAGCGATCAATCCAAATGTTCCGTATGGTGCGAATTTCATCACCAGGGTTACCAAATACATCATTAGGTCGTTCCCTTGTTCGACAAGCTTTAATATCCCTTTCGTCTTCTCGCCCAATGCCGTCAATCCAAATCCGATGAAGATGGCAAATGCGATTATTTGCAGCATATTTCCTTCAGTCATGGCCGTTAGAGGATTTTTAGGGATGATGTTCATTAATGTCTCCCCTACAGGAGGAGCCTCTTCTGTTTTAAAGCCTTCTGATTGGGAGGTATCGATTCCTTCAACCAATCCCGGATCAATGATGTATGCCAAAGTCAAACCGATTACAATTGCGATACAGGTTGTCAGTAAAAAGTAGACGATCGTTTTCAACCCAATTCTCCCCAGCTTCTTCGGATCACCTAAACCTGCAGACCCGAGAACGATTGAAAGAAAAACAATCGGCACGACAAGCATACTGATAAGATTGAGAAAAATCTTCCCTAAAGGAGTGAATAGATAAGGATCTAATATATTGAATAAATCTTTTGCAAAAATGTTCAGAATTAAACCAACTACCGCCCCAAGTATTAAGGCTGTAATAATCTTCGTTGTTAAATTAAATTTCATAGATGTACCTCCCTAAAAATATCCAAATAATATAAAGGTTATACCCTTATACGTTTATTATAAAACCAAAATTTTTTGAACTTTCAGCGGACGAATCCTCTCTTTCGCCATCCCCGGCTGCTTTATTCGTTCAAAACTTCATTCTCTTTCACCCATTATACTGATTTTTTTTACAATAAAAGAAGGTTAAGGGAGATTTAAATCCATTTTACTATATTAAAATGTCTGGATATCAAAAAACAGGCAGTTCAATGAATCCTTTATACTACAAAATACTTTCCAATAAATTCTTTTTGTGATTCTGCGATTAAAGTATACGTGATTGGGTAAATAGTAATAATAACAGCATGATAATAGAAAGGAACATATGATGATGAATAAAACAGTCTATTTTCTTTCAAGTAGTCAGCAGCGCAGCTTGATGGCTGAAGGTTGGGCCGCGAAGCTCGATGTATCAGATTGGTCTTTCAAAAGTGCCGGATGGATAACTGAAAGCCGTGCAGAATTCAGCGTCTTAGCAATGAAAGAATTATGTATTGATATTAGTTCATTTCCTCTTTCCCCCATTGAGATGAAGGAACTTGGTAATGCCTCGGTGATTGTCGCAATCCAAGATACAGAATATGATGATCAGATTGAACTTCCTACTGAATTAGAGGAAAAAGTCATCTATTGGAATTTACCGAATCCAAGAAAGCGTTCTTCGTCCTTGATTGAAGAATGGGTACATTATCAGGAGATTTGTGACGAGATCGCCATGAGGGTAAAAGACTTAGAAACCTTACTTCCACAATTCCATTAGAGGACTGATTACAATGTGAAGTTAAATGTAATCAGTCCCTTTTTTTACGTAAAATACTCTAATTTCGCTTTTGGAAAGTGCTTTTCCATATAAGCATAGAGATGATCCTTGATTTCCTGCTCTTCATCCTTTTGATAAATATACTTCCCGATACCGTATTTCCCCCATTTGTATCGTCGTTCTTCCTCATTCAATTCAAGTTTCGTCATGGGATAATTCTTCTCGATCACCCTTTTAGCAGGCTTAGTAAAACGATGCTGGATGAACTCAAAGGTTAAATCCTTTTTTGCTTCCTCAGGAAGATGGGCTTGTAAGTGTTCAAACATTTGCCTATACCCTTCCTGCCATCCCTCATGTATATAAATAGGTGCGACGATAAATCCCAATGGATAGCCAGCCCTGGCAACCTTTCCTGCCGCCTCCAGTCTCTTATCGAGAGAGGAAGTACCAGGTTCAAAATTTTTGATTACATAGTCGGCATTAATACTAAAACGGAATCTCGTTTTCCCATTATGTTTGGCATCCAGAAGATGATCAACATGATGGAATTTGGTGACAAAACGCAATTTCCCAAATTCCGATTCACCAAAATGTTCGATCGCCCGTTTCAGTGTATGAGTAAGATGATCAACCCCTACAATATCTGAAGTGCACGCGGCTTCGAAACGCGTGAATTCAGGTGCTCTTTCTTCGATATACCGATCTGCCGCCTCAAATATTTCATCTACATTGACATAGGTGCGAATATAGGGTTTACTTCCCATCGTAGTCTGAAGATAGCAGTAATGACAGTGTCCCATACACCCAGTGGCAAATGGGATCGCATATTCAGCCGAGGGCTTGGATGTATCAAACTTCAGCGTTTTCCGGACCCCGACCACTAATGTCGATTTGGCAATCCGGTATTTCTGGAAATGATTATCCCCGGGCAGATTTCGAACCTGGTTATGGGACGTAGTATATCGAATTTCCACATCCATTTTCTCGAACTTTTCCTTCAATTGTTTCCCTAGTGGATAATCCAGGGCATCCGGTTCAAAGTAGACCAATTGAGGCACAAACGGTTTCACCATGCTATTCCCTCCTATAGGTCTCCAAATGATTGTGAATAGGCATTCTCAGCTTCTGCTTCTGTTGGATAAACGGCTATTTCATGGGTTAACGGGTAATAGGTTTCATATAGAAATAATGCTAATTCATTCGGATTTTCCGGATTGTGTACGACTGCTGCTTCCTGTACATTAGCCACACTTTGAGTATGCGGGTTTCGGTAAATCACGTATACAACATCGCCAGCTTGATATGGCATATAGTGATCGTTCAATTCCATCTTTCTCACCTTTTTCATCATGTCATTGTTATCATTTTCTGTTAAGAAGGTTAGAATTATGATGGTAAAAGATGTTTAATGATTTTCTTGGCAAAAAGAGGCCTCTCCTGCACAAGTTGCAGGAGAAGCCTCTTTTTCTATATTCCATAAAATTCAGATGTATTCCAAAACATTTGCTTATATACTGCTGCTTCTGACATACCTTTGATTTCTGCGATTTTTTCAATGGAACGGTGCATCATGCCGGGATGAGTCATTCTTTCTTGAAAGACATCTCCAAACCGCCAAGGACCGTCTGTTTCCACCATCAGCCTCTCAATTGGATAGTTTCTGACAAGCTGCTGTATTTCCTCTTCATACAGTACATCCGGCGTAACGGAAACGTAGTAACCATTACGAATCATCCTTTCAATTGTTTCCTTATCTCCCTTGAACCAATGAAAATGCGCTTTTGAAACCGAATGTTTCTCCAATAAATCGCAAATGATGGGAGCATGTTCATAAACCCCATGAAGAATGATGGGTTTATCCAGCAGCTTGGATTCAATGATAAAACGTTCCAGCAGCTCTATATAAGGAGTGAGCACCATAGACGGGTCACTTTTCATTTTATAATAGGGTAACCCTACCTCTCCGATTGCTGCGAGGTCTTCATGATTTCGCTGAATATATGCCAGAAGTTCATCCACCTCTCTTACAGACGGGAGCTCTTGTTCCGGATGAAAACCGGCTGCTGCCTTAATCCGTCTGTCTCTATTCGCAAATGCAAGATTTTGTTTGGATGATTGCAGGTGAAAAGATACAGATATAAGAGCCTCTACTGAATAAAGGTCGAGTTCCTGCAAAATTTTTTCCCGTTCTTCCATTTCATATAAATCCAGGTGAATATGAGCATCGATCAAGAATGGTTTACACATATTGAGATAACTCCTCAAAAATATCCGTTTTCCATTTCAAGAATTCTCCGGTTAAAAGAATTTCTTTGTCACGCGGTCGGGGGAATGGCACATTGAACTCCTTTTGCACGCGTGCTGGCCGGGTTGATAATACGATGATCCGGTCTGACAAAAAGAGGGCTTCATCAATATTATGAGTGACAAATAGAACCGAGCTCAGATCCTCTTCCCAAATGGAAAGAAGCCACTTCTGCATGTCCAATCGGGTAAATTCATCCAGGGCCGAAAAAGGTTCGTCCAGGCACAGAAACGATTGAGGGCTGACCAGGGCACGAATGAATGCCACACGCTGTTTCATCCCCCCGGAGAGATCTTCAGGATAAGCGTCCTCATAACCCTTTAACCCGGCACGTTCAATCATATTCATCGCTCTATCCTTATCCCTTTTACCATGTAACTCCTGACCAAGCATTACATTCTCGATCACCGTCCTCCACGGAAAGAGAGACGGACTTTGAGGCATATAGCTGATGGAACCTCTCCGACCATTTATCGACTGACCATCCAGCTGAATATCTCCTGAATCGGGTGTGAACAGTCCACCGATTACGTGAAATAAGGTGCTTTTCCCACTTCCGGAAGGTCCAAGAATTGAAACAAACTCACCTTCTTTCACTTGAATGGTAAGATCATCCAAAATCAATTCACCATCAAAGGACTTAGACATATTTTGAATGGATAAGGTCGTCATATTACTTGTCCTCCTTTCGATTCCACTTCACCATGATTTTCTCCAATAAAAGGATGACTCCAAAGAACATCAGGCTGAGGAGCATGATCATGAAAATCGCTACAAATACCCGGTCGGTCCTGAACGAAGAGGATGCCAGTGTCATATAGACTCCGATTCCTTTTTGAGCTCCGAGCCATTCCGAGATGACCGCTCCCATCACGCTATAGGTAGCTGAAATTTTCAGACCTGAGAAGATGGACGGCAGTGCATGCGGCCATTCCACTTTCCTGAAAATCTGTCCTTTTGTAGCGCCAGACATTTTCATATAGAGGATATACTCTGCATTCGTCTGTCTAAATCCATCCATTGCCGAGACGGCAACCGGAAAGAAACATATTAAGGTAATCACGATGATTTTTGGTAAGAGTCCAAACCCAAACCAAATAACAAGAAGAGGAGCCAGGACAATGATGGGTATATTCTGGGACAAGATCATAAGCGGATAGACCGCTTCCCTTACCTTTGGCAGGAGATGCAATCCAACCGCAGTCCCGATCCCGATGGAACAGCCAATCGTAAACCCGGCAATCGTCAGATAAGTCGTTGAAGCAAGGTGTAGAGAGAAAAGGGGCCATGAAGTGACCCCTTCAGCCCATATATCGGAAGGGGAAGGCATCAGCCATGCAGGAACTTGGAATACCCTCGTGGTGACTTCCCAAATGATGAATAAAAGGATGAGGACCAAGAAGGGTCTCCATCCTTTAGAAATCCATGTTCTCATCACTTATATTTCTCCGTTAAGTCGTTCATCTCTATCCCATCCGGCTGATACAATACTTTAATTTGTGAAATGACATTTGTGCTGCCCATTTCAGTCATCCGCTCATTCATTTGCTCGACCACCTTAAATAAATCGGTCAGATTCCCTTCCATCGTAGTTTCTAACGGGTGTACTTCATAATGGACCCCGGATTTTTCAATGATCGCGATTGCTTCATCAACATACGGAATGACATCTTCACCGCTTTTTGTCTTCGGAATAATTTGAATGCTTACAAGTGCGTTCCCCATTTTGTTCACCTCTTATTTTGGTAAAAATTCGTTCGTAAATGCTTTCTTGCTCTCTAGTTTTTTATCTAATAAATCATTATCATACATCCATGATGCATAGTTCTCCCAAACGTCAAGCTTCTGCTCTCCCCATCTGTCAGCGTCATCCTTATATTTAGGCGCTAACCACTCCTGACTCTTGATGACTAATTCTTTATCAAGATCCGGAGCTGCCTCTAGGAGGATATCAGCGGCTTCTTTCGGGTTGTCGATAGTATATTGATACCCTTTTGAAGTCGCTGAAAGGAATGCTTTGACCGTTTCAGGATTTGATTCGATCATTTTTTCATTCGTTGTTAGGACCGGAGTATAATAGTCAAGTTTATTAGAATAATCCTTTACATACAACATGTTTAATTCTTCACCCCGAAGCTCAGCCTCGATACCAGTCCACCCATAATAGATCCATGCGAAATCCACATCACGTTTTACGGCGGTAAAGAAATCGGTGTCTCCCATATTGATGAAATTCACTTTATCCACATCAGCATTCTCTTGTTTCATGATCGAATCCATAACAGCTTTTTCCACCGGGGATCCCCACCCGCCGTAGTTTTTCCCTTCGAAATCCGTTGGTTTAGTAATACCCTTACTCTTAGGAGAAGCAAACCCGGAAGTATTATGCTGAATAACTGCAGCAATCGATACGAGGGGAACATCCTGGACTCTTGCTTGAGTAACACTTTCCTGATACCCAACCCCGAATTCTGCTTTCCCTGAAGCAACGAGTTGATCGGCACCCGCTTCTCCAGGTAATATGATATCTACATCCAAACCCTGTTTTTTGAAGTAGCCTTTTTCTTTCGCTACATATAATCCTGTGTGATTGGTATTCGGTGTCCAGTCGAGTACGACGGAGACCTTTTTAAGTTCCTCCTTCTCATCAAGAGCCTTGTCTTTTGCACTGCTGCAGGCCGTTAACAGAAGTACAGAACAAGTGATGATGAACATCCATTTTTTCATATTGTATCCTCCTTAAATCTTTTGGCTGTTTCAACGTTTATTCAAATATTCTTCACTTATTAAAGCAAATGAATGTATAACAAAAAAGCGCCTCAGGCTAAAGCCCAGGACGCATCGTTAAACATGAATTAGAATCGTTTAAGAGAATGTTTCCTACGCTGGTATCAGCCAGTTCAGGTTCAAAGGGTCAGTATTCTACAGGATACAATCTCAACCGGCCATTCCGGTCCCCCTACACTTATTAGATTATGAGTTTAAACGTTATCTTCATTCCTACTTTGCCATAGAACGGGTGGTTATTCAAGCATTTACTTTTCATTTTGAAAGATTAGCTGAAAATGAGAAGACTCGGTCAGGTCATCTATGAAAAATATGCATGCAGAAGCCGCTTCGGAATACCCATGGTGAAAGAAAAGAAATGCATGTTGCAGTAGAAAGAGATTGACCACTGCCGGCAACAGTCTTTGCTCTTCAAAACTCAAATGACCATATCTTTCATATCCTTTCATAAAGGACTTGATCCATTTGATAGAATGATCTCTTCTTCCCTCTGGTACTACCTTTAGTATACCTGCAAGGAAGTAACCGATGTCTGTAATGCGTGGTGCCGTCCGTATTCGTTCAAAGTCAATGATTCCGCTCACCTCCCCCTCCTTTATCAAAATATTCCCCGGATTGTAGTCGCTATGGACAAGTTGACTGGGCAAACTCTCAAAAGATGTCCTGCTCCTCTTCATCCTTGATAAAATCCTTTGCCCCCGTTTTCCAATCGTTGTCGAATCAAGCTTGTCCACCCATTCTCTTACGTGCTTCTCAATCTCCCATCCCTTCACTTCATTGTGACATCGATATTTTTTAAGGAAGAGGTGAAGGGTTGAAAGGTATGCTCCCGCATTTGTCAGGGAAGTTATAGAATCATTTTTCAATGGCGTTCCTTCCAACGCTTCATATAAAGAATAGAGCTGGTTTCCTTCTTTGACATACGGACGACGAGAGCTGGTTAATAGAGGGCATTCAACTTTCATGCGGTTACTCAATAAATAAGAGGTTAGATAATGCTCCTCCATTTGATTTTCTACGGAAGAATACTTTCTTCTTTTCAAGTAGAAATTCTTCCCTTCTGCCTTCACTTTCGTAACATTCGGGTGGTGACGAAGTGTTTCCATGAATTCAGGATTCATCCCCCAATGACGTACTATATACCGAAGAGGTTCAATCATTTCTATTTCCTTTCAATACGTAGTAATATACATTTAGTATGACTATGAAAGAATATCTCCATACCATATGAAGAGAGGTTACATCTATGCAAAGAATACAAATGACAGAAGACCTATCATTCTCCAGGATCATTCATGGATTATGGAGACTTGCAGATTGGGATCAACCAAAGGAAGACACATTATCCTTAATTCAACACAATATTGAAAGCGGAATCACAACCTTTGACCATGCAGATATTTACGGATCTTATACGTGTGAGGCCTTATTCGGTGAGGCTCTTTCCCTTCAGCCTTCATTGCGGGAAAAGATGGAGATTGTAACGAAATGCGGGATCGTCCTGCCTTCTGACAATCGACCCCAGCATAAAACACACCATTACAACACTAGTAAAAAACACATTCTCGCTTCAGTTGAGAATTCTCTCCAACATTTAAAGACAGATTACATTGATTTATTATTGATTCACCGACCCGACCCATTCATGAATGGAGAAGAAGTGGCTGAAGCCTTCTCTCAATTAAAAGAAGAGGGCAAAGTACGGCATTTCGGCGTGTCCAACTTTAAAGATCATCAGTGGAATATGCTTCAATCTTATTTATCCTTTCCATTGATCACAAACCAAATTGAATTGTCTGCTTACCACTTGGAGAATTTTGCAGACGGCACTTTAAACCTTTGTCAGGAAAAGCGCGTGGCACCAATGGCATGGTCACCACTGGCAGGCGGGACGATTTTCAAAGGAGAAGAGGAGAAAGCTGTCAGGCTTCAACGAACATTAAAGAAAATCCAAGAAGAAACAGGTGCAAACGGGATTGACGAAGTTCTGTATGCATGGCTGCTTAATCATCCGGCAAACATTATGCCGATCGTGGGTTCAGGTAAAAAAGAACGAATCCAAAACGCAATCAATTCACTTAGCATTACATTGGATCATGATCAATGGTTTGAGATCCTGCAAACATCTATGGGACATGACGTTCCATAATATCCCCTTTGCTCAACAAAAAAGACGATCCTTTTTCTAAAGGGTCGTCTTTTTTTAATGAGTTATATCTCCTCCAACATAATATTCAAGGTAGACATCCTGTAATTCATTCATCGACAGTTCATAAAGCTGTTTTCCGAAAGATTTATAAACGCCAATCCTCAATAATTGTTGAATATAAAAGTCCTTTTTTAATTCTGGTGTTTTTTTCTGTTGTGGTTGCGTCTCTTGGTGTAGCATTTTCATCCCTCCAATTGAGGATATACCCCAGATAGGGAGGAAAATAAACATCATTTTACCTAATTTACAGCAGCACCGAAAAAAATGCTCCATGTACAGCCACTCCAAATAATCATGGACAACAGTGATGATGGCCTTCTAATACACTTTTCCCCTCGACTTGGATGGTTGCGTGGTGAATGTTATACTCCTCTCCAAGAAATTCGGAAAGTTGTAATAAGATTGCATCCCGATTCACACCATCTTCCACGACTACATGACAGCTAAGAGCCGTAAATTCAGAGGTAATGCACCACACATGAAGATCATGGACTTCAATGACTCCCGGTATGATCGAAAGACTTTTGCCCACTTTTTCCGTATCTACATTTCTTGGAGATCCCTCCATTAAGATATGAATGGAATCCTTCGTGACTCTCCATCCCGAGACGATAATGAGGATTGCTACGATAACGGAAGCGATCGGATCAGCCAGATTCCAATCAAAGAAATAGATCAGGAGACCCGCTATGATGGCTCCTACTGACCCAAGCATATCACCTAGCACATGAAGGAAGGCACTGCGAACATTCAAGTTATGCTCCGTATCCCCCCTCATTAAAACCCAGGCTACGATGATGTTCACAACTAATCCTATTACAGCGATGATCATCATACTTGATGAAACATTTGGTGTATCAATAAATCGATGGTAGGCTTCCCAGAAGATATAAAGGGAAACGAGAATCAGGGTAATGCCGTTCAGAAATGCAGCTACGATTTCAAAACGTTTGTAACCATATGTCTTCCCTTTATCAGACGCCTTTTCACCTATATAAAATGCTGCCAGACTAAGGCCTAGTGCCGCTGCATCACTGAGCATATGCCCTGCATCTGAAAGAAGGGCAAGACTATTTGTCACTACTCCACCAATCACTTCAACGATCATAAAGGTAAAAATGAATAAAAAACTGATTAATAATGCTTTTTTATTTTGATTGTGGCCATGACTGTGATCGTGACCCATGGGATATCCCTCACTTTCGATCTTTTATTCTTATTAATCTGAGACCATTCAACGTTACAAGCAGTGTCGCCCCCATATCGGCAAAAATCGCGATCCACAATGTAAGCCAGCCAGGAATGACAAGTAATAAAGCAAGTAGTTTAATTCCAATGGCAAAAGAAATATTTTGCTTGATGATGGAAAGCGTACTCCGGCTTAGACGGATGATATACGGTAATTTTCTCAAGTCATCATTCATTAACGCAATGTCTGCGGTTTCTAATGCCGTGTCCGTTCCTGCACCACCCATGGCAATCCCTACATTCGAAGCTGCAAGGGCAGGTGCATCATTTATCCCGTCCCCTACCATCGCGACTCTTCCGTACGTTTTCATATACGTTTTAATAAGCCCCAATTTTTCTTCCGGAAGCAGACCTGCTTTGATTTCTTTGACTCCGATTCTGTTCCCGATTGATCTTGCCGTTTTTTCATGGTCCCCGGTCAGCATAACGGATTGCTCTATCCCCAACTCGTGCAGATGATTAATAACTTCCTTACTTGCATCCCTTACCTCATCCGCGACGGCTACAAGGGCTAAAGGAGTATCAGCAGTTCCGAACACCATTACGGTTTTCCCTTCATTCTGGAGATTTTCAAATTCAGTTGATGGTGTTTGAACAAAAAGACTTTGGGAACCAAGGTAATATCTATTATCGCCGATGCGGCCACTGATCCCTTTACCCGTATGGGATTGAAACTCAAACACCTCACAGAGCCTATAATCTATTTTCAGCTCTTCCGCTTTTTTAATAAATGCGTGGGCGAGAGGATGTTGTGAATGAAATTCTAGGGTGGACATCATCATCCACAGTTCACTCTCTTCCACATCTCCTAAACGAATCATATCTGTTACTTCAGGCTCTCCCTTAGTAAGAGTACCGGTTTTATCAAATGCAATGGCCTTTAGTCGACCCAATTCTTCCAAGTACACACCACCTTTGATAAGAATGCCATTTTTGGCAGCGTTTCCGATAGCCGTCACGATCGCTACAGGAGTGGAAATCACCAATGCACAAGGACAGCCGACGACAAGGACCGACAGTCCCTGGTACACCCACATCGACCAATCCCCCCCAGACAAAAGTGGAGGAATAACGGCGACAAGGAATGCCAAGATCATGATAATCGGTGTATAATATTTTGCAAACACATCAACAAATGCCTGGGAAGGGGCTTTTTCTCCCTGTGCTTCCTCGACCAGATGAATGATCTTGGCAAGAGTCGTGTCCTCTATTCTTTTTGTCACTATCACTTTAAGGTAGCCTTCCTTATTTAACGTCCCCGCAAAAACAGCATCTCCCCGGATTTTCTCCACAGGAACCGATTCACCCGTGATCGCTGCCTGATTAATATATGACGCCCCTTCAAGTATATCTCCATCCATGGCAATCTTTTGGCCAGGCTTCACCAACATAATGTCACCGATTTCTATATCCTCTGCATCAACGATCATCTCTGACCCATTGCGGATAATCAGTGCCTGTGGGGGGGCGATGTCCATGAGGGAACGGATCGATTCCCTTGCCTTATCCATTGAGTAAGCTTCCAATACTTCACTGATGGCAAAAAGAAGGACAACGATTGCACCTTCACCCCATTCACCTATGAGGGCAGCACCTATAATCGCGATGGTCATCAGCGTCCTCATATCGAACTCAAGTTTAAACAAGTTCTTGAATCCCGTTTCAAATAAGCGATACCCGCCAATCACGATCGCTGCAGCGAATGAAAGGGTAGAGAGAATTTGATTATTTTCAATACCTGTCAAGGATAGTGAATAGGCAATCAGGATAAGAAAGCCAGAAAGTAATAAATGCTTGTATCTTCTATAAAATGGTTCTTTTTCTTTCTGAACCTTTCTCATACCGTCTTCTGTTAAGCGAAGCCCTTCAAATGCCCCTGCTTTTTCTACCAAATCCTTTGTGGTATCCCCGTATACAGTAATCTTGGCAGCACCAAAGTTCACCTTCGCATCCACCACACCATCTAGATGCTGAACGTTTTTTTCGAACTTGGCTGCACAACCTGCACACGTGAACCCTTCGACCCGGTAGGTTTGTTTATGGGCAGGTTTATTGGTCACGTTCCTCCACCTCCATTTGATGCGTCACTGCGATTTCAATTAACTGTTTAACATGATGGTCATCTAAGGAATAATAAACGAGCTTGCCTTTTTTTCTGAATTTAGCCAGCCCCTGCTTTTTTAATAGTCGTAAATGGTGGGATGCGGTTGCTGTGGAAGAACCTACGATATTGGCCACATCACATACACATAGTTCGTCTTCCTTTGTAAGTGTATACGCTATTTTCATTCTGGTTTGATCGGAAAGTGCTTTAAAGATTTCGGCTACTTTAGACGTATTTTGTGTTAAAACGTCTGATTTTAAGCGACTGACCTTTTCACCTTCCACACATGCCACTTCACATACATCTGGTTCTTTCATCCAGACACTCCTCCTCATTCAAATACCCTTTTGAATATAGTATAGAAGAAAGTCTAATAATGTTCAAACATTCTTTTGAATGTTTACTTCTTTTTAAAGGTTTCAAACTAATCTTATTCAGATTAGGTATGGACTGGTTGGATCCCCTCCCATTTTTATAAATAAAAAAGCCCCGGAGACCGGAGCTTCTTAATGAGCTTTTTTCACAAACCTGGAGAGTTATTAACCAGCACTCTCCTAAAAGCCAGAATTTTTGCGAAAAGTGATTTTCGAATTTATCAATTTTGTTGAAGTTTTTTACGTTCACGCTTTATAAAGAGGTCAAGGGTTACCCAGAAGACAACCGATGTGATGGCGAAGATCGCAATTGCAAAATATATGTCTTCTGTTTTCCATTCTAATCGTGGAATAAGCAGACCCAATACGCCTGATAATATATAGTAGCAGCCGATTAACTGCAGATATAAACGACCTGTTTGGGATTGAATGTTTTCCAGATAACCTTTTCCTGCTTTGCCAAAGAAAATAGCTATTCCTCTTACAATGACATACACCGAAAAGGCAATGATAAGGGCTACAACAAACTCTTGATTAAACACGTCCGCCATAATCGTTCTCCTTTCCAACTATCATACGATATCGAGTCCAATAAATTGTATTGTTCATTCTTTTTCTCTATGATGAAATTAAAAGTCAACTAGTAAATCATTATCTTTTTAGAATAACCGAATGTTGTCTACATTGCAATTTCAAAAGACATACGGAGGAATGTGATCCTTTTAAAAGGATATACTCAACAGGAAAGGATTTCAAGTGACATTTTTGCCTTCAATTATAAGGATTTATCGACTCTTTAATACAGGAGGTGAATGAAGACGAAAGAAAGAAAATCTTTCTTTTGCCTTCTTCTCATTGGACATTCTATTGAATTTATTACTTCTTGCTCTTCTCATCGGACTGACTGCCTTCTTTGTGGCTTCTGAATTTGCCATTGTCAAAGTAAGGAGTTCGAGAATCGATCAATTGGTTGCTGAGGGAGATCAAACTGCAATAGCTGCAAAAAGGGTCATCTCTCACCTAGACGAATACCTGTCTGCATGTCAGCTGGGAATTACCATCACCGCCCTTGGACTCGGGTGGTTAGGCGAACCAACCATTGAGACCCTGCTTCACCCGGTGTTTGAACATATTGACTTAAACCCATCCATCACAAGCATCATTTCATTCGGTCTGGCGTTTTCTGTCATCACCTTTTTGCATGTGGTTGTAGGAGAATTGGCGCCGAAGACATTCGCAATCCAAAAAGCCGAAGAGATCACATTATTATTTGCCCGGCCATTAATCTGGTTCTATCGGATTGCTTATCCTTTCATCTGGACCCTGAACAGTTCTGCTCGCATGTTTACGGGACTGTTCGGTTTAAAGCCTGCTTCGGAGCACGAAATTGCCCACTCTGAAGAGGAGCTCAGAATTATTCTTTCCGATAGCTACAAGAGCGGTGAAATAAACTCATCGGAATTCAAATATGTGAATAAAATATTTGAATTTGACGAACGGATCGCGAAAGAAATCATGGTGCCTCGGACGAACATTGTGACCCTGTCTGCAGAATCAACGATTGATGAAGTATTAGCTGTCATCAAAGAAGAGCGATATACACGATATCCAGTCGTTGATGGAGATAAAGATAACATTCTGGGGATTGTCAATGTCAAGGAGCTGTTGACGACACTCGTAAATCACAAAAGTGAACATGAAAATATCAAGTCTTTCATTAAACCCGTTATCCGTGTCATTGAAACCATTCCTATTCAAGCCCTGCTCGTTAAGTTACAAAAAGAACAATCACCTATGGCAGTCCTTCTTGATGAATATGGCGGAACTGCGGGTCTTGTTACTGTTGAGGATATCATTGAAGAAATTGTCGGTGAAATACGGGATGAATTTGATATTGATGAAATCCCTGAAGTACAGCAGGTAAAAGAAGATCATTATATCTTCGACGCCGTCATGCTCATTGAGGATGTGAATGATCTTCTTGGAATTTCGATTGAAGAAGAAGAAGTAGACACAATCGGTGGCTGGTTCCTCACCCAAAAATATGAAGTTAAGCCTGAAGATAAAATCGAGGAACAAGGTTATTGCTTTAAAGTGAAGGATATCGAAGGACATCATATTCAGTATCTGGAAGTCAGAAAAATGAATAGCAGAAGAAATGAAGAGGCTGGGACATAGCTAAATCTATACATTCTAAAGAACAACAATAAGATCACATGTTACATCTCTGCCCGATTCCGTGCAAGACTTCGCTTTCCTCGGGCGGAAGGCGAGCCTCGTTCCCCAAGCTGTCCAGCTACAGGGCTTAGGGGCTCGAGGTCATAAGACGAGCCTACCAAAAAGGCAAAAAACGCCTTTCCGGCAGGCTCGTCTTATGCTTGTCGCCCCTGGTCAAAGCCCTTTCGCTTTTCTACTTTCCCGCGGGAGTCTTCGTCTGTACTCCAATCAACAGCTAGAACCTGCTTAATACATGGATTAAGCTTTAGCACCAAACATTTATAATCCGAACGAGTTAGATTTTTATCAAATCACTCGTTCGGATTTTTCTTTATCTAAAACCCTTTTGTCCCAGTCTCTTTTATGTTGAACTTAACCGGCAAAGACATTGTTCAATATTGCCTCTGTCCCTATGAACGCCTTTTGTATACTTCCCTTTCTATGATTTATTGTTCGCTTGCATTTTAATCAATCGGACATTATTCGTTCATAGTTTAGCCACATTTGATGGATAAGCTATTTCTATAGTTCAAAAAATGGATGGAATAGGAGTAGTGGAGAATGAATTTTATTAAACGCGCCTTTTGGAGTGTGAAAGCACGAACGGGCAAAAGCATTTTGTTATTGATTGTCCTGAGTGTCATATCTGTTTTAGTTCTGTCAGGGTTAACAATCCAGACCGCCGCCGATCAATCAAGTATTTTAGCTCGTGAGAAATTAGGCGGAGAAGTGACCTTAAGCGTGGACAGGGAAAAACAGATGGCCCGGCAGCAAAGCCAAACCCAGGACGGAGAAAGGCCACGATTCCAATCAGTACCAGTTCCTCTTGAAGCTGCCAAAGGACTTACCGGCTCAAATGATTTAAAGGGCTACAATTACTATTCAACCACTTCTGCTCTCGCAAAAGACTTTACTGCTGTTGGCAGTGACGACACCACAAAAAGTAATGAACAAGGCGGCTTTGGTGGCGGTGGCAGAATGATGGCCGGTGATGTATCCGTCGAAGGAATCGTATTCTCGGATTCAACAAGCTCATTTTTAAATGGAGATGCATCCATTGTTGAGGGAAGGCATTTGAATGAAGAGGATTTAAATAAAGAAGTAACGCTTGTAGAAAAAAATCTTGCTGCAGAAAATGATTTGAAAGTTGGAGACTCCATTACCATTTCGAATACAGATAACATAGAATCCACACTTGAGATTGTGGGTATTTATGAATCCACTGCAGAAATGGATGAAAGAGCTCAAAACTTCGCCTTCCTAAATCCATCCAATCAGCTTTTTGTCCCATATACAATTGCGAATACATTAAAAGGGACGACTGATACGATTGATCGAGCAGTTTATTATATGAAGGATCCAGCGGACATCCAAGCCTTCATTGAAGACGCAGAAAAAAGCTCTTCCATTGATTTTGACCAATTCAAATTGGATGCAAACGACCAATTGTACCAACAAATGATGGGACCGATTGATAATGTTGCCTCATTTTCCAACAATGTTGTGCTTCTTGTGACAATTGCAGGAGCCATCATATTAGTTCTCATTGTCATGATGACAATAAGAGAAAGAAAATATGAAATGGGTGTTCTACTTGCCATCGGTGAAAAAAAAGGGAAACTAGTGAGTCAATTCCTGGTCGAGATATTGATCGTAGCCGTGCTGGCAATGGGGATCTCTACATTATCAGGAAACCTGGTGGCCAATCAGCTGGGTGAACAATTACTTCAGCAGGAAATCACCCAATCTGAAGAAGCTGTGGACACACCTGCCTCTTTAAACTCACGTCGTATGCCGATGCCGTTTCAATCTCCAAGCGTGCAGGATGTCGATACAATGAATGAATTGTCCATTCATACAACAGGTGAAGACTTGATGAAGTTGTTCGGTATCGGAATGATTGTGGTTTTGTTTTCAACATTGATTCCTTCTCTGACAGTATTGAGATTAAACCCTAAAGCAATCTTAACGAAACAGGATTAAAGGAGGACCATAATGGATACATTATTACAATTTGAAAATGTGAGTTACAGTTATAAACAAGAATCAACAGACCTACAGCATATATTAAAGAATGTGACCGCGGCATTTAACAGAGGAACCTTCTATACTTGTGTAGGACCATCGGGATCTGGAAAGACAACTTTTCTATCCCTGGCTAGTGCACTGGATACCCCTACTGAGGGACAAATCCTTTTCGAAGGAAAAAACATTCGAAAAATCGGATTATCTACATTTCGCAATAAGCATGTTTCGATTGTCTTCCAATCCTATAACCTTCTGCCTTACATGACAGCACTACAAAATGTCATAACCGCTATGGAGATTACGAAGGCAGATGTTCAAAACAAGAAAAGATTCGCCTTGGAAATGCTCCAAAAGGTTGGGATATCCGAGGGTCAATCTCGTCAAAAAGTATTGACTCTCAGTGGAGGACAACAACAAAGGGTTTCAATTGCAAGAGCACTCTCATGTCAGTCAGAGCTCATTCTGGCAGATGAACCAACAGGTAACTTAGACGAGGATACTGCTCTTGGCATCGTCGAGTTGTTCAGAAATCTGGCTCATAAAGAAAATAAATGTGTCATTGTTGTCACCCATGATCAAGGTCTGGCGAATGTATCGGACACTGTTGTATCCCTTTCTAAGGGGAGTCTCTCCTTCAGGGAAATGAGGAAGATGGAACATCTTATTTAGCGGACTAGCATTATTTTCCCAGGAAGAAATCGTGGACTACACCATCCTCCTTTTGAACAAGTAAAGGGGTAATGGGCTAATCAGTTGGAGGAAATTCGGCACAGTATTTCAAACAGAAGAAATCGGATCAGGAAGCCTGATCCGATTTCCCTTTCTTTCAAATGGTCTGGAAATACACTCAGGTCTACTCCTCACACAAAAGGCATGACAAAATAGATCAAGAGAGAGATAAGCACGATACTAATGAAATTCAACCAGAGACCAGCTTTAACCATATCCCCCATTTTAATTAATCCTGACCCCTAAGACAACAATTCGGGGGTGTGGCAACGGGCAGCATGAAAGCACAAGTGCACCTGTGCTGGCAATGATCGTATCATCTAGAGAGGGAATCTATTGGTTCAATAGAATCGAACGTGTGATCCTGAAGTAAAAAATTGGAGCGTATTTATCACATCCCGGTGCCAGCCCCAAAGCGTTCCCCAAGCATATTTCACCTTTTCCCTCTACTCGTTCCCCCTCAACTTGTAATATTGAACCCTACCCTCTAGTGAAAGAGTAATAAACAGAAAAATACCCATTTTGTCTTGTCCAAACAATCCTTTCTTTTCTCCTACCCATTTATTAAAAGATACAGGATGAAAAAAGGACCATTCCTTCATAAAGTGTTTTATCGTAAAATAATGTTAGATAAATACAGTCATTCTATAAAAGGAGTACCGATGAAAATCTATTATCAAATAAGTTATTTCGTAATCGGGTTACTTATTTTCAGCTATGGAATCAGCATGTCCATTAAAGTGCAATATTTAGGGATTCATCCTTGGGATGTGCTAAACATCGCCATGTATGAAAAATTTGGATTAACCATTGGGACGTGGAATATCATTGTAGGAGCCACTCTCATTGCAGGAACGCTTCTGTTAAAAGGAAAATATATTCAAATTGGTACCATCCTTAACGGTGTGATGGTCGGCATGCTTGTGGATTTTTTCCTTTTTTATGATTTACTCCCTCCCCAAACGGGCATGTTAGCGGATACCCTGATTCTCCTATCTGCCATCCTATTAATGGGAATGGGAGGGGGATTATATTCTGCTGCCCATCTCGGCACCGGCCCCCGGGATGGGTTTATGCTTACCATTTCAGATCTAACCGGGCTATCGATCAGCAGAGTCCGGATCATATGCGAGTGCACGGTATTACTGGTCGGTTTGTTCCTTTCCGGACCTGTCTTCATTTTCACATTTATCTATACGTTCATCCAAAGCCCGATCTTTCAAAAATCCTTTCTGTTTTTTTCTGAAAGACTCCATACCCGTTTCCCTGACCGAAGTAATATAAGTATGTAAAAGACTATTATCCTCAGTTATGATCTTGGGGGTGGCCAATCTGCGGTGCTGAATCGAAAAGGACAAATTGCCGGAGGCATTTTGTCCTTTTAGGTTATGACATTTCGCATGCCACTAATCCGTATTGCCGCTCAGGGTCCAATTTTTTTATGAACTGAAAAATATGCTGCACCTGGTCATTATCCATTTCCCTCTTATAATATTCTTCCAACACCGACAGCATTTCTCCGGGATACATCAGGCAGGTATGACTACCCCAGTCTGTTTGCCTTCCTTCTAATGTCTTATAGTAAATGCCATCCAAAAGAGAGAAAAAGAGTTCATACCCTTTCGGAAAAAACGGGCTGATCCGCTTCGGGTAATTATGATTCCAGTCTCCCCCTTCATATTGAAACGTCCGGTCCGTCAAATCCCCTATAAAAACCTCCACATCTGCCATCCTATCTCCTCCTCAGGTAAATGCCCCTTCTTTATATGTATAAACCTGTCCACCCTCTTTAGAACCTGTTTTCTCTTTAAAAAAGAGTCGACCCAGGATTTTTGTCCTGAATACGACTCCCTGCTGTTAAAAATATTTTCGCTGTACGCTTCTTCCGTCATACGTAAATAACATATCACGGTTTTCCACATGAGTTTCGATATGGACCGGTCTCCCCCAAAGCTGATGCAAGTAAGGTAAAACCTTTTCTAAATATTTTATATCCAGCTCAACATCCTCGAACCAGTGCTTGAGATAGAGTTCGCCACTCTTCATATAATCCCCGTCATTTACGGTGATATAAGGGAATCCGCCATTGACCCTCATCCCGACGAGCTGATCCCGGACATGGGTCCATTCTTTATCGACAATTTTATAGTCCTTCCCCTGCTTTTGGAACAGGTACATATCTTCTCTCGTTACCAGATCTTTTGTTAAATAGTTCCGTAAGAAGGAAATATCTGATTCAATTTCACGCACCTCAAACATTTTTTCACGACCCGAATTCGGCTTCACTCCCCGTTTCTTCATCTCTTCAGTAGGATTATCGAACCTTTCTTCAATGTCTTCGAAAATCTTCAGCCCCAAATAATAAGGATTGATCTGTGTACGGGAGGGTTGAACTACTCCTGCGTTCAACTTTGCAAATTCAATCGACTCCCCGCTCGTCAGGTCCATTTCCCGTATGATCCGCTGATGCCAATACGAAGCCCATCCCTCATTCATAATCTTCGTTTCAAGCTGCGGCCAGAAATACAGCATCTCTTCTCTCATCATCGTTAATATATCCCGTTGCCAATCCGACAGTTCCCTGCTGTACTGCTCGATAAAAAGAAGAATATCCTTTTCAGGCTGAGGGGGGAACTTCTTTTTCACCTTTTTCTTTTCCCTGCTCTTCGGCTTTTCGTCCAAGGACCAAAGATCATCATACGGGGATGCATGACTCACCTCATCTTCTTCCCACTCCACATCGTCCATCGTCCACGACAACTTCGGCCTCATCAGCGAGGGATCGATGTGCTCATCCACGGCAAGAACTGCATCGAGGAAATTCTCTACTTCCTTCTTCCCGTGCTCAACCTCATAGCTGCGCACCCGTTCAGCAGTAGCCGCCATACTTTCTACCATATCCCGCTTCGTATTCTGGAAACGCACATTGTTTTTAAAGAAATCACAATGGGCCAATACGTGGGCCACAATCAGTTTATTTTGGATAAGCGCGTTGGAATCCAGTAAAAATGCATAACAAGGATCCGAATTGATGACCAGCTCATAAATCTTACTAAGCCCCAAATCATACTGGAGCTTCATCTTATGGAACTGCTTCCCGAAACTCCAGTGTGAAAACCGGGTCGGCATTCCATATGCACCAAATGTATATATAATCTCAGCAGGACAAATCTCATAACGCATCGGATAAAAATCTAAACCAAACCCGGCTGCAATCTCAGTAATTTCCCCTATCGCATTTTGCAAATTCTTCTGCTCCTCTAAATTCATCGTCATCCTCCTCTTTATACTCTTATCTAAATGTATGAAGAGAAAAGAGATTTGATGAAAAGAAAAGCGGAAGGGCTTGCCCAGAGGCGACAAGCATAAGACGAACATGCCGAAAAGGCGGGTTTTTGCCTTTTTGGCATGTTTGACTTATGACCTCGAGCCTCTAAGCCCTGGAGCTGGACATGAAAAGCGGAAGGGGCTCGCACTGGGGCGACAAGCATAAGACGAACTAACCGGAAAGGCGCTGTTTGCCTTTTTGGTTAGTTTGACTTATGACCTCGAGCCCCAAGCCCCTGGAGCTGGACAAAAAGAAAAGCGGAGGCGGCTTGTGCTGGCCCGACAAGCATAAGGCGAGGTCGCTGAAAAGGCGGCTTTTTGCCTTTTTGGCGACCTTGACTTATGACCTCGAGGGACTAGCTGCCGGAGCTGGACAATGAAAAGCGGAGGCGGCTTGGGCTGGCCCGACAAGCATAAGACCAAACACGAAAAAGGAGGGTGATGCTGAGAGAAAAGTGTTTTAGTCAAAGAAAAATCCAAACGATCATTCGAAATTCTTTTAGAAAATTCGAAGTCGTTCGGATTTTTATTATTTAGGCTGTCTTCGTAAACATTTTTATTTTTGAGAAGCGTGTAGTGATTGATATCCGCTCCAGGTGCTCTTTTTCTTCTGATAAATAGGGATTGGCTTGATTAAGTAATGTCCCAGCCCTCATTATCAACTTATGCTTACATATTCTTTTGCAGATACAGCACAGGAATGAGGGTACTGAGAAGCAAGAGCGCAGACAGGGAAAATATCGTTGAGATACTTAACACTTCCAGAAGCAATCCGACTCCCACCGAGGATAACCCGAACAGCAGGGTTGTTAATGCTCCTTCTGCAGCATAAATCTTCCCGAGTTCCTCGGGAGGTGCACTTTCCTGCAAATACGTTTGCAGCACAACATTCTTAATCTGATCAAACAATCCGAACACAAAGGACAAGACGAGTGCAAGGAGGGCCATCTTGTTCCAGGCAAACACAAAGGTAACACCTGAAGTTACAATCATACAGACCGGAAGCCACTTGTGCCGATGCTTTGAAAAGAATCCATGGAACTTAAATATTGCATATGAGGCAAGGACCAGTCCGACAAAAAAGCTGGAGTTTATGAAGCCCCACCACTCTTCCCCTCGCTGAAGCTTTAAATCAACATACAAATAGAGTACAGCTGCGATCCAGACTGTACCTGAGATCGACTCCAATCCGTAAATCCAAAAAACAGGAAGAAGCCCTTTACGCCTTTTCACTTCCGACCAGCCCTCGCCAAGCTGCTGCCACCAAACCTTGCGGACTTCCAACGTGGTACTTGGAATAACCGGCAGCCTCAGCATGAAAAAGGTGCTTGCCAGAAACAAGAGAATTACAATAATAAAAAGATTCGTTTCACTCAGTAGTGCTAAAAGAATTCCTCCCAGCGCCCAACTTGAAAATTGAATCGTCTGATCGACTGTAGAGAGAAACCCATTCGCCCCCATAAGCTCTTCCCGCTTCACCAGAAATGGCACATAAGAATTTCTCGCTGGAAGTGCCCACCCATCCAAAAAAGAAATGATACTGGCACATACCAAATAGAACCACACATTCCCGATGTTGAGTACCAACATCAAGAGGAAAAAGCATAGGAAGAACGTCTTTCCCATTTGAGAATATGCGATTAAACTTCTCATTTGGGTACGATTCAACAATAGAGGAGCTGCCATACTGCTGATAAATCTCGAAAACGTAATGACTAAAGGAACAGCCGTCATGTAAACAGCGGATCCTGTTAGATTGTACACAAGGGAGATCAGCCCTACGATATAGAAAACATCCCCCATATTGGCCAGTGCTTGACCAAACCACAGATTTTTAAATGCATTGGAATGCATATCTCTTCCTCCCTTTATTTAGTTTTTATATAGGTTAGAAAAGATGAGCATCACATCGGAACAAAAATCCCCTTTCAAAATCACAAACGAATGATGTATGCATTCATTCTAGCAAATCGGCGTTTTTTTTGCAGTGAATACTTTATTTTATCAACACCATGAAGTATGAGTGCAGATTTTTTCTGTCATTATTATCATACCGTTAGACCCCATTAAAAAAAAGCCTTCTTATCAAAGAAGACTTAATCTGATCAAGTTATTCCTTCACCGAAATATTAAGTACCTTTTCATTATCGAGATTGTGCACAACGACAACGACAACTTTTTTCTCTGCATTGTTTTCTTGCACGGTAAATTCAAATGCATCAGAGACTTTGTTCTCCGACATTTTCTGACGGCCCATATACTGATAATCCTTTAGAGGCTGTCCAGGATAGTCCTCCTTGATGACTGCCGTCGCAATACGACCAAACTTTTGATAATCCGCAGGCTCGGCATGTGCCTGACTCGACAATAGAAAAAATAAAGTTGATAAGATTACGAAAGCTTTCTTCATTTTTATCACCCCTGTTTACGTTTCATTACATAGGATGAATTAAAAATTCGGTTTTATTCACCCAATAGAAGGAAAACGAGCATTTGCAACATAACCAACTTTTACAGAGAAATAAATGAGGTTTTCTCCACACAATAGAAGTACCCCTTCAAAAGGAGGGAAACCAAGTGAACAAAGTCGACTACGATCGGGCCTTGTATTACACTCATCGATCAGAATGGGATAACCTGCTGATCCTCATGGTGAGAACGAAAGATGACCTTCTTTCGAAAAGAATAGAACATTTCTTACATGCGTATCATTACTCAAAAGATTACACGGTTGTAGAGCGTAACCTCTATACGCTTTTACGATATATTGAACATGCAAACTTCACCTATAGTGTCGAGCAACCACTTGAGGAAACCTTTGCAGAGATGTAGCAAAAAGAGAATTCCACCTACGGCTGATCCAATTAGTATACACTATTGGATCAGCTTCTATTATTTTGGATGGTATAGATATACTTGACGCATTCACCGTGTACATTACAAAGGAGTGTGCCTTCTTACCAAATTTTCTTACATTAAAAATAAACCAAATAAAAAACCGGCACAATATGCCGATTTTTATTTTTGGCTATTTTCGCAAAGGTTGTGCGTAAAACAGCCTGTTTTTAAGAAGAAATTTCACTTTTCACCAGCTCGGCCGCTTTTACATACACCTTCAGTTCCTTCATCAAATCATCGACTAGTACAGCAGGTTCTTCCAAAAGTCCGTCCCCTTCATAATCAAAACAATGAGGATCGAGGACCAGCTGCTTCGGAATCACATTAGCATACACACCTCGGCCGACGATGCGAAGGTTGTTCAAGCAGTTGATGCCTCCCTTTCCTCCGCCTGCGCATGCAAGGAGTGCCACAGGTTTATGGGCGAATTGCTCACTGCTTAAGAAATCGAGTGCATTTTTGAGTGCGCCACTCATCCCGCTGTGATATTCAGGGGAAGCCAGAATGACGGCGTCAGCTTCCTTCACTTTTTGTTTGAGTGATTGAACGGCTGCCAGCTCCGATTGCTCCAGCTCGCCAGTATACAAAGGAAGTGTGCCTTCACTTAAGTCAATAAGATCACAGTCATACGTCCGAGAAATGAATCTTGACACAATTCCAGTTCGTCCGCGCTTTCTCGGGCTTCCGTTAATAATTACAATACTCATGGCATAAAATCCCTTTCCATATTAATTTGTGGTCAACTGATGTTTTACAGCATATAATGCCGCTTGTGTACGATCTGATACTTCCAGCTTGGAAAAAATGTTAGAAATATGGGTCTTGACGGTCTTTTCCGTTATATAGAGGCTTGAAGCAATCTCTTTATTGCTCTTCCCTTTCGTAAGCTCAATTAAAACATCTTTCTCCCGCCTGGTCAGCTCGTGAATTCTATGGGGAGGCTCCTGTTTTGAGATTCGTGTCAGTAAATGATTGGTTGCTTTCGGGTGAAGGGAATTTTCCCCTGATAAGAGTTTTCGGATGCCATTCACTAACTCATCGGGTTCAATGTCCTTCAACTGATATCCTGCCGCTCCTGCTTCAATAGCCGGTATCACATGATTCTGATCAGAAAAACTTGTTAGCATCAGAATTTGAATGCCGGGTTGATTTTTTTTAATTTCCTTTGTCGCCTCGATCCCGTCCATTACCGGCATCATCAGATCCATCAATATGATGTCAGGTTTTAGCTCTCCAGCCATTCGAACGGCTTCTAATCCATCTTTTGCTTCTCCGACGATATCCAGGTCCTTTTGGGTCTTCAAAAAGAATACCAATCCCCTTCGTACGACATGGTGATCATCGGCTATTAAAACTCTAATCATTGCCAGGCACCTCCTAATACGGTATTTGAACTGAAATGACTGTCCCTTTTCCAAGCTTGCTGTCGATAGAAAATGTACCTCCGATGCTTTTCACACGTTCTCTCATACTTTGGATCCCCACTGAAGGCAGGGATTGCTGCCTGTCATACTGAAATCCGTAGCCTCTATCTTCAATCGTTAAATAAATGGTTTTCAACTCACTTTTCAGTGTATAAAGAATTTTTTCCTCACCGGAATGCTTTTTACAATTATTCAATGCTTCCTGACTGACTCGCCACAGCGCTTCTTCTATTTTAGAGCTTAAAGAAATGACACCCCCTATTTTCGTTTCCAAGGTTAATCCAAGCATTTCTGCATATCCTTTTGCAGCGTCTACCACTCCATTTTCAAGGCCATGGGGTCTTAATTGCCAGATGAGGGCCCTCATCTCCGTTAACGCTTCCTGTGCCAAACCTTGAATCGTTTTGAAAGTATTCTTTACATCTTCGGTCTCCGCCATTTCAGCTCCCCCCCTTGCTGTTAATGTAAGGGAAAATAACAATTGGCTTACCGAATCATGAAGATCTCTTGCCAACCGGTTCCGCTCTCCAATCAACGCGACTTCCTGTTCCTTTTTCGTTAACAAAATGCGTTTAATGGCCGAGCCAATTTGGAAGGCTACCGATTCAAGAAGCGCGAGTTCATCCGTAGAAAAGTGGGTTTTATTCGGAGCTGCCACATTCAACAACCCGAAGGACTCATTTCCGGACTGCAGGGGAACCGTTGCATGATATGTGATATCATCTGTTGCCCCCCTATTCTCTTCGATGGCCTGCTCGATTCTTTGACATTCAATAATATTGGATGCTTTGGTGAGTTTCCCTTTTCGGAAGCGATTCACACACCAGCAGCCTCCCTTATTCATCAGCTCACATTTTCGATCCGAGAGGGAGTCAGGCAGATTTTCATAAGCTACAAGCTCATGACTTCCTTCCTCTTCAATGAAAAAGATCCAGCCCGTGGTAAAGCTTGAGCCACCGATCAGCTTTTTCAATGCACCAGAAAGCATGCAAGCAATCTCTGTTTCATTATTCAACAATTCGGCTATCTCTTTCAAAAGCTCAATATTTGAAAGGGATTCCTTATTCATGTTCATCGTCCTTTCCGATCATACACTAATAGTATATAGATTTTACACAAAACCGGGATTATCAAAAAGAATGAGATGTTCTACGACCTTTGTCTGAAAACACACGTTCCCATTTCAATTCAAAAAACAAGAGATGCATGAAACACATCTCTTGTTTTTTAGTACGAATTTAGCACCTGTTATGCTTCTCCTACAGACGACCTGATCATCGTTTCCACTTTCGACATGATAGCTTCCTCGAGGGACTTTAATTTTTGATCACTGTCACGTTGGGTTTCACCTATCACGCTGAAATAAAATTTGATTTTCGGTTCTGTTCCTGAAGGACGTAAACAAATCCAAGATCCGTCTTCAAGGAAATATTTTAATACATTTGAAGAAGGGAGATGTATGGCCGCCTCTTCACCCGTTACTAAATTCACTCTTTCACTTACTTTGTAGTCTTCTGAGGACACAACACGTATGCCACCCACTTCTTTCAATGGTTCATTTCTGAAGTCCTTCAGGATACCCTGAATTTGTTCGGCTCCTTCTTTTCCTTTAAGAGTTAAACTCTTCAGCCCTTCCTGGTAGAAACCGTGTTTCTGGAATAATTCATTTAAGACATCGTATAGCGTTTTACCTTCTCTTTTATAATAAGCAGCCGCTTCTGATGCCATCAATACCGCTTGAATGGCATCTTTATCCCGGGCGAAGTCGCCGATCAGATAACCATAGCTTTCTTCATATCCGAATAAAAATGAATATTCACCGGTTTCTTCGTACTTCTTGATTTTTTCACCTATAAATTTAAAGCCTGTCAGTACATCCTCGACTGAAGCACCATAATGCTCAGCGACTTTACGCCCTAATTCGGAAGTGACGATCGTTTTGAATACGCGTCCGTTTTTGGGAATCATGTCCTTTTCCTGTTTACGGGCAAGGATATAATCGAGGAGGATGGCACCGGTCTGGTTTCCAGTAAGGAGGATGTATTCCCCTGATTCTCCTTTTACGGCTACGCCTAATCGGTCTGCATCGGGATCTGTCGCAATCAGGATATCTGCGTCCATTGTCTTTCCGTCACGGATGGCATATTCAAATGCTGCTTTATCTTCCGGGTTTGGAGACTTTACTGTCGTAAACTCAGGATCCGGGACTGCCTGTTCCTTTACGATGTGAACATGCTGATATCCTAAGGCTTTCAGACCTGTTTCAGCCATTTTTAAGGCTGTACCATGAAGTGGTGAAAACACGATTTTCAAATCGGTTTCCTTGGCGATCTGCGGCTTCTCAGAAATTGAAATCAATTGTTCAAGGTAAGCTTCATCGATTTCTTCCCCTATCATCTTAATGAGGCCAGCCGCTTTTAGTTCTTCTTCTGTTTTTACATGAATTTCTAATTCATTTTCAACAGCATTTACTTTCTCGATCACTTCATCTGCTACATGTGGGGGAAGTTGTGCCCCATCTTCTCCGTATACTTTGTATCCATTATATTCTGGTGGATTATGACTTGCCGTTACCACTATGCCTGAGAAAGCCTTTAACTGCCTTAAGGCAAATGAAAGCTCCGGTGTAGGCTTCAATTCATCGAAAACATATGTTTGGATACCATGGGTGGCGAGGGTTTTCGCTGACTCCATGGCAAACTCAGGTGATTTATATCGGGAGTCGTAAGCGATTACAACTCCGCGATTTTTAGCCTCTTCTCCCTGTTCTTCTATGTATCGTGCTAATCCTTCGGACGCTTTTCTCACTGTATAGATGTTCATTCGATTGGTTCCAGGACCGATTTCTCCCCTCATACCACCTGTACCGAATTCAAGATTTTTGTAGAATGCGTCTTCTAAGGTCTTCTCATCGTCTTTCATTGACTCTAAGAGTTCATTGACTTCTTCATCCAGACGTAAGTAGCTGCTCCATTTTTCCCAAGATGTTTTCCAACTCAAAACGATCCCCTCCTAATGCTGTATAATAATGAATTCTATCATATATTGTAGAATTCCTTCTAAAACAATCCGTCAGTTGTCGACAGGATTCGCTTAAACTTTATTTTAGCATAACTTTTCTTTAAAGAATTAGCACTTTTGGGTACTTTTGAAAATGTGGGTGACGTTAATTTCTGGTTGTATTGTCCCTACTATTCTCTATTTTTTTGGTGAGTTTACTGAGTCGTAACAGTACATCTATATAAAGCAATTCTCTTTACTGAAATAGAAACCCCACTGAGCAAATCAGCGGGGCCTTTCTTATTTGCCTTATTTTTTGTAGTGCACGCCATAGACATCATGGCGTCGGTCTTTCAGTTGTCGGACTGTCCCTGATTGGCGCTGGCGGCGAAGAACTTCCAGGTCGACGTCACCGATCATGACCATTTCAATGTTCGGATTGGTTTCCCCCACGATTCCGTCCCGGGCAAATTCGAAGTCCGACGGAGCAAAGATGCCGGACTGAGCGTATTGAATGTCCATGTTTTCCGTTTGTGGAAGATTTCCGACAGTACCGGAAATGACTGTATAGATCTGATTCTCCACAGCACGGGCCTGTGCACAATATCTGACACGCAGATAGCCCTGACGATCCTCTGTACAGAAAGGGGTGAAGATGATCTTAGCCCCTTTATCTGTTGCGATGCGTGCAAGCTCTGGGAACTCAATATCATAACAGATTTGGATCGCGATCTTCCCACAATCCGTATCAAATACCCGTACAGAGTCTCCAGGGCTGATTCCCCACCATTTTCGTTCATTCGGTGTGATATGAACTTTGTATTGCTTCTCAATCGTCCCATCACGGCGGAAGAGATAGGCAATATTGTAAATTTCGTCGTTTTCTTCCTTGACGAAGTGTGATCCCCCAATAATATTGATGTTGTACCGAACAGCGAGATCTGTGAATAATTCAATATAATCCTCTGTGAAATCTGTCAATCTTCTTACAGCAAGGCTTGGTGACTGAATGTTCAAGAACGACATAAGCTGTGTGGTGAAGATTTCAGGGAACACTACGAAATCGGATTTCGCATCAGAAGCTACATCCGTGAAATATTCCACCTGATTCGCAAACTCTTCAAATGAACTGATCTTTCTCATCATATATTGAACGACACAAATCCGGACGGGATAGCTCGTTTTGAAGTGGCGCTTGCTCGAAGGGCGGTAATCGACATTATTCCATTCCATCAGAGTGGCATATTTATGAGAACGCTTGTCGTCAGGTAAATAGTTCGGATTGATTCTCATCAGGGTGAAGCCATTCAGTAGCTGGAATGAAAGGACGGGATCATAAATCTTGTGACGCCCTACTGAATCTACGTACTCTCTTGGAGACATTTCTTCAGAGTGCTTGTGATAATTCGGGATGCGTCCCCCTATGATGATACTTTTTAAATTCCACTGCCTTGCAAGGTCCTTTCTTGCTTCATACAAACGATGCCCTACCTTCATGCGTCTGTAATCCGGGTGCACCATCACTTCGATTCCGTATAAGTTATAGCCATCGGGGTTGTGATTCGTTATGTAGCCATTATCCGTAACATCATCCCATGTGTGGCGATCATCATACTCGTCAAAGTTAATGATCAGACTTGAGCATGATGCGATGATTTCCCCATCTAATTCTGCCACCAGTTGACCTTCGGGAAATACTTCCAGATGACTTTCCAGGTGCTCCACCTTCCATGGATCCATACCAGGGAAACAGACAGACTGCATGTTGATAATATCTTTAATGTCCTTATGCTCCATAGGACGAATGATCATTTTCTTTTCAAACTGTGATAAGTCTAGTTTTTCTGCCATCTATGATCGACTCCTTCATCAAATACCTGAATTATATACCCTTATAGTGCACTTTTAAACGAAGTTCATGACAGTGCATTTCTTTTATTTTAGCAAAGGGGGGTGGAAGATTTGAAGAAATATGAATTAATGGACGTGCAGACGGAGTTGATCAATCAAAAAGAGTCTTCGTTTTGCACTCCATTCAACAGCCAGAACCAGCTATAAACATTGTATATGCTTGTGCAAAAACAATAAAAGCCGAACGAATTCAATTTTAAAAACAGAATTCGTTCGGTTTCCCTTTGACTGCAACCCTTTTGTCCCTACCTCTTACATTACCCTTTAAGATAGTATGCTGTGGCCTCCCATGGCTTTAACGTAAATGCATCTTTACTATGCTGTTCTTCGTTTGTGATCAAAACATCAGCCTTTGTGGTGTCAAAAGAAGCAATGTTTTCGATGACCTGCTGATCACCTGATACGTTACAAAGGACCAGAATCCTCTCGTTTCCATATGCCCGAGTGTACGCATATACGGAAGGATGATCGGCATAATGAAGTTCAAAAGTTCCGTATGGAATGATTTCATGCTCTTTCCGAAGTGAGATCAATTTTTGATAATGGAAAAAGACAGACCCGGGATCTTGTAAAGCTTCTTCAGCGTTGATATCTTTATAGTTCGGATTGCTTTTAATCCATGGCTCTCCTACCGTGAAGCCGCCATGGTTGTTGCTATTCCACTGCATGGGAGTCCTGGCATTGTCTCTTCCCTTTACATAAATGGACTTCATGATCTCATGGTGATCCTTCCCTTGTGACCGCTTCTCACGATACATGTTCAGTGTTTCGATATCCATGTATTCATCAATGGAAGAGAAACGGACATTGGTCATCCCGAGTTCTTCTCCCTGATAAATGTAAGCAGTACCCTGCATGAGGTGAAGGAGGGTAGCAAGCATTTTCGCCGACTTCACGCGATATTCCCCATCGTCACCGAGTCTTGACACGATCCTCGGCTGATCATGGTTGTTCCAGTAAAGACTATTCCAGCCCTTTCCATGAAGTCCCGTTTGCCACTTCGTCAAGATCGTTTTCAATTTTACCAAGTCAAATGGAATCACATCCCATTTTCCTCCTGGTCCTGAATCCACATCCATATGCTCGAACTGGAATACCATATTCAGTTCATCCCTGTCTTCCCCGGTATAAAGGACGGCTTCATCCGGTGTCACACCAGGCATTTCTCCAACTGTCATGATGTCATAGTGTGAGAGGACTTCCCGGTTCATTTCTTGAAGGAATTCATGGATGCGTGGACCATTCATAAAGTATTCATGACCTGAGGCAAACGATTTCCCCTCTGGATTCGGTGCATCAGGCAATCCTGGAACCTTTGAAATAAAGTTGATGACGTCCATCCGGAATCCATCGATTCCTTTATGTAACCAGAATTTCATCATGTCATAGATTTCCTCACGGAGTTTAGGATTCTCCCAATTCAGATCGGGCTGTTTTTTGGAAAAGATATGAAGGAAATATTCTCCTGTTGAGTCATCATACTCCCAGGCAGAACCGCTAAATACGGACTCCCAGTTATTCGGCTCTTTTCCGTCTTTCCCTTCTCGCCAAATATAATAATCACGGTATGGATTATCCTTTGATTTCCTTGATTCCACAAACCATCCATGCTCATCGGAAGAATGATTCACCACTAAATCCATGACAAGCTTCATATCCCGCTTATGCATTTCCTGAAGCATCTCTTCCCAATCAGCCATAGTGCCGAATTCATCCAAGACTTTTTTATAATTGCTTATATCATACCCATTATCATCATTAGGAGACTCATAAACAGGAGATAACCAGACCACATCAATCCCCAGTTTCTTTAAATAATCCAATTTAGAAATAATTCCTTGAATGTCACCAATACCATCACCGTTTGAATCCATGAAGCTGCGAGGGTAAATTTGATAGACGACCGATTCTTTCCACCACTTTTTTGTCATATGTGTCTTTCCTCCTGTAAGATCCGTTGGAATCAAGCAAGCGGTTTTTGCAACCGTTTGCACAAATCGTTAAAAAAATATCATATTTCTTCATAAAGTTTTCTCATTTTACTTTTATAATAATAACATACTATAATTTGATAGAATATATGTAGAAAGGAATTCTATATGAATAAAAAAGCAGATTCTCTGTTATTCCTTGCGTGGGCCTCTTCCTTGATTGCAACGATGGGAAGTTTATATTTCTCTGAAATCATGAAATATGAGCCATGCGAATTATGCTGGTATCAGCGTATTTTAATGTATCCGATGGTGATTCTATTAGGAGTTGCCTATGTACGAAAAGATTTTCAAGTGGCATTATATTCTACCATTTTTTCCGGTATCGGCCTTCTCATTTCCATTTATCACTACTCTATTCAAAAAGTTACATTCTTAACAGAAAGCGCTCCAGCCTGCGGCCGTGTCCCATGTACAGGTGAATACATCAACCTGTTCGGTTTTGTCACGATCCCGTTTCTTGCGCTCACGGGTTTCACCATCATCTTCATTTCAAGTGTAATGGTTTTAAAAGCGATAAAGGAGGACAAATAGATTGAAGAAAATCATCATATTTCTGGTGGCGATAGTCGGACTATTCGCAGCCATCGCCATCATCACAAGCGTTCAGAACAGTCAAAAAGCGGAAGGAAATAAATTCAAGAAAGAGAAACTGGACCCGGCAACCGTTGAACTTCTGGATGACCCGAACTACCAGAATGTTATTCTTCCAGAAGAGCTGGAAGAAACATTAAAGAATAAAGAAGAAGCAACCGTTTACTTCTATAGTTCTACTTGTATCCACTGTAAACGAACGACCCCTACCCTGGCTCCTCTGGCCGAAGATATGGGAGTGGACATGGTACAGTATAATCTTCTCGAATTCGAACAAGGGTGGGATCAGTATGGAATCGAAGCTACCCCCACACTTGTACATTACGAAGATGGAAAAGAAGTGGCGAGAATCGTAGGAGAGCATCCTGAGGAAGATTTCAAATCATTTTTCGAAGAGAACGTGAAAGCAGAATAAAAAAGAGGGGCTGACTTTTCCACGAGTCAGCCCCTTTCAAATGAGGAGGAATTTCAAGATGAAGATACAATGTATCTTCATGATTAACTTATTACAAGCTACTTTCCCCTTACAGTTATCTTTCAAACATGTTTATACGAATTTTCTAAAGTGTCTAACTTTTAACGACGTAACACTTTTTACACAAGCAGTTGGTTATCCGCTCTCGAGTAAATACTTAGATTATGCCTACAATCCGATTCTTCAGTAAACTGATCATACGATAAAGGAAAGAACATGCCAAAACTTTGAAGGATCCCGGCATTGTGATAGAACATCTCTTCATATACTTCTTCCTTTGAGCCGCTTTCAACGATAGAAATCAACGTTTGCAGGCTTGAAATCACCTGAAATGCTTCCTTAAGAGTCCCGAAATATTCAATGTTTCTCGTCGTCGTATGTAATACTTCCATATCATCGAATTGTTCAATTTCATCATCTGTGAAATAATCAGGGAAAATAGTACAATACATGTACTGTATAAGCTCTTGTATTTTATCTTCCTGTTCATGTGTTGATGCTAGTAAAACTTTCACCATCATAACCCACCTTTGTAATGGTTGTAATCTTCCTGTAATAGATATATTAAGGATAACATAGAAGTAGAACCAACAGCGTGGTAATTATACCCATGAATTGGGTTGAATAGGAGCTATGGTGGGAGTAAATACCCATATAAGTATAAGATTTTTGTCATCTAAAGGAGTTTTTTGATGAAAACAAGGAAAAAAGGCGAACGATTCGACCTAGTTATTCCAGATAAATGGAAAAATGTAACGATTGAAACAATTCTTAGAAAACACTGGCAGGCGCCTAAAAAATTGGTTCATTCTATGAGAATGGAGGGGGATATCAAGGTGAATGGAGAATTGATCCCTTGGACTGAAACTCTTTCAACTGGAGATGTTCTACAGATTCGTTTATTTAAGGACGTAGAATACGATGTCCTTCCAACCTACGGAGAATTAGAGGTGTTGTTTGAAGACGAACATTTGATTGTCGTCAACAAACCGGCAGGGATCGATACTCACCCTAATCAACCTGAAGAAACGGATACCCTGGCCAATCTTGTCGCTTTCCATCATCAGGCCAAGGGGGAGAGATGCCGCGTTTTGCATATACACCGTTTGGACCGTGATACATCAGGTGCGATGATCTTTGCAAAACACCCATTATGTAAAGCGATTCTTGACCGGCTTCTTGCAGAACGCCAAATCAAGCGTACGTATCACGCCTTGGTACATGGCCGGTTGAAACAGAAAAGAGGCACCATTGCTGAAGCAATTGGCAGGGATCGACATCACAATACGAGAAGAAGGGTTTCCTCTTCCGGTCAGGAAGCAGTCACTCATTACAAAGTAATGGATTTTAGAAATTCATATACACTGGTCGAAGTACAGCTTGATACTGGCCGAACCCATCAAATTCGCGTGCATATGAGTCACATCGGTCACCCTTTGGTTGGCGACACATTATATGGTGGAAAGCCGATCTTCAATAGACAGGCACTGCATGCGGCACGTATATCTTTTCCTCATCCCCTGACGGGTGAGATGATCGACTGTGAAGCTCAGTGCGTGGATAATGTAGGGCTGTGATGGAGTGCTGGTCTAAAGAGGAACAACTTTCAATTCAAACTAGCATTTTTGTTCTCATTTTGTACGCATGAGAATAAAACTTTACTTAGAAACAAGAATCACAAAATAAAACCTGGTCACTTCTCACGAGTGACCAGGTTTTTTTGCATTATTTCAATCCATTTTTCACTGCTCCGGCGATTTGGATCGTACGACGGGTTTGGTGTTTCACAGCAGGTTCTACAGATTCAACCATATTGCCTTCCTGATCCACCGTTACACTTGTTCCATATGGGTTCCCACCAGTCGTAAAGCTTGATTGATCAGTGTATCCAGGCGCTGCGATGATGGCACCCCAGTGCATCATGGTTGTGTAAAGTGCCAGAACCGTTTGCTCCTGTCCACCGTGCGAATTACTTGCAGATGAGGTGGCGCTCACTACTTTGTTTGCCAGTTTGCCATTGAACCAAAGGCCTCCTGTCGTATCCAGGAAAGCTTTAACTTGAGAAGGCACGTTTCCGAACCGGGTTGGGACGTTGAAAAGATAAGCGTCTGCCCACTCAAGGTCATCGAGGGTTGCTACTGGTACGATATCTTTCGTTTCATTGTAATGCTTCTCCCATGCCGGGTTGGAGGCAATCGCTCCTTCTGGTGCAGTTTCTTCAAAACGAAGTAATTTCACTTCAGCACCTGCTTCCTTCGCAGCCTCTTCTGCCCATTTTGCCATTTGATAGTTTGTACCTGTTGAACTGTAGTACATGATTGCCAATTTTACGTTAGACATAATTGAAACCTCTCCTTTAAACATGATTTTTATATAGTAAATGGGTGAAACACAAATTCAAACTGCAGGTAAATCAGTTAAAATAGGATGGCATCTATTGAATATGTCCCTGCGCCAACAAGGGCTACTCCAAGTGCAACAACAATGAGCATCACATTATATTCTGTACCATTTTGGGTTACCCAATAACCATTTGCACCGTGAACCTTCACGATTGCTACTAACATCGTGGCAATGATAAGCAATGCGGCTAATGGCGTCAGGAAACCTGCGGCAAATAATAATCCACCTGCAACTTCAGAAATTCCTGCGATGAGCGCCATCGTTTTTCCAGGCTTGATTCCAATGGATTCAAAGAAACCTCCTGTTCCCTGGAGCCCGTGACCTCCGAACCACCCAAATAATTTCTGAGTTCCGTGGGCAGCAAATGTCAGTCCCACAACTAAACGAATAACCAATAAACCAAATGCAGCTAATGCTGTCATCAATTTTCCTCCTTTATGTTTTCCCATCGAGATTTACCTTCAAACATTTCAGTTTCAATTATTCTTACATCCATTATCTTTAACTTGAGATATATAATAAAAAAAGAGAGACAGGTTATCTCGAATGTGATTATTTTGATTTCGAGATAATTGTATAATACTCTTCTCTTCCCTGTCAATTCCTTTTTATAAAATTAATGAAAGTGTTGAGTCTAAAAAAGAGGCCCGTTCAGGAACGGACCTCTTGAGATCAAAGTACTATTTAGAAATCAAAGTTGTCTGGATCTGGACCAAAGCGCTCGTCGAGATTCAGTTGATTGATTTGATTCATTTCTTCCATCGATAGCTCGAAGTTGAACAGATCTGCGTTTTCCTTGATGCGGTGTTCATGAACAGACTTAGGAATGATGATGACATCATTCTGAAGATGCCAACGAAGAATCACTTGTGCTGCAGATTTTTCATGCTTCTCTGCGATGTGGTTCAAAGTAGGTTCGTTCAATACACGTCCTTGAGCGATTGGTGACCACGCTTCTACAGCGATATGTTGTGATGCACAGAATTCTCTTATTTTTTCCTGATTTAAACGAGGGTGTAACTCAATTTGGTTTAATACAGGCTTTTCGTTGCTGTATTTCATTAAGTCTTGAAGATGGTGGGGATGGAAGTTACTGACGCCGATTGTTTTTACCAATCCTTCACTATGCAGTCTCTCCATTGCTTTCCACGTATCATTGTATTTCCCTTCTACAGGCCAATGAATTAAATACATATCCAGGTAGTCCATATCAAGCTTTTTCAAACTGGTTTCAAATGCTTTCATAGTCGTATCGTAACCTTGATCACCATTCCACACTTTTGATGTGATGAAAAGCTCTTCTCTCGCTACTCCACCTTCTTTTACACCTTGACCCACGTCTTCTTCATTATCGTAGATCGCCGCTGTATCAATGGAGCGGTACCCTGACTCGATCGCAGTTCGAACGGCCAGCACCGTTTCAGACGGATCTTTCATTTGGTAAACTCCTAAACCAACATAAGGAATCTCAATTCCATTATGTAATGTCTTCGTGCTCTGTAAGTTTCTCAACATATTGCATCCCTCCTGAATTAATTATTATTGTACAAACTTAACCAACAGAAAGCCAATCTTATGTTTTCTAAAATGCATTTAAAAAAATGGCCCTCCCATTAAAAAACGAGGGACGGACCTTATATAGAAAATTTACTGACCGATAAATTGGTCTCTTCCCTTACCTATAAACGCAAGCTTATGGAGGGGGCGGGTCATGGCCACGTACTGGAGCTTGATGTCGAGTTCGTTTTTCGGGTTGAATGCCTCATCCACAGCAGCGATGAAGACCACATCAAACTCGAGGCCTTTTGACAGATAGGATGGAACGACGACGATTTGATCTTTCGGGATCGATTCCTGCTCTTCTAATAATTTCACTTTCCCGGGACGTCGCTTTTGAAGGATCTCACTAATTTTTAAACAGTCCTTCATGCTTTTCCCGATCACTGCGAAGGTTTGGAATCCTCCTTCTCGTCCTGCATCCACCTTCTTCTCGATTAGGGAAGCCAGTTCATCCAATTCTACATACTCATTAAAGCTTGGAGAATCCCCGTGTCTCACCACCGGATTCACTTTAGGAAAATCATAAGGTAAGAGACTCAGCAGTTTATTCGCTTCTTCCATGATTTCAATCGTAGTACGATAGCTCTTTTGGAGCTCGGTATACGTTGCCCTCGGGAAGATGTCTCTATAAACCGGTTCCCAGGACTGAAGCCCGCGATAAGAATGAATGCCTTGCGCAAGATCCCCGACAAGGGTGAACATGTCGGTTTCCAGTGCCCTCTTCAATGAATATAGCTGCATATAACTATAATCCTGTGCTTCATCTATGACGATGTTTTTTGCTTTATAATACTTGTCGATTCCAAACAAATGGGATTGTAAATATAAAAGAATTGCCAGATCTTCTACTTCATATTGCTTTTTCTTTGCATAGTTCAACGTATAGTGACAAAGCTGTTCCGCTTGTTTTCGACTCAGTTCACCCTTTGAATAAGAAACAAGTCGTTCAGGATCCGAGAATAAATCTGTGAAGTACTGATTCAGATTCTTCTTTTCAAACTGTTTCATGTATCCATTGACACTTACACGAATCGCTTTCTTGATTTCCTTGATACGCTCACTTTTTCTGTCCAATGCTTTTGATACATATTCCTTCCGGTTCCCTGCCTTTGTACGCTCAAAGAGAGCCCTTTCGATCCGTTCATCAAAAAACTTCTCTATCTTCTCCACCATTTGCTTTTTATTCGACCGGACATAGCTTTGCAGAAGGGATTTCAGCTTTTCCATCCTGCGATAGATTGGCATATACGTATATTCTTCTTTAAATAGATGGGTGAACTTCTTAGCCGTATAAAGCTTATATTTATCTACATAGAAATCTTTTGATGTGTAGAAGCGTTGTTCAATTTCTTCTAAATAATCATCCAGTATCCTCCTGAATGCTTTGGAGCCTTTAAACCCTGATATCCACGAAGAGATCTCTATCTCCTCATCATGTGTTTCTATCAACTTTATGAGCTTGTTATCGTCCACTAATGTAAGCTGCTTCTCTAAGCAGGTCATAACATAATCTGTGAATGTGGTTTGCCTTACCCGTTCCACTCCAAGTTCCGGCAATGCTTCTGAAATATAGTCAATGAACAAATTACTCGGTGCCAGAATCATCAGTTGTTTCGGATCAAAATGCTGTTTGTAGTTATAAATAAAGTATGAAATCCGGTGAAGAGCGATGGTAGTTTTACCGCTTCCTGCCGCTCCCTGAACAATGATGGGTTTGTTTAAATCGGCACGGATAATCCTGTTCTGTTCTTCCTGAATGGTTGAAATGATTTCAGTCAGCCGGTTACTGGAGCTTTTCGCTAATGAATCCTGAAGCAGTTCATCGGTGGTTGTTAAATCAATATCGCGAATTTCTTCAAGAGAACCATCCTCGATCATATACTGGCGCTTTAATGACAAATCCCCTTCATACATCTCATCTTCCGCCACGTATGATACATCGCCGATCCTTCCTTCATAATAAAGATTCGCGATGGGAGATCTCCAGTCCACGATGATTTGTTCCTGATTCTCCCGCTGATACAGGGAGGTCTTCCCGATATAGTGCTTTTCCACCCTGTCCGAGCCCTCATGTTGAAAATCAATCCGGGCAAAATACGGTTTCGTCTTCGCTTTCGTAAGGGACTCCAACTCTTCTTTCGACATTTCAAAAAAACTTGAGTTTGTCAAGATATCGATATAAGCAGCACTGGATTCGCCCCAATCGATATCTCCAAAAGCTTTTTCCATGTTTTCCTTATACTTTTCCTTACTCGTCTGGGATGTGCTGATGACAACATCAATGTAGCGCTTTGTAAACTCTAATCGCTCTGATTCACTTGTAAAATCGGGATGAATGTTCGATTCCTTCGTCATACATTTCTCCTTCCAAATGTTTTAGCCGCAATGGAGAAAAAACGTCTTGCCACTTCCACCAAGGTAACGACTCTCGGTGGGGAAAACGTTTAATTAGACATATCGAAATCTGTAAAAATTATGTAGGCGTTTGGGAGCAGAAATTTATATTATCAGATAATTTAAGAAAATTCAAGAAGAAAAGCGGAAGGGCTTTGCCCAGAGGCGACAAGCATAAGACGAACATGCCGAAAAGGCGGGTTTTTGCCTTTTTGGCATGTTTGACTTATGACCTCGAGCCTCTAAGCCCTGGAGCTGGACAAACGAAAAGCGGAAGGGGCTTGCCCTGGGGCGACAAGCATAAGACGAGTAACCCGGAAAGGCGCTCTTTGCCTTTTTGGGTTACTTGGCTTATGACCTCGAGCCCCAAGCCCCTGGAGCTGGACAAACGAAAAGCGGAAGGGGCTTGCCCTGGGGCGACAAGCACACCGGTGAAAATCTCTGAAGGCGCTCTTTACCTTTGGAATATTTTAAAAATAAGATTGATATATCCCAATACAGGTCGATAAATCCCCCTCCCCATCAAAAAACCTCCATCTACAAAGATGAAGGATCTTTTATACACTCCACAGGGAACACAATCTGAAAACTCGTCCCCTTACCAACACGACTATCAACCGTAATGACACCTTTCATCGCTTCAATGATCCTGTAGGATACCATCAACCCAAGTCCGGTTCCTTTTTCCTTCGTAGAGAAGTAAGGTTCACCGAGTCTTGCTCGTTGCAGTGGCGTCATCCCGACTCCAGTATCACTGATAGTGATGCTGACACTCCCTTTTTGAACCTTCGAAAGGATTATGAGAGTACCGCCTTTCGGCATGGATTCAATCGCGTTTTTGATGATGTTGAGAAATGCCTGTTGAAAGTTCCGGGTGTTCCCAACGATATTCGCGTCCTCGATGTCTTTTTGTACGAGCACCGATTGTTGATTGCTCAGGGGCTCAACCATTTCGGTCAGTTTATTAAGCTGTTCGGAAATGGAGATGTTCTCCACTTGATCCGGATCAGGTTTGGCAAAGGTAAGATAATCATTGATGATATCTTCTGCCCGATTCAATTCAGATGATGCAATGGTCAGATACTGCTCTTTTTTCCCTACAGGAAGATTTTCCTGACGGAGAAGTCTCAAGAACCCCTTGATTACCGTCAAAGGGTTTTTCACCTCATGGGAGATGCTGGCGGCCAGCTGAGCAAGTACTTCCATTTTCTCTATTTTCACAAGTGCTTGTTTAATTTGAATCTGTTTTAGCAATGTCTCACATATGTATGTCAAGATAAGCATGCCCAATGAAGGGAGTAAGATGAAATTAATTAAATAGCTTTCATCAATCACAAACACTGTCATAGCCTTCGCAATGAAGGCAGCTACAATAGAATGAATGGTGAATAGAATCACGGAGAATATGATTTTTTTCCTGCTCGATAACCGGTTGAAATCGAACCATTTCATCCCGATGATCGTTAATAGGTAAATCATCACATAAATCACGAACGCCACCATACTCCAACTGTAAATCATCATCCTGGATACCAATAAGACTGCGAGAAGTGCAAGACCAGTATATGGTCCCCCATATATGATACCAAGTACAAATGGTATCATTCGCAGATCATGTACACAGTAAGGGTTATGGTAAATGGGGGAAAGCATGCAAAGAATAATGGCAATACTTAAAGAAACTAAAGTAGCTAACCTGGTATACCAACCGTGTATCATCTTTTTTTCAACAAGGAAAAAAATTAAAAAAATACTTAAAATTATATAAAAGAAATTATTAATGACATCCTGATTAAAAATAATCATACTGACCCTTTGACCTTTCACAGAAATTGTCTTGTTTATAAAAATTTTACCACACTATTCCGTAAATCGTTACAATTATATATGTAAGCATGTATGTACATAAGAGAACTCTCCTGCACATGTACAGGAGAGTCATCAACTTACACAGTTTTTAATTGTTCACCAAGATATTTTGCCAACTCAAGCATTCCGAATTGTCCGGATTTCTCCTCGGCATCCTTATTGTAATTCGTATTTGTGTTCACATCATATGTGTAAATGGTGCCTTCTTTGTCTTGAATCAATTCGATTCCGGCAATATCGATTTGATTTCCATGTAAAAATGCTTCATACGATGCAAGGATGTCATGGGAAAAGTTCTCTCTGATCTGGAATTTGGGTTTATCGTCCTGTTCCCCTACAGGGCAGAAAAGATCATCCACTTGGCATACATCAGCAGGGCATAATTCAAATCCCTTAGATGTATCCACCTTCACAGCGTACATAAATGCACCGCCTATGAATTCACATCGGGTAATCGATGCATCCGGTGATTCGATGTATTCCTGTATGAGTGTGGTTCCGTCTAATGGCTCTTCGAATTCATCACTGTACACATAGTTTTTCAATGCTTCCACAGATTGAAATAATTGAACTCCCAGACCTTTTCCAGCACGATTATGCTTGGTGATGAAGGATGGTTTATTAAGCTTTTCAGCCGCATCGATTATTTGTTTTTTTCCGACAGCTGCAATGGTTTTCGGTGTTTTGATACCTGCAGCATTCAAGGCCATATACTGATTCACTTTACTTACTTCCAGGCGAAGGGCACGGCTTCCGTTTAGAACTTTTCTGCCGTTACGCTCTAACCAGGAAAGTACACTTTCGGTTAATTCTGGTGCAAAACGATGGTTTCTCGTATGGGATGAAGCACTGATCCGATTATAGAAAATGCCTTCCGGCGGTACTGATGATAAATCGACGAGCCCCTCATCAAGAAACCATTCCTCATAAGGCAGTTGAAGTTCGTCAAGCCTGGAAGTTAAATGATTGGTCCATTCACTGTTTTCATGAATGATATGAATTTTTTTCATGATCATTACCTCATTTGTTTGTAGGATTATCAAATAAAGTCTTGCAATACAAAGTAATCCTACTATAAAAGTAGGATTTAGGCAATGATCATGCATTCACTTTGTCTTTCGGTCCGTTCTCATTTGAATTTTCATACCGCTTTTTGTTAAGAGATCACGGGTTTTAGATGACTTCCCGATCCAACCACTCCTTTGATCGTCCTTCAAGATATCTCTAATTTCCTGGAGGACTTCAAGATTAGTCGTTTGTTTCACCTTATAAGTCTGGTCTCCGCCTTTTAAGCGGTTGACCACTTTAATCATCAGAAAAACGCTCATGGCAATAAGAAGAAAGTCAACCAGCGACCCCAGGAATTTCCCCAATTCTATCACCTCTGCCCCTATTTGAAGATGCAGTCCTTCAAAGTTAATACCTCCAAACAAGCTACCGATTGCGGGCATCATCATGTCCTTTACAAGAGACTCGACAATTTGACCGAATGCTGATCCAATGATGACGGCAACCGCTAAATCAAATACATTCCCCCTTGAAATGAACTGTTTAAACTCTGACAACATGATTAAAGTTCACCTACCGCTTCATTACTCTTAGCATATGGGGGAGGATGGCTAGTTATGAAGACAAGTATAAATTTCCTTACAAAAAATATTTCCCTATGATCGCGATCAATACAATACATGCGACGATGGCCATTAAAATAACCAGCTTTTTTTCTTCCTTGTTCGCCTGCATTCTTTCTTGCCTCCCCTCTATGAGTAGTAAAACCTACACGCTGCCCCGTTCAAACATCTTTGTGGTCAATATGACCGGCTCAGGATGTTCATTTTCAAGAAATAGTTTAAACGCTTCTACTCCCACATTCCGTATCGGCACTTCAAAAGAAGTGATATTGAGGGCGTCTGAAATGGGATGGTTATCAAAGCTGACAATGGCAAGGTCATCAGGAATTCTGATCGATTTTTTCTCTGCCTCAGCCACCATTCCCGCTGACACTTGATCACTCGTGACGATAAGGGCAGAGGGCTTTTCATCCATTTGCTCCCAGGCGCTCAACACATCCCGTCCGTTTTGTAGATCGTAGCAGTCATTGAAAATCCATTCGTCACGTACTGTATGGCCGGCAGCTTCCGAACTGTCGTAGAACCCCCTGATCCTCTCCTCGCTATTCGTCCCAAATGTTCTGTGCAAGCACAGCCCGATTTGCGAGTGACCTTTTGAAACTAGGTATTCCACAGCCCTTCTGATCCCCTTATAATGATCGATGAAAACCTTTTTATGGGCGGGGTCGTACACATTTTCACAAAAAACCACATTTGAGCCGATGAATGGGGCAAGAACATCCAGAGAATTGGAGCGTGACGTCAGGATTAATCCATCCACTTCCTTCATTTGCAGGCGATGAAAGGCATCAAGTTCTGCTCTCCTGTCATAGTCCGTCTGGAATAGTTGAAGGTGGTACCCATGGTTTAACGCCTCCCCTGCTATGCCTTGAAGAATCTCTCCGAAGTAAGGGAGATTCAAATAGGGCAGAATCACTCCAATACTATAGGTTTTCCCCTTCGATAAATGTACGGCATTCGCGTTCTTTATATAATTCAACTGCTCCACAGCATCAAGGACCTTTCTCCGCTTCTCTTCTTTCACATATGGATGATCATTCAACACCCTCGAAACCGTTGAAACAGAAACCCCGGCAAGCTTTGCAATACTTCTAATATTTGTCATATATATACCCCTCAAATAACAAAATGTCCCAGAATTCATTCAGAAAATTCCCTTGGGAAAAATGCTTGCTCTGAAACGCGTTTCACACTTTAGAGTGAAACATGCAAGGTGCCTAAATGGCATCTCAATCCCAAAAATATGATAAGGAGGCCATATTATGCTCGGCATTTTATACTTACCCGTTCTCTGTACCATCATTATCGGAGGAAGCTATGCTGCATTAAAGCCCATCCACTTCTATACTCCCTATGATCAAGAAGATCCATTTGAGCACATTTACAATAATAAACTCCTCTAGTCCATATATGCCTGCTTTTAATGAAGCAGGCTTTTTATTCCACCCATTTCACTGCCCATGCCCCAACCGCATTCATCACATCTTCCAGTTCTTTTCCTTTTTCAGTTAAGCTGTATAGGACTCTCACAGGCTTTTTACCAAGCACTACCCGAGACACGATACCATGCTCCTCCAATTCCTTCAATCTTCCCGTCAGTACCTTTTGACTGATATTTGGTATTCTTTCATTTATTTCTTTAAAACGGCACGTTCCATCAAATAATACCTTTATGATCATCCCGATCCAACGTTTACCTAATAATTCAAAGGCAGAGGCGTATTTCGGACATAGTTTCATTTCCATTTTCGTCCACACATCCTAAATCAATTTCCCTTGACGCAACATACAACGTCGGTTATATTGTTCATATTGTTTACAAACTTACAAAAAGTAAGTAACATACAAAAATATACCATATTATAACACTTTTTTAAACATCAAGGAGGCATTACCATGGATAATAATTTCTTCCAAATCGTTGACGAACGCCGATCAACGAAAGTGTACGACCCTCAGGTGGAGATCCCCCGTGAGGAATTAGTCAGCCTGCTCGAAACCGCAGGTAAAGCTCCATCAGCCTGGAATCTTCAGCAGTGGAAATTCCTTGTATTTGATCAAAAAGAAGTTCAAGAGCGCTTACTTCCGATTGCTTATCACCAACAGCAAGTACATGATGCGTCTGCTGTTGTGGCTATACTAGGTGACCTGGAAGCCAATAAGAACATTGATCCTGTCTTTGACCCTGCCATTGAAAAAGGAGAAATGACACCAGAAATCAAAGAGGTTCTTAAGAAACAAATCGACGGAGCTTACAGCCGAGACGAATACCCAAGGGATGCTGCATTTAGTAATGCTTCACTGGCTGCCATGCAGTTCATGCTTGCCGCCAAGGCAAAGGGCTGGGATACCTGCCCTATCGGAGGCTTCAATCCGGCAGCTCTCGTATCGGAATTCAATGTTTCCGGGCGTTTTATCCCAATTATGCTGATTACGATTGGAAAGCCGCTTCAAAAAGCGCGCAAGTCAGATCGTTTAGATATCCGTAACTTGATTGATTGGGCCGAATAAGTCTCTTAAAAAGCCACACCCAATATGGGTGTGGCTTTTTCGGTATGTTAGAAGAGAACGCTCTTTTCTATCTGTTTCATTTCATAGAAGTACCCTTTTTTCTTCATTAGCTCATCATAGCTTCCTGTTTCTACAATCTCCCCCTGATCCATAACGACAATTTGATCCATTTTCTCAAGACCAGTCAAACGGTGACTGATCAGAATCAAGGTGTCACCATCCGCTGCTGTAAACAGATGCTTAAAGATCTCTTTTTCCATCAAAGCATCAACAGAAGATGTCGGTTCATCGAGCATCCATAAGGATGAGTCTTTCAAAAGTGCCCTTGCAACCGCTAATCGCTGTTTCTCTCCACCAGAAAGATTCTCTCCTTTTTCTAACACTGCATCCTCTAATGCAAAGTGTTCCAGCTTCACCGATTCTAAGACCGCTTCCATTTCTCCATCTGTGAGATCGTCACGCACCAGCAAAAGATTATCTTTTATTGTGCCGTAGAAGAAATGGTTTTCTTGAAGAATCACATTGGCACTCTTCCACAACGACTCTTTACCAATATCTTTAATTGATGCACCGTTGATGAGAATCGACCCTTGATCCGTTGAATAAAAGTTTAATAACAATTGAAGCAATGTTGACTTCCCTGATCCCGAAGGTCCTACAATTGCTGTTTTAGATCCTGCAGACAGTTCAAGATTCACCCTGTCTAATGTTTTTCTTTCCTCTCCTTCAAAGGAAAAGCTCACATCCTTCATGCAAAAGGAAGGAACATTCCCATCAAGAGCCGTGCCTAATGAAGGTCCGTCCCTCCTCATGTCCTCTTCTGGATTAATTGAAGAAAGCCTGGTTGCCGCTCTTCGGGAATCTTCATAATGTGTAGGGAGGATTGCCATTGGTGAGGCATTTTCAAATACGGTTAGTGAAATCATGACCAGCATCGCAAGGTATACCCCATCCAATTGACCTGTGGCCACTGAATAAGCCCCTAAAGCTAATACACCCCAGGAAATGAGTAAGGAAACCAGAATGTTCGCCGAATGACTAAAGAGAGAATAGCTGCTCTCCTTTTCTTGCTCTTTCACATATTCTGTAGCTGCATCGCTGAGAATTCTCTCTTTCCCCTCCAGTCTTTGATAGATTTTCAAGTCCCTGAACCCATAAAGAAATTCCGTCACCTCTGTGGATAAATCACCTCTGCTATCCCGTAAGGAAGATTTCACTTTTTTCTGTTTATAAGCGAAATAAGCTGGGACAATAAAGCCTGTCAACAGAAGCCCCCCCAAAAGAATCAATGCAATAGAAACAGAATAGAACATCGTAAACAGAATCGTACTTAAGAATACCGCTACCAGGATGATTGGCGGGTACAAGACACGAAGAAAAAAATTCTGTAAGCTCTCAACGTCTCCTACAATTCTTGAAAGAAGATCTCCACTTCGATATCGTCCGAATATCCCCGGTGCAAGGGGCTCTATTCTTGCATAGATTGAAACCCTCAGGTTCGCCAAAATAGTAAACGTAGCCCGATGGGAAAAATAACGTTCCCCATACCGGCTTAACGCCTTCATAAATCCAAACAACTTCAAGAGGGCAATCATGACGGTAAGGGCATAAAGGGGGACTTCCAAAGCCGCTTTAGAGATTAAATAACCACTCGAAGCAAATAGGCCGACTGAGGTTATCCCGGCCAGAAAGCCCAAAAGAATGGAATAAACGATGTCCTTCTTTTCCTTCATCATCAGCTTTACGACATTTCCTAGTTCTTTCATCTAATGTTTCACCCCTTGTTGTACAGTCACCATATCACGATAATGAGTGGCAGAATTCATGAGTTCTTCATGATTACCTATACCCGCTACTCTCCCATTCTCCAACAACAAAATATGATCTGCTTTTCGTATCGTATGAAGACGATGAGCCACCGTAATGACAGTTGAAGTCTTGGCTAACTCCTCAATTGAAGACTGAAGGAACTGCTCAGTCCCCAGATCCAGTCCTGTTGTCGGTTCATCAAACAAGATGAGGGACGGACCTTTGAGAAACGCCCTTGCAATAGCAATTCGTTGTTTTTCTCCACCAGAAAGGCCTCTCCCGGCTTCCCCAATCGGAGTATCATATCCATTCTGAAGTTCTGCTATCATTTCAGAAATCCCTGCTTTTTCAGCAGCGAATTCCATTTCTTCACGGGTCACCCCGTCTCTTCCCCCTACTGCAATATTCTCTGCTATCGTACCTGAGAATAAATATGGGTTCTGAGAAATGTAACTCAATTGATCAAACCAGACTTTTTCTCTGTATTCACTTCTTGCCAGACCGTTAATGAAGATCTCTCCTTCAGATGGTTCAAGAAGGCCGGCTATCAGATGTAGGAGCGTTGTCTTCCCAGCTCCACTCTGACCGACGATTGCCACTTGACTCCCTGAAGGAATGGAAGCCGTGATCCCTTGAAGGGTATATCCTTTTTCACCGTAGGAAAATTCAAGGTTACGCAATTCGATTGTGGGAGGACTTCCATTTAATAAGTTTTCATTTTCTCCCCATTTGACCGGCTGATCCTTTTGCTGCAGCTCATCCATAACCTTCTTAGCTGAACCCATGCTTCCACGCCCAGTATGAAAAGCATTCCCAAGCTCTTTTAACGCAAGATAGAATTCCGGTGCCAGGACAAGTACAAAGAAAGCGGTGAAGAATGAGATACTCTCAAAGACCACTAACCTTAGACCCACCTCCAGTGCAATCAGACCGATACTTAACATGGAGATGAATTCCAGCATCAATGAAGATAAGAAAGCCGTCTTCAAGACTTCCATGGTAGCATTCCGGAAGTCTAGACTACTGGATCGGATCACCTGTTTTTGTTGAGTGCCCCTTCCCAGCAGCTTCAAAGTAGTCAACCCTTGCAGGGTATCGAGGAATCTCCCTGAAAAAGCCGTCAGCTTATCCACCTGCTGCTCAGACTTCTTCTTGGTCATGACGCCAATGATGGCCATGAATAACGGAATGAATGGAGCCGTTATTACCATAATCAAACCTGAATAGATATGCTCGGTGAAAATTGCGATCAGAATAATCAATGGAACAATAGTCGTTTGGATTCTTTGAGGGATATACTGACTGTAATAACCATCCATCCCGTCTACCGCATCCATCATCGTACTGACCTTTTGGCCTGATTGACCTTGAATCGATGCTTGAAGCGGGTTTTTGGCCCATTTTATTAAGAGTCTCTTTCTCAAATCCTCCTTCACCTTCGACGCTATCCTGATACCTGTTCGTCCATTGATATAGGAAAGGAAAGTTCTCCCTGCAAGAGTAAGAAGCAAAGCCCCAAGCATCGGGATAATTTCCTGAAACGAAAGCTTCTCAACAAACATTTTATTAACAATGCTAACGAGCAAGTAAGCCTGTCCAACAACGACTCCCCCCATCAACAGGGACGTTCCGTAAAGCGTCATGGTTGATACTCTCTGCTCTTTAGCTAATTGATTAAGCACTTTCATTGCAGCTCTCAACTCCAAAAGGTAAAAGTTAGTGAAACATTTCACAAATTAATATCTACATTATAGTAAACTTGTTCATATCGTGCATCCTTTAGGATTGACCTTTTTGTGACAATTCCAGAAAATATACCATTTTGTATGTTTAGTAAGAGGATATTCGTACTTTTCACTTTAGAGTTTTGATGTTTAAAGAGTATGAAAGTAGGCTTTCTTGATGTCAAAAATAAATCCAGCCTTTTTATATACTCTCAAAAAACACTAGCTAGATGTTAATCAATAAAAATAGAGAGGGATCGCATAGCGAAAGACCTCTCTACTTGTGCCTTTATTCCAGCCCTCATATTTTCAATAAATCCCTCGTGACGCTCCTTATGACCTCGGGCAGTACTGAGAACGTGTAAGGTTTATACACTCTCTCGGTCCATTGATGCCCATCTTTTCCATATACTCCAATGTTAATGGAGGGAATGTTCAGCTTTCTGATCATGTCGATGGGTACCGGATACAGCTCGTCGATCAAAGGAAGGTTCTTCTTAAAGACCTCGATATCTTCATCTTCTTCGTGGAGAGAAAGAAAGCTGCCATCTGCGAGATAAGGGAAAAAACGTTTGACCACGAACTCTTCCCCTGTTTCTTTCGATATCTCCGTTAGACACGTCCCCAGTACCTCTCTCACCTTTTTTCCATACTCATTTTCTTCGTTCACGAAATTATGCGGTAAAAAGGGCGGAGCGAAGAATAGGATGATTCGTGGAGTCCGGTCTGGATCAAGATGCTGGAGTGCTTCCACCATGGCATAAGCAATTGTACGTCTGTCTTCTCCATCCATATCATGAAAGATTTTTTTCATGACGGGGTCCGGATCTATACCTCTTTCTTTCAGCCAGAACATATACTCCCTTAATGTAAGGACTTCTACTTCCCATGAAAATTCCCTTTCAGGGAAGCCGTGATAGTTCCGATAGATCTCAAATTGTTTTTTGCTTCTCTCTTCAATTTCACCTGCCACCTTCAGAGCCACTTTTTTCATATCATATAACACTTCCCTTGCGGTTCTTTCATAAACAAAATAGTTGAAATAAAGAGAAGCGCTAAGAGGGGTCTGTACATTATACGTATGTTTATCGTCTTTAAAATAGAGGCATGAAGGAGGAAGGGTGAACTCACCTGGAATCTCCTCAAGATAATCGAGATTCTGGTTGACTTCGAGATTGATCCTGGAGGCGATTACAGTCGGGTCAATCGATGTCAGTACATCTCCAACATGCGCTTCTCTTCCATATATATAGAAACTTGGCAGGAGCTTTCCTGCTGCTCCTGTGTATATATAACGTTTACAATCCCCGTCATAAATAGGGGAAATGAAATCTGTATTGACGGCTGCCAAGTAGTCCAAGCCTTCTTTTTTCATGCGGTAGAGATCACTTAAAGCCGCAATCATACCTGCATGCTCACTTTCTTCGTCTCCATTGAACAGGAATAATAAATGTCCATCCGGCGCTTTTTCACCCGAGTGATGCAAAAGATTGGCTAAATGGACGGCGATTCCGCTTTGCATATCCAAAGCCCCTCTTCCGAACAACCAGTTCCCGGAAAGGGCATCCTCTTTCACCTTTTCCTCCCCTTCATAATCCATGAAGAACTTCTGCAGGAAATCCGGGTCATGTGCCATATCTTGAAGCGCACCATAATCATCGGTGCCTACCGTATCGTAGTGAGCATGAAATAAGACGGTTTTAGAAGAGTTTCCTTTCACAAGGGCGAATACATTTTTCCTCCCGATCGGATCATTCGGGACTGATTGGAGCCAGACTTGAGCGGGATGATCCTTAAAATAAGGAAACGATGAAATCAGCTCATATATAAATCGGGCTTTTTCACTTTCGCCGGTTGTTCCGTTATAGCTTTTCAGAGCGACTAAAGATCGTGTGATGAGTTCGATCTGCTCAGAAGTTGACTTATTTTCAAGTTGAGAATACACGTTAGTACCGCCCCTTTCTTTTAGAAATATAAGCCTATGCGTGGTAAATCGTATTGTGCAAGGGCATGATAGAAACTGATTCTTCTATAATTGATAACATCTTATCGAAAATAGATGGGGTTTGGAAGGGGTTTCAAGATATTTTCTTAAAATTTTTTCGGTCTTTTCTATTGAAATCCATTCTATTACCGAATATTATATAAGTTGTGTGTTTTTAATGTTCGTTTTTATTGGAGGTTTTACGATGTTTAAATTAAAGGAACACGGCACGAATCCAAAGACGGAAATACTTGCCGGGGTCACAACTTTCTTGACAATGGTGTACATTGTGATTGTGAATCCCATCATTTTATCCGATGCGGGTGTCCCGTTTGACCAGGTATTCTTAGCAACCATTATATCAGCTGTAGCCGGAACGTTATGGATGGCCCTGTTCGCAAATTATCCGATTGCCATCGCACCTGGAATGGGATTGAATGCTTATTTTACTTACTCAGTGGTCGGTGCACATGATGATATTTCGTATATCGTTGCATTCTCTGCCGTTTTTGTAGCAGGTATTGTCTTCATCCTTCTCTCTTTAACACCTTTACGAAAAAAATTGATTGAAGCCATTCCTCAAAACCTTAAGCACGGAATAACAGCAGGAATCGGTTTATTCATTGCGTTTATTGGATTGCGACTCACAGGTTTGATCCAGGCTCATCCGACGAATTTAGTGCAGTTAGGTGACCTTCATTCCCATTCAGCTCTCCTTGCATTGACAGGATTGGCTGTAACCCTGATCCTCATGGTCCTGAATGTTCATGGTGCCCTATTCATCGGGATGATCGTCACGGGATTGATTGCCTATTTTACGGGAGATCTCTCATTTAAAGAAGGATTTGTGGCTATCCCCCATCTTCCTGAAGGGCTGATGGTGGCAAATCCGGTAACGGCTTTTGCAGATGTCTTCCAATATGGATTATATGCGGTTGTATTCTCTTTCTTGCTTGTCACCATTTTTGACACGACAGGAACAATGATTGGAGTCGCCCAGCAAGCGGGTCTTATGAAGGGAAATACCCTTCCGAAAGCCCGTCAGGCACTTCTCGCCGACTCCATTGCCACAACAATTGGTGCGATGTTCGGTACAAGCCCGACATCCGCATACATCGAATCTTCAGCTGGTGTTTCTGCCGGGGGGAGAACGGGATTAACAACTTTAACCGTATCGATCCTATTTATCGCTTCAGCTTTCTTCGGACCCCTCGTCAGTGCCGTGTCCGGGATTTCTGCCATCACGGCCCCTGCACTGATCATTGTTGGAAGCCTGATGATGGGAAGTATCTCACAGATAAAATGGGACCAGTTGGATGAAGCATTCCCTGCATTCCTAATTATCCTGAGCATGCCGTTAACATCCAGCATCGCAACGGGAATCGCACTGGGATTCATTTCTTATCCATTACTTAAAGTTGTGAAGGGACAATGGAAACAGGTACATCCACTCGTATATGTCTTTGCCGTCCTGTTCTTTTATCAGCTGGCATTCCTGCCTCATTGATATATATAGATACATGAAAGACCGTTCACCATTGAACGGTCTTTTTTATATAAGCTGTGTCTATATTCTTGATACATTCTGCAGAATTACTCCATCGAATGTTAAACAGTATATATCCGGCATTTCAAGCTCTCTCCAGAACTCAACATCATACGTTTCATCAAAATAATTCATGATTAGCACCATGATATTGCCGTGGGTCCCAATGACCACGTTTTCCCCATTATATTCTTCCATTATGTTAAATATCGCGTGTACTCCCCTATTTTGCGCAGTAAGATTGGACTCTCCGCCCTCTAATGAGAAAGCGGGATCAGCCCATACCGAGGAAATAGCTTCATGAAAGTTCTCAACAGGTCCAGCGGATAGTGTACGTTCTCTCATCTCTTCCACTAGTATAATCTCCTGATTGATAAGTCCGGCTATTCCTTCAACAGTCTCCACCGCTCTTTTGTAGGGACTGGAACAAACCACATCGATTCTTTCATTCTTCAATCGTTCAGTAACCTGCAGAGCATCCTGTTTCCCTTTTGCAGACAGGGGCCTCGTTAACTCTTCCGGGGTATAAACCGAGTGGGCATGCCTGACCAGATACAGTTTAGTTAATGCCACATTCATTCACCCTCCTTTATCTTTGTTGACATTATAAAGAGCCGCCCTTTCGAACAGCCACTAAATGTGCGATATGTAACTTCCCTATCAAAATCAGCTCATATTGGCAATGCAGAAAACCATCTTCATGAGCTTGTTGCATCAGTTTCTTCCATCTCTCAATGGAAGCTTCATGTTTTCCTGACTCCCTGAATGCAAAGGTACCTTCTATTGGGTTATTCGTCTATGAATCTCCCACTTACTCGGGAATGAACTCCATCAACCAGGAATCATAATACTCCCCTTCATGAAGCTCATGCTCCCGCAGAATTCTTGCTTTACTATAACCACATTTCTCATAACAGCGAATCGCTCTCTTGTTCCACGTCATCGGATCCATCACGAGACGGTGAACTCCTTCCTTTTGAAGCAAATACTCCACCACAGCACGAATGAACTGTGTACCGATTCCCTTGTTCCAATACGCCGTCTCCCCGATGAATTGATCCGTACCATAAATCACTTCATCTACATTCGTGTACCCGTAACGGATCATCGTTTCATGATCGAGCTGATAATATTGAAGATAACCGACTTCATTCCCTTCATACTCAACGAGACAGCTCATGACACCCCTTTCTGAGAAGAATTTTTCCTCCACCATCTGAAGGTTGAAGGGACGGTCCCTGCCTTCATAAAATTCCAATACCTCCGGATTCGATAACCACCTTAAGAGCGCGTACTTATCCCTATCCTCCAACGGACGTACATTCATATCCCCATTCCTGACATTCATACACACACCTCCATAAACACACATCTTCCTCTATACATTCATCACTAACAAGAAAAAATCCTTCTTTTTGGAGGGACGGACCTTGATTCCTAGGACCAGGTCCTAGGAATCAAGG
>NZ_CAJGBF010000009.1 GCF_904424705.1 Rossellomorea arthrocnemi | reverse complement strand
AATACGTGCGCTATTACAACCAAGACCGTATCCTAGAAAAATTAGGCTACCTGACGCCCAAAGAATTTGGGGCGCAAGCAGCCTAAAGAGGTGTTTTATATGTGTCTCAAATCGCTATGTCAGTCTACAGGCATGTGTTTTTTTAATTTTCGTGGGTGGATCAGATATTGAAACTTTCAATCACGATTCGTCTGCCTGTACTTAAGGTGAATTCAAAGCGGTCCCGTTTCTTTTTGTAATAAGTGAAGTGATGCTGTACGGCACACACTTCAACACCGTTGTCGAAGGTAATGAAGTTCACGCCTTCTTTGATTTTTTGGTTTCCGAGGAAAACAAGGTGGTTGTGGCAAAAGATACTATCATAAATAGAATAACCCAGGTTGTTTAAGGCTGTTGTAAACTGATGAAAAGCATCATCAGAAATTTCTTCTAATAAATTCTCCAACGAATACAATATATTCTTCTTTATTTGAATTCGATCGCCATTTTCGATTCTTATTCGCTCATACGGTGTGACAATGATTCCATCTTCTAAAAGAACACCAGCGAGCCAGTCTCCATCTCGATACACCTTTAATTCATGATTGAGGTAAAATTCGAGCTCAGACTCTTCCTCTGCATCGATTTCGAAAAAAAACCATGTACCCTCTTCGAATAAAGCAGTGCCTTCGGAATAGGATCTTTTTTGGGATTTTAAAATGTTTGATCGAAATATGTTGCTCAAGTGAATATCCCTCCTTAACTACATTTCTTGTCATAATTATCATATTTCATTCATGTAAAGATTGATTGAGACAATTAACCATTTCTCTGTGAAGGCATAGAATAATTTATGTGTCAGTGAGCCCAATTTGTTTGAGTAGAAAGTGAGGATGATCACCATGTGCGGAATTACAGGTTGGATCCATTATAAACGAGATTTGACGAATCAAAAAGAAGTGGTGGAAAAAATGGCAGAAACCCTTTCTAAAAGAGGGCCGGATGAAACGAACGTATGGATGGATCAACATATTGCCTTTGGTCATAAGCGGTTAATTGTAGTCGATCCCAAAGGTGGAAGGCAGCCAATGACCCTTCACCATAACGACCACCTTTTCACCATTTGCTACAACGGGGAACTTTATAATACAGAGGATTTACGACAAGTACTTATTGAAAAAGGATATACATTCAAGGGACATTCCGATACAGAGGTCCTATTAACTTCTTATATTGAGTGGAGAGAAGAATGTGTTCACCATTTAAATGGCATTTTCGCCTTTGCCGTATGGGATAGTGAGAAGGAGCATGTATTTTTAGGAAGGGACAGAATGGGCGTAAAGCCTTTATTTTATTTTGAGAAAGATGAGGGGATTCTTTTCGGTTCGGAAATTAAAGCACTGTTGGCTCATCCAGATGTTTTGCCCCAGGTAGACCTTCAAGGATTAGCGGAAGTGCTCGGACTCGGTCCATCCCGGACTCCCGGTAATGGTGTATTCAAAGGGGTGAAAGAACTGCGTCCCGCCCATGCGATGCTCTTCACGAAAGAAGGCTTGAGAGTATGGAGATACTGGAATGTAAAAAGTGAGGAGCATACCGATTCATTTATCGAAACGGTTTCAAAGGTACGCTTTCTGCTTACGGATGCCATCCAGAGGCAGCTTGTTTCCGATGTGCCCCTATGTACATTCCTATCTGGTGGCCTCGATTCCAGCGCTATAACAGCAGTGGCAGCAAATCGGTATAAAGAAGAAGGAAAAGGGAATCTCCATACGTACTCCATTGATTATGAGGAAAATGATCAATACTTTAAAGCAAGTGATTTTCAGCCGAATTCCGATGCTCCTTGGATTGAAAAGATGACATCAGAATTCGATACGATCCATCACAGCTGTGAGATCAGCCAACAGGAATTAAAGGACCATTTGATTGAGGCAGTCCATGTAAGGGACCTGCCGGGCATGGCGGATGTGGATTCATCTCTCTTATGGTTCTGCCGGGAAATTAAACATGACTTTACTGTAGGACTGTCCGGGGAATGTGCTGATGAAATCTTTGGTGGCTATCCGTGGTTTCATCGCCCCGAAGACTTCAATCGCAGAGGTTTTCCATGGATGCGCTCCACAGCTGAACGACAGGGCCTTTTGAAGGAAGAGTGGAGTAAGAAATTAAACCTCGAGGAATATGTCCTGGAGCAATATGATCGCACAGTTGCAGAAACCCCGTTATTAGAAGGGGAAAATGAAGTGGAGACCAAAAGAAGACAATTATTCTATTTAAATTTACTCTGGTTCATGACGACATTGTTAGACCGGAAAGATCGCATGAGTATGGGGGCGAGCCTCGAGGTCAGGGTGCCGTTTGCCGATCATAGACTTGTAGAGTATGTATGGAACATTCCGTGGGAGATGAAAATGCACGAAGGAAGAGAGAAGGGCATCTTGAGAAAGGCTCTCGAAGGAGTGCTTCCCCATGAGGTCCTGTATCGAAAGAAAAGTCCGTATCCGAAAACCCATCACCCGGAATATACGAAACTGGTCGGAGATTGGCTCAATGAAATTCTTGAAGACAAATCAAGTATTCTCTATGAATTGTTTGATGAAAAAAAGCTCAAAGATATTGTCGCAACCGGCGGAGCGGCTTTTGAAGTGCCCTGGTACGGGCAGCTCATGACCGGCCCTCAGCTCCTCGCCCATCTCGCCCAGATCCATGTGTGGTTCAAGGATTATAATATTGAGATTGTGGAATAAGCAAATAATGAGAAAGCGGATAAAAATTAAGAGAACGGTACTAACATAGATTTAAAGTAATAATAATCAGAAAAGGGGCATAGTAAAAAGGGATAGTATCCTTTTATATGCCTCTTTTTAGCGATCTTTAGAAGGAAACTACGATGGCTTATTTGGTGTTAAATAGCAAAAAGTGCAAGGAAAAGGACCCTATTGTGGTCTCTAAGGGTTTGAGAATGGTAGGACAAGCCCAATTGGAAGGAAATAAACAAGTTTATTTGGTCAATAGAGTTTACTATTTCTTTCTGGTGGAAAAGTATTGTATAAGTATTGTATAATAATTGTACAAATAAAATACATTGGAGGCTATAACGATGGCCAAAAAAATAATCGTCATCGGTGCGGGTCCCGGAGGCTTGGCAGCGGCAATGCTTCTTGCCAGTAAGGGGTACAAAGTAGAAGTATTTGAGAAGCAATCATTTATAGGCGGACGAAATGGTTCCTTTACGATGGATGGGTATACGTTCGATATTGGGCCGACATTCTTGAGTATGCCGGAAATTGCAGAAGAATTATTCGAGGCTTCAGGAAGAAACCTTCATGATTATGTTGATTTACGGGAGCTCTCCGTAATGTATGAGCTCATCTTTAAAGATAAAAAAGTGCAAATGTTTAAAGATCCTGAAGCATTAGCCCGGGAAATTGAACGTCATTATCCAGGGAATTCAAAGGGATACACCCGGTTCATGAATGATACCCGTAAAAAAATGGAACGGCTAAAACCGATTTTACAAAGCCCTATGGATCGATATTATCAATATATCAGTTGGAAGGTTTTGAGGGCGCTCCCTCAATTATCATTGGGGAAATCGTTATATAGTGTGTTAAGTGATTACTTTACAGACCATGAATTGCGATTGGCGTTTACCTTTCAATCGAAATATTTAGGGATGTCCCCTTGGGAGTGTCCGGGGGCATTCTCCATATTGTCTTTCATGGAACATGAGTACGGTATCTTTCACCCGATCGGCGGGGTGAATCAATTATCCAAAGCCATGGCAGAAGTCGTGAAGGAGCATGGAGGCTCTATCCATCTAAGTGAAGGGGTCAAGAATTTGTGGATGGAAGACGGTAAAGTCGTGAAGGGTGTCAGTACAGATGCTGGAAAGAACATAGCGGCAGATGAGGTCATTATTAACGGGGACTTTGCCTATTGTATGAGCAATCTGGTGGAAGATGGTGTATTAAAGAAATACAGTAAAGAAAAACTAAAAAAGAAAAAATATTCCTGCTCCACATTTATGATCTATCTGGGAATCGATACACAATATGATCTTCCGCACCACAGTATCCTGTTTGCAGAGGACTATAAGAGAAACGTTGAAGAAATAACGGGAACGTATACGCTTCCGGAAGATCCCTCTATATATATGCAAAATGCATCAGTGACAGATTCGACACTGGCGCCGCCAGGTCATTCCACATTATATATCCTTGCTCCGGTTCCGAATAATGTTAGCGGAATTGATTGGACAGAGAATGAAGAAACCTTCCGTGATCTGGTATTGGATTCGGTGGAGCGTAAAACGGGTTTAGAGAACATTCGAGATCATATAAAGGTTGAAAAGATCATCTCTCCCCATCATTGGGAATCGGACTTCAACATCTATCAAGGGGCTACCTTCAACCTTGGTCACCAATTAAATCAGATGATGGCTCTACGGCCTCATAACAAATTTGAAGAGCTGGAAAATTGTTGGTTAGTCGGAGGAGGGACTCATCCTGGAAGTGGATTACCTACAATATTAGAATCAGCCAGGATCACGACTAATATGCTGATGAATGAAGATCCTTCCTACTCATTCACCAAAGAACGTACGATGGAGGAAGCTCTATGAAAACAGCAGTGGTAGGATCGGGAATAGGTGGATTGATAGCGGGATTGTTATTGGTGAAGGATGGTCATGAAGTTACTGTCTATGAGAAAGAGTCGACCATTGGCGGGCGGCTTACCTTTGTTCAGGAAGGGGATTATAAAATTGATAAAGGGCCGACTATTGTACTACTCCCTAACATGCTTCTATCCATCCTTCTGGAGGCAGGTATTGACACGGGTGAAATAGAATTCGTTCGTTGTGATCCCCTCTATGATGTTCACTTTGCAGATGGGCAATCGTATACGAAATATGCCGATATCCATAAGCAATATGAAGAAATCAAGGAGAAGTTTCCGGGGGATGAAGAGGGATTTCTTCAATTTATGAGTGATATGGAGGAACGATTTACAATCGGGAAGCCACAATTCCTTGAATCATCTTTTCTTAAAACAGGGGATTATCTTAACCGTCAAACAATGGGAGCACTACTTAAGTTAAAGGCCTACAGGAATGTGATGGGCAACTTAAAGCACTATTTTCATCATAGAAAACTTCAGACCGCTTATGGTCTTCAAACTCTGTACATTGGTGGGAATCCTTACTCGACTCCAGCCATTTACAGCTTGGTATCTTTCAGTGAACATAAGCATGGCATTTACTATATAAAAGGTGGGTATGCGGGCTTGCTGGACCATGTCAAGGACGCGTGCGACCGAAATGGCATCAGGATCAAAACCTCTTCTCTTGTTTCTGAAATCGAAACGACAGGAGATAAAGCGACTCATATCGTCATCGGGGCTCACAGGGAACCAATCGACTCGGTTATTATCAATGGGGATTTTCCCACAGCATCAAAATTAGTAAAGAAGAAAGCACCAAAATCGTATAAACCTTCATCAGGCTGTGTGCTTTTATACATGGGAGTGGACGGGAACTTTGATGACAAGCAAATGCATCAATTTTATTTAAATGAAGATTTCGCAAGGAATATGGAGGACATTTTCAAGAATAAGAGAATTCCTAAGGAACCTTCTTTTTATGTATTCAATCCCTCCAAGGTCGATTCCTCTCTTGCGCCTGAAGGTAAGAGTGTTCTGTATGTTCTAATCCCTGTTCCAGTTTCGGATCAAGTGGACTGGGGGGAAACTTCAGAAATTCTTTCCAACCATGTATTGGATACAATGGAAAAAAGGGGATTCGAAGAGCTTAGACAACGGATCACGTGGATGAAGATCAGAACGCCTGAGGATGCTCTGCAGGAGGGGTTATATTCCGGTGGGAGCTTTGGGATAGCCCCCAGCTTAGGACAATCAGGTCCATTCAGACCACAGGTACAACCGTTTCCGGAGAAGAACATCTTTGCTGTCGGAGCGTCCATTCACCCTGGTGGAGGTGTACCGATTGTCATGCAGGGTGCAAAGCTCGTTGCGGAAGCCTTTAAAGAACATTACAAGACTGAATCAGAAAGGAAGGATGTGTCCTTACATGAACAAGATCTCAGAAGCATACGATCATTGTGAAAATATCATTAAACTTCATTCCAAAACATTTTACAGAGCATTTTCCCTGTTACCGAAAGATCAAAAGAAGGCTGTATGGGCTGTTTATGCATTCTGTCGTAGAGTAGATGATATCGTTGACGAGGACACGAACCCTTCTGAGGAATTAAGTCATTTCGAGAAGGAATTCGAATCCTGCTTGGACGGTTATGATCATCGTGATGCTCCTATGTGGGTCGCCTTGGGTGATGTGTTTAAACGTTTTAACATGGATGTTCAAGCTTTCAGGGACATGATTAAGGGACAAAGAATGGACATCTGTGAAAGAGAATACGTGAAAATGGACGATGTCCTGGACTATTCATATCACGTTGCGAGCTCTGTAGGTTTAATGCTCATGCCTATTCTTGCCCCCGGGAAAGAACAGCATTTGAGGGAAGATGGTATTTATCTTGGATATGCCATGCAGCTGACCAACATATTAAGGGATATCGGTGAAGATCTTGAAAGAGGAAGATTATATATTCCTCAGGATTTATTAGTGAAATATGAATATACCATAACTGATCTTAGGGAGCACAGAATGAACGATGCTTTTCAGTCCATATGGGAAGAGATGGCCGGGCATGCTGAATATTATTATGATAAAGCTTTCCGTACCATGAATCTCTATCCTATGTACTCGAGAACCCCCGTAAAAAGTGCTGCCTTATTATATCGCGCGATTCTGGATGAGGTCAGAAATAATCACTATAATGTGTTTTCCAAAAAGCACTTTATATCAAAAGATGTAAAAGAGAAAATCATCACGTCCATCTCATAATAGGCTCATATGGAGGCGTAATAGACGCCATCCATATGAGCTTGTCTTTGTCTGAAAATCATTTTTGAAGTAAAAAAAGAGCCGCATAAAGCAGCTCTTCCTCCTGGTTAAATTGTGTTTCGTTGGTTCATGTCATTCACTTTACCTGTTCCAATCGAGTTCAATCGTTCAACTAAATCAGATCCGAATGGAGAAGTGGAAGAGACATTTGATTCCAATACGGTATCCTTTAATTCGTAGGCATTGGAACCATGCTCTGTAAAATCAAGTCCCGAGAGCTCTTCTTCACGGGAAACGCGAATACTTGATACTCTCGTTACGATGAAGAGAAATCCTCCAACGGTAATGGATGTCCAGGCGATGACTGCCAACACGCCGAGAGCTTGAGTGGCAACTAAAGAAGCACCTCCACCATATAGTAAACCGTTTTGAACATCGAACAATCCTACCGCCACAGTACCCCATACTCCACAAATTCCATGTACAGCAATGGCTCCGACAGGGTCATCGACCTTTAATTTCGAATCGATGAATGTTACAGCTTCCACCAGGATGACTCCGGCAATCAAACCGATAATGAGAGAGCCTGCCAGTGATACATTAGCACAGCCGGCGGTAATTCCGACAAGACCTCCAAGGGCACCGTTTAGTGTAAGAGATGGGTCAATTCGTTTAAATCGGATCAATGTATAAAAAGCGGAAGAGAGAATGGCGGCTGATGCTGAGAATAAAGTTGTAGTAATGACTTGTGGAACTAGGGTCGGATCGGCTGCCAGGCTGCTGCCTCCGTTAAATCCGAACCAGCCGAACCAGAGAATGAACACACCCAGTGCGCCGATCGGTATGTTATGACCTGGAATGACATTCACTTTTCCCTTGCTGTATTTACCGACGCGGGATCCCAGGAAGAGGACCGTGATGAATGCGCCTACAGCACCAGTCAGATGAACAACAGTGGAACCGGCGAAATCGACGAATCCAAGCTCTGAAAGCCAGCCGCCCCCCCACACCCAATGACCCACAATCGGATAGATGATTCCCGTCATAGCAATGGTTAAGAGGATATAGCTTTTAAGTTTCATCCGTTCGGCAACAGCCCCGGAAATGATCGTTGCACAAGTAGCCGCGAAGACCGATTGGAACAGGAAGAAACCGATATCTTCACGACCTGACAGAAAGAAACTATCCGTTCCAATAATTCCACCAGATGTCCCTCCGAACATGAAACCAAATCCAACGATGAAATATAGAACAGTGGCAATGGCTACCGTCAAAAAGTTTTTCATTAGGATATTGAGTGAATTCTTGGCGCGGGTGAATCCAGTTTCCACCATCGCAAATCCTGCATGCATGAAGAATACAAGAACAGCTGCGATCATGACCCACAGGGAATCAACGGAAGCTTGAACAGATTCAGCCGTAGGGGCGGCAGCGAATGCATGGGTACATATGAACAAGGACAAAAGGAATAAAACAGAAATTTTTCTTATCAATGGAATCCCTCCAAAAATTGGTATTTGGCCGTGACGGATGGAATAGATAAAGGACTGTTCAACTATAAGACTGCTTTTTTTCCACGTTCACCTGTCCTGATTCGAATCACATCCTCAACAGGATAGATGAAGATCTTCCCGTCTCCCACGGTTTCAGTACTGCAATGCTCCACGATGAGATCGATGATATCTTCCACCTGTCCATCGTCCACTATCATTTCCACTTTAATGCGGGGAACCAATTGAAGTTCGAATTTGTTTCCCCTGAAGATTCCTTGTTTTCCTTTTTGTTTCCCGCAGCCTGCTGCTTCCGATACAGTCAGGCCGCTGAAGCCTCGAAGGCATAATGCTTCTCGTAAAGACAAAAATGCTTCTGCCCGAATAATCGCTTCTACTTTTTTCATGGATATTTCCTCCTTTGATTTTTGTTTTCTCGATTTATCACTTCTTTGATGTGAGGTTATGTGACATGAATTAGTTATATTATTTATCATATTCAGAAAATAACAAAAGTTCAAGTGTTAATTTGATATGAAAGCGTTTTTATGTAAAAAAAGTTAACATTGTTTTATGGGTGCGCTTTCATTTCAGGATAAAAAAAGAGTCAGCTCGAGTTGCGAGCTGACTCTTTTGGATGGGGGATGAAGGTCCGTCCCTCTAAACGGCGTCCCTGTCACTTTGGGTGAAGCGTTTGTGGATCCATACTTTGGATCGCCAGCGTTTGAGCATGATGATGCCCCGTAGCCATTCATCAGCTATGAAGGAAATCCAGATTCCAATCAGGCCAAGTCCGAACCAGATCCCGAGAATATAGGAAAGGGTTACACTTACTCCCCACATTGATAAAATCCCCATATATACCGGGAATCGTACGTCTCCGGTGGCTCTCAGTGCATTAATGACAACAAGGTTGAAGCTTCTCCCCGGTTCGAGGATGATAGTCAGATAGATCAACGTCTTCCCAAGGGAAATGATGTCTTCGTTGTTTGTGAAAATCCGGAGGAGAGGTTCTGCAGCAACGGAAAAAATCCCTGCCATGATAAGTGAGATCATAATCGCGATTTTTAAACTTTTCAAGCATCGTTCGTACGCACTGTCAAATTCCCTGGCGCCAATCATATGACCGATGATGATCTGTGTCCCCTGACTTATGGCGACGCTGAATAAGAAAATGAACATCATAAGGTTTTGAGCATATACCTTCGTCGTCAAAGCGTTCGTCCCGATGCTTGCAATGAAGTAGGTAATGACCATTTGAGACCCATTATAGGAAAGGTGTTCTCCTGCGGAGGGGATCCCGATGCGCAATAAGTTTTTCACGTGAGAAACAGGCAGCCTGAATAATCTTCTTATTGGAAGTGCATTTGGAATTCGCTTCCTAATGACGATCATGCTCACGATGAATCCGATCAGTCTCGAGGTGATGGTGGAAATGGCAACCCCTTCTACACCTAATACCGGGAAACCCAGGGGGCCGAATATAAATAAATAATTTCCAATCACATTTACGATATTCATTCCGATTGTGATATACATGGCATCTTTCGTATATCCGTAGCTCCTCATAATGGATCCTGCCGTCATGATCAGAGCCTGGATGAAAGCGAAGCCGCCTACGATTTGTAGATAGGAAGAAGCTTCATTCATTAGGGAGGGGGGGAGATCCATCGATAATAGTATCGGATTGCTAAAAAACACAAGAGCGATACTTAATAAGAGCCCGAATAGTAAATTGACAGCAATGGAGACGATGGAAACCTCTCCAGCCAATCGGTTCTCATCCGCTCCTAAATGCTGTGCCACGAGAATGGCTGTACCCGTCGCCACAAATCCGAACATCACAATGATAAGGGAAAGGATCTGATTGGATACCCCGACTGCTGCAACCGAGTCATCCGAGTATTGACTCAGCATTAATGTATCGGCGTTTCCCATCAGCATATGAAGGAAGATTTCAATAAATATCGGCCAAGTCAAGGCGAAAAGGGTCATTTTTTTTTGGTTAATACTCATAAGGTTTCTCCTTTATTTGGCCAGGATTGAGAAGGCCTTGTCAGCTTCTGAATAGATAAGGGGACTAACCATTGTGGTATAGTCCCGCCTTTTACTTACACATTTCTTAACTAAAATTGCAAAATCGCAAATCCGTATCCATCCAGTGCTACTTCAATGAATTCCGCTTCAGCAGCAAATTCCTCACCACTCCATAGATTTACGATCTTCTTCCCTTTTAATTCAAAAGGTAGAGAATAGGTTGTTGCTTCTTCACTGCAGTTTAAAAGAACCATGATTGTTTCCTCTCCGTTTGATTTAGTAAAGGAAAGACAATGCTCGTTCTTGTCTCCGGGTAAAAAGGAGAGGTTCCCTTCATTACGTAATAAAGGATATTGGTTTCTGAGAATGATATGCTTTTGAATATGCTTGAAGAGATCGCTGTTGTGTTGATCTTCCTCCCAAGGGAAACACTTTCTGCAACCTGGATCCTGTTCGCCGGTAAGACCGATCTCATCCCCATAATAAATACACGGCGTGCCTGTAAAAGTAAGCATAAAGGTGTATATTTGTTTTGTTCGCCGGATATCCTCACTACATTCTGTCAACACACGGGGGGTATCGTGACTACCAACAAGGTTAAAGTTCACTTCGTTTACAGTTTTTGGATACATATGGACGACAGATGTCATATTCTCAACGAATTGGGAAGGAGAAATGGTTTGACTGGCAAACAGGTTCAAAAGATTCGTTGTAAATGGGTAGTTCATGACCGCGTCGAACTGGTCGCCCCTCAGCCAAGGCATAGAATCATGCCAGATTTCACCGAGAATGTAAACGTCAGGTTTTATACTTTTGACTTCTTTTCTGAACTCACGCCAGAAGTGGTGATCGACTTCGTTTGCAACATCCAGACGCCATCCATCAATATCGAATTCTTGTATCCAGTAGCGCCCAACCTCTAACAGATAGTTCCGTACCTCTTCGTTTTCAGTGTTTAACTTCGGCATGGAGGCTTCGAAGGCAAAGGTATCGTAATTAGGCGGCTTGCTCTCGATATCCAGAGGGAAATCATGGACATGGAACCAATTGTGGTAAGGAGATTTTTCCCCTTTTTCAAGTACATCCTGGAACGGCTCGAAATAGAATCCACTATGATTAAATACCGCATCCAGCATCACTTTGATCCCGTTCTCATGACAGGTCCTGATCAATTCCTTCAGTGTCTCTTTTGAACCAAACTGTGGGTCGATCTCAAAATAATCAATGGTGTCATATTTATGATTAGAATGTGCTTTGAAGATTGGAGTGAAATAGATTCCTGAGATACCCAGTTTTTTTAAATAAGGGATGTTTTGGATCACGCCGACCAAGTCGCCACCAAAAAAATTGGTCGGAGTCGGAGCTGCACTATTCCAACCGAGGACACCTTCAGGATCATTATCAGGGTTCCCGTTCGCAAATCGTTCCGGAAATATTTGATACCACACTGTATTCTTTACCCAGGAAGGGGCGTCAAACACATCGATGGAATTTATGAAAGGAAAGCAAAAATAATCTCCAATATCAGTAGAAGGGGACTCGTTGAACCCTTTTTCTCCATAAAATATTTCCTCTGCTTCGTCTTGAAGCAGGAATCCATAACGAAGGCGCCTGAATGGAGGGGAGATCGGTGCGAACCAGTAATCAAACAAGTGATCGGTACCCGTTAACACCATATCTTCCCGATCATATACCCAATCTCCGTCTTCCCATTGATAAGGGTCACCATGCAGGAGAGTGATGTGGTTTACATCATTCTTTTTGGTACGTAGACGGATGTGTAATTCATTATTTGCGCAAGCGTATGCATAATTATCTTTCGGTCTATGATATATAGCTTCCAATTGCATCGTCGTTCCTCCTCGTGTTTATTTCATTTAAAGAGTATTCTAAACGAGCTTCTATGTCAATAAAACGTATAAGGAGAGGTAAAGCATATTCCTATATTTCTTTCTACTATAAAAAATTTTCAAAAAAGTATTGTCAAAAGAATTATAGTTTGTATAATAAGAGGTAGGTTGTGCAATCGTTTTCACAAAGGGTGTAAGCGGTATCTTTGTAGTGAAAGTCAGACGTGTGCAAGCGTTTGTTCAATCTGAATTGTGAATCAATAGTTTTTACCATACTTAGGAGGGGTCGAGATGAAGAAAGCGTTATCATTACTAATGGTAATCATGCTTGCGCTGGGGGCGTTGGCTGCTTGTGGTCCAAACCGTGAGGAAGGATCAGGAAGTGACAGCGGAGAGAAAAAAACTGACGATGCAAACAAACCTGAAAAACTGGTTGTCTGGGAAGATCAAGAGAAAACTGGATGGCTTGATGAAGTAGGTGCCAAGTTCGAAAAAGAGACAGGCATCAAAGTAGAAGTGAAAGAAGTCGAAATGGCTACAAAAATGAAAGAACAATTACGTTTAGACGGTCCAGCGGGAACAGGCCCGGACGTATTAACATTACCTCATGACCAGATCGGTGAGCTTGCTCTTGCAGGGCATATCGCTCCTTTAGCAGTGGATGGGGACGTTGAAAAGCGTTTCACTGAGTCTTCCATGACAGCTGAGAGTTATGATGGGAAATTATATGGTCTTCCAAAATCTTCAGAAACACCAGTATTCATTTACAATAAAGCACTGATGGAAGAAGCTCCAAAAACAATGGATGAAGTATATACATTCTCTAAAGATTTCACGAAAGATGGGAACTATGGTTTCTTGGCTCTATGGGACAACTTCTATTTCGCACATGCACCAATTGGTGGATTTGGCGGATATGTATTTGCTGAAAAAGATGGAGCATTAGACGCGAAGGATCTTGGCTTAAATAATGAAGGCGCTGTAGAAGGTACTGAATATATTCAAAAATGGTACTCAGAAGGATTATTCCCTAAAGGAATCATCGGAGAAAATGGCGGATCTGCACTTGATGGATTATTCGGCGAAGGGAAAGTTGCTTCTGTCATGAACGGTCCCTGGTCTTTCCAAGGATATAAAGATGCCGGTATCGACATTGGTATTGCTGCTATGCCTAAGCTTCCAAACGGGGAGCCAATGAAAACGTTCATGGGTGTTAAAGGCTGGCATGTGTCAGGCTACTCTAAAAACAAAGAGTGGGCACAAAAATTCATCGAGTTCATCACTCAAGATGAATATGCTAAATTACGTTTTGAACAAACACAAGAAGTCCCAACAAACCAAGGGTTGATCGACGATCCTGCGATCGCTGATAACCCGGGTGCAAAAGCAGTGGCGGAGCAATCTCAATATGCGGTTCCAATGCCGAATATCCCTGAAATGGGAGAGGTGTGGGGACCAATGGCTGATTCACTTCAAACGGTTGTAACCGGTAAGCAAGAGCCAAAAGCGGCTCTTGATGCAGCGGTGAAACAAATCGAGCAGAACATTGATGCGAATCACTCTAACTGATATGAAACATAGCGGTACCTTCTCATACTGAGAGGTACTGCTATCCTTTTAAAGACCTATTCAAGGGCTTTTTAAGGGAAAAAGAAGTTCTTTTCTTAAAAAGCTCATGAAGCTTATCAAATTGTGAACGTAGAAAGGGGAATATAGGATGGAGCAACAATCCTATCAAACAAACAAAAGAAAAACAGCACTGGCCCTTTCCCTAATCCCTGGTTTAGGTCAGATGTATCATAGGCAGTTTATGAAAGGCGGATTCTTCCTGATCATGACAGCCGCCTTTATCCTTGTCTTTAGAGATTTGATCGGCTACGGATTATGGGGAATTACAACCCTTGGGACAGATATCTCATACGGAGATCATTCCATTTTCTTAATGGTATACGGTATCTTGGCCATTATTGTATCTATATTTGGAATCGGTTTTTACTTGTTTAATCTTCGGGACGCGTATAAGAACGGAGAAAAGAGAGACAGGGGAGAGAAGCTAAGTACGATCCGAGAGCAGTACAAAAATCTGGTCGACAATGGCTTTCCGTATCTCATTATGTCTCCGGGATTTTTACTGCTAGTGTTCGTGGTCATCTTCCCGATCATTTTTGTCGTCCTATTGGCGTTTACAAACTACGATTTGTATCACTCTCCACCGGCGAAGTTAGTCGATTGGGTAGGGATTCAAAACTTTGTTGATATCTTCAAGATTGATATTTGGAGAGAAACATTCATCACCGTACTTGCATGGACTCTCGTTTGGACATTCGGTGCGACAACTCTTCAAGTCGCTCTTGGTGTATTCCTGGCGATCCTTGTCAATCAAAAAGATTTAAAAGGGAAAGCCATCATCCGTACGGTGTTCATCCTGCCTTGGGCAATTCCGGCATTCGTTTCTATTCTCGTTTTTGCTGGTATGTTCAATGAATCATTCGGGACGATCAACCGGGATATCTTAGGATTCTTAGGTATTGAAGGACTACCATGGATGACAGAGCCGATGTATACTAGGATTGCCCTCATTGGTATTCAAGCCTGGTTAGGCTTCCCGTTCATATTTGCCATGACAACAGGAGTGCTTCAATCAATTCCTGATGAGCTGTATGAAGCAGCGACGGTTGACGGGGCATCAGCTTTCCAGAAATTCAAGAACATTACCCTGCCACTTGTCCTTTTTGCAACGGCACCAATCATCATTACGCAATACACATTTAACTTTAATAACTTTAATGTGATTTACTTGTTCAACGGCGGCGGGCCTGCTTTAACCGGACAGAATGCAGGTGGAACAGATATTCTTATTTCTTGGATTTACAGTCTGACAATGACATCAGCACAGTATTCGAAAGCCGCTGCCATCACATTATTATTATCCATCATCGTGATCACTGTAGCGATCTGGCAGTTCAAGAGAACGAAGTCATTCCAAGAAGAGGATATGATGTAATATGAATATGAAGAGACAGAAACTCATACGTTTGACCCTTTCATACGCAGCTATCGGAATCATGTTTGCCATCATCCTTTATCCGGTTGCCTGGATCATCGGATCTTCATTTAATCCAGGTCAAAGTTTATCCGGTTCATCCATCATTCCTAAGAATGCAACATTGGCACATTATAAGGAACTGTTTGATCTGGAAAAAAGCAACTATATGCTTTGGTACTGGAATTCATTGAAGGTCAGCCTATCCACGATGGCCCTTACGGTTTTACTTGTCAGTTTAACGGCTTATTCATTCTCCCGATACCGCTTTGCCGGTCGGAAGAATGGACTGATGACATTTTTGATTTTACAAATGATTCCGAACTTTGCTGCTTTGATCGCCATTTTTGTTTTAGCCTTACTAACAAAATTATTAGATACTCACATCGGTTTAATCCTGGTGTATGTTGGTGGTCAAATCCCAATGAACACATGGTTGATGAAAGGGTATCTGGATACGATTCCAAAAGAGCTTGATGAATCAGCCAAGATGGACGGAGCTGGCCACCTGCGTATCTTCTTCCAGATCGTCATGCCCCTTGCGAAACCGATCATTGCGGTTGTTGCATTGTTTTCTTTCATTGCACCATTCGCAGACTTTATCATTGCAAGTATCCTTTTACGCTCAGAGAAAATGTACACATTACCGGTAGCCTTATATGACATGGTGGCAAAACAATTTGGAGCAGAATTTACAACATTTGCTGCAGGATCTGTACTCATTGCTGTTCCGATTGCCCTATTATTCCTGTTCTTCCAGAAATACTTCGTTTCAGGATTGACGGCAGGGGGTACAAAAGGATAATCTTATAGGCGTTACTAACATTTTTAGGAGGAGCGGAGATGAAAAGAAGAGTATTATCTCTCATTTTAGTCCCGTTTCTTCTTTTTTACGCCCTACCGGTAGGTGCAGTTGAAAAAGAAGAACGAAAATGGCAGGATGAAACCATTTATTTTCTAATGGTCGATCGCTTTAATAATGGGGATACAAGCAATGATAAGAATGTAAACACAGAGGACCCAAAAGCCTATCAAGGCGGGGATTTCCAAGGGGTCATCGATAAGCTGGATTATATCAAGGATATGGGATTCACCGCCATTTGGCTTACCCCGGTCTTTGATAATCAACCAATGGGCTATCACGGATATTGGATTACCGACTTCTATAAGACAGAAGAACATTTCGGATCGATGAAAACGTTCAAAAAGCTTGTGGAAGAAGCCCATAAACGTGATATGAAAGTCATGCTGGACTTTGTGGTGAACCATGTCGGTCCTGAACACCCTTGGGTGGATGACCCTGAAAAAGAGGACTGGTTCCATGAGAATCAACCTATGAATTTTAATGATGAAGAAAGTCTACAGAATGCGTGGTTATATGATCTTCCTGATTTAAATACAGAAAATCCCGAAGTGAAAGACTACCTGTTCAATGCTGCAAAGTGGTGGATAAAGGAAACCGATATAGATGGGTATCGTCTTGACACTGTACGTCATGTCCCTCAAGAGTTCTGGGATGAATTCAGTGATGAAGTGAAGTCGGTGAAAGAAGACTTCTACCTGTTGGGTGAGGTGTTCGACCGTGATCCCGAGAAGATAGCAGCTTACAATGATGTGGGGATCGATGGTTTCGTCAATGTCCCTCAAGCAGAAGAAATGCGTTCAGTCTTCCAAAAACCGGATACCTCCATGGAACGCCTGTTTAACTTTTGGAAATACAATGAAAGCGATTATAACAATCCTTATCTGATGGGAACCTTCATTGATAATCATGACATGGAACGATTTACGAGAATGCTTGTTCAAGAGAAACTTTTCCCGGGAACGAGATGGAAGCTTGCATTGACTTATATGTACACAACACCGGGGATCCCGATTGTTTATTACGGATCCGAAATAGCGATGGATGGGGGGGATGACCCTGACAATCGCCGCTTTATGAATTTCAGGACGGATGAAGAACTGATTGACTATACCACTCGATTGGGAGAGATTCGTCAAGAATATCCCGCCCTGACGAGAGGGGATATCCAACCGATCTACGAGAAGGATGGTATGGGAATCTTTAAGCGAACGTACAAGGATCAGACAATCGTCATAGCGATCAACAACACGAGCGAAACACAAAATGTTCAATTAACAAAAGAAGATTTAGCAGAAAATCATGAGTTAAAAGGGTTGATTAGTGATGACCTAGTGCGCAGTGATAAGGCTGGAAATTATCATCTTGTCCTTGACCGTGAAGAAGCAGAGATTTATATGCTTAAAAACAAGAGTGGACTGAACTATCCTTACCTATTCGCATTGGGAACCATGTACTTCTTATTCCTTCTCTTCCTCTATCTCGTGTGGAAACGGGGAAAAGATAAGAAGAAGCAAAAGTAAGAAATAATAAGAGCAGGGCCACTTGCGTAAGCCCTGCTGCCTTTTTTAAACATAATAAATTGGAAGCGTTTTAATCTAATGACAAGAGCAGCCCGCCTGGAGGTTCGCTTTTTTAAATGAGGGGGGTGGAACCAATGGCGGTCACTATAAAGGATGTTGCGAAGCTTGCAAATGTAGCGCCATCTACGGTTTCGCGAGTGATAGCAAACAATCCGAGAATAAGCGAAAAAACAAAACAAAAAGTACGGGAAGCGATGGAACATCTGGGGTATCACCCTAATTTCATAGCAAGAAGCCTGGCAAATCAATCCACTCAAGTGTTAGGGCTTGTATTACCAGGGTCGGCCAGTACTTTTTCACAAAATCCATTCTTTCCTACAGTATTAAGAGGGTTAAGTGAAGGGGCTCAGGAAAAACAGTATGCCCTTCAAATGTCCACTGGTCAATCCGAAGAGGAAATTTTTGAAGGCGTCGTCCAGATGGTTCAGGGTGGACGGGTGGACGGCATCATCCTGCTTTACTCAAAGGTGGAAGATAAGGTGATGAATTACTTGAAGGATCGGGACTTCCCGTTCGTGGTGATCGGAAAACCTTATAAATATAGTGAAGAAATTACACATGTGGATAATGATAACTACAGGGCGACGAAGGAAGTAACAGATTATCTTCTGGAGCTTGGGCATAAATGCATCGGCTTTATCGGTGGGGATCTAAATCTCGTTGTGACGGTCGAGCGATTGTTAGGATATGAAAAGTCTCTGCGTGATGCGGGAATCGATATGAATAGTGAATACATTATTCATGAAGAATTCCTTCGAGAAGGGGGACGTGAAGCCATCAATGAGCTCATGCAATTGGCGGACCCTCCGACTGCACTGGTCGTAGCAGATGATCTGATGGCACTTGGTGTTTTGAACACACTGGATGAGATGGGCATTCGTGTTCCTGATGACATATCCATTGTCAGCTTTAATAACGTGCTCCTTGCTGAAATGTCCAGGCCGCCGCTTACTTCAGTGGATATCAATATTTTTAATCTTGGGAATGAGGCAGCGAAAAGCCTGATTCAAAAAATTGAAAACCCGAAAGAGCCTATCAAGAGAATCATTGTTCCACATCATCTTGTGACACGAAGTTCCTGCAGTGAACGAAACGTGAATTCAAAATAAATAGCGACTGAGGCGTGTGACGCTCCCACGAGGAGAGAAATCACAAGCTCCAGTCGCTTTTTAACTTATCCGTTGATGACGGTCCCGCCATTGATATGAATCATCTGTCCTGATACATAGCTGGAATCATCGCTTGCAAGATACACATAGGCAGGTCCTAATTCAAACGGTTGTCCAGCCCTGCCGAGAGGTGTGTTTCCTCCAAATTCAGATACTTTTTTAGAACTGAAAGTAGACGGGATCAGTGGAGTCCAAATCGGGCCGGGAGCGACCCCGTTCACTCTGATTCCATCGGAGGCGATATTTTCTGCCAGGGAGCGGGTGAAGCTGACAATGGCCCCTTTAGTAGAAGAATAATCGATTAGATCTTTATTCCCTTTATAGGCTGTAATCGATGCTGTATTAATGATTGATGCTCCTTTTTTTAGATGAGGAAGAGCTGCTCTCGTCAAGTAAAACATGGAGAATACATTCGTTTTAAAGGTACGCTCTAATTGTTCATCGCTAATATCCGTCAGTCCGTCTTGGGGATGCTGTTCACCAGCATTATTTACCAGTATATCAAGCTTGCCGAACTCTGAAATTGTTTTATTCAGGATATCTTTGCAAAAAGTGGAGCTACCGATGTCCCCTGGAAAGAGGATGCATCTGACTCCTTCAGCTTCTACCAGTTCCTTCGTTTTATTTGCGTCTTCATGCTCATCCAAGTAAGAGATTGCCACATGTGCTCCTTCCTTTGCAAAAAACCAGGCAACCGAACGGCCGATCCCGCTGTCGCCGCCAGTAATGAGGGCGATCTTTCCATCTAATTTCCCGCTGCCTTTATAATTTTGATCCGTATGAATAGGTTGAGGGTTCATATCATCCACCGTACCAGGCTGATGATCCTGGTGCTGAGGTGGAAATGTTTGTTTTTTTTGCTGTTGAGACAATGAAAACACTCCTTTTAGGTTTTGGTTTCTTAGGATAGTGTTTACCCGGAAAAAATTATTATTAACCTATTTTTTAGCATATGTAGGGGAGCTTTTTTCTGTAGAAGCATGATCCATTAAACAAGCATACCTATATATATAGCAGGCCTCTCACCTAGAGAAGCCTGCCTGTTCACTCCTTATTCATTAACCCGGCGCCCTTATATCCAATCATATTCAACAACCCTTTGGGAGAAGAGAAGGGAGGGGCGTAGCAGGTTTCGATTTCCTGGAGATCGGTAACCGTCAACCCGCCATAAATGGAAGTGGCCAGGATGTCAATTTGTTTGTCGACACCTTCACCTCCTACAACATTCCCCCCAAACAGCTTACCGGTTTCAGGACAAAAATGGACTCTTACAGATACGTCCAGTGCCCCGGGGTAGTAGCCGGCATGTGACTTCCCTTCATGCAGGGCCGTTTTATAAGTGTATCCTTTTTCCTTTAACTCTTTCTCCCCCAGTCCCGTTGCAGCAATGGCAAGATTGAAAACTTTGGCTATCGCCGTTCCAAGCATGCCCTTAAAAGGGACGGGGTTTCCTGATAGATGACTTGCGATGATGAAGGCTTGACGATGGGCGGGCCAGGCCAGGGGGACTTGTTTCGGAGTACCATCAATGAAATCGATGGACTCGACAACATCACCGACAGCATAAATGGAGTCATCGTCCGTTTGCATAAACTCGTTACTTACGACACCTCCTGATTCTCCAACTGATAACCCGGCTTGCTTTGCCAGTTGGTTCCGGGGCTTCACGCCGACTGAAAGAAGAATGAAATCCGAAAGTAGCGTTTCGCCGCTTTCGAGTTTTAACGTACACTCAGGCAGTACTTCTTTCAGACCATCATTCGTATACAACTGAACACCCTGCTCGGTGATATGATCCTGCAATACATTAGCCGTCTCATCATCAAGGATGCTGATGACGTGTTCAGATCTTTCCACGATATTCACCTTCATGCCAAGATGAGTGAAGTTTTCAGCCATTTCCACCCCGATGAATCCACCGCCTATGATGGTGCAGGTTTTAGGCTTTGAGGTTTCTACGAACTGTTTGATTCTATCCATGTCTTCAACAGTTCTGAGATGGAAGGCGGGGATTTGATGAAGACCGGGAATATCGGGCAGAAAGGGAGATGCACCGGTTGCGATGACCAGATAATCATAAGCTTCTTCGTAATCCCGGTTATGGTCATGATTCCTTATAAGTAATGATTTTTTTTTCCGGTTGATTTGTAACGCTTCGTGATGCATTCTGACATCGATATTTTTTTTTGTATGTAATTTTTCCGGAGTAGCGGCGAATAAACTTTCCCGGTCTTTGATCACATCTCCTAAATAATATGGCATTCCGCAAGCGCCATAGGATAAATATGATGTTTTTTCGAGAAGGACAATCTCAATATCATTGTCGATCTTCCTGATTTGAGATGCAGTCGTGGCTCCTCCTCCGACGGCTCCAATAATGATGACTTTTCTCTTCATGTTTTTCCTCCTAAATGAAAGAAGTCTAATGGATTTATTGTACCCATTAGACTTCTTTAAAAAACCGTTTTAACGGAAGTTTACGTATTGTACATCTATAGAAAGATCTGCTTCACGAATGGCTGCGATGATTTTTTGGAGATCGTCTTTGCTTTTACCCGTAACACGGACTTGATCATCTTGAACTTGGCTCTTTACTTTCACACCGGAATTTTTTATGATTGTGTTGATTTTTTTTGCATTGTCTTTATCAATTCCCTGAACAAGCTTCGCACGCTGACGGACTGTCCCGCCTGATGCACCTTCAAGCTTGCTGTAGTCCAGGTTCTTCACAGGAACATTACGCTTGATCAATTTACTAATAAGGACGTCCTTCAGTTGATTCATTTTAAATTCATCATCGGATACGAGAACGATTTCTTCACCATCTAGTTTTATGTCGCTCTTGCTACCTTTGAAGTCATAACGTGTTTGTACTTCTTTTAACGCGATTTGGATCGCATTACTCACTTCAGACATATCCACTTTGGATACGATATCAAATGAACTTTCCTTTGCCATATGTAACCCCTCCATACTTTTTCTCTTTTCATTATAGACAAGCTGTGATGGTACATACAACTTCTATGGTTGGATTGGGTTGTTTTTTTGGAGAATGGATGGACTGAGTCGAGTCGAGACAAAGTGTTATTTGAATTGGAAGCGTATAAGGTAAATGCTTTCGTCAGACTATCCAACGCAAAAAGACACCAGCTCTATTGAGAACTCGTGTCTTCCATGCAGGTGGATCTCTTACAAATGATCCGTCTTTTTTGAGTATTGATTTTTACCGGCTTTCCGGTTAACTTCTTTGATTTTATTCTTTTCCTGTCTCAGTGCATTGTTGTCTCTAGCCTTTTTTTCATTATCAGATGTATGTGGCATAATTTATAACCCCTTCCTAATCAGATCTCTCGCTTAGTATGAGGAAGCGAAGAGGAGTTTATGAGTGCCCGTTTAAGAAAAATATGGCTAAGGTACCTGTTCCTGTATGAGATCCTATTGCGCATCCAATAATACTGATGTAAACATCCTTCGGGGTAAACCTTTCTTCTATGAGCTGTTTCATTTCAAGGGCAAGTTCTTCGTCATCCCCGTGACTGATGGCGATGATCTGGTCGGAGAAGTCTTCACTACGTTCTTCCATTAAATCCAGAATGCGTTTAAGTAGTTTCTTTTTTCCGCGTATTTTTTCAATTGGGACAAGCTTTCCATCTTCCACATGCAGAAGAGGCTTGATGTTCAGAAGTCCACCTAGGAAGGCTGATGCTTTGGAGACTCTACCGCCTTTTGCAAGGTATTCAAGGTCTTCTACAGTGAATAGATGTTCCATATGGTCGGAGTTAAATCGGGCTGCCTCAATGATTTCTTCTTTTGTGCAACCGTTCTTAAGGAGTTCGGCCGCTTTCATGACGACCAATCCGTAACCGAGAGAAGCACATTTTGAATCAATGATAGTCAGGTCAAGATCCGGGTAATCCTCTTTAACCTGATCTCGAATCATGACAGCTGTTTGATACGTACCAGATAACTGGGAAGAGAAGGCAACGTAAATACCCGATTGATTCGACTCAGCTAGCCTTGTGAACTTTTTTAGAAAAAGGTCTGGTGAGACTTGAGAAGTCTTCGGGAGATGTCCGTCCCTGATTTTATTAAATACGGTTTTCGGTTCAATGGTGATTAAATCCTCGTAGTCTTGACCATCTATATGTACTTTAAGTGGCAGAAGTTCTATGTTGTGCTCGGTGAAATAGGCTGCAGGCAGGTCGCTTGCACTATCTGCAAATAATTTTACTGTCATTCTCATCATCCTTTGACTTATCTTATAACTTTAGTCTAGCTATTTTGAATGAAAATAACAATCGATTGAACACGAATTTATGATAAAAGATGAATGGTAGAGGGAGTTTAGTTAAGATGTAATGTGGAACATAGAAAATAACAACAAGATGCAGGAGGTATGTGTATGTCGAGAGATTATGTTCAATTAGAGGCGAAGAAGTTTGTCGTAGTACTGGTAGGATCCTTGTTAGGGGCCATTGCCATGAACTTTTTTCTTATTCCGGCAAATGTGTATGCGAGTGGCTTTACGGGACTTGCCCAGCTGCTCTCAAGCGTGCTGAAGGAGTTTGCCCCATTTAATATTTCAACAGGTATTTTATTATTTATCCTCAATATCCCTGTAACCATTTTGGGATGGCTGAAGGTGGGCCGTTCCTTTACGGTGTATAGCTTTATTTCAGTGTTTTTGACTTCCTTTTTCCTGGAAGTGATTCCTGTCATTAAATTATCACCTGATATCCTTCTGAATGCTGTCTTCGGTGGGGTCATTGCCGCTGTCGGGGTCGGGATTACGTTGAAATGGGGGGCTTCCACCGGAGGGATGGATATTATCGCCATGATCCTCTCAAGAATGAAGGATAAGCCGGTTGGATCTTATTTCTTCTTAATGAATGCTGTTATCATAACGTCTGCAGGATTCCTGTACGGCTGGGAAAAAGCATTGTATACGCTAGTCACACTATATGCTTCCACACGTGTCATTGATGCCATTCATACACGTCATGAGAAGCTGACAGCAATGATTGTTACAAAGAAATCGAATGAATTACGTGAAGCCATACATTCCAAATTGGTGAGGGGAATTACGACTTTACCCGCCAAAGGGGCTTTTTCCGGTGAAGATAAGGAAATGTTGATCATCGTCATATCACGCTATGAACTTTACGAGCTTGAACATACGATCAAGGACGTAGATCCCAATGCTTTTACCAATATCGTTCAAACAACAGGGATATTCGGTTTCTTTAGAAAAGATTAGTTTCTCATGTTTAACAAATACTATAGGTGAACCTACATAGAAAGGGGTATCACCTTGAAGGCGATCGTATATATACTTTTCAGCACTATCTTGTTTTTGGGTGCACCTATGACAACAAAAGCGGAGAAAGTTCCCTTGATTTTTTCAGTGAAAGCTATTCCCGGTGAAGAGGGGGCTGAGATTCAGCTTGTCCTTTTTAATAATTGTGAACGTGATCGCAGCATTACCTTCCCTACGAGTCAGCAGTTTGACTTTATCATCAAAAATAAGGAAGGAAGAGTGATTTATCGTTACAGTGAAGGGAAATCATTCTTACAAGCTCTCCAAACCATTCATTTGAAAAAAGGTCAAACAAAGGTATGGAATGAAAGATGGAGCTACATTCAAGGAGGCACACGTGTTCCGGAGGGTGTCTATACTATTGAAGCTTTGTTTGGTGGAGAAGACATGGAGGGTTTTAATCATCCTTTACAGGCAGTTGGATCATTTACTGTTCCGGAAGAAAATCCGTCCTTTAGGGACGTGAAGGTGCGGGAGGTTAAAGGTCGCTATACGATAAGTGGACAAGCCTGTGTATCGAATGGAAGTTTTTATTATTCAGTAGAGGATGGGCACAGAGTGCTTCTATCAGAAACCCTCCTAAAAGTGAATAAGGAAGCTCCAAACTGGTCAGATTTTTCCATTATCCTTCCGGAAATGAGAGGGAAAAACGGTAAGCTGATTATGAGTTTATATGAACGTGATGATGGGGATGGGAAGATTATACATCCATATGTTATCATCATGCCATAAAAAAAGAGGGTTGCCGGATATACAGGCAACCCTCATTTGATTATGATAGGCGGTTCAACTCATCTTGAAGAGTGTGCAGCTGTTTTTGTTCTTCAACATTTGAGTTAGCGTAAGCAGATGACAAAGCATTCTTCGCTTTCTCAATGGACATTTGAGCGTTTTCTCCCGAACTGCATGCCTGTTTGGCTGAAGATACAGCGCTCCGGGCTTGTTGAAATAATGGATTGCTCATTATTGCAGCCCCCCAGAACCTTCACCGTGTGAAGCTAGCTTTTTAGCTTCGGCTTCAGCATACGTCAGATGATACGGGATACGTTCGTCATGTTTTGATACAGCAATCTTACCTTGTTGTACAAATCGTTTTGATTTATTTCTACCCATCACTAACCACCCCTTTTACAAGTTGGAACGCAAGGTGCGCTCCTTACTAGTATGGCTCTCCAAGGAGGAACGTACAGTAAGAAGATTTACCCACCGCTGCCATCTGGGTTAAAGGTCAAAGCGCTTTTGCAGATAGCGGCCAATGCCATCCTCTTCATTCGAGAGTGTCACTTCATTCGCGACATCTTTCAGTGGATCAATGGCATTACCCATGGCAACACCAGTACCAGCGTAGTCGAGCATTTCCAAATCGTTGTCTTCATCACCGAATGCTATGATTCGTTCTTTGGGAATATTTAAAGAGGTAGCAACTCGTTCAATGCCCACAGCTTTATTCAATCCGGATTTAACGATTTCAATGATGTGCCAAGGCGCAGCCCACCTGCGATGATCAATTAATTCTGCATGGACATTATCTAAATGTGCACGAATTTCTGCCACATCTTCTTCCTCAGCATGAATGAGCATGGACGTAGGATGATCTGATAGTACTTTTCGGATATCACCTGTAGAGATGGCAGGATTCCCCATCATGAATACATCGATGATTTTTTCATCATGATAATGCAGATAGACATCATCCATTACTTCCGCGACGATGTTACGGAATGGAAAATCATCACAGGCATCAATGATTTGTTTTGCCACCTTTAAATCCATTGGCTCATGGAATATACCCCATGACGGATCGGTGGGATGATGCACGAATGCTCCATTGAAGTTGACGATGGGAGTCGTCAACTGTAATTGTTGATAATACAATTCACTTGCACGGAATGGCCTACCTGTTGCAATCATTACTTCATGGCCTTTATGACGCGCTTTTTTTAATATATCATGTGTTTTGGACGAGATTTTCTTCTCATCGGTTAATAATGTTCCATCGAGATCCAGAACGATCAGATGTTTTTCTTGTGAGTTCATGAATACAATTCCCCAATCTTATTGGTATAAGGCAATTCTAGTGTAGCGTTACACGTTGAAAGTTGTCCACCGCCTGCTCATACATTTTAATAAATGTTTACAAACGCTTCCGATTTAAATATTATACATACTACCAAATCTAGGATATCATAGTAAAGTGAAATGCAATCAGGGGGGAGAGAACCAACATGATTCTAGTTGATAAATCCAATATTCAATCGATCCCATTTCTTCACCTTGTGAGGGAAGAGAACATATATAAACCGTTACCTACATGTTTTTTTATTCACGGTTTCACTAGTGCGAAAGAGCATAATCTTCACTACGCCTATCTTCTTGCGGAAAAGGGATTCAGGGTGATTCTCCCGGATTGTTTAGAGCACGGAGAGCGATCAAGCGGAAAATCAGAGTATCAATTAGGAGAAATCTTTTGGAAGATTGTCTTAAATACCATTCATGAATTATTGATGTTGAAAGACCATTTTGAAGAAAAAGGGATGATCGCACCAAATGGAATAGGCGTTGCCGGTACCTCAATGGGGGGGATTGTAACACTCGGTGCCTTGACTCAATATGAATGGATCTCTTCGGCCGTTTCACTAATGGGGAATCCTACATATGTGAAATTTGCACAAGCCCAGCTGTCGCAAGTGGAATCGTTAGGATATGATCTACCATTCACCGAAGAGGAAATCGAAAGCATGATGAGTGAGCTTGCTCTTTACGATCTAAGTCTTCAACCCGAGAAGCTGGGTGGCCGCCCCCTCATGTTCTGGCACGGAAAGCGCGACAAGGTTGTTCCCTTCAATTTGACAAGAGAATTCTATGAAAGCATTTTGCCTTATTATAAGGAACGTGAAGACTATCTGCTCTTTATAGAAGATGATAAAGCTGATCACAAAGTAACGAGAGAAGGCGTATTGAGGCTTGTCGAATGGTTTGAGAAGCATTTAACAGTTTAACCTTTTGTTTTATACCTGGTTATTTGTTAAGATGAGTAATGAAAATGGGTAAGAGACAAGTATAAACTGTAAAGGAGTGGAGTGAGTAGAATGGATCAAGATCTTAAGGATAATATGATGGGTGCATTAGAGCAGGTTGTCGACCCTGAATTAGGAATAGACATTGTTAATTTAGGTTTAGTATATGATGTGGATCTGGATGAAGAAGGAAAAGCTACGGTCACCATGACCCTCACGTCAATGGGATGTCCCCTTGCCGGAACCATTGTCGATCAAGTGAAAACAGCCCTAAGGGATATCCCCGACGTCAAGGAAACAGAAGTAGACATCGTCTGGAATCCACCATGGAGCAAAGATAATATGTCCCGCTATGCCAAGATTGCATTAGGGATTCGATAAGATTTATTGGATGAAAAAATCCCCCTAAAAGCACAGTGTGCTTTTAGGGGGATTTTCTTTAAAGGGTAATCAATCAATTCGACAAATGGAAATGGGACAATTGTCACAGTTGATTTCATTTTTCAAATAATCCAGATCAAGGATCGTAATCGATCCTCTTTCCGACATAAGGACGTCCTCTTTCTTCAATTCACTTAGTAATCGGTTGACAACCTCCCTGGATGATCCACAGAAGTTGGCCAGTTCCTGATTCGTTAAGGGTAAATCGATCAGTACGCCATTTTTAACGGTTCTTCCGTAGCTATTGGCCATGCGGATCAGGGTAGAGTACAGGGCTCCTTTTTTTCCATGAAGGATGAGGTCGCGAAACTTTGTTTGGTTTTGTTGATTTTGAAGTTGAATCCATTTCAGCCATTTTATCGTCAGTTCACCGTTTTGGGAAAGCTTTTCTTCAAAAATTTCTTTCGGTAATACATACACCTTCGTATCCTCGAGTATTTTCGCACTGAGCATGTAGCACGCCTCACTGCTGAATAACGTCAATTCTCCAATGACGTCATGACTTGAACAGATGCGGAGGGATAATTCACGTCCGTCGGCAATGACTTTGCTAATTTGAATGCGACCGCTTTTAATTAAATATAACTCGTGAGCCGTTTTTCCTTCTTGAAATAAAAAATTTCCCTTTTTCACGGTTTTCATCGTTTTGTTCTCGATAAATAGTTGTTTAATCTCGGAAGGAATTTCAAAAATTTCACTCATGAGATCACATCGTTTCCATTAAATTGTCTTATTCTTAAGCTTAACAAAGGTACCAGACGGATAGAGGGAAATTAAGCGAAAATTAGAACGGCAGCTCCGACAACGAGACAGTAGATGGCAAAGTATTTTAAGTTTCCTTTAGCCATAATATTCATGAACCACTTCAATGAGAAGTAAGAAGCGATCAGTGATGCAATGAAAGCCACCACATATGGTAACGCCATAGAAGCAAGGTTCGGATCATTCATTAAGTCGCTTATTCCGAATACCATAACCCCTACGCTGACAGGGATATAAAGAAGGAATGAAAAGCGCAATGCTGTTTCTGCCTTCATACCGCTTGCCATTGCAGCGACGATCGTTGCGCCTGAACGGCTGATTCCAGGTATGAGGGCAACGGCCTGTGCAAGCCCTATGATGATGGCGTCCTTTACATTTAAGTCCCCATCATTTTTTCTCCCTCTCAGGTTCCGGATCAGCCAAAGGGCAATCCCTGTGATGATTAAAGTCATTCCTACAGTAGTGATACGAGTTAAATGCTTTTCAATTACATCTCCAAATAGTACACCAATCACCCCAGCAGGGATTGTAGCAATAAGCAAATATATAATAAAATGAAAATCACGTTTCGTATCCGGTGTTTTATGTTTGAAATAGCCCAATCCATTCACAATCAGACGTAGAATATCTTCACGGTAAATAACGAGAACTGCCAGTAAAGAAGCCGTATTGACCAGCATTTCAAATGTTAAAGTTGCATCATCGATTCCCAGGAAATGCCTGGCCATAAGTAAATGTCCACTGGATGAGATGGGGATTGGTTCCGTAAACCCTTGAAAAATCCCCAAAAATAAGTATTTCATAATCAGATAAAAATCCATTGTGTATCCTCCAAGCTTTTTTTCTCCACATTTTTTAATTTAACACCATAAAGGGAAACACTGTAAAGCCTTTTTCAGAATGTTAACCGAACGGTAACGTGTTTATCATATTTATCCTTCATCTGGCATGCATGAAAGAAGCAGCTTGTAGAAAAATAGGGAGGAAGCATCGCTTCGAAAAAGGAGGGGTAAGAATGGGACAGTCGCGACAATTCAGGGCCGGAGAAAAGGCACCGAACAATGGTGAGTATATAGAAATCGGTGAAACCGGGAGCATGGTAAAAAATCCGCAAAAACTGCGTTTAAAAGCTGGGGACAGGTTTCCTGAAAACTCCAATCACAATCGTCTTTGGTCGTATATGAGAAAACCTTAACCTGAAAGGAACAAGGATGCCCCCGTGAAAGATAAAGGCAATCCTTGTTCCTTTTTCTTTTCCTTTTACCAGACAAAGGGATATAATGTGAGTAAAGGTCAATAAAGGTCAAAATGAGGTGGACAACGTGAATCTGGAATATATGACTCACAGCATTCAGGAAGGGTTGATTTCTGCTGGTCAATTGGCCAAAGAAAGGCTACATACAGATGTCAGCATTCTTCATTTATGGAAAGCCCTTCTGGGTTCAGGAGAGAGTTTCCTTCGTACCATCTATGAACGGGCGGGAATAAACACTCAGGTTTTGATGCAAATGGTCGATGGGAAGATAAATGACATTCCTGCTGTTGAGGGGGAGGGTATTCAATATGGACAGTACCTTTCCAAAGACATTCATCAACTCTTCCGGGACAGTGAGAGTATGAAGAAAAAATGGGATGATGAATATATCTCCATTGAACATCTTGCCCTTTCCTTGTGGAAGCAGAAGAATCATCCGATAACGTTATACTTAATCGAAGAAAATGTGAAAGAAAAGGATTTTAAAGAAATCATTGAAGAGATTAGAGGAGGGAGCAGGGTGACAACACCAAACCCCGAAGTGAAATATGAAGCGCTAAAAAAATACGGAAGGGATCTTGTAGCTGATGTCAGATCGGGAAGAATCGATCCGGTCATCGGGAGAGATAGTGAAATTCGACACGTCATCCGCATCCTTTCCCGAAAGACAAAGAATAATCCTGTATTAATCGGAGAGCCGGGGGTAGGGAAGACCGCCATCGTGGAAGGGCTTGCCCAGAGAATTGTACGGAAGGATGTTCCAGAAGGCTTGAAGGATAAGACGATTTTTGAGTTGGATATGAGCTCTTTAGTGGCCGGTGCCAAATTCAGGGGGGAATTTGAAGAACGGTTGAAGGCTGTACTTCAAGAGGTGAAAAAGAGTGAAGGACGCATACTCCTTTTCATTGATGAACTCCATACGATCGTAGGAGCAGGGAAAACAGAGGGGGCTATGGATGCGGGGAATATCCTTAAGCCAATGCTTGCCAGAGGGGAGCTTCACTGTATAGGGGCCACGACCCTCAATGAATACCGAAAATATATTGAAAAAGATCCGGCCTTGGAGAGACGCTTTCAACAGGTGCTCGTCCAGGAACCAAATGTGGAAGATACCATTTCCATCTTGAGAGGGTTGAAGGAACGATTTGAAATCCATCACGGGGTCAATATCCATGATCGGGCCATCGTAGCTGCATCCAGGCTGTCAGATCGATATATATCAGACCGGTTCCTCCCGGACAAGGCAATCGATTTGATTGATGAAGCATGTGCCATGATCAGGACGGAAATCGACTCGATGCCGTCGGAGCTCGATGAAGTGACACGTAAAGTGATGCAGCTTGAAATAGAGGAAGCGGCATTGAATAAGGAAAAGGATGCTGCCAGTCATGAACGCCTCGATCGGATCCGTGAAGATTTAAGCAATCTGAAGGAACAATCGAAAAGCATGAAATTAAGGTGGCAGCAAGAAAAAGAAAGCATCGCAGTTGTACAGGAGAAACGGGAAGAATTGGAGAAGCTCAGGAGACAATTAGAAGAAGCCGAGAGCGAATATGATCTTAATAAGGCCGCTGAGCTAAGGCATGGACGGATTCCGGCAATGGAAAAAGAGCTTGCCTCGGTAGAACGGGAAATGATGAAGGAACAGGAAGGGCGCCTGCTCCGTGAAGAAGTGACTGAAGAAGAAGTAGCCAACATTGTGGGACGATGGACAGGGATTCCAGTCACAAAGCTTGTAGAAGGAGAACGGGAAAAGCTATTGAAGCTCGATCACATTCTTCATGAACGGGTGATAGGTCAGGATGAGGCTGTCCAATTGGTCAGTGATGCGGTCATTCGGGCGAGGGCAGGGATCAAGGATCCTAACAGACCGATTGGTTCCTTCATTTTCTTAGGGCCCACTGGGGTTGGGAAGACGGAACTTGCGAAAACACTCGCTCAAACACTTTTTGACAGTGAGGAGCAGATGATCCGTATCGATATGTCTGAATATATGGAGAAGCATGCGGTTTCAAGGTTGATCGGTGCACCGCCGGGCTATGTAGGGTATGAAGAAGGAGGTCAGCTGACGGAAGCCATCAGACGTAAGGCGTATTCCGTCATTTTACTGGATGAAATTGAAAAAGCGCATCCGGAAGTATTCAACATTCTTCTGCAAATGCTCGACGATGGCCGGATCACCGACTCTCAGGGGAGGACGATTGATTGTAAAAACACAGTGATCATCATGACCTCCAATATTGGTTCGGCTCATCTCCTGGAAAGGAACAAAGGGGAAGAAGAGATTGACGCAGAAACGAAGGAGCTCGTGATGGGACAGCTGCGCTCTTCCTTCCGCCCGGAGTTCCTTAACAGGGTAGATGACATTATCTTATTTAAACCATTGAGCTTACAAAATATAAAAGGGATCATTGAAAAGCTCATAGTAGATCTCAATCATCGGGTAGAAGATCAGCATATTACCCTTTCTCTTTCAGAAGAGGCGAAAGAATTCATCGCCCAATCTGCCTATGATCCTGTTTACGGAGCTCGACCTTTAAAAAGGTACCTCCAAAAGGAGATCGAGACGAGACTGGCACGGGAGCTTATTGCGGGGAACATACAACCGGATCAAAAGATCATCATTGATAAGGGAGAAAATGGCTTACTGTTTCATTAGATAAAAAAAGCAGCCGGATTGGCTGCTTTTTTTAGTGGTTTTCAACAGGCTCGTTTGGAATAACAAGCGTGATAAGGAATACCAATACCGTGAAACAAACGGAAAGGATTAATCCTGTTTGAAAATGGAATTCGTTCCCATTCATAGAGCTTACAACGTAAGTTAACATTTCGGACAGTGCAAATGCCCAGAAGAACATCCAAAAAAATCTCACGCCAAGTCACCTCGTTCCTATGTAATCAACTAACAATCGTATGTTGTAACCCATTTCAATCTTTTTCATTTTACCACAACTATTTGAATTAATAAATGACTAATCTGTGAAATGTAAACCCTGCCATCCGGTGGAGAAAAGTGGACAAAATTTTAAAAAAAAGGTGGCGTTGGGCTATCTCCCTTACCATTGTTATGTTCTTACATAAACTATAAAGACTTACTATGTAAAAGGAGAAATTTATATGTATCAGCGATTGTTTCAATTAGAGCAAGAGTGGTGCATGATTCATTATCCTGAACGCCCAAATGGATTTGCTGTCATGATAATAGGGGATTCCCACCATTACGTAGACAAGAAGAGCAGCTTTTGGGTTCAGCATGAGGCACGCTATAAGTGGATTCAAGAGCTGACATCCAAGGGGTATATTGTATATTATAGTAATCTTTATGGAGCGAATTGGGGTAGCGATCAAGCCGTGCATCTGGCAAGGCGGCTCTATCAGCATGTGAAACGGAACGAAATCATCAATGGAAAGATCCACGTATTAGCCGAAGGAATGGGAGCGTTAGTGTTGAAAAATCTTTATCCTAAATTGGAAGATGATATTAGAAGTGCCGTTATGCTCTCACCCTGTGTGTCATTATATGAGCATTTAGAACAAGAAAAGGAACAGAAATTCTTTTATAAAAAAGTGATAAGAGAACTTTCCCGGGTGCTCAAGGTGAAGGAGGAGGAATGTGAAGCGTATATCGCACAACAATCAGGGGACTACAAAGTATTCAAGAATATCTCCATTCCACTCTATATTGTTCAGTCAATGACTCTTAATCGTTATAAAAATCAATTCACTCTCATAAAAGATATATATACGGAACGTTTAGAAAAAGGAACGTCAACGGATCTATTCTTTGTACTTCCTGAGAAGCGGGGGTCTCTTGGAGGGAAGTTTGCCTCTTATTTTTCCTTACATGAGAAAGAGTTATAACAAACATATTGGAGTGATTGACTTGAATCATGCATTCGTATTTGCTGCTCAACAGTTTTTGGGGTTTGAGCTCTGTGATGCCCTTCTGGAGAAAGGATGGACCGTGACCGCTGTTGATGAGGACAAAGAGATGAAAGATAAATGGATGGAAATCGGAAGGAATGCAAACCTTGAGTACGTGACTTACACGGAATGGGATAAGAACGTACGATCAGAGGGCTATGTATTCCTTCCATACTATGACCAGGTAAGAGAAAATAAGGTCAATTACTTAACAGAAGCAGATGAACTTCTTTCAAAAAAGGACCAACCCTTCCAAATGATACGGATTTATTCAAATGTGAAAGGGAAGCGGGACATGAGTGGGGATGGAGCCGCTTTTTACCTACCGACGTTATATGGGGTTCATCAACCGGAGGAATTTCTGTTTGCAAAACTTTTAAAGGGAAGACAAGAGATTTCGGGTTATATAGATGATCCTTCAGGCGCAATTTATGTGAAGGATGCTGCCAGAATGATTGTCCAACTTTCATCCAAGAAAGAACGATTCACACTGAAACCATTATCAGCTCAAAGTTGGAATGAAGCTCTATCATATGTTACGAAGGAATCCTTTTCACCTGCTTCTTATGACTTCGAATCCCAAGGCAAAGAGATTATAGTCAGGCCTTCCAAGTCACACAAAAGCATTATTGATCAGCAGGATAGGGGAATAAGAGTGGATGAAAATCGGGAATGAGAAAACTTTTTCTTTCCATGTGGCGCCAGGTGAGGGTAAAATAAGGATGATGTAATTAGACTTTTTATAGATGATGCACGGGCTTTAAAGGAGTTGCTGCACATGAGTAAGAAATGTTACACGTTTTTCCTGGTTGTATTCCTGATTGGACTAAGTGGTTGTTCAGCAGGGAACAACCCGAACATTGAAAAGGTTGGTTTACTGGTACCTGAAGCGGTAAACGATGGAGTATGGGGAACTAAAGGATACAAAGGATTATTAAAAATACAATCCGACTATCATGCAGACGTGTTCTATAAAGAGGGAATGAAGACTGATACATCAATCAAGCAGACAGTGGATGAATATAACGATAACGACGTAACTTTAGTATTTGGTCATGGAAGTGAGTATGCGGAAGTGTTTAACACCTTGTCAGGAGATTATCCCGACATTCATTTTGTCAGCTTTAACGGTAATGCCACTGAGAAAAACACGACAAGCCTACAATTCAAGGGATATGCTATGGGCTTTTTTGGAGGCATGACAGCAGCCTTTCATTCTAAGACGAAAAAGATTGGCGTGATTGCTGCCTTTGATTGGCAGCCTGAGGTTCAAGGTTTTATAGATGGAGCGAAGTATCAAAACAGTCAGACAAAGATGATGGTTGAGTATACCCACCATTGGGACGATCAAGCTACTGCCCTCAAAGAGTTAGAACGATTAATAAATGAGGATGCCGATGTTGTGTATCCTGCAGGTGACGGCTATAATGTAGCTGTAATCGAAAAGCTGAAGGAAAAAGGGCTTTATGCAATAGGATATGTATCCGATCAATCAGATCTCGGCGAATCAACGGTCTTAACAAGTACCGTTCAGCATGCTGATAAGTTGTATGGGATAGTAGCCGAGAGATTCGCCCATGACGAATTAGAGTCTGGTAACCTGGAATTTGATTTTGAAGATGGCGTGATATCGATGGGGAAATTCAGTCCGGTCATTCCGAAAGATTTTCAATCTGAAATGAAGCAACATATTCAGGACTATATTGATACAGGCAAGTTGCCTAATGGAAAGGAATCGAAGCAATGAATCAAGACAAAACAATGGAATTTATGCAGATTGCCATGAAGTACTTCCCTCAAGCGAAGGAACAGCTGGATCAGGCGGGTGTTGAGTTTACTCCTGAAATGCTGCAGCCATTCATGACACTTTTCACCCAAGTTATGAGTGAAGCCTATGAATTAGGAAAACAGGAAGCCTTACATAAAGAGTAAGTAAACAAACGGGTCATCGAATGTTCGATGGCCCGTTTTTGGTTTATATTGAACGTTTATTTACTATTCCATTGTTTTAAATAGGGGCTGATTTTCTTATAAAGGGGTTTTAATTCATCAATGGAATTCATAATAGAATGGACCCCATCCAGTAAGGATCCCCCTTCAGTCGTCCTATTGTGTTCTTCCTGTGAAAGAGAATCCTCTGTGTTCCTTCTCAGTCCCCCATACATCATTTGTTCAAATGGATGTGGCTTCTTTTCTTCAGACACAATCTCACCTCCTCTTATTATTAATTAACCTATGTATCAGGGGGTTGTACGAGTATAGTCAAACGCGTAGAAGAATGGAAGAAGTAAAAAATAATTGCAGAAAGGAGAAATCTTCGATAAAATTAGTACCAAGTCATAATAATTGATAATAATCGAATGGTATATGAAAAAATTATAAACGAAAGTAGGGAACGCCAGTATGAATACAGGTATTATTGGAATTGGACGTTATCTTCCTGAAAAAATCTTGACAAACGCTGACCTGGAGAAAATGGTGGATACTTCTGATGAATGGATACGTACAAGAACAGGCATTGAAGAGAGAAGAATAGCAAATAATGAAACAAATACCTCCGATATGGCTTTCGAAGCTGCTAAGAAGGCAATCGCTGATGCGGAGATTACTCCTGAAGAAATCGATTTAATCATGGTTGCAACAGTGACCCCGGATCATCCGTTCCCTTCAGTTGCCTGTCTCCTTCAAGAAAGGTTAGGAGCAAAGAAGGCTGCAGCCATGGATATCAGTGCCGCATGTGCCGGTTTTATGTATGGTATGATTACGGCAAAGCAATTTATTGATAATGGTGCGTACAAGAATGTTCTTGTCATAGGTGTGGAGAAACTATCCAAGATTACAGACTGGGAAGATCGAAATACTGCCGTTTTATTTGGTGACGCTGCAGGTGCAGCGGTTCTCGGACCCGTTCCGGACGGTAAGGGGATTCTTGCCTTTGAATTAGGTGCGGATGGATCAGGAGCCAAGCACCTGTATCAAGATGAAAAATTGATCATGAATGGCCGGGAAGTGTTTAAGTTCGCGGTTCGCCAAATGGGTGAATCCAGTATAAATGTCATTGAGAAGGCTGGCTTAAATAAAGAAGATGTTGATTTCCTGATTCCTCATCAAGCCAATATCCGTATTATGGAGGCAGCAAGGCAGAGGTTGGAATTACCGGTGGAAAAAATGTCTAAAACCGTGAATAAGTATGGAAATACTTCAGCAGCATCAATCCCTGTTTCCCTTGTGGAGGATCTGGAAGCCGGAAGAGTGAAAGAAAACGATGTAATCGTCATGGTAGGATTCGGTGGTGGTCTGACATGGGGCGCCATCATCATGCGTTGGGGTAAATAGAAAATAAGAATCTTCATATACAACTTGCAGATAAAGGAGATGGATTGAATGAATAAGAAGCGTGTAGTGGTAACAGGATTAGGGAGCGTCACGCCATTAGGTAATGACGTTGAATCGACTTGGTCGAATATTTTAGCCGGGAAAACAGGGGTAGGGCCTTTAACTCGGTTAAATGCCGATGAGTATCCTGCGAAAGTAGCGGCAGAACTAAAAGACTTCAATATCGAAGATTTCGGAGTAGAAAGAAAAGAAGCGAGAAAGATGGACCGTTTCACTCATTATGCGATTGCGGCATCGTTAATGGCTGTTAAAGATTCGAAGTTGGATATTACTGAGGAAAACGCCCATCGTGTTGGTGTATGGATCGGTTCGGGAATTGGAGGGATGGAAACATTTGAACAGCAATATGAGACATTCCAAAAGCGGGGATATCGCCGGGTCAGCCCATTTTTCGTTCCAATGATCATTCCTGATATGGCAGCGGGGCAGGTGTCCATCATGCTGGGTGCGAAAGGATTCAACTCATGTACCGTAACGGCATGCGCAACAGGTACAAACTCAATCGGTGATGCGTTTAAGGTGATACAGCGTGGAGATGCTGATGTCATGGTTTCCGGTGGAGCAGAAGCACCGATCACGAAAATGTCTGTAGCGGGCTTCTGCGCCAATACTGCTCTTTCGACTAACGCAGATCCTGAAAAAGCATCGAGACCATTTGATGCCAACCGTGATGGATTTGTAATGGGTGAAGGCGCAGGGGTCGTCGTCCTGGAAGAACTTGAGCACGCAGTGAAACGAGGAGCACCAATATATGCTGAAATCATTGGATATGGCTGTACTGGTGATGCGTATCATATTACAGCTCCTGCACCAGCTGGAGAAGGTGGAGCGAGAGCAATGAAGATGGCACTTGACGACGGTGGGATCCTTCCAAATCAAATGGATTACATTAATGCTCATGGAACAAGCACTCCTTACAACGATAAATACGAAACGATGGCAGTGAAGGAAGTTTTCGGGGAACATGCCTATAAATTGGCCATGAGTTCAACGAAATCGATGACAGGTCACCTTCTTGGTGCAGCAGGCGGGGTAGAAGCGATTTTTACAGTCCTTGCAATGAAAGACAGTGTCCTGCCGCCAACAATTAATATTGAAACACCGGACCCTGATTGTGATCTTGACTATGTTGCAAATGAAGCACGAAAACAAGAAGTAAATGTCGCAATGAGTAACTCATTAGGATTCGGTGGTCACAATGCTACCATCGTTTTCAAGAAATACACTGATTAATGATACAAACGAGCCCGCCGATCCATTGGCGTGCTCGTTTTTTTTAAGTCATCTGACTGGCAAACCTAAACTGCTGGAGTTTTTTCGAGTTGTGAACCCTCTATTCGTAACATATACATAATAAAAAAGCCGGAAAAGAGGGATCATGGTGGCCGTTGCTCCTACTGATGAGTGGTTAGAGGATTTAATCAACAAGCCATTGGAGCTATTAAAAAAGACGATTAACGGTAAAGAAGACCAAAATTCGTTTTATCATTATCTAATGAAACATGGGATGTACCGATCATCACATCACGCAGGGGACATTTATGTAAAAATGAAAGAAAAGAATCTATGGGAACGATTTGCACTCTATGAAAATAAGTATAAGCGAAAGTGGAAGGGACCAAGCGTACCAATCTACTTATTCCCCGTACAAGAAAAAAGGGGAATGTTCCAGTCCTCAATGAAAAAATCAGGTGTATGCTTTAAAGATGAAATCTTCTTCTTCGTTACAGACCAGGAAGATCCAAAAGAATATGAAGCGTTGTTTGTACATGAGTATCATCACTGTGTCAGAATGAAGCGATTAAGCAAAAAAGACGATCAATATAATCTACTTGATTCCATCATTTTTGAAGGACTGGCCGAACATGCCGTTAAAGAATATTGTGGTGAAGAGTATGTGGCTACATGGACAAATGCGTATGAAGAAAAGGAACTGTCCGAATATTACCGAAAATGGATAGAGCCAAATTTGAATGTGAAACGAAACAGCCCCCTTCATGACCAGCTTCTTCTTGGACAGAAGTCTTATCCTAAAATGCTCGGCTACTCGTCGGGATATAGAATGGTGCAAAACTATTTAAATAAGCATGATACGTCAACCATTTCTCTAATAGGGAAACCATCAACAGTATTTTTACCATAGCAAATCAGGGGAACAGCCGGTCCCGGGGCAGTTTTCTCGAAAATGGGAGTCCATGTTCCGTCATATCTTTCCATTCCTTTCATAAACTATAGTGAGCAGGACGAGCTCCATTATCTTAATGTAGGGATAGAGGCGGAAGGTATGGTGGTACAATTGTTTGGGCTTTTTATAGGGTTTGGACTGGCCGTTTCTGGAGGAGTGAGCTTAATCATGTATCTAAATTTACTTACAACTGGTATGACGTTTACAGATTATATATTCTTCGTATCCACCAGGGTCGAATGTTATTTATTCCTTTTAGGGATCCTCATTATCACGCTCTCAATTTATATACCCCGCAGAAAAAACAGTGACTATCTATAAAACCCGGGAATGATAGGAATAAATTTACACCAATTAGCCTATACTGATTGACAAATAAGATTGAAGCAAAGCGAGGGGTCAATCATGTTATATCTTCATGATGTATGGGTAAATTGGTTCGAAGGCGAAGAAAATGGCTACAATGTTTGCCATTTTCATGAGTGGAGAAAAGAGGACGTTATTGAATTACTCGATCAGGTTCCTCTGATTAAAGTGGACACAGCACTGTTTCATTACATCGAGAATGATTTATCAGAGTTACCTCAACAACTGCTCAATAATGTCTATCAAAAAGCATACTTGCGAAAAAACCATGAAAGAATTCAATTGGACTATTGTTTCATCCTCACAGACGGGACGGGGATACTCGCAGTCGATACGATCGGGTACACCGTGCCAATCAGGAAAAGCAGGCTTATCCCAAGGCAGGAACAACTCGTATATGAAATGGTTGAAAGTCATGAAACGGTGCAATTCCCTGTTCAGCCAGATTCAAAGAGGGAGGAAGCTTATCACATTCTTTCACCAAGTCCATATATGATGAGTGGACTGACTAGAAAAGAAAGACAATTGAAGCAACTGTTATTCATGGCACTGGATCAACTTCACAGTTCAAACAACACAGCGGAAATTCGCTACTGGTACACTGAATGGGCACCACAACGCTATCGCACAATCCAGAATATGGACTTTGAAGACATATGGCAAATGCTGTATGAAGAAACCCAGTTCGGTTGGTCGGACAAGCATCTGACACTTTGTGAGAATCTGATAAAGGGACAACCATTCTTTGAAAAACTTTGGGAAGTGGAGAATCGTCCGAAAGTAAATTAATGATACTCAGTAAACCTTGAGTCCAAATAACGGGCTTAAGGTTTTTTATTTCAGGAAGGGGGACGAAAGGGATAGTTGATTCAAGTCTATGTTGCTCACTTATTCTTAGCAGCATACCGATTTACAGGTGTATGTGGGGGACTTAAGAGGGCATTATTCGATAATCAGGATTTAAAAAACGACCAGAAACTGCTGAATCAGTCTCTGGTCGATATCATTATTTTTTCTTTCTCTCTTTTCGTCCCAATCCCATGGCTTTTTCCATCTTCTTCAGCATTTTATTTGCTGCGAAGTTTGCCTTTTCTGCACCGCGGTCGAGAATATCATCCAATTCTTCGGAATCAATTAATTCGTAGTAGCGGTCCTGTACTGGTTTAATGGCGTTTATGACCACTTTGGCTAAGTCACTTTTAAAGTCTCCATAGCCCTTACCTTCATATTTTTGTTCAAGTTCCTCTATAGAAGTGCCATCAAGAATCGAAAAGATGGAGAGGAGGTTCGACACACCCGGTTTATTTTCTTTATCGTATTTTACGATTCCATCAGAATCGGTTACAGCACTTTTGATTTTCTTCTCGATTTGCTTTGGATCGTCGAGGAGTGTAATAAACGCCTTCTGATTCTCGTCAGACTTACTCATTTTCTTCAACGGATCTTGGAGTGACATGACACGGGCGCCCATTTTAGGAATGCGTACTTCGGGTACAGTAAAGATATTATTGTACTTATTGTTGAATCGCTCAGCAAGGTTTCTTGTTAATTCCAGATGCTGCTTCTGGTCCTCACCGACTGGAACGAGTTCCGTTCCGTATAGGAGAATATCAGCCGCCATTAACGGTGGATAAGTCAATAATCCTGCTGAGACGGCTTCTTTACCATGAGATTTATCTTTGAATTGCGTCATTCTTTCGAGTTCACCTATATAAGTGACACATTGTAAAATCCAACCTGCCTGTGCGTGTGCAGGGACTTCTGATTGAATGAATAAGGTTGATTTTTCTGGATCGATTCCGCAGGCAATATAAAGGGCAGCAAGACTGCGAATGTTTTTTCGCAATTCCATTTTATCCTGTGCCACTGTAATGGCGTGCTGATCAACCACACAGAAATAACAAGTATATTCTTCCTGAAGTTCTGTAAATTGCTTCATCGCCCCGATGTAATTGCCGAGAGTAATCGTTCCACTCGGCTGAATACCACTAAATATTGTCTTCATTTCAGTTCCTCCTAGTTTTACACAAAATAAAAACCCACCCGTCCTATGAAAAATAGGGACGAATGGGATCATTTCCGCGGTGCCACCCTAAGTACTCGTATGAGTCAGCTTAGTCCATGATCTGCATGGAACCTCTTTAACGTGAAGTTACCCCGTTATATGCTACTCCGTTTCACAAATAAAGCTCCGAAGTCCATTCCTTTTCAAATGAATGCTTGTTTGCACCATTCACAAGCTCTCTTGAAATCATATAGAAAAGTACTACTCTTCATCTACGCTTATACTTTCATTTATATGTAGGTATTATATAAAAAAAAACAATTGAATTCAAGTATACAAAAGATAGGACAGAAGGATGGAAAGAGCGAATGTGAGTCCTCCTATCAGCAAAAAGGACCGTGTAATAGAGTAGGAACGCTGAACCCCATATTCTTCATGAGCTTCTTTCATCTCGTCTATATCGTCGAATTGTGAAATATACTTTCCCTGTTTCGTGCTGTTGCGGAATCTCTTAAGTGCATACACGATGCCGTTGAAAAATCCCTTTTCGAAAATATAAAGGAGAGCACCGAGACTAATATATGCAATTCCGATTACAAACATGCTGTCTATAATAGAAAGAAGCAGATTTTTTTCCTGGAGTAAGGCCGTCACAACGGCAGTGACGAATAAAAGAGATGTAAATATATAGAACAGATTAATTCGTTTCATAATGCTCCTTAAAATGTTTTTATCAAAAGTATACATGAAGCATAAAGAAGAATTCAATCCTCGTTTATATATATTCAATTTATCAAGAGGTGTATGAGGAGTGACAACAGAAGTCCGCAACCGGCATACAAAAGAACAGCAACATATTTCCAACATTCATGCAGAGTGAAATAAGTATTAATTCTATTATTTATATTTAGTCCGACTATCTAATATTTATAATAGAAACGGTGGATCGCTGAAAGAAATATCATACAAACTGTAAAAGAACTTCAGGGCTTAATCATTTACAATTGTAACAATTGTAATGGGGCGAACTCTCTAAAATGTTTACCGAAAACGCTGGTATTAAAGGATTTAAACATCAATATACCTATTAATCTGATTATTTAGCAAAAAAACTGTTAAATTCATATTGCAATAATTTCTCTATCATGTATAATAAGTAACAAATCTTCTGAAAATTAGAAGATAAATAAATATGAGATTTACGAGGAGGTCAATTTCAAGATGAAGAAAAAGTTTTCATTCTTGCTGGTTCTTCTTCTGGCTCTCAGTACTTTCTTAGCTGCTTGTGGCGGCGACAAGAAGACTGAAAGCAATGAAGAGGGATCAGGTGCGGGCGGTTCTGACGAAAAGAAAGAGCAAGTACTTAACCTGCTGGAGTCATCTGAAATCCCATCAATGGATTCCACGCTGGCAACTGACGCTGTTTCATTCAACGTAATGAACAACGTACTAGAAGGTCTTTACCGTTTAGGTGAAAATGACGAGGCAGTTCTTGGTATGGCTGCTGAAGAACCACAAATCAGTGAAGACGGTAAAACATACACGTTCAAGATCCGTGATGCAAAATGGTCTAACGGAGATCCGGTTACGGCTAACGACTTCGTTTACGCTTGGCAAAAAGCTTTAAACCCTGATACTGGTGCAGAGTATGCGTACATCATGTACGATATCAAAAACGCTGCTAAAGTAAATAATGGCGACGTACCTGTTGAAGAATTAGGTGTTAAAGCAACTGATGAAAAAACGTTAGAAGTACAGCTTGAAACACCAGTACCATATTTCAAAGCTTTACTTTCTTTCGCAACATTCTATCCTCAAAACCAGAAATTCGTTGAAGCTCAAGGAGATAAGTTCGGTCTTGAAGCTGATACAGTAGTATATAATGGTCCTTTCACACTTTCTGAGTGGAAGCATGAACAAAGCTTCAAATTAACTAAAAATGACGGTTACTGGGATGCAGAAAATGTGAAGTTGAAAGAAGTTAACTTCAACATCGTTAAAGATACTGCTACTGGTGTAAACCTTTATGAAACAAACAAAGCGGATATCGCTGGTCTATCAGCTGAATTCGTTGATAAGTACAAATCTGATGAAAACTTCAAAACAAGAGCAGCAACGTCTGTATACTTCTTACGTTTAAACCAGGGTAATGAAGTATTGAAAAATGTTAACGCTCGTAAAGCAATCGATTCTGCTTATGACAAACAGGGTATGGTTGACGTTCTTCTTAATAACGGATCAATTCCTGCGAACTACTTAGTACCAAAAGATTTCGTATCTGGTCCTGATGGAACTGAATACCGTGAAGCGGTAGGCGATTTTGGTGGATTTGACGTTGAAAAAGCGTCAGAATACTGGGCTAAAGCAAAAGAAGAGTTGGGTAAAGATTCTATTGAATTAGAACTATTAAACTACGACTCTGACAGTTCTAAGAAAATCGGTGAATTCTTAAAAGAACAACTTGAGCAAAACCTTGAAGGATTAACTGTTAAAATCAAGGCTCAACCATTCAAGCAAAAGCTTGAGTTAGAAACTAAAGGTCAATATGACTTCTCATTCGCTGGATGGGGTCCTGACTATCCAGATCCAATGACATTCGTTGACATGTTCGTGACTGACGGTGCTCATAACCAAATGGGTTACTCTAATCCTGAATATGATAAGAAAATTGAACAAGCTAAAGGTGAACTTCTTGACGATTTAGATGCACGTTGGCAGGCAATGGTTGACGCAGAAAAGATCCTATTTGATGATCAAGCGATCAGCCCAATGTACCAAAAAGGCGTTTCTTATCTAGAACGTCCGTATGTTAAGAATGTTCTACGTCATTCATTTGGTGCAGACTATTCATACAAATGGGCTTCAATTGAGTAATTGTTAACTCAGTAGACACACCTTTAAAGGGAGAGCGTATGCATGAGCATATGCTCTCCTTTTCCAGTGATTGTCGATAATTATCTAAAAAATAAAAATACATTGAAAATTTGTCGAAAAAGGCTATAATAAAAAATGTAGAAAAAATAAGATAAAAAAAGGGGGGCTAAAGAATGGTCAGATATACTATTCAACGTATCGTCTATATGATCATCACTTTGCTTATCATTGCAACCGCCACTTTCTTTCTGATGAAGCTCCTGCCTGGATCTCCACTGCAAAACACAGAAAGGCTGTCTCCGGAACAACAACAAATCATCCTGGATAAATACGGTCTAAACGACCCGCTGCCTGAACAATATGTTAACTATATGGTCGGGTTGGCAAAAGGGGATTTAGGGTTGTCCTTCCAATATGATAATCGCCCAGTTACACAAATTCTTGGCAGTCGTATTGGTCCTTCCTCACTTTTAGGATTTCAAGCCATGGTATTAGGAACGTTTTTAGGACTTTTGGTTGGAATTATTGCTGCAATTAAACACAATACATGGTTAGACTATGGATCTACCTTTATGGCTGTGTTGGGGATATCGATTCCTTCCTTTGTGTTCGCAGCACTATTACAGTATTATGTTGGGGTCAAGCTAGAATGGCTGCCTGTTGCTCTTTGGGGCGAATATAAACATACCATACTTCCGACACTTGCACTGACGGTGGGTGTTGTAGCCACCATTGCTCGATTTATGCGTACAGAAATGCTGGAAATATTAAACTCTGATTATATCTTACTGGCAACTGCAAAAGGTATCTCAAAAACAGGAACAATTGTAAAGCATGCTGTAAGAAACGCGATGATTCCGATTGTTACGATTCTTGGGCCTATGACTGTAGCAGTTATGACAGGGTCATTAGTAGTTGAAAGAATATTTGCTGTTCCTGGCTTAGGGGAACAATTCGTATTATCAATTAACACGAATGATTACACAGTTATTATGGGGATTACCCTATTCTTCAGTGCTTTATTCATCGGTGTTATTTTCTTAGTAGATATTTTATATGGAATCATTGATCCACGTATTCGCTTAGCTGGAGGGAAGAAATGATGGAAGTAAACAAAAAGAAATTAGAGCAACTTAGTCCGGACCTCTTCCAACCTCAACAGGCTAGTGAAGACGAGGCAGAAAAAATTTCACGTCCAAGTTTGAATTTCTGGCAGGACTCATGGATTCGTTTGCGCAAGAATAAGGGTGCACTTGTAGGGATGGTTATCACTGCAATAATTATTTTCTTCGCTATTTTTGGTCCTGGAATGAACGACTTTAAATTCAGCGATCAAAATATTCGCCATGCAAAACTACCTCCAAAAATTGAAGCGCTTTCAGGCGTTAGTTGGCTCCCTTTTGATGGTAAAGACGCAGATGGCTTTGATGTTTATGAAGCTAGACAAGTGAAAGAAAATTATTGGTTTGGTACCGATGATTTAGGTAGGGACTTATGGACACGTACTTGGAGTGGTACCCGTATATCACTATATATTGGTATCCTAGCAGCGATCATTGATTTTATGATTGGTATTTCTTATGGTGGGATTTCTGCATATTATGGAGGAAAAGTCGATGATATCATGCAACGTATCATTGAGATTTTAGTGGGTATACCAAACTTAATTGTTGTAATCCTCTTTATATTAATATTCGAACCTGGGATATTTTCAATAACGATGGCGATGGTAATAACCGGATGGACAGGAATGGCGCGTATCGTTCGCGGACAGGTATTGCAATTAAAGAATCAAGAGTTTGTCTTAGCATCCAGAACCCTTGGTGCAACAAGCAACAGATTAATCTTTAAACACCTATTGCCGAACGTAATGGGACCTGTGATCATCACTACAATGTTTACTGTTCCTTCAGCCATTTATACTGAAGCATTCCTAAGTTTTATCGGGTTAGGGATTGCTCCTCCAAAAGCGTCTCTAGGATCATTGGTGAATGATGGATATAAATCTATTCAGTCATTCCCACATATGATGTTGGTACCGTCAGCTGTCATTTCATTAGTTATCTTAAGTTTTAACCTAATGGCAGACGGTTTGCGTGACGCGCTAGATCCGAAAATGCGAAAGTAATCGAAGGGAGATATTATTATGTCGAAAATACTAGAAGTGAAAGATCTACACGTCTCCTTCAATACGCATGGAGGAGAAGTTCAGGCTGTCCGCGGTGTAGATTTCCATTTAGATAAAGGTGAAACATTAGCGATCGTTGGAGAATCCGGTTCTGGTAAATCGGTTACAACGAAAGCTCTAATGAGACTTATTCCAAACCCGCCAGGATTCATTAAAGGTGGAGAAATCCTTTTTGAAGGAAAAGATTTGGCAAAGCTTCCAGAAAAGGATATGCAAAAGATCCGTGGGAAAGATATCTCGATGATCTTTCAGGATCCTATGACGTCTTTGAACCCAACGATGACAATTGGTAAGCAAATTATGGAACCACTCGTGAAACATCAAAATATGAATAAGAATGATGCAAAGAAACGTGCCATTGAATTACTTAAGCTGGTAGGACTTCCTAGCCCTGAAACACGTTTTAAACAATACCCTCACCAATTCTCAGGTGGGCAACGTCAGCGTGTCGTCATCGCGATTGCTTTGGCATGTAATCCTAAGATTCTTATTGCCGATGAACCGACAACCGCATTGGATGTTACGATTCAGGCGCAGATTCTTGAACTGATGAAGGATCTTCAAAATAAAATCGATACTTCCATCATTTTCATCACTCATGACCTTGGCGTAGTTGCCAATGTTGCAGATCGTGTCGCGGTTATGTATGGTGGTCAAATTGTTGAAACGGGAACGGTAGATGAAATATTCTACGATCCCCGTCACCCGTATACTTGGGGATTGATCGGTTCTATGCCTACAACCGATACAGAAGGTGAACAGGAGTTAGTTGCGATTCCGGGTACACCTCCTGATTTATTGAATCCGCCAAAGGGAGATGCCTTCGCTTTGCGAAGTGAATATGCATTGAAGGTGGATTTCGAACAAGAGCCGCCATATTATCAGGTGTCAGACACTCACTATGTTAAGTCCTGGTTATTGCATCCGAGTGCTCCTCAGGTTGAGCCTCCAGAAGCGGTTAAAGTTAGACAAAGACAAATGCCGTCAAACTATCAAGAGCCGGTACTTGTTGAGGGGGTTCGTTCATAATGGCTGAAAAATTATTAGAAATTAAGAATTTAAAACAGTACTTCAACCCTGGAAAACCGAATATGGTTAAAGCGGTAGATGATATCAGTTTTGATATTTATAAAGGGGAAACACTTGGGCTCGTAGGAGAATCAGGTTGTGGGAAATCAACGACTGGCCGTACAATTATTCGTTTATATGATGCGACAGACGGTCAGGTTCTCTTTAACGGTGAGGATGTTCATGGTAAAAAATCACGCTCGCAATTAAAGAAATTCAACCGTAAAATGCAAATGATTTTCCAGGATCCCTACGCAAGCCTTAATCCAAGGATGAAGGTAGCAGATATCATTGCTGAAGGAATTGACATTCACGGATTAGCTACTTCTAAGGAAGAGCGTTTGAAAAAAGTCCACGAACTTCTTGAAACAGTGGGACTAAATAAAGAACATGCCGGCCGCTATCCACATGAATTCTCCGGTGGACAGCGTCAGCGTATCGGGATTGCCCGTGCCTTGGCAGTGGATCCTGATTTCATCATTGCCGATGAGCCGATTTCTGCCCTGGACGTTTCGATTCAAGCACAGGTAGTTAATCTGATGCAGGAACTTCAGAAGGAAAAAGGATTAACTTACTTATTCATCGCCCATGACCTTTCTATGGTTAAATATATCAGTGACCGCATAGGCGTGATGTATTATGGGAAACTCGTAGAATTAACGACAAGTGATGCACTATACAAAAACCCGCTTCATCCATATACTCAATCGCTTCTATCAGCGATTCCGTTACCGGATCCCGAGTATGAGCGCACTCGCAGAAGAAAAGAGTATAATCCGTCTGTTCATAACTATACAGAGGATGATACCCTTGAAATGCGCGAAGTGGTTCCTGGTCATTTCGTATATTGTTCTGAGAAGGAATTTGCGCAATATAAAGCATCATACAAAAATTAAAGACAATAACAAAAAGGCTGAGACAAAAGTGTTTTAGTCCAAGGAAAATCCGAACGATCATTCGAAATTCTTTTAGGAAAATCGAAATCGTTCGGATTTTTATTATTTTTAATAAAGCATACATATTGTATTGCTGTTTCTAGCTGGACATCTTGAGGACAGGAAGAGGCTCGTCTTCCGCCCGAGGAAAGAGAAGTCTTGCACAGATTCGGGCAGCGGTGTAACAAGTGAATCTAAAGACTATTTAATATGAATCGTTCGTTTTTAGATTAGAACGATTTAGTTATGTCCCGGCCTCTTTCATTGATATATTCTTTTATTGTATGAATATCATAGTATATATTGAAGAATATTCATTTCCTTGGAAATTTCGACAGACTAGGTGGATTAACCCTTTTCTTTCAAGTAATTTCCTTGTTAGAATAGAATATGGAGTTACATATTTTACAAGAAAGCTTATTTAATAGAGGAGAGGTTCATTTTGAAATGGAATAAGGTAGCGACATCTTTATGTTTAGTCACACTGTGCGTCATGCCGTTTCAATCAGCCAGCGCTGCTGAAGAAGGATCGGCTAAAAGCCACGAGAAGAGAGCGTTTTTAATGGGCAAAAAAGAGATAACAAGCCCTGTACCACGGTTTGTGTATGATTCCGGTCTGAGCTTTGAGTATCCGGATGCCGTTAGAGGAGTATATGTCACTGCGCATTCTGCTGGCGGATCACGATTTGATACTCTCACGAAATTGATGGATGATACAGATCTAAATGCGGTGGTCATTGACATAAAAGATGACGTTGGGAACGTAACTTATGAACCGGAAGAGTCTTCCCCATATGCTAAAGTGGGACAGCCATATATTAAAGATCCTAAAGCGATGTTAAAGACGTTGGAAGAAAAGAAAATTTATCCGATTGCCAGGGTGGTTGTGTTCAAGGATACGGTACTGGCGAACCAAAGACCGGAATTGTCCTTTAAAGATGGAAATAAGGTCTGGTCAAATGGAGGAGGGGATTCCTTCGTAAATCCATTCCTGAAAGAAGTATGGGATTATAATGTTGGTATTGCCATAGAAGCTGCCAAAATGGGATTCCAGGAAATTCAGTTTGACTATGTCCGTTTCCCCGAAGGTTTCGAGAAACGGGATGATGAGCTTATTTATGACGGTGGGGAATATGCAAAAGAAAACTCCGATAATGTACAAAAACGTGTGCATGCCGTCACTGACTTCGTGGAATATGCCCATCAAAAGCTCGAACCTTATGGTGTGAAAGTGTCAGTTGATATTTTCGGGTATACGGCAACACTTCCAGAGGCACCCGGTATCGGCCAGAATTTCTCGAAGATATCTGAAAATGTCGATGTGATCTCATCGATGATTTATCCAAGTCATTGGACTCCTTACTTCGGGATAGCAAAACCGGATTTACAACCTTATGAATTAGTGACTGAATACTCCAAGGTGGAAAAAGCTAAAATAGCCGAACTGAAAAATAAGCCGATATCCAGACCATGGCTCCAGGATTTCACCGCTTCCTGGTTGGGCAGCGGGAATTATAAAGCTTATGGGAAAGCTGAAGTGGAGGCGCAGATCAAAGCGTTAAATGATCAAGGAATCAATGAATTCCTTCTATGGGACGCGGGTAATTCATACACTGAAGGCGTAGACTACACTCCTTAATAAAAGAGACTGACCTGTAACCATGCAGGTCAGTCTTTTTAATTCAAGGGTAGTCACCTGCTGAAACATAGCGTTGCATTTGAAAAAGTGTTCAAATATTGTTATGATAAATATATTGGTAAGATTAACCGCTTTCAACCACACTACCCCCTTCATGGGCAGTTCAGCCTGTGATTCCGTATTATTATCCCACGGATAAGACTAACATCTAACATAAACCTATTTTTTCTGAGAATCATAATGGTATCCCGTTAGTCAAAGTCATTTAAAAATTCACTTGAAGGAGTAGATCCATGCACTGGTATGAAAAATTAAATCAATATTTCCCTGTAGAGGAAATGAAATCAAAAGAACATCTTGAATCACTGCTAAAAGAAAGAAGCGACATCTATCACAAAGATGAGGGCCCTCATCATGTGCTTATGTATGCCGAACTTGAAGACTTTATCTTCATCGATTATCTCTTTGTCTCAAAGGATGCCCGGGGACAAGGCCTGGGTCATAAATTACTTGATCAGTTAAAGGAAAAGAAGAAGGCGATAATTCTGGAAGTAGAGCCCGTAGACTATGATGACAGTGATACTGAAAAGCGTTTAAAGTTTTATAAGCGTGAAGGTTTCGAACATGCTGTCAGTATCGGATATGCCCGCCGTTCACTTGCCACAAACGAAATAAATGAAATGGAAATCCTTTATTGGGCTCCCCATCATGAATCGGAAGACCTTATCTTCGATTCCATGAAAAAAACGTATGAGTTGATTCATACCTATAATGATCAAAAATTTTATGGTGCCTCTTATCAACCTGTGGAAGAGGTATTAAAGTTAGATGAAGAACGTGATGGAGATGTATTAAAAGATCTCTAGAAACGAATAGTCGGTTTTGATTCTCGTCCCCCGGAGGCTAGTCAGGTGAGACTCTAAAGGCAGGGCAGTCTCAAATCACCCCCCGGGGAAAAACAAGCTTTACGATGAATAGTCACAAAGGTGATGAAACCTGCCTAAAGCTAAGAAAACCTTATTGTCTATTCGCAATAAGGTTTTCTAAATGAAAATGTAATATGTCATGTTTAGGCACAAGTTGTACCGGGTATACCCATAATAGAATCAGTTTTTATAACTATGTTAAACCTATGTATAGGAAATTTGACAAATTAGTTAAAACTATGTTCAAGGGACAGTAATTCATGTATAATACATAATAGAGATTTCTTATTTAAACTAATTTTAAATAACAGTAAATGTTTAAATAAAATACTCTATATTATAAAAAATCCTTAAGGGAGTGTGAATGATTCGTGGTTACATTATTCACTTCACCTAGTTGTACATCTTGTCGTAAGGCAAAAGCTTGGTTAGAAGAGCATGAGATTCCATATACAGAACGTAACGTATTTTCCGAGCCATTAAGCATTGATGAAATTAAAGAAATCCTTCGTATGACTGAGGATGGAACAGATGAAATCATCTCGACCCGTTCTAAAACATTCCAAAAGCTTAATGTGGACTTAGAAACTTTACCACTGCAAGAGTTGTTCGAACTGATTCAAAAAAACCCGGGTCTTCTAAGACGTCCAATCATTCTTGATGAAAAGCGTCTGCAGGTAGGGTATAATGAGGATGAAATCAGACGATTCCTTCCAAGAAAGGTTCGTACATTCCAACTTCTTGAAGCACAGAGAATGGTAAACTAAAAAATCAATGCATTCTCGAGCATTTTTGATGCTTAGGAATATATAAGTAAAAGGGGCTGACCCTTTAAGGAACGTTGCGTATCCTTTCGGGTCAACCCCTTTTATTATTAGATTAAGTATTATCACTTGAATTTTCTGCAAATATTCGCTAAAATGTCAAAAACACCTAATGGGATTTGTGAGACAAAAATGGGTGTTAGTTTAATTCCATTTTCTGCGGTTATATCATAAAATAGAAGTACAAGGTACAAACTAACCTACATGTATCTTCTATCTTCACCAGCAATAGAGCATTTATGCTCAGAGGGTGTAGTCCCTTCACCAACATCATGCAAGAAGGGAGAGGTGTTAATTGGAAATCGAACGCATAAACGAAAATACCGTCAAGTTCTATATTTCTTATGGGGATATAGAAGATCGCGGCTTTGACCGCGAGGAAATCTGGTATAATCGCGAAAGAAGCGAAGAACTCTTCTGGGAAATGATGGATGAAGTTCATCAGGAAGAAGATTTCGGAATTGAAGGACCGCTTTGGATTCAAGTTCAGGCGTTAGATAAAGGGCTTGAGGTACTTGTTACACGAGCTCAGGTTTCAAAGGATGGTCAACGATTTGAGCTTCCTATTCCAGAGGATAAGCTAAAGGAACTTCCTGTCGATGAACGTATAGAGGAGCTTTTGGATCAGCACTTCCAGATCAAACAGGATCAAGACGGGGAAGCGGAAGTGGTGTTGGATTTCACGTTGAAATTCAATGATTTTGAAGATGCGATTTCTCTATCCCATCGTTTGAAAGATATGCCTTTGGAACATTTAGAGACAAAGCTGCTTGCATTCGAAGATAGATATTATATTTACGTTAAATTTTCAGAAGAGCACTTTTCAGAAGAAGATATCGACAATACGCTAAGTATACTGCTTGAATACGCTGATGAGTCACGCATGACCGTTCATCGTCTTGAAGAGTATGGGAAAGTGGTCATCCATGAAAATATCTTCAAGACATTGAGTGAACATTTTTCGTAAGGATCAATACCGGTTTCATTTAGAAATCGGTATTTTTATATTTCCTCACTCTTTTGTTCTAAGGGAGATATTCTCTCGAAGACCAGTCATTGATTAAGCCGGTGGAAGGTGTTAAACGTATGAAAAATACAGTAAGGGTCCTTTTATTTATCGCAGTACTCGTGTTAAGTTATATTTTCTATTTTGATCAGTTTCTTTCCGGGATGGTGAAATATTTTAGTATTGTCTTTACATTCTCGGTCATTGTTATTGGATTTCTTATTTTCTTTGAAAATCGTCATCCTACCCAAACGTTGACATGGCTGGTCGTATTAGGGGCTTTTCCGTTTTTGGGATTCATATTTTATTTATTATTTGGACGAAATTATCGAAAAGAAAAGATGTATAAGAAGAAGTACATATTGGATCAGGAAACGTATAATAAATTTGAGCCGGGCCCAAAGGAAATAAATGCTGATATGTTTGGTTTATTTCAGGAGAAACATTTTCAGCTGGCACAGAGAATTGGGAATAGTGCCATTTCTTTTTCGAGTGAAACGAAATTGCTTACCAATGGTACCGAGACTTTTGGTGAAATTTTAAAGTGGTTGAAGACGGCCAAGCATCATATTCACATGGAATATTATATAGTGCGTCATGATGATATAGGAAATCAAATTAAGGATATTCTCATTGAACGAGCCAATCATGGAGTAAAAATCCGCTTTCTTTATGATGCCGTTGGTGCCTGGCAATTATCAAAGAAATATATTACTGAACTAAAAGATGCAGGAATTGAAGTGGTGGCGTTCGGACCTGTGAAAATTCCCGTTTTGAATAACAAGTTCAATTTTCGAAATCATCGAAAGATCATTGTCATCGATGGAAGTGTCGGTTTTGTGGGGGGATTGAATATCGGTGATGAATATTTAGGCAGGAATCCGCATTTCGGCTTTTGGAGGGACACGCATCTATTTGTCAGGGGAGAGGCAGTGCGTACCTTGCAGTTGATCTTTCTTCAAGACTGGTATTATATGACGAACGATGACTTCCTGACTCCTGGTTATTTAAGTCCTGACCCACTTGAAAATGCCAACGATGGCGGAGTTCAGATGATCGCTGGGGGACCAGATAACGAATTAAGCGTATTAAAGAATATTTTCTTTTCAATGATCACTTCGGCGAGAAAGAGTGTGTGGGTGGCTTCTCCTTATTTCGTTCCAGATGAAGACATTTTCTCAGCCCTCAAGATTGCGGCTTTAAGTGGTGTCGATGTAAGATTGTTGGTTCCTCATAAACCGGATAAACGAATTGTATTCCATGCATCCCGGTCATATTTTCCGGATCTTCTTGAAGCCGGTGCCCGTATTTTTGAGTATCAAAAGGGATTCATGCACAGTAAAATTGTGATAGTCGATGAGGAAATGGCTTCGATTGGAACATCGAATATGGATATGAGAAGTTTCCATTTGAATTTTGAAGTCAATGCATTTTTGTACAAAACAGAGAGTACAGCCTCCATTGTAAAGGAATATCTGCATGATTTAGAGGAATCGGAAGAATTACAGTTTGAAGAATTCCAAAAGAGACATCTTGGATATAGGATCTTAGAATCCACTTCCCGATTAATGTCTCCTCTTTTATAAAGGTTTGCCTTCAAGTGATTTTTTAGCTTGAAGGCTTTTTTTTTGCAGGAAATCCTCGATCTTTGGCGAATAATGGTAAGAGGAGGTGTTCTATGTTAACTGCTTTACTAAATCGTCAGGTATTTACCACGATCCATTATTCCAGGGAGGAATTGAGAAGGTTCAGAAGGAAAGGCTTGTCGTTTCTTTGCCCTCAATGCTCTTCTGTATTAAAGCTTCGCATCGGTAGCCAAAACATCCCGCATTTTGCCCATGTTTCCCATTCTAATTGTAGGGTGGCAATGCATGAGTCCCCTAAACATCTATTAAGCAAGCAGCTTTTATATGACAGGATAAGTCCTCTCTATGCAGGTGTCAGGCTTGAGTATTATATAAAGGAGCTTAAGCAAATCGCCGATATATATGTAAAAACAGATTCCAGAGAGATTGCTATTGAAATTCAGTGTTCCGTCATTCCGATTCCTGAAATAGTACAGCGTACCCGCGGGTATCTTCGCCAGGGAATCACCCCGTTTTGGATTCTTACTCAACCTTTGAAGCATAAAGAACTCCTGAATCTATCTTCCTTTCAACAAGCATTTATCCGGTTTTCGCCTCACTTAGACTACTTCCTTCTTCAATTTCTTCCGGAAAGAAGCAGCTTTCAACTATACACTCATCTCCTTCCGGTTTCGACTACGGCATTTATGAGTTCATGCCCCATTACCATTCCTGTCGAGCAATTCACTCTCCCTTTACTCATTCCAGACGGCCCCTTTCATCACCCCTATTCCTTTACGAAATGGTACCACCATAGAATGAAGTGGATTTACAACAAACTTCATTATAATAATGGGAGGAAAGATGTGCTTTTAAGGGAAGTGTATGGGGAAGGGGATACGTTTTTGTATCTGCCTCTGTATATTGGTATGCCGGTTACCCCCCATGGCATCCGTATTAAAAATCACGAGGTGGAATGGCAATACTATATATGGAAAGACTGTTTAAAAAAAGATCGCTTCTTTTCAGAGGGAAGAGTGTGTACAGTATTAGGTAGAAGACTCACTAAAGGGTATATCGAGCTCCGTTCCCTGCCGTTACTTAAAAAAGATGAAGGTATAAAGACAATTGTTAGGGGGTATTTAAGACTACTGGAAGAAGTGAACGTGATTAAAAGGATAAGCAATACACAATTTCAGCTAACTGAACCCTGGAGCTGCCCAGATCATTTTTCTGCATTTGAACAGCATAGGCATGATTTTTTTCCTAAATGGAAGCATATATTAAAAAAGCTGTAACTAAGATTGTATTGTTGCAGGAAATTCATAGATGAGAGAGAATGTAACTATAAGGAATTTTCTGTAGATTTCAGAATGGAGGATGTATATGTCAAAAGATACAGCTACTAAAAGTCTGCCTGGTAGAAAAGAGGTAGAGGAAGCTTTGACTTGGAGATTGGAAGATATTTTCGCAAGTGATGAAGAGTGGGAAAAAGAATATAAAGACATCAAAGTGTTAACAAAGAAGGCCGATGATTTTAAAGGAACACTGGGTGAAAGTGCAACTCAGCTTTATAAAGCATTTGCTTTCCAGGATGAAATCATGGAACGTATGGGGAAGGTTTATACATATTCTCATATGCGCTATGACCAGGATACGACCAATTCATATTATCAGGGACTCGATGACCGTGCCAAGAGTCTTTATACACAATTAGGAAGCAAGTTTGCTTATGTGGTTCCTGAAGTCCTTTCCATAGACGAAAAGAAGCTCCAAGGTTTTCTTGAAGAGAAAGAAGAGCTGAAGAAGTATAAGCATGCTTTAGAGGAAATTAATTTAGAGCGTCCCCATGTTCTTTCCGCTGAAGAGGAAGCGCTTCTGGCGCAGGCATCTGAAGTGTTCAGTGCTGCAAGTAATACGTTTGGTATGCTGAACAATGCGGATCTTGAGTTTCCGAGCATTAAAGATGAAAGCGGCGAAGAAGTGGATATTACTCACGGACGATTTATCCGGTTCCTGGAAAGCAGTGATCGCCGTATCCGTGAACAAGCCTTTAAGAAGGTATATGAAACGTACGGAAAATTCGAAAATACATTTGCTTCGACTTTAAGCGGTGCAGTGAAGAAAGATAACTTCATCGCGAATGTAAGGCATTATGATTCTGCAAGACATGCAGCATTATCTAATAATAATATACCCGAAGAAGTATATGATAACCTTGTTGATACGGTCAATAAGAACCTTCATTTGCTTCAGCGTTATGTGAAGCTTCGCAAGAAAGTGTTGGGTTTGGATGAGGTTCATATGTATGACTTGTATACGCCTCTTGTAAAGGAAGTCAAAATGGATATTAGCTATGACGAAGCACAGAACATGATCCTGGATGGCTTAAAGCCCCTTGGTGATGAGTATGCCAATGTGTTGAAAGAGGGCTTTGAAAATCGCTGGGTGGATGTAGTCGAAAATAAAGGAAAGAGAAGCGGAGCATACTCATCTGGGGCATATGGCACCAACCCTTATATCCTCATGAACTGGCAGGATAATGTGAACAATCTATTTACGCTGGCCCATGAATTCGGACACAGTGTCCATAGCTACTATACTCGTAGTTCCCAACCGTACACGTATGGTCATTACTCCATCTTTGTGGCAGAAGTGGCATCCACTTGCAATGAAGCTTTATTGAATGATTACCTTTTGAATACAATCGATGACGAGATGAAACGATTGTATCTATTGAATCATTATCTGGAGGGATTCAGAGGAACCGTTTTCCGTCAAACAATGTTTGCTGAATTCGAGCATCATATTCACAAGAAGGCACAAGAAGGAGAAGCCCTGACTTCTGAGTTCTTAACTAAAGAATATTATGAACTGAATAAAAAATATTTCGGGGATGATATTTCAATTGATGAAGAAATCGGGTTGGAGTGGGCACGAATTCCGCACTTCTATTACAATTACTATGTCTATCAATATGCCACAGGGTTTTCAGCTGCAACGGCTCTAAGTCAACAGATCCTGGAAGAAGGCGAGCCGGCTGTGGAACGCTACATCGACTTCCTGAAAGCAGGAAGTTCAGATTATCCGATTGAAGTGTTGAAGAAGGCAGGAGTGGATGTGACGACATCCAAGCCTGTGGAAGATGCTTGTAAAGTCTTTGAGGAAAAGCTGAATGAAATGGAAGAACTGTTGGAAAAGTTACAGTAGTAAGCGTCACTTCTTAAAGAAACACCCCGTCTGAAGGGCAACTCCCTTCAGACGGGGTGTTAGTTGTTTATGGCAGTTGATGATCGTTTGATAGTAAAGGTCCGTCCCTCATTTCATTGATTTGAAGCCCCTGAAGCGGTTACGGTTACCAAGGGAGTGAATGAAGAGGAGGAGTGATAGAAAGAGGATGGGTGATGTGATATAAACCGGCACAAGGTGCATGAGACCGAGGATGTTTATAAAGAAGCTGATCAGGATCAGCAGGAGAAAGATTCCATATTTCATTTTTGCAAGCATATCAATTCCCTCCGAACGTTGTCTTATAACCATGTATATGAGGTAGAGGAGGCGAACATGTATCGATTTTGACAATATTGTGAAATACCATACAAACAACTTGCCAATACAAGTGAAAACGTGATATATTATCAGTGTGAAGTTGATCACAAGCAAACATATACCCCTTTGTTTGACCGTGAAAAATTTCTCCCATCCCCTTTGTTCGTATTGAAAAACCGATGTTGGAAACAACATCGGTTTTTCCTGTTTTTATGATGTTTTAATTATTCTAATATAATCAACGGTTGAGATATTTCCAAAATGTTCCATGCTTGGCAGGGAGCTTTTTTACTTTTTGCTGAAGTGTCCATTTCTTCATTTGCTTTTCTACATCTTCTATTGATAAATCGTATACAACGGCGATTTCCTTCGACGCCACAACCCGATAATATTTCATGAATACTTCCAGTGGAGGTAAGGGTTGTTTCTCAGGCTTGGTTGCAAGCATTTCTTGAATAATATGAACATACACCTCATAAGAATACAAACCAGTGATCTTTAATCCCTCATCTTCTATATTCTCATTGAAAAAGACCAGGGTCGGAATTTCTTCCACTTCCATCTCTGACGTGATTTTAACATCGCACTGAAACGCCTTGGATGCAGAAGAAGAGTTAATATCGTTCATGAACTCATTCAGATCCAACTTGGCGGCCAGAGCACATTCCTTTAAGACCTCGATGTTGGAGATATCTTGTTTCTGAAGGAATAACCGTTCCTGTAAAAAACGTAAAAAGCGGATCCCCGAATGCTTTCCTTGAAGTTCTGCTGCTTTAATGGCAAAAGAAGCCAGATATGGAGAATCAATCGGATTATCAATCCACAGGCTTCCGTCACACGACATTCCAGACCGACTTGCTGTTTTATCCCACTGCTGAGCTAAATCCTCCTGTTTCCGCTTAGTCGCAAGGTTTAAGGAGGCCAGCTGTCCGCTTAAGATATAGCGGATCCGAAAGTATTGTCCGTACTCAATGTGCAATTTCTTTAAGATTGGTTCAAGTGCCCAGCATTCCGGGCAAAGAGGGTCAACAAACATATATATTTCCAGAGGTTTCTTGTCACGCCCACACCCTTTAAGGTGATGCCAGCTATTTGTACTAGTCAATGGCAGAACCCTTTGATGTCGTCGCATTTACCATGTGGTGGGCAGTTAATACGAGTCTGTGAAAAAAGTCATCCCTTACTGGACCCTCTAGATTGACCTCATCCATAGCCTCATGCATGCAGCTTAACCAAGCCTTGGCACGTTCCTCAGTAATGGGGAAAGGAAGGTGCCTGGCACGCAGCATAGGGTGTCCATGCTCTTCTGTGTAAAGAGCCGGCCCACCTAAATATTGAGTTAAAAATTGTTTCTGTTTACGTGCTGTCTCGGTTAAATCATCCGGGAAAATCGGTGCTAATTCAGGATGAATGGATACTCTATTATAAAAAGCTTCAACGAGCATGGAGAGTTTCTTTTCGCCGATAAGATTATAAGGCATTTGTGGTTTCTCGACCATAAGAATGACTCCTTTTTACTTAGATTGTATGTTTATTCTAGCAAGCATTTATCCATATCTCAAACAAATCGCCTTACATCGACTGATTATTCCTATTTTAGTGTAGCCTCCTTTCATCGCTCTATGCTCCATTTTTATGAAATAGTTGGGGTAAGGTTGATAAGTTAATGGGGGTCCATCGGATTAGGTATGTGGTCCCGGAAAGAAAAGGCAGGCCTGAAGTAAGGCCTGCCTTAAAAGTGAAGAGGGACCTTTATGCAAAGTAGCGATCCGTCACTTTTTTTACATATGTGGTGGTTTCTTTAAAAGGTGGGATACCATTGTATTTATCAACGTTTCCAGGGCCTGCGTTGTAGGCGGCGAGTGCAAGGTGGATGTCCCCATTGTATTTATCGAGCATCTGTTTCAAGTACTTTGTGCCGGCAAATACATTTTCTTCGGGATCGAAAATGTTGTTGACTCCAAGACCTTTTGCGGTGCTGGGCATGAGCTGCATTAACCCCGTGGCACCTGCAGGACTGACGGCAGCCGGATTAAAATTGGACTCCTGTTTAATAACGGCTTGAATCAATTTTTTAGGCAGGCCATAGTGATCCGCTGCCCGGGTGACGATCTCATCGATTTCCTGAGGTGTATTCCAGTTTGTCTTGTTAACCATGGAAAGCTGGCGAATGCTTGTTGTCCCCGATGAGGATGGATTTGAGATCAGTCCTTCATTGACGGCCCCCAGGGTTTGATTCATATTTAGATTATTTTGGCTCTTTTGGATGGCATGTGATAATAGTTGTTGAAACAAGTCATTCGTTTGACCAGTTGTATCTTGAATCGTGGATACTGAACCCAAGCTGTTCAGTGCTTGGAGCTCCATCATCGTTTTCAACTGCTGAACATTCATGTGTATAGCTCCTCTTATTTAAACTGTTCTGGTGAATACTTACAAAAACAGAGCATCATTCTCTGTTTTAAACAACAATCTTTGAGAAAAGATCCTTTCATTCTATATATATATCGGTCACGATTTCTCTTGGTTTAATTTTTCCAAGTAAAAACGTTTGATTTTATTTTCTGTTTTGCGTTGTGGAATGTGGTGTTCCTCCAGTAACTCATGGAATGCCACTTCACCTGATTTCCGTTCTTTCACTTCATATTCAAGCTCACAGTCTTCTTTTTGTAAATATGAACTTTTGTCGAAAACAAGAAGTCCATCCTTATAGGGGATTTCAGCCCTTCTTGTCGATAGTGTCCCAAAGTGATGAAGAGATAGGTGTGAGATAGAAAGAGAATCCAATACATCTGCGACTTCTCCTTTTGGAAATGTACCTCCTTGTAATAGGGAATCTGTTTGCTCCTTGGATATGGATTGATGCGTCTCTAAGAGATCTTCGTTCAAAGGGGTTTTTAACGTTAACGTATACACTCCTTTTTTCTCCCGGATTCTGAGGGCAGATTGTTTTTCTTTTAATTGATAATCCGGTGTATCAAAATAGTGATTGTCCTGAGAGGTAAAATCCTCCTCTTTAATATGGAAATGTGAGGTTAATCGGGTAAATTCCTCTTCTGTTACGAGATTCTTAAATTCAATTTCAATTTCCTGAGCCATGACAAGCATCCTTTCCTTGCATACTTCTTCTATTATCTCTTTAATAATAGGGAACTTCAATATTTAGATGAAATGGTTGTGTTGTGTTAAAATGATACTGATTGTTTAATGGAAGGATGAAGAAAAGCATGAGAAAAATTGTTCAATTTCAACACACAACATATGAAAACGGTACATTATACTTACATACGGACCAAGCGGATCTCTTACAAGATACATCTGCCGCCGGTCAGATCATTGCAGACTCTGATCGCTATGCTTTCGTTTACTTAGCAGAAAATGAAGAGGAATACATATATTTATATCTGGAAGAGTCAATCTGGCCGGAACTGAAAAAAGCCCTGAAGGAAAAAGCAACTGTCCTTGCCAAAAGCGGTGATCATTCATTGGAATTGGACCAATTCACAGAAGAGCTTGAATATCTAGTAGATAATATAGAAGGAAACGGGAACTACGGTGACGAAATGGTTAAAAAGGTAGAAAGCGTATTTCTTGAAAAGTAGGCGTGTAGAGGTGAGGGGAATGAATCACTGGGAACAATTTTTAGCTCCCTACAAGCAAGCGGTTGATGAATTAAAGATTAAGCTTAAAGGAATGAGGGGAGAATATGAACTTCATAACACCCATTCTCCCATTGAATTCGTGACAGGAAGAGTAAAGCCTATCGCGAGTATTCTTGATAAAGCAAATGAAAAAGGGATCAAGTTATCAAATATAGGAAAAGAGTTACAGGATATCGCAGGACTCAGGATGATGTGCCAATTCGTTGAGGATATTCATGTGGTAGTGGATAAGCTTCGTGGACGTAAGGATTTTACGATCATAGAAGAACGTGATTATGTGACCCATAAGAAACAAAGCGGATACCGCTCCTATCATGTTGTCATCGATTATCCGGTACAAACGATTCACGGAGAAAAGAACATTCTGGTAGAAATTCAAATACGTACTCTTTCGATGAATTTTTGGGCTACAATTGAGCACTCATTGAATTATAAATACAGTGGACAGATTCCTGAACAGATTCGTTATCGTCTGCAAAGTGCTGCGGAGGCTGCATTCAGACTCGATGAAGAAATGAGTTTGATCCGTGAAGAAATCCAGGAAGCCCAAGTCATTTTCACAAACAAAAAGGAAAAGGATCAGCGTGGGAATAGCTCTAACGATCAACTAAAACAGTAGTGACTTGAAGGGGGTAAACGAATGAAGTTCGCGATTACATCAAAAGGTGATTCGAAATCCAATACATTAATGCATAAGATGAGAACATATCTACAAGATTTCAACCTGATCTATGATGACGATCAACCGGATATCGTCATATCTGTTGGTGGGGATGGCACGCTTCTTTACGCATTTCATCGCTACAGATCGAGGCTTGATAAGACAGCTTTTGTCGGTGTACATACTGGTCACCTCGGTTTCTATGCCGATTGGGTGCCTGAGGAGATTGAAAAGCTTGTCATTGCCATTGCCAAGACACCTTATCAAATCATTGAGTATCCATTATTGGAAACCATTATCCGGTATCAGCATGGTGGAAAGGAAACCCGTTACTTGGCTTTAAATGAATCAACGGTTAAAAGCGTGGAAGGAACCCTTGTTATGGATGTGGAAATCAGGGGGCAGCATTTTGAACGCTTCAGAGGAGATGGACTATGTTTATCTACTCCTTCAGGCAGTACGGCATATAATAAGGCGCTGGGTGGGGCGATCATTCACCCGTCCTTGCCTGCCATTCAATTCGCTGAAATGGCTTCCATCAATAATCGGGTGTTTCGGACCATTGGATCCCCTCTTATTTTACCTGCACATCATACATGCATGTTGAAACCTGTAAATGGACCGGATTTTCTGGTGACGATCGATCATCTTTCACTCCTTCATAAAGATGTGAAAAGCATTCAATATCGTGTTGCAGATGAGAAGATTCGATTTGCCAGGTTCCGCCCTTTCCCATTCTGGAAACGGGTGCATGATTCATTTGTAGCGGATGAGTAAAGGTGTAGTGTCAGATGAAGGGATATAAGCTTACATGGATCATCCCGTCAAGCTATGAAGGAAAGATGATGAGAGAATTTTTAATCGATCAGCATTTGTCAAAGCGGACACTGACTGCTGTAAAGTTTGACGAAGGAAGGATCACAATCAATGGGCATGAAGAAAATGTTCGTTACCACCTGTCTTCAGGGGATTTCCTTGAAGTAAGATTTCCCGAAGAAAAACCGAGTGACACGTTAGTCGCGGAGCAATCCGCTCTGTCCATCGTATATGAAGATGAAGATGTTCTCGTTATCGACAAACCATGGGGAATGAAATCCATACCCACGAAAGATGAGCCAAAGGGTAGTCTCGCTAACGCCGTTTTAGGGTATTTTGCTAAAAGCGGTGTTTCGTCTACAGTACATATTGTTACCCGATTGGATAAAGACACATCCGGTCTTGTCCTCGTGGCGAAACACCGGCATGTTCATCATTTATTCAGCCTTCAGCAGAAGAAAAGGGAAATCAAGAGGACGTATAAAGCCTTTGCTGAAGGGGTATTGGACAACGGCTGCGGTATTATTGAAGAACCGATTGGCCGAAAATCCGACAGCATCATTGAAAGAGAAGTGCGGAGCGATGGACTGTATGCCTTGACTCAATATAGGGTGGAGGAGCAGTTTCCCGGGTTTGCTTACATCGAGTTAAGGCTGGAAACGGGCAGAACCCATCAGATCCGGGTTCACCTATCTTTTATCGGGCATCCACTAGCAGGTGATGATTTATATGGCGGAAGTTTAAAGCTGATAGGAAGACAGGCTCTACATTGTGGGGAATTATCCTTTTTTCATCCGGTTAAAAAGGATTGGCTGAGCCTGGAGGCTCCTTTACCTTGTGATATGAGGACACTGCTCGAAAATAATGGGAAAAGAGATCCTTTTCGGCAAGACTGAAGAGGGTCTCTTTTTCTATTCATACATTAAGAAGGTCATTCCATCACCCGGAACTTCTCTTTCACAAGAGGCATCCCTGAAGTTACACTCACCACTTCCATCTCGGGATATCTGATAGCAGAAAGCTTTCCGCCGAATACTGCACCCGTGTCGATGTTAGCCGTTTTATTCACGATACGGACTTCCTTCACCGGTGTGTGACCATATACGATCCAGGCATCCCCTTTATAGTCACGGGCCCAGTCTCTTCTGACAGGGGTGCCATCTTCATTTATTTCCCCTGATATGTCTCCATAGAGGACAAAGGTCTTTACCCGGTTAGTCTGTTTTCCGATTAAATTCTCTTTAATGCCTGCATGAGCAATGATTAGCCTGCCTTCATCCAATTCCTGATATAGAGGAGCTTGTTCATATAATTTAACGAACATTTCGCGAAATCTGTTCCTTTCTTTTTGCGGAAGGGAACTTAGTTCGGCTACGGTTGTCTCCAGCCCGTGCAGGATTTTTACTTTGTTACCTAAGAAATAGCGATAAAGCTTATTACAATGATTACCAGGGACGTAATAAACGGAATCCTTTTGAAAAAGTTCAAAGACGGTGGATACCGTCTTTAGTGAATGAGGGCCACGGTCGGTCAGGTCTCCCACTAAGCCCAGCTTCCTCCCTTCAGGATGAATAGGCAGTCCCATACTCCATTCATACCCCATCTTTAACGTTAACTCTTTTAATTCATTAAAGCAGCCATGAATATCACCGATAATATCAATTTTCATCTGAATTCCTCTTTCGTAGTGTGCCTTTTTCTTTTCTTTTCACGTATTTTATGACATATTAATGATTCAGTATTTAAATCCTTCGTTTATTCCTTCTTCAGGCATTATTATTACATAATAAAGCAAAGGGATACATCCATGTTTATGATTTCATAAGAGACAATTGTCTTGAGATTTGCTAGTATTATTACGACTATATACAATTCATGATAAAAAGGAGGGTGTATTAATGTCTGAGGTAACTCAAGATCCAGAAAAAGATAGAGAAAAGCAGGAAAAGGAAATGTATGATGAAGACCTTCTCATTAGAGCCCTTCAAGAAGAAAATCTGGATTTATTCCGTTCAGAATTTGTTCAATTACACTCTTATGACCAAGCAAAGTTTTTCTCAAAAATAGATGAAGATTTACGAAGCAGACTGTACCATTATCTTTCACCTGAGGAAATGGCGGAGCTTTTTGAAAGTCTGGATATAGACGAAGAGGATTATCAGGATATTTTAGCCGAGATGAATCCTACATATGCTGCAGAAATGCTTTCTAATATGTATGCAGATGACGCAGTGGATGTTTTGAATGAGCTGGATAAAGAGCAGGTTGTCAGTTATTTGACAATCATGAATGATGAGTCGGCTAAAGAGATCAAAGAGTTATTGCACTATGAAGAGTATACTGCCGGTAGTATCATGACCACTGAGTTCGTAGCCATTTCTAAAAATCAGACGGTGCGTTCTGCCATGTACATACTAAAAAATGAGGCACCGAATGCAGAAACGATTTACTATATCTATGTTGTGGACGATGATAAAAAGCTGGTAGGGGTTATTTCCCTTAGAGATTTGATCATTAGCCATGATGATGTCATGATCGGTGAAATTATGAGCGGTCGTGTCATGGCTGTTGGTGTAAGTGAAGATCAAGAAGCAGTTGCTCGACAAATGAAGGACTATGACTTCCTTGCTCTCCCGGTTGTCGATTTTCAGCATCATCTCCTTGGAATCATTACAGTAGATGACATCATGGACGTTATGGAAGAGGAAGCGTCCGATGACTACTCCAAACTTGCCGGTATCGCCGATTTGGATTCCATTGACAGAAGCCCCATAAATGCAGCGAAAAAACGTCTGCCTTGGCTGATTGCCCTGTTATTTCTTGGAATGTTCACAGCAAGCCTCATCGGTAGATTCGAGGCCACATTGGATAAATTGGCGATCCTTGCTGTATTTATTCCATTGATTGCCGGAATGGCTGGAAATACCGGAACACAGGCACTTGCCGTTGCCATAAGGGGAATTGCGACGGGCGACCTTGAAACGGAAAATAAGATGTCCCTGGTCATTCGTGAAGCAGGTACAGGACTTATTACAGGCACAACCTGCGGAATTGTTGTCAGTATTATTGTCTATGTTTGGAAGGGTGAACTCTTCTTAGGGATCCTTATCGGGGTCTCCGTGTTGATTTCATTATTCGTTGCAACCCTAGCCGGTACATTAGTGCCCCTCATTATGCACAAGCTAAAAGTAGACCCGGCCGTCGCTTCCGGTCCTTTTATCACCACGATTAATGATGTCATCAGTACCTTGATATATCTTGGTTTAGCGACTATGTTTATGAATTACCTAATATAGAGAGAAGAGGGGGAGGAATGAATGGAACAACATGCATCTGTTGCATCGCTTGTCATCGTTATTCTAGTAGCTTTTTTAACTCCCATTTTGCTACATAAATTTAAGTTGAATTTTATCCCGGTTGTAATCGCGGAAATCATCATGGGATTAGTTATTGGTAAGAGCGGATTTAATTTTGTTCATCAGGACATGTGGCTTGAGACTTTATCTACCCTGGGGTTTATATTCCTCATGTTCTTAAGTGGTCTCGAAATTGATTTCACGGCTTTTTCAGGCGGTAAAAGGAAAAAAGAGATGTTGCCGAATGGTAAAGAGGAACCAAATCGATTGAAATTGGCGATCATCATTTTCATCGGTATTTTCTTTGTATCTCTGGGGTTGTCTTATCTATTTGTCCTATTTGGACTCATCGATAATGCGTTCTTGATGACATTGATCATTTCGACGATATCACTGGGAGTCGTCGTACCGACACTTAAAGAAGCCCATATCATGAAAAGTGCCATCGGGCAGATCATATTGCTCGTAGCGGTCATTGCAGACCTTGTGACTATGATTTTACTTGCTGTGTTCGTTTCTCTTTACGGAGAAGGTCACGGGAATATGTGGCTCCTTCTAATCCTGTTTGGGGTTGGAGTGCTATTGTACTTCGTTGCAAAAAGATTGAAGAACAATCCATTCATCAAAAGCTTATCCACAGGGACGGTTCAAATTGGTACGCGTGCTGTCTTTACATTGATCATCTTACTTGTGGCGGTATCTGAGACGGTGGGAGCGGAAAATATCCTCGGAGCATTCCTTGCAGGTGTGCTTGTTTCCTTGCTTGCTCCAAATCAGGAAATGGTCCATAAGCTTGATTCATTTGGATATGGATTTTTAATCCCGATCTTCTTCGTAATGATCGGAGTGGAGCTCGATCTTGGGTCTCTACTGAGCGATAAGAAAATGCTCTTACTCATCCCATTATTGGTTTTGGCATTCCTGATATCAAAAATCATTCCGGTTTACTTATTGAGATACTGGTATGATACGAAAACAACGATTGCCTCAGCATTTTTACTTACATCAACATTATCATTGGTGATTGCTGCTGCAAAAATTGCAGAAAGAATCGAGATTATTACAGCTCAAATGAGCGGTACCCTCATTTTAGTTGCCGTCATCACATGTATCATTACACCAATCCTCTTTAAAAAGCTTTTCCCGAGGGAAAGTGCGAAAGAAAAAAAGTTGAAGATTACGTTCTTGGGGGCCAATCAGTTAACAATGCCGGTTTCTAGAGAACTTCAATCTTCCTTGTATGAACCGGTGCTGTATCATACTAAGCAGGATAAATCTGATCGGAGTATTGCTGATTCACTGTTTACGATCAATGAGATCGAGAATTATGAACTTGATACGCTGGAGGAAAAGAATATCTTTGAATCGGATATCATCGTAATCTCCACTGGGGATGAAGAAGTGAATGCCACCCTCGCCGTCACGGCAAGGGAGTATGGAGTAGGTCGCGTGATTGTAAGGGTGGAAAGCCCGGATCTGCATGAAAGCCTGCGTGAACAGGATATCGAAGTATACTCCGTATTCTTGTCAACCAAAGCGTTATTAAGGGCACTCATTGAGTCACCATCCGTTATGAACATCCTGACAAATCAGGAAACGTCCCTTTATGAAATCCGTATGCTGAACAGTCAGTTTGAAGGAATGACACTTCGTAAATTCCCGTTTACGGGAGATGTCATCTTTGTCCGGATCTTCAGAGGGAAGGATTCCATCGTTCCCCATGGGGATACAGAACTACACATGAATGACCGTTTAATCGTCACAGGTTCAAAAGAATATGTGGATGAACTCAAGCGGGAACTCGAATTCTGTGAATACTGCTAACCATGAACCTTGCTTCCCAAGAGAACCTTTTCTTGGGGAGCTTTGTTTTTTATAAGGCTTTTTTCGCAAACTTTGTTACTGATAAATTAGTGAGTGCTAGTTGATTGGAACGAAAGGTGCTCGCTTTCCACCGGCAAGGCCACTCGAGGTCATAAGCTAAATGGTCCACCATTAGCTCTGACACCAAATGCTCCTTTAAAGGGTAAGGGGAACTGCGTAGACTCCTACGGAAAGCGGAGCAGTTCCCCTCACCCTGCAGCACACACTCAAAGTCAGAGCATGTGCAAATAGTGTATTTGTCATCATAAAACGAAGAGAGCCTTTTATAAAGAATTATTAACTCAATTTTCTAATAAATATAGAGTAAGGAGGATATATACATGTGGGAAACGAGAATAGTGGAGATCCGAGAAAGGGTAAAGGAGAGTCTGGAGGATTTATCATTTGAAAAACTGAATGAAAAGCCTTCACCCGGAGAATGGAGCATTGCTCAAATTGTTCTTCATCTGGCCGGAGCAGAAACGCGTTTTTTGACTTTAGCTATCGAATCTGCAAAGTTGAAGTCCGTTACAACAAGAAGTACTCCAGTTGATTTATCTGTATTTGACGATGAATCCACGAAATTAAAAGCACCGATCGAACCTTCGTCGGATCCAATGAACATGGTAGACTTGATGAATGCTCTGGACAAGTCACGTACCTTAACATTACACTTACTTGATCAATATACGAAAGAGGATCTGAATGATCGATCCATGCACCATCATCGCTTCGGAGAAATGCCGATCTGGCAGGTGTTTGAGCTGCTCGGAAAGCATGAACAAAGGCATTTACTTCAAATAGAAGATGTAAAAAAGAGGATAGGATAGGATAGGATAGGTATAGGTGCGTTCACTATTTTGCTCTTCTTAGTTACGAGTTCACCTGCACATTGTAATTGAACACTGCCACTTTATTTTATAAGAGCTATTTTCTATACTGTTGGATTATTTATTCTGATTGGCCCATTTAGCTTATGAACGTCAATGGGGTTAAGACTCACGGCTCCGGGTAAAAGCGTGGGCCTGGCGTGGAAGTGGAAATCAACCCGGCACTCGCATTTTCAAAAGCAACAAAGTTTACTAAAACAGCTTTTCTTTTACAGGAGATTGGGGTAGAATTAGTAGTAGGTACTAATAACATGTATTAATTAGGAGGACTATAATGACTCTTTCATTAAAAGGTAAAACATATGTCGTGATGGGAGTGGCAAACAAGCGAAGTATCGCTTGGGGAATCGCCCGTTCATTGCATCAATCCGGTGCTCGCTTGATATTTACATATGCAGGAGAACGTTTTGAAAAAGGTGTCAGTGATCTTGCCGGAACACTCGAAGGCGGAGAAGATTCACTCGTTCTGCCTTGTGATGTAACAAGTGATGAAGATATTGAAAAATGCTTTGCAACGATCAAAGAGGAAGTGGGTGTCATTCACGGACTGGCTCACTGTATCGCATTTGCCAACAAGGAAGAACTTGCAGGAGATTATATGAATACGACAAGAGACGGTTTTCTTCTTGCACACAATATTAGCTCTTACTCCTTGACGGCAGTTGCTAAAGTGGCTAAGGATCTTATGACAGAAGGTGGAAGCATCGTTAGCATGACCTACCTCGGTGGAGAGAGAGTCATGCAAAATTATAATGTCATGGGTGTAGCGAAAGCATCTCTTGAAGCAAGTGTGAAATATCTTGCGAGCGACCTTGGGAAGCATGGCATCCGGGTTAATGCCATTTCTGCAGGACCGATTCGCACCCTCTCAGCAAAAGGTGTAGGTGACTTTAACAGCATTCTAAAAGAAATCGAAGAGCGTGCTCCGCTGCGTCGCAATACGACACAGGAAGAAGTGGGAGATACGGCAGTGTTCCTTTTCAGTGATTATTCAAGAGGAATCACAGGGGAAAATCTTCATGTGGATTCAGGTTATCACGTACTGGGATAAAGAAAGAAACGGCAGTGGGGAATCATTCCCACTGCCATTTCTTTTTTCTTTTCATTTTGTAAAGTTTTCATAAAAAAGAAACCCATGGGCACTTTTTGCATACATATAAAAGTGGAGAACTATTAGGAGGTGCCTTTGTGAGAAAAGAGAAAAATGCAGGGAGAGAACCTATGCTATATATTAACCAGCCGACATTAGAAGAGGTTAAAGGCAATATGCAAGTTACTTACCGCTCAACTAAAAAGAAATCGCCCCCCCAATCTCAACCCCTAACAGAAAGTAAGCACAATATAAACCTATCTGCCGCTGAATCACTTGAAAAGCAAGAGATCCAGGAAAATAAATTTCTTGATGAGAAGTCTATTGTGCTCCATGAGGACCAAAATGAAAATTCAGCGACCAAATCGATTCCTCAGCTTCCTGAACGGAAAACGGCTGCTACTGCTTTTAGAAGATTAAAGCCATTCAGGGATTTGTCAATAAATGAGAAATTAGAGTACATTTCTGCAAGTATCTCCGGTAAAGTACCCTTTCCGTGTGAGTTTTCAAATGGGGAAATGACTGTGAAAGGTGTCATACTGGTGGAAGAAGAGGATGAAATAATTGTTAAAAGCTTTCAAGGGGAAGAAGTGAAAATGAAGAAAAATGAATTGCAATCCATCAAGATGATTGGCCTTCAATAAAAAAAGAGCCAGGCGGGATACCCGGCTGGCTTATTTCATCTGAAACTAGAGGATTAGTCTTCGCATTCCAAGAATACGTGTACGTCCTTGATACATTGAATCGCACAGAAGCAATCCAGATCAACTGTGATACACTCTCCTGTAAATACCCATTCAGTGTTATTACCCATAGTCTCCATATCAGACCCAGAGCCAGACCTGGACCTTGACCCAGAACCAGTACCTTCAGCATAGTCAGGCTTTAACACTTGAAGAGTCGCACAGCAGTTATCGAATACTTCCTTCACTCGGAAAAATGGTGATTTCCAAGGACATCCTTTGATATGCGCTTTAAAGGTCTCACCGTTTTTAAGATATAACTTAAAGATACGAGTATTCAACCGATTGCTGGGACTTACCATTGAACCTAGTGGCTCAAGGAAACAATCATTTTTACAATCGTTACACTCTTGATTTGCTTCGTCTTGAATATCTTTAATAGCACGAACGGCTTGACATACGCAACCACGATCTTTTGAACTTTTGTCTTTATCTCTTCCGCAACCCATATAGAAGTTCCTCCTTAAATTGAATTTCATTTACATTACTAACATATTGCCATGTAGGCAATTAGGTAACGGACATCTGCCCTCTTTTGAAAATTTGGGCTTGTATAATTTGCTAAATGAAGGGAGTCTTTCCATTGCCACTTACTTTTGTCGAACTGATTGCCCTTGGGTTAGCCATTTTTCGATTAACCCACCTCATTGTCTTTGACAAGATCACCGAATTTTTAAGAGCTCCATTTTTTGATGAATCCATAGTGGTGGAAGAGGATGGTGAGGAAGCCATCTATCTCTCCCCTAAAAAAGGCGGGTTAGTGGGTTTTATCGGAGAATTATTATCCTGTTATTGGTGCACGGGTATATGGGTTTCTTGTTTCCTTTATGGAGGATATTTCTTTTTCCCATTGTATTTCAATCCCCTTATTACATTATTGGCGGTTGCTGGAATAGCCGCCATTTTAGAAGCGGCCGTCCAAAGTTGGAATACTGCCTGATGACATAGGTAATTAGTGGAAACAAGCTAAGGTTTCTTCACATATACTAAAAAGGGAAACAGGGTAAAGGAGGATATAAAAAGTGAAGAAAACCTCTATAAATACAAAGAATCAGGGAAACTCATCCACCAAGAAAAAAGGATGCGGTTGTGGATCGAAAGTGAAAAAAAGCTAAGGCTGCTCAAATTGGGCAGTCTTTTTTTCATAAAAAATGACTTTATGAAAAAAATAAAGGATGAGTACAAATAAAAGAGGGATATAGAATGAACAAAAATCGGATCATCATTCCGCTTGCAGTATTTGTGTTGATCGGTTGCGCAAATAAGGAAGATGGAAATGACAGCAAGATTGCTCTTATGAAGAAAACCAATCCGCCACCCATCGAATTAGTGGACAATCCTGAGACGGACAGCTACGGTCATGCCATCAAGAGGGAAATTTCCAAGATGGAGGAGCTCTACGACGTCGCTGTCATCCAGGGGAAGGAAGAAACGCTCGTTGTTTACAAAGTGAAACATATGCATAGATTCAAAATGAAAAGTATCGAAAAAAAAATGGATGGCTATTTAGAGGATAAATATCCCAAAGAAGATTTTATATTATCCAGTGATTATAAAATCTTTCTCGAGACCATCCGCCTAAAAGAAAAGCTGAAAAAAGGTTCAATCTCTAAGAAGGATGCTGAAAACAAGTTTCAGGATATCGTGAAGCTTCAAAAGGAAAAAACGTAGGAGGAATGGTTTGTGGGGAAAACACCGAAAACACCAGAACAGAAGAAGTACGAACAGTTAGAAAAACAATACGAAACGAAGCGGCCCTTACTTAAAAATGTCATTAAAGCATTCTTTGTCGGCGGTTTCATCTGTTTAATCGGACAAGCGGTTACGTACATGTACATTTACTATTTCAACTTCACAGAGCAGACAGCAGGGAATCCGACGGTTGCGACAATGGTCTTTCTCGCCATGCTCCTGACTGGCTTCGGGGTGTACGACCACATTGGCCAATTTGGCGGGGCTGGAAGTGCCGTCCCCGTTACAGGCTTCGGGAACGCTGTGATTTCTGCGGCCATTGAGCACAGAACAGAAGGCCTCGTCCTTGGGGTTGGAGGAAATATTTTCAAACTGGCAGGCTCTGTTATTGTCTTCGGGGTATTCTCAGCCTTTGTTGTTGCCTTAATCAAGACCATTTTAATCCAGTTGGGGGTAGTCTAATGCTACAGGGTTCAAGATCATGGGTGTTTCCTACAAACCCGGCCATCCTCTCAACCGGGGTTGTAGGTGGACCTTTTGAGAAAAAAGGAAACCTCACCGCTGACTTCGATCAGTTTTACGATGATGTATGGATGGGGCAGGACACATACGAAAAAGCTAATCGCACTCTCATTGAGGATGCCGTTCAAATTGCACTGGAAAAACAATCTCTGCAAAAGGATGATATTCAATTTTTCTTAACCGGGGACCTGATCAATCAAATTACCCCTTCAAGCTTTGCGGCAAGAACCAACGGAATTCCGTATTTCGGATTGTTCGGCGCGTGTTCTACATCAATGGAGGGTCTCGCCCTCTCGGCTTTTTTAGTCAACTACCATGGGGCCCATCATGTAGTTACAGGAGCCTCCAGTCACAATTCCGCTACCGAGAAGCAGTTCCGCTACCCTACTGAATACGGCGGCCAAAAACCTCCAACTGCGCAGTGGACCGTCACTGGTGCCGGCTATGCCGTGATTGGTGAAGGGGCATCCGTTACTATACCGGCTCCCAGAGTGACCTCTGCCACCATCGGAAAGGTAATGGATATGGGGTTGAAGGATCCATTTAATATGGGCGGCGCTATGGCCCCGGCGGCTGTCGATACGATCACTGGCCACTTTCAGGATCTGGGGAGAGATTCTTCATATTATGATCTCATTATAACCGGAGACCTTGCCAAAATCGGAAGACAGACGGCCCTTGAAATGCTGAAGCAAAAAGGCTATCCACTATCGGATCAACAATTTAAAGATTGCGGAATGTTGATTTACGGTGAAGATCAGCCGGTCCAGTCCGGGGCAAGTGGACCAGGGTGTTCAGCAACCGTGCTTTATGGTCATTTATTGAATGAAATGAAAAAAGGAACGTATAAACGTATTTTAGTCATAGCGACAGGTGCACTGTTATCACCCCTTACATTTCAACAAGGCGAATCGATTCCTTGTATTGCTCATGCAGTGTCGATTGAGTATTTGTAGGGCTTTAAAGGAGGAAACCAAGTGTTAGCGATGTTTTTTTGGGCATTTACGATAGGCGGTATCATTTGTGTAATCGGTCAATTATTGTTTGATGTGGCGAAATTAACCCCAGCCCACACTTTAAGTCTGCTGGTGGTCTCAGGAGCAATCCTTTCAGGATTCGGTCTATACGAGCCTCTCATCGATTTTGCCGGGGCGGGAGCAACCATTCCCATTACGAGCTTTGGGAACGCCCTTGTAAACGGGGCTATGCAGGAAGCCGGGGAACATGGAGTAGTTGGGGTCCTCACCGGTATGTTCGAAGTCACAAGCTCTGGGATCTCTTCGGCCATCATCTTTGGTTTCATTGGGGCGCTCCTGTTTAAACCAAAGGGATGATAGGAGTGAATATAGATGCCTGAATACTTACAGGTGGCGGTGAGAAGTTTATTTATCCTGCTTTCCCTGTTTGCCATCACCAAGTTATTAGGGAAAAAACAGCTTTCAAAATTATCTTTTTTCGAATACATCACAGGGATCACCGTGGGGAGCATTGCTGGAACTCTATCAATGGATCTGGGCCTGCCATTAAGTGAAGGCCTTATGAGTATTCTATTATGGTTTGCGTTCCCCCTGTTGTTTTCTTTCCTATCATTAAAGAGTATTCGCTTTAGAAGATTTGCTGAAGGAAAACCCACAGTATTCATTAAGGATGGAAATATCGATGAAAGAGCGTTGAAAAAAGAAAAATATTCTGTCGATGAGTTGCTCGAGCAACTGCGGAAAAAGGATGTTTTCCGTGCAGCGGATGTAGAATTTGCATCACTTGATACCAACGGGGATTTAAGTGTTCTTTTGAAAAAAGAAAAGCAGCTGCTTGTTCGAGAAGATGTATTTGCTTTATCGCAAAAGTCCACCCCTCCACAAGCCGTGATTACAGACGGTAAGATTGATCAAAAAGCCCTGTCGGAAATTGGTTTTCCCTTAACATGGTTAGTAAGTGAGCTGGCGAAGAGAAAACTGAAAGTGGAATCCATCTTTCTTGCCCAATTAGATGCAGAAGGCAACTTGACCTTTGACCTGTTCGATTGGACAAACACACAATAAATTATCCAAGAGCCCATACGTAAACCTCTCTTTATACATATGTTATAAGAGACTAAAGGTAAAAGAGAGGTGACAGTAAATGTATGGATATGGTTACGGTGGCTGTGGATATGGCGGCGGCGGTTATGGCGGCGGATATGGTTCGACGTTTGTATTAATCGTTGTGCTTTTCATTCTATTAATTATCGTTGGAGCCAGCTTCTGTTAGAAAGGGGTACAAAAGGCAGAATCCTCATTGGAGGGATTTTGTCTTTTTGTTTGGTTGTTTTCATAAACATTGTTGCTTTTGAAGAAGGGTATAGTGGTTGATTTTCGCTCCAGGTGATCGCTTCCCGCCAGGAGGCGAGCACCTGGAGCGAAAATCAAACTGTCCAAGCGACGTTTTTCACTACAACAAAAATGTAAGGAATGCATTATTGCCTAATAGTACGAATATTCTTTTTCTTTTCTGGTGAAAATGGACTGTTTAGCTCTGACACAAAATGATCCTTTAGAGGGTGAGGGGAACCGCGTAGATTCATACGGAAAAACTGGCGTGCCGAGACCCCGGAAGCAAAAAGCTGAGGAAGCTCGGCCGAACGTCCGTGGAAAGCGGAGCAGTTCCCCTCACCCTACCGTACTCACTCAATGTCAGAGTAGTGGTAATAGTGTATTTGTAATCATAACCTCAATCTTCTGCGAAAAGAGCCTTTTATTTAGAGTGAGGCTAAGGGAAAATGCCTAAATAATTTTCAATTCAATTCACGCTCCTGTTTTTTTTACATATGATGCTTATAGTTAAAAGGAGGCGTGATGGAAATGAATAATAACTTTTTTAAGAATTTAGAGAAGAAGACAGGCGTAAACATGAACGAAGTGTTAGAGCTTGCGAACTCATTACAAAATGCGAATTTCAAAGATGAAGCAACGGTTAGAAGCGTCATCAAACGAGTATCTAAAATTGCCAATAAACCTGTAAACAAGGAAATGGAAGATAAAATTGTCCAATCGATTGTGAACGACGGTAAGCAACTGGACTTTGGTACAATTTCCAATATGTTAAACAAGGGGAAGAAATAAAAGAATTTTCACTAAATCAAGAAGAATGGACATAAAAAAACGGTAAGCCACGTATTTTATGTTAATTCTTCTTTCTTTTTTGAAGGGATCTAAAAGAGTAGCGTTTACACGTTTTTCAAAACCAAAAATTGGGTAAGTAAAACCAAGGAGGTAATACCATGGGATATATTGCGCCAATTCCTCACTATCAATACAAACAATATCAAGAAAGGGAAATAAAAGTTAATAAGGATCCGTTCAGTTTTTTCCCCATACATTCAATCAATCCACTTAAAAATAACACCCATTTCCAAGAAACAGAAACAACTGATGAAGTCCGATTCAATCAAAGGACAACTCCCTATCATTCTCAGAGTAAATCATCCATTCCAACCACATTATTAGCACAACTAACAGGAAAAGGAAAACACTTTAACGAATATGTATAGTGAATCGATTCATTGGAGGTATTGACTTGGAACTTCAGCAATTCACTGAACATTGCTTTGCGTTTACGGGAGCTGTTACGATTGGGTATTGTGTAAAGAGGGGAAAGGGGCTTCTGATCGACAGCGGATTGGATGACTCGGCCATGAAGAAGGTAATCAGGAAGCTTGAGAGTGAAAAGATGCCCCTTGATTATTGTATAATCACCCATGCCCACGCCGATCATTTTGGAGGTGCCCATTATTTAAAGAAAAAATGGGGGATTGAAATGTTTGCCCCTAAATTGGAAAAATCCATTATGGAGAGTCCCATCTTGGAACCCATTTATTTGTTTAACGGGGCTGTTCCTATAAAAGAACTCCGGAATAAATTTCTGGAAGGACAGGCAGTGGAGATAGACGGGGAGATTGTGACTGGAGAAAACAAAATTGGTCCGTTCACCTTTGAAGTCATTGATTTACCGGGGCATTCATATAGTCAGGCAGGCCTCCTGATAGATGATATCCTTTATGCAGCAGACAGTTATTTTGGAAGTGCTATGTTAAAAAAGCATGTGATACCCTTTATTGTGGATGCGGATCAAACCTTGAGATCATTAGAAAAGCTCCTTCACATTTCCTGCAAAGGAGCAATCCCTGGTCATGGACACTTCGAAGAAGACATTTCTTATACAGTGAAGGAAAATATAGAACTTCACAACGACAGAATGAACTCTCTATTAGCAATGGTAATTGATAGTCCAAACGGACAGACCATCGACCACATCATGAGAGAATATTTAGATTTACATATGATCACTGTATCGAATGTGGGGCAGTGGCTGCTATATAGAACATCGGTTACAGCATATCTCACAAGTCTGGAAAGGAAGAAGCTCCTATCATTTTTGATTGAAGGCAATGAGCTCATTGTAAAGCCTCTTTAATATCCTTGAACCAACAAGGTTTTCCCATCTTCCCATTCGGCGTATAGCACGTCCTTTGAGGAGAGAAAGCCTTGTTTTTTAATTTCGTTTATCAACCACGTGTCTTCTTGTCCGGCAAGGAGTAAATTATCATAGACGATTTCCCCATCGACGATCAATGAAAGAGGGAGGGTGGCGGCCTTGATTGGTAATTGAAGATCCTGACGTTGTACCATATCATAAAGTGGCTTCCGAATGACGCTCAACGTGCCGTCTGATTCCAAGAGGGCATATTCACATTCTCTTACAGAAAATACATCCTTTGCCCGAAGTAAATGCTGCAGCTGATTCAAGTCCAAATGATTCTTCTTGAGTTCTTTAAAGTTTATTTGTCCTTTATTTATGATTAATGATGGAGTTCCCTCCAGTATATGTCGAAACCGTCTTGATTTTTGAGTGAAGTATTCAGTAATGAAAATCAAACTACCCCAAATTGAAATGGCAGCGAGAATAGGATAAACCGTTGTTTTCCCGTCATAAAGGGAGTTACCCACGAGCTCACCAAGAATTAAAGCGGAAATGAAATCAAAGGCTGATATTTGTGTGATTTGTGTTTTGCCAAGGATTTTTGTCAGAATGAGCAATGCGAAATATCCAACGATTAATTCGATGGCAATGGACTTGATTTCCATGAGGTTCCCCCTTTCCATACATTTCACCATTATCGACGAGAACTGAGCTGAATATACGAAGGAACAAAGGAAAAAGAACAGTGTATCTAGTCCTGAAACTAGATACACTGTTCTTTATTGGATGGTCTTTTTCATTGTTTTATGTGGAATGCCTGCATCCAGGAATTCATCGGATATAACTTCATAGCCTAACCCTTCATAAAAAGGGATCGCATAGGTTTGAGCATTTAGCTTCAATTGGGATAAGGGCTGCTGCTTTGCATATTCTTCAATGGCCAGCATCAGTTCACGCCCTGCCCCTTTCCCCCTGATGGCTGGAAGGACGCAGATCCTTTCTACTTTTCCTACTCCATCAAGAATACGAAAACGCCCTGCCCCAACCGAATGACTTTGGTCATAAAGAACGAAATGAGTGGAGTCGTTTTCATATTCATCGATCTCTTCTTCAAGGGGAACCTTTTGTTCTTCTACAAAAACAGTCTTTCGAATGTTGAATACTTCTTGGATCTGATCCTCTGTCTTGGCAACTACGACTTTCACCGTTTATTCTCCCTTTCCCAATCGGAATGTTTCGTACACGGTCCAGGATCCATTCTCTAACTGATAAAGTAAGTGAAAACGGTCGATTGTCTCTTCATGATCGATACCGAGCATGCTGAGTGAACCGAAGATATCTGAATGCTCATCATTAGAGAGCTTCTGGGCGACTGTAATGTGAGGAACGAAAGCGAATTCAGGTTCGTCACCCATGAAGTTTTGATTATGCATGTCATCGTGCAGCCCTTGCAGTTCAGGCTTGGACTCAACTTTGAAATAAATAACGTTATTTACAGGTTGAAAGGAACTTACTTTGTACACTTTTAAATTGAAGGGGTCGTATTTTTTTGAAATTGCAGAAAGTTTCCCTGCGATCTCTTTAATTTGATCATCATCTGCACTAAAGACGTTCTTTAATGTCAAATGTGGCGGGACCAATGCATAATGAGGATCATAGCGCTTCCTGTAAGAGTTCGCGATATCTTGTAGCTTTTTCGATGGGAAAATGACTATACCATAATTCATTTTCTTCAATCCTCCTCTATTTAACTATCATTGTTATATGTATAGTATAGCAAATTTTTCAAAAATTTAATATAGGGCGAACGAAAGAGGAATAGGGTGATTCCGGCTGATCTTATACTTCATTGGTAAGCGACAAGGATGCCCTTGTCGCTTACGTCAACTGAACATCATTTTTAATGCACGCTTTAAATCGGGTTGCCAATGCTTCCATGTGTGGTCACCGTCGAATTCATCATAGAAGGAAGAAAATCCTTTTTGTTCGAATGTTTCGTGGAGCTGTCGGTTTGGTTTTAAAAAGTCCTTAACCTTTCCGTCCGTCGTTTTTACTTCAGTTTCCTGCTTACCAATAATATGGTAGATGCTTAACAGGTGAGGCTGAGTAAAGTCATCCACAGCATCCAACACTTTCTCATTGACGAATGGAGATTGAAGGAGTACTTTGCCAAATGTGTTCGGATATTTTAATGCAGTCAAAAGCGACACTGTTGCACCTAATGAATCTCCAATGAGAGCGCGTCCCATTCCCATATGATAAGTAGGGTAATGCTCATCTAAATATGGGACTAATTCATGTGCCAAAAATCGGATATAGGCACTATTTTCCTCACCATGGGGATGGTACTTCCTTCTTCTATCATCTACGTCCTTGTACGGGACCCCTACAATGATCATATTTTCAATTTCCCTTTTCGAAAGGAGTTCATCCGCGAGTCGGGGGATCCTTCCAAGCTGGAAGTAATCTTTTCCATCCTGCGCAATGAGCAGGGAATATTTATAAAGGGGAGAGTACGTTGCCGGTAAATAAACGAGCATTTTCATCTCTTCGTTCAGTTCTTTACTAAAGAGGTTTACTTCGGTTACGGTTCCTCTTGCAGTTGTCATGACAATAGCCTCCTAAGATCTGTGTTAACGTTTACAGAAAGATTGTATCATAATCCCTTATTTATTTCCCGAAAGCGGATTACAATACGAAAATTCGAAAAAGTGTTATAATTTTCAACAGAAAGGGAACGCCCAGAAAGGGGAATGAGTATGAATAAACCTGTTCACTCAAGAGATGTTACCAAGGCTGCATTACAAAGGCTGGAAGATCGGGGTGTATCCATAGAGGATATTGCCGAAATCGTTTATGAAATGCAGTACGCATATAATCATGAGCTTCTTATGGAAGATTGTATTGATAGCGTGAAGAAAGTGCTGTTAAAAAGGGAGATTCAGCATGCGATTCTTGTGGGAGTCGAATTGGATCAGCTTGCTGAACAGAAGCAGCTTTCAGAGCCCCTTCAATCGATCGTAGAAACGGATGAAGGTCTGTTCGGAGTCGATGAGACCATTGCACTGGGGGCTGCCCTTGGATATGGAAGTATAGCCGTAACCACCTTTGGTCATCTTGACAAAAATAAGATCGGGATCATCCGTGAATTGGACACAAAAAACGGGGAAGGGGTACATACCTTTTTGGATGATATCGTTGCAAGCATCGCAGCCAATGCTTCATCAAGGATTGCACACAGCCTGAGGGACCGGGAAGAAAACATTTCTGAAGAAGATAAGCTTAAATTTGAGAATGAAGAATTAATCGGTAAAAAAGAAACTATTATATAACAGTGGGGACTGAAGGATGGACATTTAACTTCAGTCCTTTTTATGTGGACAAATATGCGTCGTGTATGAAATGAAAATAGAATGATTGTAAACGCTTTATACATTCCCTATGCATGCGTACGTTGGTTGTATAGAATAATGAAGCATTATTCGTGACATTGTGTAATAAGAGGAATGAAGAAAGAGGTTTTTTATGAAAAAAGTTAAAAGTTTATGTATTAGAATTGACAAGATTGTTACAGTTTGTGTTACAATTATTTCGTTAACGTATAAAATTTAATAGGGGGAATTAGAATATGAAAAAACGCAGTTTATTCCTAAGCACTGCACTACTTCTAGTTCTATCTGTCATTCTTGCTGCATGCGGCGGCGGATCAGGTGGAGGATCATCATCTGATGGTGAAGGTAACAAAGAGGTTGACTTCATTGGAATTGCTACAGGTGGAACAGGGGGTACATATTACCCGTTAGGCGGAACATTCGCTAAGATTATTGAAGATGAAACCGGAATCAAGTCTTCGGCATCCACTTCAGGTGCATCTGCTGAAAACATGGCCGCTGTTAAAGACGGTAAAACGGAAATTGCTTTTACGCAAACAGATATTGCGTCTTATGCTTCTGAGGGAACAGAAATGTTCAAAGATAACAAGGTAGAAAACGCAAGGGGTATTGCGACTCTCTATCCGGAAACAATTCAAATTGTCACCACGAAAGATTCAGGTATCAAATCAGTGGAAGATCTTAAAGGGAAAGTTGTTTCGGTCGGTGAAGCCGGTTCAGGAACATTATTGAACGCCACTCAGATTCTTGAGGTTCATGGAATTAAACTGGAAGATCTGGAGGCTCGTAACTTGTCATTTGATGATTCAACTACGGGTATCCAGGATGGTACAATTGATGCCGCATTCATCACGTCTGGTACCCCGACTGGAGCGGTTGAAGGCTTGGCTGCAACGGAAGACATCACGATCGTACCTGTAGAGTCAGGGAAGGTCAGCGAGTTAATCGAGAAGTACCCTTATTACTCAGAGGATGAAATCCCTGCAGGAACATACAGTAAGGTAGATGAGGCAGTGACAACTGTTGCCGTTCGTGCCATGCTTGTTACGAACGCTGACATTTCTGAAGATGTCATTTACGATGTAACCAAGGCTATTTTTGAAAATACGGATAAAATCACCCACGCCAAAGGTAAGTTGATCAAGGCGGAAGATGGACTCAAAGGGATGGGCATTGAATTACATCCAGGTGCTAAGAAATACTTTGATGAAAAAGGAATTTCAATGGAATAGGTTCACACCAAAAGATGGACGAAGGGATAGGCCGCTTAACACGGTCTATTCTTTTGTTTTGGTAGAAACCCATTTCACGGATGCACAACGGATGTGAAAATGGAATGGTGGGGAATTCTACATGAAGAAATTTATATTCACAGGAGCGTTTCTCCTTATTCTATGTCTTTTAGTTATCCTTTTTATACCTTTACACATTTTTTTGGTAATAGAACCAAGAAGTACATCAGGGGACTCTGTCCTTTTCAGCCTTTCCGAAGATCATTCATTTTCGGTTCGTTATACTCACTCTATCCATCTATCAGAAGTAGAGGAGTTTTATCATCAAACATCATCAAATCAAATTCAACAAACCAAGTTACTTTATGAAGATACTGCTATTGGGATGCCTGCCAATGCAGAAGGGGATGAAGTTTTTGAAGTAACGAAAGAAGGCAAATATTTAATTTCTAATATGAATAAAGTGTTTCCATACATTGATATCCGGATCGGACAGGTTGTCGCCAATCATCGTCTCGTGCTGGACGGCAAGGAATACCCTTTTGCAGACTACTTTGATAAAGGTTCTGTCGTTCGGGTTCAATTAAAGAAACAATCACTTTATGATCAGTGGAAAGGAGTGACTGTAGTTGGAGAAAGATAAAGAGTTTGAATCATTGACTGCAGAGCAACAACAAGAGTTACTTGAGAAATATGATCCTGAATCATCCACAAGAAAATTCTATCATGGAACGTTCAAATGGATCATATTCTTCGGATTATTAGCGTTTTCATTATTTCAATTAGTAGCATCCATCTTTCAATTCATCCCTAGGCAATTATTATTATCCATTCATTTAGGGTTTGCTCTTTCTTTAGTGTTCCTATTATTTCCTGCACGGAAGAAAAATCTGAAGAAGAATAAGGTTGCCTGGTATGATATCGTTCTTTCAATCATTTCTGTTGGAATTGGTGCTTATTGGCCGATCATGCAGGATGACATCGTAAGCAGGGTGGGATTAATGACTTCCCTGGACTTTTATGTTGGTTTCGCTGCCATGATCCTTGTATTGGAAGCGACCCGTCGTGCCGTCGGGTTACCGATTACGATTATTGCTTCTGCATTCATCCTGTATATGTATTATGGCAGGTTGATGCCTGGTTTCCTTGCCCATAGAGGATACGACTGGGATGATATCGTAAAAACGATGTTCTTTACCAGTGAAGGGATCCTTGGGACCCCATTGTATGTGTCAGCCACTTTCATCTTCCTGTTCCTTTTGTTTGGGGCATTTTTGGTGAAAACAGGCGTCGGACAATATTTTAATGACTTAGCTGTGTCGATAGCTGGAAAGCGTGTCGGTGGGCCGGCTAAGGTTGCGATTTTCTCCAGTGCCCTTCAAGGAACCATTAGTGGAAGCTCTGTCGCAAACGTTGTAACATCAGGTTCATTCACCATTCCTATGATGAAAAAGCTGGGGTACCGTAAAGAGTTTGCCGGTGGGGTAGAAGCGGCTGCGTCGACTGGTGGTCAGCTAATGCCACCAATTATGGGAGCAGCTGCTTTCCTGATGGTTGAGTTTATCGGTGGGATATCGTATTGGGATATTGCGAAAGCAGCCTCGATACCTGCTGTACTCTACTTTACAGGGATCTGGATCATGACCCACTTTGAAGCTAAGCGAATTGGTCTTCGCGGATTATCTGATGAAGAAATGCCCGACCGTAAAGAAGTGTTCAAGAAGATTTATCTGCTTCTTCCAATACTGGCAGTTATCATTTTATTGGTCAGCGGAATGAGCGTTATGCGTGCAGCGCTTTGGTCGATTGTTATAACTATCGCCGTCAGTGCGATAAGAAAGGATACAAGAATCGGTTTCAAGGATGCAGTAGATGCCCTTGTGGACGGTGCCCGAACTGCTCTATCTGTAGCAGTGGCTACAGCCGCAGCAGGTATGATTGTAGGGGTCGTGACGAAAACCGGGTTAGGATTGACCCTTGCAAATGGGCTGGTGGATCTGGCAGCTGATCTTACCAATTCCACAGAGGGCAAGTTGATCCTTACATTAGTGTTCACGATGATTGCGTCGATTGTACTTGGTATGGGTTCTCCGACTACAGCAAACTATGTCATTACATCGACAATCGCTGCTCCTGCGATAATACTATTGGGAGCACCTGAGTTAGCGGCTCACTTATTCGTTTTTTACTTCGGGATCATAGCGGATATCACGCCGCCTGTGGCACTGGCTGCATTTGCCGCTGCCGGGGTGTCGGGAGGAGAACCGATACGGACAGGTGTCAATTCGGCTAAATTGGCCATTGCTGCCTTTATCATACCGTACATGTTCGTCCTGTCCCCTGAACTGTTAATGATTGATACAACCATTCCAAGATTACTATGGGTCGTCTTTACGGCCATTACAGGAATGATGGCGATCGGAGCAGGTATGATCGGCTATTGGTATAGAAGAGTATTCGTCATTGAACGACTCCTCTGCGTAGCAGCGGGATTATTACTGATCTATCCGGAGGGAATGTCGGATATTATTGGTTTGGTTTTATTCGGTATCATGCTGGCTCTGCAATTCTTTATTAAAAGAGAAGATAAAACACCAACACGAGCAACGGCATAAAACAAAAAGAGGCTGATCCATTTTAGGGCTCAGCCTCTTTTTCATAGTGATGAAGTCAGGAAAATGTTTCATTTAGACGAGGGAGGGGAGGAAAAGCGGCTAAAATATCGTGAATTTTAAATTTGCGGATATCTTTTCTGGAAAAGCAGTAAGCTGTAATATAGTTCGTTTCAACTTTTTTCACGAGTATCCTTCTTTTCGTACACTGCAGTTCCGAATCCATGTAAATGATTTCAATGGGATGTCGTTCCAGTAATGAACGCTTTACTAATCTCATCATTTGGATGCCCTCCTCAACTGGATGTACTGACAGTATATACGAACGGATGTTCTTTTATACGTGGAAGAGTGAAAAAGAGAATAATCTAGTGAAAAACCATTGACATTTTTCTGTTCATGAATATAATAGAATATATACCTTCCAATGCGACTTGTTAGCTCAGTGGGAGAGCACTTCCTTGACAGGGAAGGGGTCGTGGGTTCGAATCCCTCACAGGTCATACATAGAAAAAAGACAGCATCATGTACATGATGCTGTCTTTTTTTTATATTTTTTCAACATTTATTGTTTGCATGATAAAGGACTCTGCTGAAATTGGGTAAGAGTCCTTGTCAAAATCCTATTAAAAGTATGATGGCTTTTAGTTTACTTCTAATTCTTCTTCAAAATAAAATGTGCCTGGATGTTCCTTCACGATATAAGAATATCGCTTCATGTTTTTGACGTACTGCCATTTTAATATTGTCACTGTTTCGCCAGTTTCCTTAATCGTAACCATAGAACCATTACTGAACCGATTTTTTGTGGATTTCATTGGGCACTCCCTTTCATATTTAATCATTATACCACAGTTTACCCTTCGTTTTAGAGTCCCATGAGTGATAATCTTATAAAACGATCACGTTCCTTCAAAAGGACTAAAAAGGAAACGGTTTCAAATAGCGGGAATGGGAGGTGCCGTTCATATCATACAAATAGATGTGTAGAAAGGAGCGGTGTTCCTTAGTGTGTCGGAGGTCTGACTTTCAAAAGTTCTTCGTCAAGAACTTGCTTATTTGTTTCATTACTGTTATTCTATAGAAGAATTATTTTTGTCCGGTATACGAGGGAAGAACAAGATTTGGTTTTCACCTGATATCGCAAGAATAGTAATATATTGTGTGTAAAGCACTTTAGGAGGCAACAAACATGGAAAATGGTAAAGTAAAATGGTTTAACGCAGAAAAAGGTTTCGGATTCATCGAAGTAGAAGGTGGAGACGACGTATTCGTACACTTCTCAGCGATTCAAGGTGAAGGTTTCAAATCTCTTGACGAAGGTCAAGAAGTATCTTTCGACGTTGAACAGGGTGCTCGTGGACCACAAGCAGCTAACGTACGTAAAGCATAATCTAACGTTACAACTCCAAAAACAGACTCATCCGTGAGTCTGTTTTTTTTATTTTTTTATATGGATAATGCAGATAAGGGACGGACCTTTAAAGGTCCGTCCCTCTATTTATTAACAGTCTATATCTTTTTAATGGAAATTGCGTCACGCATTTTTTGCAGGGAGGATTTGGATAAATCTTTTCGTTTCTTCATGATGTTGACAAAGAGGGCGTCCACTATAGTTAGCTGACTGATTCTTGAGGCGAGGGCCTCTCCACGGTATTCGGTCTCCTGGGAGACAGTGAATAACGGAATATCGATTCTGGTGCTCAAAGGAGATTTGGCGAAGTGGGTGATGCCAATGGTAGTGACACGATTTTTCTTTGCAACTTCCAACACTTCGAGTAAATCCTTATTGGCACCTGAATGAGAAATAAACACAATCACATCATCTTCTGTCAGTTGAGAAGCAGATATCAGTTGCATATGTGAGTCATTATAGGCGTTAGTGGTCATGCCCGACCTGAGAAACTTATGATGGGCATCCATGGCAATGAAACCTGATCCGCCAGTACCGTAAAATTCAATCCTTCTTGCCCCGAGCATAGCCTGAACTGCTTCCCGGAAGGTTTCCTCTTTCAGGATGCGTAATGAGTCCTCAAGGGTCCTCATATTGGATCGAAATACTTTTTGTGCGATGACACCTTCTGAGTCCTGTTCGTGGATGGTTTCATGGATATCTTCAATCGGAGTCACGATATCGGCAGCTAATGAAATCTTCATCGCCTGGTAGCCTTTAAAACCTAAACGCTTGCAGAATCGGAATACCGTTGCGTCTGCAATACCAAGATCTTCTGCCACCCCACTGATGGTTGAATGGATAATTTTTTCAGGATTAGCAATAATAAAATCAGCAATCATCTTTTCTTTTTCACTTAAATTTGAGTAATGGGACCTGATTCGTGGAAAACAATGGTGAGCCTGTTCCTCCATGGTAAAACCCCTCCTGTAAGACATGTGTGAAAATAATTTTAACCTATTCAAGCAAATAAAAAAATATTATTTCATAAAAATCCACCATAGAAATTTATTTCGTATTATAATAATAACGGTGAAGAGCTCTATTTATTCGTATTGAAAGGGATGATCGTAATGACAAAACAACAAATAGGAGTCGTCGGCGTCGGAGTGATGGGAAAGAGTCTCGCCTTAAACTTTGAAAGCAGAGGCTATTCAGTTTCTATATATGATGTGTCAGATGAAAAGGTAAGAGAAGTTCTGGATGAGCATCAAGGGAAACAATTGGTAGGTACACATGATGTAAGTGAATTTGTTCAATCGCTGGAAGCACCGCGTAAAATTCTTATCATGGTACCTGCCGGAAATATTACGGATAAAGCGATTGATTCATTGCTTCCGCACCTGGATAAAGGTGATATTCTCATTGACGGTGGAAACACATACTTTGAAGATACGGTCCGCCGCAATAAGTCTTTGGATGAGAAGGGAATTAACTTCATTGGAGCAGGAGTTTCCGGTGGAGAAGAAGGTGCATTATACGGCCCTGCGATTATGCCAAGCGGCCAGAAAGAAGCCTATGACTTAGTCGAGCCTTTCCTGACTGCCATTGCAGCGAAGGTAAAAGGGGATGCATGCAGTACATATATCGGTCCAGACGGATCCGGCCATTACGTGAAAATGGTTCATAATGGAATAGAATACAGTGATATGCAACTTATTTGCGAAGCGTATTACCTTATGAAGAATGTACTGGGGCTAAGTGCAATAGAACTTCATGAAATTTTCAAAGGATGGAATGAAGGGGAACTCGACAGCTATTTGATTGAAATCACAGCCGATATCTTTACGAAGGTGGATGAAGAAACAGGTAAGCCGCTTGTGGATGTTATTTTAGATACCGCAGGGCAAAAAGGTACCGGTAAATGGACGAGCATCAGCTCCCTTGAATTAGGGGTACCGCTATCGATCATCACTGAATCCGTTTTTGCCCGCTTCATTTCAGCTATGAAGGAAGAACGTGTGAAAGCGAGCAAGATCCTGAGAGGACCAAAGAATAAAGAATTTACAGGAAACAAACAGGCGTTCATCGAGATGATTCGCAAGGCATTGTACATGAGCAAAATTTGTTCTTATGCACAAGGATTCGCACAGCTTCAGTCGGCTTCAGATGAATACGATTGGAACCTGAAACCCGGTGAAATTTCCATGATCTTCAGAGGGGGATGCATCATACGAGCAGGCTTCCTGGAAGAAATCAAAAATGCCTATGATCGTGACCCGGGCTTAAGGAATTTACTACTTGATCCGTATTTCAAGGACATTGTGGAGAACTATCAGGATGAAGCAAGGGAAGTGGTGGCAACAGCTATCAAGTTGGGCATACCGGTACCAGGCCTTTCCAGTGCATTGGCTTATTATGATAGCTATCGCTCAGAGTCACTGCCAGCGAATCTCTTGCAGGCTCAAAGGGATTACTTCGGTGCCCATACGTATCAGCGCATTGATAAGGAAGGTACATTCCATACAGATTGGTTATCTAAATAAAACGACAAAAGCCCAGTGGATATCCACTGGGCTTTTGTCGTCATTAATCATCTTTTGATTTATGTTTGTTCTTTTCATCAAGCTGATCTTTTTTCAATTCGTCGATAGGGACAGGGTCGACGTTTTGCTCGCTTTCATGCTGATCAAGGATACTTTCTTGATCCTGCTCCCCGTTCTCCGGGTTATTATTTGTTCGTTTGGTCATGTTGGTTCAGCCTCCTTGAAATGTTCGGTTCTTATACCATACCCCCTTATGCATGCCGGAAAACCCTCTTGGGAAAGATTAAAAAAAGCCGCCTTATAAAAAAGGCAGCTTACTGACTTGAGTTAGATTTTAACATCAATTTTAGCATTTTTCTTAAGATCTTCTACATGCTGAACAAGTTTTTCTTGTTTTTTCTGTTGTTCCAATTGAGTTTTAATTTGTGGTTTTACATCTTCAAACTTAGGTGCATCCTTTGATTGATCCTGCCCTTGCTGACTTGCATACTGATCATAGAACTTCTTCATTTCATCTTCCGTGACTTCAGAGACCTTGATTTCTTTATCAACGTAGTTCGTATATTTAATATTTTCAGCAATTTGAGTTTTTAATTCATCCATGGTAAATCCGGCTTTCTTCATGGCTTCTTCGAATTGCTTGTCATCTTTGTATTGCTTTTTTACTTCTTCTAGCTGTTTATTGATTTCATCATCTGTCGCTTTATACCCTTTTTCATCTGCCTGCTGCATAAGAAGGGTTTGTCCAACTATACTATCGATGGTCTGATCTTTGATTTTCTTGGCTGCATCTTTACTTGTCGGGTCTTGTCCCATTTGTTGATACTGCATCTGTGATTGAGTCAGAACATTGTTGAAGTCTTCACCGTTGATTTTTTCGTCGTTGACGATAGCCACGATCTTATCTTTTTCTACCTTTTGTTCATCCATCTTCTTTTGCATTTCTTCCATTTTCTTTGCTTGTTCTTCTTGAGCCTTTTTATCCGTTGCTTCAGTTTTCGGTTTATCGTCAGCTTTTTGGCTCTCCTCATTCGAACCGCAAGCGGCTAGTCCAATTGTTAATAATGCTACCAGTAAAGTCGTTAATAGTTTCTTCATAATAGACTCCTTTCAGAACTAAGGTGTGATTTCCAAAAAAATCACTTAATGCGAATTTTAAATGAAAAACCTGCAAAAAGAAAGTATTTAAGCCAAAAAGTATTGATTGTAATAAGGATGAAACACAGGTAAAGAGCTAAATCTCCTTTTAGGTACGGATATGTATGGGATTATAAAAAAGAAACCACCTCCAAACAATATGGAAAATAACATGATTATTACATGAAACATTAAAAAAGAGGTTGCTTAAATCGAGTTATTCTCCATTTAAACAACCTATGAAAAAATATTGGGGACCAAAGAATACGGTCAAACAACCTTCTATTTGAATTATAGAGAGTGGGGGGGAATAGCTCAACCAGCATCTAGGAAGTTGAGAGCTCCTCACTGTTCGTTTGAGGATCTTATTCGATCTTCTTCTTCCCTTTTTATGAAAAATAATAATTATAAGCATATTCCATGGGAAGGGATTTTCTTCCTTTTGTTGAATTAGTAATATTATCAATAGGAAAAGGAGAAAGAGCATGAAGCAACTAGTAAGAGTGGGGACGACATATATTCCCGTGAGTGATGTTCAAAAGGCAAGTACGTGGTATAGGGAAATGTTAAACGCAAAGCTGAACTACAAGGATGAGGATAAAGCCATATTAGATCTTGCCAATCAAAGCATCTTCCTGGTGTGTTCGGCAGATGGGGAAAGCAGTAATTTTCTCGATAAGTATCATACTAAGCGATTTTCTTTAACCTTTGAAGTGGATGGTTCAAGTGAATTAAAGGAATTGAGAGAGCAAATGCTGCACCTGGGAGTAGAGGCAGGGGAAATCGAAGACAGGGGCCATGGTGGACTGAATTTCGTTTTTTCAGACCCCGATGGTAATCTTTTTGACGTGTGGAGTGAATTGAGTCCCAAGTTTAAACAATCCTTGTTAACAAGTGAACTATAAATTAATCGGTTATGCTTGACTCTTTATTAGTAGTAGAGAGATACTAGTAAAAGTTTAATAGATTTACTTGTAAATCCATTTTGAATCGTATATGATAGTAAAGAACACAACATTTTGTGTTCTTTTATATTTTCATAACTATATATTGATTATAACCTGTAAATAAGGTGTCTGATGAGACTTAAAAGGGAATCCGGTAAGAATCCGGAACTGTCCCCGCAACTGTAAGTGCTGACGAAATAAGGAACTGCCACTGTCAAATTGATGGGAAGGCCTTAGAGTAGAGTGAAGCACAAGTCAGGAGACCTGCCTTATTTAACACGTGTTATCTTCTTCGGGAATTGGGAGGATAAAGCGAGGATTGAAATAGGCTGAAGTCTATACTATCTCCTCATTTTTAAAAGCCCACCTTTCAAGAAGGTTGGGCTTTTTTTGACTCCTTCCCACTATAAAAAACGGGAGGAATGAATGATGTCAATCACAGTAAATGAACAACAAAAAGAAATGGAAGGGATTCTTAACAGTCTTCACAGTCAGTTTACGAACCTTGATTTCACAGAATTCAATGAGAAGATTTCATTGTATGCAAATCAACAGGCGAATCTCTCGAGAGATAAGCTTTATCATTTCATGATCCTGACAGCTGTTGAACGTATCTCAGCACTTGAACCGGATTGGACTTATGTGGCTGCAGCACTTTATATGAAGGATTTATATCACGGGATAGCTTTATCAAGGGAATTATCAGACGATAATCTATACGATTCCTTTTATCACATGGTTAAAGACTTAACCGCAGCACAGTTATATTCTCCGGCACTACTGGATTCTTACAGCAAAGAAGAAGTGGATTACTTAGGTTCGGTCCTGGACTCGACCAGAGATCATCTCTTTACTTACATAGGAATTGTGACTTTAACTGAAAGGTATCTGACAAAGTCCCATGAAGGTGAAATTCTGGAGCTGCCCCAAGAGCGATTTATGATCATTAGTATGACCTTATGCATGAACGAGGACAAAGAAAAAAGAATCTCATTGATTGAAGAAGCGTATTGGGCCCTTTCCAATTTGTATATGACCGTGGCCACCCCTACATTTGCAAATGCAGGAAAAAGCCATGGCCAGTTATCCAGCTGTTTCATTGATACAGTGGAAGATGACTTAAGAAGCATTTACGACAGTAATACTGACGTTTCCACACTGAGTAAAAATGGAGGCGGTCTTGGTATTTATTTAGGGAAAGTCCGTAGCAGAGGCAGTGATATAAAAGGCTTTAAAGGAGTGAGCTCAGGGGTCATACCCTGGATGAAGCAACTGAATAATACGGCGGTTTCCGTCGATCAATTAGGTCAGCGTCAAGGAGCGATCGCCGTTTATTTAGATGTATGGCATAAAGACATCTTCTCATTTCTAGATACCAGGTTGAACAATGGGGACGAAAGGCAAAGAACTCATGACCTTTTTACAGGGGTCTCTATACCTGATCTATTTATGGAACAAGTGGAAAACAGAGGATCCTGGTATTTATTTGACCCTCATGAAGTGAAAGTAGTTATGGGGTATTCCCTGGAGGATTACTATGACGAAAAGGAGGGGAGTGGATCTTTTCGGGAGAAGTACTGGGAGTGTGTAGCTCACCCGTCACTTTCAAGGGAAATGGTGCCGGCAATTGAAATTTTCAAGCGGATCATGATATCCCAGCTCGAAACGGGGACTCCTTATATGTTTTACCGTGATACGGTTAATCGGATGAATGCCAATCCGCATAAAGGAATGATCTATTGCAGTAACTTATGTACGGAAATCGCTCAGAATATGAGCGCGACTGTGATGGAAGAGGAAGTGGTACAAGACGGAAAGATCGTCACGTATAAGTCTCCGGGAGATTATGTCGTTTGCAACCTTGCCTCCATTTCCCTGGCCAAGACCATTATGGATGATGAGTTGAAGAGAGTCGTATCCATAGGGGTAAGATTACTTGATAATGTGATCGATTTAAATAATCTACCCGTTCTTCAAGCTCAGATAACCAATCAGCGATATAGGGGAATCGGGTTAGGAACATTCGGATGGCATCATCTCCTTGCATTAAAAGGATTGAAGTGGGAAAGCAGTCAGGCAGTCGACTATTGTGATTCCCTTTATGAAGAGATTGCATATTACACGATAAAAGCCAGCCACCACCTGGCAAAAGAAAAGGGAGCTTATCCTTATTTCAACGGTTCGGACTGGTCTACGGGAGAGTACTTTACCAAACGGGGATATTCAGGTGAGAGATGGTTGCAATTAAAAGATGAGGTTTCTGACAAAGGGTTGCGTAATGGATACTTAATGGCAGTTGCGCCGAATTCCTCAACCTCTATCATCGCAGGTTCCTCTGCGAGCATTGATCCGATATTCCGCCTCGAGTATTCTGAAGAAAAGAAAGATTATAAGATTCCGGTCACCGCTCCTGATCTGTCTCCGAAAACGACCTGGTATTACAAGACCGCCTATAAAGTCGATCAACATTGGAGTGTGGAACAGAATGAGAAGAGACAGAGGCATATTGATCAAGGAATTTCGTTCAATCTGTATGTGCGTAATGATATCAAGGCAAAAGAATTATTGGACCTTCACCTTGACGCATGGAAATCCGGGTTGAAAACCACCTATTATGTCAGGTCGACATCAGAAACTAATTTTGATGAATGTGAAAGCTGTCATAGCTAGCAGGGAGGGAGAGGTAAAGATGAATAAGTTGAAGAAGAGAATTCTGATTGATTCAAAGGCACCAAATAAATCAACTGGGATCATAAACGGAAAAAGCTCCAATATATTAAACTGGGATGACGTACGATTTTCATGGGCATATCCGAAATATAAGAGGATGCTGGGGAATTTTTGGACTCCTTTTGAAATCAATATGGCCAAGGATATCAAACAATTCCCGACTCTATCAGAAAGAGAGCAGGATTCCTTTTTGAAAATTATTGGGTTGCTGGCCCTGCTTGATAGCATTCAGACCGATTATGCAGGGAAGGTGGCAGATTATTTGACGGACTCCAGTTTGAATGCACTGATGATCATTCTGGCACAGCAGGAAGTCGTACATAACCATTCCTACAGCTATGTATTATCCAGCATCGTGTCTAAAAGTGAGCAGGATGAAGTATTCGATTTCTGGAAGAACGACCCTATTCTAATGAAGAGAAATGAATTTATTACAAATGGATACAAAGGGTTTGTTGAATCACCAAATGTGGAGAATCTATTAAAGTCAGTTATCTATGATGTCATCCTGGAAGGTTTGTTCTTCTATTCAGGTTTTGCCTTTTTCTATAATTTGGCCAGAAACCAGAAAATGGTTGCAACAAGTACGATGATCAATTATATCAATCGGGACGAACAGCTGCATGTCGGGTTATTTGAAAAGATATTTAAAGAAGTTTTAAATGAAAATCCATCTTATCAAACGGAGGAGCTGCGTACCTTCGGGATGGAAACATTCAAACAGGCAGCTTATCTTGAAATAGAGTGGGGCAGGGAGATCATCGGATCCCATGTCGATGGTCTGTTAATGACCGACCTGGAGGCTTATATAAAATTCATGGCCAATAAAAGAGCGAAACAATTAGGTTTTGACGAACCGTTTGAGGGCTACAGGACTAATCCACTCAAATGGATCATTGCGTACCAGGAAGTGGATAGAGGGAAGACCGATTTCTTTGAACAAAGATCAAGGCAATACACTAAAACATCGGATGCCAATGGATTTGATGAACTATGAAGAGACCTTAACAAAAAGCGAGTCAGGTTGACTCGTTTTTTGTTATCTTTTTTCTATAAAAGGGCCATAATCCCTTCTTTTATGTTGAACGGGCACCCATTTAACAGCGATGAATTCTTCGCATGGCCTATTCTCTGTCAACAATCAGCTCCTTGTATTCCTCAACACGGCTATGAAGAGCAGCGAGTGAAGGCAGCCAGAAGGCAGGGGGATTTTCTTGAAGCTTATGAAGAACCGAAAAACAGGGAAGAGAAGCTATTTAATGAATGATGGAAAGGGGGAAATAAGAAGAGCAGCATATGTATGCTTTCTCACATGTTGGTGAAACTTGTTCACGCAGAATCTGGAGCAAACTAAGAAAGGGCATCCCATCGGAAGCCCTTTTTTTGTGTGTTACATATGTATTTCTGGTTCTACCCTAACCGTCACATTTCCCTTGAGGGCACGGGTGATCATACAAGATTGTTCAGCTTTCAGCATTAATTTCTTAGTAAGTGTGAAGGCTTTTTCATTGGCAGAAGTCCCTAAGAAAAGGATGGGACGATGAATGATTTCTTTGTAGGTGATGATCCCTTTATCCACTTCCACAATTCCTTCAGATTTCATAGTTAAGGCTCTTTTTTCTATTCGACTTCGTTCAAGCATTGCTGCCAGTGTGATGATATAACAAGTAGCAGCTGCCCCAAGAAGCATTTCATCAGGATTCGTACCAACCCCGGGCCCGTCCATTTCAGGGGGGATTGATATTTTCGTATGGAAATTCTCCGAGCTCATGGTACCAGTATCATTCCTGAGTCCTGGCCAATCAGTCGAGATATGAAACGAATGTCTTGGCATTTATGTTAGCCTCCTAGAAAGCATGGTAAGATTATTGTATACACATTTTGTAGTGATGGCAAAGAAAAAAGACTCTACAGAGTAGAGTCTTTCGGGTAAGCATGAATTATGCTTTAGTTACGTTAGCTGCTTGGTCGCCACGGTTTCCTTGAACGATTTCAAAAGAAACTTTTTGACCTTCTTCCAAAGTTTTGAATCCTTCGCCTTGAATAGCTGAGAAGTGTACGAACACGTCGTCTCCACCTTCGCGCTCGATGAATCCGAAACCTTTTTCTGCGTTAAACCATTTAACTGTACCTTCTAACATACTGTTACCTCCTCGTGTGTTCTCCACACAATTGTATTACTATTCTTGCTCATGTAACTTCAAGGCGAAAAGCTTTAAAAACTTTGTCCATCCTTCCATTCCGAACAAAAATAATTCTCTTACATAATATCAGGTAAACGTGTAAAAGGCAACCCTGATGAATGTCTGAAATCATATCGTGTTGTTAGTAGTGTGAATATTAGTTCTATTCTAGCGTGATGAATAAAGGGTTGGAATGGGACAGCTGATTAAAGATTTGTACGTACTTTCCATAGCTCCGGGAAGAATTGGTGATCTAGCACCTTTTTCAAATAACCGACACCGCTTGAGCCACCTGTTCCCATTTTATGGCCAATGATTCTCTCGACGGTTTTCATGTGACGGAACCTCCATTGCTGCAGCCAATCCTCAAGGTCGATTAATTTTTCAGCCAATTCATATAGGTCCCAATACTGTTCAGGGTTCTTATAGACGGTTGTCCAGGCATCGAGTACCGACTGATCTTCACTGTATGGTTTTTTATAATCACGCTTCGTCACATCTTCATGAATGGGTAATCCTGCACCTGCCAAAGCAAGTATGGAAACATCATACAGGGAAGGGGCTTCATAGGCCTCATTCAGCTGGACCAGTAGCTCTGGATCCTTTTTATAAATTTCAAGGACATGCTTTGTTTTATATCCCAGGGCAAACTCAATCATTCTGTATTGGTACGATTGAAATCCAGATGCTTGACCAAGGCTGTCTCTAAATTGAACATACTCTGATGGAGTAAGGGTCGATAACACATCCCATGCATGAATGATTTGAGATTGAATCTTTGAAACTCTGGCAAGCATTTTAAACGCAGGTGACAGTTCCCCGTTTTGTATGGAGGAAATGCTTGCACGGATTTCATGCAGTATCAATTTCATCCATAGTTCACTGACTTGATGTATGATAATGAACAACATTTCATCGTGGTGACCTGATAACCGTTTTTGACTGTCCAATAACGTATCCAGCCCCAAATATTCTCCATAGGTCATTTTGTTAATGAAATCCGTATAAACTTCTTCATTCCCCATAGAGTCTTTCTTGTTAACCATTAAGATTCTCCCTTTCTTCTGACTGAATTCGAGAGATGCAATTGATTGAGCCCTCTTGATATATACTTCTTGAATGGGAAGTGGAATTCCTTCCTTTATCTTCAGGGAGCCATTTCCTCTTTTGGATCAAATATCTTCACATCTGCTTTATAAAAAGGAAGAGTTCAAAAATTCAGCGAATGATGCAAAGCGGTTTGAAAAGGATTGAATCGTAACGGAAAGGGGAAAGTAAGAGTATCTTTTCCTATATAGGAGTCTAAAATCATGAATATTTTACATCATACAAAGACGGTGACAGTTCGGTTTTTCGATGAGCGCTTCTTCGATCATTCTGCACAGTTGGCTTATTATTTATTGTTATCGATTTTCCCATTTTTGCTTTTTGTGTTTTCGTTGATCAGTTATCTCCCCATATCAGAGACCAATGTGCTTCTGCTGATCAAACCTTTTGCTCCGGATAAATCGTACGCCATCATACAAAATAATATTGAACAAATTCTTAATGACCAAAGAGGGGATGTTTTATCCATTTCGATTTTCTTTACTTTCTGGCTTTCGTCAATGGCCGTTCAATCCATGGTGCGATCGCTGAATCAGGCGTATGGAATTGAAAGGAAGAAACCCTTCTTGATTGCATTAATGTATGATCTTTTGTTGACTGTTGGGTTTATGGTCCTTATATCATTCTCCCTTATCGTACCGGTCTTAGAGGAGTATGTCCGTCATGCACGATTTACAGAAGGTAAAATTAACGGGGATTGGAGTCAGGTGTGGGTGATAGGCAAATGGGGCTTGAGTTCAGTCTTTATGTTCATTCTTTTTGTCTTTCTGTATATGGTCGTCCCAAGTAAGCGGATATCGCTTCTTCATGTGATTCCTGGCGCCCTTGTTGCTACCTTCGGATGGCAGGGGATTTCCTGGATATATGGCACATATGTGAAACTGAACGACTATTCTCAATTTTACGGTCAGTTGGGAAGTGTCATAACGCTGGTGGTCTGGTTTTATATATCCTCCACAATCCTATTGATAGGTGGACTGTTGAACGGAAGTATAGCGGAGAAATAGGTGAGGGAGAAATAATAAGAAATCGCTTGGCTTTGTGCCAAGCGATTTCTTTAGGTTGTTATACGTGATTCTCTTCTCTCATCATCGCCACAAGCTTCTTGGATATAGTGAGTAATACTAATCCCAGGATAATGGCCGCAGCTCCGATGACGGAGAATATTTCTAAATATCCAAGAGTTTCGGTAAGGGAAGCCAACTGCCCGGCAAGTAAGCTGGCCACTCCAATGGCAGCCATCCATACACCCATAAGCAGTGATGCAATCTTCACGGGTGCGACTTTACTGACAAGAGACAATCCGACCGGTGACAGGAATAGTTCGCCGAGAGTATGAAGTAAATAGGTAAAAACGATAAACAACAGGTTGGCTCTGACCGTGATATTTTGTTCATCGGAACCCGTTTGCATTACAGCAGGAATCAGAATCATGAACCCGAGGCCAAGCAGGATCATCCCGATTCCCATCTTTGTCGTCATGTTTAAATCCCCACTTTTTGAACGGGAAAGCCGAAGCCAGACACTGGATAAAATCGGTGCCAGAATGACAATGAATAACGGATTGACAGATTGGAACCAGGCTACCGGTATCGTATAGCCAAACACTTCACGGTCGATAAAGTTCTTCGTGTAGAGAGTGAATGAGCTTCCTGCCTGTTCAAATCCTGCCCAGAAAAATACGACAAAGCATGCAAGAATGAGGATGGCGACGGTACGCTGTCTTTCCTTCTTTGTTAAGGGGACATTAGTTTCTTCATTTGCTTCTTCAACCAATAATTTATTCGGCTTCAGCCCCACGTCCCCAAGATATTTATTGTTCAATGCACTAAAAATGATCTGTCCTGTGATCATTCCAATAGAGGAGGCAAGGAATGCCCATTTAAATCCATAATGCATGGTTCCGTCTGCCATGGTTGTCAGAAACAAATCTTCTGCAAGAAAACCTGCAATAAGTGGTGCGAACAAGGCACCAAGGTTGATGCCCATATAGAAAATGGTAAAGGCAGCATCTTTACGTTTATCGTTTCGAGGATAGAGCTCACCTACGAACGTGGAAATATTAGGTTTAAAGAAACCATTTCCAATAACAAGTAATGCTAACCCGGCATATAAGCCAAGTTGGGAATGGGTTAGAAATATGGTGAAGTCCCCACATGCCATCGTAATTCCTCCGATGGTAATCGCTTTTCTTAATCCGATATAGCGATCCGTGAGCCATCCTCCGAAAATAGGAGTGAAGTATACACTCCCTGTATAGATCCCATAGATAGATAATGCCTTTGCGGGATCAACACCCAAGCCTCCGCTCACAAAAGCGGTAGTTAAATAAAGGACGAGAAGGGCCCTCATCCCATAGTAGCTATACCGTTCCCATAACTCAGTGAAAAATAGAAGGTAAAGACCTTTAGGATGTTTTTTACCTTGAGGTAAACTGTCTAAAGTTGATGAGCTCACTTTATCACTCCTGTTTTTTAAAATGTAAGTAAGACAAGAAGAAAAGGGACGATTATACTTTTTTCCAATTCCTTTCATAGTATTCCCGTTCTTTTCATAGGCATGTACAAAAAGGGGCGGTGGAGAATTTGTTTAAAGGGTGTTTGTATTGCGGTCATGCATCGATTACAGAAAATGAATTATTTATGAAAGAAGGATATGGTGAAACGAAATGGCACGTTCATGGACAAAGAGTTGGAGGAAATGTGGCCATGTACAGCTGTGATCGATGTGGCTTCATTCACCCTTTCAATAATGATAAAAGGAAGAGATTCGAAAGGGAAGAGGCGAATAGCTCCCGCTCCATTCGATGGAATATTCGGTAAACAGCATTTGTAGTCATCTGGCAAATGACGGTATAATACAAGAAGGGAGGGAGTCAAATGAATACATATCCAGATACGAAGAAGACCATTCAATTGATAAAGGAGCTTGTGGAAATCCCAAGCCCTTCAGGAAACACAAATAAAATCATGAGTTTTGTTGAGGAATATCTGTCGGATTTACAGGTTGAGATGAGTTGGAACCGAAAAGGGGCCCTCATCATCACACTGCCAGGTGAAGACACAGACAGACACCGCATGCTGACGGCACATGTCGATGCACTCGGTGCCATGGTTAAGGAAATCAAGAATGACGGACGATTACGGTTATCCATGATCGGTGGATTCAGATGGAATGCGGTGGAAGGGGAATATTGCCGGATTGAAACTTCATCAGGCAAAACCTACAGCGGGACCATTCTTATGCATCAAACCTCTGTTCATGTATACAAAAATGCAGGAGAAGCGAAGCGGGACGAAACGAATATAGAAGTCAGGATTGATGAAAAAGTCCATAATGCAAAAGATGTAAGGGAGCTCGGCATTGAAGTGGGGGATTTCGTATCATTTGATCCCCGTGCTGAGATTACTGAGAGCGGGTTTATTAAATCCCGCCATTTAGATGACAAAGCAAGTGTAGGGATGCTCATGCAGCTAATACGCCACATTCAATCTGAAGGAATGACGCTTCCATACACGACCCATTTTTTAATTTCGAATAATGAAGAGATTGGTTATGGGGGGAATTCCAATATCCCTGAGGAAACGATTGAATATTTGGCTGTCGATATGGGTGCAATCGGAGACGGTCAATCTACTGATGAATATACGGTATCCATTTGTGCGAAGGATTCAAGTGGACCTTATCACTACGGCCTGCGCAAGCATTTAGTCTCCCTGGCTGAAGAGAATTCAATTGATTATAAGGTGGATATTTATCCGTATTATGGTTCTGATGCGTCCGCGGCCATACGAGCAGGCTTTGATATTGTCCATGGATTGATCGGGGCTGGGATCGATGCCTCTCATGCTTACGAACGGACACACGAGTCCTCGATTCTGAATACAGAAACACTCCTTTGGCACTATGTTCAATCAAAGATGGTCACTGAATGATCACGCAGTCTTCCATCATCCATTTTGGGTGATGGGAGTTTTTTTGTTTTAGTTATTCTAAAGTGTGGGTATGGTGACATTTGTGACAGAAAAGTTTGTTGTTAAGTTTAGGAGGTATTTCTCTTATCAAACCTAAGATGATAAGATAAAATATAGATACTAATAATTAAAATGAGGTAAAAGAATGATTACATATAATCTGTTAGAGAGCATTAAATTAAAAACCATCTACGGGGAACTGCCTTCGGAAATAACCGATATTCATGTGGATTCCAGAAAAGTGACTGAAGGCACCGTGTTTGTGTGCACAAGAGGGTATACTGTGGATGGGCATGACTTTGCTGCAATGGCCGTTGAAAAAGGTGCTACATTAATCATAGCAGAAAAACAGCTCGATATTGATTTAAGCAAAGCGGCATTAGTTGTAGTAAAAGACACATTTAAGGCATTGGCTCAATTAGCCAATAAATATTACAATTATCCTTCACAAAAGCTCACTGTTTTCGGTGTGACTGGTACAAACGGAAAGACCACTGTGAGTAATTTGATCCATTCTATTCTTAAAAGTTCCGATCAAAGCTCAGCTTTATCTGGAACCATCGGTTTTAACCTGGATGGAGAGATGCTTCCGAGCGAAAATACGACATGCGATAATTTAACGAATCAACAGATGATGCAAAGTGCGTTAGATCGGAATATCGCTAACTTCACCCTTGAAGTATCCTCCCACGGCTTGGCACTGGGAAGATTATGGGGGATCGACTTCGATGTCGTTGCCTTTACGAACCTGAGTCATGACCATTTGGATTACCATGGAACAATGGAGCACTACGGATATGCAAAGGGACTTTTATTCTCCCAACTGGGGCAGGATCTTCAAAATCCAAAGTATGTCGTATTGAATGCAGACGACGATTGGTATGACCGTTACAGTTATATGACTCCCCATGAAGTTATCAGCTACGGACTTGAATCACATGCCGACTTCAGGGCTGTGGATGTGAAATATTTTAATGATTTAACAAGGTTCACATTGGCTTCACCTGAAGGGAGCTTCGATGTAGAAATGAAGCTCTTAGGGAAATTCAATGTGTATAATGTACTGACTGCTATCGCATGTCTGTATGCAAGAGGAATGGAAATATCCAGGCTTGTTGAGATCGTCCGTGAACTTCCTCCTGTAAACGGAAGAATGGAGAGGGTGGAGATGGAGGCCCCACTTTCTGTATATATCGATTACGCCCATACACCTGATGCTATCGAGAACGCGATTCAAGCGGTGCTTCCATTTAAGGAGAATAAAATCATCTTCCTGGTCGGTACGGGAGGAAACCGTGATAAGACAAAACGTCCAACCATGGCAGAAAAAGCATCATTGGCAGATTACGTCATCTTAACCACCGATGATCCAAGGTATGAAGAATATGATAGCATCCTGAACGATCTGGAGAAAGGGATGCAGCATAAACAATATGCCCTGATCGGGGATCGCTCTGAAGCAGTTAAGCATGCTATCGAGGTAAGCGAACCGGGAGATATCATCATTTTCGCAGGTAAAGGACATGAGGATTATCAAATCATCGAAAATACAAAATACCCTCACAGCGATAAACAAATTGCTGTGAATGAGAGTAAGCTGAAGTACGGGATATTTGAATGATTTTTATGGGAAACAGACCAATATGACAAATGTTGGTCTGTTTTTTTGTATGAGGATAGACGGATTTCTCAATCTTTGGTAAATTTAAATTACATAATAAATGATGAAAGTATGAAGCTTATGAAGTTTTCGTTATATTTAAATGATTATGAAACAGAGAAGTTATTTTCCACGTTAAGATGGCTATTTGTGTTAATTGCAACAATAATATTTTATATTCCGCCCTTTACAACTTATATCACGACGAACAAAACAGTATTTCCATATTTACTAGTTTCTGGGATCCTTTATATGCTGGTGACTCAATTAGCTTTATTTCGGGCAAGGGAGGATAAACAAAATCTTCAATTCATCCTTAAAGCGGGGATTGTTTTTGATTTCCTGGCACTGATTTGGCTGATGTTCTTATCAGAAGGTATTCACAGCCCCCTTTATCCAATATCGATATTATTCGTTATGCATGCCACGATATACTGGAGAACGAAGGGTGCCCTCATATCCCTCACTGTTTTTAGTATCGCCTATTTTGTGATGGGAGTCGTCACTGTTGATGTTATGAAATTTCACCATTATTTTACTTTGACGTCCAATCTGTTTTTTCTCTGGATCATTGGTTTGTTCGGGGCATTAATCATGTTGAGAGAGCGGGCTCAATACGTCCAAAAGGAAGCCTATCACCACCTTGCCCATAAAGACTATTTATCAGGCCTATATAATCATCGTTCATTCCAGGAAAGATTCAGGCGAAGATTGGAAAATAACGAATTGTTTATCTTATTTCTTGGAGATATAGATGATTTCAAAAAAGTGAATGATGAGTACGGTCATTTAACGGGAGATGAAGTGATTAGAAAAACCGGTGAAGTCTTTCTTTTCCATGCTGAAGCTTACAATGGACAGGCGTTCAGGTATGGGGGGGAGGAATTTGTCTTCATCTTGCCTGCTATGGAAGATCGTATCATCCAAAAGTTCCTTCATGAATTATACGATCATTTGAAGAATTTGGAGCCGGTACCCATTTCCATGAGCTTCGGCCAGTCTCAATCAAGCGAAACCTTTGAACCGGAGAAACTGATTGCACTTGCAGATCACAGACTTTATGTTGCGAAGAAAACAGGAAAGGGAAGAAGCTGTCTGACTAGTGACCATCTGTTCATACCCGTAGTACCCATAGACAATCACGAAAAAGAAGCCATCCGATAACGGATAGCTTCTTTGTTTGTAACATGAATTAAACGAACATACCTGCAATGGCAGCACTTAAAAGTGAAGCAAGTGCACCAGCAATGACTGCTCTAATTCCTAAGCGGGCAATATCACCTCTGCGATCTGGTGCGAGATTTCCAAGTCCACCGAGTAAAATACCCAGGGATGAAAGATTCGCAAATCCGCAAAGTGCGAAAGAAATAATCGCTACTGTTTTATCGGAAAGGTTCCCGATTTCCGGAGCGAAGGCAGAATATGCAACAAATTCATTAATTACGAGCTTCTGACCAATGAAGTTTCCTGCCGTAATCGCTTCGTGCCATGGTACACCGATAGCGAAGGCAAGTGGAGCAAATACATAACCAAGTATTAGTTCTAGTGAAAGACTGTCAAATCCGAATACTCCTCCTACTAAGCCAAGTAAACCATTGATCAAGGCTACAAGAGCTATAAATGCAAGCAGCATAGCTCCAATATTTAAAGCCAGTTGAAGACCGACACTTGCACCGTTTGCCGCAGCGTCGATCACATTGGCCGATTCCGAATCCGCTTCCATTTCAAACGCTTCTGGTTCCGGAGAATCATCTGTTTCCGGAACAAATAACTTAGCCATCACGAGTCCTGCAGGAGCGGCCATAAAACTTGCAGCAAGTAAGTATTCCAAAGGAACACCTAAAAGAGAATATCCTACTAACACAGAACCGGCGACAGATGCCAAACCTCCCGTCATGACGGCGAATAGCTCTGATTCAGTCATTTTTGATAGGAAAGGTCTTACAACCAACGGTGCTTCAGTTTGTCCCACAAAAATATTGGCAGCGGCAGACAATGATTCCGCTTTCCTTGTTCCCAACAGTTTAGACAGCCCGCCACCTAAAATCTTAATGAAGAACTGCATAATTTTAAGGTAGTAAAGTACTGAAATTAAAGCTGAGAAGAAAATAACAACAGGAAGTACATTAAATGCAAAAATGAACGCAATGTTCGATTCTTCTGTGTAAAGTCCTCCAAAAAGGAATGTGATCCCTTCGTTGGAATAGTTAATAATAGCATTAACCACTTCCGTCAAACCTTTAAGAGCGTCCTGGCCCCACGATGTTTTTAACACGATAAAAGCGAAAAATAACTGTATGGCAAGTCCTCCAAGGACAGTTCTGTAATTAACCCGCTTCTTGTTCTTAGAAAATGCAAAAGCAATTCCCATAACGACAATAATACCAATGATACCCCATAAATATTGCACTTTTTTCACCTCTTCGATAAGTATGATTGAAACTTGAAGCTTTCGGATTTTTATTTTACAATTCTTTCAGACGTCTGACAACCTACAATTGCAAGATTTGTCGAAACTTGTACGGACAACATCGTCAATAGTATGCGCAAATACAGCGTTTTCATGAAAGGGGATACAAAAATGAAGATCAGAAAAAATATTTTGGAAGGCATGGAACAAAAAGTATATATTTACGAAAATAAGAAAGAAGAATTCTTTTTAATTGCAGTTCCGGCTATTGAATGGTCATATTCATTCAAGTATGAGGATGATAATGTCCAGTCAAAATTACTACATTCATTAACGGAAAGGGTTCCAACTGAGAAAGCGGAGACGTTGAGCTCCCGAATCGTCCAATGGACAACCGAAATGTAAAAGACGTTTTTTCCATGGACTAAGGAAGTAAGCTCCACGATGATAGGTCATTTTCGTGGCTGAATCCTTGTAATCATAAGGATTCATCAAATGTATTCCCTGTACATCTGCATTGATTCTTTGTTGCATTGTTACTTTAGAACGAATATGATGAGAAAGTGAGAATGACGAGAAAGGATTTTATCAATGAAAATAGACTTTATACAGGAAGTTCAGTCGAGACGGACTTTCGCTATTATTTCCCACCCGGATGCCGGGAAGACAACCTTAACAGAGCAGCTCCTTTTGTTCGGAGGAGCGATTCGCGCAGCTGGTACAGTTAAAGGAAAAAAATCAGGAAAGTTTGCAACATCTGACTGGATGGAAATCGAGAAGCAGAGAGGGATTTCTGTCACTTCTTCTGTCATGGCATTCGATTATGATGATTATCGGGTGAATATCCTGGATACACCAGGTCACCAGGACTTTTCCGAAGACACCTATAGAACATTGATGGCAGTGGATAGCGCTGTTATGATCATCGATTCAGCGAAAGGGATTGAAGCACAAACCTTGAAACTATTCAAAGTTTGTCGAATGAGAGGCATTCCGATCTTCACCTTCATCAATAAGCTTGATCGCCAAGGGCGTGAACCACTTGAGTTATTGGAAGAGCTTGAAGAGGTATTGGGAATTCAATCTTATCCTATGAACTGGCCGATCGGAATGGGGAAAGAATTCTTAGGGATCTATGATCGCTTCCATAATCGCATCGAGCAATTTCGAGTTGAGGAAGATGATCGCTTTATTCCATTAAGTGATGAAGGTGAAATCGAGGGAGAACACCCCCTAAAGGAAAACAAGCTATATGATCAAACACTTGAAGATGTTCTGTTGCTGAATGAAGCTGGAAACCAGTTTTCCCGCGAACGGATAGCGAATGGAGAATTGTCTCCAGTCTTTTTCGGAAGTGCATTAACGAATTTTGGTGTTCAAACATTTCTAGAAACATACTTACAGTTCGCTCCATCTCCGCAACCAAGGAATTCCGATGCTGGAGAGATTGAGCCAACGGCAGAGGATTTTTCTGGATTTGTATTTAAGATTCAGGCTAATATGAATCCTGCTCACCGTGACCGGATTGCATTTGTCCGGATTTGCTCTGGTCAATTTGAGAGAGGAATGACGGTTAATCTTTCCCGTACAGGAAAGTCCATAAAACTTGCTCAATCCACTCAATTTCTAGCAGATGACCGGAGTACGGTGAATGAAGCGGTCAGTGGGGATATCATAGGGGTTTATGACACGGGTACGTATCAAATTGGAGATACACTCGTCCAAGGCAAGCAAGGCTTTCAATATGAAAAGCTGCCTCAATTTACACCTGAACTTTTTGTACGTGTCACAGCGAAAAACGTGATGAAGCAGAAGCATTTCCAAAAAGGGATTCTTCAACTCGTTCAAGAAGGGGCTATCCAATATTATAAAACCCGCACGGAAGATATTATTCTTGGAGCAGTTGGTCAGCTTCAATTTGAGGTATTTGAACATAGAATGAAAAATGAGTACAACGTTGATGTAAAAATGGAACCAATCGGCTCTAAAATCGCCAGGTGGATCGAAAACGAAGAGGATGTTAAGGAGTCCATGTCCAGCTCCAGAAGTATGTTGGTAAAAGACCGTCATGAAAATCTTGTCTTCTTGTTTGAAAACGATTTTGCCATGAGATGGTTCAATGATAAAAACCCGGATATTCGATTGTACAGTTTAATGTAAAACATGCTGAGCACCCTTCCTGAGTCAGGAAGGGTGCCTTTTTTATAGCCAAGTAGTCATATTATTCTCTTCTCACACCTTTTAGCTAAAAACACTGAGTATATAAAAAAGTATACAAATATCAAGTGATATTTTCCTGATTAAAGGGATATTACTGGCATCTTTTAAGTTGAAAGTCTTAGTATATGAATATGGATGTTATCACTTCTCCAACCGGATTATGTAAAGGTTGATCGATCATTCATTAATCACTGTGATCGTCATGAGGGAAATCAGAAATTTTTACAAAGAGTGATAAAGCTAGCCAGAGAATTAGATATTCTTGTACTGGCAGAAGGTATAGAGAGAAAAGAATTGCTCTTTTGCAAAGAAATCAGGGTACACTATGCCCAGGGCTTTTTAATGTAGTGACAAAAGTCAATCGAAAGAGCAGATTCCTACCATGGAAGTTAACATTAATCCCTCAACACTAAAAAGAAGCCGTTCAGGGAAACAGAACGATTGATGATATACCCCCTTGACAAATGAAGAGAACATGATAATATACTATTATAAATTACTTTAGTGCATAAAAGCTTAAAAGCGTTTAAGAGTAAAAGAATTAAATTCTTAACGAAATCACATATACATTGTCTTGAACAACCTAGTAGGAAAAAGTGAGGCAGCAACCAGAGACTGGACATAAGGTGGAAGTCCAGGCCGCTTCTTTCTGAATTACATTGTTTATAAACACTCTAAGTCATTAGAGGTTTATCAAGAGGCAGCCTTTACGAAGTGGAAATAAACCTTGTTAAATCCTGGATCAGCTGTAATCCAGTTCATTGCATGAGTTTATTTCAATTAGGGTGGTAACGCGGAGAACTCTTCGTCCCTATCAGGGGATGGAGGGTTCTTTTTGATTTTGAATTTAAAGAGAAACATATTATTCAACCAAGATAAGGAAGTGTTAAGATGTTAAACATAAAAAGCGTTCATAAACCTGCTGTACCGGAAGCGTCACTAGTATTACTCGCTGTGCTGGGAATAATCAGTGTCAGTATTACAGTGGTGGGCTCGGTCCCTCATATTCCGATTATTCTATCCCTTTTCTTTTTGATGGTTTATGGGCTTATACGCAATGTGAAATTCAAAGAAATCGAACAGGGTATGATTGCCGGCGCACAAGGGGGATTAGGTGCCATATTATTATTTTTCTTTATAGGACTCCTTGTAAGTAGCTGGTTGATCAGTGGGACAATCCCCACATTAATGTTTTACGGGTTTGAATTTGTCACCCCTCATTATTTTTATGCCATTGCCTTTTTGCTCACTTCCTTAAGCGGTATAGTAATCGGAAGTTCACTGACAACGGCAGCAACCATCGGCGTGGCGTTAATCGGAATTGGGGAGGCAATGGGATTATCCATGGCAATCACAGCAGGTGCAATCGTTTCAGGTGCCTTCTTTGGCGATAAGATGTCCCCGTTATCGGATACGACCAATCTTGCTTCATCCATTGTCAAAGTGGATCTCTTTACCCATATTCGAAATATGGCATGGACAACAGTACCCGCCTTTGTCATCACGTTAATCGTATTCGGTGTCTTGTCACAGGGTACCAGTGATATTAATTTGGTTCAGCTTGATGTTCTGCAGGAAGGCTTGAAGCAAACAAATCTTATCCACTGGTATAGTTTAATCCCTGTAGTCTTGCTAATTGTAATGATTGCGTACAAAACACCGGCATTATTCACACTGGCTATTACGATAGCAGTCTCTGTGTTACTATCTTTTTTCCACGGGGTGTTAAAGGCAAATGAATTATTCCAGGTCCTCTTCTCAGGCTATAGGTCAGAAACAGGTGTGGAATCCATTGATTCCCTGCTGACAAGAGGAGGAGTGGAGAGCATGATGTTTACCATTTCCCTTGTCATTCTTTCTCTGAGTCTAGGGGGATTGCTATTTAAACTTGGAATCATACCTGTTTTGTTAAATAAGGTATCTGCCGTGATTCAAACTGGAAGAAGAACCATTCTTTCTACTGCGTTATCCGCTATTGGGATCAACCTTGTAGTAGGAGAGCAGTACTTATCAATTTTGCTGACGGGTGAAGCTTTTCAGTCTCAATACAAAAAATTGGGAATTCATCCTAAGACCTTGTCCCGTACATTGGAAGATGCCGGTACAGTGGTCAATCCTCTTGTTCCATGGAGTGTGTGCGGGATATTCCTAACAGATGTATTGGGTGTTTCAACCCTTGAATATTTACCATTTGCAGTTTTTTGTCTTATTTCTCCTGTGATCACCATCCTGTATGGTTTCACAGGGTGGACTATCGAGAAAGAACAAACCGGGAACAATCCTGCTATGAATTCATAACATCAAGAAATGAAAAGGAATTCTCGAAAAGATTGTTGCCATTTTTAACAACAAGTGAAAAAGGACTGTCCGTGTGAATCATTCACTGTAATAGAGTGAGGATGATTCATCTTGAGGACAGTCCTTTTTGCTTCATTTCTACATATGTGTCAAATCTGCGCTGGTAATAGCGGTTTCCCACAGAAATCATGAAAAGGTGGAAAAGGGGGAGTACAAATATCATCAAGGGACCTTCGACCAATAATACACCTTCCTGTATCATATAGAGCTCAACCGTAAAGAGAAAAAGAATGCTCCCTAAAGAGTATGTCCAATCTCCGTTTCTAAAAAAAATTACCAGGCTATAAAAGTATGTCGTGAACCAGATGTAGATAACATTGCCGGCGATCAAATCCCTGGAAGGGTTTGAAAAATGATTCAAGGGGATGATATATAGCTCCAGAAGGGAAGACAGGATCCAGGCGAAAGAAAGCGTGACGGTGGAGAGGGCAAAGAACAGGGTGATGAATTGAACATAATGATTGGAAGATTCCTCAAGTATTCTCCACCACGTCTTGGCCAAAATGACCGAAACGACGAGGAAGAAAGTTGTGTAATACGAATGCCACCAATGATGTTCATATAAATTCGTGTATAGGAACCACGTCTCAATAAGGAAAAACACACCGATGATAAGGGCAATCCTCATCGTCGACAAGCGGTACAAGACAATGTACGTTATGGCAACTGGTACTGAGAATGCTTGAGAGCTGATCGATCCCAGGACGCTATCGTTGTAATTATTCGATAAAATATGGGGATGATACGTATAGCTGTTAAATAAAACAAAGATAACATATTCGAAAACATAAGCCAATCCGGAAATAAAAAGCCAAAATAGGATGATCCGGGCAGAAATGTGCTGGTTCTTTATCACTATGAAAGATAGAACGAAAATGCTGAAAAGGCTAAGGAATACAAAGGGAACCCAGTTCGCCATTCTAATGCTCCTTACGTTACAGTATAAAAATAGTGTACACACATAAGGATGAATTATTTATTTGAGAGAAAATTATCCTTAATTATAATCTGAAGACGGTTTAATATTGAAGGATCTTCCTTTAGAGACTATAGTTAACAGTAACTGCTTCCAAACCAGTGAATGATATAGATAAAGAAAGGGGAGCATTCCAATGAAGATTAGTGATTTTTCCATACGTCGCCCTGTGTTCACCATTGTCACCATGCTGCTTATCCTTATATTGGGGGGAGTTTCCCTTCTCAGGATACCGTTAAAACTCATTCCCGACCTGAATCCGCCAGTAGGGGTCGTTGTGACTAATTATCCTGGAGCGGGTCCAGAGGAAGTGGTGGAAAAGGTAACGAAACCACTTGAAGAAAGTTTATCCACCTTGCCCGGGATGAAAAACATTCAATCGACTTCGAGGGAAGGATCGAACTTTATTCTCCTTGAATTTTCATGGTCCACTTCCATTGATGACATTGAGAACGATGTCCTGCAAAGATTGGACCAAACTCCTCTTCCCGATGGAGCAGAAAATCCAAGGTTTCTCAAATTTGACCCTGCACAGTTCCCAATCATTCAATTTTCTTTGAGAGAAGAGGGGAAAGAGGCCAATTTAAAGACACTATCCGAAAATTTAAAGTTAGAACTGACAAGAGTTGAAGGTGTTGCAAATGTAAATGTGTCGGGTTCTCTTAAAGATGAAGTGGTGATTGAATTAAATCAACAATCACTGAAGGATAATCGTTTAAGTCAGAAAGATGTGATTAATACGATTCGGGCAAATAATGTAACAGCGCCTGGAGATACGATAGAGACAAATGGACAAACCTTGACCACAAGAGTACTCAGTAAGCTTCAGTCTGTGGATGAGTTAAAGAAATTGGTCCTTCTGGTGAATCCTAAGTCAGATAAAAAGATCACTCTTTCAGATGTAGCAACAGTGGAAAAGCGGCAGCAAGATACAAACACAATTACACGAGCTAATCAAGAGCCTGCCATCCTGTTCAGCGTATTGCAACAATCCGACGCAAACACAGCCTCCGTTTCAAAAGCATTTCAAAAGGAGCTGGATCGTCTTCTGGAACAGGATCAATATCAATTAATCAAAGCTGATGTCTTGTTCGATCAGGGAGATTACATCACTCAAGCTATCGGTAATATCGCTAATTCCCTCTTAATAGGTGGAGCTTTTGCCATGCTCGTTCTATTCCTGTTTCTTAAGAATGTAAAGAGCCCCCTTATTATCGGGGTAGCGATTCCTTACTCTGTCATTGTCACATTTGTTCTCATGTTTTTTGCTGATTTCGCATTGAATATTATGACACTGGGAGCATTGGCCCTTGGTATAGGGATGCTTGTGGATAATGCAATTGTGGTCATTGAGAATATATACCGCCATCTTTCCCTCGGGAAAAGCCCCAAAGAAGCTGCAAGTATCGGAGCGAAGGAAGTAGGGGGAGCCATCACCGCTTCCACACTTACGACAGTTGCAGTATTCCTGCCCGTGGTCTTTATATCAGGTTTACTTGGTGAATTATTTACTGAGTTTGCTTTGACGATTTCATTTAGTTTATTGGCTTCTCTCGTAGTGGCATTGACGGTCATACCGATGCTTGCGAGCAGACTGTTAAAAAAACCTAAAGGAAACATAGAAGCAAAACGAAGACGTTCGAAAAGCAGAAAAACCTTCACCCGATCCGTGAAATGGGCACTTCGTCACAGGTTTATTGTATTATTTCTCACTCTCATTACTTTAGTAGCAGGAGGTCTCGGCCTTACAACTGTAGGAACCCAGTTTCTACCACCTACCGATGAAGGATTCTTTAACATGAGGGTCGAATTGGAAAATGGAGCTTCTGTAGAGGAGACTAATAAAGTCGTAAATGCGATTGAAGAGAAGTTAAAGAAGGAAAAAGATGTTGATGTATTTGTAAGTCTGGTAGGGACAACTCAAGAAGAATCATTTAGAGGGAGTGGGAAAGGAAATATTGCAGAAGTTTATGTGAAAATGAAGCCTTTGGACGATCGTGAGAGGTCGATTTTCAATTTTGCGGATGAAGTAAAGCCTGAAGTAGAAAGGGCAGCACAAAAGGTGAATAAATCCGCTGAAGTTTCGTTTAATTTACAATCGACTTCTGGTTCCAGTCCTCAAACCCTGACGTTTAATTTGAGGGATACGGATCAGAAGCGGTTAGAGAAATCAGTCGATACCCTTTTTACTTCATTGAAAAACATGAAGGATGTATCGGAAGTTTCAACAGATCAAATGGAGACGGTAAAAGAAGTTCAAATGAATGTGAACCGGGAGAAAGCTCTCCAACAAGGATTGGCACCTGCTCAGATAGGGACTCTCGTTCAAGATGTCACCCGGGGAGTTCTCGCTACTCAGATGGTAACGGATTCATCTGATGTCATTAATGTTCTCGTTCAATATGATCGCAATATTACCGAGAATCTCGATTCTTTAAAGAAACTCCTTATTCCAAATGGACAAGGAAAGTATATTCAGTTAAATTCCGTCGTTGACTTCTCAATAGAAGACGGACCAGTCAGCATTCAAAGGATTGACCAGCAGCATGCGGTCCAATTTACACTCAAATATTCATCGGCGACCAACCTTGGAGAGATTTCAAAGGCGGTTGATGAGAAGATTGAATCAGTGGATCTTCCAAAAGAGACCTTGGTTTCATTCAGCGGAGACAGAGAGCTATTGGATGATTCTATTGACGACATGGCCCTTGCACTCGGACTCGCCATTGTTCTGGTATACATGGTCATGGCTGCGCAATTCGAATCATTTAAGTATCCTTTTGTGATTATGTTTACAGTACCACTCATGGTGATTGGTGTGGCAATTGCCCTGGCGATTACCCAGACACCTATCAGTATTTCGGCAATCATTGGAGTGATTGTCCTGGCAGGGATCGTTGTTAACAATGCAATCGTCATTGTCGATTACATTAATCAACGGAAAGAGGCAGGCACCAATAGTTTTGACAGCATTGTCGAAGCGGTACAGGACCGGGCAAGACCGATCTTCATGACGGCCTTAACGACGATACTCGGTTTATTGCCTCTTGCTCTTGGCATAGGTGAAGGTACAGAAATCAATCAACCTATGGGAATAGCCGTCATTGGTGGACTGATCAGCTCTACGTTATTAACCATATATGTCATTCCGATTGTGTACAGTTTCTTTGATAAAGATACGCGAAGAATGAAGAGAGGAAGAAAAACGTACGAATATAAAGAGTAGTTCATATACAACCTTTTTTGATACTATAAGGCTCTTTTCTAAAGATTGTTGTTTTTGAACAATGTAGCTTGAGATCTGTCAGTCGGTGTGGTGGGTGGTGAGAGGGGCTGCATTGTTTGCAGCTAGCGTGCGGACGAGCCTCTTCAGCTAAAACGATGCCCGATCCCCGCCGGAGTCTGCGCAGTTCTCCTCGCCATTAAACGCGACTTGAATGACAGAACTCACTATTTAAAAAGCAACAAAGTTTGCGAAAACAGCCTTCTAAAAATAGGAAGGTATCATGGATAAGGTACGTCTATTTTCCCACTGCAAGTAAACATCGTAATAATTGGGAGGAATATGGTAAAAATAAAAGAAGAAGCATCAATAGGAGGAATTTCAAGATGATATTTTCCCTGAAACCATATCCAGTCCAATACATACTGTACCTGTTCCATAAAGGCATAGATAGGCAAATATGTCACAAAATAGGCCCTTTCCAAGTGTGCTTATGAAGACTTCCATAACAAAATTAGAAGGAATCCTTTGGAGTATCGCACTGCCGGGTTTTCCTCAATTACTTGCCGGTTTATGGTTTAAGGGAGCACTGTTTGTCATTCTTGAGATTATTATAAATGTCCAAAGTAACTTCAATCTGGGAATCATGTACAGTTTTTTAGGGGAAACGCAAAAAGCAGCAACAGTGATTGATTACCAGTGGCTGATGTTCTACCCTTGTCTATATATGTTTGCTATGTGGGATGCGTATAAGTTTGCCGATGGTCAAAATGAAAGGTACAGCTTTTTGCCATTTGTAATGTCGGCCTATATGGTGACGGTTGGATTGATGGTTTCTCCCAAGGTATATATATTCGGAAAATTCATCGGACCTATATTTTTACCCATTTTGTTCGTCATACCCGGAGTACTGTTGGGGCTCTTGATCCGCTCTCTCCTGATTCGGTTTCATTAAATCTTATTTCTTTACGAAAAGCCTTTTTTGAGTTAGAATACATGTATACAATTTAACGTTTTCTACCTGTCAAAGGGGAGTAGCTATAGGTTTTATTACCTAAACAAAGTCGTCAATTCATGGTTTTATACCATCGGCTTTGTTGGCATATTCGTATGCTAAGCAAGACCTTTGCCTTATTTAGGCAAGGGTCTTTTTATTTTATAAAATTCCTTGCCTATTGGAAAACTAACTATGTAAATAGGGAGGGACTAAAAGGTATGGATGCTTCGATGTTATTGGAATATGGTTGGGTCCTACTGATATTGGTAGGTCTTGAAGGAATCTTAGCTGCGGATAATGCAGTGGTCATGGCCGTAATGGTTAAACATCTGCCGGTTGAACAGAGGAAGAAAGCACTCTTTTATGGACTTTTAGGGGCATTTGTATTTAGGTTCGCTGCACTATTTCTCATTTCGTTCCTGGTCAATGTGTGGCAGGTTCAAGCAATCGGGGCTATCTATTTATTCTACGTGGCCATTCACCATTTCGTTAAGAAAAGGAAAGACACTGGAGCAGTAGAAGCGGAACCCGCGAAAGGATCAGGCTTCTGGACTACTGTACTCAAAGTGGAGCTTGCTGATATCGCATTCGCGGTTGACTCGATGCTTGCAGCCGTAGCTTTAGCCGTCACTCTGCAGCCTACAGGATGGTTTGATGTAGGGGGAATCGACGGAGGTCAGTTTATTGTCATGTTCCTCGGAGGTATCATCGGATTAGTGATTATGCGATTTGCTGCCACTTGGTTTGTGAAATTATTAGAGAAATACCCTACTTTAGAATCAGCTGCTTTTTTAATCGTTGGATGGGTTGGAGTGAAGCTTGCAGTGTTTACGCTCTCACATCCAGATGTAGCTATCCTGGATCATCACTTCCCTGAATCAAAAGGGTGGAAGCTTGTATTCTGGAGCGTACTGATCCTGCTTTCTGTTGGTGGATATTTATTATCGAGAAGAAAAGCAAAACAGACAGAAGCAGAAATAGAAACAAAAGCAAAAGCAGAATAATTTTACAAGAGCTAACGTGAATTTCCCACGTTAGCTTTTTTTGTGTGTATTCATCGCTGAAACACATTCTAAGAATTTTATTTAAAGAAACCCCCTCAAAAAAAAAACTTTTTACGTAACTCCTTTAATAAGGCGATCGATCGGCCAAATAATTTAAACATTTTAGGGGTGTACATATGAAAAGAAAATCAAAAATCATGAAAACTTCATTAGCGGTACTGGTTGCCAGTTCTATTAGCTTACCGAGTTCAATCGCATTTGCAAATACGAATGATGAAAATTTTGATTCCATCAAAATGGAACAAGAGAATTCGACTTCAAATAAAGATGTGGTAGTAAATGACGAAGCAATGTTGGATTCAGCAAAAAATGAAGTCGAAAGACTAAAGGAATCCACAGAGTCTCCATCCTTATTACCGGGTGATTTCTTCTATTTTGCGAAGCTGGCTATTGAAAAGATACAGTTGGCCTTTACAATGGATGACGCCAAAGAAGCCAAATTACTAGCCGGATATGCTGCAGAAAGATTGGCGGAAGTAGAAGCTTTATTTAAAGATGGTAAACAAGAAAAAGCCATCGACGCCTTGAATAACGCCATTGAGATGATACAACAATCGGAAGATCAATGGTCTGATAATGATGAAAGCGATAAGGATTCAACTGATGAGGCAAGCATTGAGACTGATTCAGATATGAAAGATGAATCTAAAATGGAAAAAGAAACAGACGACACAACTTCTGAAGATGCCACTGTTGAAGATTCTGTAAAAGAAGAAGAAGCAAATTCCGATGATTATGAGACAACAGAGAAATCCGATGAAATGACTAAAATGGAAGAAATGAGGGCACAGAACATCTTATCTCTAAAAGCCAATTTGGAAAAAGTGAAAAACCCTAAAGCAAAAGCTGCCCTACAAAGAAATATTGAAAAGAGTTACATGAAATTAGCTGAAAAGCTTGCGAAATTAGAAGAAAAAGTAACGAGAACGGCTGAAGAGAAAGAATCTGAAGAAAAAGAATCTGAAGAAATAAAGCTGAATAACACTAAAACAGCGATAAAGGAATCATCAAGCGTTAAAATAGAAAAACATGCTGTTGAGGGAACTTCGGATGTACAGACTCCAGAAACAACAGAAGTAAGAGAAGAAACGGCATCACCGGTAAAAGAACATGTAGAGACAAGAGAAATCAAGAACGAATGGAAATCACAACATAAAGAAGCAAAAAAAGAAGCAAAAGAAGCACGTAAACAAGAGAAAAAAGATGCAAGAGAAATCCATCATGAAAAAAAAGATGAAAAGAAACAACATACAATACAAGGCAAAGAAAATCGACAACACCGCGAGAAAGCCAAAGGAAACGGAAATGGTAAGGGTCACCATAAAGACTAATAAAAACAGCTTCAAGGTAAAAGACTGAAAGTTAATGGACACATCAGTCTGGAAAGGGTTGACATCAACTCTTTCCTCCCTATTATTCTTTTAAAATCAATATGATATGAGTATAATAGTGTGCAGGACGGGGTGAGACTGATGCTAAATTTATTACTATTTATGCTCGCGAAACAAAAGAAAAAGCAGACGCTTGAAGAATTGGCGATTCAAATCCAAAATGGTGATGAGCCATTATTGAATGTAGTCCTTGAAGACTATAAGCCATTTATTAAAAAAACAGTATCTTCAGTCTGTAAACGGTTTATTTATGAAAGTGATGATGAATTCAGCATCGGTCTGATTGCCTTTCATGACGCCATCTTAAAATACAATCATCAAAGAGGAACTTCGATCATCAGTTTTTCTGAAGTAATCATTAAAAGGAAAGTCATCGATTATATCAGGAAAAATGGAAAGTATCAGGATGTTAGCATTGATATGAGTTTCTCTGATGATGGGGAAGAATCTTCTAATCTAACTATTGATCAAATAGTATCTGTAGAGGAATTCGATAAGCAGGAGGAAGCGAATAAGAGACGTGAAGAGATCCTGTCTTTCCAGGAGCACTTAGCTCACTTCAAATTGTCTTTCAAAGAATTGCTTGAACAATCGCCTAAGCATGAAGATGCCAGGTTGAATGCTATTGATATCGCAAAAACAGTGGTCAATTCAAAGGAATTATTGGACTATCTTATAGATAAAAGGCGATTACCGGTAAAGAAAATAGAGAAACAGGTAAGCGTCAGTAGAAAAACAATTGAGAGAAATAGAAAATATATAATAGCCATTTCTCTTATCCTGATAGGAGATTATGTCTATTTACGGGATTATTTAAAAGGGCGGTTAGATATATGAAAAAAGGGATCATTATGGAAATCAAACGGGATATCCTTGTTATGATGACACCAGAAGGGGAATTTCTTACAGGTAGAAAGCAGCCCGATCAACAGTATGCAGTTGGGGAAGAGATTCCTTTCTTTCCACTGCAGAGAGACTTCGTTAAATCCAAACCGTTATTTAAATGGAATTGGAGAGTTTCGACTTCATTGTTTACAGCCCTTGTTGTACTCATTGCCCTGTTCTCAAGTACTATGGTTCAGAATAATCGGGCTTACGCCTATGTTTCCGTCGATATCAATCCGAGTATGGAATTAACATTAAACAAAGAAAAACAGGTATTGAAAATCAAGCCATTTAATGATGATGCGAGGGTCCTCCTAAAGGAACTGAGTGACTGGGAGAATGAAGATGTGGGTGAAGTGACGGAGAAAATCTTTCTCTTAAGTGAAAGACTCGGATATTTAAAGGATAATCAAAATGTTTTCATCACTTCTTCCTTCATTGATGATTCCGATATTAAAAAGGAAAACGAATTACTTGACGTTTTAACTGAATTTGTTCAGGAATACAGTTCTGATCATCGCACGAACATCGTCGTAAAAGAAACTTCCAGTGAGTTTAGAGAAAAAGCATCGGAAAAAGGAATGACTGCAGGCTCTCTCATTAGGAAAACAGAACAAAAGAATTCCATTCAACCAATCGAGCCATCAGAGAAACACAATGAAGCGATCAAAAAAGAAAAAGAAAATCAAAAGATGAATCAAATAGAAGAACCCAAAATCGAAAATGAAAAGATGAATCCGCCTGAAGTTGAAAATAAGCAGAATGCGGATAAGTCTGAGCCTCTCCGAAATAAGCATACTGATTCTCTAAAACTTCATCCTGGTAAGAATGAGGAAAAAGAAAAACCTGTAAAGTCAGAAAATGGTAATTCTTCACATGATAACAAATGGAAAAGAGATAACGATAGATCAAATAGAGGACACAACGATCCTTCATACAGGGAAAAGTATGACAACAGGGACATTGAAAAACATAATCATCATCAAAATAGAAAAGAAGTAAAGAAAGACAATCATGAAGAAAGAAAAGGTAACAAAAAAGACTAATAAAGGCAGATAAAGGCTCATTCATCGAATGGGTCTTTGTTATTGGAACTCTTAAAAAGAAAGGGTAGCTGGTATATGCCAGCTACCCATTGCCATATTATTTAGTTTGTTGTCCAGTTAGTTGAGATTGAGCTTGTTTCACAAGGCGCTTCGTGATTTCTCCTCCAACTGATCCATTAGAGCGAGCTCCTGTATCTGATCCAAGTGTCACACCAAACTCCTGAGCGATTTCATATTTCACTTGATCAAGGTATTGTTCAACACCAGGAACGAGTAGTTTATTGGAACTTCTAGCCATAATCGTTTTCCTCCTTACTAGTATACTTGAAACAATGAATGATTTGTTTCAGTACCTTTATTATTTGTATTATCACCACGAACATGAATGGTAATATTTCGCCGAAATTGCATTGTTTGCTTAATAATAAAACGATTCATGAAACCAGTTGGTTTAGAAGCCTTTTATTAAAGAAAGAATAATCATTAAAGAAATTATCCATTTTTCCTTTCATTCTTCTGATTTATTCTTTAAGATAGAAAAGGAAATAACGTTGAAAGGGAAATACATATATGTGGTATAAGCTTAGATTGAATTTAAATAAATTAACTCCAGCACAAGTTATTGTATCGTACTATCTGCTTGCAGTAACGATTGCGACGATACTGCTCAGTCTCCCCATTGCTCATAAGTCGGGGGTAGAGTGGAGTTTCTTAGATGCGATTTTCACAGCTGTCAGTGCTGTGAGTGTCACGGGCCTGACCGTTGTGAGCACCGTTGACACATTTAATACGACAGGCATCTTTATATTAATGTTTGTTCTGCAATTTGGTGGAATTGGAATCATGACCCTTGGGACATTTTTCTGGTTGATTGTGGGCAAAAAGATAGGTTTGAAAGAACGCCGGCTCATCATGACGGATCAAAATCAGACTAGCCTTGCGGGGTTGGTTAATTTATTGAAGCAAATATTATTATTAATCATCTTTATAGAAATCGTGGGGGCTTTCATTTTAGGTGTATACTTCTTAGGTTATTATCCAACCTGGCAGGAAGCCTTTATCCAAGGATTATTTGCCTCAGTCAGTGCAACGACGAATGCTGGTTTTGATATTACAGGTCAATCCCTCATTCCTTATGCAAATGACTATTTTGTCCAGTTCATCACCATCATCTTATTGACCTTGGGAGCAATCGGCTTCCCGGTGTTGATCGAGACGAAGGATTATCTTATGAGTAACAAGAGGAACAGACATCACTTTTCATTATATTCCAAGATCACAACCGTTACTTTTTTTGGATTATTGGTTTTTGGTACATTGATTATCTTTATCTTTGAATACAACCGCTTTTTTGATGGTATGGAATGGCACGAGTCTTTCTTTTATGCGTTTTTCCAATCGGCCACGACAAGGAATGGTGGTCTTGCAACAATGAATGTTGCTGAGTTTTCATCTCCTACCTTGTTGGTTATGAGTGCCCTTATGTTCATCGGGGCATCCCCAAGCTCAGTTGGTGGAGGAATCAGAACCACCACTTTTGCCCTTAATCTATTGTTTTTGTTCCATTTTGCCAAAGGAAATCAAACAATCAAGATATTTAAGCGGGAAATTCATCAGCAGGATGTAATTAAATCACTTGTCGTGACGATGATGGCCATTTTTATCTGCTTCCTATCTGTCATCATCCTATCCTTCACAGAGGACCATTCCATTATGGAGATTGTCTTTGAAGTCGCATCTGCCTTTGGAACGACGGGATTATCCATGGGAATCACCTCTGAGCTCTCTGCCATCGGTAAATGTGTCATCATTGCGTTAATGTTTATTGGTCGAGTGGGGATACTCTCCTTCCTCTTTATGATAGGAGGAAAAGAAAAGACAGCAAAATATCATTATCCAAAAGAACGGGTGATCATTGGATAATGGATTTCTTTAAAACTTCTTTAAAAACGATGCTGATTGGAGCATCGTTTTTTTCTGCCCCATCGGGCATAGAAGAGATCATTTTAATGCGGAATAGGGTACGTCAAAGAAGATGAAGAGGAATAAGATGATGGGAAAAGAAATGATCCATCCCAGGATCGGATTTTTATGATGAACGATCAGTACAGTGAACATCATAAGATTAAAAAGGATATCCCAGCCGTAATGCCAACCGTTATGATACGTCATCATCCCAAGTAGATGGGAAATTCCTTCAGTCAGTCCGTATATTCCTGTCCACAGTATGATCCAACATAGCTTCCCTAGTTTGGAAGAAGGGAGTCTGCCTATAAAGATGGTAATCGTCACAGTGTATTGAATCACCATCTTGCTCAATGAAATGAGGGTATGATTCAAATGAATTGAGTCTCCGAATGGAGTAATAGTGCGGAATTCCCACATGGAATAATCATATAAAAGAAACTGTGAAAGTAAATCCCCAATAATGAAAAATAATAATGTGGGATAATAACTGTAAAACTCCTTCCAATTTCCAAATCGCCACCCTAAAAAAACGTATACCAATAATAAAAATAGTATCATGTCATATCCTCATTCACCCTTTTCCCTTAGTTTCCGGTATAATCCTTGATTTATTCTGCCTATTATTAGAAGAATGGAAAAGGAGCAGAAGGGAAAAATAAGCTCGAAGGAGATGAGTCATACCATGAAACGAAAAGCACAGTATAATGCTGCAGAAAAAAATAATCAAACCCCGCTTAAAAATAAGCGAGAGGCTGAGTTTTCCGCTGAATTTACTCAAGGGGAAGATCCTGCTAAAGGAAAGAATAGAAATTCTTCAAAAGGCAAAAAGGGCAGAAGCTGATGAAAGATAAAAAACAGTCCTTTCGCGAAGAATTTGGCCAGGAATTTGGAGATGTCAATGCAGCCAAAATCTATGAAGTGACACAAAAACAAACCAAAACAAAAGAAAAGAAGAAAAAATGTTAAGCGATTCGCTTAACATTTTTTCTTCTTTATCATTGCACAAGTTGACGGTCGAACTCAAATATGGTTGATTGGCCAGAAGAAGGTTCAAAGTAGGCAAGTACATATTGATCCTGACCATCTTTTGATTGAATCGTTTCCAGGAGAGTATGTTTATACAACTCTTTTTCGTTTAAATTCAGATCTGCAAATGATCTTCCTGCAATAGCTGGATGCATCAAAAGGCTTTGATAGATAGATGAACGTTCTTCTTTGGTCAGTTCATGTGTCCACCATGGTTTCCTTGGTTTGTATTTTTGGTTTTCCAAGTAATCAAGTTTCATCAGACTCTCGATGATGGATATATGAAAGCTTGTTTCAGTGGATAAGAATTCAAAAAGACGTCTGAATAAATCTTCTAACTGATGACCAATTCGTGACCACCCCTGATTTTCCCAATAGGAACCAAATTGCTGGAAGAAATCAAATGGTGTTTCAAAGCATTCGGTCACGAGGTACTCAATGGTGCGATCCATGCGGTGATCGTTCCAATACTTCTCCAAAACGTCTTCCACCTGCTTGATCCGAACGATATCGTCGAAAGATAGTACATTATTTCCCAATATTTCATAAGGTGAATGATCCATATACGTATACTGATGATCATTTGCACGAATTCTTAAACCAGTTCCACGGAGCATCTTGAGAAATCCTAATTGTAGCTCCTCAGGTCTCATTTCAAATACATCATTGAATGTTTTCCGGAATGAATGGTAATCCTCTTCGGGTAATCCTGCGATTAAATCGAGGTGCTGATCGATCTTTCCGCCATCCTTTACCATCGTAACGGTTCTTGTCAGTTTTTTATAGTTTTGTTTTCGCATCACAAGGTCATTCGTTTCATCGTTAGTGGATTGAATGCCAATTTCAAATCGGAATAATCCCCGTGGTGCATGTTCGTTCAGGAATTCAATCACTTCCGGTCGCATGATATCTGCCGTAATTTCAAATTGAAATACGGTACCTGGAAGATGCTCGTCAATGAGAAATTGAAACATTTCCATCGCATAGCTACGGCTAATGTTAAAGGTTCGATCCACAAACTTAATGGTTTTTGCTCCATGCTTCATAAGGAAACGGATATCTTCTTTTACCTTCTCACGATCAAAATAGCGCACACCTACTTCTATAGAAGAAAGACAGAACTGACAACGGAAAGGACATCCCCTGCTTGTCTCGATATACGTCACCCTTTTGCCGAGCTGGGGTAAATCATCCTTAAAGCGGAAAGGAGAAGGAACGTCACGTAAATCGATTTTATTTTGTTGAGGCTTGATGACCGGCTTACCGTCTGTTAAATAAGCAACACCATGTACCTTAGTCCAATCTTTATCACCATTAAGCTGATCTAATAATTGCTTAAAGGATTCTTCCCCTTCACCCATAACGATAAAGTCAACGTCTTCCAGGCGCTCCAGCCAATATGGAACATCATACGTCACTTCGGGACCTCCAATGATGATCGTTACCTCAGGCATGATTTTCCTAAGAACCTTGATAACTTTGATGGTTTCTTCGATATTCCAAATGTAGCAGCTGAAACCGATGACGTCAGGCTTCTTAGAGAATAAGTCTGAAACGATGTTCAGTGTTGGATCCTTGATGGTGTATTCAGAGAGCTCAATTTCATGTTCAGGCTCTGCATAGGCCTTTAAACAGCGAATAGCTAAATTCGTGTGAATATATTTTGCATTTAACGTACTTAAGACGACTTTCTTCATTAATAATCTCCTTTATTTTAAATCCATCTGACGAATAGCCTAACGAATTCTTGGTGCCGTATTTTTTTCCTGCAACAAATGTTGTTCGTACAACATATTAATCCAACCTGATTATCATTTTATCTAAGCTTGCGAAAAAGCTCAATGATTGTCTAAAATGAATTTAAATTTATTGTAACTATTAGAAGGAATTTTAGTAAAAGTTGCGAATTATATAAGGTAATAAAGGTTTTTTGAATATTGTGTAATATGAAGCACGTCTGCTTAGCCAAAAGAATAGATTTTTAGGAAAAAGGGACTGACCCGTTTTGGGTCAGCCCTTTCTAGTGAGGTTTATCTTGTTTTCATTTCTCTTTTTGAAAGCAGTTTCTGAAGTCTTGTCGATTTAAACTCGATGATTGGCTGAGTGATGCTTGTAAAGAATTTTGTTGAGAAAATCATCGTGAGTACAAGGGATACCCCGAGTAAAAGTAACAGACTCGTATTGGGGTCAATGGTGTCCTTTAGATGACTTTCACGGAATAACCGGATAAGAAAACCATGGAGAAGGTAAACATAGAGGGTGTTTTTCCCCCATTTAGTGAAAAACTGTCTCTTTGTTGGGACAAATGTAAAAAAACTGAATATCATCACAACGTTTAATAAGTATACAGCCGCCCTGACAACCATGCTGATGGCGCTATTCCATTCGAAATCTCCATAAGGTTTAGAACCGAGCAGCCATTTGTCTGAGAATTCAGGGATAAAATACATTCCCAAAAATACGATTACAAATAATGAGCCTGCCACTAAACGGGCTTTACTCGTTTTGAAATATTCGAAGTGCTCCTTTTCCATGTAGTAACCCATCAGAAAAATAGGAAAAAACACAAAGGTTCTGGACAAGCTCAAGTAATTTGTAATGATATCGGCGAACCCCACAAGCAGTCCAAGTGAGAAAGCCACTGTCAAGCCGGGACCAGGTTTAAACTTAAACCACTTGATGAAAGCATAAAGCAATGCGTTCCAACAGAAAAGGCTGATGAGAAACCATAATGACCAGTGTGGATTAAGTGGATCTACCTCAAATGTTGATTTTTGATAAAGAAAATGGTAATACACCGTGTATATCAATTGAAACACAATGTAAGGAAGAATCAGCTTTTTAGCAAGCTTTTGGATATATCCCTTTTTATAAAATCCTTTCGCGAAGAACCCTGCCACAAGAATGAAGGCAGGCATATGGAATGTGTAGATTGTTTTATACAAAGAAAGGATAAAGGGATCGCTTTCTATATAAGACCGGATTATATGTCCAAATACCACTAAGAAAATCAAAATGAATTTGGCGTTGTCGAAGTAATAGTCGCGTTGTTTCATATCTTCACCATCTTTTAGAAAAGTTTAATCCTAATTCATTCTTACCCTAGGATACAATGAGCAAAACATGAATTCACTGTTAATTATCACCAAAAGTATGGGAAGCTATGCGGATTCTATACAGACCTGAGCCAATGGTCGTCATTTAAATTAGTAAGGGGATGAGGAAATGACTAATAGTAGTGAAGTAAAGGAAGAGCGAAATAAGGAACAATGTCATCCCGTTGATAGGGAAATTTGCTTAGCTTCACCCATGCCGATGCTTGTGATCAATAGAGAGTTGAAAATCGTTTATGCCAACCCTGATGCATGTGAAACCCTGCGAACGAATAATGAGAATGTTGTAGGTAAGCTGTTCAGTTCCTTTTTCTCTTCTGTACCGGCTCCGATTGTAGCCCATTATAAAGAGGTCATGGAAACAGGGAAAACACTTGAAGATGAAACACTGATGAATGTGAATGAGAAAATAATCATTCATGTTGAATTATTGCTCAAAAAATCGACCATTTCACCTAATGCTTATTTATACTTTAAAGACGTAACCGAGCTGAAGGAGAAAGAACGAAAAGATCATATGAATGTGCATTTGCTTTCAAATATATTTCAGAACGCATCCGAGGGCATTGTCTTATTTGATATAGAAGGTAATATCAATGATGTGAATCATGCATTCAGTTTACAAGTGGGGCTCGATAAAGAAGAGATTACAGGAAGAAATATCAGCTCATTCATCCCTGAGAATGCTCACTATAAGATAGATAAGATTAAAGAATTGATTTCTCAAAACAAAAAAGCGCGTGGTGAAATCCCGATAAAGAAATCACAAAGTATTTCAATCGTTGAATTTACTACAAGTCCGTACGTTCATCATAAGCTTCATATGGCTATTCTTAGGGATGTAACGGAAAAGAGGCAGATGGAGATTCAGCTCAAACGGAATGAAGAGTTGTTCAAGGGGTTATTTGAGGAAGCGATTGATGCAATTGTTTTATGGGATCATGACGGAAGGGTCCTTAAAGCAAACTCATCAGCCCTTAAAATATTTGAGTGCACCCTTTCTGAACTCCTTTCAAAAAAAATCAGGGACTTCGTATATCCATTAGAAAGCCAGAAGTTCGATTTGGTCATGGAACAATTAAATAGAAGCGGAGCAGTAAGGGATGAGGTGTTGTTCCTCATGCCGAACAATCAGCTGAAGCATTTGGAATTCACCTCCAAGCTTCATTCTGTTGACGGCTACAACATGACCATTTTCCGTAATGTTAGTGAACGTTATCAAATGGAAAAAGAATTGCGTGAAAGCGAAGAAAGGTTCAGAAAAATATTCGAAGGATCATTGGACGGATTGCTTCTGACCAATCACAATTATGTGGTGGTTGATGCGAATCCTGAAGTGAGTAAAATCATTAAGCTGGAAAAAGAGCAACTCATTGGTAAAGATGTACGTGAAATATTGAATATAGAACCTGGCGAAGAGTCGTATGATGAATATTTGCAGCAATTGAAAGAAGAAGGTCAGGCAACATTTTTACAAACGTTAACGTCATACAGAGACAGGGTTCAATATGTTGAGTTGTCGTCGAAATATAATTTGCTCTCTAACCTGAATTTAACCATTATTCGGGATATTACCGATCAAATTGATATGCAGGAGCAATTAAGGAAATCGGATACATTAAGCGTTGTAGGAGAGCTGGCTGCAGGAATCGCCCATGAAATCAGAAATCCAATGACTGCACTGAAAGGGTTCATACAGTTACTTGAGAATAGTGTCGGAAAAGATCACGAGATGTATTTTAATGTGATTACTTCTGAATTTCAGCGTATTGAGTCAATCATCACGGAGTTTCTCGTATTAGCAAAACCTCAGGCAATCCAATACCAGGAAACGAATCTAATCAGAATTATGAAAGATACGGTTGAATTATTGAGTGCTCAGGCAGTGATGCATAACGTTCAATACGAAGAGAGGTATGAGGAGAACCTTCCAACCATCATCGCTGAACCCAATCAGCTTAAACAGGTATTCATCAATGTCATTAAAAATGCGATTGAAGTTATGTCAGATGGAGGTGTGATTTCCATCAGCATTCAGGAAACGGAGGATGGAATGATTCATATCGAAATTAAAGACCAGGGAGGAGGCATCTCAAAGGATAAAATTAAAAAGCTCGGGGAACCTTTTTATACCACGAAGGAAAGAGGCACTGGACTTGGCCTTATGGTAAGCTTTAAGATTATTAAAGAGCATAAAGGCAGTGTTCAGGTGGAGAGTAAAGTGGGTGAGGGAACCATTTTCCACATCTATCTGCCTAAATCATAAAGGAGTCCTGTTAAATGTCGATTCAAACGATTGTGATAGAAAGTCCCATAGGTAATTTGAAGCTTCTTGCGGATCGAAATCAATTGCTGAGTGTACAGTTTGTTGATGGAGAAGCATACACCGAAACGGAACATCCCATTTTAATAAGAACCATGGAGCAGATTCGGGAGTTTTTTAAAGGGGAAAGGACTGAATTTAATCTCCCTTTAAAAATAGAAGGAACAGCTTTTCAGAAGGAAGTTTGGAATGCTCTTCAGCAGATACCGTACGGAGAAACCTGGTCGTATCAAGATGTAGCACAAGCCATCCAAAGACCGAAAGCAGTGAGGGCAGTGGGGCAGGCAAATAAAGCCAACCGTTTTCCCATCATCATCCCTTGTCACCGTGTCATCGGAAAAAATAAGACACTTACAGGCTATGCAGGTAAGCAAATAGACAAAAAAGAACTGTTATTGTCATTAGAAAAATAAGTATAAACGGGCATTTTCCATTTGGAGATGCCTGTTTTTTTATGATTTTTTCGGAAGGATTGTTGTTCTTAAAACATATGGCCTATGTTGGATTTGTCAATTAGAGTGTGTTGGGTTTTAATTGCTTTTTTTATCTATTTCGATTATTATCTAATTAGATAATAATCGAAATAGAATGGAGGCGAAAGGTTGCAATTAAGTAAACAGGTGGCTTTTCATAAAACAATGGGTGATCCGACCCGAATCAAGATAGTCTATTTATTGGCAGAAGAAAGCTTGCACGTGGGAGCCATTGCGGGGAAGCTTGGACTTACTGCTCCGACCATCTCCCATCACCTGACGAAATTGAAAGAATGCAATCTGGTTTATTCAAGGAGAGAGAAAAACACGGTTTACTATTATCTGAATAAAAAAGTAGTGAATCATCACGGGGATGTTCTTCATCAGTTTGCTAATGAAGAGAAGGGGGACAGGACGATGTCAGAACCACTATTGAAAGAAAAACAAAAAATAAAAAATAATTTTTTGGAGAAAAATGGACGGATCAAAAGTATTCCCTCCCAACAAAAGAAAAAAATATTCATTCTGGAACATCTTGTGGAAGGACTGAAAGTGGGCGAAAAGTACACGGAAAAAGAAGTGAACGAGTACATTCTGCAATTCCATGAAGACTTTGCCACCTTAAGAAGAGAGTTCATCATTCATCAATTCATGTATCGGGAAAATGGCATTTATGAGGTGAATCCGAGGGAAATGTGGGCTTCAACAAAACTAGATGAAGCTTAAGCTCAATAGAGGAAATAGAAGGGGTGAGTCCTTCTATTTCCTTTATTTTATGACAATGGTTCGTCGAATGCTTTCCGCAAAGTTTGGATAAAGCACTCCCTTTTCCGTTATGATACCAGCAATCAATTCATGAGAGGTTACATCAAAAGCAGGATTATAAACTGAAACATTTTCTGGTGCAATAGTGGTTCCGTTAATCTTCGTGATTTCCTCTCCTGATCTTTTTTCAATCGGTATTACGTCCCCGGTTTTGGATGTCAGATCGAAAGAGGAAGAAGGGGCAGCCACGTAGAATGGAATATTATAATGGTCACATACTATGGCAAGCATCGACGTACCGATTTTATTCGCAGTATCCCCATTTGCAGCTATACGGTCCGCACCGACAATCACCGCTTCCACACCTTTTTCCTTTATAGTATGAGCAGCCATGCTGTCGGTGATGAGGGTCACGTCAACACCTGATTGTTGAAGCTCCCATGCAGTGAGACGTGCACCTTGTAGGACCGGTCGTGTTTCACAAGCATAGACTTGAAATCCAAGCCCCTTTTCCCTTCCTAAGTGAAAGGGGGCGAGTGCTGTTCCGTATTTACCAGTGGCGATGGATCCTGCATTACAGATGGTCATGACTCTCCGTTTATCATCTAATTCTTTCAAGGCGAATTCACCAATCATTCTGCATATTTCCTCATCCTCAGTATGGATCTGAATGGCAGTGTGAAGAAGATTGGTCTTGGCTTCATTTACGGATTGTGCATGTTTGATAACACCTTGCAAGCGCTCCAATGCCCAGGAGAGATTGACCGCAGTCGGTCGTGAACCAGAAAGATATTGTTTATCACGCCTGAACAGGTCATTGAAAATGGTCAGATTATCTGTTTCATACTGGCATGCAGCTTGGGCTAATCCATAGGCAGCCGTAATTCCGATTGCCGGTGCACCTCTCACTTTAAGTGAAACAATCGCTTCATAATATTCTGTAATGGTCGAAAGTTTAAGATATTCCACTATGTTCGGCAGTTTTTGTTGGTTAAGAATCAGTAAATGATCTTCATGCCACTCTAGTGAAGTTGGAATGGTCAGTGTATGTGTCATGAGTTTCCCCTTTATTTATTCAGAATGTGAACGTACAATAGTCAGAAGTTCTTCGATCGAATGAATTTTTTTGCGGTTTACAATCAATATTTTTCCAAGATTCAAGCATGAGCGTTTTGTCTTGAGTCTTTGTTCTTTATCTCCGATGCTTTCGAGGTCATCCACACGAGCAAGTCCGATCGTTCTTCTGATGCATTCGCACCCTGCAAATCCGATGCTGTCCTGGAAGCTCTTCTCCAACACATATTCCAGATAGCCATCCACCTTCGTGTAGGCGTCGCCGCTTTCCTTCCAGTGCATGGAGAACGTAGTGGAGAAAACGGTCCAGGTATTTTTGATATGGTGGAGGATAGACTCCTTCTCATTAGTCTTTGAGACCACTTGGAAAATAAGGTTGGCAATAAATTGCCCGATATCAAAGCCGATGGGTCCATAGAAAGCAAACTCAGGATCAATCACTTTTGTTTGATGTTCATCTACAAAGATACTGCCCGTATGAAGATCGCCATGAAGCAGGGCTTCACCTTCTGTAAGAAAGCTCTTTTTTAGTTTTGCCACCTCTAGCTTTACTGCGAAATCATCCCATAATTGTTGAACATCCCCGGTAAGTTCTTCCTCAAACTGATTTGTTTCGCTGTTGAAAAAAGGATCCGTGAAAACAAGGTCTTCTGTGATTTTACAGAGCTCGGGATTTGAAAACTCTTTCACATATTCCTTTTTCTTGAAAGGATGAAGAGCATAATCGGATGTGAAATACAATGTATTGGCGAGAAATGTACCAATATCCTCTGATAGATTAGGATAGTCCCCTCCATTAATTAGACCAGTACGTGCGATAGTCAGACTACTCAAATCCTCCATCACTGTAATGGCGAGGGCGGGGTCAGAATAATACACTTCGGGTACAAGGTCGCCTGCAAATGATCGCTGAAGATGAAGGGCACCAGCTTCAATTCTTGCCCGATCAATTGTCAACGGCCAGCTTTCACCAACAATTTTTGCATAAGGGAGAGCTTGTTTGATGATGATTCCTTTACCGGAATCTCGTTCAACTATATGAAAAACCAGATTTAAATTACCATCTCCAATTTCTTTACATGTTAAATGAGACCCTTCTTCAAAGATGTTTAAGCGATTGGCCATTGCGATGGCAGACAGTTCCGTTAGTGGTTGATACGTATTGAGTTTTGTAATTGCCATTGTTGATCCTCCTTTTGTTACATCTTTATAACAGGAGGCTTTTCCGTGGCATAAGAAAAGCCTCTTTCCATGTTTGAAAGAGGCTTGAAGAGTCAACTTCATCGCCTCTTATCTCTCAGAAAGACTATCTTTCTGTTGGAATTAGCACCGTGCCTTACTGGATTGATCATTCCGGCGCTTGCAGCGCCCCGTTTTTACAACGGCATTAAGGTCGGTTGCTGGGCTTCATAGGGCCAAATCCCTCAGCCAGCTCTTGATAAGAGTTGCGTATTCTATTTAATTAAAATTCTGAATGTTCCATTTGAATTGAATAGTACCATTGAAGTATTTTCCATGTCAACGGTTTTTTATTGTTTTCTAATAAAAATCAGGTCTTCGGTCTTGGAAGATCGGAATTTGTTTACGAACTTTTTCTACTTCTTGTAAGTTGATCTCAGCTGAGACCAGGTGCTCAGTTTGATTTCCTTTAGCAAGGATTTCGCCCCATGGACCAATGATGAGGGAGCAACCTCCAAATTCGTTATCGGGGTCACTGCCCACCCGGTTGCAGGCGATTACGAAACATTGATTTTCGATCGCACGTGCCTTCAAAAGTGTCTGCCAGTGGTCGATCCTGGCTGCAGGCCATTCAGCAACGACAAAAATAACCTTGGCACCCAGCAGTACATGCTTTCTGATCCATTCAGGAAATCGAATATCATAACAAATGAGTCCAGCCATCTTTGTATCATCGAGAGAGAACATTCCATCCTCCTGCCCAGGAAGTAAATAATGATGCTCATTCATTAATTTAAACAAGTGAAGTTTTGAGTACCGTTTCACGAGACCTCTTTTCGAATCCGCCACCAATAGTGTATTTCTTACGCCATCATTTGATTTATTTGCAACAGAACCACCTATGATGTGAATGGAGTACTTCTTCGAAAGGGCAGTCAGGAAGGAGCAGGCATCTTCGGCTCCATCATCTGCGATTTCTTCCATCCGTGTAAGATCATACCCGGTTGTCCAAAGCTCGGGAAGAACGACCGTACTGCATCCTTCTTCCCGGGCTTTTTTCACCCAGTGTTCCACCTTCACCTTGTTTTCTTCAGGATTTCCAAACACGATATCCATCTGGGCGAGACCAATCTTTTGTATCATTACCTTCACCTCGTTATGTACTTTTTGGTATTTATTCCTTTACATTCTTTAATTTCCGTTATATCATTTGTCACTAGAATTTGAAAGTATTTAATTTTCGAAAAAATAAGTGGGTGAGTGTATGAAAAACTTTAAGCAGGCAAAACGATTGGATTTATTACCTCAACAATTTTTTGCATCCCTTGCAGGAACAGTGAATGCTGTGGTGAACGAGGGACATGACGTCATTAATTTAGGTCAAGGAAATCCGGATCTGCCGACCCCTCCGCATATTGTGGAGAAACTAACAGAAGCAGCTGCTTCCCCGTCTAATCATAAATATCCTCCATTTCGCGGTTTATCCTCATTTAAAGAGGCGATTGCCGCCTTTTACCTCCGGGAGTATGGAGTAGAGGTAGATCCGGAAACAGAGGTAGCCGTGCTGTTTGGAGGAAAAGCAGGGTTAGTTGAAATTCCTCAATGTTTATTGAATCCGGGGGATGGTGTATTAGTTCCTGATCCAGGTTATCCGGATTATTTATCCGGGGTAGCATTAGCAGAAGCCAGCATGATCAAGATGCCGCTGAGGGAGGAAAATGGATTTCTGCCGGATTATGGGGAACAGTCAAGCGAAGTGTTAGAAAATGCAAAGTTAATGTTTCTCAACTACCCTAATAATCCTACTGGTGCGATTGCTACACAATCATTCTTTGAAGAAACGGTTGAACTTGCCGACCAGCATGATATATGTGTTGTACATGACTTTGCCTATGGAGCGATCGGGTTTGATGGAAAGAAGCCTATTAGCTTCTTAGAAACAGAAGGAGCCAAGGATGTCGGGATTGAAATCTATACATTATCGAAAACGTATAATATGGCTGGATGGCGAGTGGGTTTTGCAGTGGGGAATAAGAGTGTCATAGAAGCGATTAACGTTCTTCAGGATCACTTATATGTGAGCCTTTTCGGAGCCATACAAGAAGCTGCGACAACCGCTTTAATAAGCTCCCAGGAATGTGTGAATGCATTGGTATCAACATATGAGGAAAGAAGAAAAATATTGATCTCAGGTCTTCAGAAAATTGGATGGGAGGTCAAAGCCCCGCAAGGTTCCTTCTTTGCCTGGCTGAGGGTACCGGAGGGATTCACATCAGTTGAGTTTTCAACCTATTTGCTTGAAGAAATCAAAGTCGCGGTTGCGCCCGGTATAGGCTTTGGGGAATTCGGTGAAGGGTACGTACGTGTAGGGCTTTTAACAACAAACGAGCGTATCAAAGAGGCGATTTCCCGCATAGAAAATTTAGAATTATTCCACAAAAAAGGATTGACATAAGTTGAATTTGGTGCAATAATCCAACTGAAATATTGAATAAAGAATTCTTATCAAGAGCAGGCGGAGGGACCAGCCCGATGAAGCCCGGCAACCGACTTATTTAAGCACGGTGCTAATTCTTGCAGCTATATGCTGACAGATAAGAAAGAGTGACGAATTCAAACCTCTTCTTATTTGGAAGAGGTTTTTTGTTTGGAGTCTGTAAGTTCAACAGGCGTTTAGCCTGGCTTTTTTCAAAAGGAGGTACTATGACAATGAGTGAAATAATAGCAACATATCATTTAAAGGGAAAAATCGGGACCTTCGAGAAAAAGGCAGAAGGAATTGCCTTGGGATTGACGGTTGGGTCATGGACGGACTTGCCGCTTCTAGAGCAGGAACAATTGAGCAAGTATAAGGGTAGAGTCGTTTCCGTGAAGGAGTGGGAGGAGGAAGACGGAGTCCGCGGTGAGGTGCAGATCGGATATCCCGGACATAATTATTCAAATGATATCCCAGCCATCCTTACAACCGTATTCGGTAAGCTTTCACTGGATGGTGAAGTGAAATTGGTGGATTTAGAGTTTTCGAAAGACCTGAAAAAAACGTATCCCGGTCCTCGTTTTGGAATGGGAGGGATCAGGGAGTTAACAAAGGTACATGACAGACCGTTGTTAATGAGCATCTTTAAAGGTGTGATCGGCAGGGATCTTTCCTATCTGGAAAATCAATTAAGAGCCCAGGCTCTGGGAGGAGTCGATGTAGTAAAAGACGATGAAATTTTGTTTGATAATCCACTTACACCTTTTTCTGAGAGGGTCAGCTCAGGGAAAAAAGTACTGCAAGAGGTTTTTGAGGAAACAGGTAAGAAAACGTTGTATGCAGTAAACCTAACAGGCAGAACCTCACAATTACAGGATAAAGCAAGAAGAGCAAGGGAGCTTGGAGCGCATGCTCTATTATTCAATGTATTTTCTTACGGTCTCGATGTTCTCCAGGAATTAAGAGAAGACCCTGAAATCTCATTACCAATCATGGCCCATCCCGCTTTTGCCGGAGCTGCTGCCGCTTCGCCTGCATATGGGGTGAGTTATTCATTATGGTTAGGGAAATTTTTACGAATGGTGGGAGCTGATTTTTCACTATTTCCCTCACCTTATGGAAGTGTTGCATTAGAGAAGAGTAAGGTACTATCCATCAGCCATGAGTTAACAAAGGAAGATGCCCATTTAAAAAAAGCATTGCCAGTACCATCAGCAGGCATTCATCCTGCTCTTGTTCCTCTTTTGGTGAAAGACTTTGGTATTGACTGTGTCATTAATGCAGGGGGTGGCATTCACGGTCACCCGGACGGTGCAAGTGGAGGAGGGAGAGCATTCATTCAAGCAATCGAAGCTATTGTAAATGGAACGTCTCTCAATGAGGCAGCTGAAACCAATGAGGAACTTCGCAAAGCACTGTCCTTATGGGGTGAGGAGGTAAAAGTGTAGTGGGGTATCCAATCATTTTCTGTGATTTTGATGGAACGATAACAGAAACCGATAATATCATTTCCTTGATGAAAATCTTTGCTCCTCCTGAATGGGAATCTATCAAAGATGAGATTTTAAACCAGTCGGTGTCCATTAAAGAAGGTGTAAGCAATCTGTTTTCCCTCATTCCTTCTTCCAAGAAGGACGCCATGATTCAGTATCTAGTAGATACAGCTATTATACGAGACGGATTTAAGGAATTTGTAAACTATACCAAAGAGCATGAAATTCCTTTATATATCGTCAGTGGAGGAATGGACTTTTTCGTTCGACCTTTACTAAAAGAATATGGTCCATTTGATGGGGTATTTTGTAATGAAGCGCACTTTAACGATACGACTATAACGATTCGGTGGCCATATCCATGTGACGTCCACTGTGAAAGTAAAGGATGTGGATGTTGCAAGCCTTCTATCCTGAGATCATTGTCCCTGGAAGATCATCTGGTCATTGTAATAGGGGACTCAGTTACAGACGTCGAGATGGCAAAGCTTGGCGATACGGTGCTTGCCAGAGACTATCTTGCACATATATGTGAAGAAAAAGGAATCCCGTATCATCCGTTTGAAACTTTTCACGATTGTATGGACGCTATTGAAAAAGGAGTGACATTATGAAATCGTATCAACCCGAATGGGAAGAGCTCGCTGATATTAAAAGAGAATTAGCAGAAAGAGACTGGTTTATGGGGACGAGTGGGAACCTTGCGATACGTGTGGGTGCTTCCCCTGTTACTTTCTTGGTTACGGCAAGTGGAAAGGATAAACGAAAGCATACAAAGGATGATTTCCTTCTTGTGAATGCTCATGGTGAGGCAGTTGAGGAAACTCATTTACGACCATCAGCGGAGACACTGCTTCACAGTCATATTTTCAAAGAAAGTGCAGCGGGATGCAGCTTGCATGTCCATACGGTTGCCAATAATGTAATCAGTGAATTGTATGGGGACGAAGGTGTCATCACATTAAAGAACCAGGAGCTGCTCAAAGCCTGGGATAAATGGGGGGAACATGATTCTCTGCCTATTCCCATCATTCACAATCATGCACACATCCCAACCTTAGCAGATACCCTTCGACCATTCATTAATCAAGACACAGGGGCAGTGCTCATTCGCAACCACGGGATTACGGTATGGGGACGAACCGGATTTGAAGCTAAGAAACTATTAGAGGCATGTGAGTTTATGTTCCAATATCAACTCACTCTTTTGTCTTTAACGAAAACGAAAATACATTCCTAAAGGAGGAGCCGGTTTATGACAACGATTAACATTCAGGGGAAAAATCAAGTCATTGATAGTCAGGAAGAGGTAGTAAAATATTTACGTGAACAAGGGGTCATTTATGAGCACTGGAACATTGAAAAGCTGAACGAAGGATTAAGGGACCATTACGCTTTAACCGAAGATGAAAAAGCGGAGATTTTGTCTACCTTCAAAGAGGAGATTGAAGATATTTCAGAACGAAGGGGGTATCAGTCCTGGGATGTGATCTCCCTTTCCGAGAATACACCTAATCTTGAAGAGCTATTGAAAAACTTCCAACAGGAGCATCATCACACAGATGATGAAGTCCGCTTTATCGTTAATGGACATGGTGTATTTGTCATTCAAGGAAATGATGGGGACTTCTTTGAGGTCCACCTAAACCCCGGGGACTTAATTTCAGTTCCTGAAAATATCCGCCACTATTTCACCTTGAGCGACGATAAAAAAGTAGTCGCAGTCCGTATTTTCATCACCCAGGAAGGTTGGGTCCCAATCTATTAATATAATAGGGATAGACAAATGAAAAACCTTTTGTCTATCTTTTTTTTGGTTAATGACGAAAATTGTCTAATTTAGATACAAAACTAGTTATTTTGTCTTGTTTTGCGAATCTATTTACTTTTCTAGTAATCCTTGCGATAATTCTCAAGTAACGATTTTACCTTATAAAGACTAGGAGCTAAAAAAAGGAGTTTAGTAGAAATGGGTCGTCTATTCAAACAAAAATGGTTATTAATGAGAATCAATCAGAAACGTACAGAAATGATTTCCCTTGGAGAGAGCCTGGGACTATGTGCAGAGGAGACAATCAAATGCAGCCAGCAATTGGATCAGCTTTTGAATGACTATAGCAAATGCACAAGTGATATTATTCCATTCACGTTCCAGGAATCATCAAGTGAATTCGGGCAATACATTAAGAGCTTATTGAAACGCACTGCTTCTTGATCACTCACCAAGAACTCCCTCAGCATTCAAGAATTACACAAGAGAAAGAATCTCCAATCATTCCCACTTTTAAATTACAAACATTCTAATTTGTCGTTTTTTCAAAAAAAACAAAGACGGTCCGCAGTTTGCGGACCGTCTTTGTTTTCACCTTGAAGCTGCCTATTATGTTTGACAAGGAGAGGATTTATTTGTATAATATTTTGAAACTGAGATATTTATCATTAAAGGAATGAATGCTATGAACCAAACGAAAGATTCAAAACAATCATTGAAGCTTTTCATTGTCCTGTCAAGAGCTTTTAAAGCCTTGAATGAAGAGATAAATAAGAATATTCAAGAGAATGGATTAAATCCTACTGAATTTGCTGTCCTTGAGCTCCTTTATCATAAAGGAGACCAGCCTTTGCAGCAAATAGGAGGGAAGATCCTGTTAGCATCCGGCAGCATCACCTACGTAGTCGATAAGCTTGAACAAAAGGGATACCTTAAACGTGCAGCATGTCCTAAGGATCGTCGTGTGACCTATGCCCAGATTACGGAAAATGGCAGAGCCTTAATCAACGATATATTCCCGAACCATGAAAATCGTATCCATGAATTGATGTCTGCATTAACTCCTGATGAAAAGGAAGAAACAATACAGATGCTGAAAAAGTTAGGTTTATCCATCAAAGATTTATCCTATTAAGCTCTGGCAACCTGCCCTGTCTATTTAGATGGGGCTTTTTTATGGGTTAAAATGAATTCGATAACAACTTTGGTATTTGTCAATACGTCAACTTGAGAATTAAAATAGAAGTACAAAATGGAAGCGGAGGACACTTGACATCGATGGGATATTTAGGGAGGGATTGAGCGATCCATGTATTCACCTTCACTTATTTGGATAGTGCAAAGCCTAAAGCACCAATGTTTACGAAAAGAGCCTTACGAAAAGAACTTAACATATAAACAGGAGATTTCGGATATGGAGTCGAATAATTAATATCGGGATGAAATTAAGAGGAGGTAGTATTTATGAAATTTGAAGAGTTTACATATGAAAGACCAAATCTGGAAGAAATAAAGCCAGTTTTCGGGAAAGTACTTCAGAAATTTAAAACGGCTTCGGATGTCTCTGAACAGGTGGAAGCCATCAAGGAAATGAATGAAATTCGTCTTAGCATTGATACAATGCAGAACATTTGCTATATCAGGCATTCCATCGACACAAATGATGCCTTTTATAAAGAAGAGCAGGAATATATCGATAATATGATGCCTGAGGTTTCCGGCATGGTGACAGAATATTATCAGGAACTGGTAAATTCCCCATACCGTCAAGAATTAGAGGATAAGTGGGGGAAACAGTTGTTTTCACTTGCAGAGAGTGAAATCAAGACTTTTTCTCCTGAGATCATCACTCTGCTTCAAAAGGAAAATAAGCTGTCTTCCCAATATACAAAATTACTGGCTTCTGCCAAAATCCCCTTTGATGGCGAAGAGAGGACATTAGCCCAAATGGGTCCCTTCACTCAATCCGTGAATCGCGGGACAAGAAAAGATGCTGCCCTGGCCAGCGTCTCCTTCTTTGAAGAGAATCAGGAAGAATTAGATCGTTTGTTCGATGAGCTAGTCAAACTTCGTCATGAGATTGCGACGTCATTAGGGTATAAAAACTTCGTTGAACTAGGGTACTATCGCATGACAAGAACAGATTATACACCAGAAATGGTAAAGGTATTCCGCGAACAGGTGAAGGAGCATATCGTTCCTCTTGCGACAGAGCTGAAAGAAAGACAGGGAAAACGAATTGGAATCGACTCCATGAAGTTTTATGATGAAGGATTTAAATTCACTTCGGGAAACGCATCCCCTAAGGGAAATCCTCAGTGGATAATTGATAATGGAAAGCAGATGTACGAAGAATTATCACCTGAAACAAAGGAATTTTTTGATTTCATGATCGAACATAACCTCATGGATTTAGAAGCGAAGAAAGGGAAAGCCGGAGGAGGTTATTGTACGTATATTGCAGGGCATGAATCACCTTATATCTTCTCGAACTTCAATGGCACGTCGGGAGATATCGATGTATTGACCCACGAAGCTGGTCATGCGTTCCAAGTTTATTCAAGCCGTGGATTCGATATTCCGGAATACATTTGGCCTACATACGAAGCGTGTGAGATACATTCCATGAGCATGGAATTTTTCACTTGGCCATGGATGAATTATTTTTTTAAGGAAGATACGGATAAGTATCAATTTTCTCATTTAAGTGAAGGGCTTCAATTCCTTCCGTACGGTGTTGCAGTTGATGAATTCCAACATTTTGTATATGAGAACCCTGAGGCTACTCCTCCTGAACGTAATGCAGCATGGAGAAAAATCGAGAAAGAGTATCTGCCCCACAAGGACTATGATCATGTTTCATATTTAGAGAATGGAGGTTTTTGGCAGAGACAATCTCATATTTACAATTCACCATTCTATTATATTGATTATACACTTGCTCAAATCTGTGCTTTTCAGTTTTGGAAGAAAATGAATGTTGATCGTGAAGGAGCATGGGATGATTATGTTGCCCTTTGTAAATTGGGGGGAAGCCGTTCTTTCACAGCACTAGTGGAAGCAGCCCATTTAGACTCCCCATTCCAGGAAGGGACAGTTGAAAAAGTGATTGAACCAATAAGAAAATGGTTAAATGGGATCGATGATACATCCCTATAAACGAATTTCGGCAGCCTGTATTTAATACGGCTGCTCTTTTTTTCTTCTATTCTATTGTGGTTGAATTCTCAAAGAATTATCTTCTTTTGCTTCTGTTTTCCCCTGCTTGTACATAAGGTGAAGTAGAAGGTGTCAGAGGTGATGGGATGAAAAAAATTGCTGGATCGTTTCAGATAGCTGCAGTATATGTGGGAACTGTCATAGGAGCCGGCTTTGCCACGGGAAGGGAAATTGTAGAGTTTTTCACCAGGTTTGGTTTTGTCGGATTTATTGCCATTTTACTAAGCGGATACTTATTTATTACCATGGGGACCAAGATCATGCTCAAATCCCATGATATTAAAGCGAAGTCCTTCGAAGAATTTAACGAATACTTATTTGGAAAATGGTTTTCAAAGATCATGAATATCATCATGATGATCATGCTGATCGGGGTTTCAGCCGTGATGCTATCGGGAGCAGGGGCAGTTTTCCAGGAGCAGCTCCTATTATCCAAACAATTAGGTATTTTGTTGACCATTGCTTTAGGTTTTTTTACGATGATGGTCGGCATTAAAGGGTTATTTGCTGTGAATACGTTTGTTGTTCCCCTTATGATTGTCTTTAATCTTTTCCTGATGGTATATTCTGTTCGCCATGCTGAATTTTTAGACGCATTTTTGATGATCCCTCATGCTGAAGATGGATGGAAATCGGTTGTTGCCCCTTTTTCATATGTAGCCTTTAATTTGGCCATGGCACAGGCTGTTCTTGTTCCAGTTGCCGGAGAAGTAAAGGATCGGGAAGTCATTAAATATGGGGGATACCTAGGCGGTTTTTTTCTTACACTCATTTTGATCTCCAGTCATATCACCCTTGTTATGATTCCTAACGTCACACAATACCAGATTCCCATGGCCGTTGTGATGAAGTCATTTGTTTCCGGCTTTTACATTGTTTATATCCTTATTATTTATGGTGAGATTTTTACTTCCGTCATTGGGGGTGTGTTCGGTCTCGAGAAGCAGCTGAGCAGTTATTGGAAAGGACCTTCTTTACTGACTTTTACAGGTATTTTCCTGATGATTTATTCTTTAAGTTTCTTCGAATACAGCGAGCTCTTATCCTATTTGTACCCTCTATTTGGGTATATGAGCCTGTTATTCATCATTCTTCTCTGGATGAAACCGAATAAATAATCCTCAAGGAGAGTAAAAAATGTGTCTGCTGCCCATGTTAATAGAGAGTAAATAAACAGAAGGGGTGGCAAACATGACACAGTCCAAGCATGAAAAGGAAAGACAGTGGAATGTACGGAAAGAGGAGCAGCATGCTCATGGGAAAGTTTCTTCTTTTAAGGAGCTTTCTGAAGAAAAAAAAGAAAAACAATAAAATAAAAACGGATGCCTTTGGCATCCGTTTTTATTAGTCTATGTGTCATTATCGTGATGATAAGCGTCTTTGGTTTTGTATTCTTCAGGAAAGTACTTATTTCGCACTTCATCTTTATCCCAATCCTTCTTCCCACAAACAGCTGCCAGTTCGTCAAGATGTCTCATAAGGTACTGCATATCAAGATCCTGCAGGCTCTCATAGTCGATGCCTTCTAAAATATAATCCTTAAATGTCCAAACCAGCCTCTTCGTTTCTCCACTGTTATTCTCACCGATCATTCTCAGGGAACGCATGATTTCTGCAATGATGGATACATCCTGTTTCCCGTAATGCCTTAATTGGTAAAAGCTTTTGTATAAATAATCGACAAAGGTCGGCTGTTCTAATATGATGCGCACCTGGTTTTCATCATCTGTCAGATATGAGCTTGGAAGCTTGTGTTTAGCAAGCTTTGAAAGGATGATTCCGATTTCTTCTATGCAGTTCTTGGCAGTATTCGGGTCATTGATAGCGGGGGAAATGGCTCTTAAGGCTATCTCCACAAGCTTACGTATTCCGAGTTCAATGTCTTCCATTGGTTCTTTATCAGGACCCAACACAAGGTATTCCAGGTAATCTGCAACGTTTATGTCTTCATTCGTGGTCCAAATTGTCATTACAAGGGTTTCCTTTAGTAAATATTCGCCAGGTGTTTTCACCATCCGGACGATGCTCTTGTCCTTCCAGGCTTTCTTGATCATTCGTTCAATATCAATCTGCTGTAAATATCCGGATGCCTCGCTGTACACATTCATGGGCTCGGTTTCTTTAAAGAAGATTTCATTGAATGTGGATGGCTCTTCTTGAATGGCATTTTTTCTGTACAGATAGCTATTATCAATTTTATTATTTGTTTTAATGGTGATGTTATGGATTAAATTACTCACCTTCACCCAATTGGACACATGATGAACAAAATAAACGAAAACAAATAAACAAATAACCGCCACTACACCTGCAAAAGCCGAAGAAATATATAATTCTTGACCGGATTCATCCTGGAGTAGGACCAGCAATGTGATGCAATATACTACACCTGAAACAAGGATGGCAAGCACTCGTTGAGTCGGCCGATCGTTGATGAAATTCTGTAAGGTCCTGGGTGAATATTGGGACAGGAACGTTGTGAGAACAACCATGATGGTTGAAAAGGTAATGGTCGTCATAGTCATGATTGATGATGCGATGGTACTGATAATCGTCATGGATAGGTTGAAATTTGAAAACAAAACCTTAGGGAATATGGGGTAATGATGCTGACTCAACCACCAATCAAAATAAAAGGTGATGAGTGAAAGACATAAGGATACCAGCGAGAATAAAAATGGCACAAACCAAAAGCTTTTTTGCGCTTTATTAAAGATATGTATGTTCAAGTTCATAAACAGGGCTCCACCTTACGAAACAGTATGCTATAAGAATATCCTCAAAGCCGTTCCCGTAAACCTTACTATTAGGTAGGTCATGAAAAAAGGCGGAGAGAATCCCTCCACCTTAAAAGAAAATATCTTTAACTATTATGCCTCTATGATTTTATAGTTTTTGTGATTAACCACCGTCTTTTCTTCTAATTCTAGATCACGATAATTTTTCATATAGGTTAAATCGACGATTACTGAATTTTCATTCACTTTTTCAACGATTCCTTTTAAGCCATCTCTAAATTCTATCACATTTCCGATTTCTGCTTTTTTCATGAAGGTCGCTCCTTTATTGGCAAAATTCTACAAACAATTACTAATATTTTGACGTAAAGTTATGGAAAGGTAAAGAGTTTTCTAAAAATTTCATTTAAAAAATATGACTTGAGCTTATCGTCCTTTTATAACTACAATAGAAACAGTGAGAATGGAGGTAAGGATATGAGCGAAACAGAAATTCTTGAACAGTTGCAGTTATTACGTACAAAAGAAATAGAGGAAATAAAGGTGATGAAAGATGACTTTCTTGCCTTTCGATCAGTGCTTGTGAAACAGGATGATTTTAAACAGTTCCGAGGTATAGCTAAGCAAGGTGGGAATATCCACTTTCAATATCTTGATATACCGAGAAGTTAAAAGGCAGTGGGGGAGATAATCCTCCGCTATTTTATTTTTTCGGGATCTGGGGCTTTGGAGTCCATCTGTATACAATCATTATATGAAGGAAGCTCATCTTTTAGTAGCAGGTTTACACGGAAGACAACGCTTCGCAAAATAACCGATACAATAAATTATCGTTCGGGTACTTTTTTCTTTTCTCCATGTGGAATTAATAGTAAAATAGAGTAAAGAAAAAGAGGTGATGTTGATGAAAATCGTGGCTCAAATTGAGATGGTACGGTGGAAGATGATAGATTCCGGCATTCGTTTGGGGCTAAGCAGTCCAACCACCATTCAACTGAGTAAAGAGCTGGATGCTTTGATCAATATTCATCAGCGTAATGATACTAAAAATACAACTCAAAACAAAATCATTCAATAAAACAAATAGAAGGGTTAACCTCTTGAATTTCTTCTCTTTTCTAAGAGAGAAATAGAAAAGGGTTAACCCTTTTCTATTTCATTAAAGGAGATTGAATAGCTATGGCAAGGGGTATCCTTTTATAGAAGCAATTGATAAAAAAATGAAGGGAGATGGGGAGAGTGAAGGATCATGTTGTATGTATCACAGGGGGAGCCAATGGAATTGGGAAAACTCTCGTAGAAGAATATGCTAAACAGGGTAGTATTGTAGAATTCATGGATACGGACGGCGAAAAGGGAAGAGAACATTCCCAAAGGCTTAATGCGGAAGGATATACAACCGTATTCCATGAAGTGAACGTTGGAGTGCCAGCAGAGGTAAAAGTCGTTTTCAATAAAATTAAAGAAGATTATGGTGGTATGGATGTTCTGATTAATAACGCCGGAGTATCCAGGTTCATGTCCTTTTGGGAGATGGAACCTGATGACTGGAACAACATATTATCATCAAACTTAAGCAGTGTATTTTATTGCAGCCGGGAAGCAGCCTTATTAATGAGGGATCGTGGAGGATGTATTATTAACATGGCTTCCACAAGGGCTTCTATGTCTGAACCGGACACAGAAGCCTACTCAGCTACGAAAGGCGGCATTGTAAGTCTTACCCATTCACTGGCCATAACTCTGAGTGAAGCGAAGATTCGCGTCAATTCCATCAGCCCCGGTTGGATTCAAACAGAAGATTATGATGCATTAAGAAAAATTGACCATGATCAGCATCCTTCAGGCAGGGTGGGGAAACCGGATGACATTGCGAGAGCTTGCTTATTTCTTACCCATCCCGATAATGATTTTATAACGGGAGAAAATCTCGTTGTTGATGGTGGGATGACGCGGAAAATGATTTATAAGCATTAATGAATCGAGTATCAGGGTTTTGCGGTTCAATGGTCCTATCCCTTTCTTAATACGACAATATTGATGAGGCCGATGAATAGAACAAATAGTACGCTGACAATCATGCTACTTTTCACTCCTATTCTCTTTTATTTTCATAATATGGGAGTGATGTGGAATGAGTTCGGGATCTTTGATAAGAGTTTGTAAATATTCTTTCAAGGTAGAAATAGAGTAGATCACACACCGAAACGGTGGAGTGGTCTTTTTTTATAAAAAAGGGATAATTTAACAAAGTCTTATGATAAAATGTGATATATAGTATTGTTAGAAAATTAAATCAATAGTATTGAACGTAAACGAGGGGGAAAAAGGATGAATCAATTGGATTCAATTAAGAGAGAAATGAATAAAGTGTTAGTGGGTAAGGACAAAGAGATCGACCTGTTGTTGATTGCCTTGCTTCAGGAAGGACATGTCCTATTGGAGAGTGTGCCCGGTACAGGTAAGACTTTACTCGCAAAAACATTCAGTCATTGTATTGATGGCACATTCAAAAGAATTCAATTCACTCCTGACGTGTTGCCGAGTGATGTGACAGGTATACAGTTCTTTAATCCCAAAACACAAGAATTCGAATTAAGAACAGGACCCGTGGTTACGAACGTCCTACTCGCCGATGAAATAAACAGAGCCACACCGAGAACGCAGGCGAGTTTACTGGAAGTGATGGAAGAAAAGCAAATCACAATTGATGGAGAAACCGTCCCATTAGAGCCACCCTTTATCGTGGTGGCGACTCAGAACCCTATTGAATCCCAGCAAGGAACATTTCCTCTTCCAGCTGCTCAGCTGGACCGCTTTTTATTGAAGATTCCGTTTACATATCCTGATTTTGAAGAAGAAAGAATGATTTTAACCCGTTTTAAAACGAATCAGCCTCTCAATGAAGTCAAAAAAGTGGTGTCACTATCTGAAATTCTGGAGATGACGAATATGGTAAAACATGTGCATGTTGACTCAGATATAGAGGCTTATATTTTACAGATGACCAGGGGGACACGGGAGCACGAATGGATAGAGACTGGTGCCAGTCCAAGAGCCAGCTTGGCATTGTTAAAAGCATGTCAGGGGCAAGCTTTTATCGAAGGGAGAGATTTTGTTCGTCCTGAAGATGTGATGGAAGTAGCTCCCTATGTGTTGCAACATAGAGTCCAATTAACTGCAGAAGCTTCTTTAACCAAGACGAATGAAGAAGTAACGAAGCAAATAGTAGAAATGGTCAATCTTCCGGTTGAAATGAGGTAGTGGATGTGGAATGGGAACGTGAAATCATAGAAGATCCATATAATTCTCTGAGTGAAATTCTTCTCATTTTTGCTGGAGGAGCCTGCTTTATCTTTCAATCTTATATCGGACTAGTCATTTTTCTCTTCTGCTTCTTATATTTTAGGGCTCATAAGTGGTATTTGGAGAAAATAGGGATTGGGATCGAGGTGGAAAATAACCCTACACGTGTGAAGCTACATTGTAATGAGCAGGGATACTTGGATTTCCATGTTAATAATCGTGGTCTGCCGGTTTGGGGAGCCTCTCTGAAACTATCTTTTAAAGATATTGTTGAGCCTATTTCTCATCATTATGAATCATATCATGGCAACATGATTGAAGTGACTGTCCCCTTCTCCATTAAAAAAGGAGAAAAAGGGAGGGTCCGATTGCCGATTAAAGGCAGCAGAAGAGGGCTTTGTCGTTTAACAAGGGTACAACTGGTCATTCCCCATCTGTTTGGAAGCGGCAAGGTGATCATGAATTTACAAGAACCTGTCTCATCGACAATGATTGTTTTTCCTTCTTCTTCTCCAGTAAAACTTCTGAAAAATAGGGACTCGAATCGAAATGGTGAATTATCTTCACCTCACTCTCTATTCTTCGATGTTTTTCAACCAATTGGTACAAGAGAATATGTTTCCGGCGATCGTTTTCAAGATATTCATTGGAAGGCATCAGTAAGGACCGGTCAATTGCAAACAAAGGTATATGCTCCATCTATAAAGAAGGAATGGATGATTGCTATTAATCTTTCGGACCGTTATTCTATAACCGGTCAGCTTGAGTCCATCATCAAACATACAGCTTTCTTAATGCATCTCGCTGTAGAGCAAAATATTTCGTTTTCACTGGTGTTAAATGCAAGGAGTCTGGGAATCACGCCCTTCTATTATTTACCTGCAGGTACAGGAAGAAAGCATCAGCAAAAAGGACTGGAACTATTAGCAACTTTATCGACGGATGAGTTTACTATTCCTTTTCATATCGTGTTACAACACCTACATATGAGACAGCTAGTTCCGTCTGTCTTTATTGTGGCAGGAGCAATGGAGGCCAGGGAAAGAGATAGATTGGTGAAGATCTCCATTAAAGAACCGGAAATCTTCATGTTGAACTCAGATGAAGAGCAAGGAGTCGTGACAATATGGAATCATACATTGAAAATTCCTTCTTAACAAAACATTTTAATAAGCTCATCGTAAAGCTGGTAGTGTTGCTGGGGGTAGACTTATTATTCTCTCTATTAGCTGTAACTTTTTTCGTACCAAGAGAAAAATTCCTGGTGAGTTACTTGCCTATTGTCAGTCTGGTAACGATTTGTTTTTTTTCTTGCATTATTATATTTGTAAGATGGAAACGTGTGAATCAATTCATTTTATACGCTCTTTTGTTCGTGATGCTTGTATTAGGAATCTACACCTTCTCAGCATCTTGGTGGCTTTTATCTCTATTATTGTTATTTCTCCATTGGCGATTTGTTTCCCATTTTCAAAGTGAGGATAGTGACATTGATATTAATAGTGGAGCGGTACTTGCATTCATTTTAGTCTCTATCGTATCTTTACTATTCGGATCCAGGAATGATTTGGGGAATGCGACAATTATCTATTGCCTGCTCTTTATGTTGGTGGTTTTTATTACAATCGGAACAGCGGTTCAAAGAATGATGAACCAGGCTGATTCAGAATCTAAAATATATAGACAATTTTTAAGGCCGTTTGCCATCCTACTGGTTGTAATCATCGGCGGTGGTTTATTGGTTTTTTTCATTCCTTTCTTAAGGACAGGCTTCTATTGGGGTGTTCAAAAATTCTTTTGGGCGATTTCATTTTTGGCAGATCCGGTTTTTAATCTATTGCTCAGAATAAGGGATTGGATCATGAGTCTCATTTCGAGAGATACATTGGAAGGGGTGGGACTGAAACTGGAAACGGCAGATATAGAATCAGCCCAGCAAAATGCATTTTATGAAGGAATATCAATGCCATGGATAAAGTGGGTTTTAATTGGAATCTTCCTTTTGATTTTCATTATGTATGTGTTGAAAAAGAGAAGGGTCACTCTTGATACAAGTGATGAGGAAGGTTCGTCCCCCCTATTGACTACGTTTAAATCCGATTATAAAGAGGAGGGGAAACAACACAATATAGCTGCATATTCAGATGCAAGTAACACCATCCGTAAGAAAATGAAGAATTTGGAAAGAGAAGCCTCCCTGGCTAATACGGGAAGAAACTTTAATGAAAATGTTCGTACATGGTTTATGAGAATGAACATTTTTGAAGAAGAGCATTTTTTTGTACTTTATGAAAGGGTTAGGTACGGAATGAAAGATCCAAGTCTGGAAGAAGTCGAATACTTTACCAGGCGAATAGAGCTCCACATTGCTGAATTGAAAAATAGGATAGACCAATAGTAGAAGATAAACAGAAAAGAGAGGCACGTTTTCTCTAGCATTGACTTCTTTAATTTTTTCCTCCAATGGTATAAATAATTAAGAGGTGAGCATTTTTATTTTATTGGAACTAAAGCAATTATTTACAAAATACAAACTGAATATTATAAGCCTTTTCCGTTCTAATCTAGTTTCTTCAGCATATGCTAGAGAAAGAATGATAGGAAAGGAAGGATTCAATATGAAATACGAAATAGAGCAGGCGCTGCGGGTCAAAAGCCTAGCCATCGATGTAATGGAAGAACTGATGAAAGATGATGGGAAACATAGTGTTCAAGAATTAAAGCAGCTGTCAGAGTTATTCTCCCGATGTATCTGTGATCTGGTGAATGTATACACAAACACTTCTGAAGATCACGAAATGATCCTGAAAGGAACGGTTATAAAGGCAAAGATCGGCTATAACCTCATGAAGCCACAAACGGTAGAAAAAGAATAGTATGACAATGAAAAAACTGACTCATACTAAAAACTCCATCTCAGATAGAAATGGAGTTTGAAAAAGGTCGGTTTTTTATTTGTCATTGACAGTAAATCATCAAATTTTACATAATTAGGTTCATAACAGTGGCAAATTTATGAAATACTAAAAAAATCAAGCTTTACAATTGTGTATATCTTCATTGCATGCTATTCTTTTTTATTGAACAGCTTTATAGGAACAATGGATTAATCACTAGAAGTAGTTGACGTTTTCATCATAATCCATTACTTTTATGAAGCAACTAAAAACAAGATATTTGAAGGAGTCGATTTTCATGGCACAAAAAACATTTACAGTTACAGCTGAAACAGGAATTCACGCTCGTCCGGCAACTCTACTAGTTCAAACGGCAAGCAAATTCGACAGCGATGTACATCTAGAATACAAAGAAAAGAAAGTAAACTTGAAATCAATCATGGGTGTTATGTCTTTGGGTGTTGGTAAAGGTGCAGAAATCACAATCATTACTGAAGGTAGTGACGAAGAAGAAGCGTTAAACAGCTTGCAAGAAACGTTGAACAAAGAAGGTTTAGCTGAGTAATGTCCAGTCTGTTAAAAGGAATTGCGGCATCAAATGGTATTGCCATAGCGAAAGCGTATCGCTTAGTCGAACCTGACTTGAGCTTTGAGAAGAAAAACGTAGACAATGCTGAGCAGGAAGTTTCACGCTTCCAGGAAGCTATTTCAACGTCTAAAACAGAGCTTGAAGCGATCCGTGATAAAGCTAAAGTTGATTTAGGGGAAGATAAAGCTCAAATCTTTGAAGCACATCTTCTTGTCTTAAGCGACCCGGAACTACTGACACCGATTGAAGACAAAGTCAAATCAGAAAATGTAAACGCAGAATTCGCCCTTAAAGAAACGGCGGATATGTTCGTATCCATGTTTGAATCCATGGACAATGAATACATGAAAGAACGTGCAGCTGATATCCGTGACGTGACAAAACGCGTCCTTTCACACCTTCTGGGCGTACAGATTGCCAACCCAAGCATGGTATCAGAAGAAGTGATCGTGATTGCAGAGGATTTAACTCCTTCCGACACGGCACAATTAAACCGTGAATTCGTTAAAGGATTTACAACAGACATTGGTGGAAGAACATCTCACTCTGCCATTATGGCCCGTTCCATGGAGATTCCGGCTGTAGTGGGGACGAAGTCCATTACTTCCTCTGTTGAAAATGGTGATATGATCATCGTGGACGGATTAAATGGAGAAGTACATATTAATCCGACTCCGGAAGTCATCGAAGAATATAAAAAAGAGCATGCCCGTTATGAAGATCAAAAAGCTGAGTGGGCCAAACTTGTGAACGAACCAACGGTATCCAAGGATGGGGAGCATGTTGAGCTTGCTGCCAATATAGGGACACCGAAGGATCTTGAAGGGGTGATTAATTACGGCGGAGAAGGTGTAGGTCTGTATCGTACAGAATTCCTATATATGGGTCGTGATGAATTACCGTCTGAAGACGAGCAATACGAAGCTTATAAGGCTGTTTTGGAAGGTATGGAAGGGAAACCTGTCGTGGTTCGTACTCTTGACATCGGTGGGGATAAAGAGCTTCCTTACTTAAATCTGCCTAAAGAAATGAACCCGTTCCTAGGGTATCGTGCAATCCGTCTATGTTTAGATGAACAGGATATCTTCCGTACTCAGCTCAGAGCCCTATTAAAGGCAAGTCCTTTTGGGAATCTGAAAATCATGTTCCCGATGATTTCAAATCTTCAAGAGTTCAGAGAAGCGAAAGCTATCCTTGAAGAAGAAAGAAAAGCTCTTCTTGAGAATGGGACAAACGTAGCCGATCATATTGAAGTGGGAATCATGGTGGAAATTCCCTCTACTGCTGTCATGGCGGATATGTTTGCCAAGGAAGTTGATTTCTTCTCGATTGGAACCAATGATTTAATTCAATACACAATGGCTGCGGACCGCATGAACGAGCGCGTTTCATATTTATATCAACCGTATAATCCTGCCATTTTACGTCTTGTGAAGATGGTCATTGACGCGGCACATAAAGAAGGCAAATGGGCAGGTATGTGTGGGGAAATGGCTGGAGATGAGATTGCCGTACCGATCCTACTTGGATTAGGTTTGGATGAGTTCTCAATGAGTGCCACTTCCATTTTACGTGCACGTTCTCAAATTCGTCAGTTAAACCGTACTGAAATGAAAGAACTTGCAGAACAAGCCCTTCAATTAGACACCAATGATGCGGTCATTTCTGCCGTGAAAAAAGCAACAACAATGGAATGAATTTAGGTTTTTTATAGTGAATTTGAGGGTATATATGGGAAATATAGGCACACCATTTAGGCCTATTTATTCTCATTTCCCCCTTACTTGTGGATTGAAGGAACGTATAGTTCTTTCAATCCTTCTTTATTTATAGAGGGAGTACTTACTTATCAAGATATAATAATCCAGGTTGTTTTCATGATATTGAAAAAGGCAGAACCTTGTTTCCGGGAATTCACTTGTTCATTATACTTTATGAAAGCGCTTTTTTAAAGTGTTTTACTAAAATAACTTTTTTTGTAAACGCAGCGTTAAATTCATAAAATGTTGATTTTCAAAGTGATCTTATTATTTCTTTTATAAAAAAGATAGAATGGTGGTTTATGATTTGGAAAAGCGGGTATTCTATAACTAAGCATGAAATTGGAGATTAATTTCTCACTAACACCCCCTTTTCCTTTTTTTTGAACTGACTCAGTTAGCTGTGTTGGTTCTTTTTTTTTGTCTCTTTATTTTGCCGATGAATAGCACACCAGATGTAGATGAATAATAACCGTGTGCTTATCATTCATAGGATAAGCAGAACAAAAAGGGGTGCATCAAAAAATGGCGAAAAGAACAAAAAAGAATGATCCACAACAAAAAAATAAAAAAGGCTTTGATTCATCAAAAATCAACGCTGAATTTGCCCATGAAATAGGAAGTGCGGCAACAAATAAAATACACAAAGACAAAGCGAAAAAAGAAAAAATATCTAAAAACAACGGTGAGTATAAAGGGTAATGATGGAGAGGGACGGACCTATAAAAAAGGTCCGTCCCTCTCATTAGGTCTGGATGAAGGATTGAAGACGGTTGAGGCCTTCTGTCAGTTGATGCATGGAGCATGCGAATGATAGGCGGAAGAACCCCTCGCCGAGCGGGGAAAAAGCGTCTCCCGGAACGACTGCGACCTTCTTTTCCTGAGCCAGGGCAAGGGAAAAGTCAAAAGAGGTTAATGATAATGAATCAGGTATTTTCACGAAAAAGTAAAAGGCACCGTCGGGTTTGACAACTTTCTCAAAGCCCATAGCAATGAGTCGGTCGTAAACGTAGTCCCTTCGTTTCTTATAGTCATACTTCATCTCCAATGCATCGTCCTTTCCATCTGTCAGAGCTTCATATGCAGCCTTTTGAGAGATGGAGGAAGCACAGGATACGTTGTATTGGTGTACCTTTAAAAGATGCTTTGAAATGGCTTCCGGGGCAAAGATAAGGCCAATCCTCCATCCTGTCATACTATGTGATTTTGATAAGCCGTTGACGACTATCGTTTTTTCTCTTAAATATTCAGCTATGGAGTGATGTTGCCCATCAAATGTGAGTTCACTATAAATCTCATCAGCCAATACAAAGATGTCACGGTTCTTAAGTAAATCCGCTATCTCTTTTAGTTCTCCCTTTGATAGGCTAACCCCTGTCGGATTGGAGGGGTAGGGGAGGATAATGCATTTGGTTGAAGGGGTTAAGCTGCTTTCAATAAGAGCCGCATCTAATTTGAAGTCATTTTGGGTGATATCAATATGGACAGGATTTGCTCCGCATAATTTTATGATTGGTTCGTATCCCGGGTATACGGGTCCGGGGAGGAGACAGTCGTCTCCCTGGCATAATATTGTGCGAAGAACCACATCGATTCCCTGGGAAGCTCCATTTGTGACGATGACTTCTGCATGAGGGTCATAACGTATATGGTATTTCTCTTTCACGAATGCCGCTGCGGCTTCACGCAATTGGAGAAAACCTGCATTATGGGTGTAAGAAGTGAAATTATCATCAATAGCTGCTTTTCCAGCGTCTTTAATATGTTGAGGGGTGGGGAAATCAGGCTGACCGATTGTTAGGGAGATCATGCCTTCGATATCAGACACCATGTTGAAAAATTTACGAATGCCTGAAATTTGAATGTCCCTTACCAGGGGATTTATATGCTGTTCCAATATGTACACCTACTTTATATAATTTTGATTCATATTTTAACACTAATTTAACCTTTTACGTAGAGATTTTGTTTGAATGAAGGAGAAAAAGGGAAATGATAAAAAATGAAATTAGTCGGATAGGGAGAGCCTTATGATACGAACAAGCATAATAAAGGAAAATGGGGATATTCAAAGCGATGTACCTTTATCCAGAATAAAAGAAAAAGACGTAAAATGGTATTGGGTGGATTTTTCAGAACCTACCAGCAAAGATATCCGGTTACTTAAGTTGTATTTTCGGTTTCACCCTCTTGCGATTGAGGATTGCTTGGACGACTTCAGTCAGCGTCCTAAACTCGATTTTTATGATCAGTACATATTTGTCCTCTTACATGGAATAAACCAGAAGAACCTTGAATCCCATGAGGTGAATATGTTCGTGAACTCGAGATTCATTGTTACTTTCCATAAGGAGTCAGTTAAGGAATTAAATCAACTATGGGAGAGAGTGATAGAGGAAGGGGGACAACTCAGTCCATTTAAAATCATGCATGGAATCGTGGACCGCTTAGTGGATGAATATTTCCCTCTCATTTATAAGATTGAAGATCGCCTGAATACAATTGAAGATAGAACGAATGAAGGTGCAGACAGTGACCTGATGGATGAATTATTCGATATTCGACATGATATGTCAAAACTCAGGCGAACACTTGTGCCAATGAGGGACCTGTTGTACCGGATCAGTAACTCAGGAAGATTAGATACGCTGAAAGAAGAACAGCTATACTTCAATGATGTGTATGATCATCTGATAAAGCTGGTGGAAATGCTGGAGTCTTATCGTGAATTTTCTTCCGATATACGTGATAACTACCTATCAATAAATTCAGACAAAATGAATAACATTATGATGACCTTGACCGTCATCACGACCATTTTCATGCCCCTTACTTTTATTGCAGGCTTATATGGAATGAACTTTGTCTACATGCCAGAACTAGATGAGCGGAGAGGATATTTTATCGTTCTTGGGATTATGGGCCTAATCGCATTGATCATGTTCAGTTTCTTTATGAAAATTGGCTGGCTTCGCTTCAGCACGAAAAAACGAAGGAAGCGGAGAAGGCTCCTTCGTTTAAAATAAGATGTTCTTTAAGCGGGTGTTTCGTATATGGAATACCTGCTAAATCATGGAGGCTAATCTTCCTTAAGCCATCCTCTTTTCACGCCTGTCCCCACCCATTCCTTTACCAGGGCGTAAATTTGCGGGGAGATATCTTTCATCCACGCATTGCGGTTTAGTACCTGGTGCGAGAAAATCTGATGCTCCAACCATGATTTTCCTTCTGTAGAGACATTCAGGAGAAGGGGGTGAATGTGGTCGATTATGGACGCATAAATAGCCTCATTGGTCTTTCCTTCTTCAAATTCTTCCCAAAGAGCTCTGAACTCGTCTCTTGCTCTTTCAGGCAGCATCCCAAAGATTCGATCCGCTGCAAGCCCTTCCCGCTCCCTCTTGTCTTCATATCCCTTTGCATCAAAGGCATAAGTATCACCTGCATCTATCTCCACAATATCATGCAGAAGCAGCATCCGGATGGAAGTGAAAAGGTCTGTATCCTGCTTTCTTTCGTATACTTCAAATAAGGTCATGGCCATCACACTTACATGCCATGAATGCTCCCCGCTATTTTCTCTTCGGCTTCCGTCACTCACGTACGTCCGACGATTGATGGCTTTTAATTTGTCCACTTCTTTAATGAATTTCATCATATCATGTAACATGAAATAACCCCCAATCATTGTATTTCCATTTTCATTATGAGGAGATTTTAAAAAACGTGCAACTGTTTCGGGAAACAATCAAGTAAAATTGCTTTAAAAAAGTGGATTTTTTCGTGAAAAAACGTTATATTGGTTGAGGACAAAAGAAGAAGAACTGGGGCGATGTTCCCGAGAGGTTCTAGCACAACCCTCTATAAAAAACTAAGGAAAACGACATCCTTAGGTGTCGTTATTTTTTGTTAGTGGCAATCGAGAGCCTATATTATAGAGTTTTAAAGAATCTCTTTCTTCATTGCATGGCGAATGGGCCGGTAGAAAAGAAAGGAGAACCTTATATGAACACAGATAAAGCATTAGTCGTATTTAGCGGAGGTCAAGATAGTACCACGTGTTTATTTTGGGCAAAGAAAGCATTTAAAGAAGTAGAAGCAGTGACATTTAACTATGGTCAGAGGCATGTTGCAGAACTTGACTGTGCAAAAGAGATTGCAGAGGATCTGAATGTAGCCCACCATGTATTAGATATGAGTTTATTAAATCAACTGGCACCAAGTGCACTTACAAGAGCGTCTGAAGAAATTACCCATAAGGATGGCGAATTACCGTCCACCTTTGTTCCGGGAAGAAATTTATTATTCCTGTCATTTGCAGGCATATTGGCAAAGCAAATCGGAGCGAAGCATATTGTGACAGGTGTATGTGAAACAGACTTTAGCGGTTATCCTGACTGCCGTGATATTTTCGTGAAATCGTTGAATGTCTCCCTCAACCTTTCCATGGATGACCAATTTGTCATTCATACTCCCCTGATGTGGATCAATAAGGCCCAAACGTGGGGATTGGCTGACGATTTAGGGGCTTTTCATTATATCCAGGAGAATACCCTTACCTGTTATAACGGGTTGAAAGGCAGTGGGTGTGGAAAATGTCCCGCTTGTGAACTTAGGCAAAAAGGATTGGAAGAGTATGTAATTGACCGAAAGAGAGGAGAGGGGCTATGATTCAACAAATTTATCCTGCTCCCGACCATCCTTATGAATTTGAATTAAATAAAGATATGCATTTTGCAGCAGCGCATTTTATTCCGCATGTAGAGGCAGGAAGTTGTCAGGAGGTTCATGGTCACACGTACTTCGCCAATATTACGATTGGGGGAGACCAGCTCGATGATTCTGGATTCCTGATTAATTTCCAACATATAAAGAATCTGATCCACAAACGTTTTGATCATACGTTGATCAATCAGGATGAGCTGTTCTCTTCGGAAAGTAATAGGGAATTTCCCACAACTGAAGTGGTCGCGAAAGTAATGTGGGAAATCATTCAATCCCATTTAGACTCACTTCCCCATCGTCCAAGATGTCTTCAAGTGTTCTTAAGGGAGACACCTACAAGCTATGTCATCTACAGACCGAAGGGGAGACAAGCATGAAGAAGTTACCCGTTTTAGAGGTTTTCGGTCCAACCATTCAAGGGGAAGGGATGGTCATTGGTCAAAAAACGATGTTCGTCCGTACCGCGGGCTGTGATTACAGTTGTGCCTGGTGTGATTCAGCCTTCACTTGGGATGGATCAGCCAAAGATGACATAGAGCTCTTGACAGCTGAAGAAGTGTGGAAGAGGCTAAGGGAGATTGGAGGAAATCGATTCTCCCATGTAACGATTTCCGGCGGAAACCCTGCTCTATTATCTAACCTTAAGGAGCTAATTGACCTATTGAAGGAAAATGGCATTGAATCAGCACTTGAAACTCAGGGAAGTCGATGGCAGGATTGGTTTTATGATATTAGTGATCTGACTATTTCCCCCAAACCGCCAAGTTCAAGGATGGAGACCGACTTTATGAAGCTTGATCATATTGTTCATCGCTTATCGGAAAATCGCTCACAATTCAGTTTGAAAGTGGTTGTTTTTGATGATAAGGACCTAGAATATGCGACAAATATACATCATCGTTACCCTGATGTCCCTTTTTATATCCAAACTGGCAACCCTTCCGTGGTAGAAGGGGACACAGCCAAGTTGGTTACAGATTTACTGTTTGATTATGAAACACTCATTGGAAAAGTGTGTGAAAGAGAAGAATTAAATAATGTTCGTGTACTTCCGCAACTCCATACTTTGGTGTGGGGGAATAAGCGGGGAGTGTAGGGTGAAAAGCGATTGATGTAATTATATTCAATCGCTTTTTTGTATTTTCGTGGATATTACTAAGGGCTGGTTCCCTCATTCTCTTGATTCCGGCTCTTATGCCCTTCTATATAAGCAAGTTCATCGGGTTCATCCGTGCCATTTGAGTTCTTTCCAATGGCGATCAAGGGTAGATTATTCTGGGCAGGGAGAATGTGATCGCTTATCTCATCGAAGTCCTGCCTGCTTTTGCCTTCAAAATCTTTTCGATCTGTCATTTCAACACCTCCTTTCCTTAGTATGTATTGGCATTGAGATTCTAGTCAGTGGGTTTTCCTTAATGGGAAGAGTCGAATGCCAAATACAGGGAACTCGACTTTTTTCATGCCTCTTGTAAAGAAGTTCATAAATTGTTCGATATAAGAAGGGAGCGGAATAATGTATGGAAGGACGAATACAATTGAATCAATCAAATGGAATACTTCTTGAAAGTGGAACAAATGAACTTGAAATTGTTGAATTCGAGGTTGCAAACAATAAATTTGGGATCAATGTGATTAAAGTTAAGGAGATCATTCAGCCGACGACGGTCATACCGATTCCCCATTCACACCCTCATGTCAAGGGGATCGTTCAATTGAGAGGAGAAGTACTCCCTGTTGTGGATATGGCAAGAGTCCTGGGAGTGGCAGAAGAGGAAACAGCAAAGTCCAAGTACATTGTTGCTGAATTTAATCAACAGAAAGTCATATTTCATGTTCATAACGTCACTCAAATCCATCGCATCTCATGGAACCAAATAGAAAAACCTTCAGAAATGTATTCTGGCGTGCAGTCGGGAATCATCGGGGTGATCAAGCGGAACGAATCGATGATCCTTCTATTGGATTTTGAGAGCATCATGCTCGAGATTAACCCTGAAACAGGGATCAGGGTAGAACAAGTTAGGAAATTAGGCAAAAGGGAGAGAATGAATAAGAGAATTGTTGCAGCAGAGGATTCACCATTACTACGAAAGCTCTTGAATGACACCCTGAAAGAAGCTGGATATGAAGACGTGGAGTTTTTTGAAAATGGAGCAGATGCATTTTATTTTTTAGAGACCCTTGTTGAGGGAAATAAAGATCTGAAAGAAAGCGTACATCTTGTATTGACGGATATTGAAATGCCACAAATGGATGGGCATCATTTGACCAAAAGAATCAAAAACCATCCAAAGCTTAAAAACCTGCCCGTCATTATTTTTTCATCTCTTATCACTAATGATTTAAAACACAAAGGCGAGGTGGTGGGGGCTGAAGATCAAATCAGCAAACCTGAAATAGCAGAGTTGATTTTAAAAATCGATAAGTACATACTGTGAATTTCTGAAAAAAAGGGTTCTGACCATTGTCAAAACCCTTTAGGGGATATATGCGTTACTGTACTAAAATCATTGGGTATTAAAAGAAGCTGTCGCCTAGCTTTTTAAATACAGGCTTTTGATATTGATTTTTACCCGACTTTCGTATTCCGTCAGTATGATCGGACATTCCTGTATACTGTTCCAAAATTCCTTTTGCCTGCTGCAAGCCCATTTTACATTTTGGGTTTCTTGAACTTTGATCAAGTGTTCCCAGATGTGGAAGCTCTTTGAAATCTTCCTTTAAAGGGGGGAGATGGAAAGTATATTCTCCACAATCTATCAACACATCTGACTGCTGTTGACTATTTTTGGGGTTTTTAGAGAAGTGAAGTCCAACTTTTTTCGCCTTACCTTCTCGAATCATTTTCATTAAGGCTCGCTTTTTTAATGAATATAAGTATTTTGGGTTACCTGCTGTTTTCGCATGGCGATTCACAGTGAAAATAGCTTGAGAGAGGGTAGTGACGGATGTGGAAGAAGGGGTGGTTTTACTAGTGTTTCTCAAGTTATTGGCTCCTTTCTAATGTATTCATCTTTATTATAAACCCTTTTCCTATGATTGGAAAGGAAAGTAGGGGAGTTTATTGATTAAGATGTTGCTTGGAAGAAGTATGAAATTTCGGAGCGGGTAAGGAAAGGTACTTGTGGGGAAAGGTCATAAAGGCTCTACCCAAACAATGCATGGGTACATTTTTAGGCGAGCCTGTTGATTATCTTCCGGGGTATATATTAATATTCTCCGTAAGGTTATACGGTGATGATTGATAATTGTTAACACCATAGGGTTGCTGGTATCCAGGATAAGGGTACCCTCCATAAGGTGGATAAGGCGGATAGCATGCAGGGCCATAGCATGGTCTATTGAATAGGAAAGGGCTGATGGCCAATCCCGCTAAGCCACCGGCCAGGAATGGTAATCCGAAGAATGGGAAGAAACGCTGCTCGCCTCCTCTATAGGCTGGATAGCTTCGGTAAGGGTAATATGCGTGTTGGTACATAAACGTAAAAACCTCCTCTCTCTATATTCAGTCTATGGTTCATGTTCAACCTGTGCGCCTGTCTCATATATAATAGGCAGAGGAAGTGGATAACGTAGACATTTTAGGCTGAATCGAGAGGGGAAACAGTGTATATTCTTACAAGAATGCAGGGAGTCATGGATGAACCAGTACCATTGAAACGAAATTCATGATGTAGATTAAAACATAAGCATAAAAGGATGACGAATCCATGAAATGGACAGATAGTACCACAATCAGTCAAGATCAGAAGTTCCTGGATACTGTGCTGAAGGAATTAATTTTAGATCATATACACGATATGATTTTCATAATGAAGGTTGAAGAGGGAAAAGGATTCAGGTATGTATATGTAAATGAATCTGCGAAAAAGTATACGATGATCCAACAGAAGGATATGGGGCGTTACTTAGAGGAAGTGATCCCTGTTGAAATGGCAGTGGATTTGAAGAAAAAATATTTGGAACTGGTCGAAACAGGAGAACGCATCATCTATCAGGATGCATTTTATGTGAAAGGTTATAAAGTGATAAACGAATCCATCCTTACTCCAATTAAGAATGAAGTAGGCCTGGTAGACTACGTTATTTCCATTACGAGAGATATAACCCCCTCAATTGAGGAAAAAAAGAAGTTGGTGAAAGCGAAGGAACGATACAAATCAATCATTGAACATAATCTTGATGCCATTTTTATACTGAACTCACAAGGAATCATCAGGGAGTCAAATGCGGCGGGCTGCTCTCTTTCAGGGTATTCAATAGATGCCCTGGCCAATATGAATATATTTGATTTATTCTACCCACAAAATAAAAAATTGTTAGAAGGTGCCCTCTCTCAATCATTACTGGGAAACCCTTCTTCGATTGAACATTGTCTTCTAATGAATGAAAAGGGAGAAGAAAAAGTAACTCAATTGAAAATAGTCCCCATCGTGGTAAAGGAAAAGTGTGATGGATGCTATATTATTGTGAAAGACATCACGTCGCATTATGAACAAAGTGAAATGATTCATTATATGGCTTTGCATGATCAATTAACTGGCCTTTGGAACAGAAAGGCATTGGATGATCATGTACCCTTAATCATACACAATATGGAAGAAAGAGGAGTTGAGCTATCACTTTTATACCTGGATCTGGATCGGTTTAAATTTGTGAATGACACGTTAGGTTTAAAAGGTGGGGACCGTTTTCTTAAAAAGATTACAGAACGCTTGATCACTTTGACGAATGAGGATTGTTTATTGTACAGGCAAGGGGGAGATGAATTTATCTTCCTTTTGAAGAATTGCAGCTTTGAAGATACCAAGACAAAAGCAAAAGAGATCCTGGCGTTATTCGTAGCCCCTTTTATAATGGAGACACAGGAATTTTATATTTCTCCCTCCATCGGCATAAGTCGCTACCCTGCAGATGGTTATGACTCTAATTCCCTTATCCAGAAAGCGGCACAGGCTCTATTTGAGGTGAAAGAAAAAGGAAGGGCCCATTATCGTTTTTATCAAACCCATATGAAATCAAGCTTTCCAAACTACATAATAATGGAATCACACTTGAGAAAAGCGATAGAGAAGGGCGAATTGTACATACATTATCAACCGCAGGTCAATTTGTCCACTGGTAACATCGACAGTTTTGAAGCGTTGATCCGCTGGAATAACCGTAAGTTTGGTTTCGTTTCTCCTGCCCAATTCATTCCTCTGGCAGAAGAAACAGGCTTGATTCATCAAATTGGCGAATGGGTTTTGGAACAGGTATGCATACAGTTGCAAAAATGGAGAGTCAAGGGGTACAGGTCAGTCCGCGTGGCAATCAACATATCCCCAAAACAATTCCAGCAAGAGCATTTAGTGGACACCATTGATTTCTATTTATCAACGTATAAGATATCCTCTTCCTGCATAGAAATTGAAATTACGGAGGGAGCCATGCAAGATACTCAGCAAACGTTGAAAATGTTAAAAAAGCTTAAAGAGCTCGGAGTATTCATTTCTGTAGACGATTTTGGTACGGGTTACTCCTCTCTTCATTATTTAAAACGATTCCCCATCGATATATTAAAGATCGACCAATCCTTCGTAAAGGAGATTGGAATGAATCAGAAGGACTCTGCCATAACGACTACGATTATCCATCTTGCCCACAGCCTGGGACTTGAAGTCATCGCAGAAGGGGTTGAGCGCGAAGGACAGGTTGACTTTCTGAAGGAGGCGAAATGCCAGAAAGCTCAAGGTTATTACTTTAGTAAACCGATAGGACCAAAGGAAATCGAGCAGCAGCAATTTGTTCTTATGTAATGGCCGGTTGGTATCAAAATCCCTTTATGGAAATATGTCGTTCACACTAAATGATTGACAGGAAAATTCCTATGACTTATTTTAAAGTGAGGAGAGTAATAGGTTCATTGAAAGAAAGCCGTCAGGATCACTTTTAATATGAATCACAGTTCCGAATGCTTTATGAAGGAGAGGGATTATGAAAAAGACAAAACGTATGGAAATCCTCTTTCTCCCTACCGAAAGAGGGACGATTAAAGTATATGTATACGGCTTTAAATCTCCTCGATCTTTAGGCCAGGTAGTTGTTTCATATAATGATGTTTCAGTTGAAGCAAAAGGATATAAGAGAAATAAAACAATAATTAAGGCACTAGCCCAATTACACGAACTCATAGTGAATAACTTGGATAGTTAGCTTCTTAGACTGATTTTTAAGAAAATACCATTTTCTTAAAAATCAGTCTTTTTTCTTTAAATATGGTTGTAATGCTTCTTTGTATGATAAAATATGAGTGAGTATTCATTCATTGACAGGGGGAGTTACATATGGGAGAAAAGCAAGTTGTAATCGTAACAGGCGGTTCGAATGGTATGGGGAAATATATGGCAAAGCACTTCGTGGAAGCCGGTGCAAGTGTCGTAGTCACAGGAAGAAATGAAGAGAGGCTTAAATTGGTAAGAGAGGAGTTCTCATCTCTTGACGGTAATATAGAAGTATTTCAAATGGATGTAAGGGAGCAGGAACATGTTAAAGCAATGGTTGAGTTTACTGTAGAGAAATTCGGTAAGATCGATGTTCTCATTAACAATGCTGCTGGAAACTTTATTTGTCCTGTAGAAAAGCTAACCCCAAATGGCTGGAAGTCTGTCATTGACATTGTTTTGAATGGAACATTCCTTTGTTCACATACCGTAGGAAACTATTGGATTGAACAAGGTCAAAAGGGATCCATCATTAACATGGTTGCAACATATGCCTGGAATGCAGGCGCAGGTGTCGCTCATTCTGCTGCAGCAAAGGCAGGCGTTTTATCGTTGACACGAACCCTTGCCGTTGAATGGGGCCACAAATATGGTATCCGTTCGAATGCGATTGCCCCTGGACCTATCGAAAGGACCGGCGGGGCTGAGAAGCTTTGGATTTCAGAGGAAGCAGCCAAGAGAACCATTGACAGTGTTCCATTGAAACGTTTGGGAACACCGGAAGAAATTGCAGGACTTGCCTTCTACCTTGCCTCTGAAAAAGCGGCCTATATTAACGGAGAGTGCATTACCATGGATGGCGGTCAATGGCTGAACCCATTTCCATTTTGATTTATAAGACTAATTAATCAAGTACTTCCTATAAAGCTTTCTCTATTCATGTCAAGTCGACAGGAAGAGAAAGCTTTTTAATGGTTTCTTTTTCAGGTCCCGAGAATAGTTGTGTTATAATTATGCAAAAAATACATAAGTGAAGGTGGGGGAGTGGGAATGGATGCATTAGAGATATTAACAAATATAGAACAAGTGATTCCGTACTTTCAACCGATCTTCAGTGCAGATGAACATAAAATCATCGGATATGAGGTATTGGGGAGAATGAAAAGCGGGGATGGAGCAGTAGAAAGTCTCGGTCCATTCTTCGTGGATGATGAGATACCCGATGAATATAAAATTGAAGTGGATGAGCGTGTCACACGTCTGGCGCTTGAAAAATTCATAGAAGAGAGCCAAGAGGGGGACATATTCCTTAACCGTGATGCCAGATTGCTGATGCTTGACCATGGAGAGTCCTTCCTTGAACTTCTACTGGAATTTGAAAAGAAAGGGTTGAATCTGAACCGGACTGTAATCGAACTGTCTGAAAAATCGTTTGTGGGGGACTTTGATCAACTGGTTCATCTGCTCTTATATTACAAAACCTATGGGATAAAAATCGCCATCGATAATATTGGGGGGAACAGCGGTCAATTAGACAGGCTTTCACATTATTCACCGGATATCCTCAAGGTGGACTTGTTTCAACTTCGAAATGATGCGGGAAACAAAGTGTATAAAGATATTTTATATAGTTTATCGGTGCTTGCCAGAAAAATCGGGGCATCCCTTTTGTTCGAGAATATCGAAATCAATTATCAGCTTCAGTTTGCCTGGCTGAACGGAGGAAGATATTATCAGGGCTTTTATCTCAAGCACCCTTCGGATTCCTTTCTGACTCCGGATCTATTGAAGGAGAAGTTGAAAGAAAAATGTCAGGATTATATTCGGTATGAAAAGAAGCATCTGGAAGCAGGATATGAATTTGCAGACGTGTTGCATAAAGAAATCAGTCAAACGTTGGTGTTAATAAAAAAACAAACGGTTGAGTTCGATGGTCTACTTTTCGAGGTGGCCAAGCATTTCACGGATAAATGCTTTCGTTTATATATTTGTGATGAAAATGGATTTCAAGTCACGAGTAACGTGGTGAAATCCAATCAAAAATGGATGATCGAACCAAGGTATAAAGGCAAGAATTGGAGCTGGCGCCCATACTTTCTGGAAAATATCATACGTATGAGAATAGATAAAAAAGGTTTATTGTCTGATATCTATAGTGACATCGATTCCGGGGAGTCTATCCGTACGTATTCATACCCATATGGAAATGGTCTTTACCTCTTTATGGATCTCTCATATGAATTTTTATTTGAAGAGGAAGGTTTGCTTTTTTAGTATGTTTGTCGGGCCAAGCCCCTCCGCTTTTCGATTGTCCAGCTCCGGCGGCTAGTCCCTCGAGGTCATAAGTCAAACCAACCAAAAAGGCAAAGAGCGCCTTTCCGGTTGGTTCGTCTTATGCTTGTCGCCTCTGGGCAAAGCCCCTCCGCTTTTCGATTGTCCAGCTCCGGTGCTTAGAGGCTCGAGGTCATAAGTCAAGAATGCCAAAAAGGCAGAGAGCGCCTTTCCGGCATTCTCGTCTTATGCTTGTCGCCTCTGGGCAAAGCCCCTCCGCTTTTCGATTGTCCAGCTCCGGCGGCTAGTCCCTCGAGGTCATAAGTCAAACCAACCAAAAAGGCAAAGAGCGCCTTTCCGGTTGGTTCGTCTTATGCTTGTCGGGCCTTAGCGAGCCGCCTCCGCTTTTCTTGTATAGCTGTCTCTGGTTGGGACAAATTAATTTTAAGGACATTTTGTAAGGAGGGGCTATGATGAGTATATTTATGATTGTGCTTGCCTTGATAGTTTTGGCGATTGCAGGTTATTCACTTGTGTATACGTTTAGAGTTGCCGGGCAGGAGAAGCGGCTTAAGGGTGACTTTGACACTGATATCCCTGACGTCGTAAAGGAGCACCCGTTTATCCGTAATCCCGTGTTTCTGTCTATTCTAATTGGAACCATTCTGATTACATTATTCATTATCTATTGGTCCATACGCTACTTGTCATAATAACTGAAGGATACAGCATGATGTTCATGCTGTGTCTTTTTTTTGTTGGATAAATATACCACCAAGAAACGTGTTTGAACGTCAGGAACAGGGGGAATTTTACAACCAAACCAATTAATATGTCAGACATTGTTATGATTTAACGAAAGAATGGTATCCTATCGACAAATTTCCGTTGCTACAATAATTTCATCTAATGAAATGGGAGGGAAAGCATATGGAAAAGAAGAAGTTATGGTTATTATTTTTTATTTTGGGACTCGTAACAGCGGCGTGCGGACAAGCAGTTCAAACACAAGCATCCGAATTCAACAAGGAGAATGCACTATCCCTTGTAGAGGAAGCTTTTCATAGTCAAGTATCCCTAAGTGAAAAACCACAATCGAAGAAACAGATTGAAGACCAGCTATCCAAATATTTTTCTCAAAGTCTTACAACAAATTTTATGAGTGAGAATATATACGAGGTAGATGGAGGATATATCACATTCGGTTCTGATTTCGCCTCGCATTATGTACCATTTTTTCATTATGATGAATCCACCAGGGTAAGATACAAAGATGGGAATTGGTATGTGTGGGAAGAAAGAACAGGTGAAGAAGAAGGACCGGTTTCAAGTTTAAACGGTGTCGAAGCCGTTGTGTTGAGCGAGGAAGAAGGTACATGGAAAATTTCTTCCATTACTTATGAATTGCCTAAAGCCGTTAAATCTGAATAAATAAGAAAAAGTTGGCCAATTTCCCTGCAGTTAAAAAGGCTTAAATGCAAGGGATGGCCAACTTTTTTTGATGAATCCGACGTAACTTATTTGTTTAAAGCAGCGGTCAAGGCTTCCAGATTATAGCCTGAAATGACTTCCGAACCGATTGTGATAGTAGGAGTGGAGTAAGATTTCAATTGATCGATAAGATATCTTCGCGCTTGATTGTCTTCCTTGATGTTGATTTCCTTATATTTAACATTTCGGTCTTTCAGGAACATTTTAACCACTTCACAGGGTGGGCAATCAGGTTGAGAATATAAAGTAACTTCCTTCATGATGAATGATCTCCTTTTTTTTGCTTCGTGAAATAATCTACGATACCCATTGCAGAAACGTTCATATCGAGTTTTAACAAATGGAAAATGGGGTTGTCTGGATCGATTCCTTTTTGTACTAATTCCCTTTTTGTAAGGTCAATGAGTAAAGAAGAAATGTTTTTTACATTCTCCTTCATTGTAGCATTAGAAGAGTATTGTTTCTCACTATTTTTCATGAAAAGATCCAGCCATTTTTCTACTTCCGTAAGGGCAAAAGAAACTTCCTCCGTTACCCCATAATGACCAAAATACAACCTGTCCAAATGAAGATTTCTATACATACTGATAGAAGTCTTCATTTGTTCTGGATCAAATTGATTGGGGGAGGTGGAAGGGAAATAAAACCGCTTTGACCCAATGGTATATTGAATTCCACACGTATCACCGGTAAACATCCCATTCGATGAGGAATCAAAGATACTGAGGTGATGATCGGCGTGTCCCGGCGTATGAAAAAACGTTAACGTGCAGGTATCGCTTATACTCAGTTTCTCTTTATGTTCCATCACCAGAATCCGATCTTCAGGAATTGGTACAATCGGTCGAAACAGCTCATCGAATTTCTCTCCATATACTGCTTTGGCTCCTGAAATCAATCGCGTAGGGTCATTGATATGACGTTTTCCTTTTGGATGGACAATGATCCTCGCATTTGGACATTCTTTTAGGAAAAGACCAGCACCTCCAGCATGATCAAGATGGATATGGGTTAAAATTATGTATTGAATATCTTCTGGATTAATGTTTAACTTAGAGAGACCTTTTTTAAGATGAGGTATAGAAGGGCTCGCAGATGTTTCGATTATGGTCAGTGCGTCTTCGCTCAATATATAACTACCTGTACGTTCCTTTAATGATAAATCCATTAGATCTACTAATGATATCCGGGAATCTATACGGTAAATACTCATCGAATCAATCCTTTCAAAGGGAGAAGATATTTGTTCTCTTTCATTATAAAGGAATTTTTGCTGAAAAAGGGCAAAACAATAGATTTAACAGGATAGAATCTGGTACAATGCAAAAGCTATGACCAAGAATTAGATCAGGAAAGGAGAGAGTGATTATGTCTCAGCTTCTTGGAATTATACAAAGATTAAAATCATTACAAGAACAAGGTGAACAAGGGGAAACTCAACAACGATTCTTCGAATACAGTGGAAAGAAAATCTGTGAGGTGAAATATCTGCCAAAGCAGGATACATTCGAAATCGAAGTCATGAATGAAAAAGGAAACAGCTTTCCTTTTGATAACATAGACATTACAGCGATTGAAATTTTCGAACTTCTACAGGAAGCACAACAAGATTAACTCATGTAAAAGGTAACCTTTTGGTTATCTTTTTTAGTGGAGCCATGGTAGATCATGCTGTTAATTTCATTCTGAACGAAAAGGGCTTTCGTTCTTAAAACGATCGTTTTAACATACATTTTTCTTCCTATATGTTAAAATGGAGTAGTGTCAGGTTCATTTGCCTGTTAAGTGCCACGCAAATTTTTATTTTCTAAAATGAGGGGTTATACATGATTTCATTGAGTAGCAAAGAGTTATTAGAAACGAATATTAAGGATTTTATTATTCCTTCTGAGAAGGTAGCTCATGTGCAAGTGGGGAATTCCCTGGAACATGCTTTACTATTACTCACAAAGAGTGGTTACTCAGCCATCCCTGTCCTCGATCCAACTTTTCGTTTCCAGGGTTTAATCAGTTCGAGTTTAATTACCGATTCGATTCTTGGTCTTGAACGGTTTGAGTTTGAAAAACTTGAAGCCAAAAAAGTAGAAGAGGTTATGACTACAGATTTTCCGATTGTCTCCTTACAATCGGACTTCAAGAAGGCTTTGGAATTATTGGTCGACCATCCATTTTTATGCGTGGTATCCGATGATGGCTATTTTGAAGGAATCATGACAAGGAGAGTTGTGTTAAAGCAGCTTCAACGACAGCTGTTTAAAAGGGATTAACCCCTTTATAGCAGTTACATAATGGCAATATCATAGAGGATGGCACCTTTGCCATCCTCTTTATTTTTGGCTGTTTCGTAACCTTTGTTCCTTTAAGGAGCGTGTTGGTTGATTTCAGCCAGATGCTCGCTTTCCGCGTGGCAGTTCCCCTAACCATCCAGCAAGCACTTGGTTGACAGTGCTTCAGCAAAGATTGTTTATAAAACCTCTTGAAAGATCCCTGTTTTTCGTTAAACAAGAAAAATAGGACGGACAACATTATTTTTTACCGCCATCCTGTTCATCGGTACCGTTCCTTAGAAGAATAGGTTCTTACCGAGCTGGAGAATAAGAATCAAAGTCAAAATGTTTAAAAGGATTCGTAAATGTTTCAAAGAAAGCCTGGATGCAAACCTCACTGCCATTTGAGCACCTATAAGTGCACCCAATGCAAAAGGGATGGCGACATCCCACTCAACATGACCATTGTGTAAATATACAGTAAATGCACCTAAACAGCTGATAAAGGTTTGAAAACGTGTCAGGGCTACTGATTTTAAATATGTCAACCCATGAAATAAATGTGTATACATAAGCATGGTTGCCTGACCCGGGCCGAATAATCCGTCATACGTACTGATGAAATACAGGTATCCGTAGACCCTATAATATTTCTGATTCCTTTCCTTTGGTTGGAACCCTTTTAGAAGACTTATAAACAGGGCAATGAGAAGAAAGAAGAAGGCCATCCACTCAAGCAGGGAAGGGGGGATCTTATCAGACAAAAAGGCCCCCGACAGCCCCCCGGCGAGTGCAATAGGAAGAATCGGCAAACATTCCTTCCAAGTGACTTTCCGGTCTTTCACTAAATACACAAAGCTCGAAAACGAACTGATAATATTCGAAAATTTAGCCGTGGCGACAGCAGTATGAATAGGTAACCCGACTAGCAGCATGACGGGCATGCCGATCAGACCGCCGCTTCCTGCCAACGTACCTATTAGAGCGACTACCAACCCAGTGAAAAATAAAATCACTTCCACTAATCCTCACCTCTTTTCCATCTACTCTAAGTGTATTTGATACCAGATAATAATGAAATTTTATATAAATTAAGATATAATATAAGAAAAACTTATGAAGGTGAACGAAATGGCATTCTCGGAATATCAACTGCTCCACGTACTAGCACAGGAAATGAATATGCGGAAAGCCGCTGAACGGTTATTTGTATCTCAGCCTGCTTTGTCTCAGAGACTCCAGACGATTGAAAAAGAATGGGGAACGAAATTATTTCTTCGCTCACAAAAAGGGCTTTCCCTGACTCCGGCTGGAGAGCTTGTCGTGAAGCTGGCGGATGAGATGCTTCAGAGGGAAGAGAGTGTGAAGGAGAGGATACAGGCTCTTGAATTTGAAGTGCACGGAACATTAAAGATTGCCTGTGCATCGATTGTAGGTCAAAATTGGCTCCCAAAAGTACTTAAACAATTTGTTGAGACCTATCCTCATGCCAAAATCTCGTTAATGACCGGTTGGAGCAGTGAAATCCTTAAGGCGATCTATGAAGATGAAGTCCATATTGGGATCATTAGGGGAACACCGGATTGGAAAGGTCCGAAACACCATTTATTTCAGGATACGCTTTACTTGGTGGATAGGGAGATTCAATCCATAGATGAAGTCATGAAAACAGATCGTCCCTTTATCCAATTTAAGAGTGACTCGAATTATTATCAGGAAATACAGGACTGGTGGCATCGCCAATTCCAAACAACCCCAAAACGGACGATCGTGGTGGATCAAATTGAAACATGTAAGCAGATGACTTTAAACGGAATCGGCTACGCCATCCTACCAGCCATCACATTGGACGGTATGGAAGAAGATATTTATAAAATCCCGCTGATCGATGAGCATGATTCATTCATCCACCGTGATACATGGTTACTTGGGTACGAGTCTGCATTTCAATTACGACAAGTAGAAGCATTTGTTGAAGTTGTAAACGAATTCATTCATGAAAACTCATAGGATTTGCGTTAATGGGTTGTCTTCCACCCTTTAATCTGATAAAGTAATTCAAGAAACGAATTCTGAATTTATACATAATTACGGAGGGAATTCTCATGAACATGATGGATGCAAACGAAATTATTTCTTTTATTCAAAATAGTACAAAATCAACTCCTGTGAAGGTTTATGTAAAAGGTGATCTGGAAGGGATCGACTTCGGCCCATCCCAGACTTTCCTTCAGGGCAGTTCCGGTGTAGTATTCGGAGAATGGAGCGAACTTTCTACTATTCTTGAAGAAAATAAAGATAAAGTCGAAGACTACGTAGTGGAGAATGATCGCCGCAATTCTGCGATTCCCCTTCTTGATCTTAAAGGTGTTAAAGCCCGCATTGAACCAGGTGCTATCATTCGTGATCAAGTAGAAATCGGTGACAATGCGGTCATCATGATGGGTGCAATGATCAATATCGGTTCTGTGGTAGGTGCTGGAACGATGATTGATATGAATGTTGTACTCGGTGGCCGTGCGACAGTAGGGAAGAATTGTCATATTGGAGCGGGTGCAGTACTTGCAGGGGTTATTGAACCCCCATCTGCCAAGCCTGTCGTCATTGAAGACGATGTCGTCATTGGTGCCAATGCAGTGGTCTTGGAAGGTGTAACGGTAGGTAAAGGTGCTGTTGTGGCAGCAGGAGCGATTGTAGTGGATGATGTAGCTCCTTATACCGTTGTGGCTGGAACCCCGGCAAAGAAATTGAAAGACATTGACGACAAAACAAAATCAAAGACAGAAATCAAACAAGAATTACGTCAACTGTAATCATTTCAACAATCGATGATCATGATCAAAGTAAGAACGGACGGCTGACGTCTGTTCTTTTCTTGTAAGTCCACATTTTTCACAATTTATCACTCTACTTTTTCATTAAAGGAGGAGACCCATGTCAACAATAGACTTTAAGTCAATCAGGAGAGATCTTCACCAAATTCCCGAACTGGGGTTTCAAGAGTTTAAAACACAGCAATACTTATTGAATTATTTGACAAACCTGCCTGCTGACCGTTTAGAGATTAGAACTTGGCAAACAGGTATTTTCGTTAAGGTTTATGGGACTAATCCTAAAAAGACAATCGGATATCGTGGGGACATTGATGGTCTGCCGATCCAGGAAGAAACAGGATTAGAATTCCCTTCATCCTATGAAGGGAGGATGCATGCTTGTGGGCATGATTTTCATATGACGATTGAATTGGGGGTACTTACTCATTTCGTTTACCATCCAATCCAAGATGATCTCCTGTTCATTTTTCAACCGGCAGAGGAAGGACCTGGTGGGGCCAAGCCGATGCTTGAAAGTGATATCATGAAGGAATGGAAGCCGGATTGTATATTCGCCCTCCACATTGCCCCGGAATATGAAGTGGGTACGGTTGCAGTTAAAGAGGGGCTGCTATTTGCCAACACATCTGAATTATTTATTGATTTTAAAGGAAAAGGCGGACATGCTGCCTATCCTCATCATACCAAGGATATGATTGTCACGGCCTCATCCTTTGTTTCGCAAATGCAGTCCATCGTTTCCCGTAATGTCGATCCATTAGACAGCGCGGTCATTACGGTAGGGAAAATGGAGAGTGGAACAGTACAGAATATCATTGCTGAAACGGCCAGGTTGGAAGGTACAATCCGCACCCTTTCCGCCCAGTCAATGGAGAGCGTAAAAGAACGGCTGGAAGCGCTGATAGAAGGAATGAAAATCAGCTATGAGTGTGAAATTGAAGTGAATTATGGCAGTATGTATCGGCAGGTCTTCAACAATCCTGAATGGACAAATCATTTTATGTCCTTTTTGAGGGAAACGAACCGGAACCTTATCATCTGCAAAGAAGCAATGAATGGAGAAGACTTTGGATATATGCTTGAAGAAATACCCGGTTTCATGTTCTGGCTGGGAGTCGATTCCCCATTTGGGCTGCACCATTCTAAATTAAACCCAAATGAAGATGCCATTGATTTTGCCATCTCACTTCTTACGGATTATATCAGTACAATTAAGTAGTCAATCTACATCACGGAATGGTATCAACAAATACCTTCCGTGATTTTTTTTGTAAATACGGGGAAATAAATGCTATTAATTTAAAAATCCGTATTGCGAATGAATTAAAATAGTGTAAAATTACACTTGAGGAAGTTGAGTAATGAAAAGATTTACAAAGAAAGAAACTTTTTCCTGTTACATTTCGACTATGTTCTAGAGAGAAAGAGGAAGGGGAATGCATGTGAATAGGTGGGGAAAAGCAATATTTGTTCTGTTCTTAGGCTTACTGATGTTCCTGTGTATGGAGGACAAGACACTTGCAGAAGGACAAATAAAAATATCAGTCGAAGAAGGTATCGACGGAAAAGTAAAGGAAGGTCGGGGCTTTCCACTTAAGGTAACGGTTGAAAATAATGGATCCAATTTTAAGGGGGATCTTTTGTTTGATTATGCTCCATCTTATCAAACAGGGGGAGCGAGGGCGTTGTCCATCGATGTTCCTGCCAATTCCGAGCGTACATACACATTTTCTGTTCCCGGATTCAGCGATGAAATCAGGCACAACTCAAACCTTGAGACCATTCATCTCTTCGAAGGATCATGGGAAGATGGAAAAGAAGTGAAATTTAAAGGCGATAAGCGATTAACACCTAATTTCATCTATAGCAATCGTTCAACGATTGGTTTATTAAGTGAAAATCCTGACCGCTTAAAAGGGGTTAAAGGTACTGTCATGGGGGGGGACCGTGTAGTGGCATTGACTCTCTCAAAGGAAAACCTCCCAGAGGAAAAGAGCGGTCTACAAATGCTGGATTATATCATCATTGACCAATTCAACATATCAGAACTAAACCAAAATCAACAGCAGGTTCTAAAGAGCTGGGTAGAAAATGGAGGGATATTAATTATAGGGGCGGCCCCCCACTTGGAGGATACACTTGGTTCTATAGCCAATATGGCTCCTCTTGCATTGAAGGAAGAAGCAACGCTTTCCGATACCTCTTCCTTCAATGTGAAGAAAAGCATTTCGGCTTCTTTCGGCTCTTTATCCATCTTTAAAAATGAAGAAGTGCAAGGTGCAGAAGTCATGGTCAAACAAGGGGATATTCCCTTAGTCGCAAGGGATGCCAGAGGACTTGGTGAAGTTTGGCAAACTTCCTTCTCATTGGGAGACCCCGTTTTGAATGGCTGGGAACATTATGATGAGTGGTTCGCGAACATGTTATCTAAAACAGAACCTTATTTTTTACTGGGGCAGAATAATGGTGATCAAAGTTTCCTGGAGAGAATTTATTATGATGTGGCGGAAAGTAACGAACTCTTTCCATCGACAAATTTTAAAGTAAGCACGTTAGTGATCATTCTGATTCTGTACTTGATTGCCATCGTGCCGCTTCTGTATTTATTATTAAGGAAACTGGATAAACGTGAACAGGCATGGTGGATCATCCCTGTCATATCCATTCTTGTTTCCTCAGGGATTTTCGTTACCGGTGCTAAAGACAGGATTTCAAAACCTCATTTAAATCAGATGAACATTTTGAAGGTGGAGAATGATAGAAGTGTTCATGGTATTTCAACATTTACTGGCCTATCAAATTCCGGTGGTGACTACGGATTTGTTTCCGACAAGAAACAATTAGAGCTTACACCGGCAAGGACGAGAAACAATTCCGGTGGTTCCGATCAGTATAAATTTGCCATTGAAGAAATGACTAAAGATAAAAGAAAGATTACTTTCAGGGATGTAGAGTACTGGTCAACTAGAACTGTGTTGGGAACAAGTGAAAAAGAGGACATCGGGAATTTCATCCCAGAATTAGTCCTGGAGGATAAAAACATTACGGGAAAGATACAAAATGATTTCCCTTACGATTTTACCGATGTATATATATGGTCTGGATCACGAATTTATCGATTGGGTGAAGTGAAAGCAGGGAAAACCCTTACTATTGATAAAAAGCTTTCGACAGAGTATTTATCATCACCAATCGGAAATCCAAATATGTCAGCATCGTTCCCGAACCAACAAAGCATAAAGCAGCAAAAGAAGGAACGCTTGGAGAACTTCGCATCACAAATGATTTCTTCGGATAATGAAAATAACTCACCAGTCATTTTTGGATATACAGAAGCTGAGATATTCGATATGAAAATGAAGAATAAAGAAACGAGATCTGAAAATTTCTCCTTGCTTTATCAGCACTTTCCTTCTCTTGGTCACTATAACGGAGCTTTTACCCTTCGAAGTGAGCAGCTTAATTTTGATGTTAAGCCTGTAAAGGGGCAAATCATCGAGCATTATTCCCATAATGGTGCAGATGAAATGGGCCTTGAAGATGGAACATATGAAATGACCATTCAAATTCCTAAACAAATCGATCTGTCTAAGGTTACACTTCATTCTTTAAATATGAGTATCCATACTGGAGGAGTCCTGCATTTCTCAATTTTGGATTCACACACGGACGAAAAGGTCCGTCTTGAAGAGACATCTGCTAATTCAATAGAATTTAAAGAGAACTTGAAAAATTATATGAATGACAATGGGGAAATCGTTTTTGAATTTGAAAAACGCTCACAAGGAGATCCGGTAGTTCGTCTTCCTTCCATTGTACTGAAAGGGGAGGTACAACCATGATCGAAATTCAAAACTTATCCAAACGTTACGGGTCATTCCTTGCCCTGGATGAATTAAATTTATCCATTCGGAAAGGAAGTGTATTTGGGTTTGTCGGTCAAAATGGAGCAGGGAAATCCACGACGTTTTCCATCCTGGCAACACTTCTGGCTCCTACTGCTGGAACGGCCACGGTGAATGGATTTAATATTAGTAAAGAGCCTAAATTGGTCCGGAGACAAATTGGATATATGCCGGATTTCTTTGGTGTGTACGACCAATTGAAAGCAGAGGAGTATCTTGATTTCTATGGTGCCAGCTATAAAATTCCCGCTGACCAAAGAGAAAAACTCATACCTCAACTATTGGAACTGGTGAATCTTTCTCACAAGAAAGATTCCTATGTGGACCTTCTATCAAGGGGAATGAAGCAGCGCCTATGTTTAGCCAGATGCCTCATCCATGATCCGGATGTCCTGATACTCGATGAACCTGCTTCCGGATTGGATCCGAGGGCGAGAATAGAAATGAGGGAGATTCTTAAAGAATTAAAGAAAATGGGTAAAACCATATTGATCTCTTCCCATATCCTTCCTGAGCTCGCAGAAATGTGTGATGAAATAGGGGTAATCGATAATGGGAGGCTTGTGGCACATGGTTCTGTATCCGATATCCAATTTCAGCTTCAGGCTGAAAAGTTGATAGTGGTGAAGGTAAGGGGACTGGTTGAGAGTGCCGTTGCATTTTTTGAAGAAGATCCTCTTGTCTCGAAGATCGAAGTGAATGAAGAAAACAAAACTCTTCAATTCCTTTATAAGGGAGAAGAAACCGAGCAAACAGAATTGCTGAAGAAAGCCATTCTAAATGATGTTCCCATTTTGAGTTTTAAAGAGATTGAGACGAACTTAGAGGACGTATTTATGGAGATCACGAAAGGAGTGACACTTTCATGAAACAGCTACTCATTAATCCAATGTTAAATAAGGAATTCAAACTTCGCTTCCGCACGGTTAAAACGTTTATCGGGATGCTGTGCTACTTGATTGCAGTAGGTATTGTGGTGATCGGCTTCATCTATATGCAAACCCGATTTTCAAATACAGGCTATTTTCGCCCCCAAGAGAGCAGGGAGATGTTTATGATTCTCTCATTTTTGCAACTTGCACTCGTTCTATTTATTACCCCTGGTTTAACAGGGGGCGTGATCAGCGGTGAAAGAGAGAAGCAAACCTTAAGCATGTTGTTAACGACAGAACAAAGTTCCATGAGTATTATCCTGAGTAAGCTCGTTTCGTCCGTTTCCTATTTGCTTTTACTTGTGATATCAAGTTTGCCCCTGTATAGCTTTGTTTTCCTATTCGGCGGCGTATCTCCTTCAGATTTGGTCACTGTGTTTGGATACAGTCTGTTTCTTGTGTTTACATTTGGCTCTATAGGTGTATTTTATTCAACTGTCCTCCGCAAAACGATTGTGTCCATGGTCACAACCTACGCAACGGTTCTGTTTCTGGTAGGGGGTACATTGTTCCTCTTTATGCTTTCCATGGCAATCGGAAACGGACCGTATCAGAATCAGTCTACTCCGGTACCGTATCTCATCGCGATGTTTAATCCTGCTATTGTTATCATGGGGCATTTTGAGCCGATGGCGATTGATGAAATCTATACGCGCAGCGGGATCAAGCTTCCGTTGTGGATCTCATTCCTGGTTATATACTCTGTAATCGCTGTGATTTCCCTGTCCCTAAGTATTATGAAGCTCAGACCGAGCATGAAGGTGAAGAGCATAAAATAAAGGGTGAGAAGATGGAAAGTATCTCTTGGAAAAAATGCTGTTAATGGAAAAAAGTGTGAAAGAATTCGGAAGGAGATTCATTATGTTCGGTGGGGGTGAAAGCTTATGATCGAATCAAACGTCTTCTTGAAGAAAAAAAGAGAAGGGAAATATAAGAAAAGAGAAGGCGGCGCCTTCTCTTTTCTTTAACCTTCTTTTTTCTCAATGTAAACCTGGTGTGGATAGGGGATTTCAATTCCGTTCTGATCGAGAGCTTCTTTTAATGCTTTACGAAGCTTCCGTTCCACTCCCCATTGCTCCATGTTTTTCGTTTTGCATAACACACGGAGAACAACATCAGAAGCACCAAGTGTTTGAACGCCAAGCACATTAGGACCATCGACAATATTATCATCTTCCATGGCGATCGTATCGCAAACCTGTTGAAGGACGACCAATGCCTTATCAATGTCATCATCATAAGAAATCCCAATATCCACAAGTGCTCTCATGTTTCCTCGGGAATGATTGCTGACACTGGTAATCTCTCTGTTCGGTACATAATGAAGAGTTCCATCAAATCCGCGGATATGTGTCGTCCTTAAACCGACCTCTTCGACAATTCCGGAGAAGCTTCCAGTCGTCACATAATCACCCACATCCACCTGCTTCTCAAGAAGGATGAAGAATCCTGTAACCACATCGCTTACCAATCCTTGTGCACCAAACCCGACAGCCAATCCAACAATCCCTGCACCCGCAAGGATCGCCGTCACCTGGATTCCAAAAATTTGCAGGATTGTAACGAAGAAAACAAATATCAAGATATAGCCCACAATATTTTTAGAAAGACTTTGTAATGTCTGGGCACGACCATCAGAAACATCATTTCTCATTCTATATTTGTCAAAGATCCTCTCAATCACTTTGTTAGCTGCACCTTTTACAATGATAAAAGCGATCCAAATCGCTACTATTTGCAAGGCGCCTATTCCAATCGTCACTAATAGACCGCCCCAATTAAAATTGGAAAGTCGTTCACTTAAAGCAGTTAGACTAAGTATGTAACCCAAACCAAAACATCCTTTCATATTAAATAATGACCATTCTAGTATACACAATACTCCATAGGTTATGTCAAAGGAGGTGCCCTTTTAATAGCATATTGATTTATTCCCTGGATGAGAAATGGTAAACTTTATCTGGAAGTGATTCAATAGAGTAAAGTATTTCTGAATGGGGAAAAACAATAAGGGATAATTGAAATAAATTATAATAA
>NZ_CAJGBF010000008.1 GCF_904424705.1 Rossellomorea arthrocnemi | reverse complement strand
AATACGTGCGCTATTACAACCAAGACCGTATCCTAGAAAAATTAGGCTACCTGACGCCCAAAGAATTTGGGGCGCAAGCAGCCTAAAGAGGTGTTTTATATGTGTCTCAAATCGCTATGTCAGTCTAGGTTTCTGGTTTTATTATTAAACGGGAAGGACCACTTCATAATGAGAGAAGCCGATGTCTTCGAGGGCTTTTTTTAAGCTTGCACTTGTCTTCAGGTCCTCGAAGGTAATACCGAGGTTCCCTAACGTATGGGCCACTTCGGGTCTGATCCCCGTTAAGACAGATTGTACTCCCATCATTTTCAGGGCATTGATGATTTGAAAAATATTATGGGAAACCATCGTGTCCATAATGGACACACCTGAAATGTCAATAAATAAATAGTCTAATTGCAGATCAGAGCTTTTCTTCAATGCTGTTTCCATGACTGATCTTGCTCTATGTGTATCGATTTCCCCGATAAGCGGAAGTATCGCAATCTTATCTGCAATCGGTACAATCGGTGCAGAAAGTTCGTCCATGGCAGTATGGATGAGGGCAAGCTGATCCTTTTGGTGAGTGCGGGATACTTCGTTTAACAAATATGCAATTTCATCGAGAATGGGATTGATCTCTTTATTTACCTGAAGCATAAGGGAGGCTGATATTTGATTATCATGCAATTGTTCACTGAAAATATCCCAAATGGCAGTACGGAATGTCGATAGAATTTTCAGGGATTCATTCAGTGGCAGGCCTTTCTCAAGAGCCACTTTCCCCACTCTTTCTGTCCATTCCCTTATTCTTTGGAATGAGGCTTCTTTATCTACAATCAAGGACTCTCCAAGAATTTCGATTAATTGCATACGCCATTCTGTGACTTGTTCCATATCCACACCCGATAACGTAAGTTGATCAGAATATTTCTGTTCCTGGTAAAGAATAACACCTTGAGCAATCTCGGATTTATGGGAGACAATTTCTTGTCCCAAATATAGTAATTCGTCTCTCATTTTCTACAGCCAACTCCTTATACTGCAAGTTAATGTAATTATTTTCGAAGTTATCTCTATTAATGGTAATCTAGTATATCATAAAACGAAGCGGATTTATACTTTTCTAATGAGAGGTACCGATCAGACCATAAGGGGCAAAGATCCAATCACAAGAGGAGAAACAGGAGAACGAGTACTCTTTATAATTCTTTTTGATTGTATTATAGTGAAAGGTAATAAATATCTGTCTAATACAAGGGTGTGATTTACTTGCGGCTCATTTTGTTTGATGGCAAATGTAATTTTTGCAATAAAAGCGTCCGTTTTATCATCGGACGCGATCCTAAAGGTGCTTTTCAATTTGCTTCGCTACAAAGTGGTATCGGTCAGGAATTATTAGAGAAGCATAACATCCCTAAAACAACGGACAGCTTGGTGTTAATCGATGATGATCATGCATACATTGAATCGACAGCTGCCCTGAAAGTATGCTCTAAGTTAAAATGGCCATGGAAGGTTTTCAGCCTGTTCCTCATTATTCCAAAACCTTTGAGAGACAGCTTATATAGACTGATTGCCAAGAATAGATATAAATGGTTTGGGAAACAGGAATCATGCATGTTGCCATCGGAAAACATTCGGGATCGATTCATAGATTGAACGCTGCCAGGCGTAAATGAATGAGATGGGAAAGGTATTAATCCAGAGGGAAGAATGACGAAAAGACCACAGGCTAACTCTGTGGTCTTTTCGATCCTTATGTGCTTATAGAGTACTTAAGGTAATGATCATTGATATTTACCTATTCACTTGGAATGGTTTTAATGGTCACTTGTCTTCTTGAACGGGGGCCATCAAATTCACAAAGATATATGCCCTGCCAAGTACCAAGTGAAAGTTCACCATTTGTAACGATGACCGTTTGGCTATGGCCGACGGTACTGGTTTTCAAATGTGCAGCTGTATTCCCTTCACCATGGAGATCTGAAGTATGATGCCATGGGTATAGTTCGTCCAATCGACGCAGGAAGTCGGTTTTCACATCAGGATCGGCGTTCTCATTTACTGTGATACCGGCAGTGGTGTGTAGTGACTGTACCACCACAAGACCTTCTTTCATTCCTGTCCGATCAATGATCTCATTTACATAATTGGTGATGTCGATCATTTCATCACGTTTTTTGGTATCAACGGATATTGTATTAATCATATGCATACCCCTTTCCATGTAAGACCTATTCGTTTATTTTCCACTAATTATCAAGGTTAAAACTTTGTCCATTAAGCGGCATCCTGCCGATGATGTTTGAAACATCGTCTACATCTATTTCTTCTACGACAACTTCCTTTACCACAGTATGAAAGACTTCCTCCCAATCCTTATACCTTTCAACTGCACGAATGTAATCCCTCTTATTGTCCAACCGTCCAAGAGTGATGTGGGGAGTGTAAGTAAAATGATGATTCCGAAAAGGTGCAAGGATACCTTTATACAATTCATCGTGCAATTGAATGATGAAGTCATTGCCATTTTTAACATTTAAGAATAAACATTCCCCTGCAAAGCCTGTTACATCCCTTAATGTAAGGCTGAATGGAGAAATACATTCTGCTACGGACTCAACGTGATCAAGAATGTCATTCTGGGAAATGCAAGAATTAAACGGAAAAACAAGTGTGATGTGAGGTGGGATCTTATCTGACAGTGGATCATAATATTTTCTGATCTCCTGGATTTTTTCTAATGAATGGAATGAAGGAAAGAGGTGAATCGCCCTTTTCATCCTTTTGCTCCTTTATTGACAAGATGATTCCCGATTTTCAATGAGTATGTAGGATTTACGTTCGAATGAAGCCCTGAAACATTTACCCTCTGTGGTTTTATAAAGAGCATGATAGACTTTTTCTCCGTTATTTGCAGTCTGAGTCTGAATGATGCCGACAATGGCCGAATCCGGTGCAACCAAATGTATGGATGATTGAATATCTGAATGCAAAAGGAGCCGCTTGTACATGTATGCGAAAATGACAAATGCTACAAGAAGGAGGAACATCCACCTTAACCCCTTTAATAGAATTGTCTTGTTCATGTATGAGCCTCCGTCTCTCGCATAAATCGGATTTTTTACTGATACTTTACTTAGGTTGGTTAAGGAACAGAGTTGTTGAAAGCCCTGATTCTTAACTTAACTTTTTAAATAACCTTTTGGCCAGGGCTAGAGCCGCTTCGTTATCTCCGTGAAGGCAAACCGTATCTGCCTGGATGGGCACGCTTTTCCCTTCGATTGAAATCACTTCTCGTTTTTCTACCATTCGAAGAACCTGTTCTTCCACCAGGTCCTCATCATGAAGGACAGAATTTGGAAGAGATCGTGGAGTTAATGATCCATCGGATTGATAAGCTCTATCTGCAAATACTTCATGAGCAACATGCAAGCCGATTGCTTCTCCAGCACTAGTGAGTTCGCTTTGAGATAGACCGAATAAAGTCAGTGCCGGGTCAAGGTCGTAAACGGCTTCTGCAATCGCTGCAGCGAGTCTGCAATCCTTGGCTGCCATATTATACAGAGCCCCATGAGGTTTTATATGTGATAGATTGCCGCCCTGAGCCTTAACAAAAGCGTGAAGTGCTCCTATTTGATATTGAATGAGAGCATAGGCCTCGTCAGGTGAGATGTGCATCATTCTCCTGCCAAATCCCTGAAGGTCCGGTAAGCCGGGGTGGGCGCCAATATTTACATTGTGCTTCATTGCATTTGCAACCGTTCGTTTCATGACAAGGGGATCACCAGCATGAAAACCGCAAGCGATATTAACAGACGTGACATAGTTCATCATTTCTTCATCTTGTCCTATGGTATATGTACCAAAACTTTCTCCTAAATCACAATTTAGATCGATTTTCATTTTTTCATCCTTTCGAGCATAAAGATGTATTGTAACATTCTGAATTCTTCTTAATCATATCATAAAATGATAGATTTGTTTTTTTTCTTCTGCACTCTTTGATGGAAATAGAGATTTTCTCATCAAATTTTAATCTTGTTTTAATAGAGTTCACTTTTTCAGACGTTACAATAAACCTTGCTTATGAATAAGGATTTATCACTCCCTAAACAGAAAGAAAGTGGGGTAGCTTTCTAATCTGTTTAAATCTTTATTATGTAAGACCCATTCTAATTTCTTTCCTTTGAAGACAAAAGCCTTGCTGAAGCTTTTGTCTTCTTTTTTATCTACTTTTAGTAATTAGTGAATGTTAGGATGATGTTTAGTAATGGATCATTTTATCTTTCTTTATTATGATTCACATTATTTGGATTCATAGAGTTGTACTTTTTCCACAGTCAGTGGATGTATCCATATTATTGAGGATGATTGAGCTTTAGTTTAATTTTATAAATCCATACTTTCATTTTCCCTTCATTTCTTTCCCTCTTAGGGGGATTTTCCATGACCTTCGTCCGTAAAAGATAATAAATCATTTCTTCCGATAGAATGAGTATCAAAAAGAAAGAAACAATTGCAATAATCCATGTCATACATATCCCTCCCTTTTCTTTCTCCATGTTTATGGATATAACTACCACTTTATGAAGAAAATAAACGTTAGATACGGGAAACTGTAAAAAATAAACGATCATGGACTCCATTTCCTGAGCAACATTTTCGGCCCTACCAGGTATTATTTCCTTAATAGAAGAGTTTTCAAATCATGGTTTTAATTGTTTATAATATTATTATGTAAACAATTAAATATCTTAATAAAAACTTACCCTATTCTCATTGTATTTTAATCATAGTGGAGGAAAATGAAAGCATTGATAAAAGGGAGGTTAGAACCATGTGGATTCGAATTATTCCTATTTTATTTTTCAGTTTTACAGCCATTACCTTAATGACATATCAAGGCATTGAAATATTCCATGCGCTGAATGATTTTATTTTCAACAAAAGTAAATTAAAATAAATGGTATTAAGCATTAGAGCAGGTGATTGAGTGAAAAGGATCCTAGTCATTGAAGATGAAAAGAATTTATCCCGATTCATTGAATTGGAACTTAAATATGAAGGATATGAAGTGGGTCTCGCCTATGACGGGAGAGAAGGTCTGAATCAGGCACTGAATGAGGAGTGGGACATCATTTTATTGGACCTTATGCTTCCTGGTTTAAACGGATTGGAAGTGTGCAGAAGGATTCGCCAGGTAAAATCGATTCCTATCCTTATGATTACGGCAAGGGACAGTGTAATGGATCGTGTATCAGGGCTTGACAGCGGGGCGGATGATTATATCGTCAAACCTTTCGCGATTGAAGAGTTGTTAGCGAGATTAAGGGCAGTGTTTAGGCGAGCAGTTAAAGATGAAGCCGTTTTGTCTCAAACCACCTTCCACTATCGCGATATCATCGTGCAAAAGGAATCCAGACAGGTGTTTAAGCTGGAGGAAGAAATTGAAGTGACGAAAAGGGAGTACGATCTCTTACTTGCCTTTTTAGAAAACAAGAATATTGTATTGACCCGTGAAGTCCTATTGAATAAAGTATGGGGTTATGACTCTGAAGTGGAAACGAATGTAGTGGATGTTTACGTGAGGTACCTAAGGAACAAAATTGATTCACCCGACGAAGAAAGCTATATCCAAACCGTACGCGGAACGGGTTATGTGATGAGGACATGATCACATTCATCAATTCTTTCAAGCCTTCTTCCCTTAAAGTGAAGTGGGCAGTTGCTGCCGGTTCGGCGATATTCCTTGCGTTTTTCTTATTCAGTTTTTTTCAATACCACGCTATCAGTAAATGGATGCTTGATGAGGAAGAAAACAATTTTGGTCGGGTCCTGGATGAGATTACCGTATTCTTTAAACAAAGGGGATCCGATATTCAGCTCCAGGACATTTATGATAGCCGGGATCTGATGAAACAAATTGCTGAAAAAGACCAGACAATACGAATATTGGATCAACAAGGTGATCAAGTATTAGAAATCAGGGGAGAGAATGAATCTGCCTTTTACGTTCCTTTTCGACCGGTCAGAGATAAATCAGTGGAACTTATAGAATCTGAAGGAAATAAAATGCTCATTGGGCGTTCACCTATCCGATCTAGCCGATTCAATGGATATGTAGAAATCATACAACCTTTGAACCGTTATGAAAACATTATGAAAAATCTATTTTGGATGATGACCATTACAGGAATTTTGGCACTGTTAATTAGTGCAGTCGTTGGTTATTTCATGGCGAAAAACTTTGTAAGGCCGTTGAATAAGCTTTCTGAAACGATGAGATCAATTGAAAGAAAAGGGTTCCACGAAAGAGTGGAGATTGTAAAGGCTCATGATGAAATCAGTGATTTGTCTCAGATTTTCAATAAGATGATGAGTCAGATTGAAAAGTCGTTTCAGCAGCAACAACAATTCGTGGAAGATGCTTCCCATGAATTGAGAACACCCATTCAGGTATTAGAAGGACATCTTGCCTTATTGAACCGATGGGGAAAAAAGGATCCAACCATCCTGGAAGAATCCTTGCAGGTGTCACTAGAGGAGCTTGAGAGAATAAAACGGCTAGTAGGTGAGTTGTTGGAACTTTCCCGTGCCGACAGGGAAACATTCGATTTGGAACATGCCAGGGCTAATGTGCAGAAAGTAGTGGATAAAGTGATGAGGGACTTTCGGTTCCTTCATCAGGAATACACATTTTCATGTTTTGATGATTTATCCCATGAAGCTGTGGTCACCATTATGCCGAGGCATTTAGAACAGATCCTGATTATCTTATTGGATAATGCAGTAAAGTATTCTGATGAACATTCGCTCATTGAAGTGAAACTAATGGACAGTCAAGATGAAGTAATCATTGAAGTCAAGGATGAGGGGATCGGAATCCCGGAAGAAGATCTTCCTAAAATATTCGACCGTTTTTATCGTGTAGATAAAGCGAGAAGCCGTGAAAAAGGTGGATATGGACTCGGGTTGGCCATCGCCTCGAAGCTGATCCAAAACTATGACGGTGACATCTCTGCCTTTAGGAATCATCCTGAAGGGACCATCATACGATTATCCCTTAAATATATCCAATAATCATCGAGACGTCTCAATATTTTTCTGAGACGTCTATTTCTGTGTACTGCATGTCAATGCTTTTAGGTATTTTTAACTCTAAGATCCCTTCTTTGTATTGAGCTACGGCACCTTTCTTCTTCACCAGACAAGGGAGTGTGATCACCTGCCTTTCTCCATTGCCTGGGATGTTTTCTATGATCGCCTGATTTGACGTGTGGAAAATTTTTAGATGTTTCATCCATTCCTCACTTGGAACGTGAAATCGGATATAGATATCTTCAAAGGTTTCAAAGACGGTGGTAGGAATGGCAGAAGAAGATCGGGGAGCTTCCTCGTGGTTGTTATTATTACCATTATTACCCATTGGATTCGTGAAGGAATGTGTCCCGTTCATCATATCATTCGGATTCATCATGCTTTCCCACCCGCCCGGGAACATTTTCTTCATCATTCCTTGTATATAGGTATCCATTTCTTTCGGGTTCATTTGGTTCATTTGATCTTTCATACCTTTATTGAAAGGGAATAAACTCCATGGGAACATGTGAACCACCTCACTTTAAACATAATTGGCCAGTTGTACCCTTCTGATTGTATCCTATGCAATGGGTGGGCGATGAGTTCATTTTGGTGACGGGAATAGAGTCGGTCAACGGAAAAATCTTCAACTATTATTCTCTAATTATCTTACTAAATAAAAAATCAAAGAAAATAACAAAAAATATTTGGTTTTTTTAGGTAACAGTAGTAAGATGGTTTATGAAAAAAGTACTGTCACAAGGCGATATAAGAAGGTGAAAGAGAAAGCGCTTAATAAAATATTATTTCAGAATAGTCGATTTACAAAAAGTGTGTCCTCTAATTTATTATGGGAATATAAGTAATTTCCATATACAAATGGCGGAAAACAAAATTTTGAGAAATTTGTTATAAAGACTTTATCTTACCACTGCACAGTGATAAAATGTCCTTGTAAGCGTTTTAATGTAATAAAAATTACTATTCTTGCATAGTGAAAATCGATGATTGAAATGTAAGAATACATGATACCCAAATTATACTAACTGGCAAAATAGTTGGAGGTTTTTCACAATGAAAAAGCAATCTGCAAAAGGGGAACCGTGGCAATCGTTTTACGGACCTAACCTGGGTTATGTAATGGAGGTTTATGAACAATTTCTTGAGGATCCATCAGATGTGGACCCTGAATTAAAGGAGTTATTCGAACAATGGGGGCCTCCTACCGTTGAGGATGTAAAAGTCATCGCGAACGCTCAGCACGGAGATTCATCATTTACATTACCAGAGCAGCCTACAGCTTTGAGTAAAATGGTGGCAGCGGTTAAATTAGCAGATAATATTCGTACATATGGTCATTTGGCTGCGGATATTAATCCCCTGAACGACCGGAATAAGGACACAAGAAGAATTGAACTTTCTGAGTTTAATCTGACCGAAGAGGATTTAAAGCAGATCCCTGTTGATTTCCTATGCCCGAATGCACCTTCTCATATTAAAGATGGTCTACAGGCGATTCAACATTTAAGGCAGGTATACACGAACAAATTAGCGTTTGAATATGCTCATGTCCATGAACTTGAAGAAAAGAACTGGTTAAGAGAAAAAATTGAGTCAGAATCCTATTTTACTCCACTATCAAAGGAAAAGAGGCTTGCTTTATTAAGGCGTCTTGCCCAGGTAGATGGATTTGAAAAATATGTTCACCGTACGTTCGTAGGTCAAAAACGCTTCTCGATAGAAGGCTTGGATACAATGGTTCCATTACTTGATGAGATGGTTCGCTATTCAGTTGAATCAGGTGCTAAAACCATCAATATCGGTATGGCACATCGAGGACGCTTAAATGTATTGGCTCATGTCATCGGGAAACCGTATGAAATGATATTTGCAGAATTTCAACACGCACCAAGCAAGGATTTGATTCCTTCTGAAGGTTCGATTGGAATCACCTTTGGATGGACAGGTGACGTCAAGTATCATTTGGGGGCAGACCGTGAAATATCCCCACAACAGTCACCAACTGCCCGAGCAAGGGTAACGCTTGCTAATAATCCAAGTCACTTAGAGGTCGTGAGCCCGATTGTGGCAGGCTACACCCGTGCAGCTCAGGAAGTACGTGAAGACAGGGGATACCCTGAGCAGTCGCCCGAAGCCTCATATGCTGTCATGATCCATGGTGATGCAGCATTCCCTGGTCAAGGAGTAGTGGCAGAAACATTAAATATGAGTCAACTGCGTGGATATAATACAGGTGGATCGATTCACCTGATTGCTAATAATATGATTGGCTTTACGACTGAAAGCCGTGATTCCCGTTCAACCAAGTATGCATCTGACACGGCAAAAGGATTCGAGGTTCCTATTGTACATGTCAATGCGGATGATCCGGAAGCATGTCTTGCTGCTGCGGTCCTCGCCTATGAATATCGTAAAACATTCGGTAAAGATTTTGTCATTGACTTAATCGGCTACCGTCGTTTTGGTCATAATGAAATGGACGAACCGATGGTGACAAATCCATTAATGTATTCTGTCATTCAGAACCATCCCAATGTGAAGAAGATGTATGCTGACAAACTCATTGCCGAAGGTGTCGTGACGGATGCAGATGTCGAAAAGATGGATGCTGAAATCGAAGAAGAATTGAAAGCAGCTTATGATAAAGTCCCTGCGAAGGACGATGATCCCGATACAGTTCTCGCTCCTCCTGAGTACGTAGCGAATGGATTGCCGGAAATCAATACCAGTGTCGACTTTGATAAGCTCGAAGGATTAAACAGCGAATTACTTGTTTGGCCAGAGGGCTTCAATGTATTCAAAAAATTAGATCGCATCCTGAAGAGGCGCAGCCAGGTATTTGAAGGAAAAGGAAAGATTGATTGGGCACATGCAGAGACTCTCGCATTTGCTAGTATCTTAAAGGATGGCACACCGATCCGATTGACTGGTCAGGACTCTGAGAGAGGAACATTTGCCCAGCGGCATCTGGTACTCCATGATGAAAAGTCCGGTGAAGAATATATTCCTTTACACAATCTGAAAGACAGTCATGCATCATTTGTTGTTCATAATAGCCCCCTTACTGAAACAGCGGTCGTCGGATATGAGTATGGATACAATGTATTCGCACCTGAAACCCTTGTTCTGTGGGAAGCACAGTTTGGCGATTTCTCGAATATGGCACAAGTGATGTTTGATCAGTTTATTTCAGCCGGTCGGGCGAAATGGGGACAAAAAACGGGTCTGGTCATGCTATTGCCACACGGTTATGAAGGACAAGGACCTGAACACTCCAGCGCTCGTCTAGAGCGATTCTTGCAGCTTGGCGGGGAATATAACTGGACAGTCGCCAATTGTTCTACAGCCGGTCAATACTTCCATATTCTAAGACGTCAGGCAGCCATTTTACAAAAAGAAGAAGTGCGGCCGTTGGTCATCATGACACCGAAGAGTTTACTGCGAAATCAGTTTGCAGCTGTCACTGCTGAAGAAATAGCAGAAGGGGAATTCCATTCTGTCCTTGAACAAAAGGGGCTTGGGGAAAAACCTGATGCTGTCGAAAGAGTTGTATTATGCAGTGGGAAAATAGCAATCGATTTAGAAGAGAAGCTTCAGGACATCGACGAAAAAGATTGGTTACACATACTTAGAATAGAAGAAATTTATCCTTTCCCTAAGCGAGATATAACGGCTATTTTAGAGCGGTATCCAAACCTTAAAGAGATCGTCTGGATCCAGGAAGAACCAAAGAATATGGGAGCATGGACATTTGCAGAATCACGGCTCCGTGACATTGCACCAGAGAGTGTGGAGGTACATTATGTCGGCCGCCGCAGACGCTCCAGTCCTTCAGAAGGTGAACCAACTGTACACAAAAAAGAACAATCACGGATTATTAACGAAGCGTTAACCCGATAAGAAAGAGGAGGACATCACAGTGGCAGAAATTAAAGTTCCAGAATTAGCAGAATCAATTACAGAAGGTACGATTGCTCAATGGCTTAAACAGCCAGGAGATTATGTCGAAAAGGGCGAGTATATCGTCGAACTTGAAACGGATAAAGTAAATGTGGAAGTCATTTCAGAAGAAGCAGGTACGATCCAGGAGCTGAAAGCCGGTGAAGGTGATACGGTTGAAGTTGGTCAAGTGATTGCCATTGTTGGTGCAGGCGGAGAAGCACAGTCCACCTCAGAAGCGAAGGAAGAAGCACCTAAACAAGAAGAAAAGGAACAAAGTACTGCGGAAGAAGCACCTGTGAAAGAGGATAAAAAGAATCGTCCAATCGCTTCGCCGGCAGCACGAAAGTTAGCTCGTGAAAAAGGCATCGACCTCTCGGAAGTACCGACAGATCCACTGGGACGTGTACGCAAGCAGGACATTGAAGCATATAGCAATAAACCAGCAGAAGCTCCTTCAAAGCCTTCAGCCGAGAAGAAGAAGGCCACTGCCAAGAAAGATGATGGAAAGCCTGTAGTTCGTGAAAAAATGTCCCGTCGTCGTCAGACGATTGCGAAACGTTTAGTCGAAGTTCAGCAAACTGCTGCCATGCTAACGACATTCAACGAAATTGATATGAGTAAAGTAATGGAGTTACGCAAACGTAAAAAGGATAAGTTCTTTGATGACCATGATGTAAGACTTGGTTTCATGAGCTTCTTTACAAAAGCCGTGGTAGCAGCACTTAAGAAATTCCCATATGTGAACGCAGAAATTGATGGGGATGAAATCGTTCTTAAGAAATTTTATGATGTCGGCGTTGCCGTGTCTACGGATGATGGATTGGTTGTCCCGATCGTACGGGATTGTGAACGCAAGAATTTTGCGGAAATTGAAGGGGAAATTATGGAACTGGCTACTAAGGCCAGGAAAAACAAATTAACTCTTGGTGATCTGCAAGGTGGTTCATTCACGATTACGAATGGTGGAGTATTTGGTTCATTACTGTCAACTCCGATTTTAAATGGACCACAAGTTGGGATTTTGGGTATGCATAAAATTCAACTTCGACCAGTAGCCATCGATAAAGACACGATGGAAAATCGTCCGATGATGTACATTGCCTTATCATATGATCATAGAATCATTGATGGGAAAGAAGCAGTTGGATTCCTTGCAATGGTGAAAGACTTACTTGAGAACCCTGAAGATTTACTCCTTGAAGGTTAAACTATACTGATTGAATAATAAGAGATGAATGTTTAGCTGATTCATACGTCCAATTATGGAATATGAATCAGCTTTTTTTCACAATTTTTCACCTGATACATAAAATGTGGATAACTTAAATAGAATTTACCTAAGGAAACTTTTGGACAATAAAGGGGTGGAAGAATGAAATCCTATCAATCAAAAAAATGGATTCAGTATTCATACTTGCTTCATAAAATGGGATTGATTGATCCTGATCAGTTTAAACAAATAGAGGGCAATCAAGAAATGCTGGAAAAGAAAAAAGACAGACTCAGCTAAACGAGTCTGTCACATAAAAAGTATATCTCAGGGGGGTGAGATATAAGCCGGAATTCTTAGTTATTTCACTCGTTAAGATTTCCTAAAAGGTTTTAATCCACGGTTACGAATTTCTTTCTTAAGAAGCATAATCCAGTCCTGATCATTCCCTTGTTTCTCAGCATCACGATAAGCTGCCACCAACTGTTCATTACTTAAGATTTTCATGACCAACCTCCCAGTGTTTAAAATATAGAATTTTCTATATTTTCTATATATTCTACATAGAAAACCCTCATTTGAAAAGAGTTTTTTCGTAAATCACTTCTAAAGTAGTATTTTTAGTTTTTTTGTAACATTTAGTTTATATGAGACGATTTTTGTCTATATAATTTAGTTATCATATATTTTCTCTGTTGAAATTTGTCAAAGATGTATCGAAGCTGTCTTTGGAATCCACAATCATAAGTATAAACTAAATAGTTTGAAAATTATAATTTTTATGATACTATACACGAGTAGGGAACTGACATTTCACCTCTTGGATTACATACATTTAATGGGTTCCAATCTTTACATGGTCTAAATAAAGGGGGAAATTCATTTGGCGGAGATTTTACACACGACAGTAGGGGATCTTCTCGAAGAAAAAGCACGAATTCAGCCTGATATTGAAGCGGTGGTCTATGCAGACAGAGGGTTAAGGTGGTCATATCACGAGTTTAATCAACTGTGCAGAAAAGCTGCAAAAGGATTGATGAATCTTGGCATTAAGAAAGGGGATCACATCGCCATTTGGGCCTCAAATACACCTGAATGGTTAGTCAGCCAGTTCTCCACTGGGAAAATGGGGGCTGTCCTGGTCACTGTGAACACTAATTATCGAACGTCTGAATTGGAATATCTACTCAAGCAGTCTGACAGTCAGACGATTATTTTGATGGAAGAATACAGGGGCGCGTCTTATATAGACATGCTTTATGAGATCTGTCCGGAATTGAAATCATCCAAGCCGGGGGAGTTAAATAGTGCTAAACTTCCTTTTTTAAAGAATGTGATTGTTTTAGGGGAGAATTCCTATCCGGGTACATATAGCTGGCAGGATATTATGGAGAGTGGGAAAGAAGTGGAAGACAAGGAGCTGGACGAAAGGCTTTCTAACCTTTCACCCCACGATGTCATCAATATGCAATATACATCGGGAACGACTGGCTTTCCAAAAGGAGTCATGCTCACCCACTCTAATATCGTAAACAATGGGTATAACATTGCCGGCTGCATGAGACTAAGTAATGAAGATCGTTTGTGCATCCCTGTTCCATTTTTTCATTGTTTCGGGTGTGTGCTGGGAGTTCTCGCATGTGTTTCTGTAGGTGCTACAATGGTGCCGTTACAGGAATTCGATCCCCGGCAGGTCCTAAAGACCGTACAGGATGAGAAATGTACCGCCCTCCATGGAGTGCCGACCATGTTCATTTCCGAGTTGAACCTACCGGATTTCGATCAATATGATCTTTCTCACCTTCGAACAGGAATCATGGCAGGTAGTAATTGCCCAATTGAAGTAATGAAAGGTGTCATGGATAAAATGGGGGCGGATGAAATTACGATTGCTTATGGCCAGACTGAGTCATCACCTGTAATCACACAAACACGTACTCATGATCCGATTGAATTAAAGGTTGAAACCGTAGGGAAATCCCTTCCGAATGTTGAAGTGAAAATTGTAGAACCTGGTTCGAATCGGGAAGTCCCTAATGGAGTCCAGGGTGAATTGTGTACACGAGGATATCATGTCATGAAAGGCTACTACAAGAATGAAGAGGCTACGAGGCTTGCAATTGAAGAGAAGGGCTGGCTCCATACAGGGGATTTGGCTGTAATGGATGAACATGGTTATTGCAGAATTACTGGTAGGCTAAAAGATATGATCATTCGAGGTGGTGAGAATATTTACCCGAGAGAGATTGAAGAGTTTCTTTATTCCCACCCAAAGGTGCTGGATGTTCAGGTCATTGGTATTCCAGATGAGGTTTATGGTGAAGAGGTCATGGCATGGATTATTCTGAAGGAAGGTCAAAGGGCGACCCCTGAAGAAATCAGAGAGTATTGCACCGGTAAGATTTCCCGACATAAAATTCCAAGATATATTGAATTTACCGATTCCTACCCAATGACTGCTTCGGGAAAAATTCAAAAATTCCGATTAAGAGAGCAAGCGAAACAAACAGCTAGTCCAAAACGAAACTAAAAAATGAAAACGTTTCCTCCAAAAGGACATTCCCATTAAGAAAGGAATGTCCTTTTTAAGCATAGTAGAATACTGGGAGTAGAGTAAAACTGAAATTTCATAGGCCATTTGATAAAATAAAGAGGTGCTGCTGTTACTATAGTTTGTAAAAAAGTATGAAAACAAAGGAAGGGGTAAAACTGTGTACGTTTTTGTCTATGGTACGTTAAGAAAACATGAAAGTAATCATATATTATTAAAGGAAGCTTCACTTCTCCGGGAACAAGCATGGGTAGAGGGAGTCCTATATGAGACAAATAGAGGCTATCCCGCCTTGAAAGAAGGTAATGGCACGGTCTATGGAGAAATCTATAAGATTAACCCCGACATTTTATCAAAGGTTGATGAACTGGAGGATTTCCTCGAAGGTAGGGGAGAAAACCTTTATATACGTAGGCTTAAACAGGTTGAGACAGATACTGGTCCTCAGGAAGCATATGTTTATTATTCCGAAAACGAATCATTATTTCAACAATACATCCCATCAGGAGACTGGAAGGTACACCAATTTCTTCAAGGGAAGCCTGAAAGAATACTTTATTTTGCATACGGCTCTTGTATGGATGATGATCGGTTTAAAAAAGCCCAAGTAGACCTGCATTTCAAGCATTGTCTTGGAGCAGGTTTATTGGAAGGATACACAATGAAGTATCTCTTTCATGTACATGATGGTGGCCGTGGAGATATCATTGAAGATGGAGGGACCATGGAAGGTGTGGTCTATGATATACCACAGGAGGCAGTCGAATACTTGTTTACGAGGGAAGGGGTCTCCCCGGGTTGGTACAGAGCAGCTTTCATTGACATCGTGATTGGAGGTAAGGCATATAAAGATGTATTGACCTTTATTGTGAAGGCAAAGAACGACGAAACATGTCCTCCCGATCATTATGCAAGGGAAATCCTTCGGGGAAGCTACCCGCATGTAAGCAAGTCCTACCATGAAAAGTTGCAAAATCAATTAATGGAAATAGGTATGACGAAAGAGCAAGTACAGAATCTCCTTAAGCCCAGTTAATGTTTTTCCCCTTTTATCCATCTTGTTTTCTTCTTAAGGCTGTAGTATTCGTAAACATTATTGCTTTTGAAGAAGCGTGCAGTGGGTGATTTCCACTCCAGGTGCTCACTTTCCGCGGGGCTGGCGGTGAAGCGGTTATTATTGCAAATGCAGACTATGAGTGTGTAGAGTGAAGGGAACTGCTCCCTTTACCACGGACGTTTCAGCCGAGACTCCACAGAAAAATTTTTAGCCCGTGGACCATAATCTTTGCGAAAGGCTCTTTTCGGATAGATTGTTGATTTTGAACAATTTGTTGCTTAAGCTCTATCAACCGGTGTTGAGGAATATAAGGGGGACTGCTTTGCTTCATCTAAAACGAACGGGGTATCGACGCCAGATCCCATCCTGCATATACGCAGTGCCCCAAGCCATTTACAGAACTTACTAGGGACAAGGGGTGATGGGAAGAGCAGAACGTTGATCACTCAATATTTAGAAAGAAGCTAGTGTTAAAAAGCAAGGTATTTATATATGACTATTTACGCATAGAAAGTTGATTGGAACGGAAGGTGCTCAACTCACGCCCCGCGGAAAGCGAGCACCCTTCGTTCCAATCAACTAGCACTCACTAATTAAAAAGCAAAATAGTTTGCGAAAACAGCCTTTCTTAAAAGACCTGGAATGCACCGATTCAATAGAGTGAAATGAGGTGTCATATGGAGTTTTTACTACAACTAGTAGACCAATATGGTTATATTGCAATGTTCCTGTTTAGTTGGGTTGTATTTTTGGGCTTCCCGGTACCAAATGAACTTGCTGCGGCATTAGCAGGGTACCTTTCTGAATGGAGACATTTTCACCCATACACCTCATTTTTCTTTATGTATTGTGGATTAATCACCTATGGAATATTTGCTTTTTTAAATGGAAGGTATGTTGGCACAAAGTTGTCTTCTCGAATGATGAATGGGAACAATGCCAAAAAACTCATAGAAAATGGAGAAATGTGGTTAATTAAATATGGCCCTTTGGCGATTTCTTTCAGCTACTTTATTCCAGGACTCCGATTATTCATGCCATACATTGCTGGGACGTCAAAAGGAATTTCCTTCTTGAAATTTCTCCTCTATGCCCTTCCATCTGCTTTCGTATGGGGATTCATCTATTTTCAGATTGGACGTTACTTTCCTAAAAGTTTTCAGGGGATTTTAGAGGAAGTCAGTATAAAAGCAGGAGTTTTCTTTGGCATTCTATTTATCGCAATGATTATATACGGGATTGTATTCACCATGAAAAAAAGCACCGCTACATCAAAATGGAAAAAAGTAAGATTTCGGAAATAGTAAAAGGCTGGTGGAAGTATGCCTTGTCCATCAGCCTTGTTCATCTATTATGATCGTAAAATACTTCCCGAACATACCCATTGCTTTCACCGTGGTTCTTGAGCCAGTCTCATCCTCATAGATTTTACCGATCGTGTTAAATAGCAAATACCCTTTCTTAATATTTGATCCGGTTTCGATTAGAGTTGTGTAAGAATCTCCCTCCAATCTTTTCGTGCATGTAATCGACTCATGACATTCGATATCATATTCATTCAGAAGCCATGTGTAAAACTGTTCTTCATTTGGCCGGTGGGCGTTCATATAAACAAACAATATGATTAAGAAGACTATTCCTATTCTGGTTAATCCTTTTTTCACTAGTATCGAACCTCTCTAAACGTTTAATCTCCTATAATATACCATATAATCGGATTGAAATGGCAGAAGTCGATTGAAATAGAGAAAAAAACTTCTTTTAATCTGTCAGTAAAACTACTTTCTTATTCCGTACCCGAAGTAGATATGTCCTTCGTAACGGCTTTGAGTCCCTCCGCATTTCAAACAACCCTTTTCTTGCGTCATAATAAACCACTCTCCTTTTTTCCTTCGATTCATATATAGATAGTAGTTGAACAAAAGCTTCTGTAAGAATATACTAATAGCATAGTTCTATACAAAAGGAGGTTATTGATGTGATCCATAAAACGTGGACGGAGCATAATACGAATAAAAAGATAAAGTGTGTACATACAGACGCAAAGAAATATACAGTTGCCAATGTCCTTACGATTGGAAAAGAGTACGAAGTGAAAAACGAGTCTGATGAATACTACTTTGTAATTGATGAAAGTGGCAAAATGGGCGGCTTCTACAAAGAATACTTTGAAGAAGTATAATTGTACTTCCAGCTGATTTCTTCCTGAATGGGGGAGAAATCAGCTTTTTTCTTATGGATTTTTTCCCAGAGATGATTGTTTTAAGGGCTTTTTTCATAAAGATTGTTGGTTTTGAACTTATTGCTTGAGCTCTATCAACCGGTGTTGGGTGAATGGTGAAGGGGACTTCATTGCGTCAGCTAATACGAACCGGGTATCGGCACGCCAGATCCCAGCCATACCTTGATTTTTTAACATGCCTAATCCCCATCCCATCACCATTCAGCACTTAAGCTGGCAGAGCCATGGCAAAATCTGTTTTTAACGCAACATCTCTGCGATGAGTGCCTTTTATAATGGCAAGATTCAAGCCTATACATAATAAATTGGCTGGAACAAAGTTGGGCAGACCCTTTGCAGTGGAAGCGCTATTACATGTAGAATGACTAGTATGTGAATTGGAAAGGATGTCAAAGTATGAATATGGAAAGAAGATTACCGGAATCGGTCACTCATATAGTAAACGAAAGGAAACAAGTATTCGCTTCTACAGTGCACCATTCATTAATTGGGGAAGGGGGCTATACAGCCAGTGAAGATTATATTATCGAGGATAGTATCATCTCCCTCTCCATAGGGAAAAACCTTCTTCTCAAAGGACCGACGGGGTCAGGTAAAACGAAACTGTCTGATACATTATCATCTATATTCTCTCAGCCGATGCACAGTATTAACTGCTCGGTTGATTTAGATGCTGAAGCCTTATTAGGTTATAAAACGATCAGTGAGAGAAATGGGAAAAACACCATTGAATTTATTGAGGGTCCTGTGATTCAAGCAATGAAAAATGGTCATCTCCTCTATATCGATGAAATCAATATGGCAAAACCTGAAACTTTACCGATTTTAAATGGTGTGTTGGATTATCGAAGAAGTATAACGAATCCCTTTACAGGAGAAGTCGTGAAAGCTGCTCCTACATTTGGTGTTGTAGCGGCCATAAATGAAGGATATGTAGGAACAGTTCCGTTAAATGAGGCGCTGAAAAATCGTTTCGTTGTTATAGATGTGCCCTATATTGAAGGAGAAACGTTAAAGAATGTCATTGAAAGTCAGAGTAAGCTGACGGATCCAAAGCTCATCAGCCAATTTGTCGACCTGTCTTCAGATTTACTGATCCAAGTTAAAAATGGCCAAATTTCGGAGGAAGCAGCTTCCATACGTGCTCTCCTTGATGCCTGTGACCTGGCTATGTACCTCCCTGCCAAGCGTGCTATACAGAGGGGAATTGTTGATAAACTCGAAGATGAACGTGAAAAAGCGGCTATTCTGAATATAGCAGAAACCTTATTTGAATGAGGGGTTTGTAATGCATCGATTTATTCAATTTAATGATGAAAACATTGATTCTTTTTTAGTGATGGAAATGGTGGATCTAACAAAGACACTTTCTAAGAAAGCGGATATGAACTTGAAGTATGGTCCATTTTCATATTTGGATTATAAAGAGGATACGGTCTATGTCAGTCATTTCTGGGATCACCGAAAAAGAAAGGAAGAAGTACATGGGTTGAAAAGTGATATTTACTTGAGGACCATCGGTAATCTCCATGAAACGGAGAATGAAGATGTAATAAAGTACATTGAAAGAGTAAAATTCACCTCCGTTCCCCGATTCGCCAAGCAGTTGTTTGTCATCGGGGAAGAAACAAGGTTAGAGGAAATTTGTAAATCCAAACGCCCGGGGACAAAGGAAGCCTTTAAAACGAGAAGGAAATTATACCGACAGCACTTTGAAGCCCAACTTAAAGTGAATTTGACGAAAAGCGTGTTTACAGATGCACTGTTCAATTCCATCTTCTTACTTCTCCATGCCCAATCCCCTTTGGAACAACCGGTGAAGATAAACGGGGACATTGACTTGGCCATGCCGTATATTCATGGACAAATCACCCGCTTTTTTGAGACCCGCTCGACTAAAGATGTAGTGAAGATAGCTATGGAAATCGTGGAAGTAGTGGATGAAATTGTACGGAAAGATATGTTAAATGAATATTTTCATTTACCTGAAGACGTTTATGAAACAGCAGAAAAGTTCAATGAAACATTTGACGATATAAAAAGAAAGGATCCACTTCTGAACCAGGATGTGCTGGAAGAAGAAAGTACGGGAGAGGAAGAGGTGATGGATGAAGAATTCCGCACCTGGCACCGTGAAACGAGTGACAAGGGAGAATCATTTTTACAATTCGATCTGGATCAAGGTTCACAATCAGACCTCATGGGAGAAGGAGTCCGTGAAGGAGATGATGGGGACCAGGCTTTGGCCATGGTACAAGGATCTGCCCAAGAGACGGAGCGGGAGCAGTACCAAAAAGTGAAAGCAGAGGAGCAGGAAAGGGATGAACCTGGAGATGGTGAGAGTGGGTACGGAAAAGACAATCGCTATGCCGTACCTCACTTTATTACTCCTACTATACCTACTTCTGAAGAGAAACTGGAATATAACCATAACAAAGGATTGATTGCTCCGTTCCAAAAAAAGTTACAGAAAATGATTGAGAAGACTTTGGAGCACAAAAGAATTCAGCCCAGAAGTGATTTGCATTTCGGCAGATTGAACAAAAAGTTATTGCGGTTCATTACGGATGATAATCCCAGATTGTTTTATAAAAAGCAGAATCCTTCTTCTGAAATTGATGCGGTATTCTCCCTATTGGTCGATTGTTCAGGTTCCATGTATGACAAAATGGATCAGACGAAGCTCGGTATCACATTATTTCATGAGTCGTTAAAATCAGTCCGGGTGCCACATGAGGTAGTCGGATTCTGGGAAGATACCAATCGTGCCACCAAGACCAGTCAGCCTAATTACATGAACCCTGTTCTGGATTTCTATTCTTCTTTGAAGCCCGGAAGCGGGTCAGAGATCATGCAACTTCAACCAGAGGAGGATAATCGGGATGGCTTTGCCATTCGGTTAATGACAGAAAGAATCCTCATGCGGAATGAAAAACAAAAATTCCTTCTGGTCTTTTCAGATGGTGAGCCTGCAGCGATGGAATACGAGCAAAATGGGATTGTTGATACCCATGAGGCAGTATTGGACGCTAGAAAACAAGGCATCGAAGTCATCAATGTCTTTTTAGCGAATGGTGAGATCGATGAAGTACAAAGGCAAACGATTCAAAATATTTATGGGAATTACAGCATCCTCGTTTCGGATGTAGAAGAACTCCCTGAAGTGTTATTCCCCTTACTTCGAAAACTCCTTTACAAAAGTATATAAAGGCCTTTTGAAAGACGTCTACTTAGCTATGTTGCAGTCGTCTTTCTTCTGTCTTTATACGGAATGCTTTTAGGTACGGGAACATTCACATAGCTGTAAAGTGGTTCCAGGGAGGGATTTATTTCCGACTTCAGTCTGAAGGAAAATCAATCATCCTTCTCATTTAGTAAATCGACTTTTCAACTAAAGTGAAAGTAACAAGTGAAAAGGAGATGGGGTCCATGAACAATATGACTGACTTCAATGTAAACATACAAGAATACCACCGAAGGAATCAGTTTATGAACCAGGAAGGATGGAAACAAAAAGCCAGCTTGAAACGGAACAGATTGTTATCCAGATTCCGAAAGATGCATTAAATGAATGATGGTTTTATTCACAGAGGAAATATCTGTATACTAAAGAAGGATGACTTTATTGATAATTATAAGGTCATTCTTTTTTGTATCTGCTAAATGTCTGATGGACAGATGACTCGTTTTGACAGAAAAGGGAAGGTTAGTAAATGAGATGATAGGGAAATAAGAAGTATTGTACAAGGGAGGAAGTGCCAGATATGCATGAGTTGGATATGCACCATATTTTTGAACTGGGCCTTATATTAGTAATGATAGCAGCGGGAATTACAGCAATTGCCAAAAAATTCAAGCAGCCTTATCCGATTGCTCTCGTCATTGTTGGAGCATTGATTGGGTTATTTAATATACCTGTTTTGGAGCCGCTTAAAGATTTCATTACAGAAGGAGAGGTCTTTAATTTCGTCATTATTACGCTATTTTTACCTGCCCTTCTGGGTGAAGCCGCTTTAAAGCTGCCATACTCCCATCTAAGGGCAAACAAAGAACCGATCATTGCCCTGGCTTTCGGGGGAACGTTGATTTCATTTCTGATCATCGGTTTTTCTGCTTATTATTTCTTTGATTTTTCGATACCGGCAGCCTTTGTATTTGGTGCGCTTATGAGTGCAACAGATCCTGTCAGTGTATTGAGCATTTTCAAAAGTGTGGGTGTAAAGAAAAGATTGGCCGTGGTCATTGAAGGAGAAAGCTTATTCAATGATGGTTTGGCCGTAGTATTGTTCAATATTTCTGCCTTTTATCTTGTATCATATATCGATGCAGGATGGGCTGGGATAGGCAGCGGAATATGGGAGTTCATCAGGGTGGTTTCATTAGGGGTGATCATCGGTGGTTCTTTGGGATATGCCTTTTCTATATTAACGAAGTATTATGATGATTACCCCCTTGAAATCATTTTTAGTGTCATTCTATTTTATGGTTCCTTCCTGCTCGCAGAAAGTGTTCATGCTTCAGGGGTCATCGCTGTCGTCATTGCAGCACTGATATTCGGGAATTTTGGAGGGAAGATCGGGATGAGTCCCACTACCAAATTGAATATCAACAGTTTTTGGGATGTTGCTGCGCTACTTGCGAATTCACTGGTTTTTCTAATGGTCGGCCTGGAAATAACAAGGATCGATTTACTGGAGAAGTGGCCATACATATTCGCTGCCATACTTGTCGTATTAGTGGCGAGGAGCATAGCCGTCTATACAAGCTTGTCTCTGATTGGCAATTTTCCGCATTTGTGGAAACACATATTGAATTGGGGAGGGTTAAAAGGGTCCCTTTCGATTGCTCTTGTACTTAGTCTCCCAAGGGACTTCCCAGGCAGGGAAGATGTGTTGATACTCGGGTTTAGTGTTGTGTTATTCAGCCTGGTAGTCCAGGGACTGACGATCAAACCTTTAATCAATGTGTTAGGCATTAAGCCTAAAGAGGAGGGTCACGAGGAATTTGAGAAATTACTTAGTCAGCTCCATCGATATGAAACAGCGATATCAGAGATACATCGTGTGAAACAGAAGCTCTATATCACTGATCCAGTTTCCAATGAACTTATCGAGACGTACAATAAAAGAATTGATATGCTCAAAGCCCAATTAGATGACTTATTTAACAGCAACCCTGTTCTTAAAGCTGAACAGCTTGCTACATTAAAAAAACATGCCTTATATGCAGAGTATGAAGCAATTGCCAAACTTGAAAAAGAAGAAATCATCAGTTCCTCCATTGCAGAGAAGGAATATGACAGCATTACTGATAATATCGTTCATAACGAGGGGAAATAGAGGGTTGTAAGAATGACATCATAATGTTCCCGCTTCACCATAAAAAAGAACCCTCCAGATTAATAATCTATGAAGGGTTCTTTTTTATTGATAAAGAATTAAGTCATGCTTCATAGGATGAAAAGGTCTCTTCTACGTTATGGCTAGTTGAAGGCCGTAGAAGTTGAGCCTGTTTATTTTCTGATCTCAATGAGCTTTTGTTTCAGGTCGTTTTCCATTGTGACCATTTCCTGTTCGGCCTGCTGCCGCTTTTGTCTGCCTTCTGCCTGTATTGCCAATGTTTCTTCAATCGTGGATATGAGGTTTTCCTGAGTTTTCTTAAGGGTGTCGATATCTATGATTCCGCGTTCATTTTCCTTTGCGGTTTCAATGCTGTTCGTTTTGAGCATTTCGGAATTTTTCAAGAGAAGCTCATTGGTTGTACGCGAAACCTGCTTTTGGGCTGCAACAGCCTTCTGTTGGTTCAGCAGGGTAAGGGCGATGGCGATTTGATTCTTCCAGAGAGGAATCGCTGTCAGGACAGAAGCTTGAATCTTTTCTGCCAAGGCCTGATTTGTATTTTGAATCAACCGGATTTGAGGGGCTGACTGGATGGTCATCTGTCTGCTTAGCTTTAAATCGTGTATGCGCTTATCTAATCGATCAAGAAACTGCATTGTGTCATTGACTTCCTGATATATAAGTTCATCATCGGTTTCCTCCGCTTTTTTCCGTAAAGAAGGGAGGAGGTTGTGCTGAATTTCATCACGTTTGATTTCAGCTGCAGCAATATACATATTTAGGGCTTGAAAGTAGTCTTTATTTTTTTCATATAATGTTTCTAGTAATCGATTATCATCCAGCAGAGTCTTCTTTGAATGCTCCAGTCTGACTGAAATCCGATCAATCTGGGATCCGATTTTTTGGTATTTAGAAAGTACCTCCTGCAGGGAGGAGGAAACTTTCCGGAATAGCTTTTTAAAAACGCCTCTTTGCTTGCTATTCAGCTCATCGGGATTCATTTGTTCTAGCTTTTTCATTAAATCACCTAACACGTCGCCGATCGGTCCGATATCACGTTTTTGGACATGATCCAACATCGAGTGGGAGAAAGTTGACAATTGAGACTGGGCTGCTGTTCCATATTTTAAAATGGCTTCATAGTCCTTGTAGTCGATTTGGGCGGCTAATTGTTTAGCTTTCTCCTGCTGTTCTTTAGGTAAACGATCAAGCAAAAGAGGGGACTTTGTTTGTTCGTTAACAGCAGGCATTTCATCTCCAAACGGATTTGAAAGCAATAAATCAAGTTCTGATTGGTCATTTCGTTGCTCCATGATAAAACCTCCGAAATTTATTTGAGATCTTTTTTGTGTGATAAATGCTGATTCGCAAATTTCAGTTCAAATTGCAAGTTATCCATGTCATTTGCCAACACTTTGTGTAAATCATTTTCCAAGGAAACCGTCAAGTCATCCAGAGTTGTACGGGTTTGTTGGAGAGAAAGGAACGTTTCTTTATTTTTACCAGGCTGAGAAGCAAGAAATGTGTACTTCTCGGTTATTTCTACGACAGAGTCTAAATGGTAGAAAAAGAAGGACTCAGCTGAAAAAAATCTCTTAGGTTCTTTTTTTACAAGTTGGTAGATTCTTCTGCTTAACCGGTTGATTTCAAGGATTTGTTTAAACGCTCCGAGTGATCTAACCTTTAACTGCTGTCTTTGAAGTCGTTTTACTTTTTCTTTCGCTTCTTTTAAATTTCTGTTTATATAACGAAATTCCTGTCCGGAAAGTCCATTTTTATTCAGCCACCATCTCTTTTGGACTGCTTTCACAATGATGAAAAAGAGTATCCCGGTACCAACCCCCGATAAGAGGGTAAGAGGGAATCCCAGGTCCAATAGGAGTAAGTAAGCGATAAAACTGCTGGTCCCTATACTGAAAGAGATGACCGATCTTATTAATAATTGCAGAAATGTATTCATTTCATCTACCCCTTAATAAAGATGCTTACCATACATACGATTAACAGTGCAAAAGGTTTCAGGTTTATACTCCTATTTTAGTGTAAAAGAATGAAAAATGGAAATCATGTCTTTAGTATGTATGAGATTCGGGGAATTTTGTCAGGAATTAACATCATTCTTTCAATTTCTTAACATTTTTCACATGGATGATTATTAGAAATCCATTTTTGGTAGAATGGGTTAGTGAGTTTAATGACAAGACAGGTGTGTGGATATATGAAAAAAGTGTTCATTGTGCTGATCTTATTTTGTTTTATTACCCCTAGCTTATCAGCACAACAAGAAAATGCAATAAAACCCAAGAGTATTTATAGCGATTCGGGTATTATTATAGATTCAAAAACCGGGAGTGTCCTCTACTCTAAAAATGGCGCAAAGCGAATGAATCCTGCAAGTATTACCAAAATTGCTACAGCGATTTACGCGATTGAGCATGCCGATCTAGATGACCCGGTAAAAATCAGTGAAAATGCAAGTAACACTGAGGGATCTACTGTTTATTTAGCTCCTGGTGAGACTTTATCTTTAAACCAGCTGCTTCAAGGGTTGATGGTAAACTCCGGGAATGATGCCGCCGTTGCCATTGCCGAGCATACAGAAGGTTCTGTAAAGCGGTTTGTCGATAAACTAAATGTTTTTCTTAAGAGGGAAGTAGGGGTTGAGAATACCCATTTTGAGAATCCCCACGGACTATATGGAGAAAAACATTATTCAACAGCGTATGACATGGCCAAAATTACAAGCTACGCATTAAAGAATAAACAATTTCAGAAATTATTCGGTATAGAATCTATTGACTGGAAGGCGGAAGGGTGGAATACAACTCTTTATAATCATCACAAGATGGTAAAGGGAGAGATTGCTTATCCTGAAGTGACGGGGGGAAAGAATGGATTTATTAATGAATCCAGACACACCCTTGTGACATCTGCAACAAATGATAAGCTGTCCATTGTGGTCGTTACTATGAAGGCCCAGTCTAAAAAAGCCATATACTCTGATACGAAAAAACTTCTTGATTATGGTTTGAATCAGTTTGAAAGAAACTATATCCCAAAGGAGACCGTCTTTCAATTGGAAGGCACGTCTTATAAACTGCAAAGAGATATTCCATTTACCCAGCCTGTTAGTGGCAAGATAATACAAAAGCTTAATCCTGATGGTGAGTTGACACTGTACAATCAGGATCATGAGAAGATGTTCTCAACCTTTTTGACACCTGTGCATGAAATACCTGTAACCCATTCTGAAGCAGTCGCTTCGAGTGAACATACAGGGATGTTATTCGGGAAGAAATGGAGTCAACAACTTTTATTTTATCCATGTATTATTTACATGGCACTGCTCATTATTGCGGGGATTTCCTTTGTCCGGATGGGATCTTTCAATAAGTAATTTTATCATTTCCTACTAAACAAAAAGGGAGCCTGTGGGCTCCCTTTTATTATTGGCTCTCCTGTTTTTCTAAAGAAGGCTGTGGGTTATATAGCATCTTACCAATCAGGGTTTGCAGGATGAGAAAAGCTCCTCCGACAGTCCAGTAAAGGGGAAGGGCAGCAGGCGCATTCAATGAGAAGATAAAGATCATAACGGGTGAAAGAAGACTCATGATCTTCATCTGTGCCTGTTGTTCTGCTGGAATATTCATCAGAGATACACGTGCTTGAGCTAAATACACGATTCCTGCAATAATGGCCATGATATGGTCCGGTTGCCCCAGATTGAACCATAGAAAAGAGTGGCTGGCTATTTCTGCAGATGACCGAATCGCATAATATAATCCTATCAGGATGGGTGTTTGAATCAATAAAGGTAAACACCCCATATTGAGGGGATTTACGCCGTTTTTTTGATAGAGCATCATCATTTCCTGCTGAAGTTTCTTTTGCTCTTCTTTATTCTTCGTTTCTTTGATCTTCTTTTGGATTGCCGTCATTTCGGGCTTGATTAAGGACATTTTCCCTTTCATATCCTGTTGATTTTTATACGTTTTAAGCATAAAAGGCAGAAGAACAAGACGGATTAGAAGGGTGATCACGATAATAGCCATTCCAAAGTTACCACCAAGGAAGGTTCCTATTTCATGAATAAGAAATGAAAATGGATTTACAAGATAATCATGAAAGAACGCTCCATCAGTTGTGGCACTTTGGCACCCGGTCAACGTGAATAATAGTAAAATGAAAATGAATGAAATTTTTTTCAATGTTTTTTTCCTCCTCTGTAAATATGTGTTCACTTTTATACATATACAGAAGAGGATTCTTCATCATTATCAGTATGATAGAATTGGAATTTCATGCAAGTTGTAAACCAGACCCTGACAGGCATAATCTCATTTTCTGCTGCCTGGGTGATAATTAGACTGCTTCCTTCAAGTTTTTTATCATAATATTGTGTATAGAGATGGAATGGAGATGGGCAACGATCCCAAATCAATGCCAAAATAAATAAAAAAACAATACTAACATGCAATGGACTTAAATAGAAATCCAATAAGTCTTGTACAATTATGAATGTCAATGGAGTAGACTCCTTTTACTATTCTAGTTGCATAAATAATAGCTGAATGATTATTTTATCATACTTAAAGTATACTGCGAAACGCGATTAGAATCTATGGTAATTGTTAATACGATTTTGTGAACAAAATGTTTCAGGATTCGTAAAAAAATAAAAAATGGTCCCTTTGTGGCAGCATACCACTATAAAGACCTTGCATTTCTATAACCAATCGGGCTAATCAACAACGATATAAGCAATCATCGGACCATTATTCTCAATGGTTTCATGCGTCTCGCAAATAAGTCTATATGTTCCTTCCTTTGAAAAGGTTACGTTCACAACCGTTTCTTTCCCTTTTTTTACAGTACCTTGAACATCCGTTCCTTCGATATAGAATGGATGTTCCATTCCATTTACTCCATAAATGCGGAGTTCAACCTCTTTTCCTTTTTCAACCACAATGGTTCCTGGGTCCCACCGGTATGCTTCAATCTCTTTGCCGTTGGCAGTTTCCGACTTGAACTCGCCCGTTACAAGCTGGATGACTTGTTTCTCACCCGATTTCTCTGATAGGGACACCGTTGGATATGAGTTTTTCAGTGATAACGACCAAATCGTACCGGCAGCAATGAAGATGATTGTCACCAATATGACAATAATTGGACCTTTTCTTAATACGATGAAATTCATAAGCTTTCCCTCCTCATATAAAAAATTCAGATAACTTTTCTATTAAACCTATGCTTGTATGGGGGGGAACTTGTCTAAAATTTAGTAAGAAGGAAAATTCAAATGTTTTTCTTTCGACGCTATTTTTTGTACAATTTGGTCAGAGAAGTAAGGAGGGTAAAGCATTGGATAATAGTTGGAGAGTTCTAACGACAAAAAGTGATGCAGAGCCTTGGTGGTTTTTTGAAGGCTGGGAAAAGGATATTATAAAGGAATTGACATTTGATAACAGGAATGAAGCAGTGGCTAGTTTTTTAATGGAATTGAGACGACTCAGTGAAAACTACCCAAAGTCAAAGACGAAGAAATTTCACTCCGTTGCATTCTGGGATCCTGAAGATATAGATTTTTGCGAAGCGTGTGATGATGATCTCCAAGTTTATTACGGATTGGTCATCTTTGAGAATGACCAGCCGATGGAAATCCAGGAAGAAGCGATCATCACCGAAATCACTAATCTCATTGAACATGCATAAGTAACAGGTCTATCCAAAATGGATAGACCTGTTACTGTCATTAATCAATAACACCTGTCCGGATGATTTTATTTTTCACTTTCACTTCGAATGTAGCCTCTTTGTATAGCTTGTCCCACTCTGCTCTTGTGACATCCTGATGCCCCCGAATACTCCTGTATTCCATTCCGAATCCAATCGGATCCGTTCCTTCTTCCTGAAGCATAAGAATCATTTCTTTTATATTCTTTTCAATATATGATCCGATTTCCCTTTCAAGTAAACGCAATGCTTTTGGTTCGGACAACTTCATTTCTTCTGACATCTCAAGCAAACGTGATTGAATATCCAAATAGACCTTGAAGGAAGGTTTCTCGTTTTTATCTGCTTCAATCTTGTAAGAGGAATTGATGCTGTCTATCATGGTATAAACCTTTTCGTCATCCTTTCTCAAATCAAGGTTAGATAAATATGGCTTTAATTTATCTCTGTGCAATTCTACTTCGACACTGCCTGCATTATAGTTCTCCATAAGGGAGCGGATATAGAAGATTTTATCTTTCTTTATTTCTTTAATAAATTTATCCCTTGTGAATAGAGCGAAGCCGTCTACTCCGATTTTCCCTTCTTTTGCTGTCAACAGGGGGAGTATGGGGTCTTTACCGACGCTTCCGTAATCGGTAATAAATTCCTGCAGGGTTGGGGAGACCAGCATTTCTGCCTCAACGTTTTGTCGCACTAAATTATACAGATAGGTTCCCCGGTTAGATGGTGTTTCTTCCATTTGATACCTCAGTACTTCTTCTGCCGTTGTATCAGCAATCGTTAAATAAACCATATTACCGATGGCAGAATCCCTTTCTAACGTATCTACTAAGTGAGCAATTCCTTTACCTGCAAGTTCCCTTCCATAAATCGCAATCCGTAATTGACCAGAGACAAGTTTATGATCCGTTTCTAAGTTTTGGGATAATCGGATTCCTTTACTGGTCTTCGATGTGCTCGACAATATTTTTTCCACATCCTCCATGGCAGGGTTGAATTGGTAGAGAACCATTGTTCCGGTGATTTTATCCTCTTCTGCCTGGTCATATCCAACGGCAGTAATCAGACCAAGCTTTTCCAAATATTTTGTTTCAACACAGCTGCTTAGGAAGATGGAAGAGAGACAAACCAATAGCAGCATGGCAATTCTATTCATACACCCACTCCCTTTTTCTTTTTCCCTAAGTATTTTAGTTTCACCAGTATAAATAAAAAACTCGGATACACAAAAGAAAGAATGAAACCCGTAGTACCAACTTTATCTGTTATGGTGTTCATGGTCAGCCGGTCTTTCACAAAGAGTGATAAGACCCAAAGGAGGATGGCAAACAGGTAGATGGACTTTTTCTGAGAAAAACGAAAGACTCTCTTCATCCCCCTGGAAGCCACCCAAAAGTATAAGCAGATGTTAGGCAGGATAACCAGCATCCAAAATGAGACGGCAATAAATTCGAACCTCTCAAGGTTAGGGATCCTTAAGATTTTGAACATAGAGAGAACTGGCCAAATGGTCTTTAATAGAGCATCTTCAGAGAAGAATCCGATGGAGACAATGGTCACCGTTGTAAAGAGAAAAGTGGAATACCCAGTACCAATGAGGGCGTATTTTAATACTTTCTTTTTTTCTTTAACATAAGGGTAGATGAATAAAACCAAATCAAAGCCTATGATCGTAAAGCTCGACTTATAAACACCCATCATAATCTCTTTGGGAGATGAGGTTAAGATAGGCTGTAGATGGTTGATGTCCATGAATTTGATTGGTGTATATATCATGAATAAGAGCCAGAATGCCAGGATAAGGCCTAAAAATGCGATACCGACAACAACTCTGATGCCTCCCAGAACACCATAAACCAGTAAAAAAAGCAGCAGAGCCATCAAAAGCCATGTCGGCATTTTCGGAAATATCCAAGCTTGGACCATTTCGATGTAATTCATCAGAATTACATAGGTGACGCTTAAGTAAAAAAGAATATATAGTAGATTAAATGCTTTACTGAGCCATTTTCCGTAGATGTCCATGTGGATACCGTATAAATCAGCACTGGCATAGGTTTCAAGCATTTTCACCATTAGATATAGCACAATGGAAACCAGAATACCTGTCATAATAACAGATATCCATGCATCCCTGTTGGCTTCCATATAAATGATTCTTGGTAAGCCCGCAATTCCTACACCGGTTTGGGCGGTATGCAAAATAAACATGATCAAAAATGCGTTAAACATTAATCGTTCTTTAGGATTTACATTAATATCCATACGTTTCACCCTCTACTCATCAACGTCTTTTTTCAATTTGGCCTTTTTCTCGGGGATGCGTCCCTTATCGATGGGATGATTGGATATGGGGCGTTTGACTAAATATTGATAGGGCAAACGAAAAAGGCTGTATTTAAAGTCAGAGAACCTGAGTGGATAGATGGGAGATAAATAGGGTCTACCCAATGTTGTAATTTTTAATAAATGAATTAAAAGAAAGCAAAAGCAGAACATGATACCAACTCCGCCATACAACCCGGCCATGACGATAATCGGGAAGCGTATGATTCTTACCGCAGTCCCGATTGCATAGCTGGGTGCTGTGAAGGAACCGAGGGCTGAGATTGCAATGATGATGATCAGGATATTACTGGTGAATCCCGCTTGGACGGAAGCTTGCCCGATGACGATCCCTCCGACGATCCCCATTGTCTGTCCAACCTTGGTTGGCAGCCTGGCTCCTGCCTCTCTTAACAGTTCTATGATGAATTCGAGTAACAAAGCCTCAAATACAGGGGGAAAGGGGACATTTGAGCGTGACTGACCAAGGGATACGAGGAGGGCAGATGGAATCACCTCATAATGGTATGTTAAGACTGCTACATAAGCCGGGGTCAAAATGATTGAAAAAAAGATGGCCACAAACCGAATTAATCTTAGGAAAGTCCCCATATTCCATCTCATATAAATATCCTCGGTTGACTCGAAGAAATTCATGAACGTTGATGGCCCGATAATCGCTGTAGGGCTGCGATCCACCAATAAGGCGATTTTTCCATGTAGAAGGGAAATGGTACACCGATCCGGCAGCTCAGTCGTAATGAACTGAGGGAAAACGGTAAATGAATTATCTTCAATCATTTGAGCTAGAACGGTTGAATCCACAATGCTGTCTACTTCAATTTCGGTAATGCGCTGTCTAAACGTATTGACGTTTTCTTCCTCAGCAATATCTTTTATGTATACCATTTGAACCTTTTTCTTGGTTCTTGATCCTACCATAAAGGTTTCGACGCATAATTTAGGATCATTAATGTTGGATCGGATCAAATTCAGGTTTTTCGTTATGGATTCTGTGAATGAAATTTTCGGTCCGAACACCAGTGATTCTGTTTCTGCCTTCTCAAGTGCCCGGGTACCCTTATCCGCCACATCCGCCAATACTCCGTGAGTATCCCCTTCTTTAAAAATATAAGCGGTCCCGTTGACAAGGTTATCCACTACATCGGTGATGGAGTTGGTTACCGTTATTTTTGCGATATTGATTGTATTTTTGATTTGGTGATAATTTAACTCTTCCGTGGCTTCTTCAATAGGTCGAATAATGCTATCCTGCATGGAGTTGGCATTGATCATATCGTCAAAATATGCCACAACGATTCTTTGATTACCTGAGGTGATAGTCCTAAATACTAAATCTTCACTGTTACTTACTAAAGTGAGCAATTCCTTATGAAAGACCTCGATATCAAAGCTGTGGGGAGATTCTTTTTCTATGTCCTTTTGCAATTCTCTTCGTCTAAACACGATTACAACACCCTAAACCATAATTTAATGATTAGGCTTCCCATGTAACCATTTCTTACTCAAGAAGATGCCTGTCTAAACGAATTAATAAATGCACATAAAAAGAACGGATGTTGGGAAAGATAGGAGAGGAGGTGAATCAAAATGAGCAAAAGGAAAAAGGATGCATCAAAGGCAGTCCTGGGCTCTTCTCAAGTGGAAGGACAAGGAACGACCAGTCAGGAAATGTCAGGTGGAGTGAAGTCTCCTTCATCCAGGAGTAAAAAGAAAAAATAAATCCATGTAAACATCCCCTTACATAATGACCAAACTTTAGCGTTGATATATTAAAATGAAGCCAAGTATGGTATAATGGAAATAATCGATGTATTTAATCTGATTATTTAACGAGCTATTATTGACCACATACTATCTGCAGCATAAATTACCACAATCATTATTTTCCTGTTAGAAAGCATAGCAAGGAAATCCTACTTACCTTAAAGGAGGACGTTCAATGGCTTTTGGTCGTAGAAATCAAGTTGAGGAAGAAATAAAAACAGAGGAAACAAAGATTTGGGCTTGTTCCGCTGAAGATTGTAAGGGCTGGATGAGAGACAACTTCAAAAGTGAAGATACCCCTAAGTGTCCGCTTTGTAAAGAAGATATGGTGACTTCCACCAAGGTGTTGCAAGTGGTGGATAATCCCCATCCTACAATAAAATCATCCTGATTGAACGTAAAGAACCAATCTTTTGATTGGTTCTTTTTTAAATCCTCCTGTAAGGACATAAGATAAAATTTCGAAAAATGATTAAACTCTTTTTTTATATTTGAATAGTATGTAATGTATTTATGTATCAAAGGAGGGATCATCATGTCCAAGAAAGAGAAAGAAGTGAATAGTACTTCCATAGAAAATGACCGAAAAGAAACTGTGTGGGACGGCTTTTGGAAGCTGTCAAAACCTGTTGACGTAAATAAAGAAGAAAAAACGGTTAAATGGTTCTGATTTACTAAGAGGCTGTACATGTGTATTCATCCACATGTACAGCCTTTTTGTCTAGCTGCAAGTTGGACTGGGCGTTTTTAAAATGGGGAAATTAAATCCTTCCTATTGGCACGTCAGGTGATCTTTAATACAATATAGGTTAAGAATGTTATTCTGGAGGGAAGATTTTTGATTGAAGAAGCAAAGCAGGTATTGAAGCAATACTTTGGTTATGATGAATTCAGGGACGGTCAAGCAAGCATTATAGAATACATATTAGCTGGGAAAAACACAGTGGGAATAATGCCAACTGGCGGAGGGAAGTCTCTTTGTTACCAGATCCCCGCACTAATGCTCGATGGTGTGACCCTAGTGATCTCTCCACTTATCTCCCTTATGAAAGACCAGGTGGATTCATTATTACATCAAGGAATTCCAGCTACCTACATTAATAGTACTCTATCCAACAGTGAAGTAGAAAGTAGAATGGAAGAGATTGCTTTAGGGGAGTACAAGCTCGTTTATATTGCTCCTGAGAGGTTGGAATCTTTTGGATTTGTGCGTTTCCTCAATACATTGCCGATCCCCCTGGTGGCTGTTGATGAAGCCCATTGTTTATCCCAATGGGGTCATGACTTCCGACCAAGCTATTTAGGGATCTACAAAGCAGTGAACCAATTACATTCACACCCTACGATCCTTGCTCTAACTGCAACCGCTACTCCACAAGTGCAATCGGATATCCTTCATCACTTACACATTCCGGATGAATATAAAGTGTTAACTGGATTTCAAAGGACAAACTTATTTTTCCAAGTGGTGAAAGGGGAAGATCGAAAGCGCTGGGTAGAAAGGTATGTACAAAAGAATCATCAGCATTCAGGCATTATTTACTGTGCTACACGCAAAGAAGTTGAAAACCTTTATTTGTTTCTGGAGAAAAAGGGATTTTCAGTCGGGAAATATCATGGTGGGCTGACCGATACAGTAAGGCAGGACCAGCAGGAAGCTTTCCTGAATGATTCCATTACCATTATGATTGCAACCAATGCATTTGGCATGGGGATCAATAAATCAAATGTACGCTTTGTGATTCATTATCAGATACCCAAAAACATGGAGGGCTATTATCAAGAGGCAGGGAGAGCAGGCCGTGATGGGGTGGACAGCGAATGTGTCTTATTATTTTCACCTCAGGATATCCAGACGCAGCGGTATATCATTGACCAGAATATCGTAAATCCGGAATTACATGAAAATGAGATGCAGAAATTACGTGATATGGTTGATTTTGTCCATACGGAAGCATGCCTGCAGAACTATATTTTAACGTATTTTGGGGAACATGCAGAAGAAGCATGCGGTCATTGCAGCAATTGCCTGGATCAGAGAGAATCTGAGGATGTAACGAAAGAGGCACAGATGGTATTATCCTGTATGATGCGGATGAATGAACGATTCGGCACTTCTCTTATCAGCGGAGTACTCACAGGGTCAAGGAATAAAAAGATTCTGGAATGGGGATTCGATCGGCTTTCCACATATGGATTAATGAAGGACCAATCACAGAAGGAGGTCGGCCTGTTCATCGATTATCTGATTTCAGAGGGAGTCATAAATGTCGAAGGGGGCAGTTTCCCGATTCTAAAGGTATCATCAAAAGGCAAAGAGGTGTTATTGGGCGATAAAAGCGTCTCAAGGAAGGTTCAGCCCACGGTTACTGCCATCATACCTAAAGAAGACGGCTTGTTCCAAACGTTACGGACTCTCCGTAAATCGATTGCAGATTCAGAGGGAGTTCCACCTTTCGTTATTTTCTCCGATAAGTCTCTTCAAGACATGTGTGTAAAGATGCCAAAAACATCCCAGGAGTTCCTTCAGGTTAGTGGGGTTGGGGAAAGTAAGATGGATCGCTATGGAGAAATCTTCATTCATGAAATCTCAGCTTATTTAGAAGAAAATCCAGCACATCAGGTGAAGGTATCCAAAACTGTTCAGAACCGAAAGACTAATAGCTCTGACACACCTTCTTATTTAGTAAGTTTTGCCTTATTCAAGGATCAAAAAGGCATCAAAGACATTGCGAAAGAGCGGGGCATGAGCACGGCAACCATTGAAAATCATATAATCCGTACTTATCAGGAAGGAGTATTGGACGATTGGGGCATTCTCTTTACGGAAGAAGAGGAAAATCTGATTGGAAAAGCTGTTGAGAAGGTAGGGACAGACCTGTTGAAGCCCATAAAAGAAGAGTTACCGAAAGAGATCAGCTATTTTCAAATTAAAGGGTATTTAGTGAAAAGCGGACAAAATTAATTGGTCGTGAAAACACATATCAAAAAAGCAGACGCCTTCTTACCAGGCATCTGCTTTTTTTATGTGTATTTCATTAAGCCTTCATGGCAGCTTTCATTTCCAGGAATTCATCGTACGTTGTTTCTTTATCGATGACCCCGTCTTCCGTGATCTCGATAATACGATTCGCGATAGTTTGAATGAACTGATGGTCATGAGATGCGAATATCATTGCACCTTTGAAGTTAATTAATCCGTTATTTAATGCAGTGATGGATTCCAGATCCAAGTGATTAGTAGGTTCATCCAACAGTAAGACATTAGATCCGCTCAGCATCATTTTAGACAGCATACAGCGAACTTTTTCTCCCCCGGAAAGAACACTTGGTTTCTTCAATACTTCTTCCCCTGAGAAAAGCATGCGACCCAAGAATCCGCGAAGGAATGTTTCACTCTCATCTTCCGGTGAGTATTGGCGTAACCAGTCCACCAGGGAAGGTTCATTTCCTTCAAAGTACTTTGAGTTTTCATTCGGGAAGTAAGCCTGGGATGTCGTAACGCCCCACTTAAATGTGCCGCTATCAGGTTCCATTTCCCCTGCAAGGATTTTGAAAAGAGTGGTCTTGGCAATTTCGTTTGCTCCGACAAGTGCGATCTTATCTTCTTTATTCAGGATAAAGGAAACATTGTTTAAGACCTTTACTCCATCTACCGTTTTTGTCAGACCTTCAACACGCAGAACATCGTTTCCGATTTCACGCTCGGGCTTGAATTGTACATATGGATAACGACGTGAGCTTGGCTTGATGTCATCCAATGAAATTTTCTCCAATGATTTTTTACGGGAAGTGGCTTGTTTCGATTTAGATGCATTTGCACTGAACCGGGCAACGAATGCCTGAAGCTCTTTAATCTTTTCTTCCTTCTTCTTATTCTGATCCTGAGCCATTTTCAGTGCTAATTGACTGGACTCATACCAGAAATCATAGTTCCCGACATACACTTGGATTTTTCCAAAGTCAAGGTCGGCAATATGTGTACATACTTTGTTTAAGAAGTGACGGTCATGTGATACAACGATGACTGTGTTCTCGAAATTGATCAAAAAGTCTTCTAACCACTGAATTGCTTGGATGTCCAAGTGGTTGGTTGGCTCGTCGAGTAACAGTACATCGGGCTTGCCGAACAGTGCTTGTGCCAATAATACCTTTACTTTTTCTCCACCTGTCAGTTCGGACATTTGTTTTGTGTGAAGATCTTCATTGATTCCCAGGCCTTTTAAAAGGATGGCAGCTTCCGATTCAGCTTCCCAACCGTTCAGCTCGGCGAATTCACCTTCTAATTCTGCTGCTCTCATACCGTCTTCATCTGAGAAATCTTCTTTCATGTAGATCGCGTCTTTTTCCTGCATAACTTCATATAAACGGGTATGCCCCATAATAACTACTTTCAGCACTTCATATTCTTCATATTCGAAATGATCCTGCTTTAAGACAGCAAGACGTTCTCCTGATCCCATGGAAACGTGACCAGTCTGCGCTTCGATTTCTCCTGAAAGAATCTTTAAAAATGTTGATTTACCAGCACCGTTTGCTCCGATAAGTCCGTAGCAATTCCCTGGATTAAACTTTATATTCACGTCTTCGAATAGCTTTCTATCACCGAAGCGTAAGCTTACATCTGATACTTGAATCATGTGTGATATACCTCCTAATACTCAATCTAAAAGATTATAACACGCGAGTATGCTAAAAAGATAGAGTGTAAGCAGGAACAATGATAAATTTACCGGGGTTTTACAATAGGAATGGGAAGGATTGAAGGGGAAAACCTAAGTATAAAGCAGGGAGTGGTTTTGTAAGGGGGGATTTTGGGCTCATTTCCCCAAGTGACTAGAGGGAGGACTCAAATGCATTTATGCTGGACCTCTATGCCATTTGGAGGCCTTTCAGCCTTGCTGAAAGGCGATGGAAACGGACGTTTCCATCGAATGAGAAAAAACTAGTAACAGAATTTTTCCCTTGATCTGTGTGCTATGATAACGTAATAAAAAAACAGACAGGTGATGACGTATGATAAAGTTTGTGAAGCGGTTGCGGTTTCTTTTTAATGTACGGAGATCGGTTCCTTTTTTGGTTGATTTTTTTCGGTCCAGGGATGTTTCGTTGGCAAAGAAGGGGTTGTCGGTGGGGGTGGTTGCCTTTTACTTCTGGCTGCCCATGGACGTGATCCCGGATGTATTTCTCATATTGGGGGTTGTGGATGATCTGGCAGTGTTTACCTTCATCCTTCAGATGATGGTGAAGATGGCTCCAGAGGAGTTGCAAAAAAGATATCATATCAGTTAAAGAAATGAAGGAATAAGCAGCCTTTTCTATCCATATTTCGAGAAACCGATAACCCGTCAAAAATGGGCAGAGTTTTCGGGTTTTTCTTTTGATTTTTTCCTTTCAATCCCATACACTATCATTACATCAATTCCAATAAGAAAGGTATGGATTAAAGTGGAGTCAGATACAGTTAATTCAGTCCCTCGGCCATTAGTTCAATTGAATCAATGGTTTATCGTTTCAACGATAGTCATTTCATGGGTCTTTCAAATAGAATTTTTCTTATTGCTTCCATTTATTGTCGGAATGACAGCCTTACTTTTTAAATACAATCCCGTCATTGAGACAGGGAGGCTATTCTTAAAGAATGAACCTTCTACTTACCCACAGGAAGACGCTGACCAACAGCAATTCAATAATATCATAGCAGTCAGCTGCTTAGGTGCCGCTATCATAAGTGCCCTGGCAGGACGTGGCACAGGGTTTTATATATTCTCAAGTATGGTTTTTGTAGCTGCATCCGTCGCTCTTGCAGGCTTCTGTATTGGTTGTTTCATTCGGTTCCAATGGAAAAGGTTTCAATATAAGCGCTCATCACAGTAACCTATTGACAATAGATGGAATACATTGTAAACTAATCTTGAATCTAAATAGTGTAAACAAAGGGAGTATGTTGTATGTTAGGTGTCGTTCTTAACTAACCGTGAAATGAATACGGACATTTTGTTGGCAGTGGCCTAAAAAACGGGCTATTGATCATGCTTATTTATCTATGCCTTCAAAATGTAGTTAAGAACAATGGTCATAGCATACTCAATCCTTTATCAGGTGAGCTGTGTCTTTGGGCACAGCTCTTTTTTTGTGCACAAATCTGTAAGTCAGGTAGTCTTTTCAAACGTTAAAATTGAAGGATTCATCTGCTTGAGTGCACTGTAATTGATGGGGTGGATTGTATACGTGTGAAAGAAGACCACAATGGACATTGTTCTTTGTGGTCTATTTTTGTTTATATGGAGGAGAAAATAATGAACGAAAAAACGATTCAAATACTGGAATTCAATACTGTAAAAGAAGAGCTGATGGGGTTTGCACTGACAGAAGAAGGAAAAAAAGAATTGTGGAATTTATTACCATCAACGAATATCCGCCAAATCCAAATGCTTCTGGATGAGGTAACGGAAGCAATACGTATCTTAGATAAAAGTGCCAGTGTACCGATTCATGCATTAGACGGAGTGGAAACCATCATGATGAATTTGAATATAGGAGTGCCTCTTAGGCCGGATCAGCTCACTGGCATATATTATTTCCTGGACGCATGTAAAAAACTTAAAAAATACATGGAGGATAAACAATGGCTTGCGCCGAGGGTATCATCATACGTCTATTCCATTGAAGAAATCCCTGATCTCCGGGAAGAGATTAATCGGTGCATTCAAAATGGCAGAGTAGATGATTATGCGAGTAAAGAGTTAGTGAGAATTCGAAAGCAATTGGGAATTCAAGAAGACCGTTTAAAGGATAAAATACAATCGATCGTAAAATCGGCAAAATACAAATCCTTTCTCCAAGAATCGATCGTGAGTCAACGAAACGGCAGGTATGTCATCCCGATTAAGAAAGAGTTCAGGGGTAAAATGAAAGGTGCCGTTTTGGATTCCTCAGCCTCGGGCTCAACTCTTTATATCGAGCCGGAGGAATTAAGTAAACAACAGGACCAGCTTTTGCTTTATAAACTTGAAGAAGATCGTGAAGTTGAGAATGTTTTATGGTCACTGACAGGGTTGGTTCAAGCTTACGAGCCACAATTAACACTTGCGGTCGAAACAATGATTCATTACGATGTTTTGTTTGCAAAAGCGAAATATAGTCGCTCCTATGATGGAGTGAAGGCTCTCGTGAATGAAGACCATCGAATACACCTGATCAATGCGATACATCCCCTTTTGGGTAAACAGGCAGTCCCACTATCAATCACGATGGGGGAAGGCTTTCATGCGTTGGTCATAACAGGGCCAAACACCGGAGGGAAAACCGTGACCATCAAAACGGTAGGGCTTCTCACCCTTATGACCCAATGCGGACTTCACATTCCGGCTGCTGAAGGAAGTGAAATCAGCTTGTATCAACAAATCCTCCTGGATATCGGGGATGGTCAAAGTCTTCAACAAAACTTAAGTACATTCAGTTCCCATATAAAAAACATTATCGACATTTTACAGGATACAAACGATCATTCCCTTGTTCTGTTGGATGAACTCGGTTCCGGTACAGACCCTTTAGAAGGAATGGGTCTGGCAACAGCCATCCTGGATCAATTATATGAAAAGGGAGCCACGATTCTTGCTACTACCCATTATAGTGAAATTAAACATTTCGCAGAAAAGCATGAGGGCTTTATGAATGGCAGTATGGAGTTTAACATCGACACATTACAGCCAACCTACAAGCTGATTGTAGGCGAGGGGGGAGAAAGCCAGGCATTCTCTATTGCTTTAAAGCTTGGGATGCATCCGGATATAATTGAGAAAGCCCATGAAATTACCTATAGAGAGAAGAAAACATACAGTTTGGGCGAGGTGGACGATCATTTGAGAAAAGAAATGGAGAAGCAGGTCATCGTAAATAAGTATAAAAAGAGGGGGTATAGGAAAGCCTTGAATGAAAACAGGTCGATTAAAACCTTTGTCAGAGGTGATAATGTCACAATTTCCCCAGACGGAGAATTTGGGATTGTTTATGAAGGTCCTGACGATACAGGGAAATACACAGTTCAAATCAAAGGGGAGAAGAGGAACGTGAATCATAAGCGACTTGGACTGTATGTGTCTGCAAAGGACTTGTATCCAGATGAATACGACTTCGATATCATCTTTAACAGCAAAGAAAATCGAAAGAAGGATAAAATCATGGGGAAGAGATTTGTAAAAGGATTGACAATTGATCATGAAAACTAAGTAAAATACGAGGCTAAAGACAAAAGTGTTTTAGTCAAAGATAAATCCGAACGATTACTCGAACTTCTTTTATGAAAATCGAAATCGTTCGGATTTTTATTATTTTAATCAAGCTTACTTAGTGTAGAAGGCTCTAGCTGTTAATTGGAGTGTCAGACGAAGACTCCTTTCGGGAAAGTAGAAAAGAGAAAGGTCTTTGACCCCGAGTCGATAAGCCAAGTAGCTGGACATCTTAAGGACAGGAGGAAGTTCCCCTTCTGCCCGAGGAAAGCGAAGTCTTGCACGGAATCGGGCAGCGGTGTAAGAAGTGATTCTATAGTCGGTTTTATATGAATTATTCGTCTTTATATTGAAGCGATTTAGTTATGTCAGCCTTTTTTCTTCAACCGTCACCTAAATCATTAGGAAATATGGGTCAATATAAAGGAAAGAATGATTCCAAAAGAAGAAAGGAAACCGACAATAGGGCCACCTTCTTCATATGCTTCCGGCATCATTGTGGAAGAGACCATGGCTAACAAACCTCCAGCTCCGAATGCTCCGATTATATAAGAAGTACTTTCAGGTGCATCTTGTAAAAATACATACCCAAGCATAGAGCTGAGTGAGGAAAGTATGACGACGCTCCCCCAAAGGTAAATGATTTTCTTTGTGCTGTATTGATCAAGCTTAAATCCAATACTGCTTGATAATGATTCAGGCAGGTTGCTGATGAAGATTGCGATGATGAATACCCACTGCATGGATTGACTTTCAATAAAGCTGACACCAATGATGATGGACTCTGGTATGGCATCCATGATAGTACCGACATATATGGCTAAACCAGAATGGCCATGGGGATTTTTTCTCGAACGCTTTCTCTCGCTCCCACCTTTTTTAGATAGGAACATTTCAAATAATGTAAAGATGAGAGCACCAAGCAAGAACATGGACATAAGGTACATCAAATCTGCTTTTCCCTCTGCCTCACTTAAGAGATCGAAGGTGGCAGATCCAATGATCAAACCTGTTCCTAGAGCCATAATAAATGCTACAACTTTTTTAGGTATATGAAGGAATATCCCCATAAATGCCCCGATCAATAGGGATAGACTGGCTATCCCTCCCCATAAAGCTGCCTGGAACATTTCCCCACCTCCCGAATTCGTTTTACAATTCGAGTTTTCCCTATTTAAGTAGAGGATTAAACATACATCGATTCACTGTATAGATTTAATGAGCAGTGGGGATAGTAAGATTGAATAAATTTTAGGAGGCAAAGAAATGAAAAAATATCTCTTGATTTCGACTATTGGATTAATGTTCATGATTACTGCCGCAGGGTGTGGTACAAGCGATAATATGAAAGAAGAAGGGCAGCAGATGAACAACCGCAATCTGGAACGTGTGAATTACAAGAATGATCAGGCGAACCGGGATTATGTGAATAACGGGACGATGAGAGAAAATTACTCACTTGCTGACAAAGAGGCAAATAAAGTGGCGGAACTTAAAGAAGTGAAGAGCGCTTATGTTCTGACAACTGATCAAAATGCATATGTTGCCGCTGTGCTTGAAGATGATAAGAATGGAACCGTTTCAAAGGAATTGGAAAAGAAAATTTCAGATCAAGTGAAAAGTCAGAATGGCAGTATTAATAATGTGTACGTGTCGACTAATCCTGATTTCGTAGACCGAATGAGAGGTTACGCCGATAAAGCTGGAAACGGGAAACCAATTGAAGGATTAGGTGAGGAAATAGCGGATATGGTCAAACGCGTATTCCCGAACAGAGGGTAGTGTTTCAATGAGAAAAGTCGAACACCGTTTCGGCTTTTTTTATTTGTCCATAGGAATTGGGTAGATTTTTCAGTATACTATTTAGAGTGACGAAATAAATTGAAGGGAGGGGTGGACGTGGAACAAGCATCTGCAAAAACTGGAGTGAATCCAACTATATACGGTATTCTATTAGCGATCAGTTCGGGTCATTTTATCAATGACACACTTCAGGCTGTAGTGCCGGCAATGTTTCCAATCATAGAGAAATCGTTGGAGTTGAGTTATATACAAATCGGGTGGATTGCTTTCTCACTCAATATGACCTCTTCTTTATTACAACCGGTTTTCGGTTATTATGCCGACATCCGTTCAAAACCGTACTTACTTCCACTCGGAATGTTGTCCAGTTTAGCAGGATTGATTGGTTTTGCCTTGTCAGGTCATTTTTTATGGATTATTGTTTCCGTATTATTTATCGGATTCGGGTCTGCCATCTTTCATCCTGAAGGATCGAGGGTCGCTTATATGGCGGCTGGAAATCGAAGAGGACTGGCTCAGTCGATTTATCAGGTAGGTGGGAATACCGGTCAGGCCCTTGCCCCGTTGATAACCGCATTTATCTTTGTCCCTTTTGGTCAAAAAGGAGCCTTGTGGTTTACAATAGTGGCCATTATTGGAATGATTGTCTTGTTTCAGGTGTCCAATTGGTATTCAGGACAGTTACGTTTCAATGAAAAGAGCAAGAATAGAAAGAGTACTGATGTAAGAAAGGCTCCTGTTCATCAGAAAATAAAATGGGCTATGGTCTTAGTCGTATTCCTTGTATTTGCAAGGTCATGGTATGGGGCAGGACTTTCGAATTATTACCAGTTTTATTTGATTGAGGACTATGGTCTTTCTATTAAAAATGCCCAGGCATATATATTTGTATTTATGTTTGCAGGGGTCATCGGAACATTTCTTGGTGGTCCGTTCGCCGATCGTTTTGGCAAGAGAAACATTATATTCTTTTCTATGATAGGCGCTGCTCCATTGACCCTGGCATTACCTTATTTACCGTTGAGCATTGTCTATCCTATTATTTTTTGTATTGGGTTTATTTTATCGTCAAGTTTTAGTGTCATCGTGGTGTATGCCCAAGAGCTATTGCCTAGTAAAATCGGGATGTTGTCCGGTTTGACCGTGGGTTTGGCTTTCGGTATGGGGGCGGTGGGCGCAGTTATTTTTGGCGGGTTGGCCGATCTTTTTACGATCCGCTTCGTGATGATCTTATGCAGCTTCCTTCCTCTACTCGGAATGATGACATTCTTCCTTCCCTCCGATGAAACAGTAAGAAGCTTTCACAAGTAGATAAAGCAAAAGGCAAAAGGACATAAAGAGGAGATACCTGAGTAATCAAAAGGTATCTCCTCATATTAAAGGCTTTTTATGAAAATGCAAAGTAAACAATGAATAATCCACAAAGGAGGTACATGATTGGATGAACTTCTTTCCATTTCTTTAAGGAAATCATCGCGAATGGATAAAGAATGAACCCTAATGCGATCCCTGTAGCGACACTGAACGTCAAAGGCATCATAATGATTGTCACAAATGAAGGTATGACCACTTCAAGACGATTCCAATTGATATGTCTTATTTCTGTAGCCATAAGTGCACCTACGATGATCAAGGCAGGTGCCGTCACCTCAGGGGTGATAACCGATAAGACGGGCGAAAAGAAGAGGGCAATGGAAAAACAAAATGCAATGACTATGGACGTGAATCCAGTTCTCCCACCAACAGCAACCCCAGCTGATGATTCCACGAATGATGCAGTAGTAGACGTTCCGAATATTGCCCCTGCCACGCCTGAAGCGGAGTCAGCCAAAAGCGCCCTTCCTGCGTTCGGAATCTGATTATCCTTCATGATTCCTGCCTGACTTGCAACGGCTATCAGTGCACCCGCTGTATCAAAGAAAGCCACAAATAGAAAGGTAAAGATAACCGCCATGATTTCAAGAGAGAAAATATCCCCTAAATGCGTAAAGACAACTCCGAAAGTCGGTTCCAGACTGGGGACATTCCCAATAATGGAGTGAGGGACGTCAATTTTCCCTGCGATCATCCCAATGATTGTGGTAGCAACCATACCGTAGAATATACCGCCTCGTATCCCTTTCACTAACATCATCATGGTAATGATAAATCCAAATACAGCAAGCAATGTGGTAGAAGAAGAAAGGTTTCCAATTGATATAAAGGTTTCAGGATTGGAGACAACCAGTCCCGCATTTTTAAAACCGATAAACGCAACGAAAAAGCCGATGCCACCGGCAATGGCAAATTTTAAATCCTGTGGGATGACATTGATGATCTTCTCCCGGATTTTCATGACACTTAAGATCATAAAAATGATTCCTGCAATAAATACGCCTGTCAGGGCAATTTCCCACGGAACTCCCATCCCGATACATACAGAAAAGGTAAAGAATGAGTTAAGACCCATGCTGGGGGCGATGCCGATCGGGAAGTTTGCAAGGAGCCCAATTAAAAGGGACCCAACAATGGCTGATAAAGCGGTAGCTGTAAATAACGCCCCTTTATCCATTCCGGCCTGACTCAGAATGATGGGATTGACAACAAGAATATAGGCCATCGAAAGGAAAGTCGTGACTCCTGCTAAAGTTTCTCTTCTATAATTTGTCCCTCTTTCAGCAAATTGAAAGAATGTTTTCATAAATAACCCTCCGAGTAGATAAAAATAAAAAAACTCCGGCAAATATATCAACCAGAGTGAATCTACAGGATAAAATAATTCCATCGGCGTTACTTTATCTTGTAGACAAGCCATTTAAGGTAGCTGGTAGAAACGTTCAAGCCATATTCTTGAACTTATACAAGGTGCATAAATATTTGTTATAATTGAATTAGAAGCATCATAACAACTCCTTTTGATACGGTCAATGGGGTTACTAAATGTTCATGAATTCTATATTTTCTAAATTGATTATTTATTGTTAAAAACGGCATACGCACTATACATCATAAACGAAAAAAGCTATATTTAGTGAATACAAACATTGAGTAGAGAAAACTTAAGTTAATACGTTAATCAATATTGGAGGAATAAATATAATGTCTTCATTAAAACCAGGTACAGTTGAGGATTTATTCGTTGATCATGAAGTGCCATACGGTTTCTTTCTGACGAATGATATCGATCGGGTACTTCTGCACCATTCTGAAATAACAGAAGAAATACAAGAGGGAGATACTGTGAAGGTATTTCTTTACCATGATAAGGATGTTCGTCTGACAGCGACCATGCGTATTCCTAAAGTGCAAGTCGGTGCATATGGATGGGCAGAAGTAGTGGATAAGCGGGAAGATCTAGGTGTTTTTGTGAATATTGGATTACCTAAGGATATTTTAGTCTCATCGGATGATCTTCCGAAATTCCTGGAGCTTTGGCCTAACCCTGGAGATCAACTATTCCTTACCTTAAATCGTGATAAGCAAGACCGTCTTTATGGAAGATTAGCCACTGAAAATATCATCGAGCAGGTGTCCAGAAGAGCAACCACTGAAATGATGAATGCTAAGGTGCAGGGACGAGTGTATCGACTGCTTAGAGTTGGAACCTTTTTCTTATCCGAGCAAGGGTATCGCTGCTTCGTTCACATGAATGAGCGTAAAGAGGAGCCCAGACTGGGGGAACTTGTTGAAGGAAGAGTCATTGATGTGAAGGATGACGGGAACTTAAATGTTTCGTTCTTACCATTAAAGCAGGATAAAATGCAGGATGATGCCGAGGTCATTCTTGAGTATCTCGAAGAACGTAATGGCGCAATTCCTTTTTGGGATAAAAGTCAGCCTGACGAAATCAAAGACCGTTTCAATATGAGTAAAGCATCCTTTAAACGAGCTCTTGGAAAACTGATGAAAGAAAATCAGGTGTATCAAGAAGAAGGTTGGACCTACTTAAAGAAATAATTTTACACAAAGAGGCTGGGACAACAGTGTTTTAGTAAAATGAAAATCCGAACGATCATTCGAAATTCTTTTATGAAAATCGAAATCGTTCGGATTTTTATTATTTTTAATAAAGCATACTATATTTTATAGGAATTGTTCGTCTTTAGAATGGATCGATTTTGCCATGTCAGAGCCTCTTTAACTACATTTTAGAGGGACTGGAATGTTCGACCTTTTGCTTTGCCTTTTTCGTTTTGACAGGCTTAATGGGTAAAAGGGTCCCCAATAATGCGATGAATGAACAACCTATGAGTACGGCGGGGTATCCTTTCAAAGCGATAGTAGATAATACACCGAACACAACGAGGTCCAAAACTGAATCCACTATGGAGAGCAGGGATATTGTCGTCGCCCGTATCCCCGACGGAATTAAATCATTGCTCAATTGGGAATAGATGGGATATCGAATTGACCGAACGAGCCTTAACAGGAAGAATGCACCTAAAACGATCCATAAAGAAGAACCGAACAAGCCTGATATCAGTAACCCTCCCACTGCCAGTAAACCAGATAGGTTCATAAGCATCATCCTGGAAAAGTGTGATGTCATCCACCCAATGGAATTCGAAGCAATATAGCCAAGGATGGCAGATACCGCATAAAAGACTCCAATCCAGTAGACAGGCACGCCTGCATTTAATAAAAGTGGTTGATCAAAGTACTGGTAAACTGCACCAGCCGGAATGAACACCAATGTTACATTCAGAAACATGAGTAATAATTGTGGTGCCTGCCATATTACACGGAGCCCACTCTTAATTTGAGAAAAAGGATTCTCTTTCTGGAAAGAATCAACTGCTGGCTGCCTGACTCCAAGGATCAAGAGCAGTTCTATTAAGTGAAAGGCCAAGCCCAGGATGATGAGCAGGTTGAATTGACTGTCTGCTAAGTCCTTCGCCAAATACGAACCGAATAGAACGGCCATCAGCATACTGATAAACGAGGCTGATTGTATCTTCCCCATTGCTCGATCCATTCGATTCTCTTCATTGGACTCCTTGAGAGAATCATAGATTAATGCTTCATCAGCACCTGAAAAAAAGGTCACACTAAACCCATTGATAAAGCTGTATAAGAAAAACATCCAAGGTTCATAAGCGAACAACAGAAGTACGATACTTAGAAACTTAAGCATGGAACCGAATAAAAAGGAATATTTTGCACCAAACCGATCTGCAAAAATTCCTGTCGGTACCTCTCCGATTAATACAGCGCCGCTCCAGAACATTAGCACGATTAATATATCAGAAGAGGTTAATCCTCTTTCAAAATAGAATAACGTTAATACTGGTTGAAGAAAACTGATTGTACCAAAAAAAGAAATCCAAAATAGCATCCGAATATTATGGGATGCGAGTGTCTGTTTCCTCATATATGTCTCCTACTTCCTGAATTTTTTACTGCATTGGAAGAAGGAGCGTCGTTTCAAGTTAAATATCCAGAACGTTCACTCCTTCTTGAAATATTGAAAGTATTTTTAATGTTTTTTGCATGATATTTCCTCCTACTATTTAATAAATTAAGTGTAGCATAAGAGTGAATGCAGGAAGAAGTTATTTATTCGACTTTATTCTTCATATGCGGAAAGGGACAAAAGTTAATGAAAAAAGTTGTATTGGATGTATTGCAGTCCAGAGGTACCTATTATGAACTTGGTCTTCAATTAGGAAGGGAACTTCGGGAATCACCACTCTATTCCCATCATTTGAAGCGTCGTAAGAAGTCATTGCGTTATTACAAAGTGAGTATGGATGAAGTGAAAAGCCTTTTTCTCGAATTTGCACCGGGCTTATGGGATGAATTAAAGGGATTATCCAACGGTTTGCAATGGACATTGGATGAAACGATACATGAATATTCAGGCTTTCAGCAGGAATGGTTCCAGTCCGGTTGTTCGTCTATGGCCAAAGATGGAATCTATGTGAGGAATTATGATTATCACCCGAAAACATATGAAGGCAGGTTGTTACTTGTACAGCCGTCAGGAGGATATGCTTCTATAGGATTTTCAGGAAGGGGGATCGGGCGTATAGACGGATTGAATGAAAAAGGGCTGGCGGTAGGGTTCCATTTTGTCAATCGAATTAAGCCAGGTGAAGGATTCGTATGCACGACGATCGCCCGGATCCTCCTTGACACATGTAAGGATGCAGACGAGGCAATTGACGTCTTACGAAGGCTGCCTCATCGTCATAGCTTTAACTACTCTTTGTACGACAGGAACGGAAAAGCCGCTGTGGTAGAGGCTTCCCCCAGGGGTATAGGGGTGTACCATCATTCAACCTTGAGTTGTACCAACCATTTTCAACTGAACCATATGAAAAAGGATAATCGTCATTATTTAAATGACTCAATAAAGAGGCTGGAAATATTACGATCCGGGCAGGAGAAGGGATTAACCATGGAGGGGGCATTCAACCTGTTTAATAATGGGGACAGCCCGATATTTAAGAAAGCGTATGATTCATGGGCAGGGACGATTCATACGTGCGTCTTTCATTGTGACACGCTCAAATGTTTAATCGGATTTGGTGAAAGTGCCTCAGGAGTTAAGTTGGACTTTCAGGATTGGATGGGGGGAGAGGATATTCCGATTCGTAAGATTTCAGGAAATTTCGATACGAAGGAGCCGTTCTTATTTATGGAGCCGGTTTAGGGACAAGTGGAGGGAACCGAGCAAATCAAGGGATTTAACGGCATATCGTGGTGGAGGATTTCCTCGGTTCTTATCTTTAAAGTTACCTATTTATATGAATTTATGTAAGTTTTGTATCATTCTCAATAATAGGTAGCTTAGAAGGTGGCATGGCTTCTTGTTTGTTAGTGGAGATAGAATGTTGTATCAAACTCAGTAATCTTATTCGATTGTAACGTTGGACAAGAATAAGAGGAAGGTTGAAAAAAATGCCGTATAAAAACATTGTCCAAGACAACGTCCCGCTGTTCAGGATGAAAAATAGGGGAGCCGGAAGCATTTGAAGCCAGTGAGATATTTCAGCCCTGTTCAACTCCCTTAAGAAAGTCTGTCTGCCAATATAGGAGGACAACCCGATTTCATTTTTTTTCACTCCTGACCGAAACCATCCTCCAGCATCCGGTAAGAGGTTCTTCCAAACCTTGATCTTCAATAGCGTATACAAATTACCATCCGACTCGCATTTTAATGGCTGGAATAATACGATAGATTTCAGCAAAATGTTATCTGAAAGTGTGGAAGTCATAAATGAAATACTCAAATGTACGCTTATCCAACCGAAAATATTTAACATCAGAGTCATTTCATCTTCTCATCCTTTCCTTTCTCAATAAATACATATCGATCCTTCCATATTGTCTTTTTTCCGAAAAAAGTGTTCCATAGGGAATGGAGGAAACACACTAAGAAAAATAGGATGTGAATTGGAAATAGGAGCGTTTCAAAGAAGCTGAAATTACCGATCCTTCTTACTATTATATATAAACACCCGCCTATAAGGCTGTATTGAATCAAGAATTGGAAGGGATCTGCCCACATCATGCCCGGTAAATGGAGGACAAGAGAATTGAGGGAAGCGATCCATATAGAGGTAAGTACCAAAAGAAATATATTTGTCGTTTTTGCTCCTGAAGCAAAGCTTTTTGACCATCCATAGAATAAATCGCCAAATCCATCCCTATACATTCTCATGGAGATGGCACCCATGCCACTTGCCGCTTCTACCGATTCCCCGCATTTCTTAGCATGTTGACTCAAGGCAAAATGCTCTACCAATTCCCCTTTGACGGCTTCGTGTCCTCCAATCCGACCATATACAGACCTTGTACAGAGAAAGAATTGACCAAATCCACCTGAAGGTTTGCATAGCCATGAAAAGAGGTGAGTGACATTGGTCGAAGCAAAAACGACTAAATGAAACATCATAGAGAGAGTTTCGAAAGCGGTTTCCATCTTATGATATGGATGAATGGTCAGTATTCCTTGGCATTGCTGCTGTTTATAGGTTTCACATATTCTAAGTATGCCTGCTTCCTCGAACCATGTATCACTATCAACAAACAGTAAGAATTCTCCCTTAGATGCCTGCGCACCATTCCAACAGGCCCATGACTTCCCGTTCCATCCGTTTGGCAGAGGAGGAGCATCGATCACCTTTGCTCCTCTTTCCTCGGCCAATTCCTTCGTCCGGTCTGATGAACCATCGTTTATTACGATGACCTCTAATGGCTGTATAAATTGCATATGAATACTGGATAACAGCTTTCCTATCGTGTTTTCTTCATTTCTTGCCGGAATGATTATCGAGCATTTTTTGACCAGGTAACTATTCCGTACATGAATGGTTTTCTTCACAATCGGGATTCTCGTAAACATTAAAATAGTCAAAATCATCGCCACAAACCACAGATACATCATTTCACCTTCTCATACAAAATTGTGTTGTATCGCCATTTTAACCATATTATTAGACTGTGATACGTTTATATGTCGAAAAGAAACCCCATGAGAAGGTATCGAATCCGATAAATAACCAAATGATGGTTTTGAAGTTGAATCAAATGGGCACAATGAAAAGCTGAATAGGGGATTCCAGTAGAAACTATCTATCTTTCTCGTAAGGAGGAAATGAAGAATGAAAAAAAAAGTAGTCATCGTTGGTGGCGGATTGGGCGGAATGTCAACAGCCATCCGTTTAGCTTCAGAGGGATACGACGTTACGATTGTTGAAAAAGGGAAACGACTTGGCGGGAAATTAAATATAAGAGAAGGAAAGGGCTTTTCCTTCGACACGGGACCGTCCATTCTTACCATGCCCTGGGTATTGGAAAAAGTGTTTGCCCATGCAAACCGCGATCTGAACGATTATATAGATATAGTCAGAGTGGAACCCGGCTTTAGGACTTTCTTCGAAGACGGGAAGGTTCTGGATGTATCTTCTGACCTTCCAACCATGTTGGATGAATTGAAGAAAACATCCCCTGAGGATTGTAATAACTTCTTTAATTATTTAAGTTACTGTGGAAAAATGTATGAGCTCACGATGAAAAGTTTTTATAAAAAGAGCATTAATGGTTTGCAGGACCTGCGAACCATGCATCCTGTGAAAGAGTTATTACAGATGGATCCAATGAAATCCATGGATGCCGCAAACCGTAAATTCCTTAAAGATAAGCATCTCCAGCAGTTATTTAATTTCTTGATCATGTATGTAGGATCTTCCCCGTACCATGCACCTGCAATCATGTCTCAGCTTACACATGTCCAGTTAGGTCTTGGAGTTCATTACGTAAAGGGAGGAATGTACAAGATTGCAGAGGCAATGGCAAAGGTATTGGACGAGCTTGGTGTGGAAGTACGCTTGAATTGTGAGGTTGAAGATATTCTCACATCAGGGAGCCGTGCAGAAGGGGTGCGCACGAAAATAGGGGAAGAGCTGATTGCGGACATTGTAGTATCGAACCTAGAGGCGATACCGTGCTACAAATCCCTTCTGGCAGATTATCATGAGTCTTCCAAGGAAGTCGATGAACTAAGCAAATATGCACCGACGGTTTCAGGACTGGTTCTGCTTCTTGGTGTCGATCGGAAGTATGAACATCTTGCCCATCATAATTTCTTCTTCAGTAAAGATCCAAAAAAAGAATTCAAGCAAATTTTTGATGAAAACAAATTAGCGGACGACCCGACGGTTTATATCGGTATTTCGTCCAAAACAGATCCAACCCAGGCACCGGAAGGGAAAGAAAACCTGTTTGTACTGACACATGTCCCTCCTTTAAAAGAGGGCGAAGATTGGACAAAGTATAAGGATTCTTATCGATTGAAAGTGCTGGATAAGTTGGAGAAAATGGGTGTTAGCAACCTAAGGAATCATATCGAATTCGAATATACTTTCACTCCAAATAATCTTCAAAGTCTATATGGGTCCAATGGGGGATCAATCTATGGCACTGTTACTGACCGAAAGCTTAACGGAGGATTTAAAATACCAAATAAGAGCAGAGTGCTTTCAAATATGTATTTTGTAGGGGGATCGACTCACCCTGGAGGCGGTGTCCCCATGGTCACATTATCAGGACAATTGACGGCAGAATTAATCCTTGATGAACAGGTGAAAGCAAGTCGGTTTATTGGATGAAAAAAACAGGTGAAGGCTGAATGAATCAGCCTTCACCTGTTTTAATGATAATCTGCTTTATAATTAATATCGTTCTCATCCTCTTCATAAGGACAGGGTTCAAAGAAATGATTTTTCTTTCAAATTGTACAATAAACCCTTTTCTAGCGGTAGCGGGAAGAAAAGAGTTTATTGCATGCTATTATTTGTTCTTCCAATGATCATCGATGAATGCATCTCGGCCAGATTGTGCACGATCTTGTTTATATTCATCGGGATTTTTTTTATAGAATTTTTGATGGTAGTCTTCTGCCGGGTAAAAAGTTGAGGCAGGCAGGATCTTGGTTACGATCGGTTTCTTGAATCGCCCGCTCTTCTCAATTAATAATTTTGTCTTTTCAGCTAATTGTTTTTGGTGTTCATTATGATAGAAGATAGCTGTTCGATACTGGTCACCGCGGTCATGGAACTGTCCGCCTTCATCAGTAGGATCGATCTGGGGCCAATAAAGCTCCAATAGTCTTTCATAAGGAAAGAGGTCGGGATCGAAAGTGATTTGAACAACTTCATAATGGCCGCTGTCTCCTGCTTTAATATCATGATAACGAGGGTTCTCCAGATGTCCACCTGAATAACCAGATACGACATCAATGATTCCCGGGAGTTCATCAAAGGGCTTCACCATGCACCAAAAACAACCACCTGCAAAGGTAGCGATTTCATTCTTTTCATTCATTTTTGCAAACCTCCTGTGCCAAATCTGCTCCTCTAAAGGAGTAAAGCAATAGCATGAACAGATTCTACCACGAAAGAAACAAAGCGACAATCATATACGCTTGGTGACTCTTCATCGGGTTGACAAAGCCTGTTAATAGACTATGATTTTTATTAATTAGCCAATAACATAGATCTCATTCTGCTATTTTCAACAAATTCATTAAAATTCATTTCTTATCTACTAGAATTTGTGTATAATTCTTTTGAACGGTCCAATTACATATGTTTTTTAGATCAGGTGAAGCTGAAGATTCGATTCTTCTTAGTTTCTTAATAGGGAAGTTGGTGTAATTCCAACGCGGTCCCGCCACTGTAAATGGGAGTGAGCTGAAAACAAGCCACTATGCGAACATGCATGGGAAGGTGTCAGCAAACAATGACCATGAGCCAGGAGACCTGCCTGATTTTTTTGCACCAAATCTACGCGGATAGAAAGGTGTAATATGCATAATCCTTGGTATAAAATCCTATTTATGCATCTTACACAACATCTCTAATCCACTGGAGATGTTTTTTTCTGTCAAAATGTAAACTTAACAGGGGGAATAAGGAAATGAAACACACATTTAAGTCATTACTTGCATTATTATTAGCCATCGTGCTCCTGACAGCATGTGGAACAATTGATGGGAATCAAGCGGACAAAAAAGAAAAGGTAGAGAATACTCAAGATCAAACAGGATATCCTTTGACACTTGAAGACGCATTGGACACTAAAGTTACCTTGGAAGAACAACCTAAGCAAATCGTTTCATTAATTCCAAGCAATACTGAAATTCTTTTCGAGCTTGGATTAAACAAGGAAATCGTCGGGGTCTCCGATTTTGATAACTATCCGAAAGAAGCAGAGGATAAAGAAAAGATCGGTGGTATGGAGTTTAACGTTGAGAAAATCGTCAGTTTAGATCCGGATTTAGTTCTTGCCCATGAATCTACAGCCAAATCAGCAGAAGAAGGTTTGAATCAGCTGAAAGATGCAGGGATTAACGTATTTATCGTCCATGACGCTAAAAGCTTTGATGAAGTATACAACACGATTACTGACATCGGAACCCTTGTCGGTAAAAAGGAACAGGCAGAATCCGTTGTTTCTGAAATGAAAGCAGATTTGAACTCCATTCAGGAAAAGGCAAAGGAAGTATCAGAAAAGAAACGGGTCTATGTGGAAGTTTCACCTTCACCTGATATTTATTCACCAGGAAAGAACACGTTCATCGATCAAATGCTGACTATGGTCAATGCTGAAAATGTCATGAAGGATCAGGAAGGTTGGGTACAAGTGAGCCAGGAAGAGGTCATTTCTTCAAACCCTGACGCGATCATTACCACATATGGTTATTACAGCGAGAATCCGAAAGAGCAGATTATGGGTAGAGAGGGATGGAAAGATGTGAATGCTGTGAAAAATGGAGATGTTCACGACGTCCATTCAGATTTAGTCACTCGTACTGGTCCAAGATTGGTTGAAGGAGTAGAGGAAATTGCAAAGTCGATCTATCCAGAGGTATTTGCAGAATAAAATAGGGGTTACGTACGGATTGTCTGGACTATTTTTAGTCATAGCCCTTCTTGCAGGTATATCCATTGGCACGATTTCGATCCCGCCAATGGATATCATTTATATCTTCGGTTCTAAATGGTTCGGATTTCATTTACCTGAAAGAATCGATCCAATGTTTACAAACATCGTGTATACCATCAGATTACCGAGAGTATTATTAGCACTGCTGGTTGGAAGCTCCTTAGCCATTGCAGGGGCTTCTTTTCAAGGGTTATTACGCAATCCATTGGCCGATCCCTATACATTGGGTGTGTCTTCAGGTGCATCGGTCGGGGCAGTCATTACATTGTTTTTTCATTGGAGCATTCCGTTCATTGGGAAGTTTACACTTCCCTTTTTAAGTATAATTTGTTCGATTATTACCGTATTTCTCGTATTATGGTTCGCCCAAAAGGTTGAAAGGACAATGAAGGTTGAAACCATTATTCTTACCGGAATCATCTTCAGCTCTTTTCTGGGCTCGCTGATTTCTTTGATGATTGCTCTCACAGGAGAAGAACTAAGGCAGATCATCGGTTGGCTTCTTGGAAGCGTATCCATGAGAGGGTGGGATTATATTGCTATTATCCTTCCTTTCTTCCTTATAGGGGTAGTACTGCTCGTATTGAACAGTAAGGAATTAAATGGAATGAGTTTCGGCGAAGAACAAGCCCAACATATTGGTATCTCAGTTCAAAAAAGGAAGCTTATCATTTTAATTGCAGGGAGCATCCTGACAGGGGCAGCAGTAGCCGTGTCGGGTACGATTGGGTTCGTTGGACTAGTCATCCCGCATTTTCTTCGAAGACTGATCGGGCATGATCATAAGCATTTGCTTCCCCTATCGGTCATTGTTGGAGGTGGTTTCCTCATTCTTGCCGACTTGCTCTCAAGAACGATCATTGCCCCGACTGAACTTCCCATCGGTGTGATAACCGCCTTGATAGGTGCTCCGATGTTTGCTTATATTCTTCTAAAGAAAAGGGGTCTTTCATCATGATCGAGGTAAATGGGATTTCAGTTGGGTACGACAATCAAAAAATCGTAGAAGACATAAGTTTTCATATTGAAAGAGGAGAATTCTTTGGAATACTTGGACCGAATGGAAGTGGGAAGACAACGTTGCTTAAAGCGATGACAGGACTTCTTCCATTAATGGACGGGTTTATCAAATTGAAGGGAAAGCCGCTTCATCAGTTTTCTTCGAGGGAATTAGCTACCCATGTCGCGGTTTTACCTCAAATCTCGACTGAAACTTTCACTTATAAAGTGAAAGAGACGGTGATGCTTGGGAGATATGCTCATCAGAAAGGTTTCTTAAAGGGTTCGACGGACCGGGATACTGAAATCGTTGATAACGTGATGGAGCAGACAGGAATCTCATCATTTCAGAACCGCTACCTACATGAATTGTCAGGTGGTGAACGTCAACGTGTGTTCCTGGCACAGGCACTTGCCCAGGAACCCAAAATTCTACTGCTGGACGAGCCTACCAATCATCTTGATTTATCGTATCAGAAGTCACTATTGGATTTAATTAAAAATCAAACAGTTAATGAAAAGTTAACGGTCGTAGCGATTTATCACGATTTAAATTTAGCGAGCCTATACTGTGACCGCTTACTGCTGTTAGATAAAGGCAAAAAAAAACTTCTCCATCATCCTGAAGAAGTCTTGAAAGAAGAACATATTGAGGAAGTGTATCGGACGAAGGTTCAAAAGCAGGCTCATCCATTGGTAGCCAAGCCACAAATGGTGATTGTACCTGAAGAAAACCGTGTAGAGAATCATACTTTAGATGAAAGATATATGACATTAAACAACGAATGCATTCATTTCGCAGCCCCTTTCCCGCTAAAATGTATGTCTTCAGGTATTATAGGGGCAGGAATCGGATGGTACTCGCATTTTATCAATCGAAGAGTACCATTTGATTACGACTGTCGGAACTATCAAAAAGATATGACGGATTTTCTGGTAAAAAAAGAACTGGACCCCACATTATCGGTTGGCATGATGACCGCTCTTCCATTGACGAATATGACATGTGAACGTTTTGAAACGGAAGGGAAATCCGTTTTCGTCGTGGTGACTGCAGGAGTTGGAAATGCCATGGACGTATCAACGAGTTATCAATACGATATTGATTTAAAGCCGGGAACGATAAATACATGGGTATTCTTAAACGGGAATTTATCTGATGAAGCATATATTGAAGCCCTTGTAACTTCCACGGAAGCGAAGGTGAGAGCGCTTCATGACATGGATATAAGGGATGGCCGAAACGGGAATCTGGCAACGGGAACACCTACAGACAGCATTCTGATTGCCTCCAGTCAAAAAGGGGAACTTGATCCCTTTGCAGGACCGATCACTCCTATCGGGAAATTGATTGGCCGAGGGGTCTATGAAGTGACTAAAAAAGCCATCCAGCGTTATCTGGAAAAAAAAGAGGAAGAGAGTTGACATGGGTAAACTATTGTTCATAACCGGAGGAGTTAGATGCGGCAAAAGCTCTTATGCTGAAAGACTTGCAGCGGAACTAAGAACATCTAATGATGTCTTGATTTATCTGGCGTGCGGAGTGAATACCGATCATGAAATGAAAGAAAGAATTTTGAAACATCGAGTGGATCGACAAACTTCTTCTGAAAACTGGACAACGATAGAACGCCCTTTGGATATTGAGGGCATCATTGATTCTATACCATCAAACTCCATAGTACTGTTGGATTGTCTAACCACTCTACTTACCAATGAAATATTCACTGCAGAAAAGATATATGGCAGTGGGGTAGAAGAAAGGGTATTTCGAGCTATTTATCAGTTAATGGATAAAGCCAAAGTGTTAATTGTTGTAAGTAATGAATTGCTCCATGATATACCATCGGAGACAGGTGATATACTCCAATTTCAGAGGACGTTGGGGAGATTACATAGAAAAATGGTGGAGAAGTCCTGTACAGCAGTGGACATGACAGTGGGAATTCCCGTTCTGAAGAAGAAAGTCCATTTGACATGATAATATTAAGAAGTTTTCTACTTAATGTCCAGTTTTTTACCATTGTTCCGGTACGTAAAGAATTCTCAGTGGGAAAAGATGAAATGAAGTGGATGGTCCGTACATTTCCAATTGTGGGTCTTTGTATAGGTGTACTTCTTTCAACTGGATATGAATTACTAAATGCATATACTCAAATGAGCACTTTGGCATTATCGTTTTATATTTGGGTGAGTCCCATCCTTTTAACGGGGGGACTTCACTTGGACGGTTATATGGATTCAAGTGACGCCTATTTCTCCTATCGGGATAAAAATAGACGGCTAAATATCATGAAGGATCCCCGGGTCGGTGCATTTGCCGTACTTTCTCTTGCGGTCTTGCTATCTTCCCGTTTTTTATTCATTTATGAAACCGTCCTCAATACTGATTCTGCAATGATTTCCATGGTACTGGTATGGATTCCTATTTTCAGCCGGATCGTCATGGGAGCAAGCCTCATTCTTATCCCATCTGCGCAAAGGTCGGGCATGGGATATAGCTTCAGTAAGCACTTAACAATGAAAGAACTAGTATGGCTTGGCGTTTATTTTTTGTTGGGTGGAGCTGCCTCCATCTTCCTGAATGGGTTAGATCTTTATGTCACTTTCATGTTAATGACCATAGTATTTTTCTTATTCGTTTATTCGAAGTCCATCAAATGGTTTGGGGGAATGACAGGTGATACTGTCGGTGCCAGCGTAGAGGGGGTGGAGTGGGTATTATGGATGACTATATGGTTTTTGCTTTTATTCGGCATGGTCTAACCGTTGAAAACGAGAAGGGGAAATATATAGGCTGGACGAACTCGGGTTTATCTTCAAGTGGTATTGAAGTGCTCAATGCTCAAAAAAAACTGTTCAAAAACTATGAAAGGTGTTATTCCAGTGACCTTAACCGTTGTTTGGAAACAGCCAAATTTATATTTCCACATACCCCACTCTTCTCGTCGCCATTGTTGAGAGAGCTGCACTTTGGTGAGTGGGAAGGATTGACCTACGAGATCCTAAAGGATGATCGAATGTATCAGGAGTGGCTAAGCGACCCATTCTCTTCTCCTCCAGGAGGGGAAGGAATGATTCAATTTAGAAAGCGGGTGGACGTTGCCTGGAAACAAATCAAAGCACATATCGATGAGGTGAAAGGTAATCGTTATGCTGTTATTACCCATGGGGGAGTCATTCGTCACCTATTGACTTCATTATCTCCAGGAAATGAGCAAAGAACCTTTTGGGATTGGGAGGTAAACCATGGAGCAGGATTCGAATTGGTTTGGAAAACGGAAGAGAATTGGAGGGATCAGGAATGTACTTTATTACAGGCGGTTCCTTTAATGGAAAGTCAAGATGGGTAAGAAATCATTTTCGCTTAAAGAATAGTCATACAGAGTGGGTTTCTTTATTCAATGAAGGTTTGGGAGAACTCCAACCATCATTACCGATTGTTGTATTGGAGGGACTTGAATATGCGGTTCGTTCAGCCCTTTTACATAAAAATGATGATGTTAGGACGGCGTTTAAAAATAGGATACAATCATTAAGGAAGTGGGAAGAAGAAGATCCTGAACGAAAAGTAATCTGGATCGGATCGGAAATAGGAAAAGGAATCGTTCCCATAGATCAATCTTCCAGGGAATGGAGAGATATGACGGGGTGGATTTATCAGGACCTTTCCGAACTATCGGAAAGAGTATGGCTGGTCTGGTACGGCTTGGCAACATCATTAAAAGGGTAAAGGAGAGAGGTTTTTATGCAGCTATATACAAGAACCGGAGACAAAGGTCAGACAAGTGTAATTGGTGGCAGGGTCGACAAGGACGATAAACGTGTTGAAGCATACGGTACATTAGATGAGGTGAATTGCTTCGTTGGTCAGGCCATTGCAGAAATGGATCATGAGCGTTTTGCCGATTTAGTGAAAGAGCTTGAAAACATCCAGCATGAACTGTTTGATTGTGGAGGGGACCTATCCAACGTCTCGAAAAAAAGAAGGTGCAAGCTACAGTCTGAATCCGTTCATGCCTTGGAAGAGAAGATTGATCGTTTGACTAAAGAAGCACCTCCCCTTGAAAAATTTATCTTGCCGGGTGGAATGAAAGCCTCTGCGAGTATTCATATTGCACGGACAGTTGCAAGAAGGGCAGAAAGATGCGTCGTATCTCTATCAAAGACCGATGAGGATTTTCCATTTGTCACATTACAATATATCAATCGCTTATCAGACTACTTCTTTGCTTTGGCACGGGTGATCAATCATCGCAGTAACGTCAGAGACGTGGAATATCTTCGAAGTGCAAATGTATTCTCCGCCGATACAGTTCAGAAGAACAATGAAAAGTAATCTGAAGACTCTCGTGTTACTATCATTATTCCTGGCTTTTTCTGCTATCGGAGGGATGGTGAAGATTCCGGCGATCATCGGAACAATCGCCCTGGACAGTATGCCTGCGTTATTAATCGCTTCTTTATACAATGGAAGGAAGGGAGCGTTGGTTGCTGGGGGTGGACATTTACTTTCAAGCCTTTATGCAGGTTTCCCCCTTGGGCCACTACATGTTTTCATTGCTGTTGAAATGGCTCTCTTTGTGTGGCTATTCGGGTATGTGTTTTCAAAAGGGAAGCACGTATTGGCAGCTATACTTTTTTTGATTGGAAACGGTATTATGGCAGCTGTACCTTTCATTTTTATCCTGAGTTCTTCATTTTACATAGCAATTGTTCCTTCCTTATTAATAGGGAGTTTCATTAATTTAACAATTGCTCACTTTTTGTATCCAGCTTTTGATTCCAGATTTCCAAAGGGGGAATTAAGTTGATCCAGCATCGAGATGTTTTATCAATTTCCATCACTGAAGAAGATGAACTGATCTTTGCGTCCGACTGCAGCGGTGGGATTGGAAGGAAATCCGCTGACATGGTCCAGGTTGACCCTGAGATCGTAGGTTATTACAGCTTTCGAGTTGCAGTGATGGAATTTTAGCTGTCGGTGCCAACCTTCTGGCTGTTCAATTATTTAATTTCACGGATGATACAGTGTGGGAAAAGTATTGCCAAGGTGTTCGAACTGGTTTGAGTGAGCTGGATATAGACGATATTCCTCTAACGGGAAGCTCTGAATCCAATATCACTCTCAAGCAGTCTGCAATCGGCATAACCTGTATCGGAAGAAGAAAGAAAAAACGAAAAAAGGTATCCCGGGAAAACCACTTATATGCTCTTATCGGAACCCCCTTATCAGGAGATGAAGTACTAGAACATGGATTATCCGTCGCACCTTTGTCTTTATTTAATAAATGTATCCATCACCCTTCCATCATCGATATTTTGCCAGTAGGGTCTAAAGGCGTTCGGCATGAATTATCACTACTTACGGGAAAGCTATTGGAAACGGGGGATGTTGACTCATATCATGATCTAGATAAATCCAGCGGACCGGCAACTTCATTCATCATTACATATAAAGCGGAAGAAGAAACCGCTATAAAGAAACTTACAGAGGGATTCTATCAATCTATTCATTTTATTTGAGAGGAACAACTAAATACTTTTAAGGATATTTGTGGTAAAATATATTTTCAGATGAGCTGGTATGGAGAAAAGTGTTAGTTTACCCAGTATTCTGTGATTGTGAATTTCAATTGAATGGAGTACTATTTCATACTATCATCGGTTATTCATGAATGTCATAAAAGTAGGTGAAGAAATGGAGTCACGATTAGATCGAAAGACCAAAAAGAAAAAACGTGGAAGAAAAGTGATTTTGGTATTATTACTCCTCATTTTTAGTTTGCTCGGTTACGCTGCTTTTCAATTTTATAGCGGTTATAAAATGGCTGGTGAAGACCAGATACAGAAAGATTATAAATTTAACGGTGTAAAAGATGAAAACGGGAAAGTTAACATCTTGTTATTAGGAGTCGATAGCAGGGGAGAAGAGAAATCAAGGACCGATACCATGATGCTCGCACAGATTGATCCAAAAACGAATGAAACCAAGCTCGTTTCGTTTATGAGAGATATTTATGCAGAAATCCCTGGTTATAAAAATTATAAACTGAATACGGCATTTTATTTAGGTGGTCCTGAATTGCTGCGCAAGACGATTAAACAGAACTTTGATTTGGATATTCAGTACTTTATGATTGTCGATTTTAAAGGTTTTGAACAGTCAGTCGACATCCTGGCACCAAAAGGAATTGAAATGGATGTTGAAAAAGCCATGTCAGAAAATATCGGTGTTTCTCTCCAACCAGGTGTCCAAAATCTGAACGGTAAGGAATTACTTGGCTATGCCAGATTCCGTCATGATAATTATGGTGACTTCGGAAGGGTAGAAAGACAGCAAAAAGTGATTGCAGCTCTTAAAGATGAAGCACTATCCATCGGAGGTGTAACAAAGCTTCCTAAGATGGCAGGATCCATTCAGCCTTATATTCAGACGAATATGAGTAAACTGGATCAAATCTCAATCGCGAAAGATATACTGCTTAGCAACAGTAGTGACATGGACAAGCTTACCCTGCCGGTAGATGGTTCATTTACGAATGGAAGTTACAGCGGAGTTGGATCGGTTCTTGAAATTGACTTCGAAGAAAATATCCAAGCTTTAAAAGAATTCCTGAGTGGGAAAAACTCACACGAAGCATCAACTGAATAAAGAAAAAATCCCGTTAAGCCATTTAGGGCATAACGGGATTTTTTGCTTTAAAGGAAAATTTGGTCGAAGCGAGCTCAGATAGGTCTTAAAGGTTTTCTCAACAAAAATCGAGTCATTTCCATTTGAAAGCCAAAAGTAAAAATTCTGATTTTACGCTCTCTCAGCCAATTTAGAGCCCTCAGGTGGAATCTGAATAACATAAATGGTAATGACAGCGCTTCCACTAGCTAATTCGGCTAATTCCTTACTACTTCCTTTATTACTCTTGATATCATTCATCAGCATGTTACGATAATAAACGTTGTGAACAAAACACACGCCAATCAAGGGTTTTGGCGACATCAACTAACCAAAACAATAAAAAACAAACTTAAACATTACATTAAATGTTCAATTGAAAACGAAAAAATGTGCTTTGAAACATCTGATATAAAATAGGAACGGGAGTGGATATGATTGTTAAAAAATAAAACGATTGCTTTTCTAGGTGCAGGAAATATGGCTGAAGCAATGATTTCAGGAACTGTACAAAGTGGAAAGATTCCAGCTAAACAAATTATTGTTTCTAATCGAAGCAATCACGGAAGACTTCAGGAAATGAAAGCTAAATATGATATTACTGCTATCATTAAAGATGAACTTTCCTTTGAAGAAATAGATATTCTCATTCTTGCAATGAAGCCAAAGGATATAGATAAAGCATTGGATTCCATTAATCATTTGGTAAGAAATGATACAGTGATCATGTCGGTACTCGCAGGAATTACGACTTCTCATATGGAAGAACAGTTGCCTGCAGGCCAGCCTGTCATCCGTGTCATGCCAAATACATCAAGCATGCTGAAGGAATCTGCAACTGCAATCAGTGCCGGTAGATTCACTTCAAGAGAAGACATGTTGAATGCAGAAGAGTTATTATCAAGCATCGGAGAAGTTTTTGTTATTGAAGAAAGTCAGATGGACATTTTCACTGGAATTGCAGGAAGCGGTCCAGCTTACTTCTATTATTTAATGGAGCATATTGAAAAAACCGGTGCCGAAGCAGGATTGGATCCTTCGCTGGCACGAAAGATTGGTGCTCAAACCATTTTCGGCGCAGCCAAAATGATGTTGGAACGGGAAGAATCTCCAAAAAAACTCAGAGAAAATGTTACATCCCCAAATGGTACTACGGCTGCAGGTCTTGATGCATTAGCACAATTCGGCGGAGGTAAGGCCATCTCAGAAGCTGTTAAGGGAGCAGAAAAGCGTTCGAAAGAAATCAGCTCTTCCTTACAGTCCAAACAATTAGTTACGAACTAATCATACTACGAAAATCTAACACCTCATATAAATTATGTTACCAACCAAACAAGAAATACTGGTTCGTCCCTGCATTTAGTTAGAGGGGCAAGGGACGGACCTTATTCTAGGAGTGATTGAATGTCCCAAGATAAGAAACGTATCGTCATTAAGATTGGAAGTAGTTCATTGACAAGCTTACATGGAGAAATGAGTCGCAGGAAGCTTGAGCGCCTTGTAGATGAGGTTGTCCGCTTAAAGGATGACGGTCATGAAGTATTGCTTGTTTCGTCAGGAGCTGTAGCTGCGGGATACCGTAAATTAGGTTGCTTGACACGCCCAAGTTCTTTACCTGAGAAACAGGCTGCAGCAGCTATTGGTCAAGGGCTATTAATAGAAGCATATTCTGATCTGTTGATTTCAAACGGATACGTGGCTTCTCAAATTTTGATCACTCGTAGTGATTTTTCTGATGAGGACCGATACAACAATGCCCGTAATACGATTAATGTCTTACTTGAAAGAGGAATCATTCCCATTGTAAATGAAAATGATACCGTAACGATCGATCGCTTAAAATTTGGAGATAATGACACACTATCTGCGAAGGTCGCAGCACTGGTGGATGCCGATCAACTCATCATTCTATCAGACATTGATGGGCTGTATGATTCAGATCCGCGGAAAAATCCAGATGCAGAGCTACTTGAAAGTGTGACTGAAATTACAGAGGATATTGAAAGCATGGCAGGAGAACCGGGAAGTTCAGTCGGTACTGGGGGAATGAGATCCAAAATTGATGCGTTTAAGATTACAATGGCATCGGGGATCCCTGCATTCCTAGGTAAATCAGGGCATGCAAATATCATTTATGATGCAGTCCAGCGTACAGCTAAAGGAACCTATTTTGAATCGACGGAAGATTCCGTCAATCTGGATTCTAAAAAGCAATGGATTGCGTTCAACTCAGGACCAGAAGGAGTCATTACCATCGATGCAGGTGCGAAAGATCGCATCTTAGAACAGAAGGAAAGCTTAACCATCGATGATATTTACGCCGTGAAAGGCCGATTTGATAAAGGTGCAGTTGTGCGTATCCTGGACAACCGCAATGAAGAAATTGGGCTCGGAATGGTCAATTATCGTTCAGGTCAACTGAAAAATCCTGCTGACATCAAACCCGATAAAATCGCAGTGGAAATAGATCAACTCGTATGTCATGTAGAAGTACCGATTCCTGTAGGAGTGTAAGTTCAGGGTTTTTCTTCCTTTAGAATATAAAATTCATAAGCTTTTCAATTTAATCAGGAGGTATTTGATGACTTTAACTATAGAAAAAACCGATGTAAAAAAACAAGCGATACTGGCTAAAAGAGCTTCTAAAACGCTTAGTATGCTGTCAACAGAACGAAAAAATAAAGCACTTCATATTCTTGCCGATCATTTAGAAGCGAAATACGAGTCCATTCTAAAACAAAACGAAAAAGATCTTGAAAGAGGTAAGGAAAAAGGATTTGAAGCGGCATTTATGGATCGCTTATCACTTTCAAAAGAACGGATTGAAGACTTTGCAAATGGTCTTCGTCAAGTAGCGGATCTGGAGGATCCGACTGGGAAAGTGGTTTCAGATTGGACATTGGAAAATCAACTACAAGTTCAAAAGGTGACTGTCCCCCTTGGTGTCATCGGAATGATCTATGAGGCACGCCCAAATGTGACAGTGGACGCGACAGGACTAGCATTGAAATCAGGTAATGCTATCATTCTGAAGGGTGGTTCGAATGCGATCACGTCGAACAAAGCAATCGTGGATGTCATGCATGAAGCCCTGGAGCAGACGGATATTCCTAAAGATGCCGTGCAATTCATCAATACAACAGACCGAGGGGCAACCAATGAATTATTTACAATGAAAGAACATATTGATGTGTTGATTCCCCGGGGTGGTGGAGCATTGATTAACGCCGTTGTCAATAATGCAACAGTTCCTGTTCTTGAGACAGGTGTTGGGAACTGTCATATTTATATTGATGAGGAAGCTGATCTTGAGAAGGCATTGAACATCATCATTAATGCCAAAACGGATCGACCTGCAGTATGTAATGCGGCTGAAACGGTTATTCTTCATGAGAAGTGGTTTAATGAGAATCAAAATGCCTTTGTCAAAAAGCTTAAAGAACATAATGTTTCCATTCACGGAGATGAAACAGTGGTAGAGGCAATTGCAGATGCCAAGCTTGCAGGGGAAGAAGATTGGGCGAACGAATATTTAAGTCTTGATATCGCCGTTAAAGTTGTGTCTTCTATAGATGAAGCCGTGGACCATATTGAACAATATGGAACCAAACATTCAGAAGCCATTGTGACGGAAAACAATGAAACAGCAAGAAAATTCATGTTGCTCGTAGATGCAGCGGCTCTCTATCATAATGCTTCAACACGCTTTACAGATGGTGGTGCGCTAGGATTCGGTGCTGAAATTGGTATTTCGACCCAGAAACTCCATGCAAGAGGACCAATGGGGCTTCCAGCGTTAACGACAGTAAAATATATGATGCATGGAACCGGACAAATCCGATAATAATAAAAAAAATCGCATGAGGAGAATCCTCATGCGATTTTTTTATTCGATTGAAAGTTTAGCCCGATTCCTGAAATAGGAAATCGTGTAAACCCCGAATCGTATGAACTTCTTTTTTATAACATAATTTCAAAAGTTTCTCGAAGATCTCTGCTGTCATAATCGCATCATTTAAAGCATGGTGACGGGCTCGATCTAGGATGTCGAATTGACTCACAAGCACATCCAAATAGCAGTCCTCTCTTCCGAGTAAGCCATTAGCCAATGAAAATGAATCGACAAATTCAGGATTGAAAGAAGGCAGCTCCCACTTATAGATCCTTTTTTGAAGAAAATTAATGTCAAAGCTTGCTGGGTGAGCGACTAGAATCGTCCCTTTACTGAACTCTAGAAAACGCTCCAATCCGATAGGTAACGTGACACCATTTAGAAAATCTTTACGTCTCAGACCTGTAAACCGTTTCGTTTCTCTTGAGACTGTCTGAAGAGGGTCGATCACCTGATAGAAAGAATCGTCCCTTTGAACTTTTCCTTCCTTGACTTTTACAGCACCTATGGAAATGATTTCATCCCCAACCTCGGGAAAAAAGCCAGTAGTTTCAAGATCAAAGATCGTAAAAGTGCAATGAAACAAATGTTTTTTTTGAAGGGTTGGTTTTTCTTCTTCAAACTGCTTAAGGGCACGGGAAAGTTTATGGTAGGATAACTTTTCTTTTTCACGCTTGACTTGGTGGCGAAAGAAAAATTGTTGCCATAAATAATACTTAAGGATTCGGTAGCCTACATTTATACCTATATTATCCATTAGACCACCCGGTTCCTGTTAAAACTGATTTCCATCACCTGCTGCAGCCGATTGGCAATCTGGATGGATTCTTTTAATTTTTGGCGATCCTCTTTCGAAAGGGTCCGCACATCGATATCATTACTTAATGGCTTTCCCTCACTAAGTTCAAGGAGATTCTGTTTCGTTCTCAAGGAAAGCAGGATATGCATAGCTGTTTTTACATTTTCTGCATCTCTTGGATGGAAGGCTTGTAACTTTTTCAATGCCTGTACCCTTTTGATCGTATTCACTTCTTTTATTCCATATTTTACAGAATGGATCCGAATCATATTGACGATTTGTAAGAGCCCTGACTTCTTTATATTGAATAAATGATTTTTCGGTTTCAGGTTCACTCTCCCCAATGGACCGACAGGAAGCTTAAAACGAAGGGCATCTTTTCGTAAGAGTTGCTGCATATTGAGGGAGCGTTTCGATTTTTCGGACAGGTAATTCCGAATTTCTTCTGCGATGGAATAGTCACCGTATATCGGACGGAAGTCATAAAACATCGTGATATTCTGAATTTCCTGTGCATCCATTTCGTGAAGCCATTCATCGATTGCCCTTTTCCAATCCGTATAGGATCTCTTCCATTTTTGCTCCTTGGCCATGATTCCCCCTGTACATTCAGGAAAACCGCAGGCAGCAAGCTTTAAATTTAATTTTTCTGTGAATGCCTGAAAATACTGATCCACTTTCTTGAAGTCTGATAAGTGATAATGATCATCGAGGATAATTCCATTATCCTGATCTGTATGGAAACCTTGCTCACTGCGCCCCTGGCTTCCCATCACAATAAAGCAATAATTGATGGGGGCTGATCCGAACCCCTCACGCCTCATTTCTTTTTCACTCAATTGAATGATTTTCCGGTGAAGCCGGTCGTTATAGTTCGAAATCACTTCACAAATATCAAACCCAAAGCTGTCCTGTGCAAGAAGGTCTTGGATGAACTGTTGAAACGTCTCACTCTTCACCGTTGCCAGCTCAACCAAATCATCATTCGTTACGGCCTTTTGAATTTTATAGGATAGATCCAGGTAATTGGAATCCTGTATATTGAGAAAGGAAGTGCTGGTGAGAATCCCCACGACGACATCATTGCGAATGATGGGGACGAAATCAACTTCTTCATGCTTGAAGTAGGAAAGGGCTTCATAAGCGAAGGACTCATCCCGAATCCAGAAAGGTTTTTCCTTCATCCAATCCTCGACCTTTTCAGAGGTACTTGGATTGGCTATGTAAGTGAGAATTTCCTTCTGCGTTAGAATTCCAAGCATTTTCTTTTCCTTATTCACTACGACCAATCCATATGTTTCATGTTCTTTCATCTTTGTGGCTGCTTCAACAATAGTTGCATTCGCTTCGATGAAAGTAGGGCGATCCATAAGAGTATGCACTTTTGTCCGAAACAGATTGATGTTTTCATCGTCGGTTTCGGTGGCAGACTTCACTTTTATTTCATCGTAAAGAGTTTTCATGCGATTGCCGATGCTTTCAAAAATGATTTTTGAAAAATCATTGTTCTTTGTCATGATTTCCAAAATCCGGTCTTTTTGGATCTTGAAAACCGTGCAATCTTCTATTGCTTGTACTGAGAAAGTCATTTGTCCGCTCGTGAGCATGATCATAATTCCAATCAAGTCGCCAGGGTAATAGAAACGGAGTGAATATTGCTTTCCGCTTGAACGATGAAGGACATTCTTCGCTAACCCTGATACGAGGAAATAGATATCAAGTTCTTCTACAGTTTCATCTTCATGAAAAAGAAATTCACCCTTCTTGAAGGTCGTGTATGTAGCTCCGGTTAAAATATAATCCAATTGTTCAGCGGACAGGACATCAAAGGGATAGTGATCCCGGATAATTTGCAATAACTCATGCTGATTCATCAAATACCTCCCGTTCCGATGCTAGTTCCATAGTACTTTAACATAGAATTCCCTATTTTGAAACGATAAAACGGACGGCATTAACAAAAAAGACACCCAGATATGGAACAGCATCAGGGTGTCTGTCATCGTAGTACTCTTGTGGTTAGATAGTCAATCAGAAATGAAATCTAAGAAAAGAGGTTACGAGGCTTTATTCGTTTTCATTTCCTGTTTATTCTTCTTAGTGAAAGGCATCCACCAGTTCCATTCTCCAAGGACCTTCATTAAAGAAGGGACTAATATCATCCGAACGATGGTTGCATCAATGAAAATAGCGATGGCAATACCTATCCCTATTTGTTTAACGGGCATCACACCTGTAAAGGCAAAGGCACCTGTTATGACGATCATGATAAGTGCCGCAGATGTAATGATCTTACTTGTTGATGTAAGACCCTCAACGGTCGAATGTGTATTGTCTCCCGTTTCTTGATAAATTTCATGAATTCTGGAGATGAGGAAAACTTCATAATCCATGCTAAGGCCGAAAACAAGGCTGAATACCAGCACCGGGAGAACGAGGGCGATATCGGATTCAGGAATTCCAAAATGTCCACCTTGGAAGATCCAGACTAATATCCCGAATGTCGATGTAAGGCTGATAATATTCATCAATATGGCTTTCAAAGGAATGAAGAAGGAGCGGAATGCTATCATCAAAATTAGATAGGTTGAGCCTAAAATAATGAATAAGCATATCCCTACTTTCTGAAAAATCTCATCAAATATTTCCTGATTGAACCTCACCTGTCCTCCGAAGAGAAGGGGCTGGGACCATTCTCTTTGACTCCATTCTTTCACCAATTCCTGAGCTTCTGTTGATGATGAATCTAAGGACAAATGCACAGGAATCAGTACTTTGTCTCCTTGAATGAATGTCTTCAATGCAGTGTCAAGCTTTTCCTTTGATTTTGGTAGTTGAAGTGCCCCGAATAATTTTTCAGGAGAGTCAATATTCGTAGCTCTGAAGATAGAATCCACCGAAGTTACAGCTGATTCCTGCCGGAAATCCACGATTAATTCATTCAGAATTTCAAACCCTTCTTTGCTGGCCCAGCCATCTTCCCGCTCTGCAATCACATACACCGTACTGCCTTCATCTGTTTTGAATGTCTTTTGAATGGTGTCCATGGCCTGACGGGATTCAAATGTATCAGGTAAAGCTTCCGTATCAGGAATGGCAAGCTTCATAGACTGTACAGGAATAATTCCAATACCTAAAACAATCAGGGAGAAGAAGGCAAGAATAACGGGTCTCTTCATAACGAAACCTGCAAATGCCCTCCATTTCCCGTGGCCATTTTTCTTCTGCTTAAGTATCCTCCATTTATTGATGGAATTCCCGAGCAGCAAGAGAACGGACGGGAGTAGGGACAGTGCAGAAACAACAGCAAGCATGACAACAACCATGCCTCCAATGGCGATGGTCTGGAATATATCGATTTCAATGAGCATCATCGCTCCTAAACCGATGAATACACAGACCGCAGAAAAAATAATCGATCTTCCCGCGGTTTTAATAGTGGTATGAATCGCTTCTGGAATGGATTTAGTAGACAATTCTTCACGATAGCGATTGATAAACAGAAGTGAAAAGTCAATGCTGAGGGCAAGACCAATCATTGGGACCACATTCAGCAGGAAAACGGAGAGATCCATGCTGCCTCCGATCAAAGTGAGGATCCCAAAGGCCGTTACGACTGTTATTGCACCGATGATAACTGGAACAATGGAGGCTACAACCGAACCGAATGCGAGTAAAAGAATAAGTAAGGCAAAAGGTAATCCGATTAGTTCTGCCCGTTTCAAATCATCCTGACTAGCTTTGTTAATATCCGAACTAATAATGGGAGCCCCCGTTAAAGATTGTCCGGGGTTTTCTTTTATGAGTTTTTCAATTTCCTTTGTTTCGTTTGAAACATCGGATTGATCGAAGGATAAAACGGCATATGCCACGTCGTCACTCTTTAATTTTTCGTCTTCTAATGGTGACTGGATAGAAGAAGTAACGTCAAGTTGTTCAATTCTTTCAAGCGTATCTTTAATCGTTGAATTAAACATTCCGGCAGATTGAGAATCCTGCTTTTCCATAAGCAGAAGAATGGATGATTCAGGAAAATCGAAGGTGCCGGTCAATACCTCATTCACCGTTACGAATTGTCCATCTGTCCTGAAACCATCCCCTCCTAATTTGGAAGGTAAATCTGTAGCAAAGTAACCCAGAACCCCCGCTAATATCATCCATAATACTATGATCCATTTATAGAAACGGGTAATCCCTTTACCAATTAGATTCATCTCATCACACTCCTTAATTGAAACTGCAAATACTATGCAGTAAGAAAGAATCACTCACTTAGTTTAATAGGTGTAGTAAGCATGTGCAATAAGAAATTGTTCAGAGCATCAATGCTTCACACATCTTTATGAATCACTGAGGTTGATGAGGAAGCGAGAAGCGGTAAGTAAATCAGGAAATATGTAATCAGCGTTAAATGTTGAAGAAGAACTGTCGTTAAGTAAGATGGTAGTGCATCCAGCTTTACGGCCGGCTACTATGTCTACTTCACGATCTCCGACCATAAAGGATTGACCAAGATCAATCGTGTATTTTTCTGCCAGTCCGATTAGCATCCCTGGTTCAGGCTTTCTGCATGTACATCCAGCCTGGGGCTTATGAGTGCAGCAGGATACTTCCTGAATGAATCCACCTTCTTTTTCAATTTCTTTCACCATAAAATCATGAATGGAGTGGAGTTTTTCATGTGAAAGATGGCCCAAACCAACGCCACCTTGATTCGTAACGACAAAAAGAAGGAAGCCGGATTGAGATAATGCTTTTATTGCTTCCGGAACACCTTCCAGGAAATAAAATTGATCTGGCCGGTTCACGAACCTTACTCTATTGGTTTTTACCTCATTGATAACACCATCGCGATCAAGGAAAACAGCTTTTTTCATCATTTATCCCCCTTATTCGATATTATTCTTCAATCGATTCTGTTGTCGTGTCGCTTCCTGCGGTTTCCGAGGAAATAATAACAGAGTATTCTGTCATTTAATTGCAATCTTGTTTTGCAGCTGGAGAGGGAACGGACCTTGAATCAGGTCCGTTCCCTAACCGTTATAGTTTACGGATAAAAGCGACTTTTAAGTAGTCACTTTGCTTGTATTGCCTTAGGGTTTTGAAATCTTCAGGAAGAGTGTATTCTTCGAGTATTTTATATTTTCCATTGGTTTCGTTGAATGCCGCTTCGATAAAGCTTTTGAATTTTTTCATATTAAAGGTACTGCAATTTGTGGATGCCACGATGGTCCCGTTCTTTTCAGTGATAGAAATCGCTTCCTTCAACAAATCTTTATAATCCTTCGCTGCACTGAATGTGTGTTTTTTTGAACGGGCAAAGCTAGGTGGATCTAATATCACCAAATCGAATAAAAGCTCTTTTTTTACAGCATATTTGAAGTATTTGAAGACATCTTCAACGATGATGTTTTGAGACTCATAATCGATTCCGTTAATGCTGAATTGTTCAATCGTTTTACTCAAGCTCCGATTAGCGAGATCAACACTTGTGGTAAGGGCGGCGCCCCCAAGGGCAGCGAAAACAGAAAACGCCCCGGTGTAGGAAAATGTATTCAATACCTGCTTACCCTTTGAGTATGTGTCACGAATCCGTTTCCTAACTTCCCGTTGATCGAGAAATACACCGACCATGGCTCCATCATTTAAATATATGGCAAATTGAACACCGTTTTCTTTCACAAGAAGGGGGAAGGAAGGTCGTGTTCCTTCAACGAAGTCATCTTCTTCCACGTATTTCCCTTCCTGAGCGAATCGTTTTTTCTGGTAAATGCCTTTGTATTCGGTCAAATCACGCAACGATTCCATCACTTCTTCATGAAACGAATAGGCCCCTTTTGAATACCATTGAATGAGATAATATCCTTCAAAGTAATCAATGGTAAAGCCTCCGAATCCGTCACCTTCACCATTAAATACTCTGAATGCCGTCGTATCGTCACTATAAAAGAAGTGAAGACGTTGATTAATGGCAGCTTGAATCTTTTTATGGATGAACTCCTTATCGATATTCTCATGTTCTTTCCAGCTTAGGAGCCAGCCGATTCCCTTATTCTGAATTCCGAAGTACCCTTTCGCAATAAAGCGACCATGGGGATCAACCAGTTTAAGGATATCGCCATCTACTACATTCTCCATTGGTGTAGTGACATTTTCTTTATTTAAAAGAGGAAACCCTTTTAGGAATTGCTGTATGTATTTCGGGCTTGCTTTCACGACTTTTTCGTTTGTCATTCTACTCATCCTAACCTATTGGTTTAGTCTTGTGTAGTATAGAACGTAAAGGGAGTTTTCGCAACAGCATAAAACATTCCCTCTAACGAATCAATCGAAGAGGGAATGTTTTATTGTTTATTATTTACTCCAAAGATAATCTCCTACAAGACGGTCAACTTTAATCGTTTCATGTAAACCGCTATGGGAAATCAATGGGTCATAGACTATTTTAGACTGAAATGGGTTATTTTCAAAAAATGATTTACTTCCTATCGCGCTTTGGACGTTTACTACATCATCACCCGAACCAGCAATAGATAATACCTTTATTTCAGAAGGGATTAAATGACGGTTGATATACAATTTCTTTAATGCACGTGATGCAGGTTTCAAATCAATAACGGCTGCACCGGTATTGATTTGATCATACGATTCTTTTGTCACACCCTGAAAAGGGGTCGCAATCGTAATGAATTTATAGGTTCTCGGGACAAAAGATTCATCATTTGTATTTTCGATGTATCGGGTTGAGGCTAAGCCACCCATAGAGTGAGCGACGATATTGACAGCAGGGACATTAAATTGATGATGCAATAGCTTCATTGCATTTTCCAGCCAAATCGCCTGTTTATCCAAGGAAGCACGATTATCTTCAAATATGACTTGAACAAGGGGGGGAGAGGTAGGGTTTTTAGGGATAGCCCCTTTGTACGTCACATTTCCTGATGAATCTACTGTGATTTCCAAGGTTTTCTGCCCCCAGCCGTGTCTGTTTTCAAAACGGTCCAACATTGTTTTGAAAGAATTATATGTACCTTTATACCCGTGCACGAAGACGGTCGGATATTTTTCCTCGGCAGTTAAGGGTTTTTCACTGGACTGTACGTTCGTGGTACGAAATATTGTATATAAAGCAAAGAAGGCGACGATGAAGAAGCCACTCCAGAAAAATGATCGTTTAGATTTTAATGACAAGAAAATCGCTCCTTTAAAAAGGTATACATCTATTGTAAGTGATTCGTGAAGTATTGAATATGTTAAAAAAGAAATTTATTTGTCATATTCTATGTAAATATTACCATTATTGGTACTATATTTCTGATTGGGGCTCGAAAGCTCAAATTAAGAGACCATAATAAAAAGGCTTAAATAATAAATTTAAGCCTTTCAATCGTTATTCTTCCTTGGAAGTCAGAAATTAAACCCAATCTCCACTTTTGAAAATCTGTTCAATCGTGCCGTCTGCTTTCTCACCGGCAATATCCAACTCAGAGGAGCCGATCATGAAGTCTACATGAACCATACTTTCGTTAAAACCTATTTCCTGTAACTGTTCAGACGTCATCGACTTGCCATCTTCAACACATACAGATAAGGCTCTCCCCAGGGCGATATGACAGGAAGCATTTTCATCAAAAAGAGTGTTATTGAAAATGATGTTTGTATTTGAAATAGGGGAGTCGTGCGGTACCAATGCGACCTCACCTAAATAGGATGCGCCTTCATCCGTTTCGAGTAAGTTTTTTAAGGTTTCATATCCTTCTTCAGCCTTGAAATCCACCACTTTCCCTTCCTTGAAGGTTAAGGAAAAATTCTTGATTAAGGTGCCGCTGTAGTTAAGAGGCTTCGTACTTGATACTACGCCGTTTACTCCATATTTAACAGGGATGGAAAACACTTCTTCTGTTGGAAGATTGGGGACAAATGGAATTCCTTTATCATTAGTGAACTGAGCACTGATCCATTTTGTCTTTGGGTGAAATTCAATGGTAAGGTCTGTTCCTGGCCCTTTATAATGAAGCCTTTTATAGTTCCCTTTATTTAAGCGGTTTGCGTTTTTATTCAGGTTATCGATATGAGTTTCCCATAATTCGACAGTATTTTCCTGATCGGTTCTGGTTGTATAAAAGATGTTCTCCCATAGTTTCGTAAACGCTTCTTCTTGAGGCAGCTCAGGGAAAACGGTTTGAGCCCATTCAACCGTTGGTATGGCCGCGATCAACCAGCTGATCTTTCCACCACCGATATAAGCTGAAAAGTCTTTCATAGCTTCAGCTGATGTCTTATTCAACATCGCGACCCGGGTTGGATCTGTATCCCTTAAAAGTGACGGATTTGGGGCTGCTAAATTTAATAACGCAACATTGTTTTCTGCCATTTCAATAAATCCTTTTGCTTTCCAGTCGGGAAACGCTTTCAATCCAGCTTCTGATGATTTCTCCAAGCGAATTTTTTTCAGGTCATCATCATAGAAATCCGTTAATACATTCAATGCCCCGGCTTCATAAGCTTTCTCTGTAACCAGGCGAACGAATTTGTACGCAGTGATAGGTGCTGAAACCATAAGCTCCTGTCCTTTTTGCAGATTTAACCCAACTTGTACGATTAGATCTGCATATTTTTCTAAGTTTTTTTCAAATGATTGATTCATTTGTGATCCCCCTTAAATATGTATTCAACATAACTATATCTCTTTTGTCAGAAAATTTCATTGATTAATAAACATTTTTATCGGAAAATTGGATTTATATGGAGGCTGAAAGCTAAAAAGGAAACCAAGCAAAAAAAATAGGACTTGCCCTATACTCGGGCCAGCCCATCAAGTGCTTATAATTTACTTGAGAACGGTGGAAATTCTTCTTCATTTGAATTGATCACTACTACGCCTGCAAAGGCCATAGCAGTGAGACTGGTGATAATCAATAATTTTTGTACCTTTTTCATCTTTTCACCTCCCTATATAGTCAGAATTTCTTCATAAATGACATTTGCTTCATTTAAATGAAATGCAGCAAGTTTATATTTTCTGACACTCTGATAATATTGTCCGAAGAATTTAGAATACTCAGCATATAATAGAAGAGAGGCGTTTTTCTTGAAGTAGGGGAGTGCATACTCCTTCATGAACTTTTCAAACCCATTAGGGAATCCCATTATAGCAAATTGATAATAGGATAATTGATAGTGTTTTTCTGGGTACCTTTCTTTTGAACTTAGTCTCAGCCCTTTAGGCAGCCAGAATTGAACATCAGAAAACTGATTCATTTTATAGTATTCTTTGACTAGAGAGAGAATAGAATAGAGTTTTCCTTCTTCGTCCGCTCCTTTTAACTCAATGCTTCTCAAATAATGCTGGATCGCGTCATCGCTTCTATTCATAAAGGATTTCAGACACCCCAGATTTTGCTCCACCTTCGATTGTAACGAGGTATACTGAATGGAGTGAGAAATGAAATTAGCCCATTCATAATGCTTCACGGCCTCTTCGTTATAACGAATTCTCCGGTAACAGATTCCCAACAGTAAATGTACCTCCGCACATCTCTTCTGGTAATATACTCCCTGAAAAATAGAAAGGGACTTTTCTCCGTAAAAAATGGCTAAACGGTACATATTTAAACGTGTCAGGACTAAACTGAATAGATAATATAAATCTGCTCTTTCTTCTTCATTTACTACATTTCCAAGAACATAATAGGTTTCAGCTTCCTTCAATTCTCCTTTTGCCTTCTCGTATTCTTCCATTAGGTAATAATAGTTACCTTTATACTTGTGATAATAAAATTTCAGCGTGTCGGTGAGTTCCTTATAATTCCCTTGAATATGGATCATGTGTTTCAAAGCGTCGGCAAGATTGTTCTGTACTAATTGAACACGGATACAAAGAATTCTATAGAACAAATGGGTCATTAAATCATCGCTTTGTTCAAGATCCCTTTGGATGACCCGGTGAGTGGAATCAGCTTCATCTGACTTATTCCAAAGTAATGCATGGTTCCATTTTTCTAGAAGCTTATTCATATGTTCAGGGTGTTCAAGCAGGTGATTCACACCCAAACGATCACATAGTAAATGTATAATATCATTCGACGGTGTCACTTGATTGTTCTCCAGTTTGGAAAGGTAAGATACCGAAATGATCCCTTTTGATAAATCTTCTTGAGTTAACTTTCGTTTGATTCTGTGAAAACGGATTCTAGAACCGATTGTCATATGATTATTCTCCTCTGACAGGGCATTCAACTCTGAACGATGGAACAGATTAATAAAATAGTAACATAAGTAAAATGAGAAAGTTTGAAATATTCCTATAATTATAATTTTTCGTGGGTACTTAGTAGGTAATTTAATTCCACGTATGTGACTTTTCTCTGAAACATTTAAGCAATTCCTTTGTTATAATGAATTCAATGAATGTATTAGAGGAGGAAACTCATTGTGATTGACTTACGAAGTGATACCGTGACAAAACCGACTGAAGAAATGAGAAGGGCAGCTTATGAAGCTGAGGTTGGCGATGATGTGTATGGTGAAGATCCAACCATTCAAAAACTTGAAAAGGAAGCCGCCAGAATTCTTGGAAAGGAAGAAGCGTTATTCGTCACAAGTGGTACCCAGGGAAACCAGATTGCCGTATTAACCCATACCCAACCGGGGAATGAAATTCTATTAGAAACAAATTCGCATATTTTTTACTATGAATCAGGAGCAGTCGCTGCTTTCGCAGGCGTTCAAACCAGAACGATCACAGGAACCAATGGAGAAATGGATCCCTATGAAATAGAAGCTGCTATTCGTACGGAGGATCAACATTTCCCGGAAACAGGCTTGATTTGTCTGGAAAACACACATAACCGTGCTGGAGGGGCGGTTGTTTCCCCTGAAAATATGCAAGCGATCCATGCCATTGCGAAGAAGCACTCTATTCCTGTGCATGTTGATGGGGCGAGGCTTTTTAATGCAGTTGCCGCTACTGGTCGAGGAGTAAGGGAGTTCACAGATCATTGTGATACGGTTCAAATATGTTTATCTAAAGGTTTGGGTGCACCGATAGGATCGATCATTGCAGGTGACCATCATTTTATCGGGAAGGCTCGAAAGTGGAGAAAGAGATTGGGTGGGGGATTGAGACAAGCCGGGGTAATTGCTGCTCCGGGATTGGTCGCCCTGACCAAAATGAGAGAACGGTTATGGGAAGACCATGAGAAAGCAAGACGTCTAAAGGAAACGCTTCAATTATGTAAAGGGGTTGAGGTCATCAATGAGGTTGATACAAATATCATAGTTGCCGATATATCCGGTACAGGTATGAAGGCAGAACAATTTGTAGATGATTTAGAGAAGAAAGGGGTATTGGCCGTGACATTTGGACCGACCCTTGTTCGATTCACTACTCATTTTGATGTAACGATGGATAATATCGAGGAGGTTTCCCGAATACTCAAAGAGAATTTTTAGTCCTTTATAATGAAGAAGGATGGTTCATGAAAGCAGGAAAGGGCAAGATGCGCCCCTCTGCCATTATTATTCCTTGTGATCAAGTTGCTTTCCATGATGCGGGTGTGGGTGCCATCTCATCATATAACCGTTTGCTTTTAGTTTTTGATGTTTGACTTCCATTATTTTTAGTACTTTATCGCCTTGTTCTTTGGAAAAGACACCGTACTCGACATATTTCTTTACAAGTTCTTTCTTTGTTGAATACATTTGTTCGTGTAATTTACCAAGCTCTGCTTTTTGATCATCTGTCAGATTCACCTTTTGCTCAGGCGTTTGTCCTGAACCTTCTGCAGAAGCCAAGGAATTGAAACCAAAGCTGATAATAAAAGCAGCTGCAATAGATATCACCATTTTTTTCATTTTTCTTCCCTCCTTTCCGAAGATTCTCTTATATTCTTTGCGAAAGTTTAGCAGAATATGTAAGAGTGGACGAATCTGATAGAGAATTGATAGTATAACAATGAAGATAAATAGAATGAGGGGGCTGAACGATGTTAAACAAATTTCTGTCGAGTATCGGGATAGGGCATGTGAAAGTAGATACCATTGTCCATACAACTGAGATTTCGCCGGGAGATGATATCAGGGGGGACGTTGTATTAGTGGGGGGAATGGCCGACCAGCCGGTAAATGAAGTTCGATTACGGCTTTTCTTTAAGTATGAGGAAGATAAAAAGGACAGTGATTTTTCCTATCATGAGAAAGATTTAGATACCATTATATTAGATAATATAGGGACCATCCAAGCTGGGGAGAAAAAAAGGATTCCTTTTGAGTTTCCTACTCAGTCAGGTCATCCTAAAACCACTGATACAGAACAAACCATATTAAGGACAACAGTGGAAATACCACAAGCGGTAGATCCGACAGACGAAGATAGCATATTTGTCCGATAATCTCCCGGAAAAAGGCTGGGACATATTTAAATCGAATCAATCATAAGACGAACCATTCATATCAAATAGTCTTAAAATCACTCGTTACACTGCTGCCCGATTCCGTGCAAGACTTTGCTTTCCCCGGACGGAAGGCGAGCCTCCTGCTGTCCTCAAGGTGTCCTGCCACAGGGCTTAGGGGCATGAGATTATAAGACAAGACTACCCAAAAAGGAAAAACTCCTTTCCAGTAGTCTCGTCTCATGCTTGTCGCCCCTGGTCAAAGCCCTTTCGCTTTTCTCCTTCCCCTCAAGGTGTCTTCGCCTTCTCACTCCAATCATCGGCTAGAACAAGCTTATTCACTAGGTATACTTTATTAAAAATAATTAAAATCCGAACAGCTTCGATTTCATAAATGAATTTCGATTGTCGTTCGGATTTTCTTTTGTCTAAAGCTCCATTCTATATGCTTCATTAGCTACCAGATTTTTGAATGTGGGGAATTAAAAGTACTAACTTCTCATTGAAATCCATAAAAACCCAATGTAGAATGTAGTAAACGCATACATTCTAAAAATTCAGAATTTTAAAGTGTGCGAATCATGTAATAAGGGAGGAATTTGATGGGTGGAATATGGTTAGCAGTCATAGGGGGTATCGTGTTTTTTGTAGGTTATAAATATTATTCGACACTTATTGCCGAGAGAGTGTACAGGCTGGATCCAAATTACGTGACACCCGCCCACCAGTTTAATGACGGGGTCGACTTCGTACCAACAAATAAATTTGTTTTGTGGGGTCACCATTTTACATCCGTTGCCGGCGCTGCTCCAATCGTGGGTCCGGCTATTGCCGTTTATTGGGGATGGCTCCCTGCTTTTCTTTGGGTAATCTTGGGTACTGTATTTGCCGCAGGTGTCCATGATTTCGGAACCCTTGTGCTTTCGGTTCGGAATAAGGGACAATCCGTCGGTTCATTAGCCAATAAACTGATAGGGAAGAGGGCTAAAGTACTTTTTCTATTCATTATTCTAATTCTGGTCTTAATGGTCAATGCCGTTTTTGCATGGGTCATTGCCAATTTATTCATTACTTTCCCAGCGAGTGTATTATCGGTGTTCATCCAGATTCCGTTGGCGATTTGGATAGGGTATTCTGTATACAAACGTAATGGAAGCATGTTATTGCCTTCAGTCGTAGCCCTTGGTGTGATGTATGCATCAGCAGTCGTCGCAAGCCGAGTCGATTTTTTGCAAATTGATCTTGTCCGCTATTTCGGAGGTCAGGAAGCGACGTCATTATTTGGCTTTAGCTCGACCAGTATGGCTTTCCTTGTATGGATCGTTATTCTGATGATTTACGTTTACATAGCCTCCATCCTTCCTGTGTGGAAGCTATTACAGCCACGTGATTATATCAATTCACATCAATTAATCGTGGGTCTTGGTTTGCTCTATCTCGGTCTATTGTTCACAAATCCTGAAATCACTGCACCTATGACCAATGGATCTGCTGATGTATCCTGGTTCCCGTTATTATTTATCACAATCGCGTGCGGTGCCATATCCGGTTTTCACGGGCTGGTCTCTTCCGGGACTTCTTCAAAGCAGCTGAATAAGGAAACAGATGCCCGATTTGTTGGTTATTTAGGAGCGGTAGGTGAAGGGGCACTTGCATTGATTGCGATCATTGCCTGTATTACCTTTTTCCCGAACGTAGAAGAATTCCAAGCGACGTACAGTGGATTTGCAGCAGCTAGCGGAGCGGGATTAGGCGTTTTCATTAAAGGGGCAGGGCAGCTTGCAACAGGTGTAGGGATTCCCGCTGATATTGCTGCTACAATTGTTTCTGTCATCATCGTAAGCTTCGCGGCCACAACATTGGATTCATCTGTTCGTCTTATGAGGTATATCATTGCAGAATTGGGAGAGGAATACAAGGTGCACTCTTTGACCAATGCCCATGTCGCGACAACCATAGCAGTGGTCTCGAGTACGGCTTTGACACTATTGCCTCAAGGTCCTAAAGGCTTTGGGTCAGGGGGATATCTTCTCTGGCCATTGTTTGGTACATCTAATCAGTTACTTGCCGGAATCAGTCTTCTCCTGATTACCATATGGCTGAAACGTCAGGGGAGAAATTACCTGGCAACTTTGATTCCAATGGTTTTCCTCATGTTTATGACACTTTGGGCAATGATCAATCAAGTTGTATTTGAATGGTCCGGAGCAGGAGAGGGGGATGGGAATATGCTCCTGTTTATCTTTGGTAGCATTATCTTGATATTCACTTTGTGGATTCTCATCACCGCAGTATCTACCTTATCTAACAAGGAAGATGACCCTTCTCAGTTTTCTGCATAATCAGGAGATAGGGGGACCTCACATCGGTTCCCCTTTTTATTCTATTATTAGGGAATGAGGGATTGAGCGTGGATACCACCATGAAGGAAAAGTTCAAAAGGATAATAGAGCTATATGATGACATGATTCGCCTTCCGCACAAGACGGAAATTGCCAGGGAATTGAGGGACGAGGAGGATTTATTCTTGTTGCTGCTCTACTCAGATATGCTTGGAATACCCAATCCAGTATTCTATTACACATTGGAACTCTATCCATACATGATTGAAAAATTTCATGATTGGCACTTACGAATGGGTATGGAACACTCTCCCCTGGATGGGGTCAGATGTTGTTAAATAGAAAGGAGAGAGAAAGACTTGTATAAATTACTGGAACAGTCCATTTTATTTGTCGGTGGAAAAGGAGGAGTCGGGAAATCAACTACTGCATCTGCACTGGCTGTCATGTTTGCAAACATGGGGGAAAGGACGTTAATTATCTCCACAGATCCAGCTCATAATTTGGGAGATATATTTCATCAGGAGATCACGGGGGACAAGACCCCATTACTGGAACATTTATGGGGGATAGAAATTAACCCTGAAACGGAAACACGACAATACATTGACGGAGTGAAAGGGAATCTTAAAGGGATGGTCAAGGCAAATATGGTGAATGAAGTCCATCGACAAATCGAGATGGCCTCTTCTGCACCAGGTGCAGAAGAGGCGGCCTTATTTGATCGGATCGTTTCAATCATTCTTGAAGAAAGAAACGATTTTGACAAGATCATCTTTGACACAGCTCCTACCGGACATACGATTCGATTATTGTCTCTTCCTGAATTGATGGGAGTATGGATGGACGGAATGCTCGAAAGAAGGAAGAAAACAAACAAAAATTATTCACAGCTTTTGAATGATGGCGAGCCGGTAGATGATCCCATATACGATGTACTTCAAAAACGCCGTGACAAGTTTTCTAAAGTAAGAGGGATACTGCTTGATCAAAAAAAGACAGGTTTTCTTTTTGTACTCATACCTGAAAGGCTGCCGATTCTTGAAACAGAAAAAGCGATTGAATTGATGTCCAAGCATTCACTGAATATAGGGGGGTTAGTTATAAATAAAGTCCTTCCGACTAAAGCAGATGGGGACTTTTTACAAAAAAGAAGAGATCAGGAAAAAGTATATTTGCATCTGATGAAAGAGAAGTTCACAACCCAAGCTTTATATCATATCCCTCTACTAGAAGAAGATATCTGTACTCTTAGTCATCTCGAAAAATTTGCAGACTATCTTCAGCAAGCAATTTATAAAAGGGAGGCTGTCTACCAGCATGGGGGTATACATAGTAAAAATGAGTGACCATTGGGGAAATTCTTCAATGGTCATTTTCATTTATGGAAGGGGAAATGTGTGAATTTGTCGAATGAGTAAAAAACAATAAAGTGAGGGAATCTTAAAAATGAAAACTGATAAAAAGTATGTACCTTCCATTCTCCCCTTAAAGAAAAGGGAGGAAACCCAAAATCGTTGGCTGTTTCACCGACTTAATACCCTTTTACCTTCCCTAATGAAAAAACACAATGTAAACATGTGGATTGTAGTTGGCAGAGAGTATAATGAAGATCCTGTCCTGAAGAGCCTTTATCCAGCTTCAGTAGACGGATCCAGGAGGTTAACGATTCTTGTGTTTTATTTAGATCGGGGACAGCACATTAAAAGGTGGGTGCTGCATCCCAATCCTAATTTTGAACCGTTTTATGAAAGAGCCTGGAATCCTCAAGAATGTGATCAATGGGAAGGTCTTAAACGACTCGTGGAAGAACTTAATCCAGATACAATCGCACTGAACTATTCAACCACGTTCGCTGCTGCTGATGGTTTGAGTCATTCTTATTATCAACATTTAAGTATGGTATTAGAGGAGCACTCACATACATTTGTGTCCGCTCAACATATCATAGTTGATTGGCTATCCATTAGAACCTCCAAGGAGTTGGTGGCTTACCCAACCATAGCCGAGCTTGGGCGAATCATTGCGGAAGAAGCGTTATCCAGTGCGGTAATACACCCAGGAATCACGACTACTGAAGATGTAGTCGATTGGATACGTCAGCGCGTCTTGGATGCAGGAATGGAAACTTCCTTTTACCCTACAGTGGATTTGCAACGTAAAGGATTGGAAATGGATCGATTAGAAGGCGAAATTATACGGTTTGGAGATATTGTTCACTTGGACTTTGGTATTCGTTATCTCGGTCTCGCAACGGATACCCAGCAATTGGCATACGTCCTCCATCCAGGGGAGGAAGAAGCTCCCGAAGGGCTTCAATCCGCACTTGAAACAGCCTTAAGGTTCGGAGATATCATCTCGGATGTAATGAAAGTCGGAAGAACAGGCAATGAGGTGTTTCACGGGGCAATGAAAAAGGCAAGAGATGAAGAAATCGAGGCGATGCTCTATTCACACCCTTTAGGGAATCACTGTCATGAAGCTGGTGCCCTAATCGGCTTATATGATCAACAAGGTGATATCCCCATTAAAGGTGACATGCCTCTTACAGCCAATACCTGCTATGCGATGGAGTACAATATCAAACAATATATTCCTGAATGGAATCAGGTCATCCCGATTTATTTAGAAGAACCAGTCGCTTTCATCCAGAATCGACTGGAGTATATGGCTAAAAGACAAACCTCATTCTATTTGATCTAAGGATGGACCACTAATGAATGAAGAACGACTGATTGCAATGACCGATTGTGATCAGTCTATTAAGTTATCCTATTTATAATTTATGTAAAAAATGAATGTTACCTCTTGACTAAATACCGATAGGGGTATATTATTGTGAATGTAGCGAAAACAATAAGCCAATTGGAGGTGTCTTGATGGAATACAATACACAACTTATGAATCGAATTAAACGGGTTGAAGGGCAGCTCCGGGGAATCGTAAGAATGATGGAGCAAGGGGAAGATTGTAAAGACGTCATCACGCAACTTTCTGCAGCAAAAACAGCTCTTGACCGTTCTGTCGGCTTAATTGTCAGTATGAATCTAGTTGAGTGCGTGAAAGATTCGCATGAAACAGGTGAAAATACAGAAGAACTAGTGAAAGAAGCAGTGAATTTATTAGTGAAGAGTCGATAAGAAAAAGAGTTGACAACTTTTTTTATATCATTTAATATACCCTTATAGGTATTTGAAAACAACATTATCAGGAGGAATTGAAATGAACGCAGATAAAATATTAGATGCAAAGGGACTTGCTTGTCCAATGCCGATCGTGAAAACCAGAAAGGCCATCAAAGAAATTGAATCCGGTCAAATCCTGGAGGTTCAAACAACAGATAAAGGTGCAAAGAGTGATCTAACAGCCTGGGCAAAATCAACAGGACACGAATTATTGGATTCAAATGAAGAAAATGATGTCTTTACATTCTGGATTAAAAAAGGATAAATTTTTTTGAGGGGGTAAATACCCCCTGCAGTAAATAGGAGGGGATACAATGTCAGAAACAAAAACAACCAATATTATTCTCTTTAGCGGAGATTACGATAAAGCGATGGCGGCGTATATCATTGCCAATGGGGCAGCCGCTTATGATCATGAAGTAACAATCTTCCACACATTCTGGGGATTGAATGCTTTAAGAAAAGAAGAAATGGTTCCGATGAAAAAAGGGTTCATGGAAAAAATGTTTGGCCGTATGATGCCCCGTGGAGCAGATAAAATGGGATTATCCAACATGAACTTCATGGGAATGGGACCAAAAATGATTAAAGGCGTCATGAAGAAGCATAATGCCATGCCTCTACCCGATTTGATCGATATTGCAAGGGAACAAGACGTCAAACTCGTTGCTTGTACCATGACAATGGATCTACTGGGTTTACACAAAGACGAGTTACTGGAAGAAATCGAATATGCTGGCGTAGCTGCTTATTTAGCAGATGCTGAAGACGGAAACGTGAACTTATTCATATAATTTTTTTTATAAACAAATATACCCTATGAGGTAATTGGAGGTCGATTTATTATGAACAGTATTGAATCAAATTTTCTTTTAGACGCAAAAGGACTCGCTTGTCCAATGCCAATCGTGAAAACCAAAAAGGCTATGAAAGACATGGAAGCAGGGCATGTGATTGAAATCCAGGCAACAGACAAGGGCTCAAAAGCAGACCTTCAAGCTTGGGCAAAGAGTTCTGGTCATGAATATTTAGGGACTATCGAAGAAGGAGAGGTACTTAAACACTTCGTACGTAAATCAAGCGGTGAAGAGGCGGTTGAGCGTATGCATGAAGCTGTAACCGATAATGAAACATTAGCAAGTAAATTAAGGGATGATGATGTCATTGTTCTGGATGTTCGGGAAAGAGCAGAGTATGCATTCAAGCATATTCCTGGTGCCATCTCAATGCCTTTAGGGGACCTTGAAAACCGCGTGGAAGAATTGAACAAAGAAAAAGACATTTATGTGGTGTGCCGTACAGGAAACAGAAGTGATATGGCAGCACAAATGTTGTTAGATAAAGGATTTCCAAATGTAATCAATGTGGTTCCTGGTATGAGCGAATGGACTGGAGACGTAGAATCTGATATTAAGTAATTCATATTTTAAGGGGGCTTATTTATAATGGCTGTTAAACCGATGAATTCTAAAGAAGTAGCACAAAAGGTAATGAACAAAGAAAATTTATTCATTTTGGATGTTCGTAATGTGGATGCCTTTGAAGATTGGAAAATTGAAGGTGAGAAATTTGAGTATTTAAATATCCCTTATTTTGATCTTTTAGATGGTGTTGAAGAAATCATGAATCAACTCCCAGAAGAAAAAGATATCCTTGTTGTCTGTGCAAAAGAAGGATCTTCCATTATGGTGGCCGATATGCTGTCTGAAGAAGGGAAGGATGTCTCTTACCTTGAAGGGGGTATGAAGGCATGGAGTGAGCATCTCGAGCCTGTTAAAGTAGGTGACTTATCAAATGGTGGTGAACTTTATCAATTCGTACGTTTAGGTAAAGGCTGTCTATCTTACATGGTTGTATCGGGTGGTGAAGCCGCAATCGTGGATGCCACTCGTATGGCAAATGTGTTCATTGATTTCGCGAAAGAAAAGTTTGCAACGATTACAAACGTATTTGATACACATTTACATGCCGATCATATTTCCGGAGGTCGTACCATTGCTGAAGCAACGGGAGCAACGTACTGGTTACCTCCTAAAGATGCTGAAGAAGTGATATTCGAATATGCTGCACTTGAAGATGGAAATACAGTCGTAATCGGAAATACAACCATTGAGATTTCCGCCCTGTATTCACCCGGACATACAATCGGTTCTACATCATTCGTCGTTGATAAGAAATATTTACTATCAGGTGACATTCTATTTGTCGATAGTATTGGGCGTCCGGATCTTGCCGGCAAAGCAGAAAATTGGGTAGGCGACTTAAGAGAGAGTCTATACAAACGCTATAAAGATCTTTCCATGGAGCTTACCGTATTACCGGCTCACTTTATGATTATCGATGAACTAAATGAAGACGGTTCAGTAGGCGAAAAGCTAGGAACACTATTTGCCAAGAATCACGGTTTAAACATTGAGAGTGAAGAAGAATTCAGAATGCTTGTTTCTGAAAATCTGCCACCTCAGCCGAATGCGTATCAGGAAATACGTGAAACAAATATGGGGAAAGTCACTCCTGATGAAGAAAAGCAGCGTGAGATGGAAATCGGGCCTAATCGTTGCGCTGTACGATAAAAAAACAACTAGTTTCTAAATAATTTCCCATTTTACGAGGACAGGAGGGGTAACAATGGATTTGGCCTTTATTTTTACAATCTTTTTAATTGGTTTTGTCGGTTCTTATATCTCAGGAATGGTAGGAATCGGCGGAAGTATCATTAAATATCCAATGCTTCTATATATTCCCCCGCTACTCGGAGTAGCCACATTTTCAGCGCATGAAGTATCAGGTATCAGTGCTGTCCAAGTGTTCTTTGCAACACTTGGTGGAGTATGGGCATATCGTAAAGGAGGCTATCTGAATAAAACACTCATTGCGTATATGGGAGTAAGTATTCTGATCGGTAGCTTCGTTGGTGGTTACGGCTCTAAATTTATGAGTGAAGCAGGGATTAACATCGTTTATGGAATTCTTGCCCTTATTGCAGCGATCATGATGTTCATTCCTAAAAAAGGAATAGATGATGTGAAATTGGAGGATGTTTCGTTTAATAAGTGGCTTGCTGCCATCCTTGCCCTCGTCGTAGGAGTCGGTGCAGGCATTGTTGGGGCGGCAGGAGCATTCCTATTGGTACCTATCATGCTGGTCGTACTGAAAATACCGACAAGAATGACGATTGCTTCCTCGCTTGCCATAACCTTGATCTCATCCATCGGATCCACAGTAGGAAAGATCTCTACTGGCCAAGTAGATTACTTGCCGGCGATGATCATGGTGGTAGCGAGTCTGATTGCTTCTCCACTCGGGGCCATGGCTGGCAAGAAAATGAACACCAAGATCCTACAAATGATCTTAGCACTATTAATCTTGGGGACTGCGATTAAAATCTGGGTGGATATAGTATAAATGGTTGCCTGGTTCTACTAATCAAGCATCTTTTCTGAAAAGAGAAGGGCAGGATGAATGAGCTGGGCATTTTTTTGTTCCCTGTAACTTTCTTTGGTTCCCTTTCGTCTATATAATTGTAGGAAATAAGACTCTAGATGGATGAATATATTCTATTGTACAAGTACAATGAATGCGTTCGATGAATTATCCATTATGAAAAAGGGAGAATGAAAATGAAAAAGCTTATTGCTATTGTCTTACTATGTTCACTTATGGTAAGCGGAATCCAGCCTGCATTTGCTGCAGATAATGATAAAGCAAGCATTAATGAAAAATTCGGACTGCCTATCGTTGTATACGGCGAAACACTTACAAGCGGGCAGAAAAAAGAAGTTCAAAAGCAATTAGGGATGGACGAAGGTACAGAAGTGGAAGAGTTTACGGCTACAGGTGAGGACCTTGTAAAATATATAGAAGGTGAGAACCGAAACGCCCGTATGTTTTCGTCTGCCATGATTACCCGAAAAGATAAAGGGGAAGGCTTGAAGGTTAATATTGTGACACCGGAGAACATTACGGAAGTAACCGATTCGATGTACTCAAACGCCCTGTTAACAGCAGGAGTTGAAAATGCTGTCGTGGATGTTGCCTCGCCAGTTAAAGTCAGCGGTCATTCCGCGCTGGTCGGCATTTATAAAGCGTATGATGTAAGCGGAGAAAAGCTGGATACAGTTCGAATGGAAGTAGCCAATGAAGAGTTGTCGGTTGCAACCAACCTAGCGAAAGAAGCCGGGATTGACAAGGAAGAAGTCAGTAAATTATTAACTGAAATCAAAAAGGAAATCGCCGAGCAGGATCCTGCGACCAAAGAAGAAGTAGAGAAGATCGTTGAAGATAAGCTCCAAGCGCTAAATATAGAATTAAGCCCGGAAGATCGTCAGTTATTGATTGATCTGTTTGAAAAAATGAGATCCCTTGATATTAACTTCGACAATGTTCAACAACAATTAGATGACTTGACGAAGGATATCCAGACGACCATCAAGGATATTGTGAACGATGAAGGATTCGGACAAAAAGTGTCTGATTTCTTTACTGGATTAATAGAGGCAATTGCAAATTTCTTTAAATCTATCAAAAATTTATTTGGATAAGCAGGAAGAAATATAAAAGACTGAGTCTGCCGACTCAGTCTTTTATATTTCAAGTAGAGGAAACGAAAGAAGCACGGTCGTTCCACATCCTTCTTTACTCTCAACAATCAAGGATCCCTTGTGCTTATGCATGATTTCTTTAGCGATGGATAAACCGAGTCCATATCCGCCTGTATCCCTTGTTCTGGACAGGTCAGATCTGAAGAAGCGTTCCCCTATTTGAGATAGGGACTCTTCAGGTATTCCGATTCCTTTATCTTGAATCTTTACTACAGCCATCCCCTCTTCTTCATAGGAGTGAATGAATATCTGACTTTTTTGAGGGGAATATTTCAATGCATTGTCCAGGATATTAAAGAATACTTGCATTACCCTGTCAGGGTCACCATTAATGATAGAATCTTCATTTAATGTATGTTTAATATCAATTTCCTTCGTTTCTGCATTAGGTTGAATCAGCATTAAGGAATCCATAATGAATTGGGAAAGTACCATCGGTTCAACATCAAGTGAAAAGGAAGCATCCTCCAATTTATTCAAATCCAACAGCTCAGTAATTAATTTCTGCATCCTTTTCGATTCTTTTTGGATAAGGTGTAAGCTTTCTTCGATTTCATCCGGATTTGTTTGAACACGGTCAGTCAATGCTTTTGCATACCCGCCTATGTACGTGAGGGGGGTACGAAGTTCATGGGCGACATTCGAAAGAAATTGCCGTTTCCGATCCTCTTGATGCTGCAGGGAGTCCACCATGCTGTTAAAGGTTAGTGCCAGTTCTGCCATTTCATCATTGGTGGTGACGTTAAGACGATCCGAGAAGTCTCCATTGGCCACTTTATTCGAGAAAGATTGCATCTCCCTCACAGGTTTGAACAAAGAGCCCAAGGAAGACTGAATGATTAAGAAAAGTACGAAATAAAACATGACTCCGGTTAATATTAAGATAGGAATCCCTTTACTGAAGACTTCTGTCATTTCAGCAAGAGGTATATAAATGAACAAATACCCCTTTAATTTATCTTTATTCATAAGAGGGAAAATGGCTCCAATCACATTTCGGTTGAACTCACCTACATATCCTTCTTTCATAAGATGATTTCCTTTAGCCAATTCACTCCTGTCTGAAGTGCTAATAAGGGGTCTTCCGTCTATTTGAAAAGGAAAGCTCTTCCGTAGATCATCAAGATCTTCAACCACGGATACTTCATAAGGGGAGATGACGTTGTACCAAAGTATCTTGTCTTTGATATTTCCGCTCACATCCCCATAATGATAGTGTGCTGCTGTCCTCTCTCCCTGATAAAGGAGAGATTCCTTCACAGTACCTATATATAGGTCTTTATAAAGGAAATGAATAAATAAAAAGGAGAACACAATCGTTAAAAATAAGCTGATTAATAATAGGAGTGAAACTTTTTTATTAAGTGTAAGCTTTAGGTTCTTCAAGATGCTCCCTCAAATTTATAGCCAAGGCCCCAGACAGTTTCAATCAAATGACCATGGCTCTTCAGTTTGAGCCTTAACGTTTTAATATGAGTATCAACTGTACGATCACTGCCTTCATAATCACTGCCCCATACTTGATCAAGGAGTTGGTCTCTTGTGTACACTCTCCCATGATTGCGTGCCAGGAATAAGAAAAGCTCATATTCCTTTAAGGTCAAGCGGGGAGAATGTTCCCCGACGGTAACGGTCCTTGATGCTGTATTAAATGATACCGGACCGAAACGCTCAATCATCGAACGGTGATTCGTTTGTATCCCGTATGATCTTCTCAGGATTGTTTCAATTCGAGCGACAAGTTCTTCAGCGTTGAACGGCTTTACCATATAATCATCGCTGCCAAGCTTAAGACCTTTTACCTTATCCAGATCGTCACCTTTAGCCGACAGGAAAATAAACGGGATTTGACTTTTCTCCCGCACTTCTTGTATTAATTGAAACCCATCCATGAATGGCATCATAATATCTACAACCATAATATCGATATTGGTTTTATTCAACTGGTCCAGTGCGGCCAATCCGTTATCAGCTTCTATACAGAAGTAATGATCTCTGTTTAAATACAGCTTGATCAGCTGTCTCATTTCTTGTTCATCATCAACGATCAGTACATTCCATTTTCTCATAATTATCACTCCCGAGTTCTTGCCATAGGTAATTGCATCAAATTTATTATAGATAAAAATAGTGAATTATTTGTGAGATTTACGATTTTTAGCATATTATTATCTTTCTTTATTTTATCATGGGGGTAAATGATTTTGAAATCAGGTCAATGTCTTCTACTTTTTCTCTAACAGGGACACATGCCCTTCCCATTTTTGTCTTTTCTAATAGGCTAATAAAGAGGAGTGACGAACATGCATGAGAGGAGTACGATGAACAGAAAGAATTTAATGAACTTATTTAACTCAGAAACAGGTTTTCCTAATCTTGGGTATGGAGGACAATATCCAGGCGGAAACAGTGGGTATCAAGGTGTTGCCCCCCAGGCCATTCTTCAAGGACAGGGGGGAGGATTTGGTTCAGCCGCGCCATTTAATTATGGCCCTTATAGCGGGACACCAGGTTATATGCCACAGGGGTATCCTGGCTCTGGTTTTCCACCGGCAGGTTATGGTCCGCCCCCATTTGGGCCGACAGGCGGCTACGGATATGGCATAAACCCGCTCGGGGCAGGACTAATTGGTCTGGGATTGGGATTTCTCGGAGGCCAGATTGTGAATACCCCATTTAAAGGTCCACATAAACGTTACTATTATTATTTATAAATAATAAAAACCGACTCTCTCCACCAGAGTCGGTTTTTATTTGAGGACAGATCTCTGCAGATGGGAACGGATCGTAACAAATATGAATGGCGGTATGCTGGCTTGGGAGGGGAAAGTTGAATAACGCCAATTTACCTGATGTCTCGATTTACGATTCTTAATACCCCGGTAGGTTTGATTTTTTGAATTTAGGATAATGTATAAACGAAGAGATAAAACTAATGTTAGGGAGGAATGTCAACTATGAAAACGACAGTAAAAGGTTTAACAGCTAAGGAACTTACCAAAAAAATCATGGAAGGGGAAAGAATATTCATTCTTGATGTTCGTCCTAAAGAAGCCTTTGATGATTGGAAAGTAGAAGGGAAGAACGTTAAGATCATTAACAAACCTTTTTCCGAATTGAAGGACAATCTTGAATCGGTTCAAGCTACATTGCCGAAAAATGAAGCGATATATGTTATATGTGCCAAAGGGAATTCTTCTACAAAAACAGCAGAAATGCTTGTTGAAGCAGGCATGAACAATATTTATTCTGTAGAAGGGGGGATGCAGGCCTGGAGTGAATATCTTGAACCCGTTAAGATTGGGGAACTCGCAGGTGGGGATATGTATCAATTTGTACGTATCGGGAAAGGATGCTTATCTTACGCCGTCGTATCTAAAGGTGAGGTTGCTTTCTTTGATCCAAGCCGTCTGCTTGAACCTTACAAAGCATTCATACAAGAACATAACCTATCCGTTAAAGCAGTACTGGATTCCCATCTACATGCGGATCATATTTCTGGCGGACGTTCTCTAAGTATTGAATGGAATTCACCGTACTATTTACCTCCGAAAGATGCAGAAGAAGTTCAGTACACATATAATGAGTTGACTGATGACACGGTCATCAAGGTAGGAGATACGAAGATTGAAGTAGTCTATTCGCCTGGTCATACAATCGGAAGTACTTCTTTCATCGTGGATCAGCATTATTTATTGACTGGTGACATTCTGTTTATCGATTCCATCGGACGACCGGATTTAGCAGGAAAAGCTGAAGATTGGGTAGGGGACTTGAGACAAACATTGTATTCCAGGTATAAAAGCCTTCAAGATGATTTAATCGTTCTCCCCGCCCACTTTATGACCATAGACGAGATGAATGAAGATGGTTCAATCTCACATCCCCTAAGTGATCTGTATAAAGATAATCATGGCTTGAATATTGACGATGAAGAGGAATTCAGAAAGACGGTTACAGAAAATCTACCTCCACAACCTAATAGCTATGAGAAGATACGTGAAACCAATATGGGGAAGATCAACCCAGAAGAAGAAGTAAAGCGTGAAATGGAAACAGGGCCGAATCGTTGCGCCATTCGTTGATGAGGCTGAAACTTTGAACATCTTTACATAAAAATGTACTCCAAGAACGAAAAGGCAAACATTACAATTGGGATGTTTGCCTTCATGAGGAAGTACCAAGGAAGTGAATTCAGTATGAATGAAACCAATGAATCAAAATATATTCAGCAGCATTTGGCGAATGAACGAACGTTTTTGGCGTGGATCCGAACCGCTATTGCCATCATCGGTATTGGTTTCTTAACAACTAGTTTACATTTTAATTCACTCCAGGGGGATCCCATTCAAGATCGGATTGCAGCCGGAATAAGTGTTGTTTCCATTTTCATAGGGTTGACGATCATTATAGGCTCGACGATCAACTATTACCGAACGAGGAAACATATTAACACCCAAACATTTGTATCAGCTGATGTCTTCATTAAAATGATGGCAGTTGTCGCTACAATCGTACTCCTATTTGTTACTGTATATTTTTTTTCATTAAATTAGAAAAAAGCTGAAAGCGAGGGAAATGGATCCCCGCATTCAGCTTTTTTTTAGTCTTGTTTCTGTTCGTTGTAGTATTGGACGGATGTCATGGCCCCTTCACTCACCATGGAATTATCTTCTATATTTGATGGATCTGGATTTCCGCCTTTATCAACTGGTAAATCTTCTTTCTTTCTTTTTTTAAATTTCGTAACCAATCCCTCTTTCATATTATGAAGCTGATTCCGTTTTTCTTTCGACGACAGCATCCATCCTAATGAACCGGCCGTTACAGTGGCACCGACAAGCAGTGTTTTATTTACTTTCATTCTTTTCTCCTCCAATCGATTATTTCGTTAGCTTATTATGTTCTTTGTTTTCCCGGCATGCATGAATTTAAACATGGTCCTCCATTTTTAAAGGACTTCAGGAGTGGACATTGTTATCATTCTCGTTGAAAATAAACTTAGATGATTTCAAGAGAGGATGAAAAAAATGAAGAAATTAACGAAACAACTTGTCATCGGTTTTATTGGTACAGGTGTAATGGGGAAAAGCATGGCTGCTCATATCCTGGGTGCCGGTTTTCCCTTAGTTGTCTATAATCGTACAAAAGAGAAGGCGATAGATCTGATACAAAGAGGTGCGAAATGGGCTGACACACCCCGGGAGGTCGCAGAAGCTTCGGATGTGGTCATTACAATCGTAGGGTACCCTTCAGATGTAGAGGGAATTTATCTTGGGGAAAATGGAATTTTACAATATATGAAACAGGGTTCCGTTGCCATTGACATGACTACTTCTTCTCCGAAATTAGCTGTAGAAATTTATGGAAAAGGCGTTGATAAGGGGATTTCCGTATTGGATGCTCCTGTTTCAGGCGGGGATATCGGAGCCAAAGAGGCCAGGCTTTCCATTATGGTTGGGGGTGAAGAGGAATCGTTCGAGGTGATCAAGCCACTCTTGGATCTCCTGGGTTCCAATGTAGTCTACCAAGGAAAAGCAGGTTCTGGTCAACATACAAAGATGTGTAATCAGATTGCTATAGCATCAAATATGATGGGGGTTACTGAAGCCCTGCTTTACGCAAAAAAATCCGGGTTGAACCCGGAAAGTGTCCTGAAGAGTATCACATCCGGGGCAGCAGGCAGCTGGTCCCTGAGCAACCTGGTCCCTCGAATGATTGATCATGATTATGCTCCAGGATTTTATATAAAGCATTTTATCAAAGACCTTAAGATAGCTCTCGATTCAGCTAAGGATATGGAACTTAGGACTCCGGGTCTTCAGTTAGCCCTTTCATTATATGAGGAGTTGGCTATGAAAGGCGAGGAGAACAGCGGTACCCAGGCGCTAATTAAATTATTGGAAGACTAATGTAAAGAGGCTGGGACATAACTAAATCTATCCATTCTAAAGACGAACAATGAGATTACGTGTTACACCGCTGCCCGGTTCCGAACAAGACTTCGCTTTCCACGGGCAGAAGGCGAGCCTTCTCGTGTCCCCAAGCTGTCCAGCTAAAGGGCTTAGGGGCTCGAAGTCATAAGTCAAGCCTACCAAAAGGCAAAAAACGCCTTTCCGGGAGACTCGTCTTATGCTTGTCGCCCCTGGTCAAAGCCCTTTCGCTATATGACCCATTTCCCCCTATATGATTCCAAGTTAACGGTATTTATTTCATTTGGGTATTATCGTATGCTTCAGCAATAAAGAGGAGGGCAGGGTCATTTGTTTGGGAACAGAAAGGAAAGGTACCAGCATCACTTCTCATTTGAGGATATCGTGAATAGAAAGGATTGTACATCAACACACCCCTTTAGAAAAAGTACTATCAACATATGCAGTGATGCGACTAAATATGATGGGGGAGGTCACCCATCTGTGATTCATACTTCTCTCTTAAATGGGAATAATAGGGGGTGATTGTACATTTTTCTGAAGATAGGGTGAATGTGGTGAAGAGAAAAAGTAATAAACTCATTAAAGTGATATACATGTTTGGTTCAGTCATGACCGTAGTAGCCTTCCTTGTCTCATATGTCCAAACCAAAACGATCATTAAAGCAATTAAGAAGTATAGCCCCTATAATTAAGGTTATCGTTTGCAATATCTTCTTGTAACTTAGACAATAGTAGTAGAAGTGAGGAGGGATACTATTGAAATTAGTAGGTAAGAAAATCATTCAATTAGTCAGTAACGATTTCGAAGATCTTGAGCTATGGTACCCGGTCCTGCGTTTACGGGAAGAAGGGGCAACCGTACATATTGTCGGCGAGAATGCCGATGAGGAATATATCGGAAAATATGGGGTGCCGATAGTTTCTGAGTTTGCCTTTAAAGATATCGACCCAAAAGATTATGACGCCATATTGGTTCCAGGAGGCTGGTCTCCAGATAAACTTCGTCGTTATGAAGAAGTTATTGCCATGGTCCAATCGATGGACGAACGAAAGAAACCGATCGGCCAAATTTGCCACGCGGGCTGGGTATTGATATCAGCCAAGATCCTACAAGGGGTCAAAGTCACCAGCACACCTGGGATAAAGGATGACATGGAAAATGCAGGAGCTACATGGGTGAATGAGCCTGTCGTTACAGATGGCCACATCGTATCAAGTCGCAGACCGCCTGATCTGCCCGATTATATGAGAGAATTTATTGAAGTGCTGACAAAATAGGGAATAATAAACAGGACTGGTCCAGGAAGCTGTGAGCAGCTTATCGAGACCAGTCCGTCCCTTTGTCTATTTCTTTTTATCTCTTTTATTACGATCATTCACCCGGGCAAAAAACGTCTGTTTCACAGATTGATGAGTGGTGATGGCAGCACCTGTAGCGATGAATCCATTTGCAATCCCGTTAAAATCAAACCCAAGGGTCCAACCGCTTGCTCCTACCCCCACCAATAATAAAATCCAAATAATCAACCAATCCGGAATATGTGGTGTTCTTTTTAATGCATACCCTAGCACCCATAGTACAGGAACGAGTACCGTGACTTGTGGATCGATGGAAATTCCGTTTAATAAGTTTTCAATCATGTCATTCACTCCCTATAATGAAAAATGACTTCTATAAAGCTTATTCCAGTATTGGGGGATTTCATGACAACCTGTATGGATATCTTTTTGCAAGAGTCGGAAGTCGTACTAAATACCAAGTGAAATTATAGCCTTTAAAGTGACATACGAATTTTTCAGTGATATTATATTGATTGACCTATATTAAAAAGGAGCTGTTATAAATGGCGAAAAAAGGATACATACAATTTCAAACAGGTGAAAAAATTGAATTTGATTTATTTCCGAATGAAGCACCTGGAACAGTAGCAAACTTTGAAAAATTAGCAAACGAAGGATTCTACAACGGTTTAAGCTTTCACCGTGTCATCCCTGGTTTCGTAAGCCAAGGCGGGTGCCCTAATGGAAATGGAATGGGAGGACCTGGTTACACAATCAAATGTGAAACCGAAGGAAATCCACATAAGCATGAGGAAGGATCATTATCAATGGCACATGCGGGTAAAGATACAGGAGGCAGCCAATTCTTTATTGTACATGAGCCACAGCCCCACCTAAATGGCGTTCATACCGTTTTTGGGAAAGTGACTTCAGGAATTGACATCGCTAAATCAATGAAAAACGGCGATGTTATGGAAAAAATGGAAGTATACGACGCATAAAGCAAGAGGGACGGACCTTTCACCAATATTATTGGTGAAAAACAATAGTTGAAATAATTCATATGATGTTGTATCATACTAATACAGGCTGCGTTGTACGTAATCATAACGAAGTTTTAACCTTTAAACTGTAATAGGGAGTTTTACATCGAAGTTGGAATGTCAAGCCTCCACGATTTGAGGACGACAGGAAACCTTCTGCAAACACCCACTTTGAGGAGTGGTGGTTTAAAACTTTCTTATATCAAATTACGGCAAATGTGGCTGCTTATATTAGTATCTCAAGTCAGTTCCCAATAGGGGGCTGGCTTTTTCTTTTTACATAACATAAAAAAAACCGAATCCCCGTATCAGGAATTCGGTCTTATGTTTATGTATCGTGGCCCCTCCCGTCCGTACATGGTTAAGTGTCCCGCAACAAGCGAATGTTCGGGAGAGGCAAAATAAGTGTATCATGCATGACTTAAATGTGCAAAGGGATTTATTTCAATACACCTTTATCAGTTAAGTAACGGTCGATGTCATGAAAATCATCTACTTCAATAAAAGGAGTACTGCGTTCCTTGAGAATGCTCTGTAGTGCTTTCATGGCAAAGGTGACATCCGCCACTTCAGCAGGGTGGCTATCCGGCTCGCTATCTCCAGCAAAATAAATTGTCTCATACTCTTCTTTTAAATCAGCGATCACTTTGAACTTATCGATGCCATAGCGTCCCGAGTAATGAGGGTGCTCGGGGTCGATATTCATATGTACATTCTTTTCTTTATAAAAGCCTTCATTAGAATACACTTTAACATTTGTGATTCCGTGTTGTTGAAGAATATGATGGATATAGTAATCTGTTCCTGCGCTGAGGATATAGAACCTTCCTCCTTGTTCCTGAACTTTATGGATGAAGGAAGTAACGTGGTCATCGATTTTGAGTGAATGGATATCCTCAATGATTTGAGTTTCATCTTGATGTATAGATGAAAAGACTGTTCGCAAGAAATCGATGTCGTTCATTTCGCCGGCCTTCCACTTTTTAAACAAGGCTTGTCCTTCTTTAAAGTATTTCTCCATGACGAGATGATAGAAGTCTTTCTTAGAAATGGTTCCATCGAAGTCTGAAACAAAAGCCCATTTTTTCATAGCGCCTCCTCCTCGTATTGGATTTAGTTGATTGTATCATAGATATAGAAGGGGGAGGAAGGAAAGAGAAATAAAGAGACTATAATATCATTATGTAAACTGATATTCGGGAATGAAAAAGCACCCTGCCAAAAGCAAGGTGCCATGGTATTACTACTTCATGCTTTTGACAAATCCTTTTAGAACATCCGGAGTACGCTTTACTTCCTGAATGGTGCCCGTGATGGTGGACTTTTTATATTCGATATCCCCTTGGATCTCTCCTTGGGTTACTTGCAGTTGAGTTGCTTCTGAAGAGATTTTATCCATCCTCGATTGAATGTTGGCAGCTGTTTGATTCATTTCATTCATAATTGGACGGGTTGTTTTGATTGTCTTTATTAATGCTGCTCCCAACATAATCAGGGCAATGACGAATAAGGCAATACTTGCATACACAATCCACATATCGATTTCACCTCGTTAAACGCTGTTTTTAGTTATATTCCCTAATTGTGTTAAAAATAACATGAGAAATTAATTTATTCTGCCGGTTTACTAATTCTCATGTAGCTAGTAATCTAAACTATAAGTTGAATACTGTAAAGGGAGAGATGAAAGTGATCAAAGCCATCATGTTTGATTTAGATGACACACTGTTATGGGATTCCAAAAGCATTGAAGAAGCCTTCAGAGCAACATGCCAATACGCATATACGAAGGCAGGAACAGATCCTCAAGTACTTGAGTTAAGTGTCCGGAAAGCTGCAAGGGAGCTTTATGCTGCCTATGATACATATGAATTTACCCAGAATATCGGAATCAATCCCTTTGAAGGGCTATGGGGGGAATTCCTGGATGAACATGATGAGAACTTCCTGAAAATGAAAGAAATTGTTCCGGAATACCGCAAAAAAGCTTGGACCATGGGCTTACATTCTTTAGGGATAACGGATCCCGTACTGGGTGAAGAATTGTCCGAGAAATTTCGGCAGGAACGAAAAGATAGACCTTATGTATATGAGGATACTTTTCGAGTGTTAAATGAAGTGGAAGGGGACTACCTGCTGTTGTTATTAACGAACGGCTCTCCACATTTACAGAATACAAAGCTTGATAAAACCCCAGAACTCCTCCCTTACTTTCAAGAAATCATCATCTCAGGGAATATCGGTAAAGGAAAGCCGGATCCAGCGATGTTCCATCATGCATTAGAGAGGCTGCAGCTTCAGAAGGAAGAAGTCATCATGATTGGAGATAACTTAAATACAGACATCCTGGGTGCTTCGAATGTAGGCATCAAAACGATTTGGATTAACAGGCGGCATCAAACACCTCAAAAGGTAGTCCCGGATTATGAAGTGAAAGAACTTCACGAAATAATCCCGATTGTCACGAACATTATATAACAACAAAGAGGCTTTGATTCGTCATGGCCTCTTAATTACTTTCATTTGTCATAATGCTCCAATTCTATTCATACTATTCACCGAGTCCCGGACGAAGGCATGAAAAGGATGGATGAGAAACGATCTAATTAAGTGAGGAGGAAATTTAATGGGAAGTGGATTCCATTATGTGAATGTCCATGCACCGCGACCAAAGGTATGGACGTTTATTCGTGATATGAATGCTTGGGCTCCACTTGTTCCCGGGTACAAGGAGCATATTATTTTTTCCGATCGTCATTCAGCATGGAAATTTGCCGTCCACTATGGGATGGTGACAAAAAAGATTCATGTGAACGTGAAGATTACAAACTGGAATGAACCATCAGAAGTGAAGTTTACATTAAAGGGAATTAACCAAAGATTCATTGGTTCAGGCTTCTTCAAAGCTGAAGAAGTAAGTACAGTCGTTACAAGAATGACGGGAAGCTTAACGATTGAATCAACCAGTCCACTGGCAAAGCTCCTTCAAAATACATTCGATAAAATGGTTGTCGACCTTACAAAGGAACTAACTTTGGCTGTTGGCAGAGCAATCGAAAGAGGGGGACGTGATCACTTATAGGCAGTTGAGCATGCATCCATTTAGTATGAAAGAACCCTTGGCTGTATGATATAATGTTGTATTTGAGCAAGAGAATTATTGTTAGATAGAAAAGAAATACATACACTAATACGTAATCCGTAAACGTAAAAAGGGGTCTTATCATGCAAAAGCTTCACATACTTCGAGAAGAAGCCATAGAAGAAACAAAACGGAAAATAAAGGATGATATCAAACTATTCCTTGAGAAAAAGGAAACGTGCCCTTCATTCCAGGACTATATAAAAGAAAGAAGCGCTTTTTTTCACCAAATATGGTTGAATATATGGTTGAACAAAGTAACCAACGATGTCCTTCGCAGTCATAAGAAAGCATTTCTGCGTGAGAAAGGTTACGATATTGAAGGTACAGATAAGAAATTGATCAATAAATTGTTCCGGAATGAAATCAGGGAATATCACTCATTTAATATCTTAAACTGGCTAAAGGAAAAACCAATTTCTGAGGAAGGTTGGAAAAAGTGCCATCAAAAGGTTCGAGAGGCATATGTTACAGTAAAAGAAGAAAAAAAGCTGGCCGTCCTTCAAAAAGAAATCCAAAAAAAGATCCTTTCATTCATTAACCATCAAACGTGGCATCTTGAAGATCATTGGTATGTTGAATTACGTTCCTTATTTGCTCATAAATGTATAAACGATATCAGAAGCAAATCAAAATACCGACCTGTTGAGCCGTATATGCTGGAGGAGAAATTAGAAGAAGAAGGCAGCTTTACAATCGGCTACTTCAAATCCGTATCTGATTTTCTGAAGGAATTCACCGGATCGATTCACAAAAAGAGCGAACATTGGGATGGGCATGTGTGGGAATATGAGACTTATTTCTATCCTTATGAGCGATTTGTCTATTATCATACCGAGCAGGTCGTTTATCGCTCTCTTTTACAGCTCATGCCCGAAGACTTAAAAAAGGATTATCATAATATATACGGGCAGGAACTTTCAGAAGAAAGGCTGAGCAGACTAAGTCATCATTTTCTGCTGACGTTAAAGTCGAAATTTTTCACTACGATTCAAGAGGAGTACATAGAGGATTTACACAAACTTGTTGATCTTCCATATGATGCCGATGTGCACCTTTCACTGTATGAAAAGGATCTCGCGAAACGGGAGGAAAGAAAGGCAGCTGAATTGGCTGAACTAAAACGAAAGCAAGAAGAAGAAAAAAGAGTATTAGAAGACATTTTTGGAAGGGAATATAGCCCCTCTTTTCGAGGTGATATTCACTATATTCTCCATATCGGTGAAACCAATACAGGGAAAACTCATCATGCGATCAGCCGTATGAAAGCAGCACGGAGCGGTATGTATTTGGCACCACTTCGTTTACTTGCCCTTGAAATATTCGATTCATTGAATGCCGACGGCGTCCCTTGCATCCTGAAAACTGGGGAAGAAGAAAAGGAAGTGCCTTTTGCAAAACATGTTTCATCAACTGTGGAAATGTTTCGTGAAAAAGATGAATATGAAGTAATTGTGATTGATGAGTCCCAAATGCTTGCCGATCAGGATAGGGGCTTTTCGTGGTATCGTGCCATTACGAAGGCGAGAGCCAAAGAGGTCCATATAATTGGAAGTGAAAACGTACGTCAGCTTCTATTGGAATTGGTCGGAGAAGGTAACGTCGAGATTCATGATTATAAAAGAGACATTCCTCTTGAGGTAGAATCAAAAGAATTTCAATTAAGACATGCTAAAAAAGGGGATGCCATTGTTTGTTTTTCGAGGAAGAAGGTGTTGGATACCGCTTCGAGGTTACAAAACAGCGGACATAAAGTCAGCATGATCTACGGAAGCATGCCTCCTGAAACAAGGAAGAAGCAGATGATGCAGTTCATCAAAGGGAAAACAAATATGATTGTTGCGACCGATGCAATCGGGATGGGGTTAAACTTACCGATACGCAGGATTGTATTCCTGGAGACGGATAAGTTTGATGGAACGAGAAGGAGAAGACTGACTTCACAAGAAGTAAAGCAGATTGCTGGTCGCGCAGGGCGAAAAGGAATCTATAATGAGGGAAAAGTGGCTTTCTCGAAGGATATAAAAGTAATGAAACAGCTCCTCGACAAGCCTGACCAATCTCTCGAGACGTTTGCCATCGCACCTACAAGTGGTGTGTTTGAACGTTTCCAACGTCATTACCATAACATGGATACGTTTTTCTCTCTTTGGGACAAGTTCGAAAGTCCATTTGGAACAGAGAAAGCTTCTCTCTATGAAGAGAGGGAGCTATATGAATTAATTCGTGAAACTGATATTGAAGCAAAGCTTTCTCTAAATGACCTGTACGGATTTCTACATCTTCCTTTCTCCAAAAAAGAAGCTCTGCTGACAGAGCAGTGGCTTGCGTGTATGCATGCAATAGTAGACGGGGAAGACTTACCGGAACCTCAGCTAAAGAATAAAAACCTTGAGCAAAAAGAAGTTTCGTATAAGGCGGTCGGTCTACATCTCTTGTTTTTATATCGTTTGGGCAGACAGACGGAGGCATACTACTGGGAAAGGATCCGTATTGAAATTGCTGATGGAGTTCACGAAAGTCTCAGGACTGAGGTGACAAGTTTAACCCATATGTGCAAACAATGTGGTAAGAAGCTTCCACCGAACTTCGGGTTCCCCATTTGTGATCGATGTCATACAGGAAGAGTAAAAAGAAGAACGAGGAGAAAGCCTTCCCATTAATAATTCATGAGCAAATCTTAAGTAAGATTGAAGGTTCTGTGATACGATCAAATACGAATTGAAAATGATGATTGAGGTGTTACAATTGAAGATTGAAGTCTGGTCTGATTATGTATGTCCATTTTGCTATATAGGAAAACGCCATTTGGAAATGGCACTCGAGAAATTCCCTCAAAGGGATAAGGTTGAGATAGAATTTAAAAGCTTTGAGCTTGATCCCGGTGCTCCAGTTCATACAGAATATAGTATTCAAGAACTACTTTCTAAAAAATATGGTACATCGATCGAGCAAGCAAAAAACATGACCGATAGCATGAGTCAGCAGGCGGCGACGGTCGGCCTTGATTTTCAATTTGATACTAATATACCGACGAATACGTTTGATGCTCACCGCCTTACTAAATATGCAAAATTAAAAGGAAAAGAAGCAGAGATGACTGAAATCCTGTTGCATGCACACTTTACCCTATCTAAACATATTGGTGACAAGGATACTCTCGTAGAATTCGCGAAACAAGCTGGACTAGATGAAAAAGAAGCTGAAACGGTTCTTTCTGGCAGTGATCACTCTCAAGAGGTTCGCATGGATGAAGACCAAGCAGGACAAATCGGTGTCCAGGGTGTACCGTTCTTTGTAATCAATCGTAAGTATGCGATATCCGGTGCACAGCCAAGTGATGTATTCTTGAATTCCATCCAAAAAGTGTGGGAAGAGGAAAGTGAAATGGCACCTCTTCAACCTCTTGGAACGGATGGTATGGCATGTGATGAAAATGGATGCGAAATCCCCCCGTCCAAGTCGTAATCTGTTGGTGTTAGAATAACGAAAAAAGCAAGCTGGAAAACTTTTTCCGCTTGCTTTTATTTCGTCCAGCTCCAGCGGCTAGAGGCTCGAGGTCTTATGCCAATCCAGCCAGGAAGGCAAAGGGCGCCTTCCCGACTGGATCGACATAAGCTTGTCGCCTCTGTTCAAGCCGCTTGCGCTTTTGTTTCGTCCAGCTCCAGCGGCTAGAGGCTCGAGGTCTTATGCCAATCCATCCAGGAAGGCAAAGGGCGCCTTCCCGGCTGGATCGACATAAGCTTGTCGCCTCTGTTCAGGCCGCTTGCGCTTTTGTTTCGTCCAGCTCCAGCGGCTAGAGGCTCGAGGTCTTATGCCAATCCAGCCAGGAAGGCAAAGGGCGCCTTCCCGGCTGGATCGACATAAGCTTGTCGCCTCTGTTCAAGCCGCTTGCGCTTTTGTTAATTACTATAAAAATTCTCTGTATAGTAAGGCTGGGATTTTTCGTTAAAAGCGACCCCGATGCCCAAATGTTCGTAGTGTGACTGCAGAATATTCTCTCTGTGACCTTTGGAATTCATTAGTCCTTCGTGGGCGAAGATGGAACTTAATTGTCCGTATGCCAGGTTTTCTCCGGCAGTACGAAAGGCTACCTGATCTTCCTCCATTCGATCAAATGGTGATTGTCCATCAAGATTCGTGTGACTGAAATAGTCCTGTTCCGCCATATCGAGACTATGTTTCCTCGCTGTGTCTCTTACTTGACTATCCCATGAGAGAACGTTCAGTCCTTTTTCTACACGAGTGGCATTGGTAAGGTCGAATAGCTGGAATTCAAACCCTTCCTTTAATTCAGAGCTTGCCTTGGTATAGAAGTTTTTCTTATTGGCTTCTAAAGTCTCGTCGATGATCTGAATGGCGGTCACGGTGTCATTTTCATGCTTATCATAAAAGACGGTCACATAGCTGCCATCGACTTTGTATACATCCTGTTCTCCGTTATTTTGCAGCTGATATAATGTCAGTCCCTTTCGAATATTCGTTAATGGCTCACCAAGTTCTTTCTGTACTACCTCTTTGGTTACGCCTATCTTAATCCCTGAATCAGAAGAGAGGAGATCTTGATTTGTGAAGAGGCCATTCACCTGTTGGTTTTGATCATAGGAGACCATTAAGAAATTTCGGTAGTTTTCATGATAGGCATACCATGAAACTCCGTATTCGTTGCTTGATTTTCTCTTTGCTTCACCGAGTTCTTCCTCGACACTTTCTTCGGAATCCCCGATTTCAATATTATAGATGGAAAATTTTTGTTCACTTGGTACTGTTAAGGTCGGCTTCTCCGCAGACTCTTCATTATTTGTGTCAGTGGGTTGTTCCAAATCCCGGAATGATTCGTCCAATTTTATTAGAAGTAGGTTAACTTTTTGATAAATTTCATCAAAGGTATCCTGTACTTTAGGGTTATTCTTCATTTCTTCAATTTTATAGAGGACTGAATCGAAGCCTGTCGCTTCTACTTTTTCTTCCCAAGCGGGTTTAGATATATAAGCAACCACAATGATTGTGATAAAAATAAATAATCGTCTCAAAGGCTAACACTCCATTCTACCTTCCATTGTATCCAAATTCATAAAGAAGTAAAAAGAGAAAGGCTTACTCACTTTATTCAGTACCCACTCTACGCCGCCTTCAATCAAAACTACCTGTTTTAGTAAGCTGGGGTCTGGGTAAGATAACTGAAAAGGCATACTCACAAATATTACATATAAGGGGAAATGCTCAAATGAAATTATCTCATGAAGAACGAATCCAGCTGCATGAATTCAATAACTTAACGAAATCATTAAGTTTTAATATGTATGATATCTGCTATACAAAGACAAGGGAAGAACGGGAAGCATATATTGAATACATTGATGAGCAGTACAACGCCGATCGACTGACGAATATCCTCACACATGTTTCGGATATTATCGGTGCACATGTGCTGAACATATCGAAGCAGGACTACGTTCCCCAGGGGGCGAGTGTGACAATCCTGGTATCGGAAGGACCGATCGTCGAAGTGCCGACGGAGCATTTTGATGAATCTCCCGGTCCGTTGCCATCCGCTGTGACAATGCATCTTGATAAGAGTCATATAACGGTCCATACTTATCCAGAGTATCACCCACATGAAGGGATTTCTACATTCAGGGCAGATATCGATGTGTCTACATGCGGGGAAATTTCTCCCCTTAAGGCATTGAACTATCTGATCCACTCCTTCGACACGGACATCATGACGATGGATTATCGGGTGAGAGGGTTTACAAGGGATATTAACGGAAGAAAGCTATTTATCGACCATGACATCAATTCGATACAGAATTACATTCCAGAAGAAATTAAGGATGAGTACGACATGATCGATGTGAATGTCTATCCGCAAAATATTTTCCATACAAAATGTAAGTTGAAGGAGTTTGATTTAAACAACTATTTATTTGGTTATACAAAGGACAGACTCGAAGATGGTGAGGTTGAAGAGATTACAGACAAGGTGAAAATGGAAATGGATGAAATCTTTTATGGTAAGAATATTTCCATGCCGTAAGATTATAGAGACCCCTTCTTAGAATAATCCGGAGAAGGGGTTTTTTAGTTTAAAATCTTACTATTATGAAAATGGATTTCAAGAAGGGAATTTCATTCCACTTGAAGAATAGGTAAATATGTTTGTAATTTGAGGAGGAATATGGAATGAATTCACATGAAATCGAATATAAATTGCACGGGGACGATATGCAGTTTGTAGAAATAGAGTTGGATCCGGGAGAAAGCGCCGTAGCTGAAGCTGGTGGTATGATGATGATGGAAGATGGAATAGGGATGGAAACAATCTTTGGTGACGGATCTCAAGGGAGCGGTACTGGAGGGTTTCTTGGAAAATTGGTTGGAGCGGGAAAGCGTATACTAACGGGTGAAAGCTTGTTTATGACCGTATTCACCAATGAAGGAATGGGTAAAAAGCATGTTTCTTTTGCAGCACCTTATCCTGGAAAAATCATTCCTGTTGATTTAAGTGAATTAGGCGGTAAGGTGATTTGTCAAAAAGATGCTTTTCTATGTGCTGCAAAGGGAGTTTCTGTTGGGATCGATTTTCAAAAGAAATTGGGAACAGGCTTCTTTGGTGGAGAAGGCTTTATCATGCAGAAGCTGGAGGGAGATGGGTTAGCCTTTCTTCATGCAGGGGGAACCATTTATAGAAGAGAGCTTCAGCCAGGGGAAGTATTACGGGTGGACACGGGTTGTTTAGTGGCCATGACGAAAGATGTGGACTACAATATCGAATATGTTGGCAAAATCAAATCTGCCTTCCTTGGTGGAGAAGGAATGTTTTTTGCTACTGTTCGAGGTCCTGGGACCGTTTGGATTCAGTCCCTTCCGTTCAGTCGTTTAGCGGAAAGAATCTATGCGAACGCTCCAGGAGGAGGCCGTTCTACTGGTGAAGGAAGTATACTTGGTGGAATCGGGGATTTTCTAAACGGGGACGATTGATTCTAAGAGAAATAGTAATAGCATTTCCATTCGTGGAAGTGCTTTTTTTGTTCATTGTTTTAGTTTGGGTATTCACCTATTTAGATCCCTCAACATATGTTTAAATAAATGATGGGAAAGGGTGATTTCGTGACAGGCAAGATTCGTCATTATTTTGCTGGAGGTAATACGGCTAAAGGTTTTTACAGTCTATATGATTCGGTGTTGGAAGGTTTGGAAAGGGTATATATACTAAAAGGCGGTCCTGGAACGGGTAAATCCTCATTGATGAAGATGATGGGGGAACGATTCCTGAATAAAGGGGTAGACGTGGATTATCTACATTGTGCTTCTGATAATCAATCCATCGATGGAGTTCTCCTTCCAGCATTTGGTGTGGGGGTGGTGGACGGGACAGCACCTCATATTATTGAACCCAAAGCACCCGGTGTAATCGATGAGTATGTGAATTTAGGATTGGCATGGGACCGGGAAGAACTGTCCCGGAACAAGGAAAATATTATGGGGTTAAATGATAAAATTGCTTCATTATTTCAGAAAGCCTATGACACCTTTGCAGCATCTCTTCGTGCACATGATGATATTGAAGAAATTTACATTTCCAATATGGACTTTGGAAGAGCGGATGAATTGACAAATGAGTTAATTTCACATTTCTTTGAAAATAAGTGCCTTTCTAAATCCTCTACAGTCAAACATCGGTTCTTAGGTGCCGCAACTCCTGATGGGGCAGTTGACTACATTCAGAATTTAACAGAAGATGTCGAAAAGCGCTTCTTTATCAAAGGACGTGCAGGTTCAGGAAAGTCAACGATGTTAAAGAAAATTGCTTTTGCCGGAGAAGAGAAGGGCTATGATATTGAAGTTTATCATTGTGGGTTTGACCCCGATAGTCTTGATATGTTAATCATCCGTGAAAAAGGAATCGCTATTTTCGATAGTACTGCACCACATGAGTACTTTCCTGATCGGGAATCTGATGAAATCATCGATATGTATGAAAGATGCATTACTCAAGGAACAGATGAAAAATTTGCTTCTGATATAGAGAGAACAACAAAAGCCTATAAGGATAAAATGAAAGAAGCGATCTCTTATCTGAATGAAGCAAAATGCCTTCGTGAACAACTTGAATCCATCTATATAAGAGCTATGGACTTTTCAAAGGTGAATACAATTAGAGAAGAGATTTATCAGGAAATAAATGAGTTTATAAAAAAGTAGCTTACAGAGTATCGAGAGAACGTAATGATTTTTATGTACAATATTAAACCGTAGATGAACCTAAAAACCATGCTCATGCATGGTTTTTATTGCGAGAAAATATCTATTAAAAACATAAGTTATACTAACATAATAAACGACAAGTGGATTTGTTATGTTAGTATAATGAACGGTAACCACAGGTTTTATGGTAGGATAATAAGGGAAAACCAAAGGCGAAAAGGAGTTAAGCAGATTACTATGAAGTTGGTATCATGGAATGTAAACGGCATTAGAGCATGTGTAAAAAAAGGCTTTTTAGATTACTTTCATGGAGTGGATGCTGATATTTTTTGCCTTCAAGAAACTAAGCTACAAGCGGGGCAAATCTCACTGGATTTAGTTGGGTATCATCAATATTGGAATTACGCGCAGCGGAAGGGATACTCTGGTACAGCGGTCTTCACGAAACAGAAACCTCTTGCTGTTTTTTATGGTTTTAATGAAGAACATATAGAACCGGAAGGGAGAGTCATTACATGCGAATTTGATTCTTTCTATTTGGTGAATGTTTATACTCTGAATTCGAAAAGGGATCTTTCAAGGATAGAGGAACGCCTTCAGTGGGAGGATACATTAAGAGAATATCTTCTGGAATTGAATCGTCATAAACCGGTTATTCTATGCGGAGACTTAAACGTCGCTCATACTGAAATCGACCTGAAAAATGATAAGTCAAACCGGGGGAATTCAGGTTTTACTGATGAAGAACGAGGGAAAATGACTTTGCTGCTAAAGGAAGGATTTGTCGATAGCTTCCGATATTTACATCCGACAAAGGATGACGCTTTCAGTTGGTGGTCGTATATGAGCAAAGTGCGCGAACGGAATATTGGCTGGAGGATCGACTATTTTATTGTGTCTAAAGTCCTTGCGGGCACTATAAAAGCTGCTGAAATACACTCTGAAATTATCGGTAGTGATCATTGTCCAGTATATTTAGAGTTAGAGTAGTACATACAAAGAGCAAAGAACGACTGATTCGGAGGGAAAAAAATGTTACGTAAAAGGTTGCAGCAATTCATTAAAGAAACAAAAGAAGAAAAAGGAGTTGTTCCTTTATTTCAGCTGGAAAGAGAATATGCTTTAAAGTACGGCTTAGTGGATGCTGATGAGATAGTCTCCACGAAAGAAGATTCTCGCTTTCAAAGTGCGTACATCGAGCGTTGTGAGAAAGAAACGGAAGAACTCACCAGTCAAGAATCAGTTGAATTTCTTAATCAGCCAATCACTTACCTGAAAGAGCACAAAAATGAGTTCGTTTTCCTTGAATCTGTTTGGTTTTCTGTAATAGGGGTGGAAGCCGTTTCTGTGGAAGTGGACGATGTGTTTGGTACTTATGATGCGATGCTTGGATTAAAGCTCCAAAAAAAATATCGGAGTCAGATTGAAGGGTACTTGGAAGAGGCTCTTCAAGGTGAATCTTCTTACGACCTATTGTTTAATGGGGAAGACGGATTATGGGATTTGAATTTCACTTTGAATAATCACCCCGATTTTCATGATGGCCTCACAATCCAATCGGTTTACGAGCTTATATATGAATTCTTGTTTCATCTTCTGCAAAACGTGGATGAGGCATAAAAAGTTCGTCCCCCTCGAATGAATGAGTTCGGGGGGATATTATTTTGCTTTTTTACGTTTGACCGGCTCATAGTCAAACAATTTCCCTTCGTACAAAAGGTGTAATTTAGGATGATTCCTGAAATCCTCCGGAGTAATCAAAGCAGGCAGTTTATCCCATAGTTGGATACCGGAACGTTGAAGGAGTTCTGCTACAAACTGAGAACAAAAGTAGGAATTGCTGAATTCGACGGGTTCATTCATGGATACCCCGAACACACCTAAAAGATTATAAAGAAATTTCTTCCGACTTCTCTTAAATACATTTAATACTCGCTTCATTTTTTCGATGTTTCGACCTGATACTTCCAATTGATAAATCACGCACGTGGTTTGAGGGTATTTGCTGTATGTTCCCTGAAAGATATCTTCTTTTACAAACCCTCCATATATGGGGTTATTAGGATGCTTCCGTCCAAAGCTGTATAGTTCATTCAGTTCACGGTCAAATGAGATCGATGCGTGGTTGTAAGGTGCCTTCGTATATTTCTTAATGGACTTTGTAAACAGTGTTCCTGTATCTGTCAGTAAAATATAAATATACTTATCCTGCATAGCTCATTCCCTCTTTTAAAGTAGTAGAAATTCCCATATGCTTAATTATACAATATAAAAACCGGTTAAATACGGTCATTTTAATAGGGGGGATGGAAATGTCATCAGCCATTTGGACTTTATTTATTATTTTTATAGGATTGGTTGTTGTCAACATCTTGTTTTTGCAGATTAAAAGAAAGCAAAGGGAAAAAGATTTTTCCAGAATCACCCTAAGGGTAAAAACATGGTGGGGTATGTTTGTGGTTTTTTGTTTGGCGACTTTGTTCAATCCAATCATATCTATGTTTTCGTTAATGGTTCTTTGCTTCTTTTCCCTCAAAGAGTATTTCTCCATGATGAAAACGCGGAAATCCGACCGGCGAATATTCTTATGGGCTTATTTATCGATTCCGATTCAGTTTTACTGGATATATATCGGATGGTATGGGATGTTCATTGTATTTATTCCAGTATACGTATTTTTACTGTTGCCCCTGCCAAGGATTTTGGGGAAGGGGACATTGGGATTTCTTCGTTCGGTCAGCTCTACTCAATGGGGGCTCATGCTCATGGTGTTTGGTTTGAGTCATCTTGCTTACTACCAGATTGCAACTCCAGTTTATGGTGCAAATATGGTGCTTTTCCTGGTTGTACTTACCCAAGTGAGTGACATCGCTCAATTTGTGACATCCATATACTTTGGAAAGCGAAAGGTGGTTCCTACATCGAATCCTTCCATTACGTGGGAAGGGTTTCTGGTGGCGATGGTGGTTACGACAGTAGTATCGTATTACACGTTCCCTTATTTGACACCACTCGATTTGAAATTCGGGATTCTCTCAGGGCTAATCATCAGCATCAGTGGTTTTGTAGGCAGTTTGACGATTTCCGTATTAAAACGGGACCTCCTCATCGGTGATCATGAAAGATTAGCTGCATTAAAAGAGAGCTACCTTAATCGCGTCGACAGCTTAGCCTATACATCACCTATCTTCTTTCACATCATTCGTTATTACTTTGACTTTATGTGAAAACAGAGAGGGACGGACCTTGAAGGTCCGTCCCTCTATCACTTTATGTTTATTCTTTCATAGGAAGCTTTTTGATTTCTTGTGTAACAACATGGGCAAGTTCATCATTCCCGAACAGGGAAAGGACCCCAAGTAGGGTGGTCTCTGGGATTTCTTCTGATTCTTCTTTAGAAACGGTCAAGTCGATTCCTTGCTGCAATGCAGGATTTTTTCCTTGATGGGGGTAAGCCCTTTGATAAAGCTCAGCGGGATTAAGATCATGATTCACACACCACTGAGCAAATACAAGGATCATCATATGCTCATCTTTCTGGTAATTTTCAATGATTTTTTCTTGCATATCTTTTGAGTTCACGAAAAATCTCTCCTTACACTTATGTCTCCCTGTATTATAGCGAAGTTCTGAGAAGAAGCCTATTCATTTCCTTTTTCAGTCTTATGAGTAATACATTTTTAAAAAGAGTGACGAAAGGTGTATAATAGGAGGATGGAAGGAAACATGTTTCCACTGAAAGGAAGATAAATAATGAATATAACCAATCACCATGCTGATGAGTTAAAAGATCCTACAGGAATTTTAAGTGGAGATCGTTATGAAGTAATGCTTGATATCGAAGTACCTGAGGACGATGAACTCTATTCAGAACAGGGTATTTACATAAAAGCCATTTTTGTTCGCGACGAGAATGGAGCAAGGATTGTACAATCCTCTATCATTGAAAGAAACACAGAGTCGTATCTGGACTTTGAACTTGAAGAAGAGGAAGAGAGTCTCATTCTTTCATACTGTCAAGAACATATCGGATAAATGATAAGAGCATCATGCCCTCCTTACAGCTATGAGGGCATGATGCTTTTTGTTAGTGAGTGTTTGTTTCTGTCAGTAAATAAGAGCCAGTCTTTATTTTAAAAACTGGTACGAAGCATTGCTTACTTTTACTTATAATTCGTTTAATAAGCTATTTATTCGGTTTTAATAAGTAATAGCATTTGATATACTTATAATAGCAAAGTGATAGCAAGTGATATCACAATGATAGAAAAGGGGGTTGAACCTTGTCGGATCAAGGAAAAATGCAACTTAATGTAAGGGTTGATAAGGAAACATCAGAGAAATTGGAAGAAATCGTAGAATACTACCAGCAGAATACAAAAGTTGGAAAAGTGTATAAAGGTGACGTCCTAACAGATATCATTCATAAATCCCATGAAATCATGGAGAAGCAAAAAAGAATACAAAACCGCAAATACTAGCATTTTTAAACCTTTTACAGTTCTTCTGTAAATGAAAAACAGAATTGTATATGTAACAATATAGGAGACTCAACCAAAATATTGAAAGTAAAAGAGGTTACAGCATGCAAATGCCGAAAAAATTGATCAAAATTCAAAGAGGGTCAGGGATTTCACCATACATATGGAGCATCATCAGTATCCTGCCTTTTTACTTCATCTTTCAGTCGTCATCTACGATTGAAATCGTAGTAGGGATCTCTTTAACGATTGCCTTTTTTATTTCTTTACGTTTTGCCTTCATCTCGAAAGATTGGCCGGTCTATTTATGGACATCGATATTGATTGCGATCTCGATCACCATGACCATTCAGTTTAATTTTATTTATTTCGCTTTTTACATTGCCTACTATAACGGGAATATAAAAAACCGGGTGGCTTTTTTGACCCTTTATATTATACATCTTGTGCTGACGACGGTCTCGATCAATTATAACTTCGTTTTACAGGATGAATTGTTCTTATCCCAGTTCCCTTTCATTCTGATTATCTGGATCAGCGTCATCTTGCTGCCGTTCAATATTTATAATCGGAATAAACAGGTTCTGCTTGAAGATCAGTTGGAAGATGCAAATAAACGCATTTCAGACCTTGTTAAACAGGAGGAGCGCCAGCGGATTGCACGTGATCTCCATGATACACTGGGGCAAAAGCTTTCTCTGATAGGCTTGAAAAGTGACTTGGCGAGAAAATTGGTGTACAAAGATCCTGAGCAGGCGCGCAGTGAATTGAAGGATGTCCAACAAACGGCGAGAACTGCTTTAAGTGAAGTAAGGACCATGGTTTCCCAGATGAGAGGGATCCGCCTGAAAGATGAAATTATCCGGATCAAGCAACTCTTAAAGGCAGCTGAAATCGAATTCCTCATGAGTGACGAGACAACACTACCTCAAGCATCACTCTTTATGGAAAATATCTTAAGTATGTGTCTAAAAGAGGCTGTAACGAATGTGGTTAAACATAGCAGTGCTTCTTACTGTGAACTCGTCATAGAAGAATCGGATAAAGAGATGACCATTGTGGTGAAAGATGACGGTGTGGGAATCGGCTGTGATTACTCACAGTCCAAAGGAAGTGGTCTGATCGGGATGAGAGAGCGGCTGGAATTTGTCAATGGTAGTCTGGATATTATTTCGGACGATGGCACCACCCTGATTATGCGGGTGCCGAAAGTAATCAAGCAGACAGACAGGGAGGGTATGGGATGATTCGAATTGTAATCGCCGAAGATCAGCGGATGCTGCTGGGAGCACTAGGCTCTTTATTGAGCCTCGAGGATGATATGGAAGTGGTAGGAAAAGCAGGCAATGGTGAAGAAGCCATCGCCCTGGTTCATGAACTGAAACCGGATATTTGCATCCTGGATATAGAAATGCCCAAAAAGACCGGCCTTGAAGCGGCAGAACAATTAAGAGGGGAGGATTGTAAGGTGATCATCCTTACTACCTTTGCCAGATCAGGTTATTTCCAGCGTGCCTTAAAAGGTGGGGTGAAGGGATATTTGTTAAAGGACAGTCCCAGTGAAGAACTGGCGAATTCGATACGACTTGTGATGGAAGGTAAGCGAATCTATGCACCAGAACTGATGGATGACGTCTACAGCGAAGAAAATCCTCTCACAGACCGGGAAAAAGAAGTATTGGAACTCGTTGCAGACGGAAAAAACACAAAAGAAATCGCAGATGAGCTCAGCCTTAAAACGGGAACAGTGCGGAACTATATTTCCACCATCCTCGACAAACTGGAAGTGAAAAACCGAATCGAAGCCATCACACAATCAAAAGAAAAAGGATGGTTTAAATAAAGAGAATGAAACAAAAGTGTTATGTCCCGGCTTTTTTCTAAAAATGGGTTGAATATTTCTTTCCGCGTGTACATTCCATATCTGGGTTTAAAATCTCGATTCCAGAAAAAAATATCATTATGAAAAATAGCTCCGTGAAACCTTTGTTAGTACGGATTATTACGTTCAGACTACAAACAAGAAGAAGGATGGTTTACTTTTTTTCGGTTGACAAGTTATATAATCATGATACGATAACATCGAAAAACAAAATTTCATAAGACGATCCACTAGGGGTGCCTTCTAAAAGGCTGAGATTAAAGTATGCTTTAAGACCCTTTGAACCTGATCTGGTTGAGACCAGCGTAGGGAAGTGGTGTTTGACGGTCACGAAAAGTCGTACTCTATCAATTGATCTCAAGCCACTTCCTGTATGCTGTTATGCATAATGGGAAGTGGCTTTTTTGTTGCCTATTCGGGTCGTCTGGAAAAGGAGGAAGAAGTTATGACATTTTCAACGTACTTAAGAAACGAAGTAAAGGAGATTTGGGAGGCAAGCTTTCAACATCCTTTTGTAAAAGGAATCGGGGATGGAACTCTTCCAATTGAGAAGTTTAGATACTACATTCTCCAGGATGCCTATTATCTCTCACACTTTTCAAAAGTACAGGCATTGGGGGCATCCAAAGCAACAGACTTACATACAACTTCCCGGATGGCAACGCATGCTGTAGGAACGAATGAAGCAGAGCTTTCACTACATGAAAATTTCTCCAGCCGATTAGGTATAACGGATGAAGAGAAGAAGCAGTTCAAACCCGCTCCTACAGCTTATGCCTACACCTCCCACATGTATCGTTCCTCACAATATGGTGGTCTGGCAGATATTTTGGCCGCCATTCTGCCTTGCTATTGGCTCTATCACGAGATAGGAGAACGGTTGAAATCGTGCAGACCAGAAGAGCCGATCTATCAGGAATGGATCGCCGCTTATGGAGGCGAGTGGTTCAAAGAGTTAGTGGTAGAACAAATCAATCGTCTTGATGATTTGGCAGAAACGATGACTGAATCTGATAAAGAAAGAATGAAAGAAAATTTTGTATTGAGCAGTATTTACGAATTCCAGTTTTGGGAGATGGCATACACACTTGAAGAATGGCCGTTTCAGCGTACCCTGACTGTAGGTGGTGGAAAGGGAAATGGTGGAATACATGTCTAAATTAAAACTGACGGATATTTTAGTAACGGTTGTCATTTCCATCATGTTCGGAATTATTTATAAGCTATGGGGACCTCTTTATAATCTATTGAAGCCATTTGGGTTACATGCGGACCAGTTCATTTATGGTATGTGGTTCATGGCAGCAATGGTGGCATTTTTGATTATTCGTAAACCGGGCGTTGCACTGCTGGCAGAAATTGCAGCATCTTCAGGGGAGTTTCTCATGGGTTCTGAGTGGGGGTTGGAGGTTCTTTTATTCGGAATCATTCAAGGTTTCTTGGCAGAGTTGATTTTCTTTGTCACAAGATACAAACGATATGACCTGTTCGTCATATGTTTTGCAGCAGTTGGATCAGCAGTTGGTTCCATCTTTATGGATTACTTTAAAGGATATATGGGTGATCTGGTTCTTTGGAATCTGTTATTATTTGTGGCTGCCAGGTTACTGGGATCTATTGTCATTGCAGGTATAGGGTCATTTTATCTGGTAAAGGCATTAGAAAGAACAGGAGCAACCAGCCTTGTAAGACGCGTGGATCAAAAAGAATACGATGCATTGAATCAGTAAGGGAGTGAAGGGCTGTGCATGTTGAAAATCTGCGCCTCAAATTTCCAGGCTCAGAAAAACTGTTGTTTAAGGATATCAGCATTTCAATCCATGAAGGGGAAAAAGTATTGTTATTAGGGCCATCAGGATGTGGGAAATCAACGCTCCTACATGCTTTATCAGGAGTGATCCCCCGGTCTATCGATGTTCCCATGAGGGCTTCCTCCATCGAAGTATCTGAATCATGGGGATATGTATTTCAAGATCCCGACTCACAATTTTGCATGCCTTTTGTGGATGAAGAATTGGCTTTTGTTCTGGAAAACCTACAAATTCACCGAGATGATATGACAGGGACCATTAACAGACTATTAGGGGAAGTCGGGCTGGAACTTAAAGATTCCCATACAAGAATCTCTGCATTATCAGGAGGCATGAAACAAAAATTGGCCATTGCCTCTGCCCTTGCATTGAAACCGGACACTCTTTTCCTGGATGAACCAACCTCGCTATTGGACGAGGAGAGTACCCAAGATGTATGGAGAACAATAAAAGAGACATGTAAAGATAAAACGTTAGTAATCGTAGAACATAAGCTCGATCAAGTTCTGGGGATCATTGACCGGATCATTCTGTTCAATGCTGATGGAGCTGTTTTGGCTGATGGTGCAAAAGAATGGATATTAAATCATTACAAAGAAACCTTGAAGCTATTAGGAGTTTGGTATCCGGGAGCGTGGCAGGATTATTTGTCATCCTGCCAACCAAGAGCGGTTCCTTCGTACGGAAAAGTGATTGTGAACTTAGAAAACTTTAAAGGCTATATGCAAAAAAAAGAGAAGATTCATATTCCCTGTGCAAAGGTTCATAAAGGGGAATGGGTTGCTATAACAGGCAGGAATGGAGCCGGTAAGTCAACGTTGCTTCACAGTTTCATGCAATTCATTCACACAAGCGGGACGTACGAATTAAATGGAAAACAGATAAAAGGAAAAAAGGTTCCACAGGAATGTGCATTTGTTTTTCAAAACCCGGAGTTCCAGTTTGTCACTCATTCTGTTTTCGATGAGGTTGCCTATGGCTACCGGTTGGAGACCATGGATGAAAAAAGTGTGAAGAAAAATGTGAATGAACTGCTTGAGCGATTCAAGCTTGATCCATTCAAGTTTCAACACCCTTATCATTTATCCATGGGGCAAAAGCGTAGATTGAGTGTCGCAGCCTCCATTGTCAGGAATGAGGAAATTCTATTACTGGATGAACCTACCTTCGGGCAAGATTCTCGGAATACTTTTGCATTGATTGAAATGCTTCAAGATTATCAAAGGGAGGGCTCTACCATTTTAATGGTGACTCATGATGAAAAGATCATCCAGCACTATGCAACCAGAGTATGGACAATAGAGGAGGGACAACTACTCCAAGATACTCAGGCAGTAGATTCAGGGAGTAAAGCATTATGGATATGACAATCAGCCATAAGGATACGTGGATGCATCATATTAATCCGACCATCAAGTTAATGACTATGACAGGCATCTTTTTGTTCTTGTTATTTGTTCATTATCTCAATTGGCTTCTTTACTTGAACTTGTTCTATTTCTTACTGCTGTGGTTATTTTCAGGATACTCAAATAGAGTGGTCCTATTGTTGGTCCTGCCATTTTTGCTTGTCTTTCTATCCACAGCGTCTTCAATGATTATGTTTGGTAAAGGAGAGACGACATGGTTGAAATGGGGTTTAATCCATATAACAGAGGAAAGTTTTTACAGGGGGATCCATATTGGATTAAGGGCATTTGCTTTCGCTATATTAGGACTATTGTTTGCTCTTACCACCCGACCCGTCCTGCTCTTTTATTCCCTCATGCAGCAAGTTGGATTAAAGCCGAAGTACGCTTATAGTTTCATGGCTGGGCTTAGATTGATTCCTATTATGGCAGAAGAATTTTATACACTGCACAATGCCATGAAAGTCAGAGGGATCCGGGAACAAAAGGGGATTAAACACCTATTCCATAAAATGCAATCTTATTCTATTCCCTTACTGGCTCAAAGTATCCGGAGGGCTCACAGAATGGCCGTGGCAATGGAAACGAAAGGATTCGATGGAAATGGACAACGGACCTATTTCTATAGGGTAGGCTTTTCCAAATATGATGGTTATTTTATCGTGAGCACCTTCCTCATGATGCTGGTCAGTTATTATACTTCTATCCATCTACCCATTTTACCGACTGGAGATGTTCGTTATGGAAAATGAGAAGAAGAGACAATTACATGTCATCTCCACAGGGAATCAATCAAGGGAAGAATTAGTGGAAATCTCAAAAATCATTCATCCTTATGTCGATATACTTCATCTTCGTGAAAAAAAGTGGACAGGTAAAGAATTGACAGAGACCATTGGTCATTTAGCAGCAGCAGGAGTTCCTTTAAGGAAACTTTGTATCAATGATCGGGCAGACATCGCCTGTATAAATAATGTAAGAGGAGTGCAACTTGGTTATCACAGCGCCCCTGTCTGCATGGTGAAGAACGTTTTTCCATCCTTGAAAATAGGAGCATCGGTGCATACGATTCAAGAAGGACAAAAGGCACATGAACAAGGAGCGGATTATCTGATATATGGAAACATTTATTCTACACCCTCGAAACCGGGGAAGATTGGAACAGGTGTTGAAAGATTAAGAGAGTTCGTTCTGAAGGTCCCTGTTCCTGTAATCGCCATCGGAGGTATTACACCCATTCGGGTAAAAGAGATTGTAAGGACTGGCGCAAAGGGTATTGCGGTGTTATCAGGGATTTTTCTTGCTAAGGATCCTCTTGAAGCAGCCCGGTCTTATTATGAAGCATTGCATAAGGAGGTGAAACAGTTTGACGACAGTGTATGACGTCTTGGTTGTCGGAGGAGGAGTGATTGGCTGCTCCATTGCTTACCAGCTGTCCAAAAGAGGAAAGAATGTATTGGTACTTGAGAAGAATCAATTGGCATCTAAGGCTTCCAAAGCTGCTGCTGGAATGCTTGGGGTACATACGGAATTAAATGGGGGAAGCCCCCTTTATAGACTGGCACAGACCAGTCGGGATATGTACCCCGTTTTGGCACAAGAACTAAAAGAAGTATCCGGTATGGATATTGAGTATGTGGAAAATGGAATGATTAAATTGGCAAGGACAGAGGCTGAAGCCCAGACTTTATTAGAAGTTGCATCAAAAACGGATGAAGTTGAGCAAGTTCAATGGATGTCGCCACCAAATCTATCAGCCTGTGAACCTTATCTATCAAAACATGTCACAGGGGGCTTATTCATTCCGCGGGATGGGAATGTCTCGGCACCAAAGCTGACAGAGTCTCTCGGGTTGGCATCAAAGAGGTTGGGTGCTGATGTCAAGGAGTATACGGACGTATATGATTTTATGATTGAAGGAAACAGGGTAATGGGGGTTCAATCGTCCATTGGTCCTTTTTACGCTTCAGAAACAATCGTGGCAGGCGGGGCGTGGAGTCAATCTTTATTAGAGAGGGTCGGCGTTACACTTCATGCTTATCCAGTCAAGGGGGAATGCTTTTCAGTGAAATACTCCAAAAAACTGGTGGAAAGAACCATATTCACTGAAGGGTGTTACATCGTGCCAAAGCCCGGTGGTCGGCTTTTGATAGGGGCAACAGAGCAACCCAACACCTTTGATGAAACCATTTCCGCAGGCGGGCTGATGGATTTAATGAATAGGGCTACAAGTATACTGCCGGAGCTTTCCTACGCCCATTGGGAAAGAGCATGGGCAGGTATTCGTCCTCAGAACCAAAAAGGACTTCCTAGAATAGGGAGGAGTGGTATATGGGAGGGACTTTCCATTGCAACTGGGCATTACCGTAATGGTATCCTTCTTGCCCCCATTACGGGAGTCCTCGTTGCCGATCTTATTGAAGGAAAAGAGAATCATCAACTACATTCATACGTGGGGAGTTTTTGAAAGTGGACTTACGGATAAATGGTCAGCAGCTGACAGTACCGGAAACAATTTTGACGATAAAAGATCTCATTCATCATTTTAAGCTGGAAAATCGAACGATTATGGTTGAACGGAATCAAGTCATTTTAAGAAGAGAAGATCATGTAAAGACCACAGTTCTAGATGGGGATACCATTGAACTGGTCCAATTTGTAGGAGGCGGTTGAGATGTTGAAAATCGGAAACTATTCATTCCATTCAAGATTATTGTTAGGCACTGGTAAATATCCTGATTTTGAGATTCAGAAGAAAGCTGTCGAAGTTTCTGGTGCGGAGATTCTTACGTTCACGGTAAGACGCATGAATATATTCGAACCCAGCCAACCTAATTTTCTCGAAAAACTGGATTTAGAGAGCTTTTCACTATTACCAAATACGGCAGGAGCAAAAACTGCCGGCGAAGCCGTTCGGCATGCACAATTAGCAAGGGCATCAGGACTTTGTGACATGATTAAAGTGGAAGTGATCGGCTGTGATAAAACATTATTGCCCGACCCCGTCGAAACCTTGAAAGCAACGGAAGAATTGATAAAAGATGGATTTACGGTGCTTCCTTATACATCCGATGATGTGGTCCTTGCCAGAAAATTGGAGGAATTGGGTGCACATGCCATCATGCCCGGTGCATCTCCGATAGGATCCGGGCAGGGCATTGTGAACCCTGTAAATCTGAGCTTCATTATCGAGCAGGCCAAGGTACCGGTCATCGTTGACGCGGGTATTGGTTCTCCTGCGGATGCGGCATTTGCCATGGAGCTCGGTGCAGATGCCGTGTTACTGAATACAGCGGTTTCATCTGCGAAAGATCCTGTTAAAATGGCCAATGCCATGAGGCTTGCCATTGAGGGAGGGCGTTTTGGATATGAAGCAGGAAGAATTCCAAAAAAGCGTTACGCAGCGGCGAGTAGCCCAATGGAGGGGATGAGTGTTTGACTGGAGAAAGATACTCAAGGCAAAAGTTGTTTTCTCCTATAGGAACAGAGGGACAGCAAAGAATAAGAGATAAGCATGTACTCGTAATCGGCGCAGGCGCATTAGGAACGGGGAACGCAGAAGCCCTGGTTCGTGCCGGTATCGGAAAGCTGACGATTGTGGATCGTGATTACGTGGAATGGAGTAATCTGCAGCGACAGCAGTTGTACAATGAGCAAGATGCGATAGGGCGTATTCCGAAGGCAATAGCTGCCAAAAGAAGACTTCAAGAGATAAATTCAACGGTTGAAATAGAAGCTCATATACTGGATATCATGCCAGAAGAGTTAGTAAACATGGCATTGGGAGTGGATCTGATTATAGACGCTACCGATAACTTTGAAACGAGAATGATCATAAATGATGTTTCTCAAAAACATTCCATTCCCTGGATCTATGGAGCATGTGTAGGGAGTTATGGTATTTCATTCACTATTCTCCCAGGGGTCACACCGTGTCTTCAATGTCTACTCGATGAAGTTCCCATAGGGGGCTTGACCTGTGATACAGCTGGGATCATCAGTCCTGCCGTCTCACAGGTGGTATCCTATCAAACGACGGAAGCATTAAAGATTTTGGTAGAAGACTATGAATCTCTTAGTCATAGGGTGGTCTCCTTTGATTTATGGAAAAATGAACATACATCATTGGACGTGGCAAGACTGAAAAGGGATGAATGCCCTTCATGTGGGGATCACAAGATTTATCCGAGTCTTAAATACGAGAATCAAACAAAAACGGCAGTCCTTTGTGGTCGGGATTCAGTTCAAATACGACCTGCGTCAAGTCACTCTGTTAATCTCTTGGGTGTAGCCACAACACTTGAGAATCAAGGAATGCAAGTGGAAAGGAACCCCTATTTGATTTCGTTTAAGGTAGATTTCCTCAGGATCGTTTTATTCTCTGATGGGCGTGCACTCGTTCATGGAACGAAAGAGATAAAGGAAGCAAAATCAATTTATCACCGTTATTTTGGTTAATATAAGGAGGGGCAGGATATGGTTCAAAAAGCGTTGACAATTGCAGGTTCGGATAGTGGTGGAGGTGCCGGAATTCAAGCAGACTTAAAAACCTTTCAGGAATTAAATGTTTATGGGATGTCTGCCATTACAGCCATAACAGCACAAAATACAAAAGGAGTGCAGGGGGTTTTCCCGATGTCCGCAATGGAAGTCTATGAACAACTGACCTCTATAGCCGATGATTTAACGCCAGAGGCTATTAAAACCGGTATGTTGGTGAATGCAGAAATTATTTCGACTGTTGCGGAATTCCTAACCACATCAAGGTGGGGAAAGCTGGTGGTGGACCCTGTGATGATTGCAAAAGGGGGGGCTTCTTTACTGGAAGAAAAGGCTGTTCAAACGTTAATCGATTGCTTAATCCCCCTTGCTTACGTCATCACTCCCAATATACCAGAAGCTGAAGCGTTGACGGATAGAGAGATACGGAATAAAGACGATTGTCAGAAAGCTGCGGAAGACCTCTTAAAGATGGGGGCAAAACATGTTGTGATAAAAGGGGGACATGAATCCCGGTCACAATCCTTGTATGCCACTGACTTACTCTATGACGGTACAAGATTTCATGAGTTTAAGAGCCCAAGAGTTTCGACGCCCCATACTCATGGAACTGGCTGTACGTTCTCTGCGGTCATCGCGGCAGAACTGTCAAAAGGACACACCGTCTATGATTCAGTTCATACTGCCAAGCAATTTATAACAGCAGCAATAACACATTCACTTGGGATTGGGAACGGACACGGACCAACGAATCATTGGGCTTATCATGCAGGTATGAAAATATGAATCTTAAAGAATCCTTACAATTGTACTTTGTGATGGGCAGTCAAAATTGCAATGAGCACCCTGCTCTTGTATTGGAAAAGGCCCTCGCAGGTGGTATTACCATGTTCCAATTTCGTGAAAAAGGGAGCCATGGTTTGAAAGGGAAGCCCTTGGTGAAGATGGCCCTTGAACTCCAACAATTGTGTCAAAAGCACAATGTTCCTTTTATCATAAATGATGATGTTGAGCTTGCTTTGTCATTAAATGCAGATGGTGTACATATAGGTCAGGAGGACGAATCAGTCGAGGTGGTACGGAAAAAAATAGGTGATAAAATAATTGGGGTCTCTGCCCATAATGTAAAGGAAGCTCAGCTTGCATCAGAGTCAGGTGCCGATTATCTTGGTGTGGGACCCATGTTTCATACCACAACAAAAAATGATTGCAGAATCGTCCAGGGTCCAAATGTGATCGAATCCATAAGAGCAATGGGAATCCGTCTCCCGTTGGTCGGTATCGGTGGAATCCATGCGGGCAATGTCAATAAAGTAATCGAAGCAGGTTCAGACGGTGTGGCTGTCATCTCTGCGATTTCAAAACAGCCGGAGCAGTCTCATTCTCTCTTTCAAGTGGTACAGGATAGTCTGATAAAATCATTTTAATTCGAAATTGATCGGACAAAGCAACATATCTTGCCCTCCCCAATCATACTATACAGTAGACCCCGGTCTAACTTGTATCATTACAACCAATAAGAGGGAGGGTTCAGAATGAATGTCTGGTTTGTTTTATTGAACATTTTGGTGTTTCTTGTTCTCATTGGTGTACTATTTCATATGCAAAGAAAAAATGTTTCGTTTTCAAAACGTGTGTTTGCGGCCCTGGGGCTGGGAATTGTATTCGGTCTCGGTTTACAGTGGGTGTATGAGGCAGGTGATGAAAGTGTCACCCAATCGATTGAATGGTTCAATATTGTTGGAACCGGTTATATTAAGCTACTTCAAATGATTGTCATGCCCCTGGTGTTTGTGTCGATCCTTTCAGCTTTTACTAAATTGAAACAATCTTCTAATCTTGGGAAAATTTCTGTGTTGATTATCGGATTGCTCGTCGGTACGACAGCTGTTGCAGCTGCAGTCGGAATTGCGACAACCGCAGCATTTGATCTGGAAGCGATCCAAATTGATCAAGGGAATGCCGAAGCGGCAAGGGGTGTCCAATTAGAGGAAAGGGCAGCGGCTTTAGAAGGTCAAAGTTATCCCCAAAAAATCCTGGAACTCCTGCCTCAGAATCCTTTCCTTGATTTGACCGGAGAAAGAGCCACGTCCACCATAGCTGTAGTGATTTTTGCAGCCTTCATTGGCATTGCCTATTTAGGGGTTCAGCGTAAGGAACCTGAAGCGGCGGAATTTTTCAAAAAAATCGTGGATTCCATCTATGCAGTCGTTATGAGAATCGTGACCCTTGTTTTGAGGCTGACGCCATTCGGAGTGCTTGCCATTATGGCAAAGACAGTTGCACTGAGTGACTTCGATGCCATTATGAAGCTGGGTGAATTTGTAGGAGCCTCCTATATCGCATTGATCATCATGTTCTTGATCCATTTAATCATGCTTACACTTACCGGCCTGAATCCTGTTACCTATATGAAAAAAGCTTTTCCTGTATTAGCGTTCGCCTTTACGTCAAGATCCAGTGCCGGAACATTACCCCTTAATATTCATACTCAAAAGAATAAATTGGGAGTGTCAGAAGGAATAGCCAACTTCTCCGGTTCATTTGGATTATCCATCGGACAAAATGGATGTGCCGGTGTATATCCTGCCATGCTTGCGGTGATGATTGCCCCAACGGTTGGGATCAATCCGTTTACTCCTTCCTTTATTTTCACACTGATTGTTGTAGTTGCCATCAGTTCCTTCGGTGTTGCCGGAGTTGGTGGTGGTGCAACATTTGCCGCTATCCTCGTCCTATCTGCCATGGATCTGCCAGTGGCGTTAGCGGGTCTTTTAATTTCGATAGAACCTTTAATCGACATGGGGCGGACAGCTGTTAATGTGAGTGGTGCGATGACATCGGGTATCATTACGAGTAAAGTAACGGGAGAACTGGATACCGGGACCTACAATAAAGATATAATTGAAACGGAAGCTTAAATATCGGGCTGGCTCATAGTACTATGAGCCAGTTTTTTTATAGTTCAACCAAAAAAGCGACAGTTCTTTAAGTGTTTATGATTGAAAATTCTGATTATATTCTTTACTATAGAATTAACATACCGACCGGTTAGTATTTTGGTGTGTGGAGACTGTATGAAACGGGAGGCAGGAATATGAATGTAATTGACTTGTTTGATCTATCTGGAAAGGTGGCACTGGTGACAGGTGGAGGCAGGGGTCTTGGGAAGCAGATCGCCACCGGATTTGCTGAAGCAGGAGCAAATGTGGTGGTCTGCTCAAGAAATGTAGAAGCATGTGATGAAGTAAAAAATGATTTAGAGGGGATGGGTGTTCAAGCTCTTTCCTTTCAATGTGATGTCACAAATCCGGAAGATGTCGAGAGGGTTGTGGATAAAACCAAAAAAGCGTTTGGGCGCATTGATATTTTGGTGAATAATAGTGGAGCTTCGTGGGGGGCACCTGCAGAGGAAATGCCTCTTGAGGCTTGGCATAAAGTCATCAACGTAAATGTGAATGGAACCTTCATTATGTCACAGGCCGTGGGAAAGCTGATGCTTGCACAACAGGACGGGAAAATCATCAACATCGCGTCCGTAGCAGGACTTCAAGGTACGGACCCAAGGTATATGGATGCCATTGGTTATAGTACAAGTAAAGCAGCTGTCATCAATTTCACGAAAGATCTGGCTGTGAAATGGGGATCTCGGGGGATCAATGTAAACGCGATCGCACCAGGCTTTTTTCCAACAAAAATGTCAAAGGGAATCCTTTCCCATGCAGGGGAAGCGATTTTAGAAGGTACACCTTTAAATCGATTGGGCAGCGAAGATGATTTAAAGGGAGCGGCTCTATACCTTGCTTCCCGTGCATCTGATTTTGTAACAGGCTCAGTCCTTGTGGTGGATGGCGGCTCATCGGCGATGTAACCAAATTATTCTCCCTAAGGAAGGATGGATGTCATGGAGTTCTCCTATTCTCCAAAAGTACAAGAATATCAAAATAAACTCTCCCGCTTCATGGAAGAGTTCGTATACCCGAATGAATCCCTTTACGAACAGCAATTAAACAGGCAGGACACCCGATGGAGTTCGGTCCCGCCCATCATGGAAGAATTAAAAACCGAAGCAAGAAAACAAGGGTTATGGAACTTATTTCTACCAGACAGTGAGTATGGGGCAGGATTAAGTAATGTGGAATATGCACCGCTTTGCGAAATCATGGGCAGGTCTTTAATCGGTCCGGAAGTGTTCAACTGCAACGCTCCGGATACCGGAAATATGGAAGTGTTAGAGCGTTACGGCACCCCTGCCCAAAAGGAGCGATACCTGATCCCCCTCCTGAATGGTGAGATCCGCTCCTGTTTCTCGATGACGGAGCCGGAAGTCGCTTCATCCGATGCTACAAATATCAAGGCAAGCATCGATAGTGACGGGGATGAATACGTTATCAATGCCAGGAAATGGTGGTCTTCCGGCGCAGGTGATCCACGGTGCAGCTTCTCTATCTTAATGGGGAAAACAGACCCTGATGCAGGACGCCATGAACAGCAATCCATGATCATCGTACCTTTGGACGCAGATGGTGTGAAAATCGAACGGATGCTTCCGGTCTTTGGATACGATCACGCTCCCCATGGGCATGGAGAAATCACCTTTACCGATGTCCGGGTGCCCTTAGAGAATATGATCTGGGCAGAAGGGAAAGGTTTTGCCATTGCTCAAGGGCGATTAGGTCCAGGCAGGATCCACCATTGCATGCGTTTGATCGGGGCAGCGGAAAGAGCACTTGAAGAATTATGTAAGCGTGTTCAAAGCAGGGAAGCATTTGGGAATACGCTCTCAAGTCAAGGCGTTGTAAAAGAATGGATCGCGGATTCTAGAATCGAAATTGAACAGGCTCGCCTTCTGACCATGAAAGCTGCTTATATGATGGACACCCGGGGGAATAAATTGGCCAAACAGGAAATCGCGATGATCAAGGTAGTGGCGCCTTCCATGGCATTACGTGTCATAGACAGGGCGATTCAGGCATTTGGGGCTGCCGGAGTATCAGGTGATCATTCCATGGCGGCGCAATGGGCGAATGCCCGTACATTACGACTTGCCGATGGACCTGATGAAGTGCACCGTGCCCAATTGGCTAAATTAGAGCTGGAAAAATATCAAAAAGCTTCTCCGGTAGAGAGCTAGGAAGAGAGAGTGATGGATTATGAGACTCGCGGGAAGGGTTTCCATCATTACCGGAGGAGGCGGTGGAATCGGACGTGCGACAGCTCTAAGATTTTCTGAAGAAGGTGCTGCCGTGGTCGTGGCAGATATGGATGAAGCGAATGGGGAAGAAACAGTAAGGCTCATTGAGGAACAAAATGGGCAGGCATTGTATATGAAGACGAATGTGAGAGAAAGTGAAAGCATACAAAGGCTCGTACATAAAACCGTCGAGCATTTCGGAAGTCTTGATATCCTGGTTAATAATGCAGGGATTGGACAGTCGGAAGTCAGGGGTGTCGATTTAGAAGAGACGGAATGGGATGATGTCCTTGATACCAACTTAAAGAGCATATTCCTTGGAATGAAATATAGCGTACCGGAACTGATGAAGAAGGGGGGAGTTATCGTGAACGTCTCGAGTCTTCTTGGGTTAAAAGGGAGAAAGTACGTATCAGCCTATAATGCGGCAAAAGGCGGAGTGGTCTTGTTGACGCAAAACGCCGCTTTGGAATATGGAAAGGATCGTATCCGGGTGAATGCTGTAGCTCCTGGTATTATCGATACGAATATCATTGAGGGGTGGAAGAAGGATGAAAGGAAATGGTCAGTTATTTCTCAGGCAAATGCCCTCAAGAGGATTGGGAGCCCGGATGAAGTGGCATCTGCGATCTTGTTTCTGGTTTCGGATGAAGCATCCTTTATCACGGGAGCCACATTATCAGTAGATGGTGGTGGGTTGATCTATTAGGGACCTTACAGTGGCATCTGAATAATCAAAAACGGAAGGAATGATTTTGTGACAACTAAATCATGGCACGCTCATTATCCTGAATCGTTTGAAACTGAAGTACCGGCAATTGATTTCTCATTACCTGATATGCTCCGACAAATCGCTTCAACGTATCCGGCACATCCCTGTATAAGCTTCTATCAAAACCGCATGACATATAGAGAACTCCAAGAAGCTGTTACATTGTTTTCTGCTTCACTTCAACAAACCGGGACGAAGAAAGGGGACCGGGTCGCCATCATGCTGCCTAACTGTCCACAATATATCATTTCGTATTATGGAATCCTTACCGTTGGTGGGATTGTCACACAGGTGAATCCGATGTCCGTTGAAAGGGAACTCATCCATTTACTTAATGACTCCGGAGCAGGGACCATCGTAGTTTTAGACCGCTTTTATCCGATCATTAAATCCATTCAGAAAGAAACAAAGGTGAATACGATCATCGTAGTCAGCTTCCAAAGTGAAAACGCCTTGTCTGACTACAATTTTAATGAATTTTTAAAAGTGGGTGGCGAAGGGGTTTCTCACATTTCAATAGAACCAGAAGATGTGGCCGTCCTTCAATACACAGGTGGAACAACCGGCGTGTCAAAGGGTGTGATGCTTACACACAGCAATATCCTTTCAAATGTCATGCAAAGTCAGAGCTTTTTCAAAGATAGCATTCAAACAGGGGAAGAAAGAAGTCTGAGTGTGATCCCCTTCTTTCACGTATTTGGAATGAATTCATGCATGAATTTTTCCATCTATTCAGCGAATGAAATGATCCTTCTGCCTCGTTTTGAACTCTCAGAAGTATTAACGACGATTAAGAAGGAGAAACCTACACTGTTTCCGGGAGTGCCGACCATGTATGTGGCGATTACCAATCACCCTGATGCCGAAGAGTACGGGATTGATTCAATCAAGATATGCAATAGCGGAAGTGCCCCCATGCCTGTTGAGCTATTAAATCAGTTCGAGAAGAAAACAGGAGCAAAGATATTGGAAGGGTATGGTTTGTCAGAAGCCTCTCCGACGACCCATTGTAATCCCGCCTTTGCAGAGAGGAAGCCTGGAACGGTCGGAATCGGCCTTCCATCTACAGATTATAAGGTAGTCGATCTGGCTACTGGTATGAAGGAAGTATCTACCGGAGACATAGGAGAACTGATTATCAAAGGTCCCCAGGTCATGAAAGGCTACTGGAATTTACCTGAAGAAACCTCCAATGCGCTTCGAGATGGGTGGCTTTATACAGGAGACATTGCCCGGATGGACGATGAAGGGTATGTATCGATTGTGGACCGCAAGAAAGATATGATCATTGCTTCAGGGTATAATGTGTATCCCCGGGAAGTGGAAGAAGTCATCTATGAACATCCAAGCGTACAGGAAGCTGTCGTGATCGGGGTACCTGACTCATATCGGGGAGAAACGGTGAAGGCGATAATCGTGCAAAAAGCAGGTGAAAAGGTGACAGAACAAGAATTGGTTAGGTTTTGCCATGGGAATATGTCTTCATTCAAGGTCCCAAGGATCATCGAATTTCGGGATGAACTCCCAAAGACCAGTGTAGGGAAGATTTTAAGAAGGGCCCTCCGGGAAAATGTGATATAATTCAGTTGATATTGGCAGATTGAGGGGACATCATATGAAAGAAAAAATGACAGAACAAGCAGTGCAGTTGTTTGATGAAAAAGGTTTTACCGTCACTTCCATTCAGGACATCGTCGAATCAATTGGGGTGACGAAAGGAACATTCTATTACTATTTTTCCAGTAAAGAAGAGCTTTTAAAGGAAATTCATGTGCGATATATAGATGGCTTATTGGCCAAACAGGAAAAGATTCTAGAAGATGACAGCAAATGTTTCCGTGAGAAACTTTTTGACATCATTCATCTTTCCATTGTGGACATCAATGAGCAGGGAGCAAGTGCCAAAGTGTTTTTCAGAGAGATGAGACACTTGAGCAATGAGAGCCTGGATCAAATCGAACCCAAACGGGATATGTACCGCTTTAATATTGAAAAGCTCTTGAAAGAAGGAAGAAAGTCCGGGGATTTCCGAAACGACTTTGACGTTTCCGTTGTAGCCTTTGGTATACTCGGTATGATGAACTGGAGTTATCAATGGTATAAGCCGGGTGGTGCGAAATCTGATAAAGAAATAGCAGGTACATTTGTCGATATGGTTTTAAAAGGGATTGAATCAGAGTAGAGGGAAAGCCGTTTCATCTTTTCCTCTACTCTGCACATACCGACCGGTTAGTATAATATGGGAAGGAAGGCGGTTACTTGGAAACCATCACGGTAAAGAGTAGATTCTGTGAAACAGACGCGTTGGGGCATATAAACAATACCACTTACTTTGTCTATTTAGAGGAAGCACGAATTAAATTCTTTCAAACAATCGGATTCGACATGGATGTGAAGGATTGGCGTTTTATTTTAGCTTCCACCAAATGTGATTTCGTATCACAAGGTTATTTCAATCAAGAACTGGAGATCACCACTTATATCTCCAGGGTCGGAACAAAAAGCTTTCAGTTAGAGCATGATATTTTATGTGCGGAAACTCATCATTTGATTGCACGAGGGAATGCGGTGATTGTTTACTTTGATTTCCAGGAACAGCGTAGTAAAGTAATCCCTGACTTGTTAAAAAAGCAGTTAAACATTCATTTTTGTTCAAAGAAAACTGAATATTCTTGAATCTGGGAGGGATAAGATGACGGAACGGGTGGAATATGAAACGGTTTCGGTCCGAAAAGGAGAAGAATTAAATGAAGCCAAATTAAAGAACTTCCTGATAGAGCACTTTTCTTATCTGCAACACGAAGAGTTGAGCATTAAACAGTTTTCTGCGGGACATTCAAATCTTACGTATTTGCTTTCAATGGGGAAATGGGAAGGGGTTTTGAGGCGTCCCCCTTTAGGGCCGGTCGCACCCAAGGCACATGATATGAAAAGAGAATTCAGAATCCTTTCAGAGATCCATCCTGTGTTTGAGGTTATGCCAAAACCATACGTATTCTCTGATGATGAAGAGATTGTCGGAAGCCCATTCTTTATCATGGAACGAAAAAGGGGTGAAGTATTTGATACATCTTTCCCCCCGCATCTAGATGTCACACCAGAGGTATGCAAAAAAATCTCGGAAGAAATGGTATCAAAATTGGTTGAGCTTCATTCCCTTGATCACACGAAAACAGCACTTCATAAAATCAGTAAACCCGAACACTTTATGGAGAGACAGGTTCACGGGTGGATCAACCGTTATGAACGTGCCAAAACGAGAGAGATTCGTGAAGTAGGGAAACTGACACAGTGGTTGATCAAAAACGTCCCTGAAAATGCGGAATCTACATTCATTCATTATGACTTTAAATTAAACAATGCGATGTTTTCAGAAGACCTGACATCGATGGTGGGATTATTTGACTGGGAGATGGCGACTGTCGGGGACCCTCTTGCAGATTTGGGTGTTGCCATGGGGTATTGGATCCAACAAGATGATCCTGAATTGTTGAAAAACGGACTAGGGAAGCCTCCAGTGACAATAATGGACGGTTTTTTTAGCAGAAGACAATTCATTGATGAATATGCCACAAGAAGCGGAAGGGACGTGAACCATATTCATTTCTATTTGTCTTTTGCCTATTTTAAGCTGGCGGTCATCGTGCAGCAAATCTATTACCGTTTTAAGACGGGGCAGACAAGCGATGCCCGATTTTCTGAGTTTGATCGGTTTGCACAATCATTAATTACCCTTGGAAATCAGACAGCATTTGATTTCAGGGAATAAAGAAGGGGATGAATACGATGCAATCACTATTAGTCGAAAAGAATGACCGGGTGTTGAATGTAACCTTAAATAGACCAGACAGCTTAAACTCCTTTGATGAGGGCATGCTTAATGGAATGATTACAGCGCTGGAAGAGGCTGAACGCAATCAGGAAATCAGGGCGATCGTGATCCGCGGTGCTGGAAGGTCATTCTCCGCCGGTGGCGACGTGAAAACGATGGGAAGTGCGACTCCAGCCCAAGTCTATGAACATATCGGAATACTAAATTCATGTATCAAAGCCATCAAGGAAATAGAAAAGCCGGTCATTGCTACCGTCCATGGTTTCGCCGCAGGTGCCGGATTTAATTTAGCCCTGGCCTGTGATGTGCTCATTGCATCGGAGAGCAGTCAATTTGCAATGAGCTTTTCTAAAGTAGGGCTCATTTCTGATGGAGGGGGTTCGTATTTTCTCCCACGGTTGATCGGTCCTCATCTTGCGAAGGAGTTCTTTTTTACAGGAGAATCTGTGTCTGCCCGGAGGATGTATGAATTAGGCGTGATCAATAGACTAGTACCGGCTGATAGATTAGAGGAAGAAACAAAGGTGTTTGCTTCTCATTTAGCTACCGGTCCAAGCAAAGCATACGGAATGATGAAAAAAATGATTGATCGTTCATTCACTACCTCCCTGGATGAAATACTGGAACAGGAAAGAATCACTCAAACTCTGATGATTTCAACGGAAGATCATTTAGAAGGAGTTTCAGCGTTTAAAGAAAAAAGAACCCCATCTTTTTCGGGGAATTAGGAGGAATAGAGATGAAAGCGATTCAATTTAAGGAGTTCGGTGGTCCCGATGTGTTGGAGAATGTAGATATTGACATTCCTTTACCCCAAGGGAGAGAGGTATTGATCCAGGTGCATGCATCTGCTGTCAATTATGCGGACACTGCCAGGCGCGAAGGGCAATATGTCGTAAAGACACGTCTCCCATACATCCCCGGTGCCGAAGTATCCGGCATTGTAAGCGAAGTCGGGGAAGGTGTGAAAAGAGTCAAAAAAGGAGATAGGGTAGTAGCCATGATGGATTCAGGAGGGTATGCAGAATTTGCACTGACAGATGAACGATCAATCATCCCCATTCCTTATGGCTTGGATTTCAAAATAGTGGCCGCAATACCCGTACAGGGTTTGAGTGCGTATCATATTTTGAAAACACTGGGAAGATTACAACAGGGTGAAACCGTCCTCATTCACGCTGCTGCAGGTGGTGTCGGGCTGCTTGCGGTTCAACTAGCAAAACGATTCGGTGCCGGTAAAGTGATCGCCACTGCCAGTACAGAAAATAAACTTCTTCTTGCAAAAGAAATGGGGGCAGATGTATTAGTTAACTATTCAGAGGATGAATGGGAGAAAAAAGTATTAGATGCTACAAGTGGAAATGGTGTGGATCTCGCATTGGAGATGGCAGGTGGTGACATTTTCTATAAAACATTAAAATGTCTCGCCCATTTCGGGAGAATGATCATTTATGGTGTAGCAAGCGGAGAGCAAAGCAGATTCTATCCATCTTCATTAATGGCCAAGAATCAGTCGGTTACCGGTTTCTTTCTTCCTCCTCTGATGAGAAATTCCGAGTTGACCAAGAAAATCCTTAACGAAATCTTTCAATATGTGGCAATTGGCGATTTAAAGGTCACAGTCGGGCACGTGTTTCCACTGGAGGAAGCAGCCAAGGTTCACTCCCTCATGCAGGGAAGGCAAACGGTAGGAAAAGTGATCCTGCAACCTTAATTTCATAAAAAAGGGGGAAGAAAGATGAACTTACGCTTATCTGATGAACAAAGGATGATTCAAAAAACCATTCGTCGATTTGTAGAGAAAGAATTGATTCCTTTAGAGAATGAAGTGCTACGAAATGAAAGGGAAGGAAAGCCCAGTCTCCCTCCAGAAAAAAGGAAAGAGTTGCAAATGAAGGCGAGAGATGCCGGATTCTGGGGCATCAACACTCCGGAGGAATACGGAGGGGCGGATCTTGGTCAAATGATGATGGCGATCGTCTATATGGAAATCTCCAAGACCTTTGTACCATTCTCCTTTGGCGGGTATGCCGATAACATTCTTTATTATGCCAACGAAGAACAGAAGAAAAACTATTTGATACCGACAATTAATGGAGACAAGAAATCATGTTTTGCCATGACAGAACCCGGTGCAGGATCCGATACCCGTAATATCCGGACTACAGCCGTGAAAGAAGGAAACGAATGGATCTTAAATGGAGAGAAAACGTTCATCACCGGTGGAAATGAAGCAGATTTTGTGATGGTCATGGCCGTGACGGATAAAGAAAAACATCGTCGTACCGGTCGTGAAGGAGTCACATGCTTCATAGCGGATCGAAGCATGGGGTGGACGTCTGAATATATCCACACAATGGGGGAATGGGGACCGGCAAGTCTTTTCTTTGATGATGTAAAAGTTCCGGAAGAGAATATTTTGGGTGAAATCGGAGGCGGCTACGATCTGGGCTTGGAATGGATCGGCTTTGCCCGCTGGATCGTAGGTGCCCAGGCGGTCGGGGCAGCAGAACGTCTTCTTCAAATGGCCATTGATTATTCTAAAGAGAGGGAGACCTTTGGAAAGCCTATTGCGGATCGACAGGCGATTCAATGGCAGATTGCTGATTCCGCCGTGGAAATTGAAGCGGCACGATGGCTCGTATTAAATGCAGCATTCACTCTGGATAAGGGGGAGGATAATCGCCATGTTGCGTCCATTGCAAAACTTTATGGATCCAATATGGGTAACCGAGTCGTTGATCGTGTCCTCCAAATTCACGGGGGGATGGGCTATACAAGAGAGCTACCCATTGAACGCTGGTATCGGGAGGCAAGGTTATGGCGCATTTATGATGGGACCGATGAAATCCAGAAACTGATCATCTCAAGGAATTTATTAAAAGGTCATGTGAAACTGGGGCAATTTGTATAATTGGATAAGGAGGCAGAAGTGATGGGAGAGAGATTCGCAGGTAAAGTGGCATTGATAACGGGTGGAAGCAGAGGAATCGGTAAAGCAATTGCGAGACTTTTTGCTGAAGAAGGAGCAAAGGTTGCTGTCATCGATGTAAATGGTGAGGCATTGCAAGAAGCAGCTGAAGAATTAAAGCAGTTTGAATTATATACAAAAGTAGCAAATGTAGTGGAATCTCAGGAAGTGGAAAATGCGATGAAGGAAGTATATGAATCATTTGGATCCCTTGATATTGTCGTCAACAATGCAGGTGTCATCAGGGATAATCTTTTATTCAAAATGACCGAGCCTGATTGGCAGGCGGTCATGGATGTGCATTTAAACGGTTCATTCAATGTAGCGAAGGCGGCTCAAACATACATGGTAAAAGAAAAGTATGGACGTATCATCAATATCTCATCCACCTCAGCACTTGGAAATCGTGGCCAGGCCAACTACGCTACAGCGAAAGCAGGTCTTCAGGGATTAACGAAGACCCTTGCCATAGAACTTGGTCCTTTCGGGATTACGACGAATGCAGTAGCACCGGGTTTTATCGAAACCGATATGACGAAAGAGACAGCGAAACGAATTGGAATTCCATTCGAGCAATTAATCGAAGCGAGTCTTCCAGGTATTCCCGTTGGGAGATGCGGGCAGCCCGAAGATATAGCGAATGCCGTGGCATTTTTTGCAGATGAACGTTCATCTTTTGTCAATGGTCAAGTCCTATACGTTTCAGGGGGACCGAAAAGCTAAAAAAAGAGAAAGAGGTGCAGGATATGTTTCAATCATATATCGGTAAGCGGTCTACTCCTGTCGAAAATTCCGTAGAAAAAGGAGCGGTTCGGAAATTTGCGGAAGCCATTGGCGACCCCCATCCCATTTATGTGGATGAAATGGCAGGAAAACACTCCTCATATGGGGGAAACATTGCACCACCCACCTTTCCAAGAGTGTTCGACTATGGAACGATCGAAGGTTTTCATTTACCCAATGTTGGCTTGATTCACGGGGAGCAATCCTTTCATTATGAAAGACCATTGAAGGTTGGGGAAAGTATTCAATGTTTCACGGAAATTAAAGACTATTATGAACGCGATGGCACGGGAGGGAAACTCGGTTTCCTTGTCATTGAAGACGTGGGTGAAGACTTAAGGGGAAAGAGGATCTTCACTTCCCAAGCAATTGTCATTATCACAGAAGAAGTTAGAAAGAGGTTGAGTACATGACAACACTTCAATCGATCGAAATAGGTGGTACACTTCCCCCGGTAGAATTGGCACCGGTAACTAGAATGGATCTGATCAAATACGCAGGAGCTTCCGGCGATTTTAACCCCATTCATACCATCGATGATGAAGCCTTGAAACTTGGCCTTCCAGGCATCATCGCTCATGGCATGTGGACGATGGGAAATGTGTCCAAACTCTTCAGCCTCCACTATGAAGAAGGGTTTATCAAAGAGTACTCGGTACGTTTTAAAGGGATGGTCATGTTGCATGATGTGATTACATTACGGGCAGTAATGGCGAAAAAAATGGCAGAGACCTTTCATTTTAACATTTTCGCAATCAATCAAGCAGAGAAAAAAGTACTTGAAGGGAAAGTAATCTTTAAAGCGTTTTATTAGTTTCAGAGAAAAAACAGCAGAATTAAATAAAACATAGCTTTCTAGAAATATGTCGTAGATTCCACCCCGATTGAATAAACATAGAGAGAAGTAGTTTTTCCAAAAATGAGTCAAAAGACATAAATCCGATCGAAAAACTCGGGTTGACTTCTTCGTGAATTATGATATTATTTAGAATATTAAAATGAATAACTCTTATCCAGAGTGGTGGAGGGATCTGGCCCTGTGAAGCCCAGCAACCTACGTATTGTAAGGTGCTAATTCCAGCAAAATGTGAAGCCATTTTGGAAGATAAGGTAACCTTACCTGAACAACTTTCCAAAATGGAAAGTTGTTTTTTTATGCATGATTGATCTGGATAAGATGAAAAATTGGGGGTATCATGTGACAAAAGAAAAGAGCCAACCAGCACAGTTTGACGTGGTCGCAGAGAAGATCCAGTCCATGCTCGAAACCATGAGTTTTGGTTCGATCACGATTATCGTTCAAGATGGAAAAGTCATTCAATTAGAGAAAAATGAAAAAGTCCGAATTAAATAAGCTGACTAGACAAACTAGAGGCGCATAACAAAGATAAAGGGACTACTATATCTTGTTATCGTCTCTTTTTATTTGGATAAGCATCAGGGAAAGGGGTTTATCATGTTAACCTATCGGACTTGGAAACAACCAGCCGTGAAATTTGAAGTGGATCCTGTTTACAAAGGAGCGTTGAATGTTCTGAAGTGGACATATGATCATTATGGTGAAAGCGTGGTATATGCATGCAGTTTTGGAATTGAAGGGATTGTACTAATCGATCTCATATCCAAGGTACAACCGCAGGCGGCCATTGTTTTCCTGGATACCGGTGTACATTTCAAGGAGACCTATGAAACGATCGAAAAGGTGAAGGAAGCCTATCCGGGTCTGACCATTCATATGAAAAAGCCTGAACTGACACTCAAGGAACAGGCAGAAGCACATGGAGATAGACTTTGGGAGAAAAATCCGAATCAATGCTGTCAAATTCGAAAACTTGACCCCCTAAAAGAAACCTTATCCAAAGGCAATGCATGGATATCGGGATTAAGAAGGGAACAATCCCCGACAAGAAGTCATGTTGAATTCCTTAATAAGGATGATAAATTTCAGTCGGTTAAAATTTGCCCACTGATCCATTGGACCTGGAAGGAAATTTGGCGATACGTCCATAAGCATAATCTTTCATATAATGCCCTTCACGACCAGGGGTATCCGAGTATAGGCTGTTTTCACTGTACAACACCTGCCTTCGACATCAATGATCTCCGCTCCGGAAGATGGAAAGGAAAAGGGAAAACAGAATGTGGCCTTCATTAACACAGGTGTTACTCTTTGCTTGAAATCACGGCTCTGATCATTAGTTTGTTCTTCGCCATGAATATTGGTGCCAGTGGAGCGGCAGCATCAATGGGAGTTGCATATGGTGCGGGAGCGATAAAGAACATCAGGACAGCATTATGGATTTGTGCCGCGGGTGTCCTGAGTGGAGCGGTCCTTGGAGGAGGAGAGGTAGTAAAGACAATTAGTTCAGGGATTATTCCTCAAAATCTATTGTCAATTAAAATCGTCATCATTATCTTGTTGTCTGCGACGATTTCATTGTTTTTGGCGAATGTAATCGGAATTCCGTTATCAACGAGTGAAGTAACGGTAGGAGCGGTTGTAGGAGTCGGCGTAGCTTATCAGATTCTTTATGTGAAGTCACTTGTTACAATCATGTCTTTTTGGGTGATTGTCCCGGTCATTGCGTTCTTTATTACATGGATTTTCGGTTTAGGTATAGTGCGACTGGAAAAGAGGGGGTATCATTTTGAAAAAAGATGGCTTGCTTACCTGCTGATCATCGCAGGGTTCTTTGAAGCTTTCTCAGCAGGGATGAATAATGTAGCAAACGCTGTCGGCCCATTGGTGGGGGCGGGACTGCTATCACCTTCACGGGGTATCTTTATAGGTGGTTTATTTGTGGCACTTGGCGCGATATTGCTGGGAAAGAAAGTTGTCGAAACCAACGGAAAGAAAATTACCCAGTACTCTAAAGCAGAAGGAATCACGATATCTTCTACAGGAGCCATTCTCGTCATGGTTAGCTCCCTGTATGGATTACCGATTCCTCTCACACAGGTCACGTCCTCTTCCATCATAGGCTTAGGTGTAGCTAAAAACGGTAAGCACATGCTGCAAAAGAAAATTGTAAAAAAAATCGTCAAAATCTGGGTGGTCTCTCCCCTGATTTCACTCAGTATTTCGTACTTTTTAGTTAAACTCTTGGTCGATAGCGACCTGTATTCGATCGTGGTCCCTATCAGCGTCATCATTGCCACAGCGGGAGCCTTGTCCCTTATGCGGGTCATTAATGAGGAAAGACGGTCTGTCCACGAAGATGGAGGGGGAATATAAACTTAATTCCGATTAAAACAATATGTTAAGGAGGATATTTTACATGAGTTTACAGCCACACGGAGGAGTATTGGTTCAATCTTATTTACCTCAAGCACCATTTGAGGACATTCAACAAGAAATCCAGCTGGATGAAATCGCGTTAAGTGATTTGGAGCTCATTGCCATTGGGGCATACAGTCCAATCGATGGATTTTTGACAGAACAGGATTATCAGAACGTGGTTGAATCATTGCGGTTAAAGAATGGATGTGTTTGGAGCATTCCCATCACCCTGCCAATTGAGAAAGATAAAGCAGGTTACTTGAAGAAAGGGATAACGAGCAGGCTGGTATATAAGGGTGAAACATATGGCCTTATTGAAATAGAGGATGTTTTTGAACCTGATAAACAAAAAGAAGCCTTTCTTGTATACGGCACGATCGACAAGGATCATCCAGGCGTACAGAAATTATTCCAGCGGGGGGACGTGTATGTCGGAGGCAAGATCACATTGCTAAAGAGACAGGCAAAACCTTTCAGTGAGTATACATTTGATCCAGCTGAAACGCGTAAATGGTTTAACAAAAAGGGGTGGAAAACGATTGTCGGTTTCCAAACTAGAAACCCTGTTCACAGGGCACACGAGTACATTCAAAAAACAGCGTTGGAAACCGTGGATGCCCTATTTTTGAATCCATTAGTCGGGGAAACAAAAGCAGACGATATTTCAGCAGATATTCGTATGGAAAGCTATGACGTCTTATTAAAGAACTATTACCCGAAAGACCGTGTATTTCTCGGAGTCTTTCCTGCTGCCATGAGATATGCCGGACCAAGGGAAGCCATCTTTCATGCATTAGTTCGAAAAAACTATGGATGTACTCATTTTATTGTCGGAAGAGATCATGCAGGCGTGGGTAGTTATTACGGAACTTATGATGCACAAAAAATCTTTGATCAGTTCAGCGAAGAAGATATCGGGATTATTCCTCTTCGCTTCGAACATAGCTTCTATTGTAAGAAATGTGAAGGAATGGCGACAACGAAGACCTGTCCTCATGGAAATGAACATCACGTCATCCTTTCAGGAACAAAAGTGAGAGGGATGCTCCGCAGTGGAGAAGTTCCTCCCTCCACATTTAGTCGACCAGAAGTGATTAAAGTCTTAATTAATGGGTTGAAACAGGAATCAAAACAATCGTCTTGAGGAGGAGCATAGATTGAGTGAAAAACAACAAAACATCGTATGGCATGAAACAGCGATTACGAAACAGGAGAGAAGGAAACATAATGGGCATCAAAGTTTCATCCTGTGGTTCACGGGGTTATCGGCATCGGGTAAATCAACTTTAGCCAATGCATTGGCTGCTTCCCTTTTTCAACAGGGAAAGCAGGTGTATGTCCTTGATGGGGACAATATCCGCCATGGATTGAATAAAGATTTAGGCTTCAATGAAGATGGTCGCAAAGAAAATATCAGGCGGATCGGGGAAGTGTCTAAACTTTTTATCGATAGCGGTCAAATCGTCCTCACAGCCTTTATTTCGCCCTACAGGGAAGACCGGAATCTCGTACGTAAATTAGTAAGACCGGAAGAATTTCTGGAAGTGTTTGTACAATGTTCTTTAGAGGAATGTGAAAAGCGTGATCCCAAAGGCTTATACAAAAAAGCCCGTAATCAGGAAATCACTCACTTCACGGGAATCAGTGCCCCATACGAAGAACCGGAAAACCCGGAGATCATTCTCAATACAGAGAAGCAATCCCTGGAAGAATGTGCCGAGTCTTTACTGCTCGTACTAAAACAAAAACAACTTATATAAGGAGAGAAAATAATGGCTTATACAAAATCATGGGAATCGAATGAGAAGCTCAATAAAACAGAAAAATGGAAGCTGGAAAAAGACGGATTGGCAATCTTCAAAGATATTCCATATTATGCAGAAAACGGGTTTGCATCCATCCCGAAAGAAGAGTGGGATAAATTCAAATGGGCAGGTCTTTACCTGCAAAGACCTAAAGAAGATGGGTATTTCATGATGAGGGTGAACGTCCCGTCCGGCATACTGAGCTATGAACAGGCACGGGAGCTTGCGGCCATTTGTAAAGAATACGGCAGGGACGTCTATGACATCACGACCCGACAGGCCATCCAGTTCCACTGGTTGAAGATCGAACAAATCCCTGATATCTTCAAACGCCTGGAGAAAGTCGGTTTATCTTCTGCAGGGGCATGCGGGGATATCACACGGAATATCGTCGGAAACCCCCTTTCCGGAATCGATCCGGATGAACTCTTCGATACAAGAGCCGTTGTAAAGGAAGTGTATGATTTCTTCCAGCATAATGAAGATTTTTCAAATTTACCGAGAAAATATAAAGTGTCGATCTCGGCGAACGTCAACAATGCAGCGAATGCCGAAATCAACTGTGTTTCTTTCCTTCCGGCGAAAAAGCAGATAGATGGGAAAGAGGAAAACGGTTTTCACCTGAAGGTCGGAGGTGGGTTGTCTTCCAGGCCACTTCTGGCACAAGAATTGGATGTATTTGTTCTTCCTCATCAAGTGAAAGACGTAACGGTTGCCCTTACGACCATTTTCCGTGATTTCGGTTATCGGGAGAAACGGCATTTAGCCCGCTTGAAATTTTTAATGGCCGACTGGGGACCAGGGAAATTCAAAGAGAAGCTGTTGGAATATGTGGATCTTCCACCGGCAGGAACCAATGCAGTAGAAGGCTGGAACGCAGGATATTTCTACGGTGTTCATCCTCAGAAACAGGAAGGTCTGAATTATGTGGGACTGAATGTTCCTGTTGGCAGACTGAATTCAGATGAAGTATATGAGCTCGCAAGGATTTCCAATAAATATGGAAATGGTGAACTCAGAAACTGTAACTCTCAGAATCTCATCATACCGAATATACCGGATGAGCATGTAGATGCTTTACTCTCTGAAAAGATCTTTGACCGGATTTCAACTAGTCCATTATCTTTCATCGGATATTCTGTATCATGCACAGGGATTGAATATTGCAATCTCGCTTTAGTGGAGACAAAGGAGCGGATGAGACAAATCGCAAATCAACTGGATCAGGAATTGTCGTTGGATGTACCAGTCAGAATCCATATGGTCGGTTGCCCGAATTCATGCGGACAGCGACAAATTGCAGATATCGGTCTACAAGGAATCAAAATGAGGACGAAAGATAAGAAAATGATTGAAGCATTTGAAATCTACGTAGGCGGTACCCTTCAGGACGGCGGGAAGTTAAATGAAAAGTTAAAAGGGAAAGTCGAAGCTTCCAATCTAGGCGAGGTCGTCAAGCAACTCTTGATTCATTTCAAACAAACAAGAGAGCAGGGGGAAACGTTTTTTGACTATATAAACCGTGTCGGTACAGCTCCCCTTCAGGAATCATTGGATCAACTGCTACAGGAAGCGTAAGGAGGCAATGAATATGAATTTGTATCGATTTGAAGTCACTGCCCGGGACTTTGTCACGATTGTCGTAATAGCAGCTGACACGGATGAGAAAGCTTTTGACCTGGTTGAAATCGAACTTGAGAAGTATTTTTTGAAGAAACCGGAAGTGGTGGACATCTCACTTTATGAAAAAAAGAGAATTCGTGGAAATGGTGCAGGATTTGTCCTGCACGAACAGGAAACAATCATTAAATCTTAGGAGGGAAACAATGGGAAAGGTATATTTAGTGGGTGCAGGTCCTGGAGATCCGGAATTGATTACGGTTAAAGCGTTGAAAATGATACAAAAAGCAGATGTCATACTTTATGACCGCTTGGTGAATAAAGAGCTCCTCTCTTATGCGAAGAAGGGTGCAGACTTAATCTACTGCGGGAAACTGCCAAACTATCATACGATGAAACAAGATACGATCAATCATTTTCTTGTGCGTTACGCTTCCAGCGGAAAACTGGTGGTGAGGTTAAAGGGGGGAGACCCCTTTATATTCGGAAGGGGTGGAGAAGAAGCGGAAGCATGTGCGAAAAAAGGGATTCCGTTTGAAATCGTCCCGGGTATCACGTCAGGAATCGCGGCGGCTGCTTATGCAGGGATTCCTGTCACTCATCGTGACACAAGTTCAAGCGTTGCCTTTGTAACGGGGCATAAACAGAACAATCAGCAGGAAGATGAAAAGTGGGAAAGCCTGTCTAAAGGAATTGATACACTTGCGATCTATATGGGTGTCAGTAACCTTCCATATATTAAGGAGAAACTTATCCAATACGGAAAGTGCAGGGATACACCTGTTGCTCTTATCCATTGGGGAACAACCGAAGTACAAAAAACGGTCACAGGTACACTGGATACAATCATTGAGATTGTGAAAGAAGAAAAAATAGAGAATCCAAGTATGATCATCGTTGGTGAAGTGGTCCGGTATCGTGAAAAGATTCAATGGTTTGAAAAGAAAATAGTCATGAGCGAGGCTTTATAGATGAAGCGGGCAGTCTTGTACGTTTGCCATGGAAGCCGTGTTGTAAAAGCTCGAGAAGAGGCGATTGCCTTTATTAAGAGGTGTCAGGATAAAGTCGATGCGGATATCCAGGAAATAAGCTTTCTGGAACTTGCCTCACCTTCCATTCAAGAAGGATTTGGCACATGCGTTGAAAAAGGCGCAACTCACGTATCAGTCGTCCCACTCCTCCTTTTGACTGCTGTTCATGCCAAAAAGGATATCCCTGTTGAAATTTCAAAATGCAGGGATGCCTATCCCCATATAAAGGTGAATTATGGTCGTCCTATTGGTGTTCACGATAACATGGCAGAAAGTGTCATAAAGAAAATAGAGGAAGCTGTGCCGATGAATTCATCTACCGCTGCTGTCTTAATTGGACGGGGAAGTACCGATCCGGATGTTTTGAGGGATTTAGATGCTATCGCTGATCTTATATATAGAAGAACTCAATTATCTGAGGTAAAGACCTGCTATTTAACGGGGGCCTCACCAAGCTTTACAGAGACCTTGGAATACTTGACACATACGGAGAAAAACGTCATCTTCATTCCATACCTTTTGTTTACAGGATTGCTCATGAAAGGGATTAAAAAGGAAATACGCCGGACTAAAAACGATCACATCTTCCTGGGGAACTATTTAGGATATGACCCCCTTGTAGAAGTAGCATTCCTGGAGCGTGTAAATGAATCACTTTGGACTAAAGGAGATTTATATGCTGCCAATCATGATTGATGTGAGGGGAAAACAAGTAACGATTGCAGGTGGAGGGAAAGTGGCTCTCCGGAAGCTCTCCGTGTTTTTAGAACACGGAGCAAAGATAACAGTCATCAGTCCGAAAGTGGTGGATCAGATCCAAGTATTATGTGAAGAAAATAAAATTTCATGGATCAAGAGAGAAGTGCTGCCGGAAGATTTAAGAAGTGCGTTCATCGTCATTGCCGCTACGAATGACCGAGATGCAAACGAACAAGTGAATGCGCACTCTGAGGAAAATCAGCTTTTATGTATAGTGGATAATGGTGATTGTGGAAATATGCAGATGGTTTCCTTTAAGCAAAGAGGGAATTTCACGATAGCTGTATCAACTGGTGGAGCAAGTCCATTCCTGGCAAAAAAACTTTCCAATCAAATTTTTCAGCCATTTGATGATTCTTTTTTTGAGAAGCTTGCGTTCATTTCCTCCAAAAGAAAAGAAATCAAGGATTCAGACTTGTCAGAGGGGGAGAAAAGAAAGCTATTAAAACAACTTTCAGAACAGCTGTAAACGGAAGGGAATATCATCCGTGGGCCCATTATACGAACAATAATTAGATAAGTGATTGTATTGTTAAGAAATGGACCTTTACAAATGAAGGAGATGCCGGTATACTATCCATTATCAAATCAATATTCGTTTTCACTCATATAATAGCGGGGATATGGCCTGCGAGTTTCTACCGGATTACCGTAAATGATTCGACTATGAGTGAGCAGTGATGAGTTCGTTAAGGGCGGACGCACTTTGCCTATCCCAAAGATCATTGTCTCACTCTGGTGTGAGTACAATGATCTTTGGGTTTTTTAGTAGATTGTATATCTTAAATCTTAAAACAGGTAAGGAGCTTCTAAACCATGAATTTATTACTAGAGAAAATTAAAAATGAGGGTATTGTCCTTTCAGAAACGGTATTAAAAGTAGATTCATTCCTGAACCATCAGGTGGATCCAGAATTAATGTTGGAAATTGGAAAAGAATTTGCGGAACGTTTTAAGGACCATGGAGTCACAAAGGTACTGACCATTGAATCATCAGGGATTGCTCCGGGAGTAATGGCTGCTCTTCAGATGAATGTTCCTCTCATATTTGCACGTAAGAGGAAATCGTTGACTCTATCAGAAGACATCCTGACTTCAAAGGTGTATTCATACACTAAGCAGGAAGAAAACACGATTTCAATCTCAAATAAGTACATACAAGAAAGTGATCGGGTATTATTAGTGGATGATTTCCTGGCGAACGGACAGGCAGCCCTTGGATTAGTGGATTTAGTGAAACAAGCAGGTGCAGAAGTAGCTGGAATCGGGATTGTTATTGAAAAGTCCTTCCAAGACGGAGGAAATCTTGTTCGTGCAACCGGTTATAAGGTAGAATCCTTAGCTGAAATAGGGTCTCTTGAAAACGGAGAAGTACAATTTAGGAAAGAGGAGGCACGAGTATAATGAAGAATCAGCCGCTTAAACTTGCATCACTCGGTATTCAGCATGTTCTTGCAATGTATGCAGGAGCGGTTATCGTACCTTTAATTGTTGGAGGAGCACTTGGACTCTCAGGAGAACAGCTTACTTACCTGGTCTCCATCGATATCTTAATGTGTGGAATCGCAACTTTGCTGCAAGTGTGGAAGAACCGTTTCTTCGGGATTGGACTGCCAGTTGTTCTGGGTTGTACGTTCACGGCGGTTGGGCCCATGATTGCCATTGGAGGTCAGTATGGGATTTCTGCTATTTATGGATCGATTCTCGTTTCAGGTCTTTTCGTTGTCGTAATCAGTAAATATTTCGGAAAGCTTGTCCGCTTCTTCCCACCTGTTGTAACGGGATCTGTCGTGACCATCATCGGGATCACACTGATCCCCGTCGCCATGAACAATATGGCTGGAGGACAGGGTAGTAGTGATTTCGGTTCGGTGGAAAATTTGTCATTAGCGTTTGGAACTTTGTTATTTATTTTATTTTTGTATAAATTCTTTACAGGGTTTGTCCGCTCTATTTCCATCTTACTCGGGTTGATGGCAGGGACTGCCGTTGCATTTGTGTTAGGGAAAGTGGACTTCAGTGCGGTTGGTGATGCGTCATGGTTCCATATGGTAAAACCATTCTACTTCGGGATGCCGACATTTGAAATTACAGCCATTCTCACCATGATCCTTGTAGCCATGGTCAGTCTGGTAGAATCAACGGGTGTTTATTTCGCTCTTGCGGATATCAGCGATAAAGAGATTTCTGAAGAAGATTTATCAAGAGGATATCGTGCTGAGGGGTTAGCCATCTTGTTGGGTGGACTATTTAACGCTTTTCCGTATACGGCGTACTCCCAGAATGTCGGGTTGGTACAGCTTTCAGGCGTGAAGCGGAATAATGTGATTTATGTCATGGGGGCTTTTCTGGTGATCCTTGGTCTTGTCCCTAAAATCGGGGCTCTCACCACGGTGATTCCTGCTTCTGTATTAGGAGGGGCGATGGTGGCCATGTTCGGTATGGTTGTGGCATACGGAATTAAAATGTTAAGTCACGTGAATTTTGCTTCACAGGAGAACTTACTGATCATCGCGTGCTCTGTTGGAATGGGACTTGGTGTAACAGCGGTTCCGGAATTGTTTGCTCAAATGCCATCCAGCATCCGTATCTTGACGGATAATGGAATTGTAGCAGGCAGTTTGACGGCGATTGGATTGAATGTATTCTTTAACGTGTTTTCAAAGCGAAAGCTGAATGTTGTGGTTAGTGAACAGAAAGCTTCCTGAATTTTCTCTGCAAAACCGTCATTTCTATTTCATATAGAGGTGACGGCTTTTTATCGTTAAAATAATTCTGAATTATCAGATATAAGAGGAGGGGATTCGTACACATGGCACGAACAGTATGGATAGGGAATGTGTAAGAAAGGATTTATCTTAATCACGAGGAGGGAAAATATGTACGCAACGACTGGATCTATTTTTGACCAAACTGTAAAGAAATATCGCGATAAGGAAGCCATTGTAGAAGAGAAGACGGGAAAGCGGTTAACATATGGACAATGGCAGGATGAAGTTCATCGTGTGGCTAATGCCCTGCAGGATGCATGTGTAAAAAAAGGGGACAGGGTTTCTACGTATCTATTTAATACATTGGAGCTAGCAAACGTATATTTTGCATGCGGGAAAATTGGTGCTGTAATCAATCCGATAAATTTCCGGCTAAAGGGAAAGGAAATACAATATATTTTAGAAGATGCAGTACCTCACGTTGTTATTTTTGAAGAATCACTCACCCATCCAATAGAGGAGATTTCAAAAAGTTTTCCTCAAACTCATTTTTGGTATGTGGGGGACAGTGCACCAGAATTTGCACATAGCTATAACGAGATAGTGAGTCCTTGTTCCACGGAATTGGCAGACATTACAGTAGAAGAAACGGACGTTTATGCCGTCATGTACACGAGCGGGACTACAGGAAGACCAAAAGGGGTGCTGCACAGACACCGGGATATGGCCGAGCAGAGCTTGATTTGTACATCGGTCATGGGAATTTCACCCAATGATATCGGACTTGTGACAGCACCCATGTTCCATTGTGCCGAGCTTCATTGCTGTTTCCTGCCACGAGTACAAGCGGGATCAAAGAATATCATTGTCCATCAATTCCAGCCACACACCGTTTTGGACGTCATACAACGTGAGAACGTATCAACGCTTTTCGCAGCACCTACCATGTGGAATATGCTCCTTCAGCATGGGGTGGAAGAGTATGACACTTCTTCACTGAGGATCGGTCTATATGGGGCTGCGCCGATGGCACCTGTTCTTGTCAGGGCTCTTCATGAAAAGATGAAGATCGACCTGATCCAGGCGTATGGTCAGACGGAAATGGGACCGGCGGTGACGTTTCTGCTTCAGGATGAACAGTTGACGAAGACAGGTTCGGCAGGACGAGCTGCTTATAATCATGAAATTCGAGTGGTAAGACCCAGTGAAAACGGTCCTTCCGAGCCAGACGATATCTGTAAACCAGGTGAAGTCGGGGAAATCATTGTCAGGGGTTCCTGCACGATGCTTGAATACTTAAATCGGAAAGAAGCATCGGAAAAAACGTTGTATAAAGGCTGGTACCATTCCAGTGACTTAGGTTATATGGATGAGGAAGGATATCTATATGTAGCTGACAGAGTGGATGATATGGTGATTTCGGGAGGAGAAAACGTTTATCCGCGTGAAGTGGAAGACGCACTGCATGTTCATGAAGATGTTTTGGATGTCGCGGTCCTCGGGAAGCCAGATGAAAAGTGGGGAGAGAAGGTTATGGCAGTTGTAGTTTCGAAAAATCCTTCTCTCACTTCAGAGGATCTTGATGTCTTTTTAAAAAATGGGGATCTGCTCTCTGATTATAAGAGGCCAAGGGAATATCTTTTTGTAGACGAACTTCCTCGAAATGCCAGTGGTAAAATCCAAAAGTTTTTATTAAGAGGAAGTGATGTGGTAAAAGAATATCGAATTTGAGATAGAATTCCATTTTGGGGTCCATAAACATTTCTGGCCATTTTTGAAAAAGGTTCCTCCAGTCCCAGGAGCAGGTAATGGCACGAATTAGATGAAAGAAAACCACCCAAGAATGTGAGAGGCAAAAATTAGAAACGGTATAAAAAATCAGAAGGCAATAAATAATTAAACCATCAATCATTCCTTAATTAATTTTGTTTGAAAAAGCTTCTGTTCGTTTACGTGACCACTGAAAAAGTAGTTAAAAATGCAGTTATTAGGGGGGCAAAATGTCTCCCTACTAGTCTATCGTGGCTTAGAAGAGAATCTGGAGTCTCGGAATTTAGATATCGTTTTTTACCTCTAAAATACTGCATTTATTCAGTGGCCAATTCGGTTACAAAAACATTTTTAAAAAAGGAACATTTGTTCTAATCGTGTGGATTAAGCACATGAGGCAGAAAATAAGAGATAGAAAAAGGAATTTAAAGAAAATGAACAGTAGTAATCGATAGAAAGTAAGATCGATACATTCCAAACATTATCTTTCATTACTTCATTGAAAACCTTTCACTCCGATAAATTCAAAAGAAAAGTTTTCCAATAATTCAGTTGAGGAAATTTAGTCGCATTATTGCCGTATAATAATAATTTGAAAATTTAGGTGAGTATCAATGTTAAAAACAAATTAAAGATCGACCTTATTTATGGTATGACAAGGAAAAAACAACTGAGTTTGCCCATCAGCCTGGAGTTTTTGTTCGCCTATTTTTCGTTAATTTTCAATTGGAATCCAATCCCCTTTTACTAAATGGTAAGAAGCAGGTAAGTCTCTTAAAACTTGATAGTTATAAGGTTTTGAGCATTTTCTAATGGGAATACATTTATACAGTATTCAAATTAATCAATAATTAATTTGGGGAATTCATAGGGGCAGAGTAATAAAAACATACAAGATAAAAACGGATATCCATTATTATTTTTTACTTATCTCTTAATCTTCATTTAATTTTCTTCCATCTTTGAATGTCTATATTGATAGAGAAATATTCCTTGATTTCCTATTGAGTTTCTTTGATTGTCCAATCAAATTGTACTTATTGGAAATATATTAATAATAGATGTTGAATTAAAAGGATGTGAAGCGTATGAGAGAGTTTACAAATAATCGTTATATAAAACTAAGGAGAAAGAAATCATATTTTAATCCTGCCCCCATTGAAGTGGATCATTTGTTTGCTCCAACTTCTTGTCAAGATTTATTTCCATATAAAAAAAATTGTTATGAGGGACCACCTGGGCCAAGAGGTCCTCGTGGGTTACGGGGAGTTCGCGGTCCAGTCGGCCCTCAGGGAGAAGCCGGTCCAGCGGGCCCACAAGGGGAACAGGGCATCCAGGGAGAAACTGGTCTAACCGGCCCGCAAGGAGAGCAGGGTCTACAAGGGCCGCAGGGTGAAATCGGTCCAGTCGGTCCTCAGGGAGAACCCGGTCCAGCGGGCCCACAAGGGGAACAGGGCATCCAGGGAGAAACTGGTCTAACCGGCCCGCAAGGAGAGCAGGGTCTACAAGGGCCGCAGGGCGAAATCGGTCCAGTCGGCCCTCAGGGAGAACCCGGTCCAACGGGCCCACAAGGGGAACAGGGCATCCAGGGAGAAACTGGTCTAACCGGCCCGCAAGGAGAGCAGGGTCTACAAGGGCCGCAGGGCGAAATCGGTCCAGTCGGCCCTCAGGGAGATCCCGGTCCAACGGGCCCACAAGGGGAACAGGGCATCCAGGGAGAAACTGGTCTAACCGGCCCACAAGGGGAACAGGGCATCCAGGGAGAAACTGGTCTAACCGGCCCGCAAGGAGAGCAGGGTCTACAAGGGCCGCAGGGTGAAATCGGTCCAGTCGGCCCTCAGGGAGAACCCGGTCCAACGGGCCCACAAGGGGAACCTGGACCTGCATTTGCCCAAGAAGGATTTTCTGCATCGTCCAGTGCGCTGGGGGTATCTTCTACCCAACAAATTTCACAATGGTCAGTCAATTCTCCCTACTACAGCAATATAAACTTCGACGCACTACAGGGGATTTATACGGTCCCTTCAGCTGGAAGGTATGCCCTGTTTGCAACGTTCAATTATCAAACAACCGCAGCGCTCTCAATCACCCTGGGTTCGAATGTCAATCCTGCTTTTATCATGCGGAGGATCAATGATAATACAGATCTGGTCTCAGGACTATTCCCGATCTTAAATGTTAATGTTGTCCTTATTTTGACATTACGGGCAGTACTGGGAAGTGGAACCGTTACATTGGCCGGAGATGTGGAATTAAATGCGGGGGACGAGATAGGATTATTTTATGAGGCGAATGGATTGAATATCTCTTTAAACATAGGGGGAGGAACAGGAGGAATGGTCTGGTCGGTTCATAAAATTGCTGAATCCTAAAATGTATAAAAATGCTTGTAGCTTTTCAGGATTTTTCAGGGGAATGGGGAGCGCGGGGGGGTGGTTCCCATGATGGTTTTGTATAAATATGGAATTTTGATTTCAGGAACTCCTCCCATCAATATTTTCGTACTATGTATGAATCCAGGTTTTGGGGGAATTGGGACCGGTAGGGCGAATGTGGTTATTTAAAGACGGACCAAAAAGGGTTAAATCATACTCACCAGAATTTTTTCTAATAAGAGAGATTTAACAACAATAAAAAAGCCATAAATAGCCTCTTATTCCACTAAAAGACCACAACCCTGCAAAGCGAATGTGAAATTTTATTTTTAAACTACCAGATTTTTTAATATTAAAGGCTTTACTGCTGAAAAAACTACCTATTTAAGGACGATTCGTTTAAAGCGATCGTCTTTTTGTATTTGCCTATTTTTTGTTACATCAACGGTGCGATCCGGTTAGATTCTTGCAGGAACTGCTGTGCATATAGCAACATTCGGATAATAGTATAGAAGAGGATAGAGATGATAAGGTTCACACCCAGCAACCAGCCATTTCCGTATTCATTATCTCTTTGTATATCGGTTGGCATAACTAGAAGCTACGAAAGCGTCAGGTTTAATTTTCGGTTCTACGCCTATGGCTTCCATCCTTGCCACCATTTCCTTTACAAATTTACTTGTTTTATTCTTCTTCCCCTTTCCAATATCAATATGCCCCTCCATTGTAAATGTAGCCCCAGCATAAATGTAAGGAAGGACGATATTAATTAACTGATTTTTTCTTTTCTCAGTGAATAACGACACTATTTCTTCTGATAATGATAACTCATATGAGATTCGCTCATGCAAATGCAGCATTTTTCTGGGGATTACCACTTTTCTTATACATGCCCATATACCCTTTCCTTCATTTAATATCACAATTCCTGTTATGAAGGTAGTGTGCGAGTGATGAACTTGAGAATCAGTTCCAACCATTAATCGATAGTGGCCATTTGGTTCTGATCGCATGAACTTCACAATATGTTCAAAAACCTTTTCGAATGACATTCCCGTTTCCTGTAGATTTTGAAATGAATAGTGATTTTCCTTACAGTTTTTCATCTTGTCAAATCACTGCTTTCTTAACCAATTTGTGAATGTAAAGATTAGTTTTTATCTATATCTTATGATGACAACTTATTATAGTGAAATGAAAATAATGCACTCAATTATGGTTTACCTGAGTCTATACATAATGAAGTGGTTTCCTGCTTGCCGTTGCTGATTGCTACAATTGCCGGGAGTGTGTTTAGTAATAGGAAAAGATTCATACAGCTTGAAGATTTACATTCATTTGTGGCTTATTTTCAGGTTATCGAACGTGTGTTCTTTATAATGGAGAAATACAATGAATAAAGGTGGTGCTTTAAATGACAAGTAAAAAGAGATGCACCATTGGAATACTTGAAATCATACAGATGTACGGAGCAACTGAAATTGGCCGGAGAGTCAATGTATCTATCAGTTATATCAATTCAGTTTTATAAAAAAGAATATGTAACAATTTAGAGAGGAAATGCAGTCAAATCATCCAAAAGTGATGATATTACGGATGTGTGGGCGGCTTGGAACAAGTTATGACAACAAAATAAAAAGTTCACTAGGAGTCTTATTTAATGAGTAGAAGGGTGTTAGTATAACTTAAGTACTTTTAATATTTTTCAGGTTTACATAATATATATTATCGGAAGTTAACTGAAATAATCAAATCCAGTCTCGTATCACAAGTATACTATTAACATTGAGACAGAATAAAAAAATAAGAACTTAACCCATTTCAAATGTTTTATACTTTGATTTAATCTATTTAGTTATCTCATCCTGACTTTCGTATTGAAACTATTTATCAAGTGGATTCAATGTTTTTATAAATGTAAATACCCATGGTTTCAGAAAAATGATTCTCTATTTCATCGTTCTATTATCTGACTATTTACTTGTTGATTTTAGGGATGAATTGCTACGATATTTGAGTCCTGATCGTTCTCCAGGCGCTGGTTTTACAAGTTCTTTATATTAGTTTACATAATATCAAAGTTACAATACTTACTGGTGTCATTCTTTTTTCAATATTAAATCATTCAATTAATTTGATTGAAACTCTTTATCCAATTGAATTCCTCCCAACGGTTCTGCCCTTCTTCTATACCTACGGCAGGCAAACACTTTACTCACAAAGAAATAAGCATAAAGAGTCCAAGTGGTCCTCTCTATGCTTGTGCATCATTTAAGCAAATATTGCCTCGGTTTACCGAAATACAGCGTTTGCTGATATTCCGGAAATATAGATTCGAAACAGATAATGATCGGTGCATCCAGGAGCCATGGATGGTAGGTGTAAAAACCTTTATCACCGTTCACTATTGCTGCTAACGCCAGTGGCAGCTCCCTTTTGAAAATCATAAATCGAACGTTGGAAAGTTGCTGATCGAATTCTCCCTCACTCACATATACTTTCCCGGTTAGTGTATATTGACCAAGGTTCCGTTTCCATTCCCCTAACACTTCGTCCCTCATTGACGGATTAATCTTCTCCAGATCAAAATGGCAGCCGATACTAAGAAACATTGCGCCTGTAGTATCGGAATGAGTCAGTGTATACTTACGGTTATCGATTGGATTGAAGATGGATGCTGGCGGTAAATACTGAACGGATAGCTTTTCTGGCTTGAAATCACTCATGTATAAGCCTCCTTTTCCTTTACAAAAATGGGCTTACAACAGAGTATGACAAGAGCCTACAAAGGTTACACTCTTAATTTTCTCTCCATTTGATTTTAATCAATTTCCATTTTTCATCTTCATAATACCAATAGGAAGTAGCTGTACCGATTCCATCAGCATGATAAGCCCCGCTAATTTGCTGGTATCCTTTTAGTCCTTTGCCGGACTTACCAAAGATTTTGGCTGGTTCAAAAAAAGCATATGGTCCCACCATTAATTCCATTGGTTCATTTAATTTCCCATCGGTATAGATTCCTAATCTATCATAATCTTCTTTCCGATCGCTTAAGTCCACTGTGTAGGATTGATTTGTATCTACAAACGTAATGGATGCTTTGTATTGATCTTCAAACTGTGCTTGAATCGTAAGTGGCTCAGGCAGCCCGATATCAACCAGTTTATTATGAGCTAATGTATGGAGAGCCATATTGTAAATCCCTCCGCTTCCCCCCGTGGCAGAGGAATACAGCATATCCTTTATTCCATCATGATTTAAATCAACGAATTGAATTTTCGGTTCATATCCGCCCTCATAATCAATTCGGATGTCACTTCCTTTGGACGTTTTAATATCTGCCCAAACTTGCTTGAGAAACAGGGCGTCAGGAGAAAATGGAATCGCCTTGAGTGTAATTGTATCCTTCTTACCATCGCCGGTTACATCTTTTTTATAAACGTTTATGGTCATTTCATTCACCGGCTGTTTTTCCTGTGGTCCTTCAGAAAAGTTTCCAGCTATGGCATGGAGTGACATTATAAAGAAAGCACCGAATGCAAATAGTAATTCTCTTCTCATGATTCTCTCTCCTTGGTTGAAAAATATTCGCTATTATTTTCTCCAAAGAAGGAAATTCTATGTAAGGATTATGGCTTTTCTTTTATATAATCCAGCACCGCTTGACGAATGAAGCTATTCTTTTCACCGAGAGTTTGAACCATTTGCACCAAGTCATCTTTGGAGAAGCTGCTAATTTCAGCTGAAAAGGAAATTGTTTCATTTTCCCTAAGCTCTTTATGATCTTGCAGGAAAAAAACAAGTGCAGCGATATGCTTACAGTAACCATTAAACGGACAGGTGCAAATGCTTTGTTCAAACTGATCCAGATAAACGATGGTATCATAATCGTCCCCTTTACCATTCACCACTCCATGAACATGGGTAGGAAATATGTCTGCATCTAGGATTCGATTTCCTCTATAGTATGTCAATCCTCTTTTCATGATGGTTTCATTTACATGAATCTCCATTTCAATCATTAATCCACTGAAATCATGCATCTTATACGCCTCCACTATGTATATTCAATAAAAAACCAACCCCTCAAGGTTGGTCTTTTCATGCTATTTCTGTTCTGTTGCCTCAGGCTTTGCTTCCCAGCTTTCAATTCCTTTTAATCCCTTAATGGAGTTGGAGTAGAAAACGGGATCTTTTCCCTGTCTTTTTTGTTCCCTATAATCCTTTAATGCTGCAATGGCAATCTTGGCAAGTAGTGTAATGGCAATCAAGTTGATGATCGCCATCAGACCCATAAATAAATCTGCCAGGCTCCATACGATATCCAATTTCACAACTGCTCCGAATATCACCATGCCGAGTACCGCCATTCGGTAGATGAAAAGTGTTACCGGACTGTATTTAATAAACTCGATATTGGTTTCCCCATAATAATAGTTTCCAATAATCGAACTGAACGCGAACAGGAATATGGCGACAGCAACAAAAGTATCTGCCCATGCCCCTACATGGAAGCTTAAGGCTGCCTGCGTCAACTGTATTCCATCGATCCCGGTTGTATATTGATCAGATAGGATGATCATGAAGGCGGTTGCCGTACAGATCAGCAATGTGTCTGTGAAGACACCAAGCGTTTGAATAAGCCCTTGTTTAACCGGATGAGTAACCCCGGCAGATGCAGCTGCGTTCGGTGCACTACCCATACCTGCTTCATTCGAGAATAAGCCTCGTTTGATCCCCATCATAATGGCTGCTCCCACTCCACCGCTTGCTACTTCCCGAATACCGAACGCATTTTCAAAAATGACGACGAACATATTTGGAAGCATCGTGATATTAGAGATGAGAATAAAGAAAGCAAGAATGAGATAGAGTACCGCCATGATTGGAACGACAATCTGGGTGACACTGGCAATACGCTTGACGCCACCGAAGATCACTAATGCTGTCAGCACAGCAAGGATGATTCCCACTGTCATACGATCGAATGAGTACGCTTCTTCCATAGCAAGTGAAATCGTATTGGACTGTACTGAGTTAAATACAAGACCAAAACAAAAGGTGATAATGACGGCGAACAGGATTCCCATCCAACGGGCATTCAATCCTTTTTCCATGTAGTAAGCAGGACCGCCACGGTATCCGTCCTTCCCGTCTTTCACTTTGTAGATTTGAGCAAGTGTACTCTCCACGAAGCTTGTTGCCCCGCCTAGTAAGGCGATCAGCCACATCCAGAATACGGCTCCCGGTCCTCCGCCTGCGATCGCGGTTGCAACACCGGCAAGGTTCCCAGTACCGACGCGAGACGCGGTACTGATTGTGAATGCCTGGAAAGAAGAGATCCCCCGCTTTCCCTCCGAAGAAATGGTCGTTTTATCAGTTAATAGTCTTCCCATTTCCCCTAAATAACGAAACTGTGCGAATCTTGTACGTAACGAGAAGTATAATCCAAGCCCGATCAATGCAACGATCAGTATGTATGACCACATATAGTCATTCAAGGTACCTACTATACTTGTTAATAACTCCATAAATGTTCCCCCTAGATGTTTTTAGATTATGACAAATAATGTATGAACCTATGTATGTTTACCCTTTAAGACACTGTTTTAATCTATCAAAAAAAAGTTATCCCTTCAACTGATAAATTCATATTGTTGAAATAATATTAATTGTTGTACAATTTTATATAGGCATTGTACAACAATAGTGAATAAACATGCTTTTTCCATTCATTTATCAGTGTATGACGTAAAAAAAACGACCAGAAATGGGAGCTGGTCGTTTTTAGAAATACTATTCTTTCGTATCAGGAAGCAGTGATTCTGTCCATGTTTCACAGATAGTGCCGCTATCTCCTTCATCAATAATGAATGAGCCATTTGAGTAGCGGTCATTTGGTCTAAGGTCTTTGATGAGTACCTCATCTGTTTTGCCCTTTTTCGTAATTAGTCCTACTTTATCTGTATCTTTTACTACTTCAATGCTCACCACTCGATGTGGATTGGACTTCAATTCCCGGAGCATGATGACACCGCGTTTGGCACGGGAGGTTTTTTCGAATTCAGCTAATTTCATTTTCTTCACGGCCCCACGCTGGGTAGCCAGGAAAATAAAGTCCTTCGCTGTATTTTTTATGATCTTACCGGATACTACAAAGTCGTCATCCTTCAGGTTAATTCCTTTCACGCCGGCTGCCCTTGGTCCCACGATGTTCGCATCTTCTTCTGCAAACCAAAGTCCATAGCTTAAGTGTGTAGCGATGAATACATCGTGTGACCCATCTGTTATGTGGACATCCACCAACTCATCGTCACCTTTAAGGTTGATCCCTACAAGAGGACGGGAGTATCGCTGTGCTTTATACTGTGGAAGCTCTGACCTCTTGATCATCCCGTTCTTAGTGACAAACAGTAAATAATGGGCTGGATCAAACTCTTTAACCGGAATCGCTTTTAGTACCTGTTCATCCCGGTCGATCGGCACGATATTCCCTACGTGCTGACCAAGATCCTTCCACCTGATATCCGGAAGTTCATGAACAGGGCAATAGATATAATTCCCTTTGTTCGTAAACACCAGGAGGACATCTGTTGTGTTCATTTCGTACTGGCCGAGAAGCCTGTCTGTTTCTTTCATGGCGAGATCCTGACCATTTGATGCAGAATAAGAACGAAGGCTGGTCCGTTTCATATAACCATCACGGGTCACGGTCACCATGACATCTTCACTTGCGATCAGAACTTCAAGATTGATCTTGATTTCTTCGATCTTTTCCTCTATTTGAGTTCGTCTGGCATCAGCAAACCGCTTTTTGATCGCTTTTAATTCTTTTTTGATCACACTGTAAAGCTTGCTTTCGCTTTCTAGGATAGCCGTTAGTTCTGCAATCGTTTTCGCCAATTCTTCCGCTTCTGCCTGCAGTGCTGTAATGTCCGTATTCGTCAAGCGGTATAGCTGTAAGCTTACAATCGCTTCTGACTGTGCTTCCGTGAATTGGAACTTCTGAATTAAGTTATCCTTAGCGTCACGTTTATCCTTCGAGGCACGGATCGTTGCTATTACCTGATCTAATATTGACAATGCTTTCATAAGACCTTCAACGATATGCTGACGGTCCCTTGCTTTATTTAGATCATGTCTGGTCCGATTGGTCACCACTTCTTTTTGATGCTGTATGTATGCATCCAACAGTTCACGAAGTCCCATCAATTTAGGACGTCGGTTATGTATGGCAACCATATTAAAATTATAGGTTATTTGAAGATCACTGTTTTTATAGAGGTAGTTTAAGACCCCTGAAGCATCTGCGTCCTTTTTCAACTCGATAACGATGCGCATCCCATCTCGATCGGTTTCATCACGGACTTCTGCAATCCCTTCCACTTTACGATCGACGCGGAATTCATCCATCTTTTTGACGAGATTCGCTTTGTTGATCTCATACGGAATTTCCGTTATGACGATTTGTTGTTTACTCCCGCGGATGTTTTCAATATCTGCTTTCCCCCGTACAACGACTTTCCCTTTTCCGGTTTCATAGGCTTTCCTGATGCCATCGACACCTTGGATGATGCCACCTGTCGGGAAGTCTGGTCCTTTTATGACCGTCATGAGGTCATCTACTGAACTCTCTGGCTTTTCCATCCGCATGATGGTTGCATCAATTACTTCACCGAGGTGATGAGGTGGGATATCTGTCGCATAACCTGCGGATATCCCTGTGGAACCGTTGACGAGTAGGTTGGGGAACCGTGACGGCAATACGGTCGGTTCACTTGATGTATCGTCAAAGTTCGGAACAAACTCCACGGTTTTTTTATCGATATCACGAAGAAGCTCCATGGAAATCGCAGAAAGGCGGGCTTCAGTGTAACGCATGGCGGCAGGTGGATCCCCGTCGACACTACCATTATTACCGTGCATTTCAACCAGGTAGTTGCGGACCTTCCAGGTTTGGCTCATACGCACCATGGCATCATACACAGATGTGTCACCATGGGGATGATAGTTACCAATAACGTTACCGACAGTTTTAGCTGATTTCCGGAACCCTTTTTCCTGGGTGTTCCCATCTACATACATGGCGTAAAGAATACGTCTTTGTACAGGTTTCAATCCGTCACGTGCATCCGGCAATGCACGCTCTTGAATGATGTATTTACTATAACGTCCAAATCGGTCGCCAAGCACCTCTTCCAGAGGTAAGTCTTGATATCTTTCTACAGTTGTCATGTATTAGCCCTCCTCTGTGACCGTAATGTTTTCGTTTTCCAGAATGCTCCCGTCTTCTTCTAATCCAAAGGCAACATTGCTTTCAATCCATTTACGGCGCGGCTCTACTTTATCCCCCATGAGTGTGGTCACCCGTCGTTCAGCTCGTGCAGCATCATCAATACGGACACGGATCAGTGCACGTGTTTCAGGGTCCATCGTCGTTTCCCACAGCTGATCGGCGTTCATTTCTCCAAGACCTTTATAACGCTGGATCATATAGCCTTTTCCAACTTTAGAAATGGCTCCTTGAAGCTCTTCATCCGTCCAAGCGTATTCAAGCTTCTGCTTCTTTCCAGTTCCTTTACTTACTTTGTAAAGAGGAGGAAGTGCAATATACACTTTCCCTGCTTCTAATAGTGGTTTCATATAGCGGTAGAAGAATGTCAGTAATAGAACCTGTATGTGAGCTCCATCTGTATCGGCATCGGTCATGATGACAATTTTGTCATAATTGATGTCGTCCACATTGAATTCTGGACCCACTCCACCTCCAATGGCATGAATAATCGTATTGATTTCTTCATTTTTGAAGATGTCCTGAAGCTTAGCTTTTTCCGTATTGATGACTTTCCCCCGAAGTGGAAGAATCGCCTGGAATTTACGATCCCGACCCTGTTTAGCAGAGCCTCCTGCTGAATCGCCCTCAACCAGGTAAAGCTCGTTACGCTGAGGGTTTCTCGATTGAGCCGGTGTTAACTTTCCGGATAGGACGGTTTCAGAGCGCTTTCGTTTCTTTCCGTTACGTGCATCTTCTCTTGCTTTGCGTGCGGCTTCACGGGCCTGAGCCGCTTTAATGGACTTCTTGATAAGAAGCGAGCTTGTATCAGGATTCTCTTCTAAGAAATAAAGAAGATGCTCTGATACGACAGCATCCACAGCGGACCGTGCTTCACTTGTTCCGAGTTTGCCTTTTGTTTGACCCTCGAACTGAAGGAGGTGCTCTGGTATACGCACGGAAACGATACTGGCCAGCCCTTCGCGAATGTCGGTTCCTTCAAGATTTTTGTCCCGATCTTTAAGAATCCCAACCTTACGGGCATATTCATTAAAGACACGAGTCATGGCCGTCTTAGCTCCGGCTTCATGTGTTCCCCCGTCTTTTGTGCGTACATTGTTTACAAAGGATAATATGTTTTCTGAAAATCCATCATTAAATTGAAAAGAAAATTCGACTTCGATAGTATGATGTTCCCCTTCAAAGAAGGCTACGTTATGAAGGACGTCTTTTTCTTCGTTCAGATATTGTACAAATGCCTGGATCCCGCTTTCGAAATGAAAGACTTCTTTCTGATCATGACGTTCATCAATGATCTCGATTTTTAACCCTTTAAGCAGGAAAGCAGACTCCCTTAGTCGTTCACAAAGTGTTTCATAGTTATAAGTGGTATTACTGAAAATCACCGGATCGGGTTTGAAATGGATACACGTACCGGATTTTTTTGTTTTTCCAATCTTCTCAAGAGTGGTCTCGGGCTTTCCACCATTAACAAAGCGCTGTTCATATTTCATACCATCTCGTTCAATCGTGACGACCAGCCATTCTGAAAGTGCGTTTACAACAGAGGCGCCGACACCATGCAGTCCGCCGCTTGTCTTATAACCGCCTTGACCAAATTTCCCACCTGCATGAAGAACGGTCAAGATGACTTCAGGTGTGGGTTTACCGAGCTTATGCATACCCGTCGGCATACCCCGTCCCTTGTCTTGAACTGAAATGCTATTATCTTTATGTATTGTAACGATAATCTCATTCCCGAAGCCTGCTAATGCTTCATCGACTGAGTTATCGACAATTTCGTAAACTAAGTGATGCAAGCCTCTAGAATCAGTAGAGCCTATATACATCCCAGGTCTCTTTCGGACGGCTTCTAAGCCTTCTAATACTTGAATGGCATCATCATTGTAATCCATGGTCTTATTCTGGTTGGCCACGAACATTCCCCTTTCAAAACTTCTCTAACCATAATAGATTGTTTCTTTGTAAGCTATTATTGGTTTTCTCTCTATTAACTATAACACAAGAACGTCTGTTCGTTTACCTGGAATTCGTCATTTCTGAGGTAAACCACTATTGCTTATTGTAGCGTTTTATTTGATTTTCGCAAATGGAATTTCCGTGAACCGATTAAAATATCCCCGTTGATCCCAGGTTTCTTCCAATCGTTTTCGTGATATGGGTACGAAAAAAACAAGCGGTAAGAGCCGCTTGTTACAAGTGAGAATTATTTGGTTAAAGCATGTTCAACCTTAATACAGCGATCCATTATAACTGTATACCCACGTTCCTTTAAAAAGCGATAAGCCTCTTCATTCACGACACCAAGCTGTGCCCAAAATACGTTTGAATCAATTTGATCAAATTCTTCCGCAATTTGCGGCAAAAATTCTGAGCGGCGAAATACATTGACGATATCAATCGTTCCATTGATTTCCTTTAGAGAGGATACAGCCTTTACTCCTAATGCCGACTCAATGGTGGGGTTTACAGGGATGATATCATATCCCTGATCCTGCATCGCCTTGGATACCATATATGATGTCCGTTCTGGATTATCGCTTAAACCAATCACTGCGATGCGTTTTGATTGGTTGAGTATGTGGCCTATTTCATGCCGGGATGGATTCTCCATAGGTGATTTCAACTCCTTCATTGATTCATAACACTTTTATTCTTCAACTGTTTCTTAAGTCCTATTCTTCTTTTATACCATATTTCCCTTCAATTTTTCAAAATTTTATAAAATTACTTAAATAAAAAGAAATGTCAGGAGGACCAGAGATGGTTTTGTGGACTCATCCCTTCTACTTCCATGCCTGACACTCCTTTCTCTCCTACTTTTCGATCAATCCTTTAGATATAAGAAAATCCCGTGCAACATCTTTTGGGTCCTGTTTATCCATATCCACTTTGGCATTCAGTTCGCTCATCTCTTCTTCCGAGATTTTGCCTGCCAACTCATTCAAAACTTCCTCTACTTCTGGATGCTCTTTCAGCACCTCTTGACGGATAATCGGTGCAGCATCATACGGTGGGAAGAATCCTTTATCGTCCTTCGTTGTTTTTAAATGATAACGTTGGATACGTCCATCTGTTGTAAAAGCAGGAATAATGTCTACATCCCCATTTTTAACCGCTTCATACATAATGTTCGGGTCAAAGCTTTCCTTCTCTTTGAATTCAAATCCGTATGCTTCAGAGAAGGCATCGTATCCGTCCCCTTCACGTTCGTAGAACTGGTGGGGTGCACCGAAACTCAAATCCTTTGAAAGTGGCACAATGTCGGAAAATGTCTTTGCATTAAAGTCCTGATCCTGTGTATAGGCAAGGGTATATGTGTTTTCAAAACCTAATGGCTTAAGCCAAGTAACATCAAACTTTTTTTCGTATCCTTTACGGACTTGTGAAAGGATTTCTTCTGCTGAAGCACCTTCCTTGGCTTGTTCTTTCAGTACAGCTTCAAGTCCTGTACCGGTATATTCCACATACACGTCGATGTCGCCTTTTTCAAGAGCGGGTGTCAGGATGGAGACCTCCCCTAGCCCTTCCTCAACTTTTACATCCAAGTCTGTTTTTTCCTTGAGGAGTTCAGCCATCATTTGAGTTAAAATAAATTGTTCTGTCCACATCTTTCCTGATACTGTGATGGTGTCTTTTCCCCCGCCATTTCCGCAACCTGCGATTACGACGGATAATACAATGAATAATATAAATGCCTGTAATTTCTTTTTCATTCTTACTCTCCTTTGAATGTCTCTTTATTTTCTTGCTTTTAAGCCTTTAGGAGTTGTCATTCGTTCAAGCTGCTTTAATAAAAAATCAAAACTCAACGCGAGTAGTGCAGCTGGAATCGCTCCGGCAAGGACGAGTGCATTATTCCACGTGGATAGTCCCCGATAAATAAGGTCCCCCAGTCCCCCTGCCCCTACAAAGGTGGCAAGTGTTGCAACACCGACAGTCAGTACTGTAGCGGTCCGGATACCCGCCATGATGAAGGGGAGGGCCAGAGGCAGCTCGACCTTGAATAGGAGCTGAGTGTTGGTCATTCCCATGCCTCTTCCTGCTTCTATAACACCTTCATCCACTCCAATGATGCCTGTATAGGTGTTTCTGAGTATGGGTAGAAGTGCATATACCGTTAAGGCGATGATGGCTGTGATACTTCCCGTGCCAAGTAATGGGATGAGGAAACCGAATAGAGCCAAACTCGGTATCGTTTGAAATACAGCGGTGATCCCGATGAAGAATTCCGCTGATTGTTTCTTCCTGGAGATGTATATCCCCAGTGGAAGCGAGATTGCAATCGCAATGAATATCGATACAAAGGATAAATATAGATGTTCCAATAATCCCGTTAAGATTGCATCTGATCGGTTTGAAATGGTATGGATGAATAGGAAAGAGAATGTATTCATACAGAGCTCGCCTCCTTATTCCCTTCTGATGCTACTGTCTGGAGAATATCACTTGATGTGAGGATCCCGATCTTCCTGTCGTCTTTTGTCACCATCAGATAAGGCTTTCCAGATGAAAGGAGCATGCCCGCCGCTTCCTGAATGGAAGCATCAAACGGTATCGATGAGTATTCGTTTTCCTCAAGCATGTTGTGAAGATGGTTCGTATCTTCCTTCATGATATCGGAAACCAGCTTAAGAGGCTTTAGAACGTTCAATCGGTTTTCACCTATGAATGCACGTACAAACTCATTGGCAGGTTTAGAGAGAAGATCCACCGGTGTTGCAATCTGTTCGATCTTACCATCCCGCATAACGGCGATCTCATCAGCGATCTTTAACGCTTCATCAATGTCATGAGTGACAAACACTATCGTTTTATGTATCGTATTTTGGATGCTTTTCAATTCATCCTGGAGTTGTTCACGACTGATTGGATCCAGGGCGCTGAACGGTTCATCCATCAGGATGATAGGTGGTTCCGCTGCAAGGGCGCGAATTACCCCAACCCGCTGCTGCTGTCCACCGCTTAATTCGAGAGGATACCTTTTCTTGTATACTTCCGGTTCCAGCCCTACCAGATTAAGAAGCTCATCCACTCGTCCCTCATATCTTTCCTTTTTCCACCCTTTTAGACGGGGGATGAGGCTGATGTTTTCTTCAATCGTCATATGAGGAAGCAGTCCGATCCGTTGAATGACATAACCGATATTTCTCCTGAGGTCGACTTCATCTGTTTCTGAAGTGTCTTTACCATTAATGAGAATCGTTCCCCCAGAAGGCGCTATAAGTCTATTGATCATTTTCATTGTAGTGGTTTTACCGCATCCGCTCGGACCGATCAAGGCAATAAGCTTACCTTCAGGAATGGTTAAGTTTATTCCCTTAATGGCTTCTGTACCATCTTCGTAGATTTTTGTAACATTTTGAAATTCAATCATTTTTCCACCTGCTTTATGTACTGAGAAATTTTACTAAACATAGAAGGGATACCCTCATTATACAAAAGGTAAACATGTTGTAAAAGAAAATGAATTTGTTCCTATAGTTTGTGATGAATGGAGGGTGGACATACAGCATGCTTACCAAAAATTCTTTACGGAAGCGGATAATAAATAAAAGCCAGCAAATTATTGTTTGCTGGCGACGGAATGACTCCTCTGTTTCTTCAGTATATATTGTTCCACTACTATACCCGTAATGGTCCCCAATATTAATCCATTGTTCAATATGGACGCAACGACAACCGGCATGTCATTAAATGCACTTGGAGGCACAAACATTGCTCCCACTCCCACAATGAGTGAGATCCCTGCTACGAAATGAATTCTTTCTACATCCTCTTCTTTTCGATATTCGAAAAGGGCAAGTCCGACCATCTTGATGAAGATAACTGTCGTTACTGCATACCCGACAGGTGCTGGAAGACTGGCAAATATGTTCATGATCTTAGGAATCAGACTGATAATCATGATGATCCCGCTGCCAATAATAAAGGGGATGATTGAATACATCCCAGTCGCAGTTACAAAACCTGCAGACCCTGAAATGGGAACTGAGCCAATCGCAGAAAATAATCCTCCGAAGAGCTGATTCAACCCTGATGCGAAGCCGCTCTTTGTGTAACGTTCATAGGTGGGTTGCCCCTTAGCTCTCATCACCTCTTCCATCACACGTATGGAAGCGATCATATTAGTTGTTAAAAGAAAGGTGATGAATATTGAGGTCACGATGACACCGGTATCAAACACAGGCGCACCAAATACGAAAACATGAGGTAATGAGAACCAGCTGTCGGAAACAGAGGTACTTTCCCCAAGCCCCATCATAATGAAGATGAGCCATCCGGCGACCAGGGCAAGAATGATGGAATATTGCTGAATCCATTTCTGCTTGTGACTGGAAAAATATAGTGCAGCAAGGATAGTCAGAACGCTGCCAATGAGGACAAGGGGTTCCATGGATTGTCCTTCATGCTGAATCCCAAACATCCCCTTGATAAAGGATCCACTTAATTGCAGAATCAACAACATTAAATAAATAAACGTGATCGCCGGCGTAAATAAGGAGGATAGCTTCTTTAAAAGACCTGTGGCGGAAAGAATGAAGAAAATCACTCCGCTGACAATCATGCCTCCCTGTAATACGGTTAAAACTTCTTCATGACTGCTATAAAGAGTTCCGGAAAACCCTGCATAGATGGCAAAAACACCCCACCACAGTCCTGCTGGTCCTTCGTTGATGGGTAGCTTATGACCAAACAATGCCTGGATAAGGCTTGCCGCACCTAAAACGAATATCGTCCGCTGAATGAATCCCGCTGTATCTGCAGGAGACAGTTGGAACAAGTCTGCAATGGCAATGGGAGCGGCAATAGATCCTGCCACCATAAAAGCTACCCATTGGAGAGCTGATAATAGTATTTGCATCTGTGTACACCTTCATTTCAACTATGTAAAGTGTGTCCATTTTAACATAATTTCCTTCATTTGAAGAGAATGAATGGGCGGTTTTTTATAGTATCATCTAGTTTTATGAACAGGTACTAATTATTTTAATGATTTTCTCCCCTTTATAGGGAAAACATGTTAAAATAAGAGCGGATTAGTTATTCTTAAAGGAGCAGTGATGATGATTTTTGCCCTTATACTCATACTTTCGTATTTATTAGGTTCTATTCCATCAGGTTTATTGATTGGTAAGACGTTTTACGGAAAGGATATCCGTGAACATGGGAGTGGGAACCTTGGTGGGACGAATACGTTCAGAACCCTTGGTGTAAAAGCTGGAATGATCGTGACCATCATGGATATTCTAAAGGGAACCCTCGCCACTCTATTACCGTTGATGTTTGCAAGTGATGTACATATGTTATTGGCCGGAGTATTTGCCGTCATTGGCCATATGTATCCTGTTTTTGCAAAATTCAAGGGGGGAAAGGCTGTGGCAACCTCAGCGGGTGTCCTCCTAGGCTACAATTACATCCTTTTTATCATACTACTGGCCGTCTTTTTTATTTGCTTGTATGCAACGAAGTATGTATCCCTTTCTTCTATGATTGCAGCGGTACTCGCCTTTACGTACTCTGTCTTCACTGAAGATATACCCCTCATCATAGTTGTAGGTATTCTGACTATTTTTGTAATTTACAGGCACCGGGCAAACATTGTACGGATTAAAAATAAAACCGAACCAAAAATTAAATGGCTTTAGTTTAAAAAGCGACCTATGCACCAGGTAACCGGATTTCCGGGGACCATGGTGCATAGGTCGTTTTTTTGTTCCTGATTGTGTATAGCCATACTTGTATATGAGAATGATGAGGTGTAATTCCCAGAAAGCTGGAGCAGCATAAATTGATAATATTCTTCAGATTTCGCTAAAAAAACTAACCGTTTCCCCTTGTTTTTTTGTAAAATGAAAGTAGTGCATAAAATAAAGGATGATGAATATGAATAAAAAAAGATTGATATCTAGTATCGTTCTCTGCATTCCATTACTCTTGTTGACTGGTTTTCTTCTAAACAAGCAGTATTCCGACTGGTCCACTCCTGCAGGAGAAGAAGAGTTAACGTCTCTTCTGCATACCACCAGGGAAGTGCAGGCATCTGGGAAATCGATCAAAGCAAGTGCTTCTATTGCTGCAATTGGAGATATCCTCATTCATGATACGGTCTACAATGATGCAAAAAAACAATCTGGATATGATTTCACACCTATGTTCTCTCCCATTAAGGACATGCTCTCTTCACCAGATTTTCTTATTGCCAATCAGGAATCAACCCCGGGTGGTGTGGAATTGGGCGTATCAAGCTATCCCCTGTTCAATAGTCCGCAGGAGGTTGTTAAAGCACTGCAGGAAGTTGGAGTGGATGCTGTGACCACTGCCAACAATCATTCATTGGATCAGGGTGAAAAAGGTCTTTTGAGTGCGATTGATTATTATGGGGAAATTTCCATGCCGTATGTTGGGGCGTTTAAAAGCCGGGAAGACCAAAGTCGTATTCGTACCTTTAATGTGAATGGAATCAAATTTGCTCTCCTGTCTTATACGTATGGTACAAACGGAATTCCTGTACCAAAGGGAAAAGAGTATTTAGTCAACTTAATAGATGAGCAAAAAATGATCAAGGAAATCCAGAAAGCCAAAAGTATGGACATCGATTTAGTGGTTATGAGCCTGCATTGGGGAAATGAGTATCAACGCTTCCCGACTGAGGAACAGCAAAGGCTTGCTAAGGTATTGACGAATAATGGTGTTGACATCATTTTCGGTCACCACCCCCATGTGCTGCAGCCGATCCAGACCTACAAAACAGATGATGGTCGGGAAGCTGTTGTCATTTATTCCCTTGGGAATTTCCTTTCTGGACAGAAAGATGATTTCAAGGATATCGGGGGAATGGTAACGGTCCAGGTAGAGAAAAAGATGAATCCTGCCGGCTCCCAAATTACCTTCCCGTCAGTTCAGTTCAAACCTACTTTTGTGTCAGAGAATCATTATAAAAACTATCGGATTTATCCTCTCGGTTTTGCCAAAGAAAATGGTATGATTGCATACACAGAAGAAGAAATGGTATCACATATGGTGGACGGAATACCTGATTGAGAAAGATAGCCTGTAGGTTATATTTAGTTTACGAAAAGAACGAGCTTCCTCCAAAGGAAAGCTCGTTCTTTTAATGTCCGCCAAAAATCAATGAATTGAAGAAAATGCCTGCAAGAGCTAAAGCCGCCAAAAAGATATTGGCTGCCAGAAAGGTCTTACGGCTGCTCTTAAAGAAAAGTGTGACCATTCCATAATAAAGGAGGGCTGAAATCACAATGAATGTCCCTGCTTCAATCTGATATTTAGCTTCATGCAATTGAATAAACGTTAAGATACTCAGTCCGGTAAATATAAATGCACCAATGTAATATAATAAAGTTTGTGTCTTCATCTATTTCATCCCTTTATGCGTATTAGTAGATGTTCCTACTTCACTATGTATATAATATGAAATGAAACCTTCTTTGTCCAGAACCACTCTGGAAAATACCTGTAGAGAAAGGAGTCTCATCAATGAACATACATATTTCAAAAGAAGCTCTTACGTGGTTTAAAAACGAAATGCTTGTTGAGGAAGGCGAACAAGTTCGTTTTTATGTACGATACGGAGGTTCCAGTCCTCTGCACGATGGTTTTTCATTAGGGGTGAACAAAGACGAACCGGTGGATCTTGGTGAACGAATCGAAATTGAAAATCGGGAGTTTTTTATTGAAGAAGGAGATTTATGGTTCTTTGATGGTCATGATTTATATGTTGAATACGACCAGAATCTTCAAGAACCATCATACGAGTACAAAAAATAACGGGCATTAAAGGCTGGCGGATGCCAGCCTTTTTTTCTTAGTGTCCGGTCCTTATTTCTTCCCGAAACGGGTAATATGCTCATGTAGGCCTTCTTTAAGGAGGATATTTTCCTGGATTTCCCCTAAAAGATCGAAATGGGGAAAGCCCTCTTTCCTTTGATGAATCCATTCCTCTTTCAACCCATACTTCTCCCCCCAACGGGACAATCGATCGAGGTTACAGCAGCCCACCTTCGTCACGGAACGTGTATCGGGAAATCGATCATCCAGCCAGTAGTGGGTAAGAAATGCAATCTCACCATTCTTCACTTGATGTTTCCATTCTCTTAGCTCTTCTTTCGTTAGTCCGAATGCCATGGCTGCCTTCCTTTCCAATCCTGTTTTTTAAAGGAGTTCAGGGATAATTCCCTGCCGGGGAGACTATATAGGATATTATTTCTTTGCTCTTTCATAGGCATCATGCCAATGAGGAAACATCTTTCGGATTGAAATGGGACGAAAGTTTTCTTGCTTCACGCACACATGTTTGGTTTGCCCGGTAATGGCAAGCTGGTTATCTCCATTATAAATTTCGTAAGCATATGTAATACGCAGCCCATCGTACTCTTCCACCCATGTTTTGATAAACGCTTTTTCCCCATAGCGAACCGGTGACTTGTAGCTTACATTCAGGTCAATGACTGGGGATAAAATCCCTTCTTTTTCTATATCAGCATATTTAAAGCCCAGGTCTTCAATCAGTTGTGTACGACCGAGCTCCATCCATACAAGGTAGTTTGCATGATATACAACCCCCATTTGATCTGTCTCTGCGTAACGCACTTCAATGGTTTTTTCTGCAATTTGCATCCTTTACACCCTCTTCAACTAATCAGTATCCATCCTTATTTTATCATAGATATACTCAGCCATAGAATTAATCGGCTTCAAAGCTTAGAGGTAATTCCATTACTAAGGTTCTATTAAATAAAAATGACCCGAACAAAAAAGGCTTAATGACAATGCCTATTTGTTCGGGTCATGGAATCTTTACCCTTTATTGATTCGTATTTGGATTTGCTTCATCTTTTATTTCATTGCGGAAAGCCTGAAGACTCTCTCTGCGACGTTCATTCTTTGCCTGGATGGACTGAAGCTGCTCTTCACTGTCGGTGCAAGCCATTGATTCTTCAGCCCGATCTATATTCTCAATTGTATGTTGAACCATACCTTGAAGCTTCTCAACATTATCACTGCGATCATCCGGATTTGGTTTATCCCATGCCATCCTGCATTCCTCCTATGTCAAAATGATAAGGGACGGACCTTTCTGGCCAATCCCACTTCAATTCTTTAGAAAAGCCTTATTCACCCTTGGTTTGGATGACTTGTGCGTGCTTACCGGATTTATCCTGCATTTGCTTCCCTTTGTTGCCGCCTGCGGCTCTCGATTTTGTCCCAATGTGGTTTGGTACAAAGTGACTCTGACTTCCTTTTGGGTTGCTCATAATACTTCCCCCCCTTACTAATATGATTACCAAAATAGCAAGGAAGAAAAGGCGTAATAATTGGCAGTAATAATTTCAGGGCAAAAAAATAAGCCTCGTAATTTCTTACTCGGCTTTACTTACAGGGCGTTTCATTTCAAGTCTGGCATCAATACGTTCTTCAATGGCGTCAATGGCATCCTGATCCAACAAGAGCTGCTGCTTGTTTTCTTTCACAAGATCTGCAAAAGATTTTTTTCTTGGTCTGCGCAATTTAATCCCCTCGCTTTCTATTGTGCTTTGTATAAGTAGTATATCCAAATGTCAGATATTTTAAACAAAGGTCACAATAGATGGCTGAGATTGATTTGGAGGCCTTTAGGAGGTTTCATGTGAGGGTCCTTCCCTCTGGCCACAGATGGTTCAAGACAAAGTTTCTATAGGGAGGTGCGTCCCTCATTTCAGTTCCTTACTTCAGGAGAGAGGTGAGAGAGTCGATATTGGTGATAGCACCGATTTGTTTGTGGGTGATGATGCCTTTTTCGTTGATGATGAAGGTGGTTGGGACGGTCAGGATGTCATAGGCATTATTAATTTTATCATTTGTATCCAATAGGATGGGAAACGTCAGACCCATTGCTTTTTGATATTCTTTGACGTTGTATTGAGGGTCGATGTTGATGGCGAGGAGTTCAACGTCTTTACCATATTTCGTGTAAAACTCTTGCATGACGGGCATTTCTTCTTTACAAGGCGGGCACCAGGTAGCCCAGAAGTTCACAATCACTTTCTTGCCTTTCAATTCTGATAATGTAATGGGTTTTCCATTTAGAGTATCAAGTTTAAAATCAATGGCCTTATCCCCCACATTTGGTCCGGGGTAGTTCTCTACAGGAGTGGTTTCAGAAACTTCTCCTTCTTCAATATCGATCAATTGGTCATAGGCTTCAGCTTGTTGAAACACGCTTTCAGAGATGGAACTGGGATCAGATTTATTCTCAATATAGAATGAGAAGACTAATAAAGTGACAAGTAAAACGCCAAAAATGGATTTCAAAGGAGTGCTCTCCTCTCAAGGAAATGATTTTACTATCATCTTATGTAGGCTTGTCTCTCTTTAGTCATGGATTTTTAAAAGGCTTGCATGAGGAATATAAAAAAGCCTCGGGACTCCCCGAGGCTTCAAATATTATGCTTGTAATTTATTACGTAGTACCATTTGTAGAATGCCGCCATGGCGGTAGTAGTCCACTTCTACATCGGAATCAAAACGAGCCAATACGTCGAATTCTGTTTTCGATCCGTCTTCAGCAATAGCTGTGACTGTTAAGATATCACGAGGTTTTACTTCATTTGTTACATTGACAGAAATCGTTTCTCTCCCTGTCAATCCTAAAGATTCGGCGCTGTCACCCTTCTTGAATTGAAGCGGGAGAACACCCATCATCACAAGGTTTGAACGGTGAATACGCTCATAGCTTTCAGCGATGACAGTCTTGATACCAAGAAGATTCGTACCTTTTGCTGCCCAGTCACGAGAAGATCCCATACCGTAATCTTTTCCTGCCAGAACAACTAATCCAGTACCGTCTTGCTGATATTTCATGCATGCATCGTACATTGGCATTACTTCATCTTCAGGCCAGTAAGTAGTGAAACCACCTTCAGTACCTGGAGCAATCTGGTTACGGATTCGGATATTTGCAAACGTACCGCGCATCATCACCTCATGGTTTCCGCGACGGGAACCGTAAGAGTTAAAGTCACGAGGCTCTACATTGTTTGCACGAAGATATTTCCCTGCGGGTGTATCTTTACCGATTGCACCTGCTGGTGAAATATGGTCAGTCGTGACGGAATCTCCAAATTTACCAACAACTCGAAGTCCGTTCAAGCCTTGGATGTCTTCAGGCGTTGTCGCAAGTCCTGTAAAGAACGTTGGATTTTGGATGTAAGTCGAATTTTCATCGAAGCTGTAAAGTGGCTCGTTACTTGTTTTAATTTCATTCCAACGCTCGTTTTCAGAGAAAACGTGCTCATATTCTCTACGGAATAATTCAGGAGTAACGGTTGATTTCACAGCATCCTTCACTTCATCCTGTGAAGGCCAGATATCTTTGAAGAAAACATCATTTCCATCTTTGTCCTTACCTAGGGATTCTTTTTGAAGATCGATGTCCACAGTCCCTGCCAGTGCATAAGCAACAACAAGAGGTGGGGAAGCAAGGTAGTTTGCTTTCACAAGCGGATGTATACGACCTTCAAAGTTACGGTTACCTGATAGGACGGATGTTAACAGTAAATCCGCATCCGATACAGCCTTTTCAATTTCAGGACGAAGTGGTCCCGAGTTACCGATACAAGTCGTACAACCATACCCGACAAGGTTGAATCCGATATCTTCCAGGTAAGAAAGAAGACCGGAATCTCTTAGGTAACCAGTTACAACTTTAGAACCCGGTGCTAGAGATGTTTTGACATAATCAGGAACATTCATTCCAAGTTCCACTGCTTTTTTCGCAACTAAACCGGCACCTAACATAACATATGGATTTGATGTGTTTGTGCAAGACGTGATGGCGGCAATTCCGATAGCACCAGTTGGCATCTCAACATCTTTACCATCTTCTGTTGTATACTTGGCGGTTTTGTTGATTTCAGATGCATCCAGCCCAAAGCCTTGAACGCCTTCTTTAGCTGTGATGGACTTATGGAAAGCTTCTTTCATATCAGAAAGAGGAATTAAATCCTGTGGACGTTTTGGTCCTGAAAGGTTTGGTTCCACTGCTGACAGATCGATTTCCACTACATCTGTGTACGTTGGTTCTTCTTTTTCCGGAGTGAAGAACATTTCATTTTTCTTTAAATATTCTTCAACCATGTTGATATGTGTTTCATCACGGCCAGTCAGACGAAGATAATCCAGTGACTCTGAATCAACCGGGAAGAATCCACACGTTGCACCGTATTCTGGAGCCATGTTGGCAATTGTTGCACGGTCAGCAAGTGGTAATGTTGCCACACCAGTACCGAAGTACTCAACAAATTTCCCTACAACACCTTTTTGACGCAGTACTTGTGTCACTTTAAGGGCTAAGTCGGTAGCAGTAGCTCCATTAGGAAGCTCACCAGTCATTTTTACCCCGATAACTTCAGGGATCGGGAAGTATGAAGGCTGACCGAGCATTCCAGCTTCTGCTTCAATACCGCCTACACCCCAGCCAAGTACACCGATACCATTGATCATCGTTGTATGAGAGTCAGTACCAACCAATGTATCAGGATATGTTTCAAAATCGCCTTCTGTTGTTTCCACAGCATGAACGACGTTTGCCAAATATTCTAAGTTTACCTGGTGAACGATACCTGTTGCAGGCGGGACAGCACGATAATTTTCAAATGCTTTTTGAGCCCAGCTAAGGAACTGATAACGTTCAGCATTGCGTTCAAATTCAAGGTCCATATTGGCTTGCAGTGCATTGGCCGTACCGTATTTATCAACCTGTACAGAGTGGTCGATTACAAGGTCAACCGGGATTTCAGGATTGATCTTTTGTGGATCTCCACCGATATCAGCCATTGCTTTACGTAGAGATGCTAAATCAACTACAGCCGGAACACCGGTGAAATCCTGAAGGATGACACGTGACGGTTTGAAAGGAACTTCTGCATCCTTTACTTCAGTGGATCCCCAGTTTGCCAGATTTTCAACATGATCTTTGTTAATCACACGTCCGTCAAATTGACGAAGTACTGATTCGAGCAATACCTTCACACTGTAAGGTAAGCGGTTAATTTTTGTTACTCCTGCTTCTTCAAGCGCTTTTAAACGATAATAATGATAACGTTTTCCTTCTAGTTCGAAAGAAGATCGTGCATTAAATACATCGTTCTTTGCCATTTCGATTCCCCCTCTAAACTACATCAAACAATAAGTCGAAAAGTTTTCGTTCTAAACGAACTTTTCTCACATTTACATCTTAATACAAGCGATTACATAAGTAAATAACAATAAAGTTATTGTTTTTGATAAGTTTTACTTATCTAAATGGATAAACTCCTTTTGGTTTCTAGAAAAATAGTGGTATAACAACATTTTCCCCCTTGTCAAATCGTGTCAGTTGACATTAAACATTATTTTGAAAAAATAAATCTGTTAGCCTTTTCCTTTAATAGACAGTCACTGATAGTGGCATTCTATCTTTATGGAGGTGTTCTACATTGGCGAAACGTAAAGCGAACCATGTTATAAATGGAATGAATGCAGCGAAAGCACAAGGCCAGGGTGCCGGTTACAATGAAGAGTATTCAAATGAACCGCTGACCGCAGCACAACGTCAGTTTAATAAAAAACGCAAAACCAATCAGTAAAAGGTGAAGGGGGGCTATGGCAGTTGTCCAGACGAGGGCGGGTATGGTCCCTTCCCTCTTTCCTCTATTCTCCCTACCCTTTTTCCACAAAAACAAAACCCATCCGGCTTAAAATTCTGCCGGGTGGGTTTTATTATGGTTACCCCTATTGTTCATTCACTTCGTTTACGATGGAAGAAAGATCGGATTTGAATTGTTGAAGTTGAGCACGTTGAGTATCTGATGCCACTTCCAGTGCATTTTCTATTTGTTGATACGCTTCATTTACTTCATTCTTCAGATGAGCCAGTTGTGACCCGTAGCTTCCTCCATCCAATACCAGTTCATGAATTGTATTCTGTACGTCGGTAACGCTTTGTTCAGCGGCTTGGTACGCTTGCTGTTTGTTTTTATGATAAGGCATGATGATCTCTCCTTGATTAGAAATTAGCTTTTTTAGTATAACCATAATCGATGAAACCCATACGTGTGAATAAACTGGTCATTAACATAGCATTATAAAGGAGAGGAGGGATGATTCATGAACAAAAACGATGGTAAAGATATGCGTAAAAATGCTCCGAAACAATCAGGACAACCGGAGCCTTTAAGTGGATCACATAAGGTGAAGAACCATAACCATACACGGCAAAAAAACAATAGTCATCACGATATGTAATATGAAAATAGGGAGTGCTGGCGCTATTTTGCCTGCACTTCTTTTAATGCATGGTTTTAAATGCTTGGACGATTACCTTCTGTTCATCCCTTGACACGACCCGCAAATCAAAAAGGACTACCCCGTCTTGAATTCTTGTAAGGATCGAGGGGCTCCCCTTTCTCAGCTTCTCATGAAGTTCCTCAGGAGAAAATGAATCATGATTGATAGAAATGGTGAATGTATCCAATTCAACTTCCGGCATCGTCCCACCTCCAATCTGACTCTTCCCTTCCACAATGGCTGATGAGTATCCACTCCCAAGTGCTTGGACCTCCTCTGCGAATTGCCGGGACTGAACCAGAATTTCTTCTTTGGTTCTGGTGATGGCTTCAATGGTTGGGTTTTTTGCTTGTTCCTCTCCTTTGATGTATTGCAGGAGAGTCATTTCAAGCGCTGCCAGTGTCATTTTGTCGACGCGGAGTACACGTGCCAGCTGATGTTTTTTTAACTGCTCGACCCATTGCTTTTTTCCTGCAATGATGCCGGCCTGAGGTCCACCTAACAATTTGTCTCCACTGAATGAGACAAGGTCCACCCCTTTGGCCAGGACTGTTTTAACAACAGGCTCATTTCCGATCCCCAAGCGGGTGAAGTTGAATAGTGCCCCGCTTCCTAAATCTTCGTAATAAAGGACACCGGGATGCAGCCTGGATAATGCCACCAGCTCATTCGTAGAAGCGGAGGCGGTAAAACCTTTCATAATGAAATTGCTTTGATGAACTTTCATAATCATGCCTGTCTCTTCTTGCACCGCTTCCTCATAGTCCCTTATATGTGTCTTGTTTGTGGTCCCTATCTCACGAAGGATAGCCCCGCTTTCTTCCATGATAGAGGAAATCCGAAATGAGCCGCCAATCTCCACCAGTTCTCCCCGTGAAACAATCACTTCTTTACGTTTGGCGAGTGAAGAAAGGATAATAAATACCGCTGCTGCATTATTATTTACAACCATGGCCTCTTCCGCCCCTGTCAACTCACAGATGAACTTCTCGGCATGACTATGTCTTGAACCCCTGACTCCATCTATAATGTTGTACTCCAGATTGCTGTAATGACAAGCTGCCGATATTACATGGTTAATCGCCTCCTTACTTAATCGCGCCCGTCCCAGATTCGTATGTAAGATGGTCCCTGTGGCATTTATGATCCTGCGAAGTGAAGGGGAAGCGAGTTTGTACACCAATTCTTCCGCTCGGGCAAAGACCTCTACAATGAATTCTTCCGATGAAGGATGAGGTCCCTCCCACTCTTTATTTAAAATGGATTTCCGATAAAATGACATCGCCTTTCTCAGGAGGTCCGTCCCTCTCTCCATCGAAAGGTTGTGACGGTGGAGGAAAGTATGGAAATGGGTGGTTTGCTGCAGTTTGTGAATGGATGGAATGTTTCTAACAAGATGATCCATAAGTTGTACCCCCTTCTTTCTTTTCCTTAATTATAACACCCTCACCATTTATATTAGAACGAATACAATATGTAAAAGACGCAGTTGGGGGTCAGAAGTGAATGAGTAAGGATAAGGAGGACTTTTATTTAGAGAACTGGGAGAAGAGTATGAAGGATTGGCTATTGGATCCTGCTACGGTACAACTAGATGAACAGGAATTTCGTGTGGATTTTCTTGATACGACTGAATCGTTCATAGTGGAAATCGAGACAGAAAATATTTGTCCCGAAGAATTGATTATTATGAAGAAAGATACTCAATTGGTGGTATCGATCGTGCTTAAAGACGAAAATAAGGTAAGAAAACGCTCCATTTGTTTTCCTTTCTGTTTAAAGCAACGAGCCATCACTTATTCCATTGAGCATCATACAATTGAAATCAATGTTCCTAAAAAGGAATGTTCCATCCCCTCATCCTTCGTGATTCGAGTTCAGGGATTGTCAAATGAATAACGGTACTTTTAAATAGAAGAAAAGGTCATTAGTTTCTGAGCTAGCGACCTTTTACGCATTTATAAGGATTCAATGATTGGAATGATCCGGTTGATATCAGGAAAAACGCCTGTATCGAGTTTGGAGTAAATCTTTTTTCCCTCTACTGTAATTTCGAATGCCCCTCCAGAAGACGGTACTAACGTCAGTTCCTTAATATCGGACCTGAAATGATTGAATAGCTGTTCCGCGAAACTCGCGGCCTTGGGTGCATAGTTTCACATCATGCAGAATTCAATCGTCATTTTCACTTTATTCATAAACATTTTCCTCCCTTCATGATAAATTGCTTTCACTGTGTGTTTTCATACTATAATAGAAAAAAGGCATGTGCAAATAATCAGATCTCTAGTCATTTTAAGTTTCTCCCCACCTCTCCTTTGCTCAATTGTATTTTTATCCTGTACAATGAGATTATTCATACATAAAGAGGTGAAGTGAATGAGTAAGGAAGAGATAATCCGCTTAACAGAACTTTCTACAAAAGCTGGCTGAGGCTGCAAACTCAGTCCTAGTGACTTGACGCAAGTTTTGCGTCAGCTACCTCCTCAACCATTTACGAAAGAATTATTAGTAGGGAACGAATCATCGGATGATGGTGGAATCTTTCAGCTCACAGATGATCTTGCCATGGTACAAACGGTGGATTATTTTACTCCGATTGTGGACGACCCTTACCAATTCGGGCAAATTGCGGCTGCGAATGCTTTGAGTGACGTGTATGCAATGGGTGGAACACCGAAAACGGTTTTAAACATTGTTGGCTTTCCCATTCAAAAGCTTGGAAGCAAGATACTTGCGGCCATCCTCCGAGGGGCACAAAGCAAAGTACTTGAAGCGGGTGCCGTGACAGTAGGGGGGCACTCCATCGACGACCAAGAGCCTAAATTTGGTCTGAGTGTGACTGGGATTGTTCATCCGAAAAAATATTGGACCAATACAGGAGCACAAGAAGGAGACGTCATTGTCTTGACAAAACCATTGGGTGTAGGGATTCTGACGACAGGGATCAAGCGTCAGGCAGTGACTTCCGCCCAGGAATCCACCGTTATCAAAGTTATGAGCATGTTAAATAAAACGGCTGCGGAAGTTCTGCAAACATTTCATCCGAATGCCGTAACAGATGTAACAGGTTTCGGATTGATGGGTCATGCATATGAAATGGCAAAAGGCAGTAACGTATCAATAGAATTCTCTTACGCATCAATCCCTCTGTTAGAAGGGACGAAAGGATTAGCAGCTCAAGGAGTCATTCCAGGTGGATCGAAAGCGAACCACACATGGCTTGAGGAAAAAGTGTATTATGATTCGAGCCTTTCACAGGAAGATCGATGGATTCTATGCGATGCGATCACTTCAGGAGGTTTGCTCGCCAGCCTGCCCATGTCAGAAGGGGAAAGATATATAGAGGAACTTCAACATCACTCCATCTCCGCCAATATCATTGGAAGCGTTCAATCGCCACAAAACTGGAGTATCTCAGTAGAAAAATAAAAAAACTGTGATCCCTTTTAGAGAACTAAGCAGTTCAAAGGGGATCACCATTCATTTTTCTTCAATCAATTTGAAGAATTGGCCGGTTATTTTTTTGGATAAAATTCTCACCTGGAAAGGGAATGGGTCCTCAATCTTTGGAAAAGAGTTAAACCAAATTACCTTTTCATCTAGTGCAATAAAGGGAATCGCTGTCATCGAATTCTTCATCACGATTTTAGACGCTGGTTGTGAAATAGTACCGTATCGACAATGGATGACCACACTCTTATCCTTTGAAGCAGATATCAATGCATTCACCAAATGTAGTGGGATATCTTTTAGGTCATGGACATTCACAATAATTTGGTTTTTAGCCGCATTAAAATCTTTCTCCAGCTTCTGATAGTCGTTGGTTCGGACCCATTTCATTTTCTTTGTAGAAGCAGGAAGTAGTGAATCGATGGTTTCCTTATGCCCTTCTTGTTGAAGGTAGGAAATGAATTGATGCACAGGTGTGGACGTATGGGTCTTTTCTTGGATAAATTGATCATTTCCAATCAGAATGAACTTCCCCCTGGCCCGGGTAATGGCAACATTGATAAGCCGATCGCTTCCCTTTCGGGTAAGTAACGTCCCAGGCTTGCCATGTGAAACTCCATCAACAAGATCAAACAGGATCATGTCATTTTCAGATCCTTGAAAGCCGTGAACCGTGGCGGCATATATATCAGCTTCGGGATCATCCCTCTTTATCAATTCATCCAGTAAAAGATTATACCATTTCCCCTGCACTCGATACGGAGTCACAATTCCGATTGAATTCAAACCATCATCCATTGCTTGGAGAATCAGTTGGATCGTAACTAAACTGGATAACGCATTCCATCTTGATCCTTTATGGGTTTCTGCCCACACCGTCCCTTCTGTCAATGAAAATAATACCGCACCATGTGAGGGAAAAGGGTTACGATTCGTGATGTCCCTACGAATCGTTTCAACTGAATGATGATCACCCACCCTTGAATGGTAAATATATTGATTGGTAAATGCTGAAATACTGGGGTGCATACGTCGCTGTTCAGGGAGTAATAAGAGATGTGGGTGATCCAACCCTTTCTCAACCGCCCCTGCCACACCGGCAGAATGGAAGATGTCTTCCTTTAACCATTTGGCTACTAGAGGATGAAAGGAAGTTGCAATGGGTGGGAGCTGTTTGAAATCTCCGCAGATGATGATCTTTTTTCCAAGGGATGCAGCGAAGGCTATTTGAGGGACATACGCCATACTCGCTTCATCTACAATCACAAGGTCGAATTCACCTTCATAAATGAGTCGATCAATGGCAGCTTTAGAAAGTGTCGTACCAATCACTTTAGCTTCAGAAACCAGTTCCCCTTCCCTTCTTTTAAACTTCTCTTTAATTTTTTGATAGTGGACCTCAAGCTGTGACAATCGTTCCGAGTCATATGCTGAATAGGTTTTGGATAACTTTTTTTTCAGCTTTTTCCTGTAAATCTCTACCTTTCCTTTTTCCTCGGATAGAGTTGGATCCTGTTGCTCCAGTAATTGAAGAATACTTAAATCCGTGACATCTGCACGATAGTTTTTTCTGCTTGCACCGTACCTAATGACTTCTCCCCGTATCCACCGGTCATGGCTGCCGAGAAAATGGTGCATTTCTTCTATTAATACATCCACTGCTGCATTACTATGAGAGAGAAGAAGCACCTTCTTTCCTTCTGAATAATGATAAGCCGCCACTCGTGCGAGTGTATAGGTCTTTCCTGTTCCCGGTGGTCCCCACAGGTACGTTACGGGATTATATTTGCTTCTGACATATGCTTCGTGCAATGGTGTTTTGTAATCAGATTCGGGATGGCTTTTATCCATGTACGGGAACATTACCTTCTGAATGCGATTTGTTTTCCCATGACGTTCCTTGGCTTCTTCCAATCGTTCCATGAGCTTCTCGAGGATTTCCCATGGCTCATGAAGGATCTGGCCAAAAGTAATGGTATCCCCAAGGAACTGATCAAACTCAAGTGTACATTCACGATCTTCTGAACTAATCACCATACCAGGGATCGAGGATTGCTTTCGCTTATATATAACGGTCCCCCCCTCCGGAAAAGAAGCAGGGTAGTGAAGGGTAAACCAATAAATATAGGCACCTTCCTCTTTTCTTATGCATCTCCCCTCTTCTATTGAAATTCCAGAGGTTTCTCGTTTTTTCAATTGTAGAATTTCCAAATCCAGAGCATTTTTCCACTCTTCTATCATATCGATTGTCTTCATTCAGATCACCTTTGCCATACATAAAAAATCAAGAACACTATCATATCAATTTATTGGGTAAGTGTATAGGAATTCAAAAAAAAGAATCGTTATTAAAAGAACGATTCTTTTTTCATCCACTACATTGGCTTTCCTTTCTGTTCCTCGTCTTTTTCCACGAATCGATCAGCATAATACAATACGTCTTCTACATATTGCTCGCTGTGATTATATGCAAACACGGCTTGTTCGATTTTCCCGTCAGCCGCACCATTTCGCGCCAGATAATTAGCGGCACTGAAAACGGCATCCTCTATTTGAAATGGATCAGCCTTACCATCCCCGTTCGCATCAATGCCATAACCACCATATTTTTCAATGACGGCAGGGTCTGTTTTTTGATCTGAAGGGATATCTCCCTTTCCTAGTCCCGAGCAACTCGGATGGGACCAGCCTACAAATGTACACGGCATAAACTGCATGTGCCCCTCTGCCCCCACAGGAGAGACGAGAGTTTTCATAGTGGAGAATTTCGTTTCAACTCTGTGGTGGGCAGCCAATAGATACCAAGGTACACCGTATTTGTCTTCTGCTGCTTTGTATATAGGTATATATTTAGATGGGATCTCTTCTTGTCCAAGCGAGGAGAGGTTATAAGAATGGCCACCATGATTGACAGCATAATAAATCGCTAAAATGATGATGGGGATGAGAACCATTTTTAGAGGTGATGATCTCTTTTTTTTACTTGACTGTTTCTTTCTGGCCTGTTTTTTTGTCATTGGGTCTGTCCTTTACATGGTTATCGATACTCCTAGTATTTTAATATGAGATAGCATTTGTGGCAATCCATTATGTATAAATAAAAAATGCCTCCGGAGCAGCGGTTTTGACATGCTGCTCCAGGGGCATCCACTCATCATCTATTTATGGTTAACAAACAAACGCTGCTCCAACGATAATTAACAGGATGAATAAAACTACGATTAACGCAAAACCACCAGCGTAGCCACCACCACCGCAGCCATATCCATATCCAGGGTATCCATATCCATACATCATCAGTCACCTCCAGTTATCTTACTACGATATTAATGTATGTAGTGGACAAAATGTAGGTTAATGAAAATCATAAAACACTAACGGATCTGATTCTGCATTTTGCATGGTTTACCCAATAAATAAAGGGTCTTTAGGTACATGGTTAAAAATAAAATGAGTAAAACGTCTAGATAAAAGGGGGTTAGACACAAACAAAGCGCCTGGAAATTCCAGACGCTTTAGTGGTTTAAATATGTTCTTTGGATTCTTTTGTTTTTTTCGGTCTTGGCTTAGGTTTAATGTATAAGCCTAGTTCCTTTTTCTCCTGGTTCAGTGACTTGTACAGTGAAACCATCATGAGTGCCATTATCACTGAGAACGGCAATGCTGCGACAATCAATGCATTCTGTAAAGCCTGTAACCCACCGCTGTATAGTAGAATTAATGCTACGGTAGACTGTGCAAGGCCCCATGTTAATTTTACATAGTTTGGTGGAGTGAGGGATCCATAAGTGGTTTGCATCCCTAAAACGAATGTAGCAGAATCAGCAGAAGTAATAAAGAATGTTCCGATCAATGTGATGGCGATAACAGAAAGGATCGTTGACCATTCAAATCCGTTAAAGACAGCGAACAGAACTTCTTCTGTTTTAAGATCCGATAAAGCTGCACCAGCTTGCTGTACCTCAATTGCGGATGTACCAAATGTAGCGAACCATATGAAGCTTACAAGAGCTGGTAAAAGTAAAACCCCTATCAAAAATTCACGGATGGTTCTCCCTCTGGAAACACGTGCGATGAAAATCCCGACAAATGGTGACCAGGATATCCACCAAGCCCAGTAGAAGATGGTCCATCCATTGATCCATGAACGATGTTCTTCATTTAATGGTGCTATTCTAAAGCTCATCGCGGCGATGTTTTGAATGTAAGCACCAATCGTATCCGTGAACATATTCAGGATCAGCAGGGTAGGTCCGATAAAGAACACTAATACAAGTAGTAATATGGCAAGTACCATATTTGTATTGGATAAGTACTTGATTCCTTTACTTAAACCTGACCACGCTGAAATCATGAACAACACCGTTACAACGCCGATGATGATAGCCTGAACGGTGAAATTATTTGGAATACCCAGCAGGTAGGAAAGTCCGCCGTTAATTTGCGCTGCTCCGAATCCAAGGGTTGTTGCTACCCCTACGACCGTGGCAAATACAGCCAAAACATCGATAATCGTTCCGAGAGGTCCATTCATTTTGTCACCAAAGATTGGTTTCAATGTGGCTGAGATTAAGCCTGGCTCATCTTTACGGAATTTATAGTAAGCAAGTGCTAAAGCAACGATTGCATAGATCCCCCATGCGTGGATCCCCCAGTGAAAGAATGTATAACGCATCGATTCCTTAATGGCCTGGTCGGTTCCCCCTTCGGCCATCGGGGGTGTCATATAGTGAGACAGCGGCTCGGCTGCCCCCCAGAATACTAAACCAATTCCCATTCCTGCACTAAACAACATGGCGAACCATGTTCCTTTTGTGTACTCAGGTTTTTCGTCCGGTTTTCCTAATCGAATCGTTCCAATGGGACTAAAGATTAAGAATACGCAGAAGATGACAATCACTGTAACTAAAATAAGATAATACCAACCAAAAGTTGAAGTGATAAAAGTTTGCATTTTTGCTGTTACGGTTTCAAATGAGTTTGGTGCAATTGCTCCATATGCAACGGCAGCAGCAACCAATACTACGGTAATCCAGAAAACATTTGATATTCTCTTCATAAAATTCTCCTTTCCATATTCTAAGTTTTTTGTTTCGTCTCTTTTCTTAACTGAAGGGGAAACGACAGTGGGATTCGAGGTGTTTTTATTAGTGGTATGTACACCTACTGCAGTGGCCTTCATGTTGAAAGAGTCTTTAGTTAATGCAAATGGGAAAATGTGCATTCTGAGGATGAGGGAATGATTACTTATTACCTATTCCCTTGTCACTCTCTTATAAAACCAACATTTGTTACCGTATCAGAAAGAAGTTTAACTTTGCAAGTAATAACCATTCATTATTTTTATTAGTCTTTGTCATTTTTTCGATTTCATTCCTTTTCTTTTGATGGAATTACCCTGTTAATCAAAACTTTTGTCATTAAGAATAATTGGAAAATAAATCGTGTTATTAGTGAACTGGGATAAAGGTATATCATTTTTTTGAGTGGTATTTTCTCTTGTATTACATAGAAGAAAAAAGAGAGATGGAATATTTTCGGAGGGGATGATGAAAAGAATGAATTGGGAATTTTAGCATGAATTAATTGGGGTATTGTCCATCTAATTGGAAAGCATAAAAGAAGAGTTTACAGAAGGAGTGAATCTAATGAAAAATAATTTTCATAAACAGCATGAAGAAGTAAAAAAATTGGCACAACAACAAATGGGTGAAGAAATCGAAATGAAATCCGTAGCTTCTTCTGCAAGAAAAGGAAAAGGTAAACAGGGAAAATAGGAACTGTCTACCCAAATAAGGATTCGAAAAAGGACGCCCTATTTCGGCGTCCTCAGCTACTACTCTTTTATGATTTTAACTTTCACATCTCTAACCCCATATTGAAGGGCATCTTTTTCTTTTTCCATATATATGTCGATGCGGTTTCCTTTTATGGCATCACCCGTATCTTCAGCACGTGCATAACCGTACCCTTCTATATATACCTTGGATCCTAATGGGATGACACTTGGATCAACAGCAATGACTCTGGCATCAGGGTTCTCTATTAAGTCTACCCCCGTCTTCGTGATACCGATACAACCGTCACAATGAGCCGTGTAAGCTGTAGCTGTGATGTTAAGTTCCTTGACAACCTTATCGTCCGACTTTGTTCCTTTCACTGCTTGTCCCCTATCTTTTTCTTCATCCACAGAAAACCCATCTTCTAACAATTGTTTGCGTGTTCCGACCTCGTCAATCGAAACGTGGTATCGATTAGCGATCTCCCAAAGAATGTCGCCTTCTTCTATATTATGATAATCATTAATAGCAGTGCTATCGCTTTCTGCAGACGCAGTAGGAAGTCCGATTGAAAGAAAAACTGTGAAGGAAATAATGGAAAATAATACTTTTTTCATCTTGTCAAATTCCTCCTTTTGTGTTTGGTTATGAAACCAACAGTTGAAATAGTAACATAGACATACCTCAGATACATAACAAACTGTTAATAAACCAATAACAATTAGATGACAAGCGTGTAATATTTCTTCTATTCAATCTAATTCAGGACACTGAACCCTATGAATTTCATAAAGAGGGAAATATTGTAGATACATAACGAGGTTTATATCGGGTGAATTTTTTTAGAAACCACTTTCCAGAAATGAAATGGACAAAAAAACCACTGAGAAGGAAAACTCAGTGGTTTTGATTCTATTATTTTGTTTCAAGGATTTTCACATTAACTGTTTTCCTGCCGAAATCAACAGCTTGATCCTTTGATGGGATGAATACATCAATACGGTTCCCCTGGATCGCTCCGCCTGTATCTTCTGCAGTTGCATAACCGTACCCTTCTACATATACTTTAGATCCAAGTGGAATGACATCAGGATCTACTGCAATTACTTTCGCATCAGGATTTTCTTTTAAATTCATTCCAGTCGCTGTAGTACCTGAGCACCCTTCACAATCAGCCGTGTAAGCAGTTGCTTCAACTGTAATTTCTTTTACCGCTTCTTCCTTGGCTGCCGGTTCGGCTTGAGCTGTTTCTGCTGCAGGCGCTTCAGCTTCTGGAGCTACTTCTGCTTCTCGTTCTGGCGCAGGGGCCTCTGCTTTCTCAGAAATATTTGCAGTAGCTGAAGATGCTTTATCGTCTAAGTTAATAACTAATTCTTGTCCAGGCACAATCAAGTCACTTTCAAGTGCATTCCAGCCTATAAGGCTGTCCACTGAAATTCCATATAAAGAAGAGATTCCCCAGAGTGTATCACCTTTTTTTACTGTATAGTATTCCTTTGAAGAAACCTGCAGTTCCTGGTCAGGATAGATTACGTGTGAACCTAAGTTATTCCATGTCATAAGTTGATCCACAGATGTTCCGTACTCTTGTGCAAGTCCCCATAATGTGTCGCCTTTTTTTACTTCTATGTCTTGTGCTGAAGCGCTAGCTCCACCAGACACTGCAAGTGTAGTAAATGCAGCCACAGAAATAATCGATTTTTTAAGTTTCATAGAAAAAATTCCTCCTTATGTAGCCAGCGATTTATTTATTTTTGCTAACAGGGAAAATACTAACATAGTAAAATCTCAATTCAATAACAGGAACTTTAACATCGTGCGTCAAGAATATTTCACCACTGTAATAGAAAGCGATTACCTGTATAAACTATCTTATTGAGGAATACTATGGAAATAAATAAAGAATTTTATTGATATAAAGGGTTTTTATGGAATGAACCGGAAAAGATTTCTACTTAGTTTAATGATGAAAAATACCGGACAGGATGACATTTCAGTAGTAATAACCTTGAGGGAAATGAGCAGATCATGGCGATTTATCCTTAACAAAAAGATCCTTTCCCTCTATAATATTGAAAGAAGGCTGGTTTTGTACTGGAGGAAGAAGATGAATAACGAAGAAGAGATGATTGTACTTTATAAAGATGATCCCGACGAAAATAGCGGTCGCTGCGAATGTGGGAACAATATTTTCAAATCACGGGTTTTGGATGGAAAGTTTTATCGGAAGTGCCAGGAATGTGGTAAAACCAAAATCGTATAATGAAAAGACAAAAAGGGAAACCGCTTAAAAACGGTTTCCCTTTCATATTTAGTTATTTATTTTGTCAATGATTGTGGAAGCGAATTGAACCAATTCATCCGTTGTATGATTGATTTTCTTGATTGCTTCTACTATATGATTTAATTCAGATTGGTTGCGTTTAAACATATCCATATAGTTTTCCATTTCCATCTGGACTGTCATGATCCCGCTTTGGACATTGCCGATTTCCCTGCGTGAGTTCTCAGTCAGGTCTGTCATATTGCGGACTCGATTTGACACTACGCCGATTTGTTTGTTGCTTTCGTTCACGAGCTGGTGAATGGACGTGCTCAATTCTTTTGAATCTTCAGCAAGCTTTCTTACCTCTGAAGCCACCACTGCAAATCCCCTGCCCTCGTTCCCTGCCCGTGCAGCTTCAATGGAAGCATTCAAGGCAAGAAGATTGGTCTGCTCAGCGATTTGCTGAATTGAGTTAGAAAGCGGCGTGATCTGTTCTGCAATGGTCTTTACACCTTGAATTTCCTTAAGTAGTGTATTGATTTGTTCTGTGATGATACCGAAGCTGTCAATCATATGATCTGTCTGAACTTTATTCATTTTAGAAAGTTGGAGAAGATTTTTGCTGCTTTTTTCAGTATTTTCAGATTCCGAACGGATATTTTCTGCCTTAGTAGCGGTTTCGTTCAGGCTTTGTTCCGTTTGGCTCAAGGATGAGCCGAGTTCTGTATTCATGTTGAGCATTTCTATTTGGAGTTCCTGGTTTGCTTGATGCAATTTTTCAAGCTCGTCCATCCTGCTCTGAATGTAGTATTCTGAGACAATGCTGGCATCTAGATGGATACCGTGATCAATCGCTACTAAAACAGATGCGAGTTTAGAAGGTTCGTTCTGATATAATTCGACAATTTTTGGGATTAAAAGATGTTGTATCGTGGTGTAAGTCGAAATAAACCAATCGATTGTAAGCCCGAAACGGTTATGGGTTTTTCCCATCCTTTCTCTCATGAAGAAATACTCATCATTTAATTCCCCTGAAAACAAGGATCGGAAATAATCGTGGAATACCGCCTTTAATCGCTCCCGGCTAGAATGATTCTCGGCAATCTCAACTAAACTGGGGTGCTTGTATAAGTGATTGAGAACCGTATCGAGCAAAGTATCAGATAATTGATCATAGACCGGGAGAATGTCTTTTAATTCCTGTAAATGGTGCTCCTGAAATTGCATATAATGTAGTCGTTCATTCAGTATCTTGTCTTTTAGGACAATGACATTTGATTCGCGAACCATTAATGGTTCCATTTTAGGTTTTCTTGAGAATAATACAGCCATTATGAAGATGCCTCCGATAAAATGTTATTTTTTGGGCGTTATGTATAAATTTTGTACAACATCAATATCTTTACTTTACCCCAACTTTTTTCCTATGACAATCTATTTGTCCGGACAAATTTAAAAACATTCTATTGCTTGATGCTATTGATATTTATCTACCTTCAAAACATCTGAACACGATGGAGAAATAATGGAGCTTACCTCTTAAACACATTACTATTGTATCAGTGGTTGTACAAAATATGTACAAAAAG
>NZ_CAJGBF010000007.1 GCF_904424705.1 Rossellomorea arthrocnemi | reverse complement strand
TACCAGGAATGGAAGTAAGGTAATCAAAGTCAGGCAATTCACGGGCAAGGGCGATAAGTCTTTCAGTAAGCGAGTGGATCTGTGATTCATACATGGACAATTGGTCAAGTAACATCCTGATTTCCATACGTGCCATTTCCGGACTGTCTTGAAGTCCTATAGAATGCTTTGCCACTTGAAGTAGTCGTTCTACTTTCTTCTTTGACAGATAACGAACGCCCTTTTCCTGAAGAAAGCCAATCAGTTCTTCAGGAGAGAAGATCAAGAGGTCTTCTGGTAAAGGGGCATATTTCAAGATAGCCTGAGCCTGTTTTCCAAGACCTTTAATTACGGAAGCAAACTCAGGGAAATAAAGGTCAATCCATCGTCGGATGCGGTTTTGAATGGAGGCCGATTCTTCTTTTAAACGGGCCCGATAGGCCGTCCCCCGACGAAGCTCTGAATCGATTTGAGTCATTTCCCTTGGGATACTGTAATATCCTTGTGGCATCATTTTTGCGATAACCCGGGCATCTTTCAGATCGTTTTTACTCTGTAGGTTATCGTCTAGCTCTTTGGTTTGCTTCACGTGCAGAGGATTGACCAGGACATATGGAATGCCATGTTCTGTTAGAAAAGCTGCGAGGTTCATCCAGTAATGTCCGGTTGGTTCAAAGCCAACGATGATTTCCTTTTTCTTATGAATACCCATGAGCTTTAGGATTGTGGCGTAAAAGCTTTCAAATCCTTGAAGGGATTGACGGATGACAAAGCTTTTCTTGAGTTCACGCCCACGCTCATCCACGGCACAGGCGTAATGGTTACGCTTGGCTATGTCGATACCGACAACCAGTGTAGTGTCAGAAATTTGATTAATACGGTGATTTCGATTATCATGCATGTGAAGATCCTCCTTAGTTATGAGCGATTGGTTAGCACCTGCATCATAACGGAGGGTCTTTTTTTATGCAATAGATGAATTCTCATCTCACAGGAATAGCTCCTGCGGGAATAGCGGGAAATGCAGAAAAGCGGAGGCGGCTCGTTCAGTCCCGACAAGCATAAGATGAATGGGCTAAGAAGGCGTTCTTTGCCTTCTTGGTCCATTTAGCTTATGACCTCGAGGGGCTAGCCGCCGAAGCTAGACAAGTTGAGACCCCGGAGGGCAAAGCCCGAGGAGGCTCAACTCACGCCCCGCGGAAAGCGAGCACCTGGAGGGGAAATCAACTAGCACTCACTAATTAAAATGAAAAAAAGTTTGCGAAAACAGCCTAATGGAAAGAAGCAGCCGTCGTCTGATCGGTTGCTTCTTTTTTGAATTGATGCAGCACCAGTTGGGGCTTACTGACCCTCACTTTCCGTTTATTGACCGTTCATCATTTTCTTCAAAAATCGTGCATAAACTCCCGGCACTCAGTCAAACTAAACACCACCTTCAAAAACAAATGAAACCTCCCCGCCCCTTCATCCGTATATACACTATAACCACAATCGCAACCTTGAAAGGGGAACACTATGGGAAACATCTTACTATTTTCACTGATCGCCGGATTGGTCATGGCACTACTCCTCGTACCGATGGCCATCATGAAAAAACAAAATAAAAAAGAGGGATATCCATCCTTCTCGGCCCTGTTCGGAGCCATCCTGCTCATCGCTACCATTGTTGTATTCGTCTTCTATTATCTGACGAATCTCGATCAGAACTTTACAAGCATCTGGATTCTCTTGATCATTGCTTCAGGATTTGGGGCCATACTGGCAACGGGGAAAGAGCGTATGGTGAAAGGAATTCTGTTCCTGGCAAGTCTATTTGTCGGTGCCTACTTCCTGACAGCTTTCGTCTTCAATGCCGATGAGAAATTCGAATCGGCCAAAATGGAGGTCAAGACAGAGATAACAGCATTTGATGAAAAGGAAACGCCGGCAAGCGTACCTCCACAATTCGCCCGGAACAAAATGAAAAAAGCCTTCGGTCAAGTACCGAATACGAGCTATTATGAGCTTGGAAACCTGCAAATCCAGAAGGTGGACGGTGAGTATGTGTACATCGCACCGGTAGAATTCTCCGGTTTCTTCAAATGGTTCAAGGGAGATGAAACTCCTGGGTACTTTAAGCTAAGTGCCACGGATTCAAACGCTAACCCTAAATTCATCAAAGAAAAAATGGTGTACACACCGTCTGCTTATTTCAATAAAAAAATCGAACGTCACATTCGCTTGAATTATCCGAAGGAAATTTTCAACGGGGATGTGCAGCTTGAGATTGATGATGATGGAAAACCGTTTTATATCCAGACGTATGGTAACTTCATCTCCGCCCGTAACGGATTTGAGGTCGAAGGGATCGTCATGGTCGATCCTCAAACAGGTAAAACAAAGTCCTACACTATCAAAGACGTACCGGCATTCATCGATGGCGCGGTATCACCTGAAACAGTCAGCCTGCAAAACAGCTATTTCGGTAACTATGTGAAAGGTTTCTGGAACAGTCGCTTCGGTAAATCGGATGTGAAACTTCCTTCAGATGAAGGGACGGAAGCAAATGTGAGTCCAATTTTCGACGAAAATGGTGACATGTATTACTTCACCGATTTCACTTCTCCAAAAGAAGGCGTCGATTCCATGCTCGGCTATTCCCTGACGAACTCAAGAACGGGAGAAGCGACGTTCTATACTGGTAATCTGGAAGAGTCGTATATGGATTCACAGGGAGCCCTGCAGATTATCCAGAAGAAATTCATCGAGAAGAAATGGGACGGAGAAATGCCTGTGCTGTATAATTTCTACGGGGAAGCAAGCTGGCTGACACCAGTGCTCGATGCAAATGGTTTCTTACAAAACTACTTCATCGTCTCAGCCGCCAATCCTGAAATCTCCGCCTATGCAGGCACGCCGAACCAGGCATTGAAAGCCTATAAAACCGCTCTCCAACGTGGTGGCGGAAGTGTCGACGGAAGTTCAAAATCCGAAGAGAAACAGGCAAACGGAACGGTCGTCCGGGTATACAAAGAAAAATCCGGTGACTATACCGTCGTATCCTTCCTCCTCGATAACGGGAAAAACTATATCGTCTCTTCCGAAAATAGCTTACTTGCCATCTATTTGAAGGAAACCGATAAGGTCAACGTCACATATATGGATACAGGAGAAGCATTCCTGCCTGTAAAGGACATGACGATCGAAGGACTACAAGAATAAATGAAGGCCGGAATCATTTAATGATTCCGGCCTTTTCACCTATTCATTCTCCTGCATTCACATAGTACACCAGATTATCCGTCCACTTCCCAAACTCATAAATGAACCCTTTTCGCGTACATTCATACTGCATACCTACACTTTCAGCCAGGCGGATCGACGGCGTGTTATCCAGATTGATATGCGCTTCGATCCGATGATAATTTAATTTGACAAACGCCAGTTGAAGTGCCGCTTTCACCGCTTCTTTGCCGTATCCCCGACTCCAATAACGGTTGTGGATAGTGTAGCCGACTCTTCCCCAGTTGAAGTTGTATCTCATGAGCGTTGAGAAATCGATGGTCCCGATATTCGTCCCATATTCCTTCAGAAAGATTCCAAGAATATAGACCTGATCCCCAACAATCATGTGATCATGCTTCTCAAGCATCTCTCGAAACCAGAACTCCGTGCACTCGCTCATATTCTGATATCCCACATCGTATTTATGTTGTGAAGGGAGCCGGTTCAGATGTTCCCTTAACCAGTTTTCATAATCCCGGTTCACAAATGGCCGGATCACCAGTCGTGGTGTTTCGATGGTTAAGTCCTTGTGCTTCATCTTCTGCCCCCCCCTATTATGTGAAATTCACACTGTATTATGTTAATAGTACCAACCACCCCAGTAGAATGGTAGCTCTTTTTCATAAAAACGGGAGGCGTCCCTTCACCGAGAAACGCCTCCATCGTTATTTCTCTTTATTCCACTCTTCCTCTAATTCCTTCTCGATTTCCTCATCAGATAAATACTCCTCATCCATCTGCTGCACATGCTCGGTGATCCGGTTAAGCTTGGAATGCACGATCCAAAGGCTGATTACCACGAATACCATGAAAAAAATGATGATAAGACCCACATCCATATAATCGACGCCTCCTTTACCTATATTTATTAAAGAAATATAGGAAAAAGAAGACTTTAGTCAGAAAAAGTCCGGAACGGTCCGAAAGTCCCCCGCTTATCCGGAACTTACGAAATACCAGTGTTCATAAAGCTGCTCGATCTCAATGAAATCTCCTCCAAAGTCACCTGTCCGCGGTTTTTCCCCTGAAGATGAATAGACAAACCCGGAGAAAGAATCGAGAATTCCGCGAAAGGTAAAAAAGAGGACCATCCATTTCTGCTTCTTCTTTTCTACCAATATATCTCCCCCGCCACTGGATAACTTTTCATATCGTTTTGGCAGGTGAATAAGAGAATCATTGTAAGAGGCGTTTGAGGTGATTGCACCTTCTTGCACTTGCTTCACCACTGTCTCCCGTTCAGCACGTTTTTTCTCGAAATCCATGTTCAAAACGACTTTGGTGAACGGGAAAAAGATGATGAATACTATGGTCAGGGATTGAATAAGAACCGGTTTCCATCCTTGTCTTTTAATAACGGCAATGATGGAAAAAATCATTGTGACAAGGAAAAAGCCTCCTGCCATCAACCAAAGAAACGGCATTAAAAACGGTGTCAGGATGTGGACGAGGTGCCACTGAAAAAACGCCAGTGCCACCACCATCACACTGCTGACCACAGACAAAATCAAAATGATTTTCCCCATACTCAATACGCTTTCGCCCAATATACCAAATGTATCGCTTTATTTTCACAACACACACATGTATCGGATACCGGCTCCTGTTTGAACGGCATGCATCGTGAAGTAGCACCTGTTTCTTCCTTGATTTTGTCCTCGCATGCACGATCTCCGCACCACATCGCTTTGACGAAGCCGCCTTTTTCCTTTACGATTTCTTTGAATTCTTCAAATGTTTTCGCCACAATCGTTTTTTTATCACGGTGAATTCTCGCCTTTTCCAACAGATTGTGCTGGATGTCCTCGAGTAGTTCAGTGACTTTCCCCTCCAGCTCCTCCATCTTGGCTGTGATTTTCTCACCGGTATCGCGTCTTGCCAGCACCACTTGCCCTTTTTCAATGTCCCGCGGCCCGACCTCCAGACGTAGAGGGATCCCCTTCATTTCATATTCATTGAACTTCCAGCCAGGCTTTTTATCACTGGCATCGATGTCAGCACGGGCAACGCCTGCAAGCTGACTTTTCAGGTTATAAGCGAAATCAAGGACTCCCTCTTTATGCTGGGCAATCGGGACGATCATGAGTTGAGTAGGTGCAATCCTTGGTGGTACCACCAGCCCACGGTCATCTCCGTGGACCATGATCATGGCCCCGATGATCCGGGTCGTGAATCCCCAGGATGTTTGCTGAACATGTTGAAGCTTCCCATCACGGTCCGTAAATTGAATACCGAATGCTTTCGCGAATCCATCACCAAGGTGGTGAGATGTCCCTGACTGCAACGCTTTCCCGTCATGCATCAAGCTTTCGATCGTATACGTATATTTCGCACCGGCAAACTTTTCTTTTTCCGTTTTCTTCCCTTTGATGACAGGGATCGCAAGCAGCTCTTCACAAAGTTCGGCATACACCTCCAGCATTTTCACCGTTTCATCATGAGCCTCCTGATCCGTTTCATGACACGTATGGCCTTCCTGCCACAGGAATTCCAATGTGCGCAGGAATGGACGTGTCGTCTTTTCCCAGCGAACCACATTGGCCCACTGATTGTAGAGCTTAGGCAGATCACGGTAGGAATGGATGATGTTTTTGTAGTGCTCACCGAATAATACTTCTGATGTTGGACGCACACACAGTCTTTCGGCTAATTCCTCTTCCCCTCCATGGGTCACCCATGCCACTTCCGGTGCGAAGCCTTCAATATGATCTTTCTCCCGTTGCAGCAGACTTTCAGGTATGAACATAGGCATATACACATTTTCATGCCCTGTTTCTTTGATCTTGGCATCAAGAGCATCCTTGATATTTTCCCAAATCGCATATCCGTAAGGTCTGATGATCATCGAGCCGCGGACACTTGAGTAATCGATCAGCTCCGCCTTCTTGACGACATCCGTATACCACTGGGCAAAGTCTTCATCCATGCCCGTTACATCTTTTACAAATTCTTTAGCCATTCGTGAGCACCTCTTTTTTTTATTTGATTGGTATTATAGGAGAAAAATTAAATATATCTGTGGGATTTCTGTTTTATCAGCGATTCCCCCGATTTATAAGCGAAATTTACTCTTTCCCAGCGAATCTACCTTCTCCCTAAAACAAACAAAAAAGCCCTGCTTCTCATCAGGGACCATTTCTGGCGGTACCACCCTGATTCAAAGCAGGAGCTTTACACTCATTACATGATAACGGTTTCAGACCGCTGATATCTTCAATCGATACAGAACTTAGAGGCAGGTTCAAAGGTTCATCAATGGGAGCTTCTCACCAAATCGCTCCCTCTCTTTAAAGACAAGATCCCTTTACTGATCCTCTTCAATGTTTCAGTTATTTTAGATGATTATATAGAGATTTGGTGGAGGTGTCAATACTTGTTACATGGAATAAAACCTCTCCATCTCCCTGTCAAAGTAATCGTTCCCATTTCTCTCGTCAAAATCTCCCGCTATCTCCTCAGCCACCTCACTCATCACGTCAACGGCGAAGCCTGGACGATGCCCTGCTTCCACTAGCTTACGGTGGAGGACGATACTGCTCATATAAAAATAGAACATCCCATACGGGTCCTTCCCGCTGTCTGCATACTCGATGTGGCGCTCTAATACCTTTACGCCCTTAAGAGGTTCCGTTAAAGCAAGAAACCGGATATGCTCAGAGGCCTCAACAAGAAAGTGCGGTTTATCGTAAATGAAAAAGTATCCCTCGGACTGGTAACGTACGGCTTCCTCCACCAGGCCGTCCTCATGATAGGGAAGGAGCAGCTTACTATACGTAAGATGAGGAATTTCTCCGCAGCACACTTCTTTGGATAATAAAAGCTTTTCGATAGGTCCTGCTTTGCCCTTCTCACCTGTAAAATAGTAATACTCTAGCTCTGTCTGATATTCACACGCTTCACAGTCTGCAAGGGAATCACCTTCAGCCGCTATCCACTTTTGATAATACATTTCCGCATCAACCACTTCGCCTGTCTTCAAAGCCCGTTTGTGCTGGTACTGATAATAGGGGCGCAAACTATAGCCATAACGGTCATACGCTTCTTCAAAATCCTTGAAAAAAGCGTCCAGAAGCTCCATTTCAATACCCGGCATCTTCACGAGATGCTCCGCCATCCATTTATAAATCCAGAGGAAGCTTTCCACCCAATCCCCAAGATTCTCTTCATTATCCAAAAAGAATCCGTTACACCACTCGAAATGGTCGAATAATTCCTCATACTCCCCAAGGTAGTTGACGGTCCCCATAATCCCGAACCGGCAGCAAAATTCCTTATAGAGATCCCTTTCTTTTTGGGCGATGAACAACAGATCCTCTAATCCGTTCCATTTTTCAAAGCTCGCTTCACTCCGATTCATCAATTCTTCCCATCTGTCCCAATATTGATCCACTGTCATCTTCATCCGCGAACCCCCTTTTACCATCTTTTTTATTTATTATAACATTCAGAATTATAACGTAACTGTTTTCCCAAAGATTTCTTCCTTAATGATGCCCATAACACCAAAGTGATACCAAGCATGACTATCGAACCTGCCGCCACGGCAAATCGTATCGACACCATTTCTGCGCAAGCTCCAATGAGGACAGTTAACAGGATGATGAGTATCCCTTCAAGCAACCCGTACAGGCTGCCCACCCGACCCATGATCCGGACAGGAATGTGTTCTTGATAAAAGGTCTCGAACCCTGTCGTTGCAAAGGCCAACGCGAAGGATAAAAGAGCGAATCCAACCGCTGTCGTTATAAAATCATAGGAGTACGAATAGATGATATATCCCAGGGAAACGACCACAGAACCCACGCCCATCAGGTGCATATGATGAAATTTATGAGAAAACGCTGTATTCAGGAGTGATCCCAGTACAAATCCTCCCCCTGCAATGCTCACGAGATATCCGTACGTACTATCGGAGAGGTGCAGGACCTCTTTTGAAAAAGCGGCTTCTAGGGAATCAATTACGGCAGTCATCACCAGCATGCATGTGAACAATACATACAGCATCATCACATACGCTGCACGACGGCTAAAGGCCCATACCACTCTCCAATCATCCTTGATTACCTCCCATTTAGTACTGCTTGTGTAAACAGGATCTCCATCTACCAAATTCGGTAAAAAGAGGGTGAGCACACCTGATAACAAGAGGGCAAGGGCATTCATATAAAGGGCAAAGTAGGGGGTTCCCACTATGAACATCAACCCGGCAATCCCAGGTCCGATCAAGAATGCACCCGACCCGATCAGTCCCCGAAGAGCGTTGAACCGTTGCCTGTTCTTCCCCGGAATCAGAGTTGTGATGTAGGCCATGGATGCAGGATAAAAGACAGCACTCCCCATATTGATGAAAAGCACAACCGCATACATCCACCAATCCGAGGAAAGGAATGGTAACGCAGCAATCAATACCGCCCTAAAAAAGTCGAGAGACGCCATCAGGTTACGCTTGTTGACACGGTCAATCAAACTCCCCGCCCAACCGTTCGTGAAGAGTGCCCCAAGTGGCTTCAATACATATAACATCACAACTGCCACCGGAGACCCCCACTCATTCAACACAATCAAATTAAGAGCGATTAAATAAATCCATCCCCCTATACTCGAAATCCCGATTCCAATCAACAACAACACAGAATCCTTCCATTTTTTCATTATCTATTCCTCCCCGCGAATGTTGTAAAATAAAAAAATCCCACCCCCAAGACATTCATCTTGGGGGCGAGATTTCCTATCGCGGTGCCACCCCAGTTCGCCTGTATGTCACCATACCGGCCTTTTCGGGTACGGTCATAGACGTATACCCTAGCTCCATAACGGAAGCTCCCGTCACACCATCCCCATTCCGGTTCCGATGCGCTGCTCAGAGTCTTGGTTCAACATCGTCCTTCCTGCCCCTTTTCAGCTTCCGAGGCTCTCTTTAAAGAAGTCGGGATATCTACTCTTCTCTTCATGACATTTTTTTGAAATTTTTATAATGGTAGCATGGGTGGGGTGGGAAAGTAAATGAAAAATTACATAATCAGCTTTGGTTTCAGTATATTTTCAAACCCTGGTTTTTGTTTGATGATCTGAATGAGAATCTCACAGAGTTCATCGAGCTCTCTGGCGTCCGCAGTCGTATTGCAGTCTGAATAGCGGTATTCATGTGTTTCCTGATTCATTCTGATTTTCATTACAAAGCTACGACTCGGCTGAATGGCACAGTGTTTTCCAACTGAAAGGTTTTTCATTTCTTTGACATCCAAACTCTCCACTTTCGAATAAATCTCCTCTATTTCCTCCTTTGTGAAAATCAGCTCCTTCCTCTGTCCCTCCTCGCTTATTAGGGAGTCAGAAAAAGTACTTATCATCATCCCGCTGTCATATCGTATCTCTACATCAAAATTAGATTTATTAGTAAAGAAACCACTCAGCTTCTCACTCCCTAAGACCCCCCATTGCTCACCCTTCACTATTGAAAACACAAACATTAAGAGGAGGATCATCATCAAACTGATAAGTGGAGCATACCATCTGCGGCGATATTCCTTTTTCCGTGTCTCATCGCCTACTCTATTCCTAACCTCTTCCTTCATTTTATTGTTAAAATTGAAGCCGCTCAATCCCTCATCCGTCATTTTTCTAATCTGCCGTTGAAGCTCCCTATCCATTATAAGGCACCCCTTTTGGATACAATTTTTGCAATTTTTCTTTTCCTGTTTTCAATCTCGTTTTAGCTGTATTGATGTTTATTTCCAAGCAATCGGCGATCTCTGAGATTTTAAGCCCTTCATAATAAAATAAAAATAGAACTTCCCTATACTTAACCGGAAGAGACAGTAACTTCCTATGCAGCTCCCTGCTTATTTCTTTATACAGAGCTTGGTTTTGGGGATCATTTCCCCTGAACTCTTGAATTATTTCATTTAGTTTATTCGTAAACAGAAGCTTCCTTGTTTCCCATTTCTTAAGATGATCCTTGCTCTGATTAATAGCAATCCGAATGATCCATGTCTTTAAAGAAGATTCATTTCGAAACGAATCATACCGTTGATAAAATCTGATAAATACCTCTTGGGCAATATCTTCTGCCAAACGGTAATCCTTCACATATGAGTAAGCTACATAGAGCACTTCTTTACCATATTGACTCATTGCTTCTTCAAGTAGGTCATCCTTAGACAAAGTTGATTCGTAAACGGTCTCCTCATTCAATAGGGGATCACCTCTTTTCTAGTACTTGGACGACTGTGGAGGGAAAAAGGTTTGATTTTTTTCCACAAAAAAAGAGCACTCCCAATCCGAGCGCTCCTTTCCTTTAGCTTCCCATCTTACGGCGGGTATTGCTAGGCTTCTTCGTCTGCTGACTTTGCATGCGTTGGTTGGATGCTTTGCCGCCTGTTGACTGCTTACCGCCTGCCTGGGCTTCTTTCTTCTTCGCAAGCTGCTGTTTCATCGCTTCCTGGAGGCTGATTTTTTTCTTTTCTGGCTGTATTTGTTGATCATTATTATTCGACATGTTGGGATCTCCTTTTGAGACTACTAAATTTTTGAAACTATCTCCATTATAATACATCCTACAGAATAAAGACATCAGCCTTCCAAATAAAATAAGCCAACCCCCTAAAGGGATTGGCGAAATATTTCTAGTGGTATCCATTCTGTCCGTTTGCAGAACCGGATGTTTTGTGTTTTGGTTTGTGCTTGCCGTTTTGCTTTGTACCGCCGTCTTTTTTCGTTTTCTTTGTCATGCAGAATCACCCCTAAGACATGGTTTGTGAATCATTATTATTTTGTACAAAAAGAGAAAAGAGTTTCCCGGTAATAACCGGAAAACTCTCCATTTATGCTGCGGACTGTGGAACGTCTTCGTCGACCTTAATAACGCTTCCATCGTTTAAGCGCTTTCGCAATGTGTAGATAAAGGCAAGGATCGCCACGATGGTCACGATAGATGCACCCATATAAGCGGTACCCATTGAAAGTCCGAATCCGATCGGCGCGTTCAGGATATACGTGAACGTTACCATCGTCATGAAAATAGCCGGGATTGTCGCGACCCAATGTGGTTTCTTTTGCAAACCGAGATACATGGCGCCTACCCATAGAGCAATCATTGCCGTCGATTGGTTTGCCCACGAGAAGTATCTCCACAAGAGATTAAAGTCCATGCGTGTCAGCACGACAGAAATGACGAACAGTGGAATCGCAATCCACAAGCGGCTGGACATTTTCACTTGTCCTACCTTGATATAATCGGCGATGATCATACGCGCACTTCGGAATGACGTATCCCCTGATGTGATCGGCAAAATGATCACTCCAAGAATAGCAAGCGTTCCGCCAATTGAACCAAGCATCAGAACAGACACTTCACTTACGACTGCTGCCGGTCCGCCTTCTTTTAAGATAGCATTCAATTCACCAGGCTCAAACAGGCTCATCGCTGCTGCTGCCCAGATCATTGCAATGATCGCTTCTAAAATCATCATACCGTAAAATATTTTGCGTCCGTTCTTCTCGTTTTGCGTCGTTCTTGAGATGATCGGTGATTGTGTTGCATGGAACCCTGAGAGTGCTCCACACGAAATCGTCAAGAATAATAAAGGAAAAATAGCGACGGAATCAGGGTGCATATTTGTTATGGAAACCTCAGGAATATCTGCTCCCGTGATCACCAATCCTGCTCCGATCCCTACCGCACTGATTAAAAGCAGCCCTCCAAACAGAGGGTATACCTTACCGATGATTTTATCGATCGGTAAAAGCGTTGCAACAATGTAGTAAATGAAGATCGCTGCGATAATGACACTAATTGAAATCCATGCTGGTGTTAAATTCGCAATCAGTGCTGCAGGTGCTGTCACGAACACGGTCCCAACCAATACAAGTAAAAGAATCGAGAATGCATTCACCACATGCTTCATTGTTTTACCAAGGAATCGACCTGCAAGCTCCGGTAAATGAGCTCCCCCGTTACGGATTGAAATCATTCCAGTCAAGTAATCGTGAACTGCCCCGGCAAAAATCGCACCGAGTACGATCCATAGGAAAGCAACCGGTCCATATAACGCTCCCATGATCGGACCGAAAATCGGACCGACACCGGCAATATTCAACAGCTGGATCATAGAGTTCCGCTTCGTGTCCATTGGCACGTAATCAACACCGTCGGCCTTTGCATACGCAGGCGTCGAGCGCTTTTCATTAATTCCAAAAATCTTTTCAATTAATTTTCCATATGTGAAGTAACCAATAATTAAGACAACAATCGAGACCAGAAATGTGACCATGTATATGATCCCCTTTCGTTCATTTATGAATACGCTTTCATTATAGCAAGCGTTTTCACTATTTCGTCACATTCTGTTCAAGATGTTAAAAATCGGGGTTGAGATGTGGCAAGTGGTGATTGACGTGCATGGAAAATGACCGGTGCCAGGCACTAATCGGCTTTTTTGTGCCTGGCACCATCGAACCTATTTGTGCCTGGCACCATCGAACCTATTTGTGCCTGGCACCATCCAACCTATTCGTGCCTGCCACCATCGAACCTATTCGTGCCTGGCACCATCCAACCTATTTGTGCCTGGCACCATCGAACCTATTTGTGCCTGGCACCATCGAACCTATTTGTGCCTGGCACCATCGAACCTATTCGTGCCTGGCACCATCCAACCTATTTGTGCCTGGCACCATCCAACCTATTCGTGCCTGGCACCATCGAACCTATTTGTGCCTGGCACCATCCAACCTATTTGTGCCTGGCACCAACAAACCTATTTGTGCCTGGCACCCTTCAACTGGTTCTACCTGGTAAACTCTATAACTCCAACCGTTCCCTAAGTTCCTTCACATAATTCCGGCTCACAGGGATCGCCTCGTCCGCTCCGTAGACCTTCAGCTGGTACACTCCGCTCCCCCAGGGAATCAATTCTTCCACAAAGGGCAGCTGAACGAGATAGCTTTTGTGGATACGGAAGAAAGGATAGGTGGCGAGCTTCGTTTCCAGATCCTTGATCGGCAGTCGACATGTATATTTCTTTTTTTCCGTACAGATGACCGTTTCCCGCTCTTCCCGGAAAATATAGAGAATGTCTTCCGGACGGATAAACACAATCTTATCCTCATCCTGTACGGCCAGTTTCCCCAAGGATGGACTCTCACGGGTCTCTATCTTCAATAATGACTTCAGCCTCTCCATCGCTTGAGCCAGCTGATCCTCTTCAAATGGCTTTAGTAAGTAGGCGACAGCCTCAACACGGAATGCTTTAAGGGCATAATCCGGATATGCGGTGGCGAAGACGATTTCAGGCTTACGCTTCATTTTCTGAAGTGCCTCCGCAAGATCCACCCCGCTCATACCGGGCATCTCGATGTCCAGAAATAGGACGTCCGGTTCTTTTGTTAAAATAATCTCCAGACCTTTCTCTCCTGAGCTTGCTTCCCCGACAACCTCAACCCAGGGATAACTGCTTAGAAGATGCTTCATCTCCTCACGGCTGTATGGTTCATCATCGATTATTGCGACTTTCATTCCTTTTCACTCCTTACGGAAAATTCAACTGTAGTGCCGTTTTCTTTGGAAGATGAGATCGACAGTCCCGCTTCTTTTCCCATCATCATTTCCAGACGTTTGTTGACATTATAGAGACCAATGCCTGTACCAGACAGTGATTCCACAGGCTCTGACAAAAGTTTACTCACTCTGCTCTCATCGATGCCAGTCCCGTTATCCTCGATCCGTACTGTTACTGCCTCGCCGTTACTCATAATTGAAATCTTTAATACAAACCCTGCTTCCACATTCTTCATCCCATGCTTGATTGCATTTTCAACAAGAGGCTGCAGTGTGATGGATGGTACTCTTGCCTGTAAAGCTTCCTCATCTATTTGATACACGACCTCCAGCCTGTCAAAAAATCGTGCTTCTTCAATGGCGAGATACGCTTTTACATGCTGTCCTTCTTCTTTTAAGGTTGACGTTGATTTCGTGCTTCCCGTCAGGTTCTGCCGGACGAATTGAGAAAGGGAGATCAAAAGGGTCCTTGCCTTATCCGGATTGATCCGCGTCAAAGACACAATGACATTGATCGTATTAAAGAGAAAGTGGGGATTGATTTGAGCCTGCAGTGCCTTGACTTCCGACTCTTTCGCAAGCTCCTTATGTGTATCGATTTCCGCAAGCTCCAGCTGATGACTAAGGAGGGTGGAAATCCCCTTCGTGAGCTCCATCAGGATCGGTGTGATTTCCTTTTCTGAATGGAAATAAAATTTAAGGGTCCCGACGATCTCATCCCCTTTTAACAGTGGAGCCATAATGGCAGCTCCTAATGGGCATCCATTCCGGTCACATTGTATGTCTTTTCGCCCAACTTTCATTAATTCTCCGGTTCCGATGACCTTCTTTGTTGCTTCCGTTTGAATCGGACGCCCTTCATGGTGATGATCTGAAGCCAGTCCGACATGGGCGAGGATGTGTGTCGTATTCGTAATCGACACGGCCAGCGCATTTACATCCCTCATGAGGATTTCACATGTTGCCTGGGCTGACAATGCATTCAACCCTTTCCGCATATATTTCACTGTACTGTCTGCCAGGCGCAGTGCTTTTTGGGATTGAGCCGCGCCCATCCGTTCCTCTTCATAAAAAACGCTTTTAATAATAAGCAGGAAGATCCCGGTTCCAATTCCATTGGCCAGAATCATCGGCATTCCAATATCAGACACGAGTAAGTAGGCATCGTCAAATGGCTTTGACAACAACAGAATGAGAAGCATCTGCATTCCTTCTGCAATAAAGCCTACGAGAAATGCTTTTTGAGGGGACACCAGTCTGTTTTTCTTTTCCCTCTTCCCGATCCAGCCTGCCAATACCCCGGCTAAAACCGTTGAGATACCACATGAGAACGCTGTGAATCCCCCAAGGAAATAACGATGGACACCGGCCACCAATCCCGCACCGAGCCCGATCCATGGACCACCGAGCAATCCGGCTACCACGACGCCGATTACCCGTGAATTCGCAATGGCTTCATTCTGCTGTAGATGCCACTGCCATTTCGTATATTCCTCTTGAAACGGATTCACGATCAATCCTGTATATGTACCAACGATCCCAAAGAAACCAAACAGCATAATAAGGAGGAAGGTCTGTGACTTCTTAACATGGGTCCGTTTTTCGATCAGATGACGGAAGAAGCTGATCCTTGTCATCACAAAGGCTATCGTCACGATGATCCCAAGCCGTTCGACCATTGCAGCAATTAACATTTGTCCCCACCTCACTTTCTATATCGCATAAAAAAGGAAGACCCTTTTAAACACGTATGTTTAATAGAATCTTCCCCTGCTTCAACACTTACTATGTCCGGGGAGTGATTTCCCCTATTTTAACACGAATCATTATCTTTAATCGTGACCAATGCATTGATTTCTCCACCGATCATGATGATGATTCCCGTTAAATAGAACCAGATCATGAGGACGATGATTCCGCCTATGCTGCCGTAAGTGGCGGAATAATTCCCAAAGCTTCCCACGTAATAAGAAAAGGCCAAGGACGCCAATACCCAGCCAAGCGTCGCAAAGATCGCTCCCGGAAACGCACTTAAACATTTGATCCGTTTACTCGGAGCAAAATAATACAAACCGACGAATATGATGAAGAGAATGATGGGAGTGATCGCCCAGCGAATCCCGTTCCAAATCGTCAGAAATTGCTCTGAAAATCCGAATTGAGAAAATAGAAAAAGACCTATTTGCTTTCCAAATACCGGGAGTAAAAGTGCAATGACAAATATCAGGATCATGGCGAATGTCAATAGTATGGACATCAGGCGCGTGGCAATGAACGACCTTGTTTCCTCCACATCATAGGCCCGGTTCAGGCTTTTCACGATGGCATTCATCCCGTTGGAAGCCGACCAAATCGTGGCGATGATACTGACAGACAGTAGTCCGGAATTACGGTTGGACATGACATCCTGCAGCGTTTCCTCAATCATCGACATCGTTTCACCCGGAGCAAAGTCCCTCACCAGCCCCAAAATATCTCCCTGTTCAACGGGCAGATACGGTAGGAGTGTTACGATAAAAATCAGCAGTGGAAAGAGCGATAAAAGAAAGTAATAGGCTATTTGCGCGGCGAGCCCCGTTACGTCATTCGTACTGATATTCGCGAAAAGACTTTTCGAAAATCCTTTCCATCCTTTGACCGTCTCATCCGACATGCTTTCACCTCATTTCATTAATACCCCTTAAAAGAAGAAGCAACGGGCTGGTTTTCTTCATCCTGGGCAGTTAGTTCATTTGATGGTTCTTGGCCAGAAAACGTATCTTTGTATGCTTCGGAAGAGTCTTCAATCGTTTCTTTCGTCTCTTCGATGATCTCTTTCACCTGAGGGGTCATCCCTTTGATTTCATCTACTTTTTCACTGATGAAGTGGATGTCTCTGCTCACCTGATCGGCCGTCAAGCGTAATTTCTCATATACTTCCCTGGATGACTCGACCAATCTCTGAGGATTTTTTGAATAAGTGGAAATATAATTCCCGCTATTTTTTAAAGTGGAACCCACTTCCTGACGCGTCGATCTGTCTAAGAGTGAGAGAAGCCCTCCCGCAACAGCACCAAGCATAACCCCTTTGAAAAATTTATTACTTCCCATATATAGTACCCTCCTTCAAATGATTGTCATTTTTTATTGTATTCAGTAATCGGCTGCACCCGGTTTCCACAAGATCATACACTTCCTGAAAATTCCCGGTGTAGTATGGATCAGGGACGTCCTTCTCCCGGCTTTCGCCCACTAGATCGAGAAGCTTGAACACCTTCCCGTGAAAATCCCGATCAAGGATCTTCTTCATATTCTGTTCATTTGAAGCGTCCATGGCCACTATGTAATCATACTTCTTGTCTTTTCCATGGAATTGCCGCGCGATGAGGCCATCGCTCTTTATATTATTTTCTCTAAGAATGGCTAAAGTTCCTTCATGAGGTTTCTTTCCTACATGCCAGTCTCCTGTCCCTGCCGAATCCACTTCGATCACATCACCTAGATTCTCTTCTTCTACTTTAGCCCTGAATATAGCCTCTGCCATCGGAGACCTGCAAATATTCCCCAAACAGACAAACAACACCGTTACCATGAACTCATCCTTTTCTACCGTATTAGTGTTTCTACTCATTTCCCATTCCTTCATAGTGTAAAACATTCTCCGAAAAAAATCCTCCAAGAATCACCGAACCGAGGGCTTGTTGACAGGATGAGCGAATCATGGAAAGATAAATGGTAGTAAATGTACGTAGGAAAGGACGATTCAGAGATGAATTTATCACAAAACACAACGGAAAATATTGAATTCATGGTCACAGCCATTAAAGAGAAATTAAGAATGGTCAATGCAGGTGCCGTAAAGCCGGAAGACTTTAATGAAGAAATGTACGAGGACCTTCACGACCTGTATATCATGGTAAGTCGCAAGGATCACTTCAGCCCGAGCGAAATGAATGCCATCATCGAAGAAATGGGTAACCTTAGAAGAAAAGCGTGAATTGAATGGCTATAAAAAGGGGACATTCCCGCCAAAGGTTAAATACCTTGGGGAATGTCCCCTTTCATTCATCTTTCCTATTTAGAAAGCAGCGCCAATGATTCACGGTTGAATGCCGGAAGATCATCCGGTGTCCGGCTTGTTACAAGCTGATTGCCGCAAACGACGACTTCTTTATCCTCATACGTAACACCCGCATATTCCATATCGACTTTAATGGATTTGAATCCCGTCGCTTTTCGTCCTTCCAGGGCTTTTGCCGTGATCAATAATTGGGGACCATGGCAAATCGCGAATACCGGTTTCATCTCATCCATGAAATGCTTCGTGAATGTCACAAAACGGTCGTCTGCACGGAGTTGATCAGGAGAGAACCCGCCTGGTAATAACAGGGCATCAAAGTCTGATGGATTGACGTCCTCGATGCTTTCATCGATCTTCACCGTTGCCTCCCCCTGCTTCCCTTTGATTGATTTTCCTTTTTCCTTTTCAATGGTTACGACTTCGTGGCCAGCTTCTTTAAACGCTTTTTCAGGATCTGTAAATTCTACGTCTTCAAACATGTCTGTGATTAACGTTGCTATTTTAGCCATAAAATGAAACACTCCTATTTTTCGTTTGTATTTATCACATTTGTACTTTACCCTGCATTCAAAAAATAAAACCCTTATATATCCATCGTGAATTGAGAAAAGATCGTATTCCGTTGTACCTCATATACGTTTTCTCCGACAATGTCATTGATGATCTGTATATTTCGATCAACTGCCAAACCGAGATTCGTGGCCCCGGCACCGTGGGAATGCTCCAGATTTGTCACGGTGTAGAAATGATGTCCACGGTTTGATTCCTCTTTAAACTGAATCTTATAGTTTCGCGAGACTTTATATTTCTTCTCATCTTCCCAGACGATTTTGTCCTCGAATTCATCAAAGAACCATCCGGGGATATTCGGTTTGTAGCCTGTCGCTAAAATCACTTTATCACTTTGATAAGAAAAATCACGATCTTCCTGCCATTGTCGGCAATTCAAGACATATCTGTCCCCTTCTTTGCGAATCTTATTCACTTCCGTCAGAGGCTGAATCGTGATGCTCGGTGATTTGTCACTCACTGAATGGTTATAAAGGATATTATAGATATTGTTGAGTGTGTCAGGGTCGATCCCGTTCCTGAGCTGATCAAGGGTTTTCAATGCTTCCATCCGCTTTTCATACGTCAATCCATGAAAGTAGTCCACGTAATCAGGAGCGAAAAATTCCTGTCCAAGCTTTGACGACTCAAGCTGAAGTATCCCTTCGGAACGGGTTAACCACGTCAGCTGATAGGAATGATTTACTTGTTCTGTCAATAAATCTAAGAATACCTCGGCTGCACTTTGACCGGACCCCACAATGGTAATTGAGGACCCTTTTATCGTGGTGTTTTTATGAAACAGATACTGGCTCGTATGATGGACGTCTCCAACCGGCAGCCCTTTCATTCCATCCAGTATAAGCGGCTTGCTGCCCGTCCCCATCACCACATGTTTTGCATAATAAATTTCACGCTCATCCGTCAACCGGTTATCAATCAAAACCTTATAGCAGTCGCCTTCATCCGTGACACCGATCACTTCGCTGTGAAATTGACAAGAACGGAGCTGACTCACCACCCAGCGGGCATAATCATTGTACTCCTGTCTCGGAATTTCAAACTTTTGAAAAAAGAAAAATTTATATAAACGATTATGGGTATGTAAATAATTCAAATAACTGTATCGACTTTGAGGATTCGCAAACGTCACCAGGTCCGCGATAAATGGAACCTGCAAGTCCGTCTGATTGATCAGCATACCCGGATGCCACTGAAACTCCGGTGTCTGATCGAAAAATTTCACCTTCAATTCTGTCTTTTCCTCCATCAGTGCCGCCAAGCTCAAGTTGTATGGACCGATTCCAATCCCGATACAATCATACATTTCATGTCTACTCAATTGGCTCTCCTCCGCATTCAAGATCTACCTTTCTATTTTTACCCTAAAAAGGTAGGGGATTACCCTCTTTCATGAAAATAATTTTGAGGGTTGTGTGGGCATTGTGTTCAACTGTTGATTTCCATTAAATATTCAGAAGCTGATTTACCCCCACCCAGGAAAGCACACAGAACCATTAGACATTTCCACTCTAAACAAAAAAACCGATCCCCCCTTACCAGGATCAGTTTTTCCTGAATATCATCACATACCATCCTCCTTCTTTCACAATCGGTTCTACAGACTCGACCCTGAATTGGGTTTTCCCTGCAAGTGTCTCCATCTCCTTTTGGGAAGGGATCGGAAACAGGTTCTCGAATGTCATAAAGAAGCTGTTGAATGCGCTGGAGAATTGCTTACCGTGCTTGGACTTCTGCATCGGGGTCAATACGAAGAATAATCCTTCTGACTCGAGCCATGTTGCTGCTTTCTCAAAGAATTGCAGACGTTCAGATGGATCGATATAGTGAAAGAGATTGTTGGCCATGACCATCTCAAAGCGCTGTTCGGGTTCATATTCATGTAAGTCGCGACAGAGAATCTCTACATTATGAAAATCTTGAAGGGATTGTTCTGCCGACTTGGCGACTGCTTCATGGATCTCGATTCCCACCATTCTCTTTTCAGGATAACGATTTCCTATTCTCTTCACATACCCTCCCTCACCACAGCCTAAATCGAGGATGGAACCTACTTTGTATTTTTTTATTGCTTTTTCTACTTTAGGGAAGGCAAAGCGTTCTAATAGAATCGATGTCTTCGCTACCGTGGAGCCATGGACATCGGAGTTGAAATGCTGTTTCGTCTGATTCCGCAGTAATTGAGGATACGATAACAGGGCAGGTATATGCAGTTCCATCATTTCTTTCAGCAGAATCCCCGAAGAGTGGGGATCTTTTTTGGAAGTCGGCAGCTTCCATCTGTTTCTCGTCGTGATTTTCGCATCATCTACCCGCTTTAGATGCTTGATCGTAATACCGACCTCCACCCATTGTTCGAGGAGGTCCATTTCGATGTTTTTTGAAAGTGCCACTTCCTGAATGGAAGCAGGCTCTGTAAAATGGTCGAACAGGTCCATTTCATATCCGACATAGGCATGCCAGCTGTATAAAAATGGGACATTCTTTTTCATCCAGGTTCTTGCCCTCCATACTTTCACCATTTCTCCAATCATTGTAAGCCCTCCTTTCCTTTCCAGGGATAATCTTGATCTTCTGTAAATGCAGTCGACGTTTTCTCTTCTTCTGTTAATGAATCATGTCTGATCGGGAGCATCCCTCCTTGGATCATCCGGTCAAACAGGGTCTCCCTCCACATGCCGAGACCTGAGATATTCAGCATTTGTTTGTAATGGGAAATCGAATCTCTTTCCATCCTCTGAAGGCTCTTATTGCGCAGCCAGCCCACCGGCCGGTAAGGGTAGGAATAGACGAGTGCCGATAAGTGACTGAGGTGCATCTGATGTGCCACCCTCTTTTTTCTGACCTTTGGATACCATTCCAAATTGGAAGGATTTAATTTTTCTTCTGCATACATATCACATAATAGTTCCCCCAGGATGCTTCCATCCTGAATCGCCATATTCATCCCCTCCCCCGCCATGGGATGGACTGTATGAGCGGCGTCCCCGATGAGGGCTAGATGATTTTTCACATAGATATCAGCATGATATTTCAATGGGACCATGAGCTGGATCTTTTTCCAATCCTCTATCTGGTTCACATATCCATCCAGATCGGGGCACATTTCGATATAAAGTTTATGAAACTCTGAAACCGGTTTTTTCCGGAGTGTTTTGTATTCACCAGCAGGGATGAGGTAAACCGATCTTACTTCATTGTTTGGGAGCGGAAATAAGCCTAAAAATGATTGATATGTAGAAATGATGCGACCTTTCACCAGTTCCTTAGGGCGCGGGAAGGTGACCGTCAGGAAGTGATGATTATACTTTTTCTCCTTCACCTCCACTTCCATATAATCACGGGTGACCGAGTTCCTCCCCTCTGCTCCGATGATGAAGTCACTATGAATCTCCTGTTCTGCCTTCGTCTCCCGGTCTCGGATGGTCACGGTTTGACCATTTATCTTTTTACAGACCGTATTCCGCCGATAATGAAAGGACGGATACGCTTCCCCTTTTTTCCGCAGGATATCCTTTAACGTTTCATGATGGATCATGAGGGAAAATGGGTATGGAGTCGGAAGGATGGAATAGCTCATGGTTGAATGTTCGGCTTTCGATTTAGCACGTTTCAATTCAATCAGTTCCAATTCAGAAATGGTGTGCCCGTATTGAAGGACTGAGTCTAGGACACCGAGGGAATCGAATATTTCCAGACTTTTGGGTTGTAAGAGCTCACCCTTGTAGACGGAACCCCGCCCTGGCAATCGCTCCACAACGGTTACATCAATATCACACTGAGCTAGTTTCAGTCCGAGTGTCAAACCGCCAATGCCACCACCACTAATAAAAACGTTCGTCTTCATTTCCTCACCTCTTTCCATTCATTTATCCCATTTCCATAATGTTGAAACGTGCCGATGTGCTCTGCCATGAGGTGACACATTCTTTCAAAACAGATCCCCATGCAGAAATTTGTAGAACACACTATTTCCCGGAAAATATGCACTTTCTCTATGTGATTTCCACTTTTATTGTCGGAATATTCCCTTTTAAATATCGACATTAGACGGGGAAATAAAAAAACTCCACGACAAGATTCAACTCTCATCGTGGAGTACGTTCTATCTATTCTCTTTTGCAATTGGCAGAAGGATTGTGACAGTGGTCCCTTCGCTTACGTTGCTTTGGATGGATAATGATCCGTGATGCTCTTTGATGATTTTTTGACAAATCATCAGTCCGAGACCAGTTCCCTTTTCTTTTGTGCTATAAAAGGGCTCACCCAGATGCTTCATGCGCTCAGGTGGGATACCGCTTCCATTATCCTGGATCAAAATTTTCCCATAGCCGTCTTCTTTTTCAAGTTGAACATTCAGGAGTCCACCGGCAGGCATAGCTTCCAGGGCATTTTTCATCACATTCAAGATGACCTGCTTCATTTGATGGGAATCACAGTAGATTTCGGCTTCCTCCACTGAGAATCTCACATCGACTCCCTGCTTCAGGCACTCCATCTTAATGAATTCAACCGAGCTTGTCAGAAGAGTCGTCAAGGATGTCAGTGAGAACTTGACAGCCCTTGGTTTCGCCAACGCCAGGAATTCATTCGTGATGATTTCGATCCGGTCAAGTTCCCCCTGAATGACACCGAGATAGAAGTCATCCCCTGCGTTTTCCTTCATGAGTTGAAGGAAGCCTTTCAGCGTGGTCAGTGGATTTCTGATTTCATGGGCCACACCCGCTGCAAGCTGTCCGATCATCGCCAACTGCTCTGACTTCTTCAGTAAGTCCTCATTTCGCTTTTTCTCTGATAGATCACGTATGATGGCGGAAATCCCGATCAATCGTCCGCTGTCATTTAGGATGGGATTCATGTTAAAGGCGATTTCTACGGGGGAGCCGTCTTTCCTGTAGCGGACGGTTTCGTAATCTTTAATCCGTTTCCCTGCCTTTACTGTAGCCAGATTCTGTTTGAACTGGCCGACCTGATTTTCCTGATGCAGGAACGTGATTTCCCTGCCCGTAATTTCTTCTTTCGTCCAGCCGAACATGGATTCAAACTGTTGATTCACCTTCAATACGTTTCCCTCTGGATCCAGCAGGGCGATTCCGTCTCCTGCATGTTCAAAGTACGCTTCCAGTAATTCTTTCGCTTCTTTCAGTTCTTCTTCCATCTGCAGTTTTTCCGTGATATCCTGGCCGAAGCCGTAGATGCCAATGACCTCATTTTTGACGCGGATGGGAATATTGGTTACCGCTACATGGCTTTTGCCACCTTCTCCATTTTCGAAGGTGGTCACAAATCTTGATGCTTCTCCCATAAGGGCGACTTCAAATTGTTTGATTGCCGTCTCTTTGCTTCCTTTTGCAATGAAATTACTGAAGTGACTGCCGATCATATGTGGTGATATGTAATCCCACTGAGTTTTAACAGCGGGGTTCACTTCTTGGATGATTCCATCGGTGTCGACCATATAAATGTTGTCCGGACTGTATTTGACGATCGATTTATACTTTTGCTCACTTTCGATCAGCTTTCTCTGAATATCTTTGATCAGGGAGATATCCGATATGGAAACGATGATTTCCACCACTGCACCTTTCTGGAATACAGGGACAATGGAAGCCAAATACTCTAGTTCCTTGTATTCATCCTCATACGTCAGCTCTTCTCCTGTATCCCAGATCCGTTTAAGCTTCGGCTGTATCTTTCCTAAATGATGGGAATCGAACACTTCCTGGATGGTTTTTCCGATGACTTTGGACGGTGTCAGGTTCAGCTTTTTCAAGAGCTCTCCTGCTGCCATTTCAATGACGAAATCCTGATCGCTTTTTTTTATCTTATACGTGATCGTCTTTTGAAGGCGGAGTGTGTTTTCGAGTTCAACCTTCAAGGACATCAATTCATTTTCATACTTCTTCTTTTCCGTGATGTCGTGGAGAATGATTCCTACACTGTCCACGGTTCCATCACTTTTATAATTGGCCGGGGAAATCGTGATATTGCAAGTGATCTTACGTTTCCTCCCCATTTCGAAAGTCACTTCTTCACCTGTCGTATTCAAGCCCTTCAAACCATTCATGACGATGGTGATGAATGATTGATTCTGAAGCGGGGTCTGTTTGCACAAAGATTCACCGAGAATATCATCGGAAATGCGGAATAATTCTTGAAAGGAAGAATTCATTTCCATGACTTTTCCGTTTTTGTCAATGATGCACACACATGTCGGAGTATTGTGTATGAGGGATTCATAAACCGCCGAATGAGAGTGCGTCGAATCGTGTTTAACTCCCTGTGGGATCATCATGACAAGTTCCTTTGATTCTCCGAGTTGTTTACGTTTGAATCTGTAGGATTGATGATGTATGCGGATGGAATAGTCCTCATCTCCTATTATCTTCAAGAGAAGATTGTCTTCCTTCAGGATGATTCCTCTCCACTCTTCATTTTCTTCTATATACGATGGGCGCTTTACATCGATGATTGCTGCCGGGACGGGAATTGAATCAACATTCAATGCATGATAGGGGTGCATTTCAGCCATAGTACCTTCCTTTTTCGTAACGTTATTTACCATCATTTTACCCTACCTCTACCAACATATAAATGGCGAATGTCAATTCATTCAAAAAACCCGGGCATCCCTTTTTGCCCGGGTTCCGTACGATTATCCGAAATTAAAACGTTTCTACTCTACTCAGCTTAGTATATTGGACAGCAACCTCAGCCCCGATATAGGCATTATGCTTCACAAGGGCGATATTCGCTGTCAGGCTTTTCCCGCCGGTCAGCTCTTTCACTTTCCCAAGCAGGAAAGGCGTCGCTTCTTTGCCTTTGATTCCTTGTTCCTCCGCTTCTTTCAATGCTCGTTCAATGATGCGAGCCATTTCGCTTTCATCCAGGGCGTCCCCTTCTGGAATAGGGTTGGCGATTACTACCCCTCCCTTTAGACCAAGATCCCATTTTGCTTTTAAAAGCTCCGCTGTCTCTTCTGGCGATTCGACTTTATAGTTCACGGAATAAGGACTGGTCCGTGTATAAAACGCCGGCAATACGTCCGTTCCATACCCTAAAACGGGTACTCCCTTCGTCTCCAGATATTCCAGCGTTAAGCCGATATCCAAGATGGATTTTGCCCCTGCGCACACGACGGCTACATTCGTTTCAGAAAGCTCCTCAAGATCTGCAGAAATATCCATCGTCACTTCTGCATTCCGGTGCACACCACCGATCCCACCTGTCACAAAGACCGGGATGTCAGCAATTTCTGCGCAAATCATCGTCGCTGCTACCGTGGTCGCCCCATCCTTTTTCGAAGCAAGGATATAAGGAATATCCCTGCGGCTCGCCTTGATCACGTTGCTTGCCTGTCCCAAATATTCCAGCTCTTCGTGGGATAGGCCTATTTTTATTTTCCCGTTCAGAATGGCAATCGTGGCAGGAACTGCACCCTTTGATCGAATGATATCCTCCACTTCCCTCGCCGTCTGCACATTTTGCGGATACGGCATCCCATGAGAAATGATTGTGGACTCCAGTGCCACGATGGCCAGACCCTTTTTCTTAGCTTCCATTACCTCTTCTGAGTATTCTACATATGACTCCATATTCACACATGTTTCCCCCTTAATAATAAAGACTGAATTCCTGTTGCAGCTTGCTTGTGTTTAGAGTAGGTGCCACCGTATGTCTCGACTGAAGTGTGATCGATGAACAGATCACACCGATCCTGCACGCTCCGTCAGTATCTGATCCCTTTAAATAGCCAAATAATATGCCGGCGACGAGAGCGTCACCCGCTCCCGTCACATCCTGCACTTCTACCTTAGGAGGCAGGATGGCCGTTGCCTCTTTGTAGGTGGTGTAATAAATCAGCCCCTGGTCTCCACGGGTGATGACAGCACGCTCCGCACCTCTTAGAGTTAGTTCCTTGGCCGCTTTAAAGTAATCACCCTCGGTTTCAATCTTCATGTCCAGATACATTTCCGCTTCCCCTTTGTTACAGATGAACCAGGTAACTCCTTCTAATGAAGCGGGGAGTTTCTTAACCTTGGGAGCGGATACCGGAATCACCGTCAAGGGTATCCCTTCGGACTGACATCTCCGTATAATATATCTCAGCACCTCTTCTGGAAAATTCGTGTCCAACAGCACCATCTCAGACGATGAAATCACCCCCCACCTCTTCTCGATGAATTCAATGTCAACGCTTTCATAAATATTCATGTCAGCCAGGGCAAACATCATTTCACCGCGTTCATCCAAAATGGCCGAATAGGCTCCTGTACTTTCATTCAATTGCCTCTGGGAACCGGAAATTTCTGCGAAGGACTTCGTTTGCTGCAAGAGCCAGCTGCCTTCTGTATCCTCCCCTACCACAGTGATTAAACTGGAAGACTTCCCCAGCCTCCCTAGGTTCTCAGCAATATTCCTTGCTACTCCCCCACTCGTCTGTTCTGATTTAGCGGGGTTGGATGTCTCCGGGATCAATTCCCCCTTCAACTGCATCTTACGGTCAATATTCGCTCCCCCTATGCAGGTGATCCCGTTTTTCTTCGGCATCACATACGCACGCCCTAAAATTTCTCCCTGTCTGACCAAATTGGAAATATAGCCGGCCACTGCAGACCGTGAAATCCCACTCCGCTCTGATAATTCTTGCTGCGTCATAAACGGATTCTCTTCAATGTAAGACAATAAAAGCTTCTCTTTCTCGTTCACTTTCTCCCACCCCTATTAAGAAAAGTAACTTTTGTTAATATTCTAAACTTTTGTTTAAATTTACACAAGGTGGAAGGTAATAAATGCAAAAAAAATAGACTTGCTCTTCCCACCGGAAAAACAAGTCTATCAGTTTAAGATATTTTCTTTTCTTTCACTTTACCTGTGTCCTTCAAATAGTATTCATCCGAAGTAAAGAATTCATTAGTGAGCCTCTTGACTTCTTTACTTAACAGAAGGACCGCAATGATATTCGGGATCAATATGGCTGCAAGGGCTAAATCAAGGAACTGCCAGATGACCTTTGCCGCACCGACGGATCCAAGGATGATCGCAAGAGTATAAACCAATTTGATTCCCTGGGCCGCTTTCCATCCGAATAGGAATTCAGCCTGCTTTGCTCCATAAAAGACGATGACGATGATCGTGGACAGAACGAAGAAAATCAGCGAAACCGTGACAAGGATCCCTCCAAATTCACCAAAATAGTTCGTAAAGGCTTCGGTTGTTAAGGCTGACGGATCATCCAGAGCATTCTCTGCTGTCCAAACACCTGATGATAAGACAACAAACGCCGTCGCTGTACAGACGATGAGTGTATCGATCACGATTCCGACAATCGCCCAAAGCCCCTGTCGGACAGGGTGATCGGTTTGCGCCGCTGCATGGGCAATCGGCGCTGTTCCAAGTCCAGCCTCGTTGGAATACAATCCACGTGCAAACCCCCACCTGATCGTCTCAGCTACGGCCACTCCGGCAAAACCACCCATGGCAGACATAGGCTGAAAGGCGTTGGACAGTATCAGACTGAAAAATTCAGGTACAGCATCAACATTCATAAACAGAATCACTAATGCGCTCCCGACATAAATCAGGGCCATGAACGGAACAAAGATCTCTGTTACCTTACCGATTCGTTTAATCCCTCCGAAAACGATTAATACGACGATGAGGGCAACCACAATACCCGTGATCAGGCCGTCGACATTAAATGTTTCTTCTACCGTTGAAGCAACGGCATTCCCCTGCACCATCACACTTGGGATCAACTCGATCATCAGGGCAAAGGCGAACCAGACGCCCAGCCACCTCATGTTCAATCCTTTTGTCATATAGTACATGGGTCCGCCTACATACTCTCCCTTTTCATTCTTCTCTCGATAGCGGACCGCGAGCACACTTTCCGAAAACTTAAGGGCCATTCCGATGAGGGCAATCACCCACATCCAGAAAACGGCTCCCGGACCCCCGAACATGATCGCAGCCGGGACACCCACGATGTTCGCCGCCCCGATCGTAGACGACAATGCCGAGGTCAATGCCTGAAGTGGAGTGACCGTTCCTTCCCCCTTCGGCTTTTTAAACACACTTCCCACCGTTTGCTTAAAAATGTACAAAGGATATCGAAATTGTATGAATTTCAATAAAAATGTTAAGTACAAACCTGTCGCACCCAGGACGATGATTAACGGGGGTCCCCATAACCACGCCGAAACTTTACCTATGATGTCAAAAAACGTATCCAATCGTGCTCCTCCTTTTGCAGAGGCAGTGGCTAAATTTCGGTTGATAGTCCGGGGCATTCGTAGTACCAGAGTATGTATAAGTCTTTAATTTTTAACAGAGACCCCGAATCCTGACAAATTAGCCACTACTTCTAAATGCTTTCCAGACTTTTCCCTAAAATGGGAACGATGAAACATTTTTCAGAAAAATTCTTATAAAAAGAAATCACATAATCTGGTCGTCGATCTCATTCTACAGATAACGACACCCCCCCTCCATTTCCCCGGAAATACGTCAATAAGCGCACCAAAAAAAACCGCAGCCTATAATCAGCTGCAGTTACCTTTTTCTTATTCTGTCACCCTTGGCAATATCAACACTTCCACCCGACGGTTTTGTCCCCGACCTTCTGCTGTTCCGTTGTCAGCGATCGGTTCAAATTCTCCGAATCCCTTCGCGCTGAACCATTGGGGATCAAGGGCAGGATTGTCCAAGATGATTTTCATGAAATTGACCGCCCTCATGACGCTGAGCTCCCAATTCGAGTCGAATTCCGCATTCTTGATGGGCACATTATCTGTATGACCGCTAATGATGATGTTACGAGGCGGATTCATGACGAGGAGTTCCGATAATTCCCCGGCTACGCTCAGGTCACTCCCCTGAACCGTGGCAGACCCAGAGTCAAATAGTACATTATCACGAATCGTCAGAAGCAGGCCTTCATCAGTCAATTTAGTGATGAATTGAACCTCCAGATTATTCGTTTTGATGTATTCATTAATTTTTTTCTGAATCTCCTTCAGCTCTTCCTGATCCTTCAGAAAGGCCTGCTTATCCAGTTCTTCTTTACTCAGTTCCTTCTCTTTTTCCTCTTCTTTTCCTGATGAGGCCGCCTGCTTTTCTTCTTGGTCACTGGACTGCTGGGGTGCGACAGGACTCGGATACTCCATCATTCCCGTACCGCCTGTGAAAATCTCACTGAACACCTGGGAGAGTTCCTTAAACTTCTGAGCATCCACTGAACTGGATGCATACAAAACGATAAAAAGGGCCAATAACAGGGTGAGTAAGTCCGCATAGGGAATCAGCCAGGACTCATCCATATGCTCATCGTCATGTTTCTTTTTACGCCGCCTCATCCTCATCCCCCTTTAGTAACATGATTCGTTCACTTGCAGGTAAATAGGATGCAAGCTTCTGTTCGATGACCCGGGGAGATTCCCCCTCAATGATAGACAGGATGCCTTCCACCATCATCATCTTCATCTGAACCTCGACCTTCGATTTCCTCTTTAACTTATTGGCAAACGGGTGCCACAGGACGTATCCCGTAAAGATCCCGAGGAGTGTTGCAACGAATGCCGCAGAAATGGCATGTCCAAGTTCTTCGGTATTGTCCATATGACTGAGAGCAGCGATCAAGCCGATGACGGCCCCAAGCACCCCCAGTGTCGGTGCGTACGTCCCCGCCTGTGTAAAGATGAGGGCCCCTGCACTGTGCCGCTCTTCCATAGCATCGATTTCTTCATGTAATACATCTCTTATATAATCTGCACTCTGTCCATCCACTGCTAATGAAAGTCCGTCCCTGAGGAATGGATCGTCGACCTCCTGGGTTTTGGCCTCTAGTGCGAGAAGTCCTTCTTTACGGGCAAGGTCCGCCACCTGTGAGAAGAATTGGATCGTTTGTTTCGGATCCTGCAGTTTTTGTTCTTTGAACAGTATGCCGAAAAGCTTCGGTACTTTTTTAATTTCGTGGGTTGGAAACGCAATGGTCACTGCGGCAACAGTCCCCAGTACAATAATCAAAATGGCTGCAGGGTTCAATAAGGCAACCGGGCTTACCCCTTTGAATACCATCCCCACCCCAACCGCTATCAATCCTAAAATGACTCCTATTAAAGACGTCTTATCCATCTGATCGCTCCACCTTACTCATCGTAGTCTACTACTAATATCGGACGGGACCGCTGATTATTAAGTGGAAGTTCCATTCGAAATTTTCTTGAAAATACCTTAAAACGTTATAAACACACAACCTATTATTGTCGATATATGGAACATACGGGTTTTATTAAAAGGAGAGAAAATATCATGACCCCTAAGCAATTGAAAGAAGTCGATAGTAAAAGAAAGAACCTTCTGCTCTTGATAACGTACGGAATAAGCCTTGCATCAGCCCTCTCGTATTCGGTCATCAATGAGTCAGGAACCATTACCGTAATGATTTTCGCCCTGCAGATTGCTTTTCTTGCCGTCTATTTTGTTGTGCTGCAATTGATTTTAAAGAAGCCGCATTCCTATGTTTATTTCAGCATTCCGACTGTGTATGCCCTGATGGGGGTCTGGCTGTTTCTCGAAGGATCCAATCCGACCGATTTAGTCACGCTTCTCTTTTTAGCCGTGATCAGTGCCATTCACTTTGACCCTTTGATCTTTGGTATCGGTTACCTGTCGGGTCTTGTCCTGATTGTCTTGAATGGAATACTCGCACCAGAAGGCGATGTCATATTTGCCGAGTTATTTATTCCTGCCCTCCTTGTCTATATCCTGATCGGTGTCGTCCTTGGAGTCGTCATTCATTTAAACCGCACGCAATTCAAACAGCTTAAGGAATTTATTCACTTGACGGAAAATGAAAGCAGGAAAAAAGAGAACCAACAAACCTTTTTACAAAAGGAGTTATCCTCCATTACTGGAAGTATCCATCAAATCAACGAACAGATTCAAACCCATCTTGTCTCACATGATGAGATGAAAACAGCTGTGAATGAGATTTCAGCGGGAAGCGTCACCCAAAGTGATCAGATCAATAACATCGCTCTCGTCACAGAAATGACGATGAGTAAAATGGAAGAAGTCTCGAAGCTTTCTAATGATCTTACTATCCATTCCACGGATGCGAACAGCGTTGCCGTTTCAGGTAGTGAAAGGGTCATGGATCTTCAGGAAAACATGATCGAACTTAAAAATATCATTGAAGGCCTTCATCAGACCTTTAAAGAACTCACGAGTAAGATCGAAGAAACCAATACCTTCATCGGGAGCATTCAGGATATTACGGATCAAACCAATCTTCTTGCACTGAACGCATCCATCGAGGCGGCTCGGGCAGGGGAAGCCGGCCGAGGATTCAGTATAGTGGCAGATGAAATACGAAAATTAGCCGAGATCACCCGGAACACGGCAACCCGCATCAATGATAACCTTGCTTCCGTTAACGCAGTGAACTCTTCTGCTGTTGAAATCATGAATCTAAGCTCTGAAAAGCTCAATGAAAACGTAGGGGCAACAGGAGAGGTGACATCGTATTTCACGACACTCCGCGAGAAGCTTGATACCCTGTCAAATGAGTTCCAACGCTTAACGTCCACGGCTTCTGATGTAAGAGGACAGACTGAAGAAGCCGAGCTGTCAACGAAGGAACTGGCTGCTGTCATACAACAGACTTCTGCCGGTCTTGAAGAAATCAGTGCCACCATCGAAACCCTTCATGGTGACAATCGGATGATCGCTCAATATGTTCAAGATACTGCCACAAGTGCAGAGCGAATTCAGAACAGTGTCAACGCTTGATCTGTGGTAAACTAAGAGCAATAGTTTTAAAGGATGTGGCACTTTTGAAAAAACGATTCACCATGATCATACCCATCATGATACTCGTGGCCGTTGCATCTTATTGGATGCTGGGCAAATATTATTCCGAAATTGAGCTTGGTTCGAAAATCATGCTCATCATCGGAGGTACGCTCCTATCCGGCTTGATTTCCTTCTTCTTATTCAAAGAAGACCGGGAGACATAAAGAAAAACACCACTTTCCGGATGAAAGTGGTGTTTTCTTCATTTCAGAAGCCTGTTTTCCAGTTTATGCTCATAATTTTTGAACAATGAACTATTCGTATTAATGCGCTTCTTCGAAAGCATTGCATTGTATTTCAGCATTTTCTCATTCAGGTTCTGCTCCAGCTCATGCCTTTTGACATCATCATCACATACCTTGATCAAATCCTCGATCCGCATCATTTCTTTTTTTACGTTCATTTCATCCGTTGTATATCCTGCGTTCTTCATCATCCGGTGGGCCATCTTCAATTCCTGAGGCACACCTAAATCATCATCCAGATTAAGCGGTTTCCCATAACCGGGAAGTTGTTTAAACTCTCCGTCCTCATACGCTTTCTTGATTCGATGCTCCGATACAATCATTGAAAAATCCAACTAAATCCCTCCCTGGCGGAATCGATTGTTTCTTTAGCAGCGGGAATTCCCACATGTTACTACTAGTATATCCAATCGGACGGATTGCTGAACATAAGAGATGAGTCTATTTTCTGACAATTCATTTCACATATTTTCGTATCAGCTGGAAAAACTACCTGTATCACGAACGAAAAGGAGTGGCTGACATGGCACGTGGTAAATCATTCGAATCAAAGAAAAAGGGGCATCCAGGTAATTTCCTTCAAAATAGTACATCTAAAAAACATTCGGAAGATGCAGTGGGTGATGAAGAATTGATTGTCACACAGGAAGCATTTAAAAATCGTGAAGATAACGATGAACACCGCTACTGAATCAGAAAAACGCTAGGAATCCTAGCGTTTTTTTGGTTCCCCTATTGAAAGATGCCCCGTATTCAGGTTCAATTACATTTTCATTTTCAAAACTGATGATTTTATTTTCAGAAATTCCGAACTTTATTTTCAAATCGTTAAACCGTGACACTCTCTTTCTTACTTAAATCCATCGCCGGACCGAAGAATTCATAGCTCACCTTAGATACGCCCATTTCCGCCAACATTCCGATAACGGCCTTCATAAACGGTGCCGGACCGCACACATAGCATTCCGTCCCCTCGGCTACATACTGCTTCAGGATTTCTTTGTTCACGTATCCTGTAAAATGGGATCCGGATTTTTCCCGTGGATTTTCATAAATATAACACGCTTCCCCATTCACCATCTCGGTCATAAGTTGAGCGACTTCATCTCTAAAGGCATGAACCCCTTCATGTTTGCTCGCATGAATAAACGCTGTTCTCCGTGCCGGTGTGGTTTTTGCCACTTGTTCGAGCATACTCATCATAGGTGTGATTCCAACACCTCCGCTTATAAATGCAACAGGCGCTTCTCCATTTTCTAAATAAAAGTCCCCAGCTGGTGCACTGACTTCGATTTCACTTCCTTCGGCAACTTTGTCATGTAAGAAATTGGACACCTTCCCATGCGGATCACACTCTGCTTCCCTTTTAACAGAAATTCGGAAGAGATTCTCCATTGGTGCGCTTGATAAACTGTACTGACGAATATGAGTGAACTCTTCACCAGGGATCGTCACCCGCACAGAAATATATTGACCTGGCATGTAAGTCGGGACATTTCCGCCTTCTTTCGGTTGAAGATAGAAAGATGTGATAACCCCGCTCTCCTCTACCTTCTTTGCGACGATAAACGGTTTAAAGTCTCTGTATCCTGCGTCTTTGTTTTCCGTTTCTTTGTACATTTCTTCTTCTACATCAATGAATACTCCGGCGATGACACCGTATGCGTCCCCCCATGCTTCAATGATCTCATCCGTCGCTGCCTCTCCAAGGACTTGCTTGATTGCTTGAAGCAGGTGCTCCCCTACAATTGGATAATGTTCAGGCTTAACACCTAAACTTCTGTGCTTATGGGCAATCTGCTTCACTACAGGAAGAATACTTTCGAGTTTATCGATGTTCTGTGCAGCCGCATACACCGTATTGGCGAGTGCGGTTTGCTGTCTTCCTTTTTTCTGATTAGCATGATTGAAGATATTTAATAACTCTGGATGATTGGTAAATAAATTTTTATAAAAAGTGGACGTTATTTCCGTTCCTTTCACTTCTAAGACAGGAGCAGTCGATTTCACGATTTCAATGGTTTTTTGAGATAGCATGTAGGTCACCTCTAAAGATATATTTTAAATGCATCTTTAGACTACTCCTACTCATTTGTTAAAGCAATATATAAAATACATCTTTAACAAAACAGTCACATTTAGACACAGACTTACTTCCTTCTGTATAATGAAGATAATGGAACGGAAAGGTGAGATACATGAGACTAACTTTATACACTGACTACTCACTGAGGGTCCTGATTTTCCTGGCTTCAAAACCGAAGGACGAACTCTCTAATATAAAAGAAATCGCTGATGCCTACAGCATCTCAAAGAATCACCTGATGAAAGTGACGTATGAACTTGGAAAAATGGGGATGATTGAAACGATTCGTGGCAGAAACGGAGGAATCAAACTTGCAAAGTCCCCTGAAGATATAAATATAGGAAAACTGGTCCGTGCGACAGAGGAGGATTTCCATCTTGTCGAATGCTTCGACGCCGAAAACAACTCCTGCATCATCACGCCCGTCTGCGGATTAAAGCATGTTCTCGGCAAAGCATTGAACGCCTACCTTTCAGTCCTCGACGAATACACCCTGGCCGACCTGATCCACAACCCCATGGATTATCGTTTTCTCTTTCAGGAGCAGGAACGTGATGAAACGTCAACATGAGAAACTTTCCACCGACAACCGGTGGAAAGTTTTTTTATAAGGCTCTTTTCACAAAGATTGTTGTTATTGCTCAGACATTGAGTTTGTGCTGCAGGGTGGTGGGAACAATAATCAGAGTTTGTTATATGAAGAGGAATCCTGGTGCTGAACCTGATCACCTTAAAATAAAAAACCTGCCTCCCAACCGGAAACAGGCTCCTCTTTACTCTTTACTTTTTACTCTCACTGTACTTAAATGTCATCAATAAAAACAGGAAAAAGCTGAGTAACAACGTGCTTCCCCCGACAATATAAAAAACGGTCGTAAAGCTTGACGGAAAATTGAACGGATTTAAGTTGTACATCCACATCCCGGCGGTCAATCCAATAGAACCGATGATTGCTGTCCACACATGGGCAAATGCCAGTTTAGAAGACTTCGGTACTTGATAGGAACGATAATAAGACGAATAAGCAAATAAACTCAACCATCCGACAACTAATATATGAGCGTGGATGGGCTTGAATGCATACGATCCCGCTCCTGCCATATGAGACCCGAGAAATGCTCCGATAAACCCATATATGGCGGACATTCGTAATAATAGGACATTCCAAGGCACGTATCTTTTCCCCCTTTGATATAATCTTGCTCCCAACATTATAGTATAGTTGTCCGATTGTATGCCATTCTTCTTGACCCAATGCCATAGAACGTTCATATTCATAACGCTTCTTCACAAATACTTTTTCATTCATTTGCATACGATACAAAGATAGGTGTAAACACTTGCAAACCGTGTGGGCACTGATACAATAAGAATGTAATAGAACATTCTGAAAAAAAGGAGAATACATAATGACTAATTTTCAACAAAATCTTGAAAAATACGCAAGTTTGGCTGTAGAAGTCGGAGTGAATGTCCAGAAGGGTCAGACCCTTGTCATCAACACATCCATCGATTCTGCAGAATTTGTACGCTTAGTAGTTAAAAAAGCCTATGAAGTAGGAGCTAAGCACGTATATGTGAACTGGAGTGACGATATCGTCAACCGCACGAAATATGACCTTGCCCCGGAAGAAGCTTTCCAGGAGTTCCCTCAATGGAAAGCGCGTGAAGTGGAAGAGCTTGCTGAAGGCGGAGCTGCATTCATGAGCATCGTCTCTTCAAGCCCCGACCTGTTAAAAGGAGTGAATCCGGATCGCATCTCGAACTTCCAAAAGGTAGCCGGCAAAGCGATGTCAAAATACCGTCAGTTCATTCAATCGGATAAAGTCAGCTGGTGCGTACTGGCCGCTCCTTCGAAAGATTGGGCTGCAAAAGTATTCCCGGATGCTACGGAAGAAGAACAAGTGGACCTATTATGGGAAGCGATTTTCAAAGCGGTGCGTGCTGACCAGGCTGACCCTGTACAGGCATGGAAGGATCACGACGCAAACCTTCACGAAAAAGTCGAATACCTGAATGAAAAGAACTATCAAAAACTTCATTACACAGCACCAGGGACGGACCTTACCATCGAACTTCCTAAAGGTCACCTGTGGGTCGGAGCCGGAAGTGTGAACGAAGATGGAACGACTTTCATGGCAAACATGCCGACGGAAGAAGTATTCACTGTTCCACTGAAAACAGGTGTAAATGGTACAGTATCAAGCACGAAGCCACTTAGCTACGGCGGTAACGTGATTGACAACTTCACGATCACATTTGAAAACGGACGCATTGTGGACGTAAAGGCTGAAGAAGGCGAAGAAATTCTAAAGCGCCTTGTGGACACAGATGAAGGATCTCACTACCTTGGGGAAATCGCCCTAGTTCCTCACCAATCACCGATCTCTCAATCGAACGTGTTATTCTACAACACATTATTTGATGAGAACGCATCAAACCACCTTGCGATCGGTAATGCCTATGCATTCTGTATCGAAGGCGGAAAGAAAATGAGTGAAGAAGAGCTGGAGAAAAACGGCTTGAACAACAGTATCACTCACGTAGACTTCATGATTGGTTCAGACAAAATGAACATCGATGGAGTGAAGGATGACGGCTCGACTGAAGCAGTATTCCGCGATGGCGGTTGGGCGTTTTAAGGAGAATATGTAAGGTAGGATCCCGGAAGGCGGCTTGTGCTGCCTTTTGGGGTTTTATTTTGGAAGAGGGTTGGTTGGCGTTGGTTGACTGATACTTTTGTATAACGACGCAAATACCGAAATTTTGACGCAATTCCTTTCGATAATGACGCAAATATCAATAAAATGACGCAATAAATTTTATTTTGACGCAATCATCTTAAAAAATGACGCAATTCCCATTTAATCTAAGTTTGATTTGTCCACCGCCTTCAGCCAAACAACTAAGATCCGTTCGTATTAGAAATGAATCCTTATTATTTAGTAATCTCCTTCCTCTTTCAATCCAAAATTATTCTCTATCCATACTCTTTCGTCAAGGCTATTGCAGCAATTGTCGCACCTGCTGCCTGGGCATAGCTTCCGAATGCAGAGATCTGCAGTCCAGTATCCTTCATTTCCTTTAGAATATATACTTCTCCTATTGCTTCAAGGGCCGCCCCTAAAGATTGAATCGTGTTTCCAGCAGCGAGGAGTTTGGAATAGGCGCGTGTACTCAAGGTGGCCCCGAATGCTTCCAGTCCTGCTCCGACGGACTGTACGGTATCCCCGAATATATCCAGATTCAATCCCTCCAGCTCTTCCCCTGAAAATTGAATTTCAGCAGCAATTACATTCGTCACATTCCCGGAAGCTTGCATCCAGTCACCAATCATACGGTAGGTCTCCCCTATGGAACCATCTGACAACTTTTCGGCACCGACTGCCTGCAGGGAATTCCCCGCCGCCTCAAATCCATTTCCGATGGAGACCAGTCGAAATCCGACTGGCTCCTGGTCCAATCGTTCTTCTTGAATGATCATCGTTTCACCAATTGCCGCAATTACAGTCCCGACTACCTGAGTCCACACTCCCGTAATGAGAATTAGTCTATCTATCACCTCCGTCCACCGTTCCTTTCCCAGTCAGTACTATTAATGTATTCAAAAACGTGCGAATGGTATCTCAAGCTCACGAAACACAATGAGTAAATATTATGTAAATACCAGTAAATGAGTCTTGTTTATTTTGTCCTATCAGGCTATGATATTCTAGTTCATCTAGTGTTTCATGAGGGGAGGAATTTAGATGAGAATTCGGGATTGGGACCGCAACTTAAAGGTCCGGCTGTTTGGGGAAGCAGCAATTAACATTACGTTCTGGATGTTCTTTCCGTTTTTGACGATCTATTTTACAGAGTCGTTTGGAAAGCAGACGGCAGGATTATTATTGGTCCTGTCACAGGTTTTCGCCGTTCTCGCGAATCTGATGGGAGGCTATTGTGCGGACCGCTTCGGGCGTAAACGGATGATGGTCATTTCGGCCTTCGGACAAGGCTTTGCTTTTTTAATCTTTGGCCTTGCCAGTTCGCCGTGGCTGGATTCTGCCATGATCGGATTTATCTGTTTTAGTTTGGTCGGGGTATTCGGTTCGTTTTATTGGCCGGCAAGTCAGGCCATGGTCGCCGATGTAGTGGATGAGAAAGACCGGAGCCATGTGTTTGCTGTCTTTTACACATCCATTAATATTGCCGTCGTCGTAGGACCGATATTAGGGGGCATTTTCTATGTTCACTACCGGTTTCAATTATTAATTGCCGCCGCACTTATTTGTATGCTTTTAGCTCTTCTTCTATATAAAATGACGAGGGAAACGGCACCGGCAGATAAGAATAAACTACTTGTCACAGAAGGAAAAAAGAAAGCCTGGCATAGTGTGATGTCGGATCAATTCAAAGATTATAGTGTGATTTTTAAAGACAAAACGTTTTTATTGTTTATTTTAGCCGGGGTCCTCATAGGTCAAACGTTCATGCAATTGGACCTGCTGATTCCTGTATATATTAAAGATACTATGGATAAAGCCACTCTGTTCAGCTTTGGGGACTGGTCACTGACCCTCGTGAGCGAGCAGGTATTCGGACTGATCCTGTCGGAAAATGGCTTCCTGGTGGCGCTTCTCACCGTGGTGATCACGCGGTGGATCACGAAATTCCGAGAGCGAAATGTATTCATCTTATCTTCTATCATCTACGCAGTTTCGATCTTTATGTTCGGGCAGACCAGCTCTGTTTGGATGTTTGTAATCAGCATGGCGGTGTTCACTTTTGCAGAACTGATGACTGCCGGCATCCAACAAAGCTTCGTATCCAAGCTTGCACCGGATCATATGAGGGGACAATATTTTGCCGCAGCCAGCCTGCGTTTCACGATTGCAAGGACCATTGCACCTCTATCCATCACCCTGTCTCTTTATGTAGGGTATGATTGGACGTTCATTACACTATCGATTCTTGCCCTTGTGAGTGCCGGCCTCTTCTTCATCATGTTCGAGCGCTTTGAGAAAGAAGAACTGGAATTGAAGAAAGCTGTTCACTAAAAAAAAAGGAATGATCCACGCAGGATCATTCCTTCCTTTTCTATCACAGTCCTAAATCAAAACCTTCATCGTCTGACTGTAACATTGTATTTAGACCAAGATCTGTCGAAAGACCAAGGTTGAACTCACTGTCTGAAGACTCTTCATTTTCCCATTGAGTGTAGCTTGCATCTGCATTTACACCAAGGTTTGATAGAAGAGAAGATTCGTTGTCCTCATCAGAGGATAAAAATCCAAGAGCTGTATCCGTACCTGCATTTAAACCGGCACTTGTATACTCTTCTTCTTCAGAATCCATTGATTCAGCCCATAGTCCCGCTTCCACTGCGTTCATGACAGTAGCAGCCGATTCATTGTCTTCATCTTCCGTCATAGCTCCAAGCATCAGGTTATTCGCGGCATTCGCTTCGAACTTTGAATAGTCGTCGCTGTTTTCAACAGTTGTCATGACAGAAGTATCGTTCATTGCTTCTACTTTAGAAGAGTCACCATCTTCTTTGTCTTCTGACCCCAATACAAGACCATTTGCAGATTCAGTACCAAATGAAGCTTTAGAAGAATCATTTTCTTCGTTGTTTTCGGCACTTACCCAAACATTTGAATCGGTCATAGCATCAGCCATTACTTCTTTGTCTTCATCAGATGCAGAAGCATTCAGACCGGAAGTAAGGTTTCCAGAAGTAGTAGTGGCATAAGAATCTTCTTCTTCATTGTATATTGTTTCATTCATGATTCCAGCGTCAGCCATAGCGTCAACAGCTGCTGATTCGTCTTCTCCTTCAACTGCTGCATTTACATCCTGGGATGCTCCCGCTTCAGTCTTGGAAGTGAAAGAATCGTCTTCTTCACTGTATGTCGTTTCATTCATGACAGCTGCATCAGTATCGGCTTTCACTTCTGCTGATTCGTCTTCTCCTTCAACTGCTGCGTTTACATCCTGGGATGATCCCGCTTCTGTTTTGGAAGTAGCTGAATCTTCTTCTACTGTCGTTTCATTCATGACAGTTGCGTCAGTATCTGCATTTACTTCCGCTGATTCGTCTTCTCCTTCAACCGCTGCGTTTACATCCTGGGACGCTCCCGCTTCTGTTTTGGAAGTAGCTGAATCTTCTTCTACTGTTGTTTCATTCATGACAGTTGCGTCAGTATCTGCATTTACTTCCGCTGATTCGTCTTCTCCTTCAACCGCTGCGTTTACATCTGAATTCGCCTCTGCACCATTATTCGTTGTAACAGAATCATTTTCTTCATCAACGACGGTTTCGTTTACGACATTTGAATCAGCATCAGTACTGACATCCGTATTTGATTCTTCATCTGATCCACCGATGTTCAATCCATTTAATAGACCATCTTTAGAATCAAGGATGTTGACATTTTCCAATAATCCATCATCGCTGTTAAGCAGTGAATCATTCCCTGCCGCTAAGCTTGTGTGACCTCCGATAGCTAGACTTGCTGCTAATCCACCTGTCATGACTAATGTTCTAAATACACTTTTTCTCATTTTTAATTCTCTCCTTTTAAAAGTTTTTAATTTATATACTTTTGAAAAGAAGAGATTGTTGAGGTGGTTGGGACGGTGGTGCGTTTAACCACTGATCATAGTAGCGATTATTTTTCTCATACATATTGGCTGTTTGGAAGTTGACGGTAACTGCCTGCTGATCCGACACATACCATAAAGAGGTTGATCCGCTTACCTGGCCACTCACCCCACTTGTACTGGAAGACTGACTTGTAGAATTTAGAGTAGTGGTCGTGAGGACAGGTTCCATCTTTTTAACAGGTGTGAAGGGAAGTTCATGCTGCTTTTCTGACTCTTCCACTTTGGCAGGTTCTTTTTGCTCAACTTCAGCCGGATTTGTACGTAAGGATTCCTTTACTTGTTTTGCTTCGCTCAATCTGAGGGAACTTTTCTCTGCTTCTTCAGCAGATCCTTCGACTGGAACCTCTTGTTTTACCGGTTCCTTCGGAGCGTCTCCTCTCTCCACTTCGACTTCATCATTTTCTTTTGGCCTAGCCACAGAGGGCTCATCTTCCACTTTTGCTGATGGTTCGTTTGAAACATCGGCCTCGAGTCCCCCGGTTTCCACTTTCACCTCAGGTTCTTTTGAAACTTCAATATCGACATTTCCTGTATTTATTTTCACTTCAGGATGATCCGACAAGTCTACGTCCAATAGAGGCTTATCATCTGCCAATGAATCTGAGACAGATTTCGTTGTTTCTTCCACGGTATCGGTGACCGTCTTTGTCGTTGAATCCACCGTACCGGTTACAGATTTCGTTGTTTCTTCCACGGTATCGGTGACCGTCTTTGTCGTTGAATCCACCGTACCGGTTACAGATTTCGTTGTTTGTTCAACAGTATTTGTAACCGCCTTGGTCGTATTGTTCACCGTTTCCGTTACAGGAGCCGCTGATTCTCCTACGATATCTGTAACCGGTTTTGTCGTATGCTCAACGGTTTTGTCCACCGCATTTCCTGCGGTCCCAGTTGCGGCATCCACTGTATCAGCAACTGTTCCTGTTGTCTGATCAACCGCGGCTGTCACCGAATCAACCGTACCTGAAAGTAAGTTTCTTTCTGAGTGATTCTCATCCTCAGAGGTTTCTTCAGCGGACAGGACTTCGTTCGAAGTCGTCGCTTTGTCAGTGACTGCGTTGACTTCATTCGTCACATTGGAGAGGAGCCCCCCTTCTGCCGAGGCAAAAGTAGGAATACTGATGACTCCCAAAAAGAGAAAAGCCTGAATTAGGTGTTTTTGCACTGCGTCTTGTCACCTCCTTCTGATTCAATTATTCGGATGCTCATGCGCAAAGAATGTTTACCCTGGTATACAATGGATTAAACCCGACCTGTACACACTCTGCATCCCGTTTTCATAAAGCTAACGAAGGCGGTTCATATTTGGATCACTTTTTTTATAAAAAATTAATTTTCCCCGAAAAATTTTCAGAAAAGGATGAATCCGAAAAATTCCGTTTACCCCCTTTTCCCATAAAAACTGAGATGTTACAATGTACAACCGTAAGCAATCTTAACGTAGCTCTTAAGATCTTAAGCTGGAGCTAGTCGGAGATTCCATTTAATATAACGCAAAGAAAGGATGTTTATTTCAATGCATATCGGAAGCAAAGGCTGGTACGTAGAAGAACTAAAAAAAGCGGGAGTGCGCCGCTACGAAGAACGCAAAGTAGAATCCTACAAAAAACACGTTCTCGCAAACCTGTTAGAACGTACAAAATAATGGAAAGAGGGACGGACCTTCATTCCTATGACCAGGTCATAGGAATGAAGGTCCGTCCCTCTTTTTGGTAAAATAAAAAAACGGTTGTGGAGAGCTTTCATCCTGTGGTAGAGTAGAGAACATATTTTTAAATTAACTTCATACGAATTCCTTATATATCTATGGTGATATGGACCATAAGTCTCTACCTGGCAGCCGTAAAGTGCCGGACTATAAGGAAAGTCTGTTCTATATACTGTATAAAGGTGTGTGGAGACTTTCCCTGGTTTATTAGAGAATGTCTTCATGCACTTTTTTATTTTGATTTTTGAGAAGTCTGACATCATACGACATCAACGTGAGGATTCGATGAAGAAACCACTTTTGGAGGATTGGTATTGTGAGTTTAGTGTATGGCATCTTATCTTTACTTGGCGTTCTATTTCTGGCTTGGGCCTTGAGCAGCAACCGCTCGGCCATCCAATGGCGGACGACCATCATCGGCATCTGTCTTGAATTTCTGCTTGTTTTATTTGTTTTAAAGGTTCCATTCGGCCAAACGGTTTTAAAGAAAGCCGCTTTGGGTGTTCAGAAGGTCATTGATTACAGTAACGAAGGAATCATGTTTGTATTCGGGGGCTTCTTTGAAAAGGGGACGAACATTTCATTCGTGTTCGCCATCAATGTACTCGGGGCTATCATCTTTATTTCAGCCTTGATCTCTGCCCTTTATTACTTACGGATCATTCCGTTTTTCGTTAAATATATCGGAATCGGATTAGGGAAAATCCTTGGGACGACCAAAGTTGAATCGTTTAACGCAATCGGAAATTCGTTTCTCGGGTTAGCGGAAGCCCCCTTATTGATCAAGCCTTATTTAGTGAAGCTCACACGATCTGAACTTTTTGCCGTCATGGTCGGGGGAACGGCTTCAGCAAGTGGAGCTATTCTAATCGGGTACTCACTGATGGGGATTGATATGAAATTCCTTCTATTATCTGTATTCAGTGTTCCCATCGTATCCCTTGTCATCGCGAAGGTGATCGAACCGGAAACAGAGGAATCCCGGACAAATGGGGATATTTCATTAGGGAAAACCACTCATACGAATGTTTTTGAAGCGATTTCCGAAGGTGCCCTGAATGGAACTCAATTAGCGATTAATATCGGTGGTCTACTGATCGCATTCATCGGAATCCTCGCTGCCGTCAATGGACTATTGGGATTGGTCGATACGAGCCTTTCGACTGTATTTGGTTACGTATTTTATCCACTGGCTTTATTAGTCGGGATTCCGATGGATGAAGCATTCCGTGCAGCATCCATCATCGGAACGAAGCTTTCTGTGAACGAGTTTGTGGCTTACCAAGAACTTTCAGGAATGATGAGCGAGCTTTCACCAAAGACTGTTGCGATTCTTTCTGTCGCCCTCTGTAATTTCGCCAACCTGTCTTCCATCGGACAGCTGATCGTCGGACTTGGTTCTTTAGAGCCGACGCAAAGACCAATGGTGTCCAAACTAAGCTTAAAAGCCATCCTGGCAGGAACACTTGCAAGCTTTATCACAGCCATTATCATTAGTATATTTCTATAACTTTTTGCGAAATTTATGTTTCTTCCGTTGCTGTTTAGTGAATAGTATAAGGTAGTAATCTTTTTTCACATTGACAACGGAAGGTGAAACCATTGAGAGAAAAAAAGACGATGAAAGAAACGAAAACAAGTAAAACGACCCACGTTCTTCCACCTGATACGAACCATCACGGTACGTTATTCGGTGGAAAACTGATGGCCTATATAGACGACGTGGCCTCCATTGCCGCCACCCGTCATGCCCGCAAGCCCGTCGTAACGGCCTCTACGGATTCCGTCGACTTTCTTCAGCCCATTAAAGTAGGTGATGCTGTTACGTTAGAAGCGATCGTCACCTATACAGGACGCAGTTCCATGGAAGTTTCCGTAAAAGTGACTTCAGAAGTTCTTCTTACAGGCGAAACCAATGTGGCAGCCATTTCCTTCTTGACCTTTGTGGCACTGGAAGGCAACAAGCCGGCCATCATCCCTGAGGTCGTTCCTGAAACAGAAGAAGAGAAGTGGCTGAACGAAACAGCCAAAAATCGTGCCGAGCACCGTAAAGCACGCAAAAAGCACAGTGAAGAGCTGGCGGAATTTTTCCGTAAAGCCTATTAGCTTGAAGGAGATGCTTGTTAAAGAGCATCTCCTTTCTTATGTGGTAAAATTGAAAATTCTGCCGATCTCCTGTTCTGTAAGTACAGAATCTTCATCACTTCCCCCTATTACGATACGCCACTACCAGACACTAGCCGCTACCCTCCCTCACCTTATTTTTTTCTTTCTTCTCCCTTCAAAAAAGGTCCGTCCCTCCGATAATACAGAGGTACGGACATATAAAGTGTCTTATTATTACCATATTTGGAGGTTACGGTTTGAAGAAGATTATCAGTATGTTTCTTCTTGTCATGCTTTTTGTGGCAGGGTGTTCTACGCCTATGACGGAAGAAACCAACACAGAGAAACAGCATAGTATCGGGATCCTGCTCTCGGATACAGGACTGGGGGATGGCTCATTTAATGATTCCGCCTTCAGGGGACTGGAACGTGCCCGGGATGAATTAGGTATTTTATTTGATTATAGAGAAGCTCCTGACGGGGATTTTGAAGGCGCTCTTCAGGAACTGGTTGAACAGGATCATGAACTTGTGATCGGACTTGGTTTTTCAATTCAGGATGCTCTTGAAAAGGTAGCCAAGGAGAATCCGGATCAAAAGTTTCTTTTGATAGATGGTTTTTCAGAAATGGACAATATTACGTCGATTACGTTTAAGGAACATGAAGGAAGCTTCCTTCTCGGTATGGTTGCCGCAATGAAATCCAAGACAGGTACAATCGGATTCATTAGCGGGGCCGATGTACCGGTCATCCAGCGATTTGAAAAAGGCTATATACAAGGTGCGAAATATATCAATCCTTCTATTAACGTGTTAAATGACTCCGCCAATAATTTCGGTGACGCAGCACTAGGCAGACAGATTGCCGAGAAACAAATGAAACAGGGTGCTGATTTTATTTACCCAGCTGCCGGTTTTACAGGGGTCGGGGCAATCCAGGCTGCTCAAAAAGCAGGGAAATATTCTGGAGGAGTCGATTCTGATCAATATTTCATTGCGGAAAAATCCGTTGTTACTTCCATGGTCAAAAAAGTCGACAACGCTGTTTTTAACATAACGGAGGAACTCATGAACGATCATAAGATCTCTCAACATGCTTATGAACTCGGTCTTAAAGAAGATGGCGTCGGCCTTGCCCCGATCCGCGTCACCAGTCTGTCTCCTGAAGAAACAAAAAAACTGGAAGACGCTAAAAACAAGATCATCTCGGGAGATATCACGGTCAACATGGAATAAATTCATCTAAGGAGTAATGTCATGGCACTAAAAAAACGTTTACTGATTTTGGGGCTGATCCCCCTTGTCCTTTCTACCATTATCATTGGTTACATCGTCTCGCAACTGATTTCACTCCAGAATTCTGCAAAAGAAGACGTACAGATGCTACTCGAGACCGAAACATTACGAGGGGATCTCATCGTAACGAAACAAGCCCTTTCGAACTACTCGGTCAATTCGACGGAGGAAAATAAACAAATGGTAGAAAGTTTATTGGAACAAACCTCGGCTCAAATCACTGAGTTGAAGAAATCGATCTCAGTGAAAAATCAAAAACAGACCCTGTCTTCCATAGAGTCCAAATTCACCGATCTGAAATCGGCTTCGGATAAAGCTCTTAGTGAAATGAACAAAGCAGAGATCAAGCGACAATCGATACGGATTTCCGGTGTCCTAAACGATATGTATCTATTAAATAAACAAACAAGCGAATGGTATCAAAATTTGTTAAAAGAAAACAAGAGTCAGATCCAGTTCATCGTATGGGCTTCCATCATCGGCTTTATCGTGACGATTATCGTCTCTCTCACAGCATCAAATCTGCTCACACGGAGAATCGTGAATCCTTTGAACAAGATGGTAGCGAACGCTGAAAAAATGGCCGACGGAGATTTAACGATCACAATCGACTCGGTTAATGAGAAAGGCAGCCGATTCGAAGTCGATAAGCTCCAAACGGCGTTTCACCATATGGTAGAAAACCTTCGGAGTACGGTCCAATCCGTCCATGACATCGGATCTAATGTAGAGAGATTCACTCAAGATGTCCGCTCCCAGATGACGAGTCTGACGGAAAGCAGCCATCAGGTCGCTCTCTCTACGGAGGAGCTCGCCAAAGGAAGTCAATCGATCTCCGAGGATATCCAATCAACCGCTGCCCTTATGGCAGTAATGGGTGACGATTTCGCTCAAAATGTCAAACAGAGCGGGGAATCATCGGAGAGCAGTAAAGTGGCGCTGGAATCGGTCGGGCGCGGTCGTTCTTCATTGAATAAGCAGCAGGAATTTGCTGAAATGATCGCTGACTCTTCGACCTCCATCATGGATTCCGTCGAGTCCTTCGCTCAATATACAGGTGAAATCGAGAATGCCGCCCAGGCGGTCCGGGAAATTGCCGATCAAACCAATCTCCTTGCGTTAAATGCAGCCATCGAAGCCGCCCGGGCAGGTGACGCAGGAAAAGGATTCGCCGTCGTTGCCCAGGAAGTTCGTAAGCTCGCAGAAGACTCTTCCATTGCAACGGAACGTATCGGCAGTATGGTAGGGAGTATTAAACAAGGCATTCAGTCGATTATGGAAGCTTCACAAAAAGGGAAAAACCTGTCTACTCAGCAGGTCGATTCCATGAATGTGACCGAGCAGGCTTTTGAAGAGATTTCGGGAAATGTTTCTACTATTTTCGATACTCTTACGAAGCTCGAAAACGGAATGCTTGCTTCCACCGAGCGTACCAACCAGGTGACGGCCGCCATTGAAAACATTTCAGCCATTACCGAAGAAACCGCGGCTGGCACAGAAGAAATCTCATCCTCCACAGAAGAACAGCTTCGATACTTTGAACGAATGAATGAGCAAGTGGGCGAGCTGAACAAAATGACGATCGAGATGAAGAAACAATTGGAGCGGTTTACCCTTTAATAGAAGGAGAGAATGCCTTGTGATGGGGCATTCTCTTTTTTAGGTTTAGTTTCGCTGATAAAAAAGGATTTTCGCTGATATATCGAAATTTCCGCTGATATCCAGCCTCGGAACGCCCGTATGCCTGTCTTCACCACACAACTCCCAAATTCCGACAATAACTTCACACCATTCCCCTACGACTCCCCTCCCCGGGTTCGTTTTACTAGTCAAAATCACCCCTATCATTATTACAGAACGTTTAAATTTTTTTAACGAACAATAAGGAAAGGTCCGTCCCTTTATACATATGGAGGTATTCGAAATGGCTCTGTAAGGACGTTTTGTTTTTTTCACAGCGCTTTCACTTCTGTCACACTTTGTAACATTTTGTCGGTGGTAAATTTCTCCACATTCATAACCCTCAAAAATCTCCTATACTGTATAGAAGGTTATACTGTGTAGAATTCTTATAGTTGGAGGAATACTGATGTTATCAAACTCTGAAATTGGGATCGATTTAGGAACTGCAAATATACTTGTTTATAGTAAAAATAAAGGAATTATACTTAATGAGCCATCTGTTGTGGCGATTGACACGGAAAATAAAACGGTATTGGCTGTTGGAACTGAAGCCAAAAGCATGATCGGGAAAACACCAGGCAAGATTGTGGCTGTACGTCCCCTTAAAGATGGCGTGATTGCCGACTTTGACGTAACAACTGAAATGCTGAAACAAGTCATGAAAAAAGCGAGTAAAAAGTTAGGATTCTCTATCCGTAAGCCAACGGTGGTTGTTTGTACCCCTTCTGGTGCTACAAGCGTTGAAAGAAGAGCGATTCAGGATGCTGTTAGAGGAAGCGGCGCGAAATCCGTGACTCTGATTGAAGAGCCTGTCGCAGCCGCAATTGGTGCAGATCTTCCAGTCGGCGAGCCTGTTGCCAACGTAATCGTCGACATCGGTGGAGGAACGACGGAAGTGGCGATCATTTCTTACGGTGGTGTTGTTTCTTGTAATACCATTCGTATCGGTGGAGATCAAATGGACGAAGATATCGTTCAATATGTGCGTAAACGCTACAATCTGTTGATTGGTGAAAGAACGGCAGAATTAGTCAAAATCGAAGTAGGTCAAGCATTGATCGATCACGAAGAAAGAACGATGGATATTCGCGGACGTGATCTTGTCACCGGTCTTCCAAAAACGATTGAACTATCGTCGAATGAAATTCAGGATGCATTGAAAGAGTCTCTTCTTCATATCCTGGAAACGATTCGTGCCACATTGGAAAATTGTCCGCCTGAATTGAGTGGGGACATCGTGGACCGGGGTGTCATCTTAACTGGTGGAGGAGCCCTCCTTAACGGACTTCAGGATTGGCTGAGTCAGGAAATTGTCGTACCGGTTCACTTAGCTCCAAACCCGCTTGAATCTGTGGCAATTGGAACAGGACGTTCCTTATCCGTGATTCACAAATTGCAAAAAGTAAAATAAGTAGACCATCCCCCATTTTAAAATGGGGGATTTTTTTACCAACACCAACCCACCTGTTTACCCCACTAACATTTTCTCAAACACCTGTGATCCAATTTCTTATTTCCCTCGTTAGCTTATTAAAATTGAGTTCCTCACCGTTGTTTAGTATCCTTATTTTATATGTCAAAGATAAGGAGCGTAATATGCCCAATCATCGTCAGGATATCGAATTGTACCAACAAGTTTTAGCCAAAGATTCGACTGCATTACGACAGCTATACCAACAATATGAAAAACTGATTTATTCATTTTCATATAAGATGACAGGAGACAGGGAAATAGCAGAGGAAGTGATCCAGGAGGTTTTCATGAAGCTCTGGAAGAAACACTCCCCATATGACCATAGCAAAGGAAAATTTTCATCATGGCTGTTAACGATGACCCGGAACACCTGCCTGGACGCGATTCGCAGACGAAAGAAGCATGAATCTGTTGAATATATAGAAAAAGACTCTCTTCAGGTCACCTATGAGACACCCGCCGATCAACTGGAATGGAAAGAAAAAGGGATCGCTATCAGACAATGTATACAATCCCTGAAAGAAGATCAGCAAAAAATCGTACAATTATTCTATTTTAGGGGACATACACAGCAATCCATTGCTGAATCCACTGACACTCCAATCGGTACGGTTAAAGGAAGGATACGTTTAGCTCTTAAACATTTACACACGTGTCTAAAAGGGAAAGGAGGTACATTCGAATGACTACACAACAATGCGATCATTTACTGGATTACTACAACGGTCATTTATCTGAACTTGAGAAAGCTCAATTCGAGAAACATTTAAAGAGCTGCCCCCAGTGTCAGGAAGAACTTCTTGAACTGGAGCAGCTAATAGCATTTATGCCTTTCGCATCTGATGTTGTCGAACCTCCCAAGGACCTGGAAGACCGTGTCCTTTCCAATATTCTTGGAGATGAGAAAACAACGGCTGCCCATGAACCTTTCTCCAGAAAGAAAAAGAAGGCATGGTTCCTCCCTTCTATCGCGGCAGCATTAGCCCTTTCCCTTATCGGCAATGCGTATTTGTTTACACAGCTGGAAGATCAGGATGAAGTAGTGGAACAAGCAACGATCGATCAAGTAGTCCAATACGTCGACCTTGCCGCTGTTAATAGTAAAGCCAAAGGAACCGCAAGCATCATTAAACAAGGTACCCAAACGAGCATGGTCGTCCAGGCTTCTGAACTACAGGAACTTTCAGACGACGAAGTGTATCAGGTATGGCTCATTAAGGATGATAAGCCTGAGCGCGCAGGTACATTCGTCACGAGCAGGGATGGAAAGGGTTCTGTGGTGTTCAAGTTTAACGAAGAATTCACGAAGAAGGATTGGGATACCGTAGCCATCACCCTTGAGCCGGATGCCGATAGCCAGCTTCCTCAAGGAAACATCGTGTTAGCTTCCGAAATTTAATAAATGTTTAATAAATCTTGTTTCGTCCGGCGGCCCTTTACTGCCGGGCTTTTTTATGTCTTATCGGTGGTTTCTTATTTTTTCGCATATCGAAGTGTTTGAGATAAATGTTATGATCTACTCTATTTTATTTTTACGAGGAAACATAGAAAAGACTTACCCTACTTTCCACCTAATTAAAAAGAATAGAAAAAAGTTTCAAAAAAATGTGATCCATGTTCCAACTTCTCTCGTTAGCTCTATGAAAATATATAACAAAAAAAGGAGAGATTCGATTATGAAAATGAAAAAAAGTTATTTAGCCGTCCCTTTAAGCATGACATTATTAATTCCAACTGCTGGTGCAGTATCAGCACATAACGGCGAAGATCATTCTATGACGAAAGTAGATACGCCGGCCGGGGAATTAAGAACAACATTAGATCGATTACTTACTGAACATGCTTACTTAGCGGTTGAAGCAATGAGACGGGGAGCTGAAGGCGCTGAAGATTTCGATGCGGCAGCTGGGGCATTAAATGATAACGCAGCCGACTTAAAAGGCGCGATCGCTTCTGTATATGGTGAAGAAGCCGGGAATCAGTTCAACACAATCTGGACGAATCATATCGGATTCTTCGTCGATTATGTAAAAGCAACGGGTGCGAATGATCAAGCTGCAAAAGATGAAGCCCTTGAGAATCTGGCAGGATATAAGGAAGAGTTCTCTAATTTCCTTGAGACAGCCACTGGTGAACGATTGAAATCTGATAGTCTGGGAGAAGGACTTCAAATGCATATTAACCAATTAATCGGTGCATTTGATAGTTATGTAGCCGGTGACTACGAAAAGGCTTACGAATATGAACGGGAAGCAATCGGTCATATGGCTATGGTATCAAAAGGATTATCCAGTGCCATTACGGACCAATACCCGGACAAATTCGAGAATACGATGGCTGTGACTCCGGCAACGGATTTGCGTTCCACTCTTAACCACCTGTTAACGGAGCATGCTGCCCTTGCCACTATGGCAATGCAAAATGGAATCGACGGATCAAAAGACTTTGACGCTTCTGTTAATGCCTTGAATGCCAACACGGAAGATCTTTCTGCAGCCATTGCTTCTGTATATGGTGAAGAGGCTGGTAACCAGTTCAAAGAAATGTGGACGAAGCATATCGGTTTCTTCGTGGACTATGTAAACGCAACGGGTGCTGAAGATGAAGCCGCAAAAAAAGAAGCGATTAAAAACCTTGATGGATACCGTGCTGAGTTCTCTAAATTCCTTGAAACAGCCACAGACGGACGTTTGGATTCCGATGCTCTTGCAGACGGTCTTCAAATGCACGTAGAACAACTGACTGGCGCATTCGACAGCTACGCAGCGGGTGACTATGAAAAAGCATGGGATGAAATCCGTATGGCGTATGAGCATATGCTAAACCCTGCTAAAGGTCTATCAGGAGCATTCGCTGATCAATTCCCTGACAAATTCAAAGCAAACATGCCATCTGAAATGCCTAACACTGGTATGGGCGGCACGGCCGACAGTAACGAATTCCCATTTGAATTCCTTCTTGCAGCCCTGTTGATCATCGCTGGCGGAACAACACTTGGAATGAAAAAATACGCTTCACACAAACAATAATCTTTAACATGAGAGGGACGGACCTCAATCAGGTCCGTCCCCCAGTGTGAAGATGAAAGGAGTGGCTTCACATAATGTATACTATGAGGGTTGTACTGCTTGTGCTTGTACTATTGCCCATTTCTGCATGTTCTGCTGGATTTAGTTCAAATCCAACAGAAGAAAAGGTGAAAACCTCCGAGGGTCAGGAAAAGCCAACATCTCAGATGGCCAGTACTACCACCTCCCCCTCTCCTTATGCAGATACCATCCTTAAAGATGAAAGAAGCGGAATCGTACCCTCTACAATGGAAATCCCTGCCATTGATGTAACCACGTCCATAGAAGCTGTTGGATTGAAGGAAAATGGTGAAATGGCTGTAACAGAAAGCTTTGAGACGACTGCATGGTATCAGGGTGGCTACAAGCCCGGTGAACCCGGTAATGCTGTGATTGGCGGTCATGTAGACAGCCGGAATGGTCCCGCCGTTTTTTATAAGCTGAACAAGCTTTCAAATGGAGATGAAATCATCGTCAAAAATAAAGATGGTGAAAAGAGAACCTTTGTTGTAATAGATAAGAAAGAATATCCATGGGACGACGCTCCCCTGAAATCAATCTTTGGTTACTCCTCTGCAAGCTCCCTTAATCTCATTACTTGTACCGGTGACTTTGACCGCTCTGCAAGGAATTACAGCAAGCGACTCGTGGTATACACTGAATTGAAATCCTGACAGAAACAGCACGGACTTCCTCCGATGCTGTTTTTTTATGGATATTTTCAGAAGGAACAGAAATCCTAAGAGTAAGGAAGGTGATACCATGAACGAGGAGCAATTAGAAGATCTGTTCAGCTTCTATGGATATGAGGATTTATATAAGAGATTTAAGACTCCCCTTTATGTCACCGGAATCATGGACGATGCCGACACCGGATTAATTGAAGATTTCTTCGAGAACTTCACATTCGATGGTCCTGTTTTATTCGACGAATTCAGGTTCTGGTTTCAATATTATGAAGTATCCAAGCGGCCGCCGCTTACTTTTTAACGAATAAAAGCTGTCTTCTGCCTATTCACAGAAAACAGCTTTTCTCAATATGGCTTATCCTGGTAATAGTAATTGGTAGAATCCCACGTATTCTCATATTCCTTATGAAAAATATGGGTCGCCGCCGGTGAAACAGGCGGAATCAACCATGTCCAGTCACCGGTTACATTACGTTCTGCACTCTTCTCATTCTCTTCAAATAGACGGAATTGCTGAGCCGCCGTATGATGATCCACAATGCTTACACCCATTTCTTTAAAAGAATGAAGCACAGCGATGTTCAATTCGATCAGCGCTTTATCCTTCCAAAGGGTTGCCGCCCTTGATGTATCAAGTCCCATACAGCTCGCCACTTTCGGGAGTAAATTGTAGCGGTTCTCATCTGCCAGATTCCGCGCACCGATTTCCGTTTCCATATACCAACCGTTAAATGGAGCCGCCTTATATGAGATCCCCCCGATTTTCAATTCCATATCAGAAATAATCGGGACACCGTACCACTTCAATCCGAGATCCCTGAACCATTCAAACTCGGGATGACCGATGGGTACCTGCAGGGCGAGCTGAGGCTTAACTTCCTTCAGCTGTGGAGCTCTTTCCCCAATCTGCACGACGAAAGGAAGGACATCGTGGTCCGTCCCTTTCCCTTTCCAGCCAAGCTCCTTGCATTTTTTGGTGAATTCAATGGAATGAGGATCCCCGGTGTATTGGCCATTTTCCTCATAGCCCGCATACCGGATCAGTTGATGATTCCATAATCGGATGTCTGGCTTATTTGGATCGGAGGGTCTGAACACTGTAATCGTTGGCCGTATCCTGCCGCCGTTCGTCGCATAGTCCAAGTGATGCTCAAGTGCCTTGAACACTTCCTCCTCCGTATCGGCTTCCCGTTCGTCAAACACGTTCAGCGAATTCCAGAACAGACGGCCTATGCAGCGATTACTGTTTCTCCAGGCCATCTTTGCTCCGTGAACAAGTTCTTCGTTGGTATGGGTATAGGTTCCCTTTGTATTGAGTTCATCGTTTATTTGTTGTAAGCGAAATGTGATCTCAGAATCGCTTTTATTCAACTCCTGATAACATTGTTCAATAAAGGCCTTCGCCTCTTCCATAATCGGTGTCAATATAATCGCTTCCCTACTATCTTATTCAGCGCATACTGTACCTGCAATTATATCATTTTTCCCATACCTTTTTCCTTGGTACATTTGAACAAGCACTGAATGCTAGAAACGCACCGCTTTCTCATAACATCGATATTCCTGATGTCCCCCAGGCTTAGAGGTGAAATGGACCGAGCCACGGTACTCATACCCCATTTTCTCATATAGATAATTCGCTCCCGTGTTTCTGGAGTAAGCATCCAACCGGATACTCCTGTACCCTTTTTCCCTGGCCAGTTCCTCGCATTTCTCCATAAACGTCGTACCAAGTCCCCTGCCCTGCTGAAGAGGATCAAGAAACAAGGCATGAATCACCCATTCGTCATCATGCTTCCACAGGATTTCAGACCATTCGGGTGACTGCCACTCATTCAACGTAGCAGACCCGGCCACTTCCCCGTCCACCATTAATACATAAAGGTTTCCGTTATTATTCTCGTCTTCAAAATACGCCCTGCTCGGGTATTGGTCATCCCATTGCAGCAGGCCCTGTTCATCGAGGTTGTTTTTACACCTGATATATATATCCATAATGGTGCCGAGCTGATCTGGAGTTGCCTTGATTAATTGTATCTTCATTTTTTCCCCTGCTTATCGTTTACTAATGTAGTTTTTTGTAGTGTTTGTTCAGGATCCCGTCGTTATGCAGACTGATCATATTCCCTTTTAGTTTCTCCGCAGCTCTTCCCCCTGCTGAAATCCCAGATAAATATGCACTCTCAAAGCGCGTTCTTCCTGCTTCATCATTGTTCCGGAGAAAAGCATCTCCACATAGGATGATCTGGCTTTCGTGACCCATTTCCACGAAAGGTGTTCTGACCACTTCCTCTGCTTCTGCATATTTCCAGTGTTTCAATCCCGCTTCTGTAATCTCACTTCCCTTTTCAAGGTAACGTTCAGCCACCTTTTGAATTTCCACCAAGATCTCATGGTCCTCCAACCTATCGTTTTTCTTCGACCAGTCCCCTGTCATATATACACTCAGGGTAACAGTGGAGGATATGCCTTTCTTACGGTGGTCCACCACCCTTTCCACCCCGTCAGGCAGCTTTTCATCCAGATGACCTGGTGAAGGGATCCTGCTTGCTCCATCGAAGGAGAACATGCCCACGAAGCAAGGGGCAAAAGAAATAGTGGAAACCTGTGGCAATGTCATTCCCTTAAGTAATGATAAAGCCTGAGGGACGGGGGCCGTCACCATGCAAAGCTTCCCCAGGACTGATCCACCATTCTCAAGTTTCACTTCAAGAGGTCCGTCCCTCCCATCATGAATAGCAGATACTTTTGTGTTCAGTTTGACAGGGATGGTTTCTGCCAGTTGTTTCGCCAGTGCGTTCATTCCATTGACGGATGTGTACCTGGGATAGGGGGTTCCGAACCATCGTTTTACCCATCCAGCTTCCAGCCATTTCTCCACATCCTTTTTAAGCTCAGAAGACCTGACTGTGAAGAATTGTGCACCGTGATCTGCTCTCCCTTCACCGACACGCTCCGTGGCAAGCCTTCCACCGACACTGCTGCTCTTCTCTAGTATGAGGATATCCTCTACCCCCTTTTCTATGAGGGTTCTGGCCGCCATGATTCCTGAAAGGCCACCTCCAATAATGATCACTTCTTTTGTCGACATCGTTTCTCATCCTCTCTTTGTCTTCATTATACGAATTCCTTCTGAAAGAATGGAGGAGAGATGACTCCTTTCGTCATCTCCCTTTGCCTATGCCAATAATTCTTCCAGATCCTCATACAGTTTGTTCCGTTCCTGCTCTTTCTGTTCTTTTTCCCTATACAGCTCCTGAAGGACATCCAAGTCTTCCTGAGAGAGAAGCTTTTCTTCGATGGCAAAGATTTCTCCTTCCACCCGTTCGAGCCCTTCTTCGATTTCCTCCATCGTTGGCGAAAGCTTGACCTGACCTGCTTTAGGCATTGTTTCTTTTACCACCTTCACGACAGGCTCTTTTGGCGCGATTTGCGGAAGCTTTTCCTTCGCCCAGCTGTAAGGTCCGTCGAAGAAATAAAGCTGACCATTATGGATCCAATATGTTTTCTTAAACAGCTTATTCAAAAAATACCGGTCATGGGATACGGCAAGGATTGTGCCTTTGAAGTCTTCCAGTGCATCCTCTAATACTTCTCTTGAATCGATATCCAAATGATTCGTCGGTTCATCAAGAACAAGGAAGTTGATGTCCTGATGCATGAGTTGTGCAAGTCTGAGCCTCATTTTCTCCCCACCGCTCAAGCGCCCCACCTTCCGGAAGACATTCGGGCCATAAAATAAAAACCGGGCAAGTATGTGCCGTGCATCCCCCTCTGTCACAGGTACCTCTTCCCTGAACGCATCAATCAATCGTACGGAAGGGTCTGCGACTGTAAAGTGCTGAGATAAATAACCAAGTTTCACATTGCTTCCTACCTTCACCACGCCACTACCCGCAGATTCTTCTCCCAGGAGCATCTTGATGATCGTCGATTTTCCCGTTCCGTTCTGACCGACGATCGCTGTCCGGTCTTTGAAGTGGACAAGAAGACCCGCCTCCTCAAACAAGGTCTTTTCTCCATAGGCTTTAGACACATTCTCCATGGAAAATACGATCTTCCCGCTTCGATCCGTTTCTTCAAATTCCAACCCCATCTTCTTACGGTCCAGGATCGGCCGCTTGATTTTCTCCATCCGTTCCAATGCCCTCTCCATATTACGTGCCCGCTTGTGAAGCGCTTCATTCGGAGGGTTTGCTTGATTTGCCCATTCCCTCAGCCTTTTGATGGCCTCCTTCATCTTCTTGATTTTCTTCTGTTGTTCCTGATACGCCTGGAACTCGATCATCAAACGTGCTTCCTTTTCCTTCACGAAATCGGAATAGTTTGTATGATAGATCGTCAGCTCCCCGTCCTCTAAGTCATATACCTTTGTAATGACGTGATCAAGGAAATATCGATCATGTGAAATGCACATCACAGTTCCTTCATACTCTTTTAGAAAGCCTTCCAGCCATTCGACTGCCCCGATGTCAAGGTGATTCGTCGGTTCGTCAAGAAGCAAAAGGTCCGGCTTTTGCAGAAGGATCAGACCCAGGCAAAGCTTCGTCTGCTCCCCACCGCTGCAGTCATTGAAGTCCTTCTCAACCAGCTCTTCAATAGCAAGTCCGTTCACGACCTTCGCAATATCCGACTCCATTTCATACCCCCCGGCAATGGTGAATTGATCTTGAAGCTTTCCGTATTCCTCTAATAATCGATTGAGAATATCGGGGTCATTCTCCATCCCCATCAGATTTTCCAACTCTATTAACCGCTCACCTTTTTGAATCAAATCGGAAAACGCAGAACGCAATACGTCGATTCCATTCGTCCCTTCCTTGTACTGTGGGATCTGTGCCAAGTATCCCACTTTTGCTCCCTTTTTGAGATGAATGAGCCCCTTATCCGGCGCTTCCACTCCTGACACTAATTTAAAGATCGTCGTTTTCCCTGTCCCGTTCCGGCCAACAAGGCCAATCCGGGCTCTTTCGGGTATCTCAAAGGATAAATCCTCAAATATTAAGTGACCACCAAACATTTTACTTAATTCCTGTGCACTGCATAGTATCATTTTCCTCTTCCTTTCAGGTATCAGTTTAGAGGTAAGAGGTTCAAAAAAAAGCCATGAGGGAGCAGAAGGCTCACCCATGGCTTTACAGAAATGCGGGATTGACTGCTCCGCACTTCCCCTTTTATAAAAGAAGAATAAAAAAAGAGAGCGAAAACGCCCCCTTTTTCCGATTCTTTAATAGAAAAGTGATTGGAATTGAGACCTCTTACCGTTCAGTATTCATATCATTTTACTAAAAAGGGCATACGTGTCCCCTTGAACGCAAATGTATGAAAAATTGCACGGCAAAGGTATATAAAGTCTAAATACTTCCCACGCAATCCTACTGAACGATTCATCTCAATTCCACCTCCTTTTTACTAAACGAATGTTGTTGATACCATCATTATATAATTATTCAGAAAGCTTTTGCAACGTGTTTATTCCTTTTTATACAAAATCCTTGAAAGCACGAGGCCGATGACACCGATCGGTATCAGGATCATGGCACGGATTGTGAAATCCAGGAATACAAGATCAGCCAGGAAGAATTTCACTAAAGCGAGAGCCAAAAAGCTGATTCCCACCCAGCGGTAGAACACATCCTTCATACTTTCCCCATAAATGAGATATCCGATGGACAGTGCAGCAATTGCTACGGTGAAGGCCGTCGTCCGCGGTGTGTAATCCCAGTCCATCACGATGTAATCCGTCAACCGCAGTACGAGGAACATCACGAGCCCTGTCATCACGACTTTCAACATAGCCGTTGAAATATTCAAGAAGGTAGAATCTTGCCTGTTAAAATAGGAAACCACATACACATATAGAAAAGCAAGGATGAAAATCGGGAGCTCCACCGTAAAGAAGTCATTTTGTCCTCCTGTCATCATTCCAAGGAACGAGAACAGTATTAACAGAAATGAACCGGCAAACCCCGTATAGCTCTCCCTTCTTCCCGCCAGCCATAATAGAGCATTCGCCTGGATGGCCACCAACACGAAGCGCCAATCGTATTCAAACAGTTCAAATAAGAAAAGAAGCACATGCAGGAATCCTAAAACAAGTAAGACATCCTTCGTTCGCTTCTTTTCCTTTGGTTCCATGAAAGACACCCCGATATACACCGCCGCAAAGATTACATAGAAAAACAGAGGAATCTCAGCATAAATGTCATTCAACAGTCCAAGAAGAATGAAGCACCCTGTCACCAAAGCAGGAATCATCTCAGCGCTCACCCGTTCATCCCGGTTAAGGACAATCAGGAGTAAGAGATACCCGTGCTGAATCGCAAATGGGATGAGAACGGTCAGTGTGACCTCGCCGACCCCAAAAGCCGCAAAGAAAAACAGGGAAAAGTAAAGGAGATAATAATGAATATTCCAGGCAAACCGATACCTCTTCAACGTGCTGAACGTCATCAACACAAAGAACAGCACAAGTTCATACCCGTAAAACAGCCACTCATTCCGCTCATCCCCTGCGAAAATAAACGGAAACAGATATGCCCCTGCCCCAATCAAACACAAGATCACTTCAGAATTATGCTTATGAGAAGCCCACAGCCCGACGGAAATGATGACGATTAATAATAGATTCGTCAGGAGTCCGCCTATATACCCGTACAAAATGTTAGCGGAAAATAAGGTAATGATGGCAAGGACGATACTTCCCGAAAGAAGCGTGATGGATAATTTACGTTGATCCCGACTATACCTCTCTCCAAGAGCGTACATCACTATACTGATCAGAGCACCGGTCAACACCCTTAGCCCCGGCGTCACCCATCCGTTTTGAGAAGCCGCCATGAACCCCCATATGCTTCCTATTAAAAGAACGAATAAGAATACTTTAGGCAGCCAGCGCTCCACCGAGAAGTCAAATGGCTCTTTTTCTGCAGAAGGTTGTGCTGTTTCAGCAGGAATCTGTTTTTCAGGCTCCGTGTAGATCTCTGCTTTTTGTATGACAGGTGCTTCACTTTCACTCTTCGCCTGAATCAACTGCCGTTTCACAAGATAAAGCTCTTTTTCCAGAAAGCTGATTTTTCGTTCCAGCCGCTCTAACTCTTCCTTTTCCATATTTCCACCCCCCTACTTCTATTTATACAGGAAGGTTGGAATATTTTCCTTTATTTTTTAAAAAGTACAGAATATTTTTCATATTAAAAAACTCCACCTTCTAAAAGATGGAGTCTTATATCTATGCTAATCGTTTAAAGTTTTGACCCAATATTTCATTCATCGTGTGAACCGTGATGAATGCCCGATTATCAACCTGGGTAATGAAGCCTTTTAGCTTGGAAAAGTCCTTGCGGCCAAGGATCGTTGTGATGACTTCCTTTTCATCAGACGTGAACGCACCCGTTGCTGTATGAATCGTCGCCCCTTTTCCAAGTTCGTGAACGATATACGACTTGATTTCATCACTGTACCGGCTGATGATCACAATCTCTTTATTTGAGTTGAATTGCTGAAGTGCGTAGTCGATGACCAAGCCATTCAGGATGACCCCGAAGAAGGCATACATTCCGACTTGCGGCCCGAACAGAACAGCCGAAGACAGGGCGATGGATAGGTCCGCCAGAAGGACGCCCCTTCCCACATCTATATTGAAATATTTATTAAAGATCAAGGCAATGATATCCGTTCCACCCGTTGAAGCCTGCTGATTGAACACGATAGCCATACCGGTTGCGGCAATGCATTGACCGATGATCAATTGAATCAATATGTCATTACTGAGCGGCGCACTCATTGGGGCGAAGCTCTCTAATAACCAAACATAGAATGAAAGGGCAAAACTCGCGTAAATTGTTTTCGCACCGAAATTAAAGCCGAGAAAAATCACACCGACGATAAACAGGATGACATTAATGATAATCATGAACAGTCCAAGGGACATTCCCGGAAACAGATCGTTCATGATGATCGACAATCCACTGACTCCCCCTGTCGCTAAATTATTAGGCGATAAGAAAAAATGGACATTCACTGAAACAAGAAATGCACCAAGATTCATCATTAGGAAGGAAAATATTCTTTGTCGCATCACCGCAACCTCCTTTTTCTTTTCATTTTTTTGGTTTTCCGTAAATAGTGGAACAACGGGATTATAAAGCCCATCAAGACCCTTTGTAAAGGGAATCCGGTTAAAAAAATAAGGTTTAATAATTGTGAAAATTGGAAGGGTTTGCAGATGTGTTGAGGCTAGGGTTTTGGTTTAAGCGTAACTATTTAGAGTACGGTGGATATTTAAGCTCCCATATTAAAATAGCTCCCTTCACAAGAAGAGAGCTTTTTGTTTACCCAAACTGTTTTCGATTCCGGACTGGCCCCAAATGAAATTGAGGTATGGCAATTCCGATCAAGATCAGCAGGATGCCCATGCACTGCGCGAATACTACTTGTTCATGAAGAATCCACATGGCTGCAAGTATAGCTGCCGGAAGTTCCGCTGCTCCCATGATCGTTGAAAGACTCGAGTCGATGTGCGGGGTCCCGATGGCGAAAAAGACGACAGGAAGGATACTCCCGAAAATACCGACAAGCAGACCAAAGTCGGCCATTTCAATTAATTGAATCGGTTCTTCCAGAAAAGAAGGGCGAAACGCAATGAGGACGACAAGTAATCCTCCAAGCGAAATCATCATGCTTTTTTGAATTGTAGGCACGTCTTTCGCTACCTTACCACTGAAGAAAATAAACAGTGCAAACGTGATGGCTGCCAGGAAACCAAACAAGATCCCCAAGCCGTTATCCGTCCACTTAAACCCTGAAGCAGAGCCGATCCCACCAGCGAGCAGAGTCCCCAACCAGAGGAATAAGACAGATATCAGTTTCTTGTTCGAAGGAAGCTTCTTCATATAAATGGATTCAATCAAGACACCGATCCATGTAAACTGAAAAAGCATGACAACCGCAATGGATGCGGGAACCTCATGTAGACTAAGTCCATAAAAAATTCCCGTCATGCTGAGCAGAACCCCGACTCCAAAGAGAGAAATCCAATGCTTTTTACTAAGACTTATTTTTTTCGTAAAAAGGAATGCCAAGAACAGCACAGCCACCCCAAATAAATATTGAACACCCGTCACTTCCGAAACCGAGTATCCTTCTGCGAATCCGAGCTTCACGACGGAAGCATGGACACCGTAAGAGCTCGCTCCGATCAACACACAAAGAGATGCGTTTAATGGTTTCATTCCGGCCCCTCCTTCTCTATATCTAAAAGCAAGTATAAGTCCCGGTATTTATTTCGGCAATCGAAATATTCATGTAAAAAAGAACGATTCCTCTTCAGAATCGTTCTTCTATCTTATCGATTATCGACCTTTTCCGGATACAAATCATGATTCATCAAGCGGTGATCTGCCATCGTTTCGTATTTCGTACCAGGCTTTCCGTAGTTGCAGTATGGGTCGATGCTGATTCCGCCGCGTGGGGTGAATTTCCCCCATACTTCGATATATCTTGGGTCCATCAATTCAATCAGATCATTCATGATGATATTCATGCAGTCTTCATGAAAATCTCCGTGATTACGGAAGCTGAAAAGATAAAGCTTCAGTGACTTGCTTTCCACCATTTTTTCACCTGGGATGTAGCTGATATAGATGGTGGCAAAGTCAGGCTGACCGGTCTTTGGACAGAGGCTGGTAAACTCAGGACAATTGAATTTCACAAAATAATCCCGGTTTGGATGCTTATTGTCAAATGCCTCCAAAATGTGTGGAGCATACTCAAATAAGTAATTTGTTCCTTGATTCCCTAATAATGATAAATCTGTTAAATCTTCATCTTTTCTTCCTGACATGTAAAAAATCCTCCCCTTCAGAGTGCCTCGAATGAAGGAGGACATAGCATTAGCCTAAGAATCGGAGCAACAGGACGCATAATTGCAAAAATTGTTGAATCCTGTTACGCTTAAAGGATAACTTGGCGTGTATTTGGCCAAGTCAGATTCATAGTTCCATAGTTTTTTATAGAGGGTTAATGCTATGAACCTCTCTCAAATTGTTGAGCGATATAAGTGTTACAGAGGTTATATTAAATAAGAATAAAGGGAAAGTCAATCCAATTATAAATTGAATACCGGAGCAGGAATTTCAATTATATCTATGGAATATAGTAATCGGTCTTTTCGCTGGGAGTGATCATAAATGAATCAGCTGGTCCAGGCTTTCACCAAGTCTATTCTTGCAGGGGACGTGCATTCATTAATGGAATTGCATTCGTCTTCCATTCACTCAAAAGTAGATCATTTTACATTTTATGAAAAAATCATTAAACCATCCATGTATAGAATTGGTGATCTCTGGGAGAAAAATCAAATTACCGTTGCAGACGAGCACCTGGCCACTGCAACCCTTAAATATTTACTTGCTACTGTTTTTACCCATCAACAAGCTTTTGAAAACCATCCGAAAGCTCTTTTGTTCTGTATAGAGGGTGAACATCACAGCCTTGGGCTTGAGCTTGCAAACGAAGTATTTAAAGAAAAGCAATGGAATACCCGTTACTTGGGGTCCAACGTACCCGTCAAGGACGCATTATCTTTCATCAGTGCATGGGAGCCCCATGCCGTTGGTATATCCATCGGTATGACGACAGAACTGACTAGATTAAAAGAGTGCATCGATGAAATAAGAGCACGTCATCAAGAGATTGAAATTCTTGTCGGGGGCAGACTGATTTCTACCTATTCCCTTGATTTCTTGGATAAATCAAAGGTAACAAGCTTTCACGACCTGTTAGAGCTTAATGAGTATCTAACCGATATGTCTGGCGGGCTTGTTTTTAAAGGGCTAACTCCTTAATCACATGCGGCCTAACAATATAAGGTTCTGCTTCATGTCTTCTGACATCGTGGAACCTTTCACTCAGGAGTGATCATCTGGAAAATTTACACTTATGCCCAATCCCTTATCTTCTGTTGGATCGGCAATTTAATTTAATTGATGCTTCTAATTCAGGCTATGACTTTTTAATGCCGGGTGAAAATTTCATGTCCATCGTTGAAGAGGAAAGCTCACCAAAATTTGCCCGGATCATTCATAAGCATACTCAAGGTGAAATGGAACTGAATTTGAAGAAAAACGACTCATTTGAGTTGTGCGATTTATTCTTCCAGTTTTCGGATCTACAGCAATATTTCCACATAGCCGTTATCGCAAAAGATCAACAGTATAAAAAAGTATCAAATCAAATGAATGATCTGTTCGATCTGATGGGTAAATCCACTTTTCCCAGAAAAGAACCGAACCTGACAGAAGTGCTTGCGAAAGTATCATCTTTGTATTTAAAGCTTTCCAATACATCTGATTGGAATCGGCAAGAAGTTATGGATAAAATAAAAGAGATTGAACATCACATTCAGCAGAATGTGAAATAACTTTATTTAATAGGAGAAGACGATATGACTTTATTAGCGAACATACTAGATTACAACCAGCAATTTGTAGAAGAACAATCGTATGAAGAATACCGGACAACCAAGTTCCCCGACAAGCGCTTAGTGATTCTGACTTGTATGGATACTCGTTTAGTAGAGCTTTTGCCTAAATCCATGAACATGAAAAACGGCGACGTGAAGGTCGTCAAAAACGCAGGTGCGGTGGTAAGTCATCCATTCGGAAGTATTATGCGCAGTCTGCTCGTTGCAGTCTATGAACTTCAGGCAGACGAAGTACTTGTGATCGGTCACCATGACTGTGGAATGAGTGCCATCAACAGCCACCAGATCCTGGACAAAATGAAGGATCGTGGTATTTCAGAAGATACTCTCGACACCGTCAACTACTCTGGAATCGACCTACACGACTGGCTGAAAGGCTTCGATTCGGTACAGGAAAGCGTCGCCCACAGCGTCGAGATGATCAAGAACCATCCATTGATGGATAAAAAGATCCCTGTTCACGGACTGGTTATCAGCCCTGAGACAGGAAAGCTTGATCTGGTTGTAGAAGGATACTAAAAGAAACGAAAGCTTTCAACACTCACTACAGCAGCAGGACCTAAAAACCCCCTAAAAGGCCATTTTGCCTTCAGGGGGTTTTGGTGTTTTTGAGTGTTTTTGAGGGACGGACCTCATACTTCAACCGAAATCCTTGCTATATAAGCCTTCTTATCCATTATTTAAGGTCCGTCCCTCCAGAAAAATTCTTCAATTCATTTAGAATTGGCATTTTGTCCATTTCTTCTTCGGTTACGTGGTCCCATTCGATCCCTTGAGGTTTTTCATATGGGGTGCGCGTTTCGATGATGCCTTCTTCTGTTACGATCCAATCGACTGCCAGGTCATAGGAATCCCTCGGTATATCATTCTCTACTAGCTGTTCACTATGAATGGTGGTGATGACCGGTACTGCTTTGTTCCCGGTTTCCCGCAGGATGGCGTATTCACGATCGGCATACCCCTCTCCCTTCCCAAGCCTTCTTCCATCGCGATGAATGGCGACAGAACCCACTACAATAAGGTCAATGTCCGGGATATCAGTCAAAGGCACGACTTTCCCATATGTATTCATATGCTTGATGCTCGCTGCTTTTCTTTCCTCACCATCGGGGACATATTCAGGCTTGATCATGACGAATCCATCCTTCAAGCGGGGAGTTGGAATCAGCAATGTTTTTCCGTCTTTTAGTATGGCTGCACGCAGGGGAAGCTGTGGCGAATCAGGGTTCACTTTCACTACATCGGCTGTTTGGTAGATGTCCATACTTTGAACAAATGATGCAGCCTTTTCCGCCCCTTTAAAATTAGGGATCCTGCCGACTAACGGAAAGGGGAATCGACCCCGCTTTTTTTCTGTCAGTCGATTCCACACTTGATGCCTGATTTCATTTTTACTGCTCATTTTGCGACCTCCCTGGAGATAGTTTTTTCCTATTTCATTTACCATTATATGTATAAAAAGCATAACCACATGAAAATGACGCAATCATCACTGAAAATAACACACTAATCATCATTTTACCTTACTCACTCCCCCTTTTACTATCCGGGCTCAACTTGGAAATCGTCCATATTTATCTTAAAACACCTCCTTTTTCACAGATCACCATGCCATTTACCTCGATATTCTTACCAATCTCCCCCTCCAATTCTTTATCGTTCAAATAATTTACCTCTCCGTCATGTTATCGCCCGGCTTTCATAAAATAGTAAGTGTAAGGAGTGATTTGATGAAGGTATCTCGTGCTCGCCTTTCAGACTTGGAAGGACTTGTGGAACTGTTTAATAGTTATCGTATGTTTTATCATCAGATGTCGGATAAAGTTGGGGCCAGACAGTATCTTGAAGACCGGCTGTCACATGATGAATCCGTCATCTTTGTCGCCATTCAGGATGATGTATATGCAGGCTTCACCCAGATGTATCCTTCTTTCTCCTCCGTTTACATGGAACGGATCTGGAAACTGAATGACTTATATGTATCCTCTCATGCACGGAACCGGGGGACTGGCCAGATGTTGTTGGATGCTGCCAAGGCACATGCTGAACAAACCAATGCAAAATTCCTCATTTTAGAAACGGACCGGGACAATATTCAAGCACAATCATTGTATGAAAGGAACGGATATCGAAAAGAAGAATCGGTGTTTCATTACACCCTGCACTTTAGATAGAGTGGATAAAGAAGGTCCGTCCCTCAAACGGACCTTCTTTGATTTTTATATCCAAGAGCGGCTGTGGCTGCACCTTTCGCATCGATTTGCTTTGCACTTTACCCTCGTCTGCAGCTGCATGTATTGATAGAACAGAAAAGCGTGACGTCCCTTCCGGGTATGAGGATTGATTTCAGTCTTCAATTTCTTTATGAACATTCGATCACACTCACAGGTGGGGCCGTACCGGTCATAGCAAAGGTCATGTGCTCTGCAGGCGGCATCCACTGAATTGACCGGTACACCGGGCCCACTGCATCCCGGCCCGCACCACTTGTATTCAGGGAAAATACATAATTTTGCGCTTTCAGTGTTTCTTCTCATTGATTTCTTCCTTTCCGGCTTTTCGGCATAGCTACGTTTTAATTCTCACATAAAGGGAATTACACTCTATGTAAGTAAGTACAAGTACTATACTGTATGTAAATCGATCTGGTCGGGTTTGTCCTAACGCCTATTTGACTGGAAAGAAAAACAATAGGAGGAATGAATAATGGCAACTTTTCAATTAAAAGATACGGTACCAAATTTCACGCTCCCAGCAGTTTCAGGTGAAACATTCTCGTTTGAAGATCATCAGAAAGAACATCAAAGCTGGCATCTCATCGTCTTCTTCAGAGGATCATGGTGCCCCGTATGTCAGGAAGAATTAAGGGAACTTCAAGCAAACAAAGAATACTTTGAAAAACAGAACGTTCATTTACTGACAATCTCAAGTGACAAAATGGCAGATTTACAAGAGTTTGCCAACAAAGAAGACCTTACATTCCCGGTCTTAGCGGATGAAAAATTAGAAGCGATTAAAGCTTATGACGTTTTCTATCATGGCGAAGATGCGCCATATGAAGATCACGGACAGCATGGTGAACCTGCATACTTCCTTGTTAATGAAAAAGGACAAGCCATGTATCAGCAAAGACAAACCAGTCCATTTGGACGTCCTCATGCTAATGAACTCCGTAAAATTGTGAAGTATATTCAAAAAAACGTGAAGTAAGAAAAAAGCCGGGTTGACGAATAGTCAACCCGGCTTTTTCATGTTAATGCAAGCTTCAAACTGTTCTGAGCTTCCATCACTGTTTGAACCTGCTTTTCATGGTAGCCATAAAGAAGTAAAATCACGTTTGTATAAACGGCTTTAAATCGTGCGTATTCCAATTCGATCTCTTCTACCTGTCCATATTCATTTAAAAATTGTTCCCTTCCTCTTGGAGTGAGAAAACTGTATATAAGATTTAAATCGATGGCTCGATGACCAAGGTGTACATCCCCCCAATCGAGAATCCCTGATAAGACGCCATCTTTGTTCACCACGATATTTTTACAGTGAAGATCGCCATGTACTAAAGTGGTTTCATGGGGCAAGGACTTTTGGGGTAAGTGCTGAAGATATCTCTCCAATTCTCCCACCTGTTCAAACAGGTCGAACTCCTTGATTTCATCCGTATTTTTCTTCAGGATCACCTGGCGCTTCCCAACATCCAAGCGAGCCAGCTCATCGTAAGGTACTTCTTGTTTTTTTGCTTCTATCACATTCACTCCATGAAGATTTTTAAGAAACCGGGCCATTTTGATGGCAGACTCCCCATCTCTTACTACAGAGTCCGCCTCGGGTGGAATCCTTCCCTTCACAAAACGATATCCGAGAAAGGGCCATTTATATTGATGAGATGGATTTCCGAAATAGGCCGGAACCGGAATCTGAAGATACGGACCGCACCCTTCAAGGAGTGGCAGGAGCTTCCCTTCTGTTTCTAATAGTCTTACAGCGATCTCCCGCCTTGGAAACCGAAAAATCCAATCGTTATTTACTTTCATTACCGTATTGTCAAAACCATAATCAATGATTTCGATGTCAGCAGGGATTAATTCTGGAAACTGAGACTCAATTAATTTTTTAGCCATACAGGTGGTGACAGCTACCTCTGCATCCCATAGATGTGCCATATTTACCACACCTTTCTCAAGTGTTATCTTTTGTAGAACCTAAACTTTATGTGATAAGTTTCAAGTAATCGAAAAAATCCAACCGAAATTCAAGGAGGAATGTTTATGTTACCTGAAACACAGCAGCAGATTCAATTAGTTTCCCGCCCTGAAGGAATGCCTGTAAAGGAGGACTTCCTGTACAAGGAAATAGAAGTGCCAAAACCCTCTAAAGGAGAAGTATTGGTAAAGACTCTTTACCTTTCCGTGGACCCTTACATGCGAGGACGAATGTCGGATGCAAAGTCGTATGTAGCTCCGTTTCAATTAAATGAAGCGTTGGCTGGAGGAGCAGTTGGAGAAATCGTGGAATCAGAATCTGAACACTTCCAAAAAGGGGAGTTCGTAGTAGGTATGCTCCCATGGCAGGAGTATTCCCTTGCAAATGAGAAAGAGGTCCGTTCAATCGATCCGAATGTGGCCCCCATCTCCACACACTTAAGCATACTTGGAATGACGGGACTGACTGCATATTTCGGATTAATGGACATCGGGCAGCCGAAAGAAGGCGAAACCGTGGTTGTTTCCGGCGCTGCAGGTGCAGTTGGCTCCGTGGTCGGTCAAATCGCCAAGATTCAAGGAGCCCGGGTTATCGGGATTGCAGGCTCTGATGAAAAAGTCAGCTATCTGACCGACACACTCGGATTCGATGCAGGAATCAATTACAAAACAACGGACAATATCTATAAAGCGTTAAAAGAAGCATGCCCGGACGGCATCGACGTATACTTTGAAAATGTAGGTGGTGAAATTGGTGACGCTGCCTTCAGTTTACTAAATAAACATGCCCGTGTACCAGTGTGCGGGGCGATTTCTTCCTATAACAAAACAGATCGCGACCTTGGCCCCCGCGTTCAAACGAAACTGATTAAATCGAGCGCGCTCATGAAAGGCTTTGTCGTCAACGACTACAGTGAACGCTTCAAAGAAGGGGCAACCGAGCTTGGCCAGTGGCTGTCCCAAGGAAAACTTCAATACGAAGAAACCATCACAGAAGGCCTCGACAACGTAACCGACGCCTTCCTCGGACTCTTCCAAGGCAAAAACATCGGCAAACAACTCGTCAAAATCGCCGACCCAAGCAAATAACAGACGAGGGACGGACCTCCATTTCCACACCCAAAACCCTGATATATCAATGTTCAGGTATGTGTGAGGGAGGTCCGTCCCTCTTTCCTTTGCACACTATGATGTTTACTCCTCCCCTTTGAACGGGAAAAGAGGAAGATACGTGATGAAACAGTTTAAGAGGAGGAGTAATGGTGAATAGGTATCAGTTATATATCAATGGAGAGTTTGTTGACAGTACTTCAAATGAGACGATGGATGTCATTAATCCTGCGAATGAGGAGGCGATTTCTTCCATACAATTAGGGACGGAAGAGGATGTCAACCAAGCAATCGAATCAGCACATACGGCTTTCCTTTCATGGAATAAGGTTCCGTCGAAGGAACGTGCTTCTTATTTATATAAAATTGCCGACAAATTGGAAGAGCAAAAAGAAAAGTTTGTTCAGTTGCTGACGGAAGAAAACGGGAAGACATTGGATGCCTCTGAGGGAGAGCTTGACTTTGCCATCGAGTATTTCCGCTACATGGCAGGATGGGCGCTCCGTTACGAAGGCGAAATCCTGGAGAGTGAACGGTCAAACGAGAACATCCTTGTTTATAAAAAACCCATCGGGGTCGTCGCAGGAATTGTGCCCTGGAACTTCCCTATGTTCATCCTTGCCAGAAAAGTGGCCCCGGCGATCGTAACAGGTTGTACCGTTGTTCTGAAACCAAGTCAACATACACCGAATACCGCATGTGAGTTTGCTAAAATCATAGATGAAGTAGGTCTGCCTAAGGGGATCTTCAACCTAGTTACAGGGAAAGGATCTGATATCGGGAGTCCGATGTCCAGCCATCCTAAAGTACGAATGGTGTCCATGACGGGAAGTTATCCAGCAGGTTCAAAAGTGATGGAAGCAGCATCAAAATCCATCACGAAAGTTAACCTGGAACTTGGCGGAAAAGCTCCGGCCATCGTTACGAAGCATGCAAACATTGATCTCGCCGTCGAAAAAATCAAGACATCCAGAATCACAAACTCCGGTCAGGCATGCACCAATGCCGAACGGGTATATGTACATGAGGATGTGGCAGAAGAATTCATCAGTAAAATGACGGATGTAATGAAAAATACAACTGTCGGAGATCCAACAAATCGTGATAACGAAATAGGACCCCTTGTGAATAAAGACCGACTGGAGACCGTGACAGAAATGGTCAACACCGCTGTCAAAAACGGAGCAAAAGTCCTTACAGGCGGGAAACCGGTTAACGTAGAGAAAGGCTACTATTATGAGCCTACTATTCTTGTCGATGTGAAGCAGAATATGGACATTATCCAGGAAGAAATATTCGGTCCGGTCCTGCCGATCATGACGTACAAGGATTTCGACGAAGTGATCGAGCTTGCAAATGATACAGAATATGGTCTTTCCTCTTCGATCTTCAGTGAGAACCTTCATGAAATTATGAGAGCCGCAAACGAGCTTCAATACGGGGAAACCTTCGTCAATCGCGAAAATTTCGAAGCCATCAATGGGTTCCATGCCGGCCGGGGCCAATCAGGAATCGGTGGTGCAGACGGGAAACACGGACTGAACGAGTACCTTGAAACACATGTTGTTTATCTGGAATACGATGAAAACTACAAGAGTTAACAAAACGGAAACGAGGCTGGGACAAAAGGGTTTCAGATAAAGAAAAATCCGAACGAGTGATTTAATAAAAATCTAACTCGTTCGGATTTTATATTTTTGGTGCAAAGCTTAATCCATGTATTAAGCACGTTCTAGCTATTGATTGGAAGTGCAAGACGAAGACCCCTGCGGGAAAAGCAGAATAGGTGAGACCACACAGGAACGTCACACGAGGAAAGCGAAGTCTTGCACGGAAATCAAAAGCGGTGTAACACGTAATTTTATTGTTCGTCTTTAGAATGTATAGATTTAGTTATATCCCACCCTCGTTTCTTTATGTATTTACTCCAACAAAAAAAAGCCCTACTCAGACATTAGGACTTTTCAAATCAATTACATTCATTATGAGATAATAAAGAAATTTGCTAAAGCAATTAATAATAGAATAATAGCAACACCTGAACTCATCCAAAGAATATCGTTAAAATCCATCTTCATATCAACGAGTTTATCTTTATTTAGCAACGGACTTCACTTCCTTTAAGATTTTCAATAAAACCGATGACTTTAAATAGGGATAGATCCATTTTAGGATCGGTCGATGAAGAGCAATTCGAACACTCTATCTGACTTACATTTATCGTCGAACGGAACTCATTCGCACAACGAGTACACTCCAGTATATGTAAATCCTTCGTTTTACCTTTACGATCAAATTGAATGCGCTCTCTACCCTGGTTAATATAGCTCATCATTTTCTCTCCCGTCGAATGTTATTTAATACATATTTACCCGATGTAAAGAACATAAAACCCGATTTATCTGATTTCTTACAGAAATATGGTATCGCGGCACATTGACCAATTCGCACTATGCTACAATTCATATATAACCTTACTGAAAGGAGGCAGTGCTATGTTCAATCAACCTGCCGGCTTTTGGATACGACTCGGAGCCGGAATTGCCAATGGATTCTTCATCAATCTCCCTCTCCTTGTGATATTCGCTATTGTGACGGATGAATTTAACGCGGACGATCCCATCGTTTCGTTTATCATGTTTCTCTACTTCTTATTAACACCCGTCTTCTGGAAAGGGTACGACGTAGGAAAAAAGACCATGGGCATTCGGATTGTAAAAAAAGATGGAAGCAACGTACATATCGGAAATATGTTAATGCGCAATGTGGCAGCAGGAATTTTTTATATGATAACATTTGGAATAGGTGTGCTTGTCAGCGCTCTTTTCGTGATCTTTCGCGAGGATAAACGTTCCATCCACGACTTCATGGCCGGCACCTATGTGACTAAAATGACGCCGGAGGAAATGGCGGGCTATTTAGAAATGTAAAAAACCAGCCGAGGCTGGTTTTTTACAATCGTTTCTCCATAAAATGCTGACTCTGTCCCTTCGGAAAATCCTTCAGCACCCCAAACTCTTTATACCCCAGCTTTTTATAAAAATGAGGCGCCTGAAAGCTGAACGTATCCAGCTTAACGAGGTGACACCCCTTTTCTCTTGCATACTCCTCTACTTGTTGAATTAATTTCGCACCATAGCCTCCTTGCCGATACTCCTCTGACACCCAAAGAAAATCAACGTGAAGATGATGCCAGAACATTTCCCCAGTTACTCCCCCAACGACTTCACCTTTCTCATTCCTCATGACAAAACTGACCTTTTCAAGTGGTGTCTTCGTTTCGTCATCAATCTGGGACATATTGTACTCGATTACCTTTTTGCGTATGTAATCACTATCTTCCTGAATCCATTGTTTCTTGATTTCCATCTTTATCACTCCTCTATCACTCTATTCTTCCTTAACATAGATTCCCAGTCAATTCCCTTTATTTGCAAAAAGATGTTTAAACAGGGGCTCAACCGTTTATATGAAAAGTAAGCATTCTATAAGGAGGAGTTCCATGTCTTTAAATAAAACAATGAGTGTTCTGGAAAATTTATACTTACAGAAGCCGGATAAATTATTAACGATCTACTTAAATACCGACCGCAGCGACCCGGATCAGCAGGGTGGAGAATGGAAGATCGCCCTCAAGAACGGGTTCAACCGCCTTGAAGAATACCTTGAAAGCGCACCGGAGGAAAAAGAAAGACTCCAAACCATCCGCCTAAAAGTGGAAAACTACGTTCACAGCCTGGAACGTGAGCTGCCCAGGAGCTTCATCATCTTCGCTTCAGCCGACAGTGGTATATGGGAAACGTTCGAACTTCAGGTGCCGGTTGACACGAATTTCTATTGGGAGGAGAACCCTCATCTCGGTCAACTGAAAGCTCTCCATAACGAATATCCTTATACAGGTCTCGTGCTTCTTCAGCAAAATCAAATCAAAATCCTCACTTCTGTATTCGGGGAAATTCAGTCCAGTGAATTCATGGAGTTCGATTTAGAGACCGATGACTGGCGTAAGTACGAAGGTCCGCATCATGCAGATGTCAGCATGGGAAGCGGCGGTGGAAAAGCCAATCAGCAGGAAGAATTCGAAAATCGATTGAAAGCGAATCAACAGCGCTGGTGGAAAAGTCTCGGCAGCATCCTTGACAAAAAAGCAGCCGATGAAAAATGGGAACGGATCGTCCTCGTTGGCGACAAGGAAGAAGCAGCAGTTTTGGAAGCCAGCATGAATAAAGAAGTTCATGAAACGATCGGGAAAAACCTGTTGAATGAGAATGAGCATAAAGTGGTGGAGAAATTGCTTGCATAAATAATCTTATTAGCCAGCCCCCGTCTTCCAAAAGACGGGGGCTCTTTCTGGTTGAAAAATGGAACTCATCATCCCTCAAAACAGGCACACACTACACCATCCTTCATACACTAAAAGAAGGAGGTGTGTGTCCGTGCTTTCACGTATAAAATGGTTGTCCTTTTCAATTGAATTATTTTTGGCAGTTCCTATCTTTGGTAATATTGCCGGAGAATCAATTCCTTTTCTCCTCTGTTTAATAGCTCTGTGGCATGCAAGCGTATTGTATATTTCCAAGTCGGAAGATCAGCCGATCCTCGGAAGCATCCTTGGTATCCTTGCTTCCTTCCTGAACTTCTTCCCGATTATCCGGTTGATTGCCCATGCGATCACTGCAATTGTACTTATCTTTGAAATTCAGAAGGCTCCCGGAATGGAATGATTCAGGGAAAAGGATGATCCTCATAATGAAGATCATCCTTTTTTATTGTTCTCTTTCGAAAGAAACCTTTAGTGAAAAGAAATGGATTTTATTCACAAAAAAAAAGCAAAGTCTTCTCCAGACTCTGCCGTTTACAATTCGATTTCCCATTCTTCCACCAACATCAAGTACAAGAGAAGAAGTGTATCTTCAAGTTCTTTATACGTCATGCCTTCCATATCGATTCCCAGTTTCGGAAACAGAATATCGGCCAACTTTTTACTCAGTTGATTACGTTCTGTAAGGGGAAGCTGAGAGAATCGATTCGCGTATGTTTTCACCAGGTTCCATTCCTTTGCACCGATTTGCTTCAAAGTCCAATCTTCAACTGACAGGTCTTCTTTTCGCAGACCCCTCTGGCGAATTTCTTTTTCGATGGCTTTCTCTTTCTTCTTTCCTTTGACCCGACGTTCATGCACGACGATGGTTCCTGCCACGATGTCCCCCAGCCTTTTATGCTTGGAATGAAGGAAGATCATGATCATTCCGAGAAAATAGGAAACGGGCAACATATCGATGATTCTTAATAGATTCCGGATGAAACAGGATAAAAGTGTTATACTGTGACCGTTCTCCTGCATCACACGGATGCCCAATAAGCGTTTACCTACCGTTTTCCCACCCCAGAAGTATTCAAGGGCAAAGAAATATCCCCAGTTCAATACAAAAAGGGCGATGATGGCGATTCCCCAAAGGGTTGAATTAATTTCAAACCTATACCACGCAAATAGGCTGTTGTCACCAGTGGTAGCGAAAACCAGGATCACCACAATCAACATGTTCATGATACCCAGGATGATTTGATCGATCAAGAGGGCTGCGGCACGGCTCCCTAAACCTGCCGGTTGAAATTGCAGGGAAACATATTCGGGGGTCCTGATATCGACTTGTCCTTCTTGCATGTCTATTCCCTCCTTTTGGATGAATTTACCTTTAATGGTTTCTATTTTTTTCTAAACTTACTATAATAAGAGGTAAGAAATCAAAAGAACAAGTAGGTGTCACAATGAATGTGAAGCAATTTGTCAAACAGCACCGGGACGATTGGAAGGCGCTTGAGGACCTCCTCGGAACCCTTCGTAAAAGGAAGAATATGACGGGAACGTCCATTGACCAGTTCAATCGCCACTATCAAAAGGCATCCCAGAATTTATCGTACAGCCAGACCTATTTTCCCGATGAAGAGGTGACAGATTATTTAAACGGCCTCGTGTCGAAATCTCATAATCTCTTATACAAAGATCAAATCTCCAGCGGAAAACAGGTCAGGCATTTTTTCTCCACCACATTTATCGGTCTGCTTCTCGAGCAGTGGACATTCGTTCTCCTGGCAATGCTATTATTTACAATCGGAGCACTTGGCGCCTTTCTTTCCGTTGTGAATGATCCCCTGCACCTTTATTCCATTCTACCACCAGAAATGTCCCAGGGAGTGGATCCGGGGAACCTGGGAAAAAGTGATGGGCAGGTGGATTCTTCCATCATGTCAGCAGGCATCATGACCAATAATATCAAAGTGGCCTTTCTCGCATTTGCAGGCGGTGTCACATTTGGTTTAGTAACGGTATATATGCTGGTATATAACGGGATCATTGTCGGCGCCCTTGCAGCCGTCTTCTGGCATCAGGGTATGAGCTACGAATTCTGGGCATATATAGTGCCCCACGGAATGATTGAACTTACGGCGATATTTATTGCCGGTGGTGCAGGCTTGCTGATGGGCTATAAGCTATTTGTCCCTGGACGCTTCACAAGGGGGTATCAATTGAAGGAACAGGCAAAACGTTCTGTCCAGCTTCTCCTTGGAACGATACCTTTATTTGTCATCGCCGGGATCATCGAAGGCTTCATTACACCGGCTGCAATTCCACTTCCTGCAAAGTATATGGTCGCATTGTTGACGGTCTTTGGCCTGATTCTCTATATGATCATCGGAAAGCTTCGCCTAAACAGAATGATTCTACACTAAACCCCGGTTCATCATATCGATATAATACGAAACGGCCGTCGTTGCCAGTTTCTCTTCACGTGCCTCCACCATCAGGAGGCCCTGTTTTTCCCACTTGGCTTTCTCCCTCTTTTTGACGAGCATCTGTTTCTGAGCCATACTCTTCATCATCGCCCGTACTTCATCGACTGGCTCCACTTTGATTTGTTTCACCAACCTATCATCTTCTATTCCTATCATTAAAAAGAGATGCTGTCTTCTTAAACGCTGAAGATAATAAAGCGCATTATCCTCATGGAGGAATGTATGGATGTCACTGAATAACAGCAGCAGACTCCGTTTCTTCTGCATCGTCTGGACATAGTGAAGGACCGCTGCGTAATTGGATTCCGCCGCGTCTACTTCAAGATTATAAATGCGGTGAAGAATGGTCTGCAGATGGGCCATCCCTTTCGCTGGGGGAATATAGACCTTCACTTTCTTACTGAAAGCGATGACCGACACATAGTCCCCGTTCTGTAGGGCTGCCGCCGTAACGGTCAGAGCAGCTTCAAGGGATTTTTCCAGACGGTTTCCCTTTTTCAGTTCGGCCCCCATCATTCTTCCGCAATCAATCAGGATCGTAATATACTTTCCATGCTCAGGTTCGTATTCATTCGTCATCACTTCCCTGAGCTTTGCCGTTTGACGCCAATTGATCTTTCGCGGATCGTCCCCGACCACGTAATTCCTGATTTTCGAAAACTCCCCTGCTCCACTCTGCTGCTTTCGGATTTTCACCCCTTCATACAGTAAAAACCGCTGGGCATCTTCCAAAACCTTTCTCGTTTCCGTGAGATCGGGGATGACTTTCACCTTATCCATTGTTTCCACTGTTTTTTGCTTTTCCCATAACCCCAGTGAGCTCCAGTAGCGGAAATAGAGCCTGGTTAACTGATAGTCCCCTCGTACAGGTGTCACCACATGATAGGAGTGACTCCCTGTTGATAGACCTGCAACATTCCCTCCGAGTGGGAAAGTTGTTTGAAAACTTTGGGGTGTCCCGTCTAAGAGACGGTACGATAGATCCCGTTGAGATGTGTTATTTATCTTCAACTCAACCGTGTAATCAAGCCCTCTTTCCATTTGATCTGGAATGCTCCGCTTTACCTCCACACTCTTATTAGCAGGGGAGAACATTAAATCAATGAGACTCAACCCGAGAAAGAAAGCATTTAAGCTAAAAATCCACATCCATGACAACCCAATCAACGCCCCCGTTAAAAGGAGGCCTGAAAAGCACACATAAACGATCAATAACCGGGATGTCGGTAAAATACCCTTATCTTGGAACAGTAATCGACCCAATAAGCTCCTGGATGACTTGGTCAATGGTCAGTCCCTCCAATTCTACGTGCGGGGATAACTGTACGCGATGCCTAAGCGCCGGCCTTGCCACCATCTTGATATCGTCCGGGGTGACATATTCCCGTCCTGACAGATAGGCCCACGCCCTTCCCGCTTTCCCGATCGAGATGGCTGCCCTTGTACTCGCACCGAATCGAATCGACTCGGTTTCCCGGGTCTTCCTTACAATTTGCATGATGTAATCTAATACAGCGTCGCTCAGCGTTACTTCCCCGATTTCCCTCCTGATCATTAGGAAGGTTTCAATGTCGAGGACCGCCCCCACCTCACTCCGGTCAACATGATTCTCGATCACCTGTTTTAAGACTGATTTCTCTTCCTCAAATGAAGGAAAGTCAATATCAAGCTTGAACAGGAATCGATCCTGCTGTGCTTCAGGAAGGGGATAGGTTCCTTCGAATTCAATCGGATTTTGTGTTGCCACCACAAAGAATACCTCTTCAAGGGGATACGTCGACCCTTGGATCGTGACCTGCTTCTCCTCCATGGCTTCAAGTAAGGCGGCCTGGGTCTTCGCCGGAGTCCGATTGATTTCATCCGCCAGAAGAACATTGGTAAAGATCGGCCCTTTGATCGTTTGGAAGCTGCTGTCCTTCATGTTGTAAATCGTACTTCCTGTTATATCACTCGGCAACAGGTCCGGGGTGAATTGAATGCGGTTAAAGCTTCCCCCAAGCAAACGTGACAGAGTCTTCACCATCTGAGTCTTTCCAGTGCCGGGTACCCCTTCAATCAACACATGTCCTCCTGCCAGAATGGAAGACAACAAGAGTTTAAGATTCGTTCCCTGCCCTACGATACGCTCTTCAAATTTCTCCATTAAGGATGTGATTTCTGGTTTCAACGATCCTCCACCTCTTTCCTGAATAATTCAAACCTTTTCGACCACAACACATATTCCTGCTTGCTGATTCGTTCTTTCCTTAACATACTTTTCATTTCCGTTAAAAAGGAATCGAGTTCCTTTTCCGATACGGTGTGCAGTCTCCGTACCAGTGGTTCCTTAAGGTCCACCCACTCTTTACTCACCGGGAGCCCCCACCGTTCTTGAAACAGAAGTCTTACATAATCAGATTGGATCAACAGGGAGGCCTTGTATTGTTTTCCTTTCAAATACCATGCTGAGAGAGCCTTGATACGCTCATCACTGAACCGCACCATCTCTTCCCGGGGGACGAGAATGCCTCCGAACCGCTTCCCCTTCATCCAAAGTCCCAAAAGAGTGAAGATGATTAATTGGAGGAGAATCAACAATAACCATTGAGGGTAAAGAGTCGAGAGGGATGCCTGACTTTCTCCTCCGTGGAGATATTCATCCATCAGAATCGGTCCCTCTTCTGCTCCTCCGTTTTTTAACAGAAGGAGAATCATGGAAAGATGATCCTTTTCAAGGATGTTCCCATTCATCATCCACGCCGGTGTGGTGGAGACAATCAATTGACCCTTCCCTATCTCAGACTTGTAGGCAATCGTGCCCGCCTCATCATCCAATAGAATCGTATCTCCATCTCCTTCTTTCAACCTGACGTTTGATAACATATCGGCTTTATATGTATTACCCTCTCTATCACGGATACGAATAGGCGTTGAGTCATTTCCTATGACTTCCGTCTTCGTATGGAACATCCCTTTTGGATTATCTTTAAACAGGAGGATTGTATTCCCCCGTCTTATGAAATCCTCGTACTTCTCCATATCTTTTTCTTCCGGAATCGAAAACGGCTCTGCCATAATCAAGAGCTGACCTGATTCTTTTTTTGACAGCCGGTCTGGTGAAAAAGTCCAGCGTCGAACCGATTCCCCTTCACTATCTAAATAGGTGTAAAGAGCTTTCACCCCTGTAGGAGAGGGGGATTCGGATACATAGGCCGGATACTCCTTCAGCTCCTCCGGTGAAAGAAAGACTCCGATCCCGATGAATAACCCAAGAAGACCCAGTAGCCAAATCCACGCTTTGATAGTTGACTTCAATGCTCTTTCCTCCCTCCTTTCTCTCAAACTGCCCGTCTATGAATCTTCATTCCCCAGCCAATCAAGTGCTTCCTGTTTATAGTGAAGATACTCGTTTTCGCTTACCTCATATTCACCATATGCGACCTCGTCGAATAAGAGGGCAAGCCGGTAAAATCGATCCGCCCACTTTAGATTCACTTTACTCAGTTCGTCGTAATACTCCCAGTTCGTCTTCCACACCCGTGCTTCCAGATACTCCCTCTCATGGAAATAAAGCAGAAGTGCCAGGAACATATGACGAGTTGCTTTCGGATAATCTCCGAGAGTCTCCTGCTTATGGGCTTCCTCCAGATGACTGGAATAGGACCATTCCATCTCGTTCATAGATTGAAAGGGTTTATGCGAACGGAACTTACGCCTTCTTACCCCGTTGCGGACGGCAATGAATGCGAAGCTGAGAAGTACTGCGACGATAATCACGATCACCGCGATCAGGATACCCGATGCACCCCCGCTTGTCGGTTCAAAAGCAGGATTTATCTTCCCCAGCATTTCCTGGATCCATTCCTTTGCCCTTTCCCACCAGCTGGACAGCCATCCCTGATTCTCCTGAAGGTAGGCTTTGTATTCCTTTCCATCCAGGATGTCCTCGAGTTGATCCCTTGCTCTAGTTTCATTCAACACTTTCTTCACCTAGCTTTCAGATCAAAAGCCCGGGAACCCGGGCCTGACTGGATACTTCCTTGGTTAAAACGAATTGTAGTCATCGATCATTTCATTTAAATCATCTGCGTCATGTCTTGTTTTCAGGTCAAAGAAGATGACCCCGAACACGACAGCACCGAGCATCGTCGTAAATAACGATACAACGTTGATAATCATTCCGTACAGAACACTGTTCCCCAACACGAGGCCAAACGTAAATTCGAATGCGGTATTGATAATCCCGATGATCAATCCGAACACAATATATAATCCGATAATGGTAAAAGCGCGCTTCTTTGTCAATCTCCAGCTTCTGCCGAGTCCAGGTGCGTCATTCTCGATGGCTGCAGCCCCCAAGTAGAAGCTCCAGCGTGTCAATAAATAAGCAATGACGAGAGCGAAGACAAGAAACAGGATGATGGACGTGACGATTATTCCCACACCCGGGTCAAGAAAGACAGTACCAAATACTCCGGCAAAAATCCCTGTGACAAGAGGAATGAATACCAAGCCAAAAATGATCAGGCCGAATAGGATACTGCTTCCGATGATTGGCCAAAATCGGGAGAAAGCCTCTTTGAGGACAAGCTTTACTGAGTATTCTTCATTTTTTCTCATATGATTCAGGCTGAATAATATCGCGGCTTGAGCCATGGGTGTAAGGATCATCGTGATAAACCCTATGAGCCCCGTTCCCAATTCCGCCGCCAAGTTCACTTTCTGCCCGGATTCAGCGGAAAACTCTCCCGAAAAGCTGTTTAAAATTCCATCGAACCAGGTTTCCCCTGCCCCGACCGTTCGAAAGAAACTGACACCAGCCGCCAGTTCAATGAGAGCCTGCAGTAAATATACTGGTCCCAATAATATAAGGAATATAAGGAAAAAATCTTTAAAACGGTTCTTGCTTAATCGAAATGTATGATCCAGAATTTCTCCGAATCTTTTTGGTTTGCTGAATTGTGCGTTCACGTACTGATCCCCCTACTGGTCATTTTTCAAAATTTGACAATATATCGCTTATTTTAACATTATTCCTCCTCCAGTTGATGAAATATTTGTCATTTTTCTACACTTGTTTCCTAACCGCATCCAGGCTTATTAAATGTATATTTTTGAATTGGTTTCTGATGCAAGTCGAAATCTGTTTACTTTCTTCTTTCTATACGAAAAAGTGACCCAAAAAGTTTTATTTTGGGTCACTTTCTTTTTTATTTAGCCAAATCATGTTTAAAGGCATAGATTACAGCCTGCGTTCGGTCTTGTACGTTGAGCTTTGAGAGGATGTTGCTCACATGGGTTTTCACTGTCTTCAAGGCGATGAATAATTCATCGGCGATTTCCTGATTTGTTTTACCTTGGGTCATGAGCAGGAGGATTTCAAGTTCGCGGTTCGTTAGTTCCTCATGGGGATGAGAAACAGTCTTCTGTCTCATTCGTGTCATCATTTTCCCCGTCACTTCGGGCTCAAGGATGGATTGACCGTTATAGGTCTTCCTGACCGCTTCAGCGATTTCACTCGCTTTGGACGTTTTCAGCATATAACTGACGGCCCCCGCTTCAAGGGCAGGATACACCTTATCATCATCCAGGAAGCTTGTCACGATGATAATCTTCGCCTCCGGCCACTCTTGTATGATTTCCTTCGTCGCCTGGATGCCATCCATTTCTTTCATCACCAGATCCATCAGAATGATATCCGGCCTCATTTCTAGGGCGAGCTGAACGCCTTCTCTACCGTCAGACGCTTCCCCGACGACATCTATATCCGCCTGGGCAGACAGATAAGATGACACCCCGATCCTCACCATTTCATGATCATCGACAAATACCACTTTAATCATTAATTTCACCTTCATTCTCTACAACGGGAACTTTCACTTCCAAGCGGGTCCCCTTATTCGGCACACTGATAATTTTAAACGTTCCACCGATTTCAATGGCCCGTTCTCTCATATTCTGAAGCCCGTAAGAACTCGTTACCTTCGATTCATTCACATCAAAGCCCCTGCCATCGTCCACCACTCTTAAAATGATAATGGATTCCCTTTGTATCAGTCGGATATCCAATGAAGTCGCCTTTGCATGGCGGAGAGTGTTCGAAACGGACTCCTGCAAAATACGGAACAGGTGATCTTCAATCCCTTTATCCAGACTCATGTCTTCAATCTTCCACTCAATATCAAGAGGCACCTTCTGAGCTAATTCAACCAACAGCTCCTTCATTCCTTCTTGAAGATTCTTTCCTTTTAACGCAACAGGACGAAGATGAAGAAGGAGTGCCCTCATTTCAAGCTGAGACTGATGAATCATTTGTTCGACCATACTAAGCTGTTTCTCTTCATGGGGGGTTCGGTGAGGGGAGGAGGTTTCCGTGATCGCTGACATGAGCATCGATGCTGCGAATAACTGCTGACTGACCGAATCATGCAACTCCCTTGCCAAACGGTTCCTCTCTTGTGACACAATCTCCTGTATTCTTTTTTCCTGCTCCTCGGCTTTTTCATTAGCGAGTTTCTGGGAGTAGCGGGCTTGATCGGTGAGATGCTTTCCTAAGGCATCTACCTTTTTCCAGACCTGCTGTACTTCAGAGGTTGCTGTTTCAGGTATCGTGATTCCGCGTCCTTGTTCCACATGGTGGAGGGCATCCTCCATTTCTCTCAGCTGACGCTTATCCTTCAAACCCGTCCGTATTCCAAAAACAATCCCGATCATGATGCTGACAACCAGGATAAATCCCGCTCCCGGTATATCCATGATCTCTACTTCCCACAAGAGGGACCAATCCTTTAACGGATACAAATAAAAGAAGGAAAGAGATAAAAACAACACCATCACAAGAGAAAAGAGAATACCTGCAACGACCTGCTTACTGACCGTACTCATATTCTCTTCACCTCTAGATCCCCGATCCACATGGACGTGATGATCTTCACCCGCTGAACGGCCTCATCATACCCCGGTGTTTGATAATAGAGAGACTGATTGATCGCTTTCGGTTCCACTTCATCAAAAATCTCAATGGATCCAGCCAGGACAGAATGATGCACACTTACTTCCACGTCATACGGGACCAACACCTCGATATTCCCCAGTATATTCCGGATCGACACCACTGAAGTCCCTTTAGGGAGCACCGTATTGCCGATATCGATGACCGAATCCCCGATGACGCCCTGGATGTTGATATCATTCCATTCAAACACATCTTCAGGTGTCCGTTTTGGACCGAACCATTCATTCTGAAGAGCAGATTTTTTCATCATGAGTGGTTCTTGGGTTTGAGTGAAGGTTTCCTTAATTGTTGGAGAGATGTACTTAGGATGCTTCTTGGAATCGGCAAATCTGACGATAATAAAAAGAAGAATGCCAAATAGCAAAAATTTAAAAGCGACCGTATTAAAGATATTGATGGCTAAACTGATGATCCCGAACCACAGAAGAATCTTCCCCGACGTTCTCGGCAGTTTTTTGCGTCCTATATAAATACAGAAGGCAGCAATCGACAGAAAGACCAGAACCCCCCCATCATAAAAGGAGACTTCCAGCAGTATTAAAAGTGTCCCGATTAAAATGATCCAGCTGATTCCGTCAGACCGTAAACGATTGAACAAGGGGGTTCCTCCTTTCTGATTATGTATTTGCGAGGTATAAAGATTTTACGACGAAATAGTATTCATTTGGGATGTTGATTCATAAATCTCATATCTGATGATTAAACGGGGTGAACCCATAAGTGGGCTCCCCCTTTTTTACCGTTATGATGTTTTTCTTAACCTAGAATACCATGTTTTAGGATGGAATGGCTTCTGTTTCCTCATTTTTCGTGTCTTTTTCAAGTTTTGCGATTTTTGCATCGATTGTGTTTCGGTAGTAGGAGGAATTCACTCCATGCTCCAGTTGATCTAAGTATGTTTCAATTTCATCAAACTTAGAAAATGCCTGGTTGTTATAACCTGAAGATGATTCAATGACAGAATTCATTTTGTTATGGGCACGGGCAATATTTTCTCTGCCCATCAGCTCCATGCGCTTGATATACATATCCTTCAGCTTATGCTTCATCTCTTCGTATTTCCGCTCAAGCTCTTCTAGCTCTTTTGTCGCTTGCATCTTCGATTCCTGGATTCGCAAGGCACGTTCTTCATAGTATTTTTGTTCCTGCAGGGCAAATTCATACAAGCCTTCTTCACCCGCTTTGGACGCTACCTCTGCCTGATACTTTCGTTTATCAGCTAAAACGGAAGCCTGCTGATACTCTTTTTGAAACTCTTCTTTTAAAAGGTACTGTCTTTCGACGAGCTTTCTAACTTTTTCAACTTCCTGTTCGCATTGTCTTAAGTAATGGTTCAGGACCGCGATTGGATTTTTCTTTTCCTTTTTATCTAATGCTTCGTGAAGGTCGGACATGACTGTATTTTTCAAACGTTGAAATAGGTTTGTCATAGTATAATCTCTCTCCTTTAGTTTTTTAATTGGGACCATTCTCTTTCAAAGTTGGTGAATGGATCAGATGTTTTTTCTTCCATGACGATTTCTTCTTTCTTCCAGTTCTTATAAATTACATACAGGACATACAGAGCAACCAGACCGATGATCGCCGGGAAGTTCGATACAGTTGCACTGAATGCTGCAAGACCGATCAATGCCCACAGGATCTTCTTTCCTGTTGAATCCGTTTTTACGAAGCCTTTAAAGCTGTAATACATAATCAATAAAGAGATCGCAAGGCCCACAATCGGCCCCAAATTGGCAAGCAGTACAATCGCCGCGATTCCTCCAGCTAAAAGCAATCCAAATTTCTTCATATGTTATTGCCTCCTTTCTTCTTCATGTCTCTATCCTACCTATTTTCCGGATTTCCCATAACGAGCCGGAGCTTTATTTTCGTATCAGACTTGAGGCTTAGAAGTAATGGGACTTTGCGTTTTTAATGAGGAATTGTTTTTCTGATGTGGCATGATGGGAATGGAATTTTGTCTTTTTATATGAATGGTCCATATATATTGAAGATAGGGTTGATAAACCTAAAGAAAGATCGACAAAACAAAGGTCCGTCCCTCAAATACAGGGACGGACCTCAATCGATTTCTTATTTAGTTTGTCAGTTCGAGGAATTCATCCACATCGGCAATGCAGAGGTTGATTCCTTTTTCCCAGAAGTCTTCTTTGGTTATGTCTTCACCAAGATGTTTCATGGCAAGGTCTTCTACGCTCATGACGGCTGTGTCACGGAGTAAGGCCATATATTTCTCTTCATAGCTTTCGCCTGATTCAAGTGCCTTGGCATAGATGCTCAGGGAGAACAAGTAACCGAATGTATACGGGAAGTTATAGAACGGCACCCCGGTAATATAGAAATGGAGCTTCGATGCCCAAAAGCGCGGATGTACTTCGCCAAGTGAATCGGCGAAGGCTTCCCTCTGAGCTTCCACCATCAGGTCATTCAACGCATCGACAGAAACGATTCCTTTTTTACGCGCTTCATAGAAACGGGTCTCGAATAAGAAGCGGGCATGGATATTCATGAAGAAGGCGACGCTCCGCTGAAGTTTATCTTCGACGAGGGCAATCTTCTCTTCCTTCGTTTTGGCTTCTTTCACAGCAGCATCTGCTACGATCATCTCGGCAAAAGTAGAAGCCGTTTCTGCGACATTCATGGCATAATTACGGTTCAATGCATGCATCGGCTTTAACGCATGGGAATGGAACGCATGTCCCAGTTCGTGGGCAAGTGTAGATACATTCGACATCGAGCCTGAGTAGGTCATGAAGATACGTGATTGGTCGCTTAACGGGAATGAAGTACAGAAGCCGCCAGGACGTTTCCCTGCACGGTCCTCCGCTTCGATCCATTCATCCTCAAATGCTTTCTCAGCAAACTGTGCCATCTCACTTCCAAAGAGAGAGAACTGCTTCAAAATGAATTTTGCCCCTTCATCGTATGACATGGTACTCGTCGATTCTGCCACTGGAGCGTCCAGGTCATACCAGTCCAACTTGTCTTTGCCGATTAATTTCGCTTTTCGATCCAGATACTGAACAAACGGCTTTTTGTTCTTGGAGATGGCCCCCCACATGGCATCGAGGGTTTCCTGCTTCATCCTGTTGTATTCCAAAGGCTCCTTCATTAATTCGTCCCATCCCCGCTTTTTATAAACATTCAGACGGAAGCCGCCAAGATGATTGAGGGTGCGGGAGAATAGCTCTTCATTCTCTTTCCAAGCTTTCTCCAATTCATCAAATACTTCTTTACGGGTGTTCGGGTCCGGACTAGAGAGTAAGTTATTTGCCTGACCGACTGACAGGGTCTTGTCATCATGAGTGATGTCCATCGATCCGACGATCGTATCATACATCTGCCCCCAGCCGTGATAACCGTCGACTGCCAGGGCTTGAATCAGAGATTCTTCACTGCTTGAAAGCTTATCCTTGGCTTTTTGTCTCCACTCATTCAGAACAAACGTGATCTCCTTCAATTGATCATGCTGCAATAGTTCTTTCCATATTTCTTCTGTGCAATCGGAAAGCTGCTGCTGAAACTTTGTAAAGGTAGAAGAAAAGTCGGCACTCAAACTTGTAACTTCACCGCGAAGGGAGTCGGCCTTCCGGTCATGCATGTTTTGAGCTTCAAGACAGCTGACGAAAGCACCAGCCTGTCGAAGGTACATCATTACCTCCTTTGCTTCTTCAATCAGCTTCCATACGAGCTCAGCATCATTAGCGGATTGAGGAGGATGGAATGCAAGAGCATTTTCTGCAAAATCCTTCTTCTTCTTTTCCAGAGTATCCAGATGCTGCCTGAATTCCGGTGATTCACTTCCACCTTTGAAAAAAACATCTAAATTCCAAACATTTGAATATGTATGAGTTGTATGGTCCATATTGTCCCCCTAAATGAATTGTGTAAATTGTCCCTATCCTTTTTCTAATTCTCGATAAATCCTCTAATTCCTTCCTGATTTTATACAATTCCTTGTACCTAAACTCTCTTCACTTGTTTTTTAACCATATAAAAGTGGAATAGTATATAGAGCACAACAGGTGTTGCCCACGAATGATTATTTTCAAAGGAGGATGCACAATGAAATTAATATGGAATTTTTTAGCCTTCACTTTGCTGATTGTGATGAACACTCTGGCTGTCACCTTGCCTTTGAATAATCAATCCACTGGAGAAATCAGTAACAGGCTGGATATCATGATTACTCCTGCAGGATACGTCTTTTCCATATGGAGTCTTATTTACCTGCTACTTGCCATCTGGATCATCCGTCAATTTCCTAAAACCAGGCGGGATCTTCCCCTTTACCAGGAAACAAGCCGTTTATTCATCCTGAGTTGTCTTTTGAACTCAGCTTGGATTCTGGTTTGGCATTATAACTATTTCCTGATTTCGGTCTTTATTATGCTCGGACTTTTAGTAACCCTGATCGGCCTATATAAGCGAATGAAAAGCACAGGTCCGTCCCTCTTGGATGCTGCCCCCTTTTCCATTTATGTAGGATGGATTTCGATTGCAACAATTGTAAATATCACGTATTTTCTTACGGAGATCGGCTGGAACGGGTTTGGGATTTCCGGGCTTGTTTGGGCATACCTTGGAGTGATTGTCGCTACTGTACTTACTTTCTGGTTCCGCCTCACCCAGCATGACCTCCTTTATCCACTCGTATTTGTATGGGCCTTTATCGGGATCGGAGTGAAGAATATGCAAGAGCATTCTACCTATTCGTATACTGTCTATGCACTTGCTGTCATCATCCTCGTCTTTGACCTTGTATACAAACGGACCCGCCAGTAAATTGACAGGTCTTCCCCTCAAGTTAGAGGGACGGACCTGCCGTCACGCATAGAATATCACCCCTTGACTTACATTAGTAATAGGGGGTGTTTGGATGAATCAGCAAAAAAGGAACGTATCAAAGGCAGGGACGGATATTAATGAGGTCAAACGTCAAAACGCACATTCCGGCCTCACGTACAATCAAGTGAAACAACTGTTAGGGGAGCAATATAGCGGCAATAAGTAAAGAGAAGCGCCGACTCAGTCGGCGCTTTCTTTGCCTTTTTCTTTGTCTTCTTTTGCTTTTGTTTCCCGCTGAACGGTGAGCTTCTCTTGAATCTTATTGAGCTCCTTACAAGGCTGAGTCAGACTGACAATCACATCTCCCTGCTCGATCTTCGGTGAAGTACCTTCCGTGAAGAATTCAATTCTTCCCGTCGGTTTATGAGTGAACAAGAGTAAAGTATTTTCATCTCGTTTCTGCAAATACTCATCAAAGGTGTATTTCTCTGTAATATTCGTCTTTCTGAATACATCTCCCCGTTCGACACGTTTATTCAGTTCTTCCCACGTCACGTGATTTTGAAATAGAATGCGCCCACCTATTGTATGGACCATATCCTCCAGGTCATCATCATTCTTGCTTCTAAGGCTCAGCTGGAACAGGTTGTTCCTTCCGACCTCAGGAACGAATGTTGTACAAACAAGGGCGTTATACGAATCGAGTTCAGTGGCTGCAATCATATACTCATAAGGAGTCATGTCCAAATAATACTCGGTTTGCTCTGACAAGATTTCTCCCCTGTAAAAAGGAATCCCAGCTTTTCTGACTGAAAATAACCGCTGCCAGGATGAATCCGTAATCAGAACCGGAATCTTTAAATCTTGAAGTGTCTTCGCAAATTCAGTACTGAACTTACTTCCCCCTACAATGACTACTCCAGGCTGGTCACTGATGGCCAGGTCGAGCTTTTTGGCCAGCCATTTAATCGAAAACCCGTGTGCACATACCGTTGAGAAGACAAGGGCAAAAGTGAGGGATGTCAAAATCGCTGCATCCTCAAACCCCTTCTCTAATAAAACAGATGCGAAATAACTTGAAACGGTCAAGGCGACAATACCCCTCGGTGCAATCCACCCAACAAGGATCTTTTCCTTGACGGAGAGGTCCGTCCCTATCGTAGACAGCCAGATGGAAATTGGCCTTACGATGAATAGCATGAGGAGGACGAATGCTATGATGTTCCAATTGAAGATTTTGAATAGGGTATCGACGGTTAAGGATGCTGTAAGCATTACGAATATGGTCGATATGAGCAGCACCGAAATATTTTCTTTAAAGTGACGCATATCGTCGATGGATGAAATATGCATATTCGCTAACGTCATCCCCATGGCGGTTACAGCAAGCAGTCCGGTTTCATGCGTGATATGATCTGAAATGGCGAAACAGGCAAGGACCAATGCAAACACCACGGGTGACTTTAGGAATTCCGGAACATGTCCATTTTCAAAGATAAAGCCGGTGAATTTTCCCAGCGCCCATCCGAAGACGACAGCAAACAGGGAAGCGGCAAAGAAAAGTAATAAAGAAAGTCCGGTTACATCATCACTAATTAAAAAGTTGATGATTTCAAAGGCAAATACAGCAATTAATGCCCCAAATGGATCGACGACAATTCCTTCCCATTTCAAGATGGCTGCAGGTCTCGGTTTAAGCTTTGCCTGCCGGAGCAGCGGCAGGATAACCGTTGGACCCGTTACGATGAATAATCCACCGATCACAAAGGCCACCGCCCAGGATAAACCGGCGATATAGTGAGCCCCGAGTGAACCCAGTATCCAGGCTAAAAGGGCTCCGATCGTGACAATCCTGAAAACCGGTTTCCCCAGTCCCCTCACTTCGCGAAAATCAAGATTTAAGCTTCCCTCAAAAAGGATGATGGCAACAGCCATTGATATAATGGGCTTAAATACTTCTCCGAAATCGGCCTTTGGATTGATGAGGCCGAAGATCGGACCCACAAGCAACCCGACGATGGACATGACGACGATGGCTGGCAGCCTGAATCTCCAGGCAACCCACTGGGACGCAATACCCAGCACTCCGACTAACATGATGTTAAATAAAATAGAATCGATCATAGCTTTCTCCTTTGGAGGTTATGAAATGAGCCATCATAACAGCAAATAGTATGTAGGTGTCACTGAAATACAATAAGATTAAAAGGTCCGTCCCTCTTTAAGTAAAACAAATCTCTTTGGCCATCACATTTGTTTTGTATTAGTTTACATTTTTATGGCTGTTTTTAACCAAAGAGTCGTTTCCAGTTCCCGACAGATGGTTACATAGTGGAGCATGGCTATGAGCACCGCTCCGGCGTTCATACCAAGAATGACTCCCTCCATTCCAAAACGGGATCCTAATAGGTAAATGAGTGAAAACGAGAAAATGCTCGACCAAATCGTATGAAGGAGAGCATCCTTTACCAGGCCCAATCCAATCAGAAAGGCTTGAAGAGGGAATACAAGAAAATGAAACAGGAAATACGGCCAGAGCAGCTTTAAATAATAGGCGGAAGAAACAGAGTGAAAAAACGTCTCTGTTATGTAATCCCCGAGAGTATAGTAAATAAACACGGCCGGTACCCCGTAGGCCAATGTAATCCACATTACCTGCTTTAGATGCGTCAAAATTCCATCAAAATCTTTCGATGATACCTTTTCCGAAACAGTGGGGATCAGGACGATCAGCATGGAAAACGCAATGAACGACGGAAAGAATCCGATGGTAAGGGCAATCCCCGCGAGCATTCCGAAATGTTCATTCGCATCCACCGCCCCCATCCCCGATAGAACCAGGGCCCATTTAATCAGGAATGGCTGTATGGCATGGGTCAGTGCATGAAAAATACGCAGGACGGTAGTTGGAATGGAAACGGATAGCACTGACTTTCTCATTTCAATCGTTGATAGTGTAGAATGGCTGTTCTTTCTTTTACCCTTAATTTCAAGAACGTAAGCATGAATCAAATAAACAAAAACGACCGCTTCACTCGCAATTAACGTACCAAGGGCAATGAAGATGGATGTATCAATGCCAAAGGATAAAAATTTATAGATTGATACTAATAAAAATAATTGAATTCCCTTTCGGAGAAAATTAGCTGCCGCAATTTTTCCCATCTGCTGAATTCCCATGAAATATCCTCTGGTGATGGAAGTGAAGGCCACAATCGGGATCACGACCATAATGAGCCAGCGGATTCCTGGGTGATAATCTTGAAATAACGGAGTCCAGGCATAAACCATTACCATGACCATCAACAAGATGCAGGTTGTGATCACCGCAAATCGAAAGGCATAATCAAGCATTCCCCGGTGATACCGCTCCTCCCGCTCAGCAAAGAATTTGGAAAGGCTTATCGGCAGTTCCATGCTCGATAAGATGACGATCAAAAACACCGTCGGGAGAATCGACATATATGTACCAAGACCCGCCTCCCCAAGCTCACGGGCCAATATCATATTTATCACAAATTCCAGACACTCACCAACGAAAGCTGTTACAACCAACACCAATGTACCCCTTAAAAACAGACTCATATGCTTGTACCCTGCCTTTGTATAAGATGGTCTATTCTATGATGGTTGTCCATGGAATATGTGATGGAGAGCCGGCCGATGAGGAAGAGTGTGCTTGTGATTGGGATGGCAATCATTGTTTATCGCCATGTTTTGAAAATATGTACATTAGGAAGATGTTTCACTTTTGGCGTTTAGTGCTCCATTTTCAGCAATACGGGTGCCAATTTGTGAATAACTTTCATAAATAAACCTACAAAAAAGCAGCCCCGCTACAGGACTGCTTTTCTCTCAAATAATTATTCTTTCACTGTTTTTCGTTTACGTCCACCGATCTTCCCTTTGATTTTCATCAGGATTTCATACACAATCGGTACGATCACAAGCGTTAAGAGGGTCGAACTGGTCAATCCTCCGATAACGGTGACACCGAGACCTTTTGAAATCAATCCGCTTCCTTCAAGACCCAATGCCAATGGGAACAGGGCTCCGATTGTGGCAATGGCCGTCATGAGGATCGGACGGAGTCGGGTAGAACCAGCTTCGAGTAATGCTTCCCGTGTAGATAGACCTTCTTTTTCTTTATGAATCACACGGTCGATCAGAACGATAGCGTTTGTGACAACGATACCGATCAGCATCAGTGCTCCGATCATAGAGGAGATACTGATCGTTTCTCCTGCAATCAATAACCCTACTAATGCTCCGATAATCGTGAATGGCAGTGAGAACAGGATGGCAAATGGTGCAAGGCCGCCACCGAATGTGATGACAAGAATCAAGTAAACGATGGCAATGGCTGCAAGCATCGCTAATCCCAGTTGCGTGAAGGATTCCTTGATGTCTTCTGTTACTCCACCCATATTCACGTCGATGCCGGATGGAACATCCATTTCATCGATTTCTTTCTGGATATCCTGAGAAGCTTTTGATACATCATCGGTTTTCAGTTCTCCACTCACTTGAGCAAAAACTTTACCATCCCGACGTGAAACTGTATCCGACGTTTTGCCTTCTTGAACTTCAACAACGTCTTTAATTGGAACCTCCATACCCAGTGGTGATTGGATGGTTTTATCCGTTAAATCGTCGATACTTTCATACTTTTCTTTTTCAACGTCCAGGTAGACATTCACTTCTTCTCCATCTTTTTCAATGGTCGTGAGGACTGGTCGCTGACGAGTCTGACCAAGTTCCATGGCGATTTGTCCCGCAGTCAGACCAAGCTCACTCAGCTTTTCCTGATCAGCGATGAACGAGTATTCGTCATAGGATTCGGAAATACTTGATCCGACCTTTTTGAAATCTTTCTTGTCTTCCATCATGCCTTGAATATCGTTTACGACAGGTTCGATCTCTTTCAGGGTTTCACCATAGACGTACACGACAATTTCATTGCTGCCTGCACTTGCAGAGAAGTCTTGTGAGGCCCATTCTCCTTTGTCTGTTGCTTGTTGCAAGTCTTTGATGACCTTTTCTTTTTCTTCAGAGAAATTATCTGTATCGTCGTTATACTGAACGTAGAAGATCGCATTATTTGAACTTCCCGGACTCATCGGATTTTCTCCACCGACAGAGTACTGAATCGTTTCAGCCCCTTTACGCCCCTGGAAGTACTCTTCTGCATCCTGTGCAATTTTATTAACTTCTTCTTCCGTTTGACCCGGATCTGGTTTATACGTAGCCATGACCATCTTTTCTTCATCTGATGGAAGGAAACTGACTCCAATCAGTGGTACTAAGAACAGACTTCCCACCAACATGGCGATTGCCAAGATGGACGTAATGATCTTATGGTTTAGCGTCCAATTCAATACACCCTTATACCAATTCGCCAGACGGCTTTTCTTTTCTACATGCTTCTTCCCTACACCCTTTTTAAACATAGAGTGAGCAAGCATAGGCACGATTGTAACAGCCACAAGAAGGGAGGCCAATAAGGCGAACACGATCGTTAAAGCGAACGGAAGGAATAGTTCCCCGATCATCCCTTGAACCAATCCTAATGGAAGGAATACGGCAATTGTGACAATCGTGGAAGACGCGATTGGAACGAACATTTCTTTCGTTGCTTCCCGGATCAGGTCTTTTCCTTTAAGTAATTCACCTTTCAGTGACATTCTTCGATAGATGTTTTCCACTACGACAATGGAATCATCGATCACCCGCCCAATGGCCACGGTCATCGCTCCAAGAGTCATGATATTTAACGTAATATCCATCTGTTTTAATAGTAAAATCGCGATTAAAAGCGACAATGGAATCGATACGACCGAGATCAATGTCGATTTGATATCCCGAAGGAATAGAAGAATTATGATGACTGCAAACACAGCACCGAATAATGCCTTGTTCAGCATTGTGCTGACGGATTCTTCAATGGGTTCCCCCTGGTCAAAGGTAGAAATGATTTCTACTCCATCGATGTCTTTTTCAAACGTTTTGACTTCTTCTTTGACAGCATTGACAACGTCCACCGTATTGGCGTCTGCTGTTTTCACCACTTGAAGTCCGATGGATTCTTTCCCATTCGTTCTGGAAATGGACTCTGCTTTCCCGATCAGTTCGATATCAGCAATGTCTGATAGTTGAATTGTTGGAATCTTCATGCCGGCAGGTGCTTCCCCGGTAGCAGGAGCTTGAGGAGTCTGTCCTTGTCCTGAAGGCTTCTGACCCTGTGAAGCTTCCGTCGCTCCTCCTGTACTTGGGGTTACAGGAATCTTCATTTCTTTCAAATCTTCGATCGTCGTAATATTCCCGTCAATCATAACGGATTTTTGGCTGTCTTTAAACGTGTACAACCCTAATGGAGTGGTCACATCAGAGCCTTTGATAATATTTTGAACAGTTTCTTCCGTTAATCCATATTGTGCAAGTTTATCCTGATCAAAGACGACTTGTGCCTCTTGCACTTGTTGACCTGATGCCTGAACGGAAGCTACCCCGTCCACTCCCTCAAGCTGAGGAATGATGGTATCTTCTACTGTGGATGTCAGTTGAGCTAAAGATTGGTCTTCATTCGCTACACTAAGAGCGATGACCGGGAAGGCGTTGAAGCTGAGTCGTGATACTTCCGGTTCATTGACCCCATCTGGAAAAGGGAGATCCGAGAGAGCCTCTTCGACTTCGGTCTTTGCTTCTTCCATATCTTTCGAAAACTTGTACTCTATTTGAACGGCTGAAGCATTCTGGTAAGAAGTTGAGCTGACAACATTTACCCCATCTAAATTCTTCAAGCGTTTCTCAATTGGTTCGGAGACCTTGGCTGCTACATCTTCAGGGGTAGCCCCCGGATACACGGTTGTCACACTGACAATCGGGGTATTGATGTTAGGCAAGGTTTCGAGCTTCATATTAAATCCTGAATATAAGCCTGCAATAATGACGATGATCGTCATCAGCCAAACAGCAAACTTATTTTTAAGTACGAAATTGATAATACTGTTCACGTTTTATTCATCCCTTCTCTCTTATTCTGACCAACTAGTCATAACATCATCTAATATAACTGACTACTCAGTCACAAGTCAATATCATTATAAAATAAAGGTTTATTTTTTGTGACCAATCGGTCATAATAATGGTAAGGAGTTTTTCAAGGAGAGGAAAGTATGAAGGAAAAAGAAAAATTAATTATCGAAACATCCATTAAGCTTTTTGCCTCGAAAGGATTCAACGCTACCTCCGTTCAGGAAATCGTGAACGAATGTGATATTTCCAAAGGGGCCTTCTATCTATACTTCAAATCAAAGGAAGCTCTTCTGCTGGCCATTATGAATTATTATTTTAAAATGATCACAGACAAAGTGAACGAGATCGAAAACGAGGATTTATCTCCTTATGAGAAATTCCAGAAGCAATTAGAATGCCAACTAATTGAAATTTGCAAACATAAAGAATTCATCATCATGCAGATCAGAGAGAATGCCATGCCTTTTAACGATGAAATTCATGATCTCCTCAGTGAAATGAAAATGAACACACACAGGTATTATAAAAGGAGATTGTTCGGAATTTACGGTAAAAAGATCGAGCCATACTTCTGGGACATCACAATGATGATTCAAGGTTTTTTCCATTCTTATTTAGAATTGGTCATGCTTGATAAAATCGAGCTGGACTTTTCCTACTTATCCCACTTTATCTTGAAACGAACGGATGACTTAGTGGAAGGGTTACTTAGAAGCGGAGATCTTCCTGTGCTTTCCTTTGAGAAGTTGGATGATCTGGTTAAGGACTTTACGTCTTCAAATAGAATAAATGAATCTACACTTGTTCATATGATCGAGGATGCCCTGGAAGTGGCGGAGGATGAAAATATCCAGATATCACTGGAAGTCATGAAGGAAGAAATCCAGAAAGACGCAACACGTCCCGTCGTCATCAGGGGAATGCTTGTGACCGTTGATGAGGATCCTTCATTGAAATATCTTGTGAATGCCTTGAGACATTTTTATAAAATCCAGTGATGGAAGACCCACTTTTTCCTTAAGGTGTTGCGATTCAATGAGCTAATGGGTTGCGGTATGCTCGCTTTCCTCGACGCGTGAGTCAAGCGCTTAATAGTCCTTCTCCCCCAGGAGAAAACTTAGTCCGATTGTTCAGGCTTGATTAAAGACGCCGATCATTTTATGACCGGCGTCTTTTTTATGTAGTGCATCCGCACTCTCATGAAGTGGCATTCTCGACATATTCTACTTCCTATATCTCTTCATTTTCAAAAAACTGCTGTAGCTTCTCATCTTGTTCAGGACTCGCATTTTCCGTGGCATACGGATTATCCTTGACCCCTGCTGTATCCATATTTGTTTTGATTGCGAAAAAAGGACCTTTCGGTTCCTCTGCTATGACACGGTCATTCAACTCTTTGAAGTCCGGCATTTCTTTGTTTCCTTCCATATTATCTCGCTCCTTTCACACTTCTATCCGTGTGTTTATAAGCAATCAAGACGATGTCATCCGCTGATTGCTGACAAAGTTCATTTTCCATACTCTTCACTTTATTCAAGGTATCTTCGGACAAATCCGCTACAGGATAATCTTTCTTATTCAAAGTTGTCATCTCCTATCCATTTTCATTCGCTTGACCGATGACTTTCTCTGCGATGACCCCGTTCCCTTCTTCAACCGCATGATGTTCTTCCAATGATTCACCCGGAACATACACCTGGCTCGGGTTGCGCAGCCGGTCATTCATGGTGAATTCAGGATTCAACGGGGTGTCCATATGCAGATCTTCTGATTTCTTGTCCCTGCTCATTCATACCACCTCCACTATTTAGTATGGCTAGTGACGGAAGAATCATTCCAATCAAAAAAAAGCGTTGAGCAACCTCCGTCCCTCAACGCCAATAGTCAGTTCAAACCCACGTGTAATCCTTTCCCCAGCTTTCCCTGGCAAGGTCCTTGATTTCGTCTACTATGTCATTCTCCACGGCAAAGGCATCTCCCTGTTCATAGGGGTTATAGTGAAAGGCATAAAGCCGGGAGACAAATTCATGAAACGAAAGCGAGCATTCTCCTTCCAATTCCCCATTATCCATAACAGAAGGCTCGATCCCCTGTCCCCAGTTTTGCGAACCGTCATTGTTTGGATTATAGAAATAAACACGATACCCACCCTGGGGATCTTGAGTGATCCGCAGAATTGAAACGGCGTGGAATCCAAGTAGCTTGCCGTGGACATTTGTTATAAAAATCCCGACTGGATTTGGGTAGATCAATCCATAATCATCATTATATTCAGGATGATGAGTAGCATAGAACAACCTCACAAAACCCGGATAATCAGAAATGAGCCCGGTTAAAGGATCAATCACCGTGCTGAATCCCTTCTGGACCCAATCTCCATAAAATTCAGGATTCACCCAACGGTGGCCATCTTCCCCTCTAAGGGAAACCCTCCTCATCATTTCACTATAGATCCTGTCAAGGTGGGGGACGAGCACCAATGAAACAGGATCCAGCTCCTGATGAAGATCAGGTGCCAACCCTCCGCTCAATTCCTTTGAATGAACCGGTGTTCCTTCAAACATGATATCGATGTCCCCGTCCCTTGCCGCCCTTGGAATCAGTTCAAGTAAATATCCAGGGGCATGCTGCGCCCAAAGGCTGATTCCCCGCGCAGCTTGACAGGTCGGGTTCAAGCCTTGACCGATACCGATCGGCTGTCCGAGTACATTGATGACACCTGCAAGGAGGACGGAGTTTGCCGTGATACCGTCTCCTGTTTTACATGTATTTAGAAGCGTTTTTCTTACTTCAGCTCTAATATCAAGTTCGATCAGTCTTTTGAGTCCCGGGGAGACAGGTGACGATGATAGCACCCCTCGTTCAAGCATGAGGGCGAGCCCATAAACAGATTGCTTCGTTGCAGGGTAGATCGCCACTTTTACGAGCTGAAATACGAGCTCTGCATGTTCATCGAGGTTTGCCTTTCCTTTATCATTTAATTGAAGAGCCGCCGGTACAAACTCAGGGGTTTTTCTGCATAAGTATCTTAGGAGAATCGCATGCTGAGGAGCAACCAGACCCGTTTCGCGCATGGATCCGGCGAATGCAACCGCCTCCTTCTCCAGATCTTCATGAGAAAGGTCCATCAACTTCTTACGATATTCACCCGGCTGGACAATACTTTTACTCAAAGGGGACGGACCTTCAATCGCTGATACGTATTTCTCCAATACCAGCCGCTCCGCTACACTAAGGTCAGAATGAAGCATTTTCTTGGCCGTCTTGATCATGGCTACCGTACGTTTCACCATGATGGGCCGCTGGGCGGTCAATCGTTCGATCTCTTTTATCAACGTCGTCGTAAGGGCTTGGTAAGACAGCTTATCTGAAAGAAAATGAAATAACTCTGTAGCCCTTTCACTTTGCTCCCCCCCTTCGATACGCGCCGCTTCCGTCGATTCCGGGAAGAGCAGGTTCAGATTCAGGACCATTACTTCGTTCAGAAAATCCTGTGCCATCTCGGCAGTTACGTCGGGATGTTCATATTGAGCTTCTGCAATGGAAAGCATCCTGAGCTCGCTCAGAATTTCGATAATCGAAGGCAGCCCCTTTGCCTGGAGGGAACCTGCCACAAGAGGCGGTTGAAGTCTGGATGCTTTTTCCCATGGACCATCCTGGAATACCCCGGCTCTTTCAAAGCGACTTGCACTTCTGTATAAGATATCGAGTCCTTCTTCTGTATCAAGCAATCTTTGGGCTTCCTGATAGACGTCTGTTTGATACATGGATTTCGCAAATGACGCTGCACTTTCCAGTTCATTAAGCGCCTGCAAAAATCGTTCTTCCAGCTTTGACGTTAATTCAAATGCCATTTCAAAACTCCTTTATCGATCAGAATATCAGATACGCTGTTTTCCCAAGGATGACCGCACTTAATTATAAAAATTAAATTGTTCGTATTCTTTTAATAACTCTCTCATGACTTCGCTATCTTCCCCATAGAAAAAGATCGTTCCGTAATGATTCCCAAAACCGATCCTCTGGGCCACTTTTCCTTGTGCCGGACTGAACATATCATGCTTCTCAAAATAAGGATGATTCTCCAGTTCATCAGGAACCTCGAGCTTTTCTACATAATTCACATGGGGATGCACCATTAAACACCCTGCATGGGCCTTCGCTTTCTCACCTGTTGACGGAAAAAACTCTCTAAGCTCTTCTTCTGTTGTATTCGGATCTCCACAAAGGATCTGTGCCTGATACGCGTTAAAACCATAAGCTCTTTCAATCAGATCAAAAATATGACCGCCCGGCACCCTTGCTGCAACTTCTCCGAAATGAAGTGTCCCGTCGGACGTAATAAAATATTCAGGATGAATCACACCGTATTCAATCTCGAAAGCATCTATAAGCTGTTGAATCGCCTCACGGATAATTGGTCGCTTTTCTTCAAGTGCGGGTGATGCCGGGACGAAGTTGGAGTATCCTAATCGGACGTACTCCGTTATATTTAAAAATTGAATCTTTCCTTTATGGATGAACGCTTCACATGAGAACTCCTGACCATCTAAATGACTTTCCATCAACAGCGGAAACTCAGACTCTGTGAGGGCATCTATATCTTCCGGATTCTCAATGGCCCGGTGGCCGACGGATCCAGCTTTATCAAGGGGTTTGACGTGGATGGGATCGTTCTTATCTCCTTCTACTTTTAAGAGGGCTTCATTCACACGCTTCAAGAAACGCCTTACATCTTCCTTATCCCGCGCTTCTTCAAATACACCCACTTTGATACCGGCAATTTGAGCTTTTCGCTTCATCATTCCTTTATCCCTTAACAGGAGAGAGCGATTAAACACCCGGGGTTCACTTCTGAAACGGGAATTCAAAGCCCCCGCCCACTCTACACATTCTTCATATAGTGGTATGGCGACCTCGGCCCCTAGTGTCTTCAGCTGCTTATAAAGATGATCTGAACCTTCATTCAACCGATCAAAGTCCCAGCCGATAAAGGCGATATCGTGCTTTTCTGCGTATGCTTCAAAGTCAGGCGGTCCAACAACGACGAATGGTCTTTCTAACTTGGTACACGCCTCGATTGCCGGCAGACTCCAACCGATCAGTGCCGTTAAATAGGGTTTGGTTTTGTCCTTCACATTCTGTTCTGCTTGCTGCATTTCAAGTTGATCAAGTCCCATAATTTCCTCTCCCTCTTTCACGTATTTATTCAGATTCACCTTTAGCATAACAAAGCAAATGAGGTTAATGAAGTAATATGCTGAATTTTCAATCTATTCGACAAATAAAGTGGTAAACTGACATAAATGGGGGAAGAGAGGCTTTTTCTATCATAAGAAAACCCCCGGTGCATCCGGCACCAGGGGTTCTATTCTACTCTATTATTCACCTAAATCGACATTATGATAAACCTGCTGAACGTCTTCCAGATCTTCAATCGCATCAATCATTTTTTCGAATTGAGCTTGATCGTCTTCTTGAAGCTCAACGTCATTCTGCGCAAGCATGGTCAGCTCTGCCACTGTAAACTCAGTGATGCCGGCACCCCTAAATGCTTCTTGAACAGCATGGAATTGATCCGGCTCAGCATAAACGATCACGGAATCTTCTTCTTCAATGATATCACGAGCGTCCAGGTCTGCTTCCATCAGGATTTCCATTATTTCTTCTTCGGATTTTCCTTCCATACCGATTACAGCCGTAGCATCAAACATATACGCAACAGATCCACTCACACCCATGTTGCCGCCATTTTTTCCGAAAGCAGCACGCACTTCGGAGGCTGTCCGATTTACGTTGTTCGTTAAGGCATCCACGATAACCATGGAACCATTCGGTCCGAAGCCTTCATATCGGAGCTCATCATAATTCTCTTCAGAACCGCCCTTTGCCTTTTCGATGGCACGGTCCACAATATGTTTTGGTACACTATAGGTTTTCGCACGTTCAAGGACGAATTTCAGTGTCTGATTCAGTTCCGGATCCGGCTCTCCCTGCTTTGCCGCCACATAAATTTCACGGCCGAATTTGGCATAAATACGACTTGTATTCGCATCCTTTGACGCTTTCTTTTCTTTAATATTATTCCATTTACGTCCCATTTGGTTTCACTCTCTTTCACATTTATCTATAGATAATCTCTGGATAATAAAAGGTATATTCTTTTCTATTATACATGAAAGTGACTCTTTTTGGCTAAGTGATCCCTTTCAATGTTTCTTTCTAAGATGCTGTTTTAGTCGTTTTTTGTTGTCTTAGAGGAGTGTGTAGTAGTTGATTTCCGCTTCAGGATGCTCGCTTTCCGCGGGGCGTGAGTTAAGCCTCCTTCCGCTTCAATCAACTTTCTGAGCTTGCATCCTTAAAAAGCCATAATAAGAACAACTGTTTTTGCAAACATTCATATCTTATATGAGTAGTGATTAATTTCTTTATCAGGAAAATGAATCATGTGTCTATATAATTGAGCTACGATACCTCTTCCTTAAAGCTCTCGTAAGAAAATCTTTTATAAAAAGTGGAGGAACTGCATAGTCTTCCTCCATAAAACGGACGTTCCGAGCCCCCCGAAGCGAAGGAGTTCACCTCACCATCCAGCACACACTAGTTCAAAGACCCTAAGCTGACGATAGGTTTATGAACAACAAGCATCTAGTTAATCTCTCCGAAAAAAGCCGACTCAATGAGTCAGCTTTTTTCCTGGTAAGCACTGATGGCTTCGTATTCTTCTTCTAATAACCGTGGTATACGAATGAATATCGGCATCAGTCTGGTATAGGCATGGGTTGCTTTGGGATCAGGCTGATGTGAATGAACCGAGCCGACCATCTCTCTCACTTCTTCAAGGGAATCGATCATTCCACTTCCGTACATTCCAAGCACTACGGCGCCAAGACATGAGCTTTCGAAACTTTCAGGTACTTCCACTTCTTGATCGAACACGTCGGCGAGCATTTGTCGCCATAATTCAGAACGGGCAAATCCTCCCGTAGCCTGGACCCGTTTCGGAGTCCCGATTAATTCTTCCAGAGCAAGCAGAACACTGTATAAGTTCATGACAATCCCTTCCAGGACTGCACGGATCATATGCTCTTTTTTGTGATGCATCCCAAGTCCAAAGAAGGAGCCCCGGGCTTTTGCGTTCCAAAGGGGAGCCCGTTCCCCCGCCATATAAGGATGGAAAAGCAGCCCCTCAGATCCGGGTTCCACTTTAGCGGCAATATCCGTGAGCACTTCATAAGGATCCTTCCCTAATCGTTTCGCCACTTCCACCTCACCGGAAGCCAGTTCATCCCTGACCCATCTGAAGATCATTCCTCCATTGTTCACTGGTCCCCCGATAACCCAGTGTTTCTCGGTCAAGGCATAGCAGAAAATACGGCCCTTCGGATCTGTCACCGGCCGGTCGGTCACGGCACGGATCGCACCACTCGTCCCGATCGTCACCGCTACTACACCAGGTTCGATCGCATTCACACCAAGATTCGATAGAACCCCATCACTGGCTCCTACAACAAATGGTGTATCTGCAGGTAAACCCAGCATATCGGTGTATTCGGACTTTAATCCAACGAGACTTTCTGTTGTGGATACCGGAATTGAAAGCTGGTCCTTCAATACACCTGCAACTTTCATGGCTTCTTCATCCCATGCCAGGTTTTCCAGGTGGAACATCCCTGTTGCCGAGGCAATCGAATAATCGACTACATATTTTCCGAACAAACGATGGAAAACAAACTCCTTGATCGATATGAATTTTGCGGCTTTCTCAAACAATTCCGGTTTCTCATCCTTTAACCATGCGAGCTTTACAAGGGGAGACATAGGGTGAATCGGGGTGCCTGTCCTTCTATAAATCTCCATTCCGTTCATTTCTTTTTTTATCTTCTCGGCCCAGCCTGCGCTTCGATTGTCAGCCCAAGTAATGGATGGGGTCAGCGGCTGATCGTTCTCATCTACCAGAATCAAGCTGTGCATGGCGGAACTGAACGACACAAATGAAATTTTTTCTTTCGTGTTCAAAGTCACTTCTTTAATGCATGTAATGACAGCACGAAAAATTTCTTCTGGATCCTGTTCCGCAGTCCCAGGTGCAGGTGTATGTAATGGATATTCGACCCCGTGACGATCGATCGCTTTTCCTTCTTTATTAAAAAGTACTGCTTTTGTACTCGTGGTCCCGATATCGACACCAATCATAAATTCTGACATCTTCGTTCCTCCTAAATAAATAGAGAAAAGGAAGAAGCGACATGGCTCTTCCCTCTTCTGCTATATTCTATCCTATTTTAGCTAATGAATATCCCTAAAATGAATGCTACGGCAAACCCTACAAAACCGATGAGGGTTTCCATCACTGTCCATGATTTTAACGTATCTTTCACGTCTAATCCAAAATAACGGTTCACTAACCAGAAGCCGCTATCATTAACATGGGAGAAGACCGTTGCACCTGAAGCGATGGCGATCACCATCAAACCAAGTACCGGACCTTGCATACCAAGGGTTTCAATCAGTGGGCTCATCAATCCTGCTGCTGTTACCATCGAAACAGTCGCTGAACCTTGTGCCACACGAACGACCATGGCAATCAAGAAGGCAAGGGCGATCGGAGGCAGGCTTGAACCCGCCATCATTTCCCCAAGGACTTCACCTACACCTGAATCGATCAACACTTGCTTGAAAACTCCACCGGCACCGGTTACAAGAATGATGATCCCGGCAGGTTCAAGTGCTTTCGTCGCAATATCCTGAACATCCTGGCGTGAGTATCCACGCTTTGTTCCAAGGAAAACGAACGTCAGTAGTGTCGCGATTGTTAACGCAACGAAAGGATGCCCTAAGAACGTCAAGATTGAGCGAACGACATTATCTTCATCTAAAATTACACCCGAAAGCGTATTCAATAAAATCAATACTAAAGGAATCGAGATAAGAGATGCAATCAATGCAAAACTTGGCAGTTCTTTATCATACTCCATCTCTTCTGCCTGCATATATTCCGGTACTACTGCATGAATTCGTTTCGATATCCATTTCGCAAATAGTGGACCTGCAATGATCATGGATGGCACTCCGGCAATTGCACCGAACAGGATCACCCATCCAAGGTCTGCCCCGATCAAATCAGCTACCGCAATCGGTCCTGGAGTCGGCGGAATGAAGCTGTGTGTTACGGCAAGACCCGCAAGTAAAGGAATTCCATAGTAAAGGAGTGACTTTCCAGTTTTTCTGGCTAAACCATACACAATGGGTACGAGAATAATAAATCCTACATCAAAGAATACGGGAATAGCGACTAAGAAACCTGTAATACCAAGTGACCATTGTGCTTTATCTTCCCCAAATTTGCTAATCAGAGTCTGAGCCAATCGTTCCGCTCCCCCTGATACTTCAAGCATACGACCGAACATCGCACCTAAACCAACGACGACGGCCACAAACCCGAGGGTTCCACCCATTCCGCTTTGAATTGATGCCACTACTTCCTGAAGCGGCATTCCAGCGGCAATCCCTACGATTAAACTTACTAATAACAGGGCAACAAAAGCGTGAAGCTTTGTTTTAATTACTAAAAATAATAAAAGGAAAATTCCGGCCAGTGCTACTAAAATGAGCATTTGATCTGACATTGTGTATCCCTACCTTTCTTTCGTCACGACAGCCCGGCTGCCAATTTTTTTATAACCTTTGATCCAGTTTCTTTGTTAAGGTCGGAGAGATAAAGCGTTTGCAGAACACTTTATATAACTACCATTCTCTCATTTCAGTAGAGAAATGCTTTTACCAACGAACAAAGCCGTCAGGAAAATTTTTTTCTGTCTATCTCTATTATAAAAAATATTTTTCTATTTGCAACCGTTTACAGAAATTATTTTTATTTTTTCTTTGAATCTTGTATAATGAAACTATGAAAACCCTTACAGGAGTGGTGTCAATGAGTCAACATCAACATTGTTTAGCAAGTATCCGTTCTCACTATCCCCAGTTCAGTGTGACGGAGAAAAAAATTGCTGATTATATACTTGAAAATCCAAACGAAATAATCCATTCAACGATCAATGGTCTGGGCGAAGATTTAGGAGTGGCCGACTCTACTGTTTTCCGCTTTTGTAAGCGAATCGGCTTCAAAGGATATCAGGCGATGAAAATTGCTCTTGCCTCAGAAATCGTGACAGGACTTAAGGACATTCACGAGCGCATAGATGAAGGTGACACGGCCCAGACGATTGCCACAAAAGTATTCCGCTCCAATATTAAAACCATTGAAGACACTTTGATGGTTGTAGATGAGAAGAAGCTGATGAAAGCCGTGGATATTATGAGCGACGCCCGTACCATCGAGTTTTTCGGGAGTGGCGGATCCGGTGTCATCGCCCTTGATGCCTATCATAAATTTATCCGGACCGGTTTGAGGGTGCATGCTGCAAGTGACAGTCATATTCAGCTTATGACCGCTTCCCAGATGACGAGTGAAGATTGTGCCGTGTTCATATCCCACTCAGGATCGACAAAGGACATTCTCCAGCTGCTCGACATTGTCAAAGAAACCGGGGCAAAGACGATCTGCATCACCAATTTCGCAAAGTCCCCACTAAGTCAGAGAGTCGATACGTCACTTTTCACCGTTTCTGAAGAAACCGACTACCGCTCAGAAGCCTTATCTTCCCGTATTGCTCAATTAACATTAATTGATGCCCTCTACGTCAATCTGATGATGCAGAGAGAAATGGAAGGTCAGGATGCACTCAGGAAAATGCGGAAGGCCATTTCCGTTAAAAGGTTATAAAAAAGAGACTGGCCATAACTAAATCAACCCAATCTAAAGACGAACAATTCATATAAAATAGTCTTTAGAATCACACTTGTTACACCGCTGCCCGATTCCATGCAAGACTTCGCTTTCCTCGGGCGGAAGGCGCGCTTCCTCGTCGCTCCTGCGGGGTCTCACCTATTCCGCTTTTCCCACAGGAGTCTTCGTCTTGCACTACAATCAACAGCTAGAACCAGCAAAATACACTAAATATGCTTTATTAAAAATAATAAAAACCCGAACGATTCCAATTTTCACAAGAGAATCTAGAATGATCGCTCGGGTTTTCCTTTGACTAAACACATTTGTCTCAGCCTTTTTTAACTTTAAGAATACTCAAAACACAGTCGACGATATGAATATTTATACCTATAAAACCCTATCGGGTAATAGGTATAAAGGATGATTTCTTTCTTTTTCTTCACTGTTATTTATTTTAAATTTCCGATAATTCCTTCTATTTCTGTACCAATTGATCTGTATAGCCTTAGCGTTCATCCCACTTTTTCCCACCTTATGATTTCCAGCTGGAAATCTTGTCAAATCAAGCTTTTAAACCATTTTTTATCAAAATAAATCTGTGCTAAGGTTAATGAGCAATGTTTTTACGTGAGACAAGCATTCATGAAAAACATCACAACGAAAGACATTTTCAAAGCCTCTTACAACCTCTAGACTCATATTCAATAGTTTTAGATTTTTTAATTGTTTGGTAGAACGTTCTACCTTCTCTTCAGGCTAAAAATGTGTTTATCTTTTCACCGGTGATCGAAATTGTGATTAAGAAATGAATCAACGTTCTCTCGCGTGAACAAATCTTGTTCAGGAGATGATCGTTTTATGGAATTACAACAAAATCCACATTTACTTTGGTTTATAGGGATATATGCGGTGCTCATGATTGGTATCGGAACCTATATGTCAAAGAAAGTATCCAGCAGTAATGATTTTATTCTAGCAGGAAAAAGTCTTGGTCCTTTTGTATTGATGGGGACACTACTTGCAACATGGACTGGAAGTGGAAGTATTTCAGGAGGAGAAACTTCTGTAGCATACAGCTTTGGAATTATTCCTTCGTTAATGCTTATGATTCCAACTCTTTTAGGAATCGGGATTCTTTACCTCGTTGCACCGAAAATTCGTGCATTCAGTAAATATACGGTTTCAGCAATCTTAGAAGAAAAGTATGGTTCCACTGCACGAAATCTTTCAAGTGCCATAATCATCTTAGCGTATGTCGGCATTGTTTCTTATCAGATGAAAGGTTTCGGTTTTATTCTTAATTTAACGACAGGTATGTCTGTTGGTCTTGGTACGACAATTGGTGCTGCTCTCATCATTTTTCTAGCGATGATAGGTGGTTTGCGTTCTGTATCACAAACAGATGCACTCAGTGGCTTTCTCATGGTCGGTGGTTTAATCATTACCGTTCCAACCATTTTCGTCATTGCTGGAGGCTGGGATGAAATTGTCAAAAATGTTCCCGCATCCCATATGTCCGCCACAGGAAACTTATCGATCATTCAATTAATCGGATATTTATTGCCGTCTCTCTTCTTATTGCTTGGTGACCAAAACATGTACCAACGTCTGGCTTCATCCAAAGGAGATTCTTCATCAAGAAAAGGGCAAATCGGGTGGCTCATTGCCATGATTATCATTTCTCCTGCCATCTCTTTAATCGCTTTTGCATCCCGTTCTCTCTTCCCGGAAATTGATCCAGGAATGGCCTTAATGGCCACGACGATTGCGATGCCGATTGGAATTGGAGGAATTCTATTGGCAGCAGCAGCTTCCTTTATCATTACAACAGGAAATTCCTATCTATTGTCTGCTGCAACGAATTTAACCTATGATATTTACGGAAAATATATTAATCCAAATGCTTCAGATGATAAACAGTTGAAGATCACCAAGACTTTCATTGTTGTACTTGGAGCTTTAGCATTTATCATTATCAATTACTTTCCAAGTGTGCTCGATGTTCAAATGTACGCTTACACTGTTTATGGAGCAGGCATTACCCCAGCCGTATTAGCCGTTTTCTTCTGGAAACGAGTGAATGCTGCTGGAGGCGTTTCTTCAATGGTAACAGGAGTTGTATCCACATTGGTTTGGGAGATTGCTCTTCAGAAACCATTTGATCTAAACAGCGTTGTCATCGCTGTTCCATTGGCCATTATTGTGTTGATCGTAGTGACTCTTATGACTACAAACAAAAGTGATGATCAATTACAACAAACTGCATAATATCATGATAAAAGGCATTTTCGTAAGCTTTGTTGCTTTTTCTAAAATAGCGAGCTAATCATTAGACCAGTCTCCAGATACAAAAGTGTACCTGGAGACTGGTCTTTATATTATTATAGAAAGGTCAATCTAAATGACTCATCAATGTAGCCTCATACTCGCTCAATGCTTCATCCAGCATCCTCAGTCCATCATCAATTTGTTCTTTTGTTACAGTAAGCGGTGGAATCATGCGAATCACTTCACTATGATTGCCGCACAGGTAGAATAATACCCCTTTTTCCAGCGCCCGATCAAGGATGTTCATTAAACCTTCCTGATTTGGATTTCCTGTTTGAGGATGTACGATTTCAATACCGATCATTAACCCAACAGCTCGAATGCTCCCGATCACATGATGTTTTTCCTTTAAACGCTCAAGTCTGGAAACGGCATAAGCCCCCATCGTCTTCGTATTATCAAGAAGGTTTTCCTCCTTCATAACTTCTAATGTAGCTAGGCCAACCGAGCATGCGATCGGGTTTCCACCAAACGTCGTCCCATGGCTTCCAAGAGGCCACTCTTTCATCAGTTTATTGGATGCTACCGTTGCGCTCAAGGGAAGGCCCGATGCAATACCCTTTGCAATCGCCATAATATCCGGCGTCACGTCGAATGTTTGTGCTGCGAACCAATTGCCGGTACGGCCGAAGCCTGTTTGGACTTCATCGAAAATCAGTAAAATATCATGCCGGTCACAAATCTCCCTTACCTTTTTAAGCCATGTCTTCGGAGGGATGATATATCCCCCTTCCCCCAGAACCGGTTCTAAAATGACACACGCGACTTCCTCAGGAGTTACCTGGTGATTAAAAAGCATTTCAAAATCCTTCTCAAGCTTACTGACAACATAACGGGCTGAATCCTCTCCCTCTGGACACTCCCGTTCATTCGCATAAGGAATCTGATACGTTAATCCTGACGGTTGCATAAACTTTCGATACTTACTTTTTGAAGTCGTTACACTGAGTGCCCCCAGGGAGCGACCATGAAAACATCCGGTAAAGGAAATAACATAAGGACGCTTCGTTACATATTTAGCAAGCTTGATCGCCCCTTCAATCGCTTCCGTCCCGCTATTGGCAAAAAAGAAACTATCCAAATCACCTGGAAGGATTTCTGCCAGTTCATCTGCCAGGCGAAGGATCGATTCATACATGATGACACCTGAAGGTCCGTGCATTAGACCGTCCGCTGCATCTTTGATTGCTTGTACAATTTTCGGATGGCGATGTCCCACATTCGTCACGGCGATTCCAGAGGTGAAATCAAGATATTTTTTTCCATCCAGTCCATAGTAGTAGCAGCCTTCTTCTTTCACTACGGGTAAATTCGGATGATCCTTTGCCATACTTGGTGCCAGACGTTCAGGCATACGCTCGATAAGCTGTTCAAACGTTCGTTCCATTTCAGTAACCCCCATATTCTTCTTTTTGTCTAAATCGAGGTTTTACATAAAGTTGCTTTCATAACGTTGTTAAAAGGAAAGTGCTGATTGATTTCCGCTCCAGGTGCTCGCTTTCCGCGGGGCGTGAGTTGAGCCTCCTCGGGCTTATTGCCCTGTGGGGTCTCAACTTTCCCGCAATTCCCGCAGGAGTCGAGCACCTTCCGCTCCAATCAACTTTATAAGCATGAGTTTCTCAAATAACTAATATCGATACCAACTTTTCACGTACGGAATTACCATTAGCATACAACAGTCAATAGCTTCTGTAGTAGAGAGCCTGTTCTTTCCAGGTTTTTTTGTCACTACTGAGCTCTGTCACACTCATCCTTGTTTAGATGGTGAGGGGAACTGCGTAGACTCCTGCGGAAAAACGGGCGTGCCGAGACCCCGGAAGCGAAAGCTGAGGAGGCTCGGCCGTACGTCCGCGGAAAGCGAAGCAGTCCCCCTCACCATCCTGCACTTACAAGTTGACAGAGCCTTTGCATAATCTGATTTTAAAGTAACAATTTCTGCAAAAAGGGTCCTACATAAAGAAGAAGTGCGCGAGTAATGCTACGATCGGTAACGTAATGATTGTACGTTGGATGAAGATGATAAAGAGATCTAAGAAGCTGATGGGAATTTTGGATTTAATTAATAGAATCCCGATCTCAGACATGTAGATTAATTGAGTCAGAGACATGGCAGCAATCACAAATCTCGTTAACTCACTCTCGATCCCGCTGCCCACCACTGCCGGGAGGAACATATCGGCAAACCCGACAATCATCGCAGGGGCAGCATCAGCAGCCTGGGGGATTTGCAAAAGTTCAAGGAGAGGCACGACCGGGTATGCCAATACATCAAACACCGGAGTATACTCTGCAACGACTAAAGCAAGTGTTCCAAGGGCCATGACGAGGGGAATGAGTCCGAACCAGATGTCCAGTACGTTCTGCAGCCCTTTTTTCGTTACTTCTCCAATACTCTTTACTTCGGATGCTTTTTCCACGGCCTTTTCAAAGCCCCATTGAAAACGGGATACATTTTCAGGGACCGTTTCAGAAATCTGCATGCCGACCGGTTCATAATACGTGTCTTTTTTACGGGAAAGGGGTGGAATCCGCGGACATATCACTGCAGCTGCAATCCCTGCAATGACGACCGTTCCGTACAATTGAACAAACATGGATTCCAAGCCTATGAAACTGACGATCACGAGGCTGAAAGCGATGGATGCAACGGAAAAGTTTGTTGCAATCACGGCAGCTTCCCGTTTTGTATAGTAGCCTTCTTCAAATTGTTTCGTTGTAATCAGAACGCCTACTGTCCCGCTCCCCATCCAGGAAGCAAGGGCATCGATGGATGAGCGACCCGGCAGCTGGAATAGGGGCTTCATGATTTTCTGAAGCAGAGTTCCAAAGAAATCCATTAATCCGAAGTCTAAAAGCAGTGGCATCAATAAACCGGCAAACAGGAACCAGGTCGTTAAAACAGGTACTAACGAATACAGTACAGTTCCGCCTGTAAAATCAGATATAATCCATTCCGGGCCGATTCCATTGACAGTCATAATCGCAAAGATTGACCCAAGTACACGAATGGTGATCCAGAAAGTACCTACATCGAAAAGTCCTTTTAGAAATGGTTGTGTGACGATCCACTTCGGATGAAAGAATTTCGTATAAATGGCCATGAGTGCTGATATACCAAAAATGATCGTCATGAATAATGGTAATACATCTTCTAACACCCCTTGAAAATAGGAAGCAAAGATCCCGACCCCTATGGTCATGTTCCCTTCATATGTCACAGGGACCAAAAACAGCAAGACGCCTATCAAGGAAGGAATGATAAATTTCATTGCTTCCTTTGCCGATTTTCCGGACTCGGTTTGTAATTGACTAACATTCTGTTTTCCAACTTCCATTGTCAAACACCCCTTTGAAATTTTATACCCTGGACCTGGCACCTCTGTGCCCCGTTCCCCTTTCATGCTATCCTCTTCATCACCTTAGTACTTGCAAGTATCATGCCAATCTTTTATTTTATTTTGTATTTTTTAAGTTTTCTGACGATTGAAGGCTGGCTGACTCCTAGACTTTGTGCCATTTGAGTCGTTGTTTTATGCTTGTGCCTCGCTTTCTTCAGCACCTGCTCTTCAACCGATTCAAGAATGTGTTTTAAGGTTTGGCCATCATGGTCAATCTCAGAAAGGTAACCCGGATGTTTTGTGTATTGTCCCGGGAGGTTCCCCATTTCAATTAACTGCCTGGAAGATGTCACGATCAGTCTTTCAATCAGATTCATCAACTCTCTGACATTCCCTTTCCATTCCTGAATGAGCAGCTGATGAACCACCCCTTCATCCAGGGTTCGCCGGCGCTGATATTTCTCACAAAAATAGTTCACAAAATAATCGAGCATCGTAATAATATCCGATGTTCTCTCTCTTAAAGGCGGAATGGTAATGGGAACTACATTCAAACGAAAGAATAGATCCTGCCTGAATTCCCTCTTCTCTACTGCCTTCTCCAACTCCCTGTTCGTGGCTGCCAAGACTCGAAAGTCCACCTTCCTTTGCTTCGTCCCGCCGACTCGGTAAAATTGTTTCTCTTGAATGAACTTTAGAATTTTCACTTGATTTGATTGTGATAGTTCCCCGATCTCATCGAGGAAAAGCGTCCCGCCTTCTGCAAGTTCAGCAAGCCCTATCTTCCCCTTACGATCTGCTCCAGTGAATGAGCCAGGTTCATACCCGAAGAACTCAGCTTCAAATAAGGACTCCGGAATAGCCCCGCAATTGACCTCTATGAACGGTCCCCTTTTTCTTTGACTTTTGTTATGGATGAATTTCGCAATATGGGACTTGCCAACACCGGATTCCCCTAATAGGAGAACGTTCACATCCACTTCTGCTACTTGAAGTGCAACCTGCAGCACCCTCTTCATCTCATCGCTGGTAGCGATGATGCCGTCAGAATAATAGTGACGGCTCCTGAGAATTTCAAGCTCACTTTTTACCCTTTCCATTTCGTCTTCCATATCCATCAAATATTTTTTCATATTCAATAGTTCCGTTACATCGTGTGAATAGCTGACGATCCGTACAAGTTCACCATTTTCATGGAAGACAGGAATCCCTGTAACCAGGAGTTTTTTTCCTTCTTTACTTGTTTGAACCAACGTAATTTTCTTCTTTTCCTTTAAAACCATTGGAGTTAATAACGGAGTGAAGATTCCTTCTTTTTCGAGATCATAGACGGACTTCCCCACCATATCTTCAGACTTCACATTATAGATGCCACCGGTTGCCTCACTGACTTTCAGAATGATCCCGTCTGTATTCGTTACTAATATATCGTCCTGCAGTGAATGAAGAATCGCTTCGTTTTCATTCCAGCTTTTTTTTGTTTGTGTCAAGGATGTTCCCTCCTCTAATCGTCTGAAAATTATTCAGTTATGAATAATTAAACTGAAATAAATGATAATAACTCATTTATACCAGACTATTTTGAGTTTTTATACATTTTTGAATTATTTATTCAAAAATGTATACTCTCAACTTTAAAAATCCGAATAATTATTTTACTATTCAAATCATTTCGATTATCATTTTGGTAAGACTGTTGAAGGTGGGATAGGGATGACATATAGAGAAGAAAAGACAATGAAACATGCTCGGGAGCTGGATAAACAGGACTCTCTGGCTCAATTCCGCAACGAATTCTACATCAAGGAAAACCACTATTATATGGATGGAAACTCATTAGGACTGCTTTCAAAGCGCGCTGAACAGTCGTTGCTGACCTCCTTGAATGATTGGAAGGAACATGGAATCGATGGCTGGATGGACGGGCACGAGCCGTGGTTCTATTATTCCGAGAAACTTGGAGAGATGACGGCCCCTTTAGTGGGAGCAGAAAAGGAAGAAGTCATTGTGACAGGATCCATCACGACAAATCTCCATCAATTACTGGCCACATTCTATCAACCCCGGGGAGAACGCACTAAGATTTTGGCAGATGAACTGACTTTCCCTTCGGATATATACGCGATTCAAAGCCAGCTGGAATTAAAGGGATATTCACCTGATGGGCATTTGGTCCAGGTGAAAAGCGGGGATGGATATACATTAAAAGAAGAAGACATCATTGCGAATATGACGGAGGATATTGCCCTTATTCTTTTACCGTCCGTTCTCTATCGAAGCGGACAGCTCCTTAATATCAAACGATTGACAGCTGAAGCCCATAAACGTGATATTGTGATCGGATTCGACCTGGCTCATTCCATCGGGGCCCTCCCTCATCAGCTGCACGAAGATGGGGTGGACTTTGCCGTTTGGTGTAATTACAAATACTTAAATAGCGGGCCTGGTGGTGTCGGGGGATTATACGTTCACAGCAGACATGCAGGGAAAAAGCCGGGTCTTTCCGGCTGGTTCAGTTCCCGGAAGGATACGCAGTTTGATATGGATCATACCTTACATCATGCTGATTCTGCCGGAGCTTTTCAAATTGGCACCCCTCATATTTTGAGCAGCGCTCCTTTACTTGGCTCCCTTGAATTGTTTGAAGAAGCCGGGATGGATAATCTGAGACGGAAATCCCTTTCTCTTACAAGATTCATGATGGATTTATTCCAACAAGAACTCTCCGGATACGGGTTTACCGTTTGCACCCCCCTTGAAGATGATCGCCGGGGCGGACATCTCAGCTTACAGCATGAGGAAGCGGCAAGAATCTGTAAAGCCTTGAAAGCAAACAGGGTGACGCCTGATTTCCGTTCACCTAATGTGATCAGGTTAGCTCCTGTGGCCCTTTATTCGTCGTACGAGGATGTATGGGAGACGGTTCAAATCCTGAAGAGGATCATGGAAAATGAAGAATACAAGCAGTTTGAAAATACGCGGAATGTTGTCGCGTAACGCGGAAAGGATGGTGCAATCATGAAGATCATCGATATTTCAAGACCCCTGCACAATGATACACCTGTTTGGCCAGGTGACACCCCCTTTGCCTTCTCACTGAATTGGACGAAGGAGGAAACAGGGTCTGTCAACGTCGGACAGCTGAAGATGAGTTCTCATACAGGCACCCATGTTGATGCTCCCTTCCACTTTGACATTGACGGGAACCGAATACTTGATATGACTTTGGAGCGGTTCATGGGACCGGCAATCGTCGTTTCGGTGGAGGATTCTACGGAAATCAGTCCAGAACTGTTAATGGAGATCGACTTTGCTAATGTTAAAAAAGTTCTATTTAAAACCAATGCCTGGAAGGATCCAAATCGATTTCCCGAGCATATCCCCCCTATAAGTAAGGCGCTGGCTCCCTTTTTAAAGGAAGAGGGCATTGATCTGATCGGGGTGGATCTTCCTTCTGTTGATCCTTTGGATAGTAAGGAATTGGAAGCCCATCATTCTCTGTGCGATCATGACATTGGAATTTTGGAAGGAATCGACCTTACTCACGTGAACCCGGGGTTATACGATCTGGCTGCCCTCCCCCTTCCACTTAAAGAAGGGGACGGGTCCCCGGTTCGTGCTATTTTGATTGAGCGTACGTAACAATCATTTCTTTTTCCTGAATGGTTTTTGTCCTTAAGGTCGAATATATCTCCACTCCTTTTTCATAGACTAATATAAGACGTTTACAATCAAGTGACGATAGCTAGAAAAAAAGGAGTGGGGTTTATGGGAATTACCATCACCATCGGTTTTATCGTGATACTTGGAATGATTATGGGGATCCTTATTTATTTCTTGAGACAGGCTTTGGATTCGGATGACTCCAAAAAGGTTGATTCGCGTGATGATCATTTTTCGCAATGATGGTTTGGTTCATTGATTCGGTTGGTAAAATGAAGGAACGGTTCATAAATCCCTTTAGAGTTTGATGTTTTTCTAAAAAGGTCGATTAAAACCACAAAAAATCCCGGCATCTGATCCTCTCTCCAGGACGCCGGGGCTTTTTTTATTCCGTAATTTCCTTTTCCCCCAGTTTCATCGGGCTTGAACAAAGGGGACAAACCTTGGACTCTGTATCCTCGTGGGTTTCCGGCCTTTGCCAGGCGATGCATTCGGGACTTGTGCAAACCCAGGCCAAAATCTTACTAACCTTTCCACTTCTCGCCTTTTTAGGTCTTTTCGGTTCCACTTGGGGTGTATGGTTGAATAAGTCCGAAAGAAAGCGCGAGCATTTCCTCTGTTCCCCCTGATAATAGGCGGGGGAAGAAATGAATAATTTTTCTTTTGCCCTCGTGATGGCTACATAAGCAAGACGTCTTTCTTCCTCCACCGCTCCCGTCGCCTTCTCCTTTTGGTTCGGGTCCATATACACCTTATCTTCAAGCTTATTGGCATTGAGAGCTGAGCTGTGGGGAAGATTCCCTTCGATGGCGCCGATTAAAAATACGACAGGAAACTCTAGTCCCTTTGACCGGTGAATCGTCATAAGGGAAACGCTGTTGGTGTCCTTGTTCCCTCGCTGATTCGAATAGATTTCCTCATACTTCGCTTTCATCTCATCAATAAAGGTAATGAAGCCTGAAATCGTATCAAATCGCTTTGCCGATCCTTCAAGCTCGTCCAGCATTTCCTTAATGAGTTCCTTCTGTTCTGTCACCACGTGGGATTCCTGGGCATCGATGTATTGATGATAGAATTCCTTCCGGATACGCTTGATCGCACTTTCCGGTGATTGGTCTCCTATTGCCTTCAGGAACTTCATCCGTTCTTTCATATTCTTCACCTGGAAAGGCTTGAGTCCCGGTAAAGTGGTTAAGTGAATGAGCGGATACTTCTTCCGCTCTTTTTGCTCTTCTTCCAGGATATGAGCCATTCCCCGGTCTCTTCGGATAAAAAGGGTGGGAAGGAGCGATTCAATGGCCGCAAAGTTTCTTGGGACGATTGATAATCGCAAGTAGTCCACCACGGGTTTCACGGTCCAGTTATCATAGAAAAGAGAATCCTTTTGATTGTAGGGAGTGAACGGAATCTCCTTTAACAGGAGCTGTTCGAAGACAGCACGCCCACTGCTCATGGTGCGATGGAGAATGGTCATGTCCCCGTAACCATACCCTTCCCCTGCTAATCTATGAATCTCTTCTGTAATCCAGACAGCTTCTTCATCTGCAGTGGCGGGTCTTGAATAGAGAGGCTTCTGTCCTTCCGCTTTAGTAGCAATCAGCTCTTTTTTCCGTCGGTGTTCATTCCGCCCGATCACTTCATTCCCCAAACCGATAATATAGGCATCAGAGCGGTAGTTTTCTTTTAATGTCACGATTTTCGCATCCGGAAACTCTTCATCAAAGTCCAGAATAAATTCGTTCCGGGCCCCATTAAATGTGTAGATCGTTTGATCATCGTCCCCGACGACGAACAAATTCCGATGGGCCGCAATTAATTTAATCAGCTCATATTGAACAAGGTTCGTATCCTGAAACTCATCGACCATTACATATTGGAACCGGTGCTGGAGGGAAGTTAGCAAATTCGGATTCCCCAATAGTAATTGAAATGCCTCTGTCAAAATATCATCAAAATCCATTTTATGATTCATGCGCTTCCACTCTTCATATTTTAAGAGGATGCTCTTCACTTCTTTTTCAGACTTGGATTTCTCAGGAAGCTCCCGTATATCTTTCTGATTCAGCTTATAATGAGAGAGTTTAGCAAGGAGTGTCTCGGCATCATATGGATCATATATGTTCATTTCTCTTTGGATTTGCTTCAAAATAATTTGTTTATAGCGCTCATTCCCGATTACTTCCTGCGTATAGTGACGGGATCTCAATAAATAAAGGAACAGGGCATGAAACGTGCTGGCATGAACCTGTCCCCCATGTTCTGCACCGGGTAGCCTTGCGATCCGCTGCTTCATTTCTTCCGCTGCTTTCTTCGTGAATGTGACAAGCAGAATATTTCTTGGTTGAATATCCTTCACATTCATCAGATATCCTGCGCGGCAGACGAGAACCGTCGTTTTCCCCGTTCCTGCGCCGGCGAGGGTCAAGCACGGGCCATTGACATGACGAACGGCATCAACTTGAGAAGCATTCAGGTGGATGCCCGCTTCTTCCATCGTCCGAAAGAAAAAAGCATCCTCGTCATGGGAGGATACCAGTTGCTTTGTAGTCTCTCCCTTATGAAGCGGCGCCACTGGGATTTCCTTCTTTTCCGCTTCATATGGATAAATAGAATAGTTGGTTAATACTTTATTCAAAGCTCATTCTCCTAGCTTTCCTTTACGATTCATAACCTTCTCATCATAACAAGAGCCCTTCAAAAATAGCAATGACAATCTCAGGATGATTGGGATGAACTACTGGATTTGAAATTACTGTTAAACGATTGTTTAATCCCTTGAACCCTAGTAGAATAAATGTTTTGAATAGCTAATCAAACGTTTGTTTAAATCGGATATGCTCCCCGGGGATTAGCATATTGAAAGAAAAGGTAATAGAACATTAGGTGATAAATGATGAATCTAATAAATTGGGGCTTTACCCGCTTCAACAGTATAAAAGCAGAATTTGACCTGTTCCCCCACTCCCTTGTCATCCTCAGGAAGATCAGAAACTATTACTTCGTCAATAAAGTTCACTGGTCCCACCTCGATCCTGTCGTGGAAACACATCATCTCGAAGAAATGGAACTGCTTGTGAACCGGGAACTGGACTTGGAAATGAATTATCTTAATAGAAGGTTGGATTAATGACTTATTTTTTGCTCACTGAAAATTGCCCAAATGCGCTTTCATGTTTTCGTCTATCGACTATTATAAAAAGTAATAATGGCGTTGCACAGAGTGGATTGTAGCGAAAGGTGCTCGACTCCTGCGGGAAAAGCGGGACAGGTGAGACCCCGGAAGCAAAGCTGAGGAGGCTCACCGCCCGCCCCGCGGAAAGCGAGCACCTGCAGCGGAAAGGAACGGTCTCTGTCTTATTGAATGCAATTTACAGGCTACTACATCCTATTGTTAAAAATCTTAAAAAAAGAGATATTTTGAGATAAAGTAAGATAACCGCCCATTTCAATATAAAAAACAGCCCAGATCCCATTATATTGATTATTCTGAACATTTGCATTAATATTAGAATTTGTTAATATATAATTAATAAAAGATTTACAAACACAATCTTTAAAGGAAGGCGTGATTCCAATGAAGTAAGCTAGCAAAGCATGTCAGCATCACATCTCGCTTTTGAGATCGGCCCGTGAAAACTGATTTCAAGATGTGTGGATATGCGGGAATGCGCAATCTTATTTCAGGAGATGATTCCAATGAAGAGTGCAAGCGAAGCATGCTACATCATGGTACGCAAGAGGATAGCCTGTGAAAACTATCTTCGTAACATGTAGGTGTGTGGGAAAATCATAAGCAAAATGAAAATAAACTAAATATTACATGCAAGACCATTAATTAAATTGAATGTTAAGTATGTGTATTAGTAAGAAAGGATAGTAAAGTTAATTGAATAAGGGTTACTTAAGTTAAGGCGCTGTTTATGTGATAAAGACATAAGCAGCGTCTTAAATTTGTGGTCAAAATTCTTCTTTTAACAGCGAGCAGACAGCCGCATCACAAAAGATGCCTTTTTCAAATGCCGCTTTTCGTAAAACACCTTCAAACGTAAACCCTGCTTTTTCAAGACTTCTCTTCGAGGCCACATTTTCGGGATCGTAATACGCTTCAATCCGATTGAGATCCATTTCTTCAAAACCGTATTTCAGGATCGGTCGTAATACCTCTGTTATGACTCCTTGTCTCCAATGGGACGGATGAACCTCAAAACCTATCTCGGCTTTAAAATGTTCTTTTTCCCATTCGTGAAATCCGCAGCTCCCGATAATCTTGTTTGATGCCTTTAGCGCAATCCCCCAACGGATTCCTTCATTTATATGAAACCTATTGTTCCAACTCTCGATGATCTCTACTGCTTGTTTTTCATCATGAAACGATTCCAGATCATAATATCGGGTCACTTCATCTTTTGAGAAATAATCAAAAACATGGGGTGCATCCCCTTCTTCCATCTGCCGTAAGCGAAATCTTTCTGTTTCAAGTGCCGGAAAGGTTCGTGTCAACATACTCATTCTCCTTTTCTCCTTGTTCTCCTTATGTATTCAACATTGGATTTTCCAATGCCTTCTTGAAAGAGAAAATTTTCATAAAATTGCAGTTTGTGTTCTTTCCTTAATCTGGTTACAATCGATGTAATAGACTAAAAAGGATGGGAATTTCGATGAAAGCCGAAAAAATTTTGGTAAGTACTGCCCTATTCACCGGAAATACAGTTTCCCCCATCGATGGCTTTGTGGCGTTGAAAGATGACGTGATCATTGGTGTCGGTCCCCGTTCGGAGATCGAGAGTTTTGCAGGGCCATACACGGAAGTATGGGACGTAGGAAACCGTCTAGTAGCAGCAGGGTTTCATGATTTTCACCTTCACTGGTTTTTGGGAGCGATGTTTGAGGGTTTTTGCCAACTGACTTTCGGGTCTACAGAGGAATTGACGGCGAAGATGGTGGCAGAGTATGCCCGGGAAAACCCCGATGAGGAATGGGTGCTTGGATTCGGATGGCATCATGTTCGCTGGCCAGGGCAGACTCTTCCGACTCGCCATTCATTAGATCAGTACCTGCCCCACCGCCCTGTTGTACTTCTTAATGAAGAAGCTCACAGCGCCTGGTTGAATTCGGCTGCCCTGGAGAAATTGGGGATTCACCGGGATACACCCGAACCTCCCTTCGGTAAGATCGAAAAAGATGATCAAGGTGAACCAACCGGCTTTCTATATGAGACGGCTGTACAGTATGTGGTGGATGCTTTCACATTTGATAAAAAAGTGAAAACAAGATTGATGAACGGCATGTTGAAGAAGACGGCATCCTGCGGGATCACTTCCGTCTCCGATATGCTTCCTCTTCCCGGTTATACTTTAGGGGATCCAGGCTTCTATCAAACATTTGAGGAAAAAGGGTTGCTGACGACTCGCATTCATTTCCTTGATGTGCTGGATGGTAATCTTGAACGCGGTATTTATTTTAGAGAGAAGTATCAGTCAGATAAGCTTCAATTTTCAGGATTGAAGCAGTTTCTGGATGGTGTCCCCCTGACGTATACCGGTTATCTGCTTCAGCCCTATGCTGATCGCCCCAAGGAAACAGGTGGAACCATTTTTGAACCCGATGTTTATCGAAAATGGATCGAGGATGCTGACCGGGAAGGGTTCAGGATCCGCCTGCATGCATGCGGGGATGCGGCAGTCCGATTAGGCCTGGATGTGTATGAGCATGCACGGAATGTCAATGGAACCCGGGACTCAAGGCATACGATCGAGCATATTGAAGTGTGCGATCCACACGATTTCGAGCGATTTGCCAAACTTGGAGTCATTGCATCCATCCAGCCTGAGCATCTCACGTCTGGTTCGATGGATACCCATGCCTATTTGGACAGACTTGGCATGGAGCGTGCACGATACACTTGGCCGATCGGCTCATTGCAACAGAATAACGCGTGCATTGCCTTCGGTACGGACTTTCCAATTGTGGATTTGAATCCAATGCCCGGTCTATACAGGGCCGTCACCCGGAAGCACGAAGACGGTTCTCCTCTTGGCGGATGGAATCCTCATGAGAAAATTTCATTGGCACACGCCCTGATCCATTACACGAAATCCCCTGCCTACGGAAACTTTCGGGAACATGAGTTAGGCACGATCGAAGCAGGAAAGAAAGCTGATTTAGTCGTTTTGGACCGAAATCCATTCGATGTTGATTCGGAGGAAATCCTTGAGATGAATGTGTGGATGACACTGATGGATGGTAAGATTGTGTTTGAAAAGTAGTCGCAGAACGGAAAATAAATAGAGGTCCGTCCCTCATATCCGGGGACGGACCTTTATTGTTATTTTGTTTCTGGTTTTTGTAGTCCGCCACCGCGGATGGTTTTTTCCTCGAATGGGAGGTTGAGTTCTTTGCTTAGTTTTTCAAGGAAGCTCAGTTCACGCTTCGATACGAGACAGATGACGGTTCCTTCTGCCCCCATGCGGCCGGTTCTTCCTGAACGGTGGATGTATTGCTTCGTGTCACTCGGGAAGTCGAAATGGATCACGTGGGTGACATCCGTGATATCAAGACCGCGCGCCGCAACGTCAGTTGTCAGAAGCATGGACACTTTCCCTGAGCGGAAACGGTCCAGGGATTGCTTACGCTCCATCTTGTTCGATTCTCCTGCGAGTACTTCGAGCTCGACCCCCTTATATTTAAGCTTCTCTTCCATTTCAGAGAGCTTTTCCAATTGATTAAAGAATACAAGTGCTTTAATCCCTTTGAAATAAGAAATGCTTCTGAGGGCTTCCATCTTATCCCGCAGCTCACTATATACAAAGACATGGTCCACTTTCGAATTGTCAAGATTGGTTTCCATTTTGACGGTCTCGTGATTCTGCAACAGGGATTCAGCTACCTGCTCTGTTTCATCCGATAACGTAGCAGAGAAAAATAGGACCTGCCTCTCTTTTAATGTCGATTTGATGATATCCTTCACTTCCCGGATATGTTCTGATGAAATCATTAAATCAAACTCATCAACGATGATGGTTTTCACTTCATGCATCTTCAGTTTTTTCATTTTCATCAATTCGATCAGTCGACCCGTTGTTCCGACTACGATATGTGGCTTTTTCTTCAGCTTCTCGACTTGCTTTTTAATGTTCGCCCCTCCGATGAAGGCAGCACTCGTTACGTCAGTCCCCTTTGCCCATTTCTGGATTTCCTGGTGGATCTGCATGACTAGCTCTCTTGATGGCGCAAGGATGACAGCTTGTGCCTGTTTTCTGGATGGGTCCATTGCCTGGATGATCGGCAGTAAATATGCCAGTGTCTTTCCAGTTCCCGTAGGTGATTCACAAACAACATCTTTCCCTTCCATGATAAGGGGTACAACTTTTTCCTGTACGGGTGTAAACGCAGTAAATCCTGATTCTTCCCAGTTTTTTTGTAGAGCCGGGGAATTAATCATGTTTGATAGTGAATTCATTTGATTCGTCCTTTCTTAATCAGCAATGGCAGAAGGATCCTCATCCCCCTCAATAGGTAAACTGATTTCCACTGCCGTTCCCTTTTCTTTCTCACTTTGAAAATGTATATTTCCTTTATGGCGCTGGATGATTTTCAGGCATACGGCAAGTCCCAGGCCTGTACCTTTTTCTTTCGTCGAATAAAACGGCTCACCAAGATGTTCGATTCTTTCAGGCTCCATCCCGACTCCATTATCCTTTACGATTACCTGAGCGTTCGTCCCCTGCTCTTCCAAGGTGATTAAAACCCTGCCATCCATGCATGTAGGAATCGCTTCCACGGCATTCTTAATGATATTGATGAAAACCTGTTTAAGCTGGTTTGATTCCCCTAACACATACAAAGGTTTTTCAGACAGGTTCATATATGTAATGGACACATTATCAAGATTAGCCTGTGCTTCCATCAGGACCAGGACCTGCTGGAGGATATCATCGAGTTTCTCACTACGGAAGTGTGTTTCCTGTTGTTTTCCAAGTATCAGCATCTCGCCTGAAATCAAGTCAATTCGATCCACTTCAGAGAGCATAATGTTCAAATGATCATGGTTAATGGTTTCAGTCGTCTGCATAAGTTGGATGAATCCCTTTAGAGAGGTGAGCGGGTTGCGGATTTCATGGGCAACGGCAGCTGCTAATTGGCCAATGACGGAAAGTTTTTCAGATGCAACGACCATTTCTTCATTTTCCCGATTCAAGGTGATATCCCTTGCAATTGCGAACATCCCTGTCACCTCTCGATTAATGATAATCGGAACGAGGGAGCATCGCAGGAGCTTTCTCTTATAATCGCCGATGTGGATCTTCGTTTCAAAGGTGGATGCCAATCCATTGAACGTGACGAAAAAGTATTCTCTGACGCGCTTCAATTCTTCGTCATCCAAGAACTTACTGAATTTCACTTCCTCCAGCTCTTGATGTGTGAATTCAAGCAAGCCCTCAGCTTCTGCGTTTACTGATACGACATTCCCATCTAAACTCAGCTCTAAGACGGCATCGGGGTTTTGTTCAAACAATGAATGGTAATGCTGATTCCTTATTTGGAGCTGCTTCTCTTTTTTCGACAATTGCTCATTGGAAAGAAAGAGATCTTTAGTCCTGCGGTATATCAGAAAAAAAATGATGATACCTGTAACAAATGTAAATAACCAGCCCTTATAGCGCTGAAAATAAATATACATACTAAGCTTTTCATGTGCAATGATCATGGAAGCATAATCCGATAGCACAATCCATAATGCGCCTAACAATACATAGGTGACGGATATTTTTAAGGCAATATCTTTCGCTTGTTTCATTATGTGATGTTCACCTAAATTCAAATAGTCTTTCCCCTATGGTTTCTCAGTTCTTACCCATTTATCATAAAATTTTCATAGGATTGAAATTAGAAGTATTTTCTTTGGTTTCAATTACTTGAACAACACACATAATAATAACATAAGGAGCCAGTGTGATGAGAAAAAATCATAAGATGAACCTGCGGATTCCATGGATCTGTTCACCCTTAATCGCCCTCCACCCTTTCAAATTGCTGATTATATCTTTCTAATACCCCTATTCAAATAGAGGTCCTCCGTCCTTTTTCCTAATCTTTGAAATTTACGTTTATTTTTCATAGCGAAGGTAAAAAGAGAAGATATGATAGGGAAAGCAGGTGATGCGAATGTTACATATGATGTATGGAAGCAAACCATTCAGTAAAAACGGCACGATTACACTTCCCCGTAAGTGGAGACAGAAGTTTGGCCTGTTGCCGGGAAAACTTGCAGAGCTCGTCTATCAAAACCATTGCCTCTATATTAAGCAAGCCTTGAAGGACTCCACCCATAACCAACGCTACATCTCAGAAAAAGGAACAGTCCATATTCCCAAGGAAATTCGGGATGAAATGGGCATGATATATCCATCCACCTACAGCTTGCATGTCAATGAAAAAGAGAATTGTTTTATGATCACCCTAGAAAAATAGCGAAACAACAACAAGGTCCGTCCCTCACTGGTTTAAAGCGATGAGGGACGGACCTTTGGTTGATGGATGGTGATGCTGCTTCCCTTTTGGGAGATGGATAGTTTGCGGACGTTCATGGTCGGGAATGATTGTTCGAGTTGACGGAAAAGCCACTCACTTGCTTCCCGTTCCACAAAGCAGGCTATCGTCGGGCCGGCACCGCTTAGAGCAACACCGAAAGCACCGAATCGATCCGCCACTTCTTCTACTGCATCGTAATGGGGAAGCAGCTTTCTCCGGTGAGGCTGATGATATCGATCACGCTTCATCATTTTCCCGACCATTTCCCAATCACCGGTTAAAAACGCTGCTACTAACACATTTGATATCGCTCCAGCCTGTACGGATTCTGTAAATGAATGAGTGGACGGAAGGACATTTCTCGAATCTGATGTTTTCAACTCCGCTTTCGGGATGACACATACCACTTCAATCGGAAGGTCAGGCACTGTCACCAGGTTAACGCCTTTTTCATGCTGACAGCTGACGACAAACCCCCCGTATAGTGACGCCCCGACATTATCTGGATGGCCTTCATACCGATTTGCAATGGCCAGCTTCTTTTCCTGAGTCAGGTTAAGGCCGCATAATGCATTTGCGAGTTCTATTCCTGCCACGACAGCGGCTGCACTGGATCCGAGCCCCCTTGTCAAAGGGATATCACTTGATACATACAAATGGCACGGAGCCGGCTTCTTTCCATATTCATCCGCCACCTCCTTTACCACTTCTACAATGAAATGAGAATCATCAGCCGGAAAGACCTTAAGGGCCGATGACAATGGTATCACCATCCAAGCGTCAGCTTCATGGGCCTCAACGGTTAAAAATACATTTAAAGCCAAACCAAGCGAATCAAATCCGGCACCTAAATTAGCCGTACTTCCCGGGACGACAATTTTCCAAGAGCGTGCTTCCCGGCTTTTCATACCCCTATCGTTCCTTTAATATAATCCTTCACAAGTTCACGATCGTTGGGAAGCTTCACCGGTGAGACCGGGCTGCACTCCATAGCAGTAACCGGATCTTTCAGACCATTCCCCGTCAGTACTGCGACTACCTTCGACCCTTGTTCAAGCAGACCCTTCTCCAATGCTTTCTTTACTCCTGCGATGGAAGCACACGAAGCCGGCTCTGCGAAGAGCCCTTCTTTCCTGGCCATAAGCTGATAGGCTTCCAGGATTTCTTCATCCGTCACTTCATCGATGTGTCCGTTTGATTCTTTCAACGCGTCAACGGCCAATGTCCAGCTTGCCGGGTTTCCGATCCGGATCGCAGTGGCAATCGTTTCAGGCTGGGGAAATACGCGGTCATGGACGAGAGCTGCAGCCCCAGAGGCTTCAAAGCCAAACATTCGAGGCAGTGCAGTAGCGTTTCGATCTGAATATTCTTTAAATCCCTTCCAGTATGCTGAAATGTTCCCTGCATTTCCGACTGGGATCGAAAGCACATCAGGAGCTCCACCTAACCCTTCAATGACCTCGAAAGCAGCTGTTTTCTGCCCTTCTAATCGATATGGATTCACTGAATTCACGAGGGTGACGGATTCGGTTTTGCTTAACTCACGTACAATCTCGAGTGCTTCATCAAAATTGCCTTCGATTGCAATGATTTCGGCCCCGTACATGACAGCTTGAGCCAATTTCCCTTGAGCGATTTTCCCCTCTGGGATGACGACGATGCATTTGATCCCCGCCCTCGCTGCATAGGCCGCAGCAGAAGCACTTGTATTTCCCGTCGATGCACAAATGACCGTTGAACTGCCGGATTCCACCGCCTTTGCAACTGCAAGTACCATTCCCCGGTCTTTAAAGGACCCTGTCGGATTAGCTCCCTCCACCTTTGCATAAAGTTCGATGCCCCATTCCTTGGACAAGGAATTCAGCTCGATCAACGGGGTGTTTCCTTCGTTCAAGCTTAAAAGGGGAGTATCCGCATTTAATGGAAGATGTTCTTTATACTGCTCCAGTAATCCTTTCCACCTCATCCTTTTTCTCCTCCTTCTACGCGGTATGAGCTTTCAATCGATTGAATCGCTTCATAATCCTTCAACTCCATTAAAATATCCTCGTAATGATCCAAAGAAGCCTTATGAGTCACTAGAACGATTTCGGCAAACTCTTCACTGTCCAGTGGGTTCTGAAGTATTTTCTCGAAGCTGACTCCGTGATTTGAGAAGATGGACGTCAGTTTAGCTAATACGCCTACTTCGTCTTGAACGTGCAATCGCAGGAAATATTTTGAATGAATTTCATCCCGTTCTTTTAGTCTCTTCGGGAACTGCGGGTTCACAGCACTCTTTCCCGTAACGCCAAGCCTCATATTTTTCATGATTCCTACCATATCTGAAACGACGGCTGTCGCCGTTGGCAGACTGCCTGCACCTGGTCCATAAAACATCGTCTCCCCTACTGCTTCTCCGTACACATACACGGCGTTATATTCGTCATGTACGGAGGCAAGGGGATGTTCATTTTGTAGAAGGGTAGGCTCAACGCTTACCTCGACTTTCTCCCCTTCACGGTGAGCGTAACCGATGAGCTTCATTGTATACCCAAACTGTTCAGCATATTGAATATCATTCCCAGTTACTTCCGTGATGCCTTTCACTTTCACATCGGCCAGATCCACGTTCATGGAAAACCCCAGTGTTGAAAGGATAGCCATTTTCCTTGCAGCATCCAGCCCGCCGACATCTGCCGTCGGATCTGCTTCAGCATAGCCAAGATCCTGAGCTTCCTTCAATACATCATCGAAGGTCCGTCCCTCTTTTGTCATCTTTGTCAAAATGAAGTTGGTCGTACCGTTGACGATTCCCATCATTTTGGTGATGCGGTCAGAAGCTAGACCATCTACCAAACTTCTTAAAATCGGGATGCCTCCTGCTACGCTTGCTTCGTAGAATAAGTCACAGCCATTTTCAGAGGCTGCTTTTAATAATTCCGGTCCGTGGAGAGCCATGAGATCCTTATTTGCGGTGACGACATGCTTCTTCTGGTTTAAAGCATGAAGGAGATGTTCCTTCGTCGCTTCGATTCCACCCATGACCTCGACCACAATATCAATTTCAGGATCAAACAGGACTTCCTCAGGATTTAAGGTCAGTATGCTGTTTTCAATATCCAGTCCCCTATCTTTTTCTAAATCCTGAACGAGGGCTTTTTTTACCGTTACCGGGCAGCCGATTTGATGGGACAGTTTATCCTGATGATTCTCTACAATCTTCACCACTCCCGCTCCCACTGTTCCAAGTCCTAAAAGTCCGATTGAAATTGATTCCATTAGCCGAAAACCTCCGTTTGTTTATTTCTGATGTACATTTGTTCTTGTATAGTGGACATTATAGTTGAAAAAATTACCTATTACAATAGGTTTTTGCGTATTTTCAGAATGTAAGAGTTTTCATTTTTCTTAGATTGGAAGAATTATTTTAACTAACTCCAAACCTTATAAACAGAGGACCGCTCCTAACTAACAATGTAGTTAAGAGCCGCCCTTCTTTTACACAATATGGTGCAGCTGTCTCGCCATTTTGGATAAATCACGATATACGGGAATCTTACTTGGATCGGCATTTCCGCCACTGATGACACAGCCGACTTTCTTGCCCTCCACCTTGACCTTTTGGCACATGGCCGCCGCTAAGGAAGCTGCCCCTGCGCCTTCAACCAGAGTTTTTTCCCGTTGAAGCATAAACATGATGCTATAGGAGATTTCTTCATCCGTAACCGTGACCATATCGTCTACATACTGACGAATGATCGGAAACGTAAGCTCTCCCGGCCTCTTGACGAGAATCCCATCAGCGATGGTGTGAACATGCTCAAGGGATCCTTTGTTTCTTCCTGTAAAAAAGTTATACGTAGCCGGCGCTCCCAGTGCCTGCACGCCTACAATTTGTACTCGGGGATTAAAGGCCTTTACGGCGAGTGCCATCCCTGCCAGCAAACCACCGCCGCCAACAGGGACGAGGATCATGTCTAAATCACTGAGCTGTTGAAGCATTTCAAGTGCGACTGTTCCTTGTCCAGCCATCACCTTATAATCATCAAATGCATGAACATACGTCGAGCCGTTTTTAATTTTCTCCTCAAGCGCTGCCCCGTAGGCTTCCTGATAGGTGTCTCCTGTTAAAACGATTTCAGCTCCGTAATGTTTTGTTGCCGCAACTTTAGTAGAAGGCGTGCGCTTTGGCATGAAGATTTTAGACGGTACCCCCCGCTTAGAGGCAGCCAGCGCCACACCCTGGGCATGATTCCCTGCCGATGCAGCAATGATGCCCATTCCCGCCTCTCTTTCAGACAATGACATGATTTTATTCATGGCGCCTCTCACTTTGAATGACCCTGTCCGCTGCAGATTCTCCATTTTCAAATAGACCTCTCCACCAGTGAACATATTCAGCGTTGATGATTGCTTTAACGGTGTTCGATGCACCTGATGACTGATTCGTTCCATCGCTTCTACAACTTCAGTATTATCCATTAAATTCCCAAGTCACTCACCTCATATTTTTTTTCGTAGTCTTCGATATTTTTACCGTAATGCAATGTCAAATCGATTTCATCCAGTCCTTTTAGAAGCATCGTTTTCCAATATGGATCGATATCAAAGGAAACACGGAACCCTTCCGAGTCACAAATCGTCTGATGTTCAAGTGACACTTCTATTTTATATAAATCTACCTGACTCTCATTTTTCAGAAGAGCGTCGACTGTTCTTTCCTCCAGTTGAATCGGAAGGATACCGTTTTTCAAACAATTGTTATAAAAAATATCAGCGAAGCTCTTTGCAATGATCACTTGAAATCCATAGTCTTGAAGGGCCCAAGGTGCGTGTTCCCTAGAGGAACCGCAACCAAAGTTTTTCCCGCCAAGAAGAACCTCAGCATCCCGGTATTGAGGTGTATCCAATAAGAAGTCCTTTCTCAGGGACTTTCCATCGTCTTCAAACCTCCAATGATAAAATAAGTACTGTCCGAATCCTTTTCGTTCGATCCTTTTTAAAAACTGCTTCGGAATAATTTGATCCGTGTCTACATTGTCTCTCCTGAGAGGAAACACGGTACCTTCCACATGATTAATTGCCACCTTTGCACCTCCTATGAAATCGGCATTTTTTCAAGTTTTCGTACATCTGTCAGTTTACCTGTCACTGCCGCTGCCGCTGCCATGGACGGACTCAGTAAATGGGTTCTCGAACCATTTCCCTGCCGTCCTTCAAAGTTTCGGTTGGAGGTAGATGCACAGCGCTTGCCCGGTGGAACGATGTCGTCATTCATGGCCAGGCACATGCTGCAGCCCGCTTCCCTCCATTCAAAACCAACTTCTTTGAAGATCATATCCAATCCTTCCACTTCGGCCTCTTTTTTCACTTTATAAGAACCCGGCACAACCAAAGCGGTGACGCCCTCCTTAACTTTATGGCCCTTCACCACTTCTGCCGCAGCTCTCAAGTCACTCAAACGGGAATTCGTACAGGAACCGATGAACACATAATCAACCTCAATGTCTTCAATCCTCATCCCCGCTTCGAGCCCCATGTAATGAAGAGCCCGCTCAATCCCTTCTCTATCAGAAGGATCTTCGTACAATTCTGGATGAGGGACGGACCTCGAAATCCCGGCGCCCATTCCAGGATTCGTTCCCCAAGTGACATGCGGTTCAATTTCTTCACCCTTTACAACGATTTTGTGGTTATAGGCCGCATCGCTGTCGCTTGTTAGTGATTGCCATTCCTCCTTGCACTGTTGGAACGATTTATCCTTAGGAAGATATTCTCTCCCTTCTAAATACTCAAAGGTCGTCTCGTCAGGACTGATCAACCCGGCTTTCGCCCCTGCTTCAATGCTCATATTACAGACGGTCATTCTTTCTTCCATGGAAAGATTGCGAATCACATCACCGGTGAATTCGATGACATATCCAGTTCCAAATCCTACCCCGTAAGTAGAAATGATGTTTAAGATCACATCTTTGGCTGTGACACCGAACCCCAACTCTCCCGTCACTTCCACCTGAAGAGTTTTCGGCTTTGATTGCCAGAGGGTTTGGGTTGCCATAACATGCTCGACTTCACTCGTTCCGATCCCGAATGCCAGTGCTCCGAATGCCCCATGGGTTGAAGTATGACTGTCTCCACAAACAATCGTTTTTCCCGGTTGTGTCAGACCTAGCTCAGGTCCGATGACGTGGACAATTCCTTGATCAGGATGGTGAATATCGGATAAAGTGACACCAAACTCCTCGCAGTTTTTCTTTAAGGTATCCATTTGCAGCCGGGCGGTTTCATCCCGGATGATGTGGCGCTCCCTTGTCGGAACATTGTGGTCCATTGTGGCATAGGTTAAATCCGGTCTCCGCACCTTGCGATTTTTTAAGCGCAGCCCTTCAAATGCTTGGGGAGACGTTACTTCATGTACAAGGTGCAGATCAATATACAATAGATCCGGCTTTCCTTCTTCTCTGTGTACAATATGCTTTTCCCATATCTTTTCGATGATATTTTTCCCTGCCATGAGCTCCCTCCTGGTTTAGTAAGATTTTAATTTAGTTAAGACTGTATTGGTGAAGTTGTCGGTAAGTGAGTGGAGGTTTATTTCCACAACATTACAAGTAAGCTGCCAGGATGGAAGACAGGGCATGATCCGCTTCCAGCCTCTCTACAACCAACTGGCTCATAGAACCCGTTCCAACGACGGTTCCCTGCCCCATCGTCCAAAGGTCTCCTGTCCGGTATCCTGCATTCAGCACTTCCTGAACCGCCATTTCTATCATTTCTGCCTCTTCTTTTAAGCCGAAGGAATGTCTAAGCATCATGGCAACCGATAGAATCATAGCCAGTGGATTGGCTTTTCCTTTTCCAGCGATATCAGGGGCCGATCCGTGAACCGGTTCGTAAAGACCGAAGGAGTCTCCCCGAAGGCTTGCTGAAGGCAGCATCCCCAGTGAACCTGTAATCATGGAGGCTTCGTCACTCAGAATATCCCCGAACATATTCTCAGTCACAAGCACATCGAATTGCTTCGGCTGATACATCAGCTTCATGGCAGCCACATCGACCAGCATGTGTTCCACTTCCACATCCGGATATTCCTGAGCTACTTCATTCACGACTTCCCGCCACATACGACTTGTTTCCAGGACGTTGGCCTTGTCTACGGACGTTAACTTTTTCTTGCGTTTCTGTGCCAGCTTAAATGCTTTATGAACGATTCGTTCGATTTCACTTTTTTCATATACAAGGGTGTCAACTGCTACTTCGTCTCTCTTCCCTTGGCGACCGGAAGGCTGACCGAAGTACAGTCCTCCGGTCAGTTCCCTGACAATCACTAAATCTACTTCTTCTACAATCTCCCTTTTAAGCGGAGATGCACCAAGTAAACTTTCAAATGCTTTCACCGGTCTCAGATTCGCGAATAGCTCGAACTCTTTGCGGATCTCCAGGAGACCTTTTTCAGGACGTAGTTCTTTCGGAAGATGCTCCCATTTCGGACCTCCTACAGCTCCTAATAAAACGGCGTCACTTCCTTTACAAAGCTTGATCGTTTCAGGAGGTAATGGTGTACCGAAGCGATCAACGGCAGATCCGCCGATGTGTCCTTTCTCCACTTCGAATTCATGGTTGAACCAATCACCTACTGCCTTCAGTACTTCTAATGCCCCGTCCATAATCTCTTGACCGATTCCATCTCCTGGTAGTACAGCGATTTTTTTCTTCATTAGAATTACCTCCTGTTTTTTGGGTTTGAATGAGGAACCTTGAATCTCAAGGCTCCCATCGGTTATAGGCTGGCTTCCACCGCTTCTTTTTCCCTGGACGATGACCGCTGTCGGGATCGATTCACAGCGTTTAAATAAGCACGGGCTGATGCTTCCAAAACATCCTGGGCGGTTCCGCGTCCACTTGTCTTTTCTCCGTTATACTCAAGTCGGACGTATACTTCTGCAAGAGCATCACGTCCGCCGCCGACTGAATTAATCTTGTAATCAAGCAATTTGGATGGACCTGGAAGGATTTTCTCAATAGTATTGTAGATGGCTTCCACGCTTCCCGATCCCGTCGAAGCAAGGCGGGTGACACTTCCGTCCTCAAACTTCAATTCGATCGTGGCCGTCGGGATATTGTCCATGCCATATTGAACCTGCATTCTTTCTAATGTATAGCCGACTCCACCGGTCATTTCCGTTTGTTTATTCGTCAGAATGCTAAAGAGATCTTCATCGACGATTTCCTTCTTCTTATCCGCCAGATCCTTGAATGCATGAAATGCTTCATTAAGCTTCTCATCTGAAAGTTCAAATCCCAATTCAACCACTTTATTTTTAAAGGCATGACGTCCTGAGTGTTTTCCCAGCACCAGTCGGGTTGCATTCACTCCAATCAGTTCAGGGGTGATGATTTCATAGGTTGTTTTTTCCTTCAACATTCCGTCCTGATGAATACCTGACTCATGAGCGAATGCATTATCACCTACTACTGCTTTGTTTGCTGGTACTCTCATCCCCGTAAGCTTGCTGACAAGAGAGCTTGTTTTCTTAATTTCATCCAGTTTCAGGCGGGTGGTGGCTCGGTAAAAATCTTCCCGGATTCTAAGAGCCACTGCAATTTCTTCCAGAGCTGCATTTCCAGCCCTTTCCCCAATCCCATTGATCGTTCCTTCAATTTGATCGGCTCCGTTTTCAATGGCAGCCAGTGAATTGGCTGTAGCCATCCCCAAATCATCATGACAATGAGCCGATAGCTTTACTCCGTCGATGTTCGGAACATTTTCTCTTACGTACCGAAACAATTCACCGTATTTATGAGGGGTGATATACCCTACCGTGTCGGGGAGGTTAATGACGGAAGCACCTGCTGCAATGACCTTCTCCATGATCTTCACTAAGAAATTCAAGTCTGTCCGGCACGCATCCTCTGCCGACCACTGAACAACCGGGAAAAATTTCTTCGCGTATTGTACGGCCTGAACGGCTGTATCAATGACCTGATCCGGTGACATCTTTAACTTATGGGTCATGTGAATCGGTGAGGTTGCAAGGAATACATGCAATCTTGGTTCTGAAGTACCCTTAAGAGCCTCCCAAACTGCATCGATATCCCGCTGCTGAGCTCGCGCCAGACCTGTAACCGAGCTGTTCTTGATCGTGGAACCGATCCGCTGCACGGCATCGAAATCTCCTTTTGAAGCGGCAGGAAACCCGGCTTCAATGATGTCCACTCCCAGCCTTTCCAACTGTTTCGCCACTTCGATCTTTTCAATCGTATTAAGATTTACACCCGCTGACTGTTCACCGTCCCGTAGAGTTGTGTCAAAAATTTCAATGGTTCGCACTCGCAACCACTTCCTTTTCTTTAGTAGAAGGTTTCTGTACAAATGGCATCATTTTACGCAGCTCTCTTCCAACGACTTCGATCGGATGCTGGCTTTCACGCTGATTAATGGCATTGAATTCCGGGCGATTCGCCTGGTTCTCCAGGATCCATCCCTTCGCAAATTTTCCTGTTTGGATATCCGCTAATACTTCCTTCATGCGGGCTTTCGTTTCTTCGTTCACCACCCGTGGTCCAGAAACGAAGTCTCCCCATTGTGCTGTGTCGGAGATCGAGTAGCGCATTCCTTCTAATCCCTGCTCATACATCAGGTCAACAATCAGTTTCAGTTCATGTAAACACTCGAAATAGGCGACTTCTTTCTGATAACCTGCTTCGACGAGCGTTTCGAATCCTGCTTTGACTAGAGAAGTCACTCCTCCGCAAAGGACTGCTTGTTCCCCGAACAGGTCGGTTTCCGTTTCTTCCTGGAAGGATGTTTCCAGGATTCCTGCGCGTCCTGCCCCTACACCTTTTGCATACGCAAGCGCAAGTTCAGCGGCTTGGCCTGTCGCATCTTGATAAACTCCATAGAGTGCGGGAACTCCAGCTCCTTCTTCAAATGTCCTCCTTACCAGGTGTCCCGGTCCTTTCGGTGCTACCAGGAAAACATCTACATTTTCCGGGGGAACGACTTGATGGAAATGGATATTAAATCCGTGTGCAAATGCCAGTGCTTTCCCTCTAGACAATGCAGGCTTGATTTCTGCCTCATACACTTTCGGCTGATGCTCATCCGGCAGGAGAACCATGATGACGTCCGCCTGTTCACTTGCCTCCCGGACGGAGTAGACATCGAATCCGTCTTTTTCCGCCTGCTCCCATGACTTCCCTTTTCTTAATCCGACTACAACATCAAATCCGCTTTCCTTCAGGTTCTGGGCATGTGCGTGACCCTGTGATCCATAACCGACTACCGCTACCTTCTTCCCTTTTAAAACCTCTTCATTTACATCTCCGTTATAATATACCTTTACCAATTCCCTCATCCTCTCCATTTTTTGAATAATAAGTTTTTTAGACTACTTCTAATTCACAATCGAATACTGCTTCAGGTCCGTGACCGACTTTCCATTTCCCCTTGCAAAAGCCGTGATGCCTGTTCGGGCGATTTCTTTGATTCCGTAGGGTCTTAACAAATCGATGATGGCTTCTATCTTGGAGGTTTCCCCTGTTACCTGGACGGTTACGCTATCCCTTGCCACATCGATGATGGCGGCTCTGAAAGGTTCTACGATTCCATTGATTTCAGATCGGGTCTGTCCTGTACTCAATACCTTGATGAGTACCAATTCCCTTGCGACGACTCCTTGATCCGTGATGTCGGATACCTTGAGGACATCAATTTGTTTATGAAGCTGTTTTAACAGCTGCTCGATTTTGCGATCGTCTTCTACATTGACAACAAAGGTCATCCTCGAAATCCCCTCCGTTTCTGTGTATCCGACTGAAATACTTTCAATGTTGAACTGACGCTTTGTAAACAATCCGGTCACCCGGTTCAAGACACCACTCCGGTTATGAACGAGAGCCGTTACAATCCGTTTCCTCATGGTTTCACTCCTAACATTTCGTGTAATCCTTTTCCTGGAGCTACCATCGGGTAGACATTTTCCTTCGGATTCACCAAGCAATCGATGAGCACTGGTTCATCACTCGTTAAGGCTTCTTTTAAAACAAAGTCCACTTCTTCCTGGGTTTTAACCCGATAACCTTTGATTCCGTATGATTCAGCCAGCTTTACAAAGTCTGGCTGGGTGGAAAACACCGATTGGGAATATCTCTCTTCAAAGAATGTTTCCTGCCACTGCCTCACCATTCCAAGAGTACCGTTATTGAGTAGAACTACTTTAACGGGAAGGTTTAACTCTTTTAAGAGAACCAGCTCTTGAAGGGTCATCTGGAATCCACCATCCCCTACAAAGGCAACCACTGTCTTTGTAGGGTCCGCTAACTGAGCCCCGATTGCTGCCGGAAACCCGAATCCCATCGTGCCAAGGCCTCCGGAAGTGACCCAATTATTCGGCTTTTTAAAAGAGTAATACTGTGCCGCCCACATCTGATGCTGTCCCACGTCTGTTGTGACAACCGCTTCTCCGTTTGTCATCTCATACACCTGCTCGATGAGGCGTTGAGGTGACAGAACATCGTGGGACTGGTTATACCAAAAAGGATATTCCCTTTTGTATGACTTAAGATGATGATGCCAGGCATTGAAATCGGGCTTCTCTTCTTCATGTTGAAGGAGTTTTCCAAGTGCCTGTTTGGCATCGGCTACGATCGGAATTTGTGTTTTGACATTCTTACCGATCTCCGCGGGATCGATATCGATATGGACAACCTTGGCCCTCGGCGCAAAGGTTGTGAGGTTCCCAGTCAACCTGTCGTCGAAACGGGCACCAATATTGATGAGCAAGTCACATTCGTGGAGGGCCATATTGCTTGCATAACATCCATGCATCCCGGCCATACCGAGAAACAACGGGTGATCTGCCGGAAAACCACCTAAACCTAAGAGGGTGTGGATCACCGGGATGTCATATTGTTCTGCGAAAGTCTTCAGTTCTTCCGTTGCCTTGCCGTGAAGGACGCCTGCCCCGGCCAGGATGACCGGCTGCCTGGATACTTTAATGGCTTCCACCAGCTTCTTGATCTGGAGTGGATTCGGATAGAAGTTAGGCTGGTATCCCGGTAAATCCATCTCCACATCCTGTACGGGATAAGCTTGCTGCAAGGTCAAGTCTTTCGGGATGTCGACAAGCACCGGCCCAGGCCTGCCGGTTGATGCGATATGAAAGGCTTCCTTCACGATCCTCGGTAAATCTTTAATATCACGCACCTGATAATTATGCTTGGTGATCGGCATCGTAATCCCGACTACATCCGCTTCCTGGAAGGCATCAGTTCCGATGACCCCTGAAGCCACCTGCCCGGTGAAAATTACTAGAGGCAGTGAATCCATCATGGCATCGGCAATCCCTGTCACTAGATTCGTTGCTCCCGGTCCTGACGTGGCAATGACCACCCCGGGTCTCCCTGAGACACGGGCATACCCTTCTGCCGCATGGATGGCGCCTTGCTCATGACGAGCGAGAACGTGCTTGATCGGGGCTTTGTATAGAGCATCGTAAATCGGCAAGACCGCTCCTCCGGGGTACCCAAACAGAATTTCAACCTTTTCCTCTTTCAAAGCTTTCATGAGCATATCAGCACCGTTGACATTTTCTGTTAGTGTCTGTGAAGCCGGATCTGCTTCAACTTTTGCTCTCATTGCCTATCTCCTCCTTTTTTTTAAAGCGCAGGCGGCTTGGTCAGAGGCGACAAGCATAAAGCGAACATGCCGGAAAGGCGTTCTTTGCCTTTTTGGTATGTTTGATTTATGACCTCGAGCCTCTAGCCGCCGGAGCTGGATATACTAAAAGCGCAGGCGGCTCGGTCAGAGGCGACAAGCATAAAGCGAACATGCCGGAAAGGCGTTCTTTGCCTTTTTGGTATGTTTGATTTATGACCTCGAGCCTCTAGCCGCCGGAGCTGGATATACTAAAAGCGAAGGCGGCTCGCTCAGAGGCGACAAGCATAAAGCGAACATGCCGGAAAGGCGTTCTTTGCCTTTTTGGTATGTTTGATTTATGACCTCGAGCCTCTAGCCGCCGGAGCTGGATATACTTAAAGCGCAGGCGGTGAATCACCTGAGCTTTATTCATCCTCTTTCCCAAACAAAAAAGACCTTTTCACCCACTACGACAGAGTTCATCCTTCGCAGGGGCGAAAAGGTCTTCGATCCTTTCCACGGTACCACCCTAATTCAGAGACGCCATTGCGTCTCCCTTTGCAGGCTGATCGGTTTCATCAGCCTTTGTTTTTGTAACGAGTATCATCTACTCGATCGTTCCTACTTACACGGTTCAGAACGACACTCAGAGGGGATGTCGGTATTGGATGTATTACTGGTTTGCAGCACCACCAGCTCTCTGAAAATACGATTCCCAATCCTTTTACCTCTTCAACGCTTTCCTTTATTCCGTTTTCAAGATTCCACCTGTACTCGCTGATGTAACAAGTTTTGCGTATCTTGCAAGATAACCTTTTTTAATTTTCGGAGGAGGCTGTACCCACTCCTGTTGTCTGAACTTCAACTCTTCTTCAGAAACCATAAGGGAAATCGTCCGGTTCGTGAGATCAATGAAGATGGGATCCCCATTTTCCACCACTCCGATTGGTCCCCCTTCAGCCGCTTCCGGTGAGACATGACCGATTGAAATGCCCCGGGATGCTCCTGAAAAACGGCCGTCTGTCATGAGTGCCACTTTCTTTTCAAGGCCCCTTCCTGCAATGGCTGCTGTCGGTGCCAGCATTTCCGGCATTCCAGGACCACCCTTTGGTCCTTCATACCTGATCACCACGACATGACCTTCTTTCACTTCTCCACTTTCAATGCCTGAAAGGGCGTCGTCCTGAGATTCATATACAATCGCTTCACCCATGAATGTTTTAATGGAAGGATCGACTGCCCCTACCTTGATGACACCGCCGTTTGGAGCGATATTCCCGAATAGGACGGATAATCCTCCCACTGGACTGTGGGCATTTTCCCTTTTCCGGATGACGTCATCATTTTGTATATGGGCATCCTTCACATTTTCATAAAGGGACTTTCCGGTAACGGTGATGCGATCTTTGTGTACAGCTTCCATTTCACATAGCTCTTTAATGATGGCACTGACCCCCCCGGCATTATGGACATCCTGCATGGAGTAATCAGATGCCGGGCTTATTTTGGATAAATACGGCACTCGTTCTGCCACTTTATTGATCCGATTGATGTCGTAATCGATTTCTGCCTCATTCGCAATCGCAAGTGTGTGGAGGACCGTATTCGTTGAACCTCCCATGGCCATGTCTAACGCGAATGCATCGTCGATGGTGTCTTCCGTTATAATGTCTCTCGGTTTGATATCTTTTTTCACCATTTCTACGAGGTATTTCGCTGCATCCTTGATTAACTGGTGACGTTCTTCAGAAGTAGCTACTATCGTTCCATTTCCCGGAGGAGCCATTCCGAGCATCTCCATCAGGGAATTCATGGAGTTCGCCGTGAACATCCCCGAGCATGATCCACAGGTCGGGCATGCATTAGCTTCAATATCAAGAAGCTGTTCCGCCGTCATCCTTCCTGATTGATGGGCGCCGACTCCTTCAAAAACGGATACGAGTGATAATGGCTTCCCTTCACTGGAAACCCCTGCTTCCATCGGCCCTCCCGATACAAAGACCGAAGGGACATTGGTTCGGACTGCCGACATGAGCATTCCCGGTGTGATCTTGTCACAGTTCGGAATGTAGAACACCCCGTCGAACCAGTGTGCGTTGATGACGGTTTCTGCTGAATCGGCAATCAGTTCCCGGCTTGGCAATGAGTATCTCATCCCGATATGCCCCATGGCGATCCCGTCGTCAACACCGATTGTGTTGAACTCGAACGGGATCCCCCCGGCTTCCCGGATGGCTTCTTTCACCACCTGGGCAAATCCGTTTAAATGCATATGTCCGGGGATGATATCGATGTAAGAGTTGCACACCCCTATAAATGGTTTTTCCATGTCTTCGAGCTTGACTCCCGTTGCGTATAGTAAACTGCGGTGGGGAGCACGATCGATTCCTTTCTTAATCATGTCACTTCGCACGTCATCACCTCCAACTCAGCCAACTTGAGCATTTTGTTTGTAAACTTTTCTTCCATCCTGCGTGACAGTGTTTCTGAACTCCTGCAATAATTGGGTAGTATACTTTCCAGGCTTTCCTTCACCGATTATACGTCCGTCAACCTTTACAACGGCAATGACTTCTGCGGCTGTTCCTGTTAAGAACACTTCATCCGCTGTATACACATCATGACGGGTAAAGACTTCTTCCTTCATCTCGAACCCTAATTTACCGGCGATTTCAATGATGGCATTACGTGTGATCCCTTCAAGAGCTCCTACATATCCTGGGGGAGTAAGGATCTTTCCTTTTTTGACAATGAAAATGTTGTCTGCAGACCCTTCGGCTACATATCCTTGATCGTTCAACATTAATGCTTCACTTACACCAGCAAGGTTTGCTTCGATTTTTACAAGAATGTTATTTAAGTAGTTTAAGGATTTAACCTTTGGTGAAAGAACGTCCGCACGATTTCGGCGGCTGGCCACCGTTACGATATCAATGCCCGTTTCGTACAAGGATTTCGGGAAAAGGGCAAGTTGTTCAGCAATGACGATGATTTGTGGCTTTCTACAAGTAAATGGATCCAATCCCAAGTTTCCAACACCTCTAGAAATGACCACACGTATGTAGGCATTTTCCAGTTGATTCTTTTTCAATGTATCGACAATGATATCGCTCATCTCTTCTTTAGAAACTTCGATATGCAACATGATGGATTTAGCTGAATCATAAAGGCGATCAACATGTTCATCCAGACGAAAAACGTTACCATCGTACATTCGAATCCCTTCGAACACTCCATCTCCATATAGAAAACCATGGTCGTACACAGATACAACTGCGTCTTCCTTTTTTACAAATTGTCCGTCTAAGTAGATCCACTGTTCGTTCATGTTAATCATTCCTTCCTGGTTGCGATTTATTTGATTATTCAGAAATTTATTGTTGCAACGCAAGTACGTTGACTTGAATATTACTTTAGCAGGCGGCTTGGTTCGGGTGTTGCTGCCGCTTCCTGCCGGCTCAGATTTTTTTTATTGAGGACAATATTACTCCCGTTTCCCGGTAAGGTCAACAGGCTTTTTGTAAATTATTTGACTATTTAGATTAATCTGATTATAAGTAAACGCTTACATCTTTGTCCTAATACAGTTTGCCGGGATAAAAAAATATTTGAGATTTTTTTATTTGAGGAGGTGAATGACGCTTCACATCCGATGAGGAGCCCTTTTAAAAATTTTTCGACAAAACCCTATGGGAAGGGGAGTTAGGGGAGTTTAGACCTGTGTGTTTCTGACTGATTTATTCTCATTATTTTTTTATAATTGAGAATTCATTTTCTTTTAAAAAGGAGGAGTGAATTTTTATTAATCTTGAAAGCACATCATCAATAATTATCCATTTTAATACAAAACCTTTTTTCCCTTAATCCGTAACGCCTTTATCATTATAATTTCAATTTATTTTTTCTGTAACGATGAATAATCTTTCGTAAAGAAATGTATTCTCTCAAAAAGTAACCACCCCCTTTTTTAAACTTTTTATAAATAAAAAGAATCAACCCAAGTAACCAAACGGCCTTTGGATTGATTCTTCCTTTACACCCATGTAAACATATAATTCGGATCTTCGACATCCTTTGCTTTTTTAACGATCTTCAACGGTTTGAAAGTATCGATCATCACGGCGAGCTCCAGTGTTTCTTTTTTCCCGATACTGGCTTCTGTCGTTCCGGGGTGAGGACCGTGTGGAATCCCGCTCGGATGGAGGGTAATCGATCCTTCTTTGATTCCCTTTCTGCTCATGAAGTTACCTTCCACATAGTACAGCAGCTCATCACTGTTCACGTTGCTGTGATTATAAGGAGCCGGAATCGATTCCGGGTGATAGTCGTATAATCTTGGAACAAAAGAGCAGACAACGAAGTTATGCCCTTCAAACGTTTGATGAACAGGAGGCGGCTGATGCACGCGTCCTGTAATCGGCTCAAAATCCTCAATGTTGAAGACCCAAGGATACAAGTAACCATCCCATCCGACTACATCCAATGGATGGTGATTTAGAACATGGGAATGAAGCGCTCCTCTTGATTTGGTGATCACTTCGAATTCGCCCTCTTCATCCATGGTTGCAAGCTTCTCAGGTCCCCGCAGATCCCGTTCACAAAACGGACTGTGCTCCAGTAACTGTCCGTACTCATTGCGATAACGGCGAGGTGTGGTAATCTGACTGAAAGACTCGACGATCAGCATCTTCGTCTCCTCTTCAGGAACGACACGATAGATGGTCCCAATCGGAATCACCACATAATCCCCTTTTCCATAGGTGAGCGTCCCGAACATTGTTTCTACCTTCCCTCTACCATAATGGATATAAAGCATTTCATCTCCATCACCATTTCGGTAAAAGCTTGTCATCTCTTCTGTGACATGGGCGGTTCCAATCAATAAATCGGAATTACCAAGTAAATATTCACGGCTCTTTAAGGCACAGCCTTTTTTCTCAACTCTATCTGTAAAGAAATGTCGATGACGAAGGGCACCCTCATCCTCAAACTCCGGCATATAGCTCCCTAAATACTCTGTTTTCGCGACAGCCGTCGGCAAATGATGATGATATAAAATCGACTGTGTCCCAGAGAATCCCTTCGTTCCCATGACCTGCTCCCTGTAGAGCGAGCCATCGTCCTTTTTAAACATGGTGTGACGTTTGTGAGGTATTTTCCCCATTTGACGATAGTACATGATCTTCCTCCCCTCTTTTTTCTACAATCATATTCCTCAAGACTCCCAATCCCTTAATCTCTAATTCCACCACATCCCCGGCCTTCAACCATGGATGCTTCTCAGTCCCCAGTTCCAAGATGCACCCTGTTCCTACAGTACCGGATCCAATGACCTCACCGGGGTATAGGGTGACGTCTTCCGAGGCACGCACGATCATGTCTGCAAATGGATAATGAATATCCTGATAATTCCCCTCTGATAAGAGTTTCCCATTCACTTTTGCCGTCATAGGAAGATCAAAACGGTCTCCCTTACGATAGGTTTCCAGTTCATCCTTCGTCACTAAGTAAGGACCGAAAGAAGTGGCAAAATCCTTTCCTTTGGCGGGACCAAGTCCGACTTTCATTTCATGCTTCTGGATATCTCTTGCACTCCAGTCATTCATGATGAAATAGCCGTAAATATACTCTTCTGCGTTCTTTTTTGATATGTTTGTTCCTTTTCTTCCAATTACGCAGGCGATTTCCAATTCATAATCGAGCCACTCACATCTGGCAGGTTTCGTGATGTGATCGCCAGTGCCTTTTACAGCTAAGTGATTGGTGTAATAAAAGACGGGGATGTCATACCACTCCGGCACCACATCAAGTCCCCTTCGTTTACGGGCCGTTTTCACGTGTTCTTCGAATGCATAGAAATCCCGGATGCTGACAGGTCTTGGTATCGGCGACTTCAGTGTAACCTCACATAGTGAATGCACTCCCTCGTCTTTTTCCGAAAAGGTGCCGAGCTCCTTCATCCGTTTTAGACCTTCGTCTCCAAGGTCGATAATGGATAACATATCTTTAGGGAGCAAACCTCCGCTCACAGCATGGATGTCTACGACAAATTCATCCTGAACGATCCCCGCCCTTACTTCTCCTTCATTTAAAAAACTGACCAGCTTCACTTGTCATCACCTTTTTCGAATCAATTCAAATGAATCGGTTAATGGTTTGGTATACATTTGACCGGCAAGCCTTCCTACCGGTTTGAGTTTCTCTGAATCTATCTTTCCATCATAATAGAGCTCATCATTCATCCTTACACACTCCACTTTCCCGATGACCAGACTCCCTGCGCCAGGATGATCGCCAAAGTGAAGAACTTCATGAAGTACGCATTCCAATTGAACCTTGCTTTCGGATACGCCAGGAGGTTTTACCGTAATGGACTCTTTCTTGGAGAGCCCGACTTGTTCGAATTCATCCACGTCTGAGTCAAATTCAATGGCACAGTTGTTCATTTCTTCTACAAACTCTTCACTGACGATATTAATGACGAATTCCTTCGTTTTCTCGATATTTTCAAGTGTATCCTTTTTGCTGCCATCCTTGCCTCTTCTCATGGGGGAGAAGCAGACGAGCATAGGCTCTGCAGAAATGGCTGTAAAGAAGCTGTACGGCGCCAGATTCGCATTCCCACGTTCATCAAGGGATGAAACAAAGGCGATCGGCCTAGGCAAAATCGAGCCGATCATCAATTTATAAGCAGACTGCCACGCAAGCGTCTGGGGTTTGATATCCATTTAGCTCACCCCTTCGTTTTGCAATATGTCTTCAAGCGCTCCAACGAATCTCTTGTTATCATCCTGTGTGCCAATCGTGACACGAACCGTGGTCGGATATCCGAGAAGAGTCCCCGAACGGACGACGAGCCCTCTTTTCACAAGTTCATATGAGACCGTGTCACCATTCATCCCTGTGTCCACCATGATAAAGTTCGATTGAGACGGGAAATAGGATATCCCCAGACGATCAAATTCACTTTCCAAATAAAGACGGCCCTGCTCATTCTTATGGGTACATTCTCTAATAAATGCTTGATCTTCCAGGGCAATGATCGCTGATTTCTGAGCAACGGTATTCACATTGAAGACATCCTTCACTTTACGGAGCTGTTCAGCGACCTCTTCATTCATGACACCGAACCCGACTCTTAGCCCGGCTAAACCATAAATTTTTGAAAATGTCCTGAGGACAATCAGATTATCGAATGCCGACAGAAGAGGGAGAGTTTCTAAATAATCATCGGTTGTCACATACTCCATATAAGCTTCATCCACCACAACCAGTATGTTCGACGGCACGCTCTCGATAAATTGCAGGAGTTCTTTCTTCCCGACGATCGTTCCCGTCGGGTTATTCGGGTTACACACAAAGATCAGCTTTGTTTTTTGCGTAATGAGCTCAAGCATCCCTCGTAAGTCATGGGTACCGTCTTCAAGAGGGACAATGACCGGAGTGCCTCCCTCTAATGACACATTGGTCTGGTATCTCGGAAATGTGACATCGGCCATGATCGCTTCATCCCCGTTGCTCAAATAAGCCCTCGTCAGCAATCGGATCACTTCATCGGAGCCGTTTCCGAATACGAGCTGTTCTTTCGGGACCCCAAGAAACCCTGATACCTTATGACTTAAATCGACTGCCGCCCCGTCCGGATACAGAAACAGGTCGCTTCCGTTGTCTTTAAACCACTGCTTCACTTTCGGAGAGCAGCCGTATATGTTTTCATTTTCTGACAGCTTCCTGATTGAAGAGAGACCATGCTCCTTCTGTAAGTCTAAAAGTGTCTTCCCCAGCACATATGGAGCAATATGTGTGACCGCTTCCCTTGTTTTGAACTTTAATGTCATACATGCTTCCCCGCTTTCCTCATGGATGAAGGGGGTCGACTCACGTGTTAGCTTATCTTCACGTTTTAATATAGTACTTGTAATCTGTACGATATTTAGCGTAGAAGCAGCTAATCTCTTCATGAGTTAACCCCCTGACCGGTCCTTTGACCCCCGTTATATATGCTCTCTTTATCTAGTTAATGTTTATAGGTTTCCTCTGCGTTCCTGCTCGCGCTCGATGGATTCGAATAGTGCTTTGAAGTTTCCTTCCCCGAATCCTCTTGCCCCTTTACGTTGGATCACTTCGATGAATAATGTAGGACGATCCACGATAGGCTTCGTGAAAATTTGAAGAAGGTACCCTTCATCATCCCGGTCTACTAGAATATTCAACTCTTTGATCTTCGAAATCTCTTCATCGATTTCACCAACACGCTCTGAAAGCATTTCGTAATAGGAATCAGGAGTGTTGAGGAACTCGACTCCATTTTCTTTTAGAATACCGACTGTCTTCACAATGTCCTCTGTTAAGATAGCGATATGCTGCACCCCTGGGCCACCGTAAAATTCAAGATATTCCTGGATTTGTGATTTACGTTTTCCTTCAGCAGGCTCATTGATCGGGAATTTGATACGCCCGCCGTTATGCATGACCTTGGACATAAGAGCGGAGTATTCCGTTGTAATGTCTTCATTTGTGAAATGACGCATTTCCTTGAAGCCCATCACTTTTTCATAGTACTCCACCCACTCTTCCATGCGTTCCACGTTTCCAACTACATGGTCGACAGCAATGATACCGGCATCTTCATGTTTCAGGGCAGAGTCATACTTCTCGAATCCAGGCATGAAAACCCCTTTGTAATCTTTACGTTCCACAAGTGTATGGATCGTGTCCCCATATGTACCGATCACGGCTTTTTTCACTTGTCCATTATCGTCTTCCAAGGATGAAGGAGGCATGATTTCAATCGCACCGCGGGATACCGCTCCACTGTAAGCCTTTTCAACATCATCCACCACAAGGGCGATGTCTTTGATGCCGTCTCCATGCTTTTTCACGAATTGGGACACACGGCTTCCTTCATGAAGGCTTCCTGTAATAACCAATCGTACTTTGTTTTGTTGCAGTACATAAGATACTGTATCTCGATTTCCCGTCTCAAGTCCTGAATAGGCAACGGTTTTAAATCCGAATGCTGTACAGAAGAAATGGGCTGCCTGTTTTGCATTTCCCGTATAGTACTCTAAATAGTCAACATCTCTTACCGGAAATACCTCTTCTACTTTAACCTGCTTTTTTGCTACATTCTCTTGCATCCTAATCCCTCCATTAAACGTAAGTATATTCTGAATTTTATATTAAATTGTTTTATAGAACTTCTCAAGAGCGGCTAGTAAAGCTTAAACGCTTCTCTGTAATGAAGTCCGTCCCCCTTTTCACCTTGCGGGCTCCTTTTTTCTGGGAGACATATGCACAGCGTCCCCCTTTAATCCTTCGACCGCTTCCAGCAGGCATTCATTCATACTCGGGTGCGGATAAAGTGGAAAGCGAAAGTCCTCATCCCTCGCCGCCATTTCAAGGCCCAGCATACCTGAGGTGATGAGCTCGACCGCTCCCATTCCCATCATATGAATACCAAGGACCACATCCGTTTCACTGTCTGACACGACTTTTACGAATCCATCCTTCTCCTCTGTGAGTTGGGCGTACCCATTTCCTCTCAAAGGGTTCTCACTCACTGTGACCGAATAACCTTCCTTACGTGCTTCTTCTTCTGTAAGGCCCGCAAACGCAATCGGTGGAATCATCTGCACCACAGTCGGCACAAACTGCAGATCCACTTCCACACAAAGACCGGACATCGCCTCAGCGGCCACCTTTCCCTGCTTGATCGCCTTGACTGCGAGGGACGGACCTTGCGTCGCGTCCCCAATCGCCCAAATATGCGGAATCGAGGTCCGTCCCTCCCGATCTGTTTGGATATAACCCTGCTCCGTTATTTCCATACGGAGTCGGTCGAGACCGAGTTCCGGCAGGTTTGGCTTTACTTGTCCGCTTATGACAAAGTGGGACCCTTCTATTGACACTGTTTCTCCATCGTCTTTTTCAAGCTCGACGATGACGTGTCCGTCCCTTTCACAGGCCTTACTCAGTACGGAGTTCTTGATGAGATTGATTTTCTGTTTTTTCAACTGCCTGAATATCTCTTTTAAGACAGCGGAGTCAAATGGAACTTCCTCATTCAAGATGAGAGTGACACGGCTTCCTAATATAGAGAAAACAGACGCGATCTCCAGTGAAATATAATCTGAACCATACACAATCAGTTCCTCAGGGATCTCCTTCAGATTAAAAATCTCTCTTTCTTTCAGGACGTAATCGGGATGAAACACGACTTCACCCGGGTAGTGAAAGTCTCCTCCTGTCGCGACAATCGCCTCTTTGAAGTTGAAAAGGGAAAACTCATGTCCGTTTTCGACTCCGACACGGGATTCTGAAAGCAAGGAAGCCGAACCTTTAACGATCTCAACCATATTCGCTTTGCACAGCGATTCCACACCTTTTCGAAGCTGGGTGATTTTCTTATTTTTATAGTGTTGCAGAGTAGAAAGATTCGCCTCCACTTCTCCAAACTCCATTCCCATTTCCTTCAGGTGTTTCGTCTTTTTGTATTCCTGGACAAAATGGGTGAATACCTTTGAAGGGATACACCCTTTATTTAAACAGGTCCCCCCCAGGTCCTCCCGTTCGATCAATGTCACCTGTCTCCCAAGACTCGCGGCTCTGATGGCTGCGTGATAGCCTCCTGGACCTCCTCCGATGACGACAACGTCTTTCTCTTCGGTAATCTCTCCCACTACCATTTACATCAACTCCAAAAGCATGGATTGAGGCTGTTCAATCAAATCTCGTAATCGGTTCGTAAACTTCACGGCTGTCCCGCCATCTGCCACTCTGTGATCAAAGGACATGGATACATTCATCATGGAACGGACGACAATGTCATCGTGTTCATTCACCATCGGACGCTTCTTCGTTTTATGAAAGGCGACGAGGGCAACTTCCGGCTCGTTAATGATCGGGGTGGCTCCGATTGAACCGTTCAACGGACCGACATTGCTGACCGTGAAGGTACCTCCTTTGACTTCTTTCATCGTGAGTTTTCCATCCAATGCTTTGACTGTCAGGTCCTTCATTTCAGCTTGGATTTCTCTCATTGTTTTCCCTTCCACCTGTTTGATGACAGGCACGATCAGACCTTCCTCAGTGTCTACTGCGATTCCAATATTGTGGTGAGCCTGTAGCTCGACGCATTCTTCCTCTTCGTGGAGTCGGGCATTGAAAATCGGAAACTCTTTTAAACAGACAGACAGGGCTTTGATAAAATATACTCCCATTGAAATGGAGACGTCCCCCGCTTTCAGAGTATCTTTCCAGATTAATAGATTCGTAACGTCGATTTCTTCAAAATGGGTACAGTGTGGGATCGTTCTGAGTGACTGTGACATTTTGGAAGCAATCTGCTTACGTCTTCCACGGAAAGGGATGGTTTTTACGTCGGTCTCTTTTGACGGCAATGGGGCAACCTGCTTTTGTTCTTCTACCTGCATAGGAGCTGTCCCGCGTTCTCCTTTCATATAAAGGAGTACGTCCTCATCGACGATCCTTCCACCGGATCCGGACCCAACCACTTCTTCTATGTTGACGTCATTTTCCCTCGCGATTTTTCTTGTATAGGGGGAGGCAAGAATCCTTTTTTTCTTAAATACTTGAGTGGTTTGCGGGATGATTCGGCGGCTTTCATTTTTAAGTTCTTTTTCCATCAACAAAACCGTCGATCCGACTGGAATCGTTTCCCCTTCACTTACGGTAAACTCCTTGATCACACCGGAAAAAGGTGCCGGGATTTCTGCCGTCATTTTATCTGTTTGAACCTCCACCAGTGGTTGATCCGCTATCACAACATCCCCCACTTTTACAAGAAAGTGATTGACATTGGCTTCGGTCATCCCTTCCCCAATATCATGAAGCTTTACTTCCATAGTCTCCCTCCTTGTCTAATAGCGAGCTACGTTTTCCACTGCAGCCAGTACTCGTTTACTGTCAGGTAAATAAAAATCTTCAAATCCGAAATACGGGACAGGGGTATCGAATCCTGTTACCCGTTCTGTAGGTGCTTTTTGGTATAAAAAAGATTTATCATTGATAATCGCCAGTACATCATTTCCAACGCCGCCCGTGGCATGGGCTTCATGAACAATGACGGTTCTCCCGGTCTTCTGTACCGAGCTTGAAATCAAATCTTTATCAAGGGGGTAGAGAGTTCTTAAATCGAGTACCTCGCAGGAAATCCCTTTCTTGTGTGCTTCCTTCGCTGCATCTTCGGCGACCTTCACCATCGCTCCCCATGAGATAATTGTGACATCCTCCCCCTCTGTGACTACCTTCCCTTTCCCGATTTCCACTGTGAACTTTTCTTCCGGCACTTCTTCTTTGGAAGAGCGATAACATCTCATGGGCTCAAGGAATAGAACGGGATCGGGATCCTCAATGGCCGCTATCAATAGCCCTTTTGCGTCATACGGTGTGGAGGGACACACCACCTTGATTCCCGGCATGTGAGTGAAAAGTGCTTCGGTACTATCGGAGTGAATCTCAGGCGCCCGGACCCCCGCCCCATAAGGAGCCCTTATCACCAACGGGCAGGTGAAATGTCCAAGGGTACGGGCTCTGATTCTGGATGCATGAGTCATGATTTGCTCATAGGCAGGATAGATGAATCCTAAAAACTGGACCTCCGCTACCGGGCGAAATCCGTTCAATCCCATCCCGATGGCCGCCCCGATAAAACCTGCTTCACTTAATGGTGTATCCAGAACCCGGACTTCACCGAATTCTTGTTGCAGACCATCAGTCGCACGGAATACTCCACCATTCATCCCGATATCCTCACCCATTAACAGGACATCTTCATTTTCCTGCAGCATTACTCTCATGGCATCCGTTATGGCCTGAACCATCGTAAGTGTCTTCATTTTCGTTAAGGTGCTCATTCTATTCACCTCTCAATCGCTCAAGGAGCTTTTCTTTTTGTTCCTGAATCGTCCATGTTGGAGTGGCAAACACATAATCAAAGATTATACTCGGGTCTGCTGCCGGATAGGCTTCCAGCTCCTCGACGGCGAGGTTCACTTCCTTCACACATTCCTTTTGAACAGAAGCGATCCACTCTTCATCCAGCCAGCCTCTTTGTTTCATGAATGCCGTTAAGCGGTCGACAGGATCGTTATCCTTACGTCTGGACTCACTTTCCTGTTGGTCACGATACTTTGTTGGATCATCTGCTGTTGTATGGGCACCGTATCTCCAGGTCACCGACTCGATCAAAGTAGGTCCGTCCCCGTTTCTTGCTCTCTCCAATGCTTTCAACGTTTCAAAATAAACAGCAAAAATATCATTGCCGTCGATGCGCACGCTTGGGATGTCATAGGCCAACGCTTTTTGGGCAATGGTTTTTGTTTTCATTTGTTTGTGCAAAGGAACAGAAATCGCAAACTGGTTATTTTGATTAAAGAAAACAACCGGCGCATCCCAAACACTCGCCAGATTCAGTCCTTCGTGAAAGTCTCCTTCAGAAGTGGCTCCATCACCAAAATACACAATGGCTGCATTTCGTGTCCCCTTTCTTTTCTCTGCATAAGCTGCCCCCACCGCGTGTGGAAGCTGGGTCGCGATCGGAATACCCGGAGTGAAAATATTCTTTCCTTGAGGGGGCACACAACCTTCATTTCGCCCTTTCCAGAAAAGAAGTATGTGAAGCAGGGAATGTCCGAATGTCATGGTGGCGCCATGATCCCGATAGGATGGAAATAACCAGTCTTTATCCTGGAGGGCAAGTGCGCTCCCCACCTGGGAAGCCTCTTGCCCTTCATACGGTGCATACGTTCCGATTCGCCCCTGACGCTGTAAACTTACCGCTTTGCGATCAAAAGTACGAATCCTGATTAAATGTCGATAAAAAGTCCGAGCTAAACCTTCCGAAATATCCTTTTCAAACTCGCCTTGAACCAGTTGTCCTTGTTCGTCCATCACCTGGACCAATTGAAATTCCTCGATCATTCCATCACCTCATGTGGTGCTTTATTGTTAAAAATTGGAGTTATTCCTATTTTTATAAAATAATATCAGGATTTACGTTCTCACCGACCACTTCGGACGTTTAGCATGAGAGAAAAAGCTGTTCCTTCTTGTTCTTGAATGGATTCGGTCCTCACAGAAACGGTTGGCTGCTTCCACCGTGGTCATGTGCTGGTTTTCTGATTGCAGATAAATATTCTGAAGACTATTGTAAATTGCACTTGTCTTTTGAAGGACACGTTCCTTATTCGGCTCGTATAATTCGTCTGCTACCTGGATCAGTCCCCCTGCATTAACGATGTAATCAGGGGCATACAGGATCCCTTTTTCGTGAAGCTTCATTCCATGGGACAGGTCTAATAATTGGTTATTGGCAGAGCCTACGACCGCTTTTACTTTCAGCTGATCTACCGTGTGATCGTTAATGATGCCTCCGATGGCACAAGGAATAAATACATCTGCATCCACAGAGTAAATCTCTTCTCCCGATACGACCTTGATACCGGCTCCCATGTTTTTCGCTTTCGCAACCAATAGATCGATGGATTTCTGACTAATATCCGTTACATACAGATCTGCTCCCTCTTCCAACAGTCGCTCAGCTACTTTATACCCAACTTTCCCAAGCCCTTGAATGGCATAGCTTTTTCCATGTAGATCTTTTGAGCCCCACACATTTTGGTTTGTCGCCTGCAAGCCATAAATGACACCAAGGGCAGTCGGGATGGATGAATCACCGCTCCCTCCGTACTCTTCATTGACGCCGACGATACAATTCGTTTCTTTCAAGGCGTATACGAAATCTTCGGGCGTAGTACCCATGTCTGTCCCTGTATAGAAACGTCCGTTAAGGGATTCAACGAATTGACCGAATGCGCGGAACAGCTCCGGATGCCTATCTTTTTCCGGATCCCCGATTATGACCGCCTTCCCTCCACCGAAGTCCACATCGGCTGCGGCGCATTTATAGGTCATACCTTTGGATAAACGCAGAACATCCTCAAGCGCTTCATCTACTGATGCATACGGCCTCATCCGACATCCGCCAAGTGCTGGTCCAAGAGTAGTGTTATGTATGGCGATGATCGCTTTGAGCCCTGTTTCTTCATCGTTGCAAAAAACAACCTGCTCATGGTTTTGAATTCTTTGGAACATATCCATTTCATTTCCCCCTACAAGCCCTCTGTTTGTAACCGCTTTCAATTCAGTCGATATATTAGACACTCCGTTTCCTCCTTTTACAATGTGTTATTAAAGTGGATCTAGCTCTCTTTCATTCTCTCTTTGATTTTCTCTTTAGGGAGCACCACTTGTTTTACTTCACCTTTTCCAATGAGCCTGCCACTCTCTTTATCTCTGACAGTTACTTCGGTGAGGATGATGTTCCGTTCATATTTTATGACGTTCGCTCTAATTTCAAGACAGGAACCGGTTTTCGCCGGAGCGTTATGCTCGACGGTTACCTTTGCCCCCATCCCTTCTTCATGATCTTCCAAATAGGGTAGAATGATTTTCCTTGATGCCCATTCCATGTGATACACCATTGAAACCGTCGAATACACGGGGTGAACCACGCTTCCTTCAAATTGGGCATACATGCTGGGGATTACTTCAGTCGTTACGACGGCGGTATGTCCCACTGCTAATCCAGACTTCATTGCTTTCCCCCTTTAAACCAACGAATCATATATTTTTATATAACGTTAATTCAACGATATAATAACATTTTGTTTTATAAATAGTCAATAAATTGTTAAAATATTTAAAATATTATATTAATATAAGTTATGCAGAGGGACGGACATACCCCAAAAGCGGAGGCGGCTTGAACAGCCCCGACAAGCATAAGATGAATGAGCCACGAAGGCGTTCTTTGCCTTCTTGGATCATTTAGCTTATGACCTCGAGGGGCTAGCCGCCGGAGCTGGATGAACAAAAGCGCAGGCGGCTCGACCAGCCCCGACAACCATAAAATGACCCCCTCCTCCAAAATAAAAAGCAACGGGAACAATATCCCGTTGCTTTTTACAGAAGGTTGTCTATTCTTTTTCTCTCCTATGAAAGAAGTGCCCGGTCGCTTGCCAGCTTACTTCCTCGGATCCGCTGGAATTCGTGGAGCAGTCCTTCGACAGTAAGGTGCTTCTTCTCCTCTTCGTTCACTTCCAAAATGATCTGGCCTTTATCCATCATGATCAAGCGGTTCCCGAGATCCAGGGCCTGCTGCATATTATGGGTGACCATCAAAGTGGTAAGGTTATACTTTTTTACAATCTCTTTCGTCAGGTTCGTAATCAGATCCGCTCTGGCCGGATCCAGTGCAGCCGTATGTTCATCCAGCAGGAGGATCGACGGTTCGGTGAAGGTGGCCATCAATAAAGAAAGCGCCTGTCGCTCCCCTCCAGATAGTAATCCGACCTTCGCATTCAACCGATTCTCAAGCCCAAGGTGAAGTGTTTCCAGTACTTCCTTAAAAAACACTTTCCTTTTTTTGGTCACACCCATTTTAAAGGTACGTGTTCGATTTCTGGAATACGCCATAGCCAGGTTCTCTTCAATAGTCATGGATGGAGCAGTTCCTGCCATGGGATCCTGAAACACACGACCGATCAGTTTTGACCGTTTATACTCAGAAACCTTCGATACCTCGTGATCGTCAATCAACACGTTTCCGATATCAGGAAGCAGCACCCCTGAGACGATATTCATCAATGTCGATTTTCCTGCACCGTTACTTCCGATGACCGTGACGAAATCCCCTGGTCTCAGAGAGAGTTGAATATCGTCAAGGGCGATTTTTTCATCCGGTGTCCCTTCATTGAATACCTTATGAATTCGATTTAATTGTAACACGGCCATCACCCTTCCTCTCTGAAATCGACGCTTGGTTTATCCGTTCCGCCATTCTCTGCGCCTTCCGTTTCTTATCTTTGTAACGATCCATCACCTTTGGCATAACAAGAGCAAGAATAACGATGGTCGCCGTGATCAGCTTCATATCACCTGTTTCAAGGAAATCGACACGAAGTGCCATAGAAACGACCAATCGGTAGATAATTGCCCCGCCTATAACGGCTAAGGTCGTACGTGCGATCGACTTGGTTCCGAATAATGCCTCACCGATGATAACCGAAGCAAGTCCAATGATGATCATCCCAATTCCCATTCCCACATCGGCAAATCGGCTGTACTGGGCGATCAAGGCACCGGATAAGGCCACCATCCCATTTGAAATCCCTAAACCTAAAATGATCATCAGATTGGTATTGGCAGAGAAGCTGCGGATCATCCGCTGATTATCCCCCGTCGCCCTTAAAGCCAACCCGACTTCCGTTTTCAAAAATCCGTCTGTCAAAAATTTGATCACAAGCGTAATGATCGTCATGATGAATAGAATGCTCCACGTTCCCGGAACAGGTTCCCCCAGTCCGACGGCCATCCACACTTTATTTAGGACGGCATCGATTCCCAGTGGTGACCAGAAACCTTCAATTCCTGTAAACGCAGTATCCTGACTGAGAAGGGGTACATTCGATCTCCCCATGATCCGGAGATTGATGGAATATAGTGCGATCATCATTAAAATTCCCGACAATAAGGCATTGATTTTACCAAACGTATGAAGTAATCCAGTTATACATCCTGCTACAAATCCGATCACTATCGCCGTAATCGTTGCAATAACGGGGTTTACGCCACTGACAATCATGGTTGCAGCGACAGCGGCTCCGGTAACGAAGCTGCCATCGACTGTTAAATCAGGAAAATCCAATATCCGAAAGGACAGGTAGACTCCGAGGGCCATAATAGCGTAAATGATTCCAGATTCAAAGGATGCGAATATAGCTGTTGGCACGAATCATCATCCCTTCCTATTTTTCTTCTATAAACTTCCCAAGATCTGACCAGGCTTCCTGTACTTCCACACCTTGTTCTTCAGCTGCTGCTTTATTGAACATCAACTCGAAGTTTTCAGGAGCCTGTACAGGGATTTCAGAAGGTTTTTTCTCACCTTTCAAAATCTTCACTGCCATTAACCCAGTTTGGTAACCAAGATCTTCATAATTGAATCCACTCGCTGCGATTGCCCCTTTTTTCAATGAATCGAGTTCCCCTACAAACAGAGGAATATCTTTTTCATTTGCTACAGTGATGACTGATTCCAACGCTGAAACCACTGTATTATCTTTCGGGATGTAAATGGCATCCACTCTTCCTACCAGGGATTCAGTTGCCTGTTTCACATCAGCGGACGTTGAAACCGTAGCCTCTACCACTTCCACACCTTTTTCCTCGGCAAGCTTATTCACTTCAGCTACCTGAACGACAGCATTTTGTTCGCCGGAATTATACACAATCCCAATCTTCTTGGCTTTCATTTCATCCGTTATAAACTGGATGGTCTTTGAGATCGCTTCAGGATGAGTATCGGTCGTGCCCGTAATATTCTCACCAGGCTCGTCAAAAGATTTCACCAATTCAGCACCAACAGGATCCGTAACAGAAGTAAAAACGATCGGAATATCTCTTGTTGCATTCAGAGCGTGCTGTGCACTTGGGGTTGAGTTAGCAAAGATCAGGTCGACACCATCTCCAACAAAGTTCTTCGCAGCACTTTGTGAATTACTTTGATCTCCTTGGGCGATTTGAACATCATATTTGACATTTTCGCCTTCTTTGAAACCGTTTTCACCCAAAGCTTTCTTAAAACCTTCAAACGCCGCATCCAAAGATGGATGTTCCACAATCTGGGTTACCCCGATCACATACTGCTTCTCACCATCTCCATCTCCGGAACTCTTATCACTACCACATCCTGATAGAACCAGCATTCCAAATAGCATAGAAATGACAATAAGTAATAAACTCTTCTTCTTCACAGAAATCCCCCTTTTTCTCTTCCTGATATATGATGAGTAGTCTACAAGACTAGCAAATCCAGATATGATAAAAATACCACTCAACGTAAATACAACGTTATATTATCACTCCTGTCACAAAATAGTCAATAATATTCCGAAAATTTAAAAATTAATACTAGTATAGTCGGTCTTGAGGGGAATATCTAGAGTGAATTGAGGAAAATTTTTCGGGAAGAGTGGAGGTTGAATGGGGAGTCATGGCTTTGGGCTTACTTTGTCTAGTATTTGTGGAATCGCCAATTCATTGAGATTGTAGTAGTTTTTATGAGACGACCAACCTCGCGTGGCCTCATTTTCAGTTACAGCTTATTCAATCGTTTTTTGCTATAGTTTTCTGACTTGATAGTGGAAGATAGTTAAACCTGTTCCACTAAAAAAGCGCTCTCCCTACAAGGATCAGCGCTTCAATTAAAATTAAAATTGCATTCCTTTACTGGAGAGCTCTCTAAAAATCTCTTGTGCATCCCCTATCATTCTCTCCAGTAGCTCTGCTACCGTCGGAATATCGGATACAAGCCCAGACACCTGCCCGCCGTTTATAAAGCCCTGATCCAGCTTCCCTTCAAGTGCTCCGATACGATGATAATCCTCGGAAGTCATCCGACTGAACTCATCAAGGTCCACCCCTTCCTGCTCTGTTTGAAGCAGTCCTGCTGCATATGGGGTCTTCATCACCCGTCTGACCCTGCCGACAGAACGGCCTACGATGACTGTACCATCGTCCTTAGCATCTACCAGAGTAGATTTATAGTTTTCATGAAAAGGAGCTTCTTTTGTCGCGATGAACCGTGTTCCCATCTGTACCCCGCAGGCGCCAAGGGCAAGCATGGAAGCAAGCCCGCGACCATCACCGATGCCCCCTGCTGCCGCCACGGGAATCTTCACCGTATCGACGAGCTGAGGGATGAGAGCCAGGGTGGTCGTTTCAAGATTGGAATTGATGCCGGCAGCTTCATATCCTTCCGCCACAATCACGTCCGCTCCTGCTTCTTCCGCTTTTTTTCCCTGTTTTTTTGAAGCGACGACGCAAATCACCTTAACGTTGTGTTCGTGGAAATAAGGAATGAGGGGAGCCGGGTTTCCTGCAGATAAGGAAACGACCGGTACCCCGTGTTTTACGACGAGCCTGATCATATCCTGCAGGTGAGGAGTGATGGAAATCGGGATGTTCAGAGCGAAAGGTTTGGTGGTTCTCTTTTTCGTATCTAAAATGATCCCCTCTACTTCCTCCACACCCATAGTACCGACACCGATTGTCCCTAATGCGCCGGCCTCGGAGATAGCCGCCGTCAGCGGAGCATTACTGATATTTCCCATGCCGCCTTGAATGATGGGATATTTTATATGTAAGACGTTCGTTAGGTTATTCATTATAATCCTCCTTCGTTAATTTTATGTTATACTTTTTGGAATTGTTCGACAAGTGTCACCCTCGGATTCTAGAGGTCCGTCCCTCAAAAAAAACACCTGCCGAATGGAACCGACAGGTGGACTTGTTCAATCCAGCAATAATGGATGGGTCATCACATTATAGCTCAGGTCTTTGTTTTTCAGTTCATTGCCGTCTTCAAATACACTTTCGAAGAAGCGGGATGCCGGTTCTGCGAGTTCTTTGTAGTATTCTCCGAACAGAGTGGCAGCGTGTGCTCCAAGCCATTTCTCTGGAAGAAGTTCTTCCGGCAGGCCTGGATCGACGAAGAGGAATTTCCGGTATTCGTGGACAAGCTTCGTTCTTTCAACGAAACATTCAGCATCTGTCATTTGCCCTTTACCGATTTTACTCTTATCAATCATATACTGCTGACTGTAGCGGGAGATGAATTCCTGGTAACGGTCATTGATATCGTTCAGGTCCCAGCTCTTTTCAATCAATCGCTGATTTTCATTGGGGCCTTCGTACTCGGCGATAAAGAAATCGACGTATTGTTTGATATCATATTTCCCTATCAGGGACTGCACTTGTTTCTCAAGGTTGTTAGGAGAAATCCACGTGCTTGTTGATAGAGTGCCAAATCCGCTCCAAACCAATTCCTTTCTCAGCTCATCCCGGATACTCCTGATTTCCTCAGGAATCGAATACATAAGGATTCTCCATTTTCCGTCCCATTGCTCAGGCTTCAGCTTAAATATCCTGTTTGCCGCCTCTTCCATGCGGGCCACTCCACGTTCTGTGAGAGAGTAGTAGCTTTTGTTTCCCTGTTTCTCCGCCTTGACCCACCCCTGCTTATTCATCCTTGAAATCGCGGCTCGGACGGCTTGATCGTTATGACCAAATTCATTGAGGAGACGGATCAAACTGCCAATCCATATTTTATTTCCATAATGCCGGATATAGTCCCCGTATAGTGTAAAGATCATTGACCTTGTATTCATTGCTGCCTCTCCTTTTGTTATATCTCATTCTTTCATGACGTTAATTTTACGTTTAGTTAATATAATATCACAAACCTCCAGGGGAGATAAATGAATCTTCTTGAATGAAGGTATACAAACAAAAAAATCAGGCTCTCCCTTAAAGCCTGACCTTCAATGATACACCCTCAGCATCTCCAACATCTTCACAAAATCATATGTGTTCACAATTTTCTCCTGGGACCAGTTCTCATCGATCCAGTTCACAAGCTCTTCCTGGCTGTTGAACACTTCTCCGCTTGTGTCGGCTTTCCGTATCATGAACCTTCCGTTATCCTCGTCTGCAACTACAAGACATGGGATTTCACTCTCCACTGTCAAGATTTCAAATTCCATCTGAATCACCTCACATCTATCTTTTCTATAAAAGAAATGTCTTAATCACAAAAAGCCCTGCATAAACAGGGCACTTACGATTCTATGTTTTCCACTAAGGTCGCGATACCCTGCCCCACTCCAATGCACATGGTAGACAGGCCGTATCGGACCTTCCTTTTCTTCATTTCATATAGAAGAGTGGTAAGGATGCGTGCTCCACTTGCCCCGAGTGGATGACCAAAGGCAATGGCTCCTCCATTGACGTTGACGATTTCTTCATTCAGTCCAAGTTCACGGATACAGGCGATGGACTGGGCTGCGAAGGCTTCGTTCAACTCGACTAAACCAATCTCGTCAAGGGCAAGACCTGAACGTTTCAGGACCTTCTGTGTAGCATAGACCGGTCCCAGTCCCATGACAGAAGGCTCAAGGCCAGATGTTGCTGAAGTCACGTAGCGGGCAAGTGGCGTTACGCCTAATTCATCCGCTTTTTCCCTGCTCATTAATAAAAGGGCCGAAGCACCATCATTTATGCCGGAAGCATTCCCTGCCGTAACGGTTCCTCCTTGAAACAGCGGCTTTAGCTTTTGCAGCTTCTCACTATTCGTTTCGGGTCTTGGGTGTTCATCCTTCAAAAAGGTAGAGACATTCCCTTTGCGATCCTGTAATTCAACTGGTACGACCTCTTCGTTAAAACGTTCTTCGTCCATGGCACGTTTCGCTTTCATTTGACTCCAATACGCAAAATGATCCTGTTCTTCACGGGAAATGCCAAACTGCTTCGCTACGTTTTCAGCTGTTTCCGGCATAGAATCGGTCCCGTATTTTTCTTTCAGCCGGGAATTGACGAAGCGCCATCCGATTGTCGTATCGAACATTTCCATATTGCCTCTTGGAAAATCCTTCGAAGGTTTCGCCATGACGTACGGAGCACGAGTCATGCTTTCTGTTCCCCCTGCAATGAAGACTTCCCCTTCATTCGCAAGGATGGCTCTTGCTGCATAGTTCACAGCATCCAGTCCTGATCCGCATAGACGGTTGATGGTAGTCGCTCCGACTTCGACAGGGAGGCCCGAGAGCAGAGTCGACATCCGTGCGACATTCCGATTATCCTCTCCGGCACCGTTGGCATTTCCAAGTACCACTTCTTCAATCGCATCCACGGGCACCGTTGGATTCCGTTTCACAAGAGCTCTAATGACGTGAGCTCCTAAGTCATCAGGACGGACCTCTTTTAAGGAGCCTTTGTATTTTCCAATCGGGGTCCGGACGGCATCGACAATGACAACCTCTCTCATGATTGATGCTCCTTTTCCTTCGTTTCGGTATAATCATAAACCCCTTTACCTGTTTTCCTCCCGAGGCGGCCAGCCTTCACGTATTTCTCTAACAGGGGTGCAGGTCGATACTTTTCCCCAAGCTTTTCATGAAGGTACTTAAGATTGTTTAATCGTGTATCCAACCCGACTAAATCACCAAGCTCAAACGGCCCCATCGGATAATTAAGGCCGAGCTTGATCGCCTTATCGATTTCCTCCGGAGATCCGAGTCCTTCCTGCAGCATATAGAACGCTTCATTTCCGACAAGTGCCGAGATTCTGCTTGTGACAAATCCGGGGAACTCATTGATCACCACCGTTTCTTTCCCCATCAGGCGGGCGACCTGCTGGATGACCTCTGCTGTTTCATCACTTGTTTCCAATCCCCTGATGATTTCAATGAGTGGCATTTTATGTACAGGGTTGAAAAAGTGCATGGCGATTACTTTGTCTGGCCGTTTCGTAAAGGAGCCGATCTCAGTCGGACTCATAGTGGAGGTATTGGTCGCCAGATAGCAATATTCGGGGGCATGGGCATCCAGCACTTCGAACACACCACGCTTGATGTCTGTCTTTTCCGGAACGGCTTCGATCACGACGTCGGCATCCCTGACGGCAATGGATAAATTCGTTGAAAAGCTCATCAACTCTTTTGTTTCCACGTACTCCTGCTGAGTGAGCTTGTTTCTCTCAATCCCTTTTTGAAAAATGACCCCAATCTCATTTCTCGCATGATCTAACTGCTCTTGATTAATATCAACCAGTGTGGTCCTGAATCCTCCTGTTGCACTTACATAGGCAATCCCTCTACCCATTACACCGGAACCTACTACCACGATATGCTGTGTCATACTTCATTTCCCCTTTCTTGCAATAAGGGGTTGACCCTGATAGGACAACCCCTGCTGATGCTTCTTTCTTATACGCCAAATGGATTTAACGGACGGTTTCCAAAGTACGAAATGATACTCTTCGTTTCTGTGTAAAGATCGAGTGTTTCTACACAAAGCTCGCGGCCGAATCCCGACTGCTTGTAGCCTCCAAATGGAGTACCCGGGAATGCGGAGAACGGGCAGTTCACCATGACGATTCCTGCCTGGATCGCTTTTGATACTCTTGTAGCACGACCATGATTTTGCGTCCATACGGCTGAACCCAGTCCATATTCGCTATCGTTTGCCATTTTGATGGCTTCTTTTTCATCCTTGAACTTCATCACGACCACAACAGGTCCGAAGATCTCTTCTTTGACAACCTTCATGTCGTGATTCACATCGGTGATGATCGTCGGCTCATACCAGTAGCCATTCTCAAAGCCTTCTACCTTGGCCGTGCTACCCCCGGCTAAGATCGTGGCTCCCTCATCTTTGGCAGACTGAACATACCCATCGATTGTATCAAGCTGATCCTGGTTGATGATCGCTCCGATATGAGTGCCTTTATCATGAGGGTCGGCAAGCTTAAGCTTCTTCGTCTTTTCAACGAATTTCTCCATGAACTCATCGTAGATGTCTTCATGTACATATAACCTGGAGCGCGCTTCACAGGATTGTCCTGTATTATAGAAGATTCCGAATAGGGAACCGTCAACGGCTGCATCCAAATCAGCATCATCAAATACGATGTTAGGGGATTTTCCGCCTAATTCAAGAGTGACCCTCTTTAACGTTTGGGATGCTTTTCCCATGATGTTTTTACCGATCGGAGTTGAACCTGTGAAGGCTACTTTATCAACCTTTTCATGTTCCACTAAGCAATTACCCACAGAAGATCCAGCTCCCGGGATGATGTTAACAACCCCTTCAGGTACTCCTGCTTCAATGCAGATTTCCCCAAGAACGATGGCCGTAAGTGGTGTAAGAGTTGCCGGTTTCACTACAACCGAGCAGCCTGCGGCGATGGCAGGAGCGATTTTCCATGCTGCCATCATCAAAGGATAGTTCCAAGGGATGATCTGAGCACAGACACCGACCGGCTCTTTTTCAGCAACATTCGTGAATTGTCCTGGAACGTTATTGACCGTTCCACGATGACCCACGATGGCTCCTGCATAAAATTCAAAGTCTTCGATCGCCTGCATCACTTGGCCTTGTGCCGCGGATAGCGATTTGCCACTGTCCATGATTTCAAGGGAAACAAGTTCATTGAAACGGGATCTCATAATGCCTGCAATTTTATTGAGCACTCGTGAGCGCTTGTTGATCGGGAACTTCTTCCATTTACCGTAATCAAATGCGTTTCTTGCTGCCTCTACCGCTTTTTCCGCATCTTCTACCGACGCCAGTGACACGGTGGCGATGGCTTCGCCAGTTGCCGGATTGTAAGTCGTAAAGGTTTCACCAGAACCACTCTCCATACGTTGACCGTTAATCACCAATGAGTAATGTTCTCTTTTCATTTCAAGGACTTCAAAGCTTTGCTCTTTTACTGTAGACATCATTCCATCTCCTTTAGGTTGGTTTATTTTCCGTGAAAGGCTGGTTTTCTTTTCTCCAAGAAGGCTGTCACACCTTCACGATGATCTTCTGTAAGTCCCGCTATCCGTTGGGCACAGGCTTCTTTTTCCAGGTATTCGGTAAAGGAAAGATCTCCGCTTCCCTTTAATAAACGCTTCATCATGCCGATTGCCTTTGTCGGCATAGAGGCAATTCTTTCGGCAAAGGCAGAGGTTCCATCCTGCCACTCATCAATTGAGATGATTTTGGTGACAAGACCCAGTTTTTCTGCATCGACCGCCTTTATTTTCTCGCCAAAAACGGCCAACTCAAGCGCTTTGGCATATCCAATAATCTTAGATAAGTAATACAAATTCCCTGAATCCGGGACCAATCCTACATGGACAAATGCTTGCACAAAGCTCGCTTTCTCAGACACAAGCCTGAAATCACAAGCGAGGGCCAAACTGAAGCCTGCTCCTGCAGCCACTCCATTGACGGCTGCGATGACCGGTTTTTGACACTGCTCGATTTCTTTCACCATCGGACCATAATGATGGCGCAGCACTTCACCGTGATCCATGGATTCATCCACTTCACTCAAATCTTGCCCTGAGCAAAACGCCCTTCCTTCTCCCGTGATGACAATGGCTCTCACGTCTTCATTTCGCGAAGAGTCCTTCACAGCCTTTTGGATTTCCAGATTGAGTTGTCGGATGAAAGCGTTCAGCTTATCAGGACGGTTCAAGGTAATCCAGGCTACGTTATTTTTCACTTCATATTTAATCGTTTCGAACATGATGCAGCCTCCTTATTTCCCTTTGAAATCCGGTTTCCGTTTTTCCACAAAAGCCTTCATGCCTTCTTTCTGATCTTCAGAGGCGAAAAGCAGATAGAAGTTCTTGCGCTCATACTGCATTCCTTCATAAATCGGGGAATCGACGGCTTTATGTACCGACTCCTTTATCAAGCGAAGGGAAAGTGGAGGCTTAGCAGCCAGTTTCCTGGAAAACTTCTCTGTTTCTTCCACCAATAATTCTTTCGGAATCGTCCGGTTTATGACTCCCCATTCGAGTGCTTGGGTGGCTGTAAACATGTCTCCCGATAACAACCATTCCATTGCTCTTGATTTCCCTATCAGTTTTGTCAGCCGCTGTGTCCCGCCTGCCCCGGGCATGACCCCAAGATTCACTTCAGGAAAGCCTAAGCTCGCATCCTCGGAAGCGAATAACAGGTCACAGCAAAGGGCAAGCTCGAACCCTCCACCTAGTGCAAATCCCTGGACCGCACCGATAATCGGCTTTTTGATCCATGCCAGGCGGTCCCATTCGGTGAACTGATTCAAGAGCTCCAGGTCAATGGCGCCGTCATCTGCCATTTCATCGATGTCTGCTCCTGCAGCAAACGCTCTGCCCCTTCCTGACAACACTATCACTTTTACATTGTCGTTCTTGTCAAATGCCTCGAAAGCATGAACCAACTCTGATACCATAGGACGATTGATGGCGTTAAGGACGTTCGGTCTGTTCAATTCTATGAAACCAAGTCCGTCCCTCTCGTCCACTACAATATATTCGTACTCTTTATTCATTCACTTCTTCGCCGATCATTAGGGTGACGAGTTCTGCGGCAAAGCCCATAAGGTCCTTCCCTGAAGCTTTTCCTTCATCGGATTTCATGGCTGCCTTCAATGCTTCATGATTGTCATAATACATTTCGCACATTAAATAATATTTGCCTTCCCCTCCCATGGGAGAACCGACGATCCGTGTAACATCCATCTTTTTAAGACCAGGGATCTTCGCCGTGATTGGACCGTGGGTATTGAAGTAGTGCTCATCGAATTTCTCTTTGTTTTCAGGGTGCTTATATAATGCAATCAGCTTTACCATAGTGGAATCTCTCCTTTGATTTTCAAAATATGTTTTATCTTTTAATAAAAAAGTAGTAATAGTTGATTTCAGTTTCCTTTACGGCTTATAAAATCCAATCTTACTTCACATCATCGTCGATATCGGCTTCATGGCTTCGAACGGGTTACGGCACTCTTTGCAGTAGAGGATGCTTCTGCAGGCGGTCGGTCCGAACAGGTTCTCCATCGAGGTAAAGAGGGAATCACAGTATGGGCAATGAATCTCCCAATCTTCTTCCCCTGTAAAATGTTCAGGCGGAGGTGCGATGCCGAATTCCTTCAGCCTCTCACGGCCCTTCTCAGTCAATCGATCCGATGTCCAAGGCGGAGAGTAGACGAACTCAACCTGTACAGATTGAATCCCAAGCTGCTCCCTGCATGCCTTCTCCACATTGCCTTTAATGATATCCAGTGCCGGGCAGCCTACAAAAGTGGGAAGCAGTTCGATCACTAGAATGTCTTCCTGATGATCGATGCGATTGACCATTCCGAGGTCCACAATGCTGATGGAATCTATTTCAGGATCTTTCACAGTTTGAAGAACATCTAAAGCGGTTGCAGTCATTTTCCTTCATCCTTTACCAGCTTGCTGCGGGATTTGTGTTATAAACTTCGCTTAATGTGGAAAGTGCTGTATCCAGTTCAGGAGTGTGTTCACCTAAGCGTCCATTCCCCTTCTTCATGCTTACAATCGGTGGAAAGGATAGTTGAGACGATTGGAATACCGGTTGAATGGCCATCTCCCATCGTTTCTTTAAGCTTTCTTCACCTTCGATCAGCGCCATAAGAGACATTTCTTTCCCCATTGGTCCCAGGGTCAGGACTCCCTGAAATTCATCCAGCACTCGTTCCATTGCCTTATTCATGCGTTCCCTTGCTTCCCCTCCGGCATTCATTAACTGAATGAACCAGGTTTTCCAGTGAAGCAGGTGATAGTATAATTCTGTGTTTATCTTAATGGCCATATCGGCGAGTGGTTCATAGGAGGAATTCTTTAATGCGTCAATCCTCACCTTTTTCGCCACGCTGTAAAAATAATGTCTCACCACAGCAAAGGCCCAATCATAGCGGGGTTCCTCCATATAGTTTCCAGGTCCATTCACTTCTTCAAGTATGATGGCATTTCTTCGTTCAGTCGCTTTCCGCCCATGAGCGAGATGGTCTTGATCCCCTTCTCCCAACTCTTCAAGGAGCTGATAAAACATGGTGGCATGCCCCATCGTATCCTGGTTGATGGAAGAAAACGCAACATCTTCTTCTATATGGGGAGCGAGCCCCAGCCATTCAGAACCTCGGTAAGCAAGGATAAAATCATCATCGGCCAGTTGATAAAGGAGGCTCAAAAGGGCTTCCTTATAATCCTCGTTCGGAATATCATCAGGACGTTTCACTTTCATTTCTTCTTCACCAGCTCTCCCCATGACATGATTTCTTTCTCATCAAGCATTTCCTGTTGGTACTGTCTCCACTTCTTTTTCAAATAGCCGTAACCTTTGGCGTTTCGGTAGTCTTTATTATCAAGGCGTGAGACACTCTCTCTTTCTTCGGGTGTCATCATTCTTACATCCGAACGCTTCACTACCCATATATCCGAAACAGGCTCTCTTCTCATGAAGTTCTCTTGAGCCATGACCATGGCTAGCTCATGATTCGGAGCCAGCAGACTGAATTGATGCTGCATCTGCGCCCCGTCCGACCTTTTACTGAACACTTCAAATTCCTGATAAAAGTTCTGCCCCTTGTCTGACATGCATTCTCATTCCCTTCTAGCTTACTTGGTCACCAGGGCTCAACGCTTCACGGACCCATGCATTGTTATCGTAGGATAATTCCCTCAAACGGAGGCGGTCCTTCGATTTCGGCCCATTATTGCGGATGATTTCCTTAAAGCGGCTCCAGTCAGGCTGCTTATAGATCCACCACTCTTTATCTTCATCGAAGTACATCGTTTCATCCGGAAGCGTGAGCCCCAATGACAGCATTCTTGGCACATATTTCGTGAAGAAATCCTGACGCAGTTGTTCATTTGTCTTCGTGCGGATATTGTACTTGATAGTGATATCCTGCTTAGAAGAACCGGTTGTCTTCGCATCACCCGGTCCAAAGAACATCAGAAGAGATTCCCACCAACGGTCCACTGCATCCTGGACCAATGCTTTCTGTTCGGGGGTTCCTTCTGTAAGAGCCATGATGATCGCCTCACCATGCTGGGCATGGAATACCTCTTCCGCACAAATCCTCTTTAATGCCCTGGCATACGGACCATAGGAAGCTTGAAGCATATTTGTTTGTGTGATAATCGCTGCCCCGTCCACTAGCCAACCGATCAACCCCGCATCTCCCCAGGTCGGCGCTTCCATATGAAAGACGTTATGAAACTTTAAATCTCCCGAAAACAAATCTCTCATGATATGCTCCCTTGTTTTCCCATAAGGCTTCATCAGATCTTCCGCAACACGAAGCAGAAGCTGTCCGTGTCCCATCTCGTCCTGTACCTTTGCCATGATCCCCAGTTTTCGCCTTAGGGTCGGTGCTTTCGGAACCCACTCTTTCTCAGGAAGTGCCCCCATGATTTCACTGATGCCATGCATGGATATCAGCTTGATCAGTGCATTCCGGTATTCATCGGGCATCCAATCATCGGCTTCGATTTTTTCGTCCTTCTCGATTTTTTTCATGAAATGAGCCATACGCTCATCTTCCTTCAATGGTTGATTTGTCAATACGTCACTCATTGCAGCCCCTCCTTTATCACACCGTTTTCACGGTATAGATAAATTGTGTGATAACTATTTTCCTCAAAAAAATTTATTGAAGCATGGCTTCTCCTCTAAAATCGACAATCCGGATGGCTTTTCCTTCTGAGCGGGGAATTTCCCTTGGACCTCTGATTTTCACATCCATGGAAACGTAACAACGATCTTTCATCAGACTCTTCACTTTCATTTCCAATTGATTCAAACGGTCATGATGCAAGTCGTTCGACACTCCATTAAAGCATTCATCCGTGACCTCCACCTGAAGCTCCACCAAATCGAGTGCCCCTTTTTTCTTTAAGTGAACTTGATAATGTGGTGCAAGCTCATTTATTTGAAGCAGAAAGTGCTCCATTTCGGATGGAAACACGTTCACACCCCTGATGATGAGCATGTCATCGACTCTTCCTTTCACCCGGGACATCTTCACCGTTGTTCGACCACATGAACATGTGCCATGTTGAATCGAAGCGATATCACCGGTTCTGTAGCGGATGATCGGAAAGGCTTCCTTCGTTAAGCTCGTAAACACAAGCTCACCGACTTCCCCTTCCGGCAGAGTCTCTAACGTATCAGGGTTAATGACTTCAACAAGGAAGTGATCCTCTGCAATATGAAGACCGTCCCGTGCCTCATGGCATTCCATGGCCACCCCCGGTCCAATGACTTCACTTAACCCGTAAATGTCGCATGCTTTAATATCCATCTTCCGCTCCAGCGTCTTCCTCATCGAATCTGACCATGGCTCGGCCCCGAAGATTCCATATTGCAAGGAAAGGGAAGCGGGATCTTTTCCTTGTGATTCCATTGATTCGGCTAAATTGAGAACATATGACGGCGTGCCACAAATGACCGTTGGCTGAAAATCTTCCAATAATGTTATTTGTCTCGACATGTTTCCACCCGATACCGGTACCGTGATCATCCCGAGCTTTTCACTTCCATAATGGAGACCCAGACCACCTGTGAATAATCCATATCCATAAGCGTTATGCAGGACATCCCCTGGTTTCCCGCCTGCCATAGCGATGGCCCGTGCGACAATTCCACCCCACATGTCAATATCATTTTGAGTATAACCAACGACTGTGGGCTTTCCGCTCGTACCGCTCGATGCATGAACTCTTACCATTTCCTCACGCTTTACCGCAAACAGGCCGAATGGGTAATGATCACGGAGATCTTTCTTTATTGTAAGCGGTAACATTTTTAAGTCCGACAAAGACTTTATATCCTCAGGCCTAATGCCCCTTCTCTCAAACTGTTCCCGGTAAAAAGGAACTCTTGTATAAACGACTGAAGCAACATGTTGAAGTCTCTCTAGTTGAAGGCGTTCCATTTGCGATCGACCGGCAGTTTCAATCTCATGCAAAATCAATGTATCGGCCTCCCTATCGTATATAAAAATATATTTATATAACGTTAATAATTCGTTTAAACAAATATGTGTTATATTTAACTACTCAAAAGATAACGTGTCTGCTGAAAATTGTCAATATATTTTCAGAAAATTTAATTAAAGTGAAAACGTGGTAGAGGTAGTTCGATTTCTCATCGTGAAGAATTGTTTCGCCGAAATATTTGAAATTTCGCCGTTAAATGTGGTGATTTCGCCGTTATATTTATAATTTCGCCGTTAAAATGAACACTTCGCCGTTATCCAAATTGATTCAACTAAAGTAGTAACCACAATCGTAGAACAAATAAAAACCCTGCTTTGACATCATTCAAAGCAGGGTTTTTCACTATTATTCAGTAGCCGGTTTAAGGATTGTCTCTTCCTTTTCCGCTTCTTCCTGTAACTCTTTATCACGTTTAATTTTCCCGTTTCCAACTGACAGGGCCACTCCAACACCGATGGCAATAAAGATCAAACCGGTTAGGAAGACGGTTGTAAATGCATCGGACCATGCGGTTTCAATCGAAGCAATCACGATACTTCCGATTTCTTTCGGTACTTCCAGTAACCCTGGCGTTACAAGTAATCCGAACAAAGCATCCGTTTTCTCACTTAGACCTGAAAGAATCTGACCAGCAGCAGGATTTTGTTGTTGTGCTGCCACGTCTTTCATATTTTCTTGAAGTGATTGATTCATCACTGCATTTAGTACGGTGATCCCGATTGTTCCTCCGATTGACCGGAAGAAGGTTGCGGATGAAGTTACTGCCCCGAGTCGGGATTTAGGGAATTCATTCTGAACTGCAATCATGAGTGTCGGCATTACAAGCCCCATTCCGAATCCCATAACAATCATATACATATATGCTGTATATTCCTTTGATGCGGGCCCCATCGTACTCATCAAAAAGAATCCAAATACGGTGATCAGCATGCCGGCCGTTAATACTGTGCGGTATTTTAATCGTAATAATAATCTACCGCCGATGATACTTGCCGTGATCAAAGCAATCATCATCGGTGTCATGGTGGATCCCGCTTGAGTCGGAGTCACACCCAGTATTCCCTGCATGAACATCGGAACGAACATGATCGCTCCGAACATTCCTAACCCGAGAAGGAATCCCAATGCATTCGTTGTGGCAAATACTCTATTCTTAAATAAGCTTAAATCAAGGATCGGCTCCTTCGCTTTGTTTTCAATGAAACCAAAGATGAGAAGCAATACAATAGACCCGCCAAAGAGCATGAAGCTCGTTCCAGAGGTCCACTCGAATTTGTCTCCACCGAAATTCAGTCCTAGCAATAAGAGGACTAATGCCGGAATTAAAGTAATGATACCAAGGTAATCAATGCTTACTTTATCCGTCTGGCGTCCGACATTTTCATATTTCAACCCGATGAATAATAGAAGGGCGGATAATATACCAAATGGTACGTTAATTAAGAAAATCCAGTGCCAGCTGATCGTATCGACGATGAAACCGCCAATGAACGGACCGATGACAGAGCTCAAACCGAATAACGCTCCGAATACCCCCTGCCACTTCGCACGCTGCTCAGCAGTGAAGATATCCCCAATGATGGTTTGGGATAATGGCATGATCATACCTCCGCCAATTCCCTGAAGTCCGCGATACAGTACGAGTTGCTCCATGGAAGAGGCCGTGGCACATAAACCTGAACCGATAATGAAGATAATGACCCCGATCAAATACAATAATCGTCTGCCATATAAATCCGAAAGTTTCCCAACGATCGGTGTAACCGTTGTGGAAGTGATTAAATAAGCCGTGGTTACCCACGCAAAGATGGAAAAACCGTTCAGTTCCGCGATGATCGTTGGCATCGCTGTCCCTACTACCGTTTGCTCAAGGGCACTAAAAAACATCCCGATGATCAATCCGGCCAGAACTAAACGTTTATTAATCCCTGATTGTACTGACATATGTGTTCTCTCCTTATTCTTCTGTATTGTTCTCAACTGCTGCAGCCAATTTCTCATAAATCATCACGAGTTGATTGACATCTTCTTCATCAAGATAAGCCAGATAGCGTGAGAATATTTCTCTTCTCTTCGCTTTCGCCTTCTCAAAAACATCTTGCCCAAGAGAAGTAAGTTCCAGCTTCACGATTCGGCGATCCTTCTCATCTCTTTGCCTTGAGACAAAATCATTCTTTAACAACCGATCAATCATGACGGTGATCGCACTGGGCTTTACTTCTAACTTCTCTGCCAGTTCCGTCGACTTTGTTCCTTTTGATGTCGACAGAATATATAGAATGAAGAACTGGGGTGCAGTTAAGTTCATTTCTTTCAATGCCACAGTCATTTCTTGTTGTATGTGACGATTCGAAATTTGAAATGCTGAAAATAAACGATCTATATAGGAATGTTGGATACGCTCCGGCTCCACTTTCACCCTCCATTTCTTTTCATTCATTTAATATTTAACCTGTTTAAATATTAATCACCTTAGGTAAAAAAGTCAACCATTTTTTCTCTCAATATTTCACTCCGAAAAATGTCAGAAAACATCCATTATATTAACTTTTATAAGTAAATGCTTTCATAAGAATCTTTTTCATTTACATGGTCGTTTATACTCTTTTTAATCGGGTTGATTGTTTTCATACTAATAAAAGTGCTTACTCCATAATGAAACAAGTTATACACAAGTTATACCCTTACACACCATAAATGATATTCAAGATGAATTTTCGCTTAAGAGTCTGATCCACTTGGTTTCTCCTCTCATGAAAAACAGGATTATGGTTCAGACTCTTTTTCCTATATGATAGAATTTAGGAAATAGTAGATTGAATGGATGATGAGAGTGAAAAAGAGACAAACTGCAGAGTTAAGAGTATACGCCCGCTTGAAGGACGCCTTGCTTGCCCGTAAGATTGCCCCTGGGACACAGCTCGTGGAGCAAATCATTTCTTTGAAGATGGCCGTCAGCAGGACCCCTATCCGTCATGCATTGAAACGACTGGAATCAGAAGGACTCGTTCAGATCATCCCGAATCGGGGTGCGTTTGTCGTTCATCCTACAAAAGAAGAAATCATTTCCTTCTTTGAATTGAGAAAAGAATTGGAATTCCTGACGGTGAAATATGGACTCCCAAAGGTGAAGAAATCGGATCTATCAAGGCTATATACGTTCCTTAAAGAGGAGCAGGAAACCTATAAACAAAAGGACCTGTTGAAATACGTCGAGCTCAACAAGCAGTTTCATTTGTTCCTTGCGGAGGTGAGCGGGAATAAATTCCTAATGAAGTATATGGATGAAATGCTGACTCAATCCAATGTGTATCTGTTTTTATTCGATGTATTCTATCATGTAGAGCCGGGTGAAAACGTCCGTTTCCGTGAACATGAAGAAATGGTGAAGGCTATTGAAAATAAAGACCGGCAAACCCTGCTGGAACTGATCGACCTTCATATGAAGCACAGCTTTGATGATTTGCGGATGGAGGATAAAGGGTATTCGTCCCTGGAGGCTGTTTTGATAGAGTAGACACGCACACAAAAAGCCGATCCCTGTCGTGTACAAGGGTCGGCTTTTTGAATTAGAATAATTTTGTCGTCCAGTCTTCGCAGTTCCATACTTCGGTCGCTACATCCTGATAGAATTCCGGTTCGTGACTAATCAGGAGAACGGTCCCTTTGTATTCTTTAAGGGCGCGTTTTAATTCTTCTTTCGCCTCGACGTCCAAGTGGTTGGTCGGTTCGTCAAATACAAGGACATTCGATTCTTTGTTCATCAATTTACAAAGTCGTACCTTCGCCTTTTCCCCACCACTCAACACTTCTACCTTGCTTTCAATATGCTTCGTCGTCAGGCCGCATTTTGCCAGGGCTGCGCGGACTTCCGCCTGGTTAAAGGATGGGAACTCGTTCCATACCTCTTCAATACAGGTGTGATTATTCTTCGTTTTGATTTCCTGTTCAAAATAACCGATATGGAGATAGTCTCCCAGCTCCACAGAACCTGCTATCGGTTTGATCTCGCCAAGAATACTTCGTAATAGAGTCGTTTTACCGATTCCATTGGCTCCTGACAGGGCAATTTTCTGACCACGCTCCATCTTGAGGTTGAGAGGCTTGGATAACGGTTCGTCGTATCCGATCACAAGTTCCTTCGTTTCAAAGATGACCCTGCCGGCTGTTCTCGCCTGTTTAAAGTGAAACTCCGGCTTCGGCTTTTCCGCAGCCAGTTCGATCACATCCATCTTATCAAGCTTCTTCTGACGGGACATGGCCATGTTCCGGGTCGATACCCGGGCCTTATTACGGGCTACGAAATCCTTCAACTCTGAAATTTCCTGCTGCTGTCTTTTGAAAGCCGACTCAAGCTGCTGCTTCTTCATTTCATGAACCCGTTTGAATTCATGATAGTCCCCTGCATAGCGATTCAATTCCTGATTTTCCATATGATAGATAAGATTGATGACACTGTTTAAGAATGGAATATCATGAGAGATCAGGATAAACGCATTTTCATATTCCTGCAGGTAGCGTCTCAGCCAGTTAATATGTTGTTCGTCTAGATAGTTGGTCGGCTCATCTAATAATAGAATATCCGGCTTTTCAAGTAATAGCTTAGCCAATAAGACTTTCGTCCGTTGTCCCCCACTCAAATCGTGAACATCTTTATCCAACCCGATATCATCCAGCCCAAGCCCCCGGCCGATTTCTTCCACCTTGGCATCTATGATATAGAAATCATTATTCGTCAGGGCATCCTGAAGGGTCCCTGTTTCCTCAAGCAACTCTTCAAGCTCTTCAGGAGTTGCCTCCCCCATCTTGGCAAACAGCTCATTCATTTCTGTTTCCATATCAAACAAGTATTGGAAGGCTGTCTTCAACACGTCCCGGATCGTCATACCTTGCTTCAACTGAGCATGTTGATCCAGGTAACCGATACGGATTCGCTTCGCCCATTCCACTTTTCCTTCATCAGGCTCAAGCTTTCCTGTAATGATATTCATAAATGTAGACTTTCCTTCTCCGTTGGCACCGACCAAGCCGATATGCTCACCCTTCAACAAACGGAAAGAAACGTCATTAAAAATCGCACGGTCACCGAAACCGTGAGTTAAATTTTTGACTGTTAATAAACTCATGTCGTAAACACCTTTTCTTTATATACTAAAATTCGCTTTCTCTATTATAATGGTCATTTCCCTTAGAAGATAGGGGGGAAATGAGCTGGTGCTTATTCTCCCCCTTACTCGACGGCTCCCGCTACATCATAATCGGCGGGATCGAGCTCAGTAGGTTCACCCATTACCATTTTGGCAAGTTCTGATCCAAGGTACGGACCAACCGTCAATCCCGTTGCCCCAAGACCGTTGGCTACCCACACATCCTCCAGTCCCGGCATGACACCGAAAACCGGAAGGAACCCGGGAGTGAAAGGGCGAAAACCGACTCTCATCTCCACTAATTCCCCATCCCCAATTCCCGGTGCCACTTCCATCGCTTTCTGGAGGATTTCATGGACCCCCCCCGCTGTTATACGGCGGTCAAAGCCGACATCATTTTCATGTGTGGCTCCTGCCACGACTCTTCCTTCAGAGAACGCAAGAAGATATTGGTCATTCGGCGGCATGACGACCGGCCACTCATCCGTTTCATTTCCCCCAGCGTTCAAATGAAGGATTTGCGCCTTTTGAGAAGAGATCAGAAAGTTGATTCCAAGTGGCTGAAACAATTCTTTCGCCCATGCACCGGCGGTCACAATCACCCCGTCTGCCTTCAAAATTTCTTCCCCTAATGCGACACCCACTATTCGATTGTGTTCGTTTAATAGTCTGGCCTCACCTTGACGAATGAATGCCCCATGCTTTTTTGCCCCTTTCAAAAGGGCATCCCGCATCGCTCTTCCATCTACCCTTGCCGCACCACTTACGTGAACAGATTGATACTCGTCAGAGAGAAGCGGAAAACGTTGACGGGTTTCTTCTGCAGTCAGCATGGTGAGTTCACCGATTTCCGGAGCGTCCTCCCTGCGTTTCTCTGCTCTTTCCACCATCTTAAGTAGTTTCTGCTCATCCGTATGAAGACAGACCGCTCCTACGCGTTTATAGCCGGTTTTCGTTTCTCCGTCTGCTTTCAGTTGGCCGATAATATCCGGATAATACTTTGCCCCACCTTTTGCCAGGCGATACCAGACTTTATTCCTGCGCTGTGACAGCCACGGACAGACGATTCCCGCTGCTGCATCCGTTGCCTGTCCGGGATCCCGGCGGTCTACGATTGTGACCCCGGCCCCTGCCTTAGCAAGATGGTATGCCGTAGAAGCACCCAGAATGCCGGCACCAACGATAATATATGATTTCATGTAAAACACCTTTTCATCTCATTTTCTTTCATTTTACTTGAGAAGGAGAGGGAACTCAATGGAGCCCCGTCTAGATGGATGAACCAAGTGCCCTTGATTAACGTTCAGCTTTTTGTTCCAGGTACATTTTCATGATATTGAACCAGACGCCTCCATCAACAAATAAAAAAACCTCCAATTCCAGACAATTCTCACTATTTTTCGCGAAATAGATTGACAAGTTGTTTTGATTCATGATAAAAATTGTATAACCTAATATTGAATAAGCTTTGAAGGAAACAAGTAGCGAGCATTTCCCTGTTAAAGAGAGCCGGTGGTTGGTGTGAACCGGTACAAAGATGATGCGTGAATTTCGATTCCGGAGCTTCTTTTGACGAGATCAAAAGACGGTTAAGGCCGTTATGTGTGAAGAGTGATGAGAATTTTTTTCTCATAACTAGGGTGGTACCGCGATATCCAAATCGTCCCTACGATATGTAGGGGCGATTTTTTTATTTGGTTAAAATAACCCCTTTACACGTCAATAAAAACAGAAAGGAGCATGAGAATGAGTCAGCGCGAACAATGGTCATCGAAACTCGGTTTCATCTTAGCGGCAGCCGGGTCTGCCATCGGTTTGGGGGCCATCTGGAAATTCCCTTATATTGCCGGTGAAAATGGAGGCGGAGCATTCTTCCTGATCTTTATCCTATTTACTTTACTACTCGGTCTTCCATTACTATTGGCAGAATTCTCAATTGGGCGAACAGCCGGAAGTAATGCTGTAGATTCCTACAGAAAGATTGCTCCTGGTTCAAGATGGCACTGGGTCGGGATTCTTGGGATGATTACTTCCTTCATCCTGCTTTCCTTCTACAGTGTAATCGGGGGATGGATTGTTGTTTATTTATTCAAAGCCGTTACAGGGCAATTAAACGGCCTTTCTTCGGATCAGTATGCCGAAGTATTCGGAGCAACGATTTCAAATCCCGTGATCAGTGTATTCGTTCAACTTCTCTTTATCTTGATGACTATCATTGTTGTGGCCAAGGGGATCGAAAAGGGGATTGAACTTGCCAGTAAAATCATGATGCCGGCATTATTTATTCTATTTATTCTGTTAGTGATCCGCGCTGTGACCCTTGATGGTGCAAGTGAAGGGGTTACATTCTTACTTCAACCGGATTTTTCTAAAGTAACGTCACAGACAATTTTAGAAGCGATGGGACAATCGTTCTTTACGTTAAGTGTCGGGGTATCGGTAATGGTGACGTACAGTTCCTACCTTCCGAAAACTCAAAGTCTGCCCCGTTCGGCAATCTCTATTGTGGCGATGAATATTTTCATCGTATTATTAGCCGGACTTGCCATTTTCCCTGCAGTCTTTGCCTTTGATTTAGAGCCTGGTGCGGGTCCTGTGCTTCTATTTAATGTACTACCCACTGTGTTCAGTCAGCTTCCTTTCGGGATGCTCTTCTTCATCGCATTTCTTGTGCTCTTCTTGTTCGCAGCGTTGACGTCCGCCTTTTCGATGCTTGAAATCATCGTTTCGGTTATTTCGAAAGGACAACCTGAAAAGCGCACGAAATGGTCGTGGATCATCGGTCTTGCCATCTTCGTTTGCGGTATTCCATCTGCCTTATCTTTCGGGGTTCTTGGTGATATCACATTGTTTGGTAAAACCATTTTTGATTTAGCTGATTTTGCAGTAAGTAATGTACTGCTTCCCATCGGATCATTGCTTATCGCTTTGTTTGTACCTATCAAAATGAAAAAGACTGCTCTATATGAAGAGTTGAAATTGGGAAGTGGATTAAAACGTGGATTATTTGAAACCTGGTTCTTCCTGATCCGGTTTGTGGCACCGGTGTTAATACTATTCGTAATGCTTGATGTATTGGGAGTATTTTAATCCCTTGAGCTCCAAACAAAAGGGTTGACCCCTGAAACGGTCAACCCTTTTCTTTATGATGCTCCATACCCCATGATCACTCCACACGCCAATCTTTTTCCTGCATCTCCTGAGGGCTGTGATCTGAAGTCGTCTGGGTTTTGATGGATAATGACCCCTTTCCCTATCACATCTTTCACTTTAAATTTATTTGTAAAGAAGGACATTTTAGCATAGCCGTCATTCGAAAATAAAACGGGGAAATCTCCCGCATGATTACCATGTGGCTGATGGGTCGGATTCCAATGCCCTCCTGCAGATGTGAAAGGTTCCTTTGGATCCCCTATCTCACAAACCCCTTTCTCATGGAGATGAAATCCATGTGGACCGATCGGCTTCTCGTCACCCTTTCCTTCTTTATAGGATGGTAAACCTGTCACTTCGGCAAATACTTCCACACCATTTTGCACTTCCCGAAAAAAAACATATCCCTGCAGTCTTGGAGCGAGTGGCCCTCCCTGAATGTGAGCGTAGGCCATATTAGGAGTATTTCGGTAATAGGAATAAGCAGGATAGCCGTATTGATAATAATTCATCCCTGATCCTCCTTCCTTCACCCTATTTTATGTTGGAACCGGTGATGACATGATGGAAAACCTTTAACATCATTATTAACCAAACGTTTGTTTAAACCCTAGAACCCTTTATATATCAAGGGTTCGAACCATTAGTCAAACGTTTGTTTATATTTTTTTCATCCCCAACGATTGAAACATTGCCCGGTCTCCCCGAGGGCCTCACGTATAGTTGGATTACACCACCTCACCCCTTGCTTCCTCTATGCAGTGCAAGACGGAAATATGATTGGTTTTATTTTCCTATTACTATTCTCCCTTTTCATTCTGTCCAAAAAATGTTATATTTTCAGAAACTTCTGATTTCTATTCTAATACGCAGCACTATTTTAGGAGGGATTTATATGCAAGGTGAAATTAGGTTAATTCCATACTTCATGGATGAAATGATTGTTGATGCAAATGAAATTCCTAAAGGCGTTGATTTAATCCAAGCTCCTAGCATGTGGAAGAATGGGTATAAAGGAAAAGGTGTAACCATCGCCATCCTTGATACAGGATGCGATATGAATCACCCGGACCTTACCGGGAAGGTGAAGGGCTCCCGGAATTTCACCGACGATGATGACGGTGCAGAAGATAATGTGACGGATTACAGTGGACACGGCACTCATGTGGCAGGAACGATTGCTGCAAGCGAAAATGGTGATGGTGTCATTGGAGTGGCTCCACAAGCTGATTTGATGATTATTAAAGTTCTTGCCGGCAGCCGTGGAAGCGGTAAGTACGAATGGATCGTAAACGGTATTTTGTATGCGATTGAGCAAAAGGTGGACATCATTTCCATGTCCCTGGGAGGCCCAACAGATTATGAGCCTCTGCATAAAGCGATTCAAAAAGCGGTGGATGCCAATATTCTAGTGGTCTGCGCTGCTGGGAATGAGGGTGACTCCAATAGCAGCACAGATGAGTTTTCATACCCTGCATGCTACAATGAAGTCATTTCAGTAGGAGCCATCGATCTTCAAAGAAAGTCTTCCTACTTTACTAATTCCAACAATGAAGTTGATTTAGTGGCCCCTGGTGAACAAATCTTATCGACCATCCCTGGTGATAAATATGCCAAGCTTAGCGGAACCTCCATGTCAGCCCCCCACATCTCGGGAGCATTGGCCCTGATCAAAGAATTCGAACAGGCCTCCTTTGACCGTAAGCTTTCTGAATGTGAAGTATATGCCCAACTCATTAAGCGAACGGTGCCTCTTGGCTTTCCGAAAACATTGGAAGGGAATGGACTGATATTTTTAACCGCTCCGGATCTTCTGCGCGAGCACTTGAGAAACCAGCCCCTTGCACAGATTGGGTGATGGATATGGAGTATGTAACTAGTTGATTATCAACTCATTTCCGCCTAAACGAAAAGAATCCCCGGCACAGATACATTTGTGCGGGGATTCCTTTCGTCTAGGAGAACTTTCAGCTTTGCCGAAGGTACGTTTTCAATAAAATGAGCCAAAAATCGTGCACTCAATCCTCTTATTATTTTGATACAAAAAAGAACAGCCATCAATGACTGTTCTTTTTGTGTTGTAACATTTCAACTATTGTAGTCTGCTTTCGACTTCTTGGCAGATTTGATCGGCACTCAGTCCGCTTGCTTCGATGACAGGGCCTTGAGTTGCTACATTTTGAATACCCATTACGTTCGTATCCATTCCTGTCATGACACAGCAGTCACAGCCGTTTGCATCTGATTCCTGCTTCAATTCTACTACTTCATGCCCTTTTTCACGTAAGGCTTGTACAACGTTTTGTAAGGATTGTTCAACACCAATTCTCATGCCTTTACACCTCCTGGTTCTACATATAGGTTTTTCTTTCGGTGAAAAAGATATTCGTCATTTATTTTTTATTTACTTGTCTGCCACTTTTTTTCTGACTTTGCCCTTTAGTATTTCCAGTCTGGGTATCAGATGCAAATTCCACATCATTCTTAGCTTTTTGTTTCGCTAATTGTTCTGATGTTTGGTCCATACTTTGCTTTCCCTGTTTTGACATTCTCATCCCTCCTCTGACTTTTATAGAATTAGAATCCCCATTTACAGGCAAAATATTTGAAGGGCATTCAATTCCCTTCGTATGTTTATTTCTTCCCTATACCGGGTAAATAGTCTGTATAACAATAAAAAAAGGGTGGTATTCACATGGATGAAGCAAAGTTAAATGAGTTAATTGATGGATTAAATGAAGATTTAGCGAATGAATATGCTGCAGTCATTCTTTACACAAATTATGCTGCTGTTGTGAGCGGCTTGTATCGTCAAGTATTAAAACCCTTCTTTGAAGAGGAAATTCCTGATGAACAGGGACACGCATTATACCTGGCTGAAAAGATTAAAACATTAGGCGGGCAGCCGACAACGACGCCTGCATCGGTTAAACAAACGGATGATGTGAAGGAAATGCTGGAAGAAGGCCGTAAAGCCGAAGCAGATACAATCGAACGATATAAGAAACGCAAAGAACAGGCTGAGGAATTAGGTCTCGTAGAGCTTGGCATTAAGCTTGATGATATGATCGCTGATGAAACTCATCACCTTGAAGAGTTCGACCGCCTGTTAAAGGATCCTTCTTTTAACTAATGACAAAAGACCGCTATTTCAGCGGTCTTTTTTACGTTATCACACGATAATCTTTCCATTCTTCAAGCAATAAGGAACGGTATTTAGAAGTTAAGTATCGATCATCGATCAACTTCAGTACTCCCGTGTCTTCTTCCGAACGAATGAGTCTTCCCCCTGATTGGAAAACTTTATTCAGTCCGGGATATACATATGCATAGTCATACCCGTTCATCCCCATGGCATTAAAATAATCCTTGATGATTTCCCGTTCCACAGAAGGCTGGGGCAGCCCTACCCCTACCACGATCACACCCTTTAACCGTTCTCCTTTCAGGTCTATCCCCTCTGAGAATATCCCTCCCAGGACTGCCAGACCGATAACAGGTCGCCCTCTATCACTTTGAAACTGCTGGAGAAATTCTTCCCTCTCTCCCTCATTCATATTGGGTGCCTGGATAATGATAACCGCATGCAATGACTCTTTATTCAAGCTTTCATACGCTTCCTGCATATAAGCATAGGATGAAAAAAAGACCAGATAATTGCCTTTGTATCCATTGAACGTTTCTTCTATGGAACTCGTAATGAAGGGCAGGGTCCGTTCCCTATCCTTCATCCGGGTCGAAATCGGGTGGATGCCAATCTGCCACTGGTTATACTTGAATGGTGAAGGGATCAGGAATCGATAATCTTCTTCACTCCCGCCAAGCTGTTGATAATAGTATGAAAACGGATGCAGCGTAGCAGAGAAAAATACCGATGATTGATACGGGTGTGTGACCTGTTTAATAAGCTTCGATGGATCAATACAATAAAGCTTCACTTCTAATTCATTGGAGCTTCGAAGAATGACAAAGCGATGTTCCTCAGAAAAGAGATTCGATATTCTCACAAAACTGATGGCATCAAAATACAACTGCATGAATTCCTCTGACCACTCACCGCCTTCTTCCCCCAAACATTTTTCAGCTATTTCAATGAAACTGACAATCGATTCAACGAATTGTTCGTCCAATTCACCACGGCCATGGGCACCATCTTCTTTTTTAATCCGCAGGAATTGCTTATTAACCGCAGCAACCCCCTGCTTCAATGCTTCATGCTCAGGATATAGCTTTTTGATTTGTAAGAATGCTGACTTTTCTATAGAAGCTGAAAACATTTCTCTTCCCCTGTCTACAAGATTATGGGCTTCATCAATGAGTAGAGTCGTCTTTTTCTTACTTACATCGCTCATTCTTTTCAGGGAAACCTTCGGATCAAAAATGTAATTATAATCACAGATCACACCGTCCACCAGGTAGGAAAGGTCGATTGAGAACTCAAAAGGACAAACTTTGTGATTTCCGGCGTATGTTTCGATGATGGGACGAGTGATGATGGTTTCGTTTGTCAAAATATCGATCAATGCTCCATTAATGCGGTCATAATAACCGTTTGCAAATTCACAATACTCTTTTTGACATATGGCTTCCTCTTTAAAGCAGATTTTATCTCTCGCCGTTATGGTAACGGTCCTGTGGGATAACCCCTCCTGTTCCAACAGCAACATAGCCTCTTCAGCCACAGTACGGGTGATCGTTTTTGCCGTCACGTAAAACCATTTGGCATCCCCTTCTCTTATTGCTTTTATGGCTGGAAATAGAGTGGAGATAGTTTTACCAGTTCCCGTTGGGGCATTGGCATAAAGTGATTTGGTTTCGGATACGGTTTTGTATACCGCCCCTGCGAGTTTTCTCTGCCCTTTTCGATAGGAAGGAAAAGGAAACTCCAGATCGTTAATACTTTTCATTTTGTTTTCTACATTTGTCAAAAGCACATTGGCAAACGGTGAATAAGCGACCAGGATTTCGTTCACGATCTGTTCAAGCTCTTCTAAGGAATAAGTATAGTTGAATGACTTCGTTTTCTCTGATTCAACCTCTATGTATGTTAATTGAACTCCAACCCGGGAAAGTTGCTTTTCTTTTGCCAATAAGTATGCATAGCATTCACCTTGAGCACGGTGGACGGGACTCCCTTTTTCAATCAAGTCCAGACTTCTTGCCGTAGACTTGATTTCCTCCACGGTCACTTTTCCGTCGTCATAGTGAATGCCATCACAGCGGCCCTCCAGTTGATAGATGACATCCCCAGCTACTTTCTCCCCTTTCAGAAAGACTTCCTTCTCGTCTCCTTCTTTATATTCTTTCTGGAGCTTCTGATGGAGTCTTGTACCAATTATCATGGAGGAACGTGCCTGAAATTTCAGGTCAATGCTTCCTTCCTTATATACGAACTCTACCAGTTCCCTGATGGATACCTTCATGCTTTTCTTCATGGACGTTTCACCTCCACTTTACATACGAAAATGATGATTCTAACTTATTTCAAATGTACATATATATTAGACAAGCTGTTTGGAACGGAGGATTCGGGGGATGAAGGCAAGATTTTTCTTTTATTGTGTAGGATTACTGGTTCTATCGTTAGGTGTTTCACTTATTATCAAAGGGGATTTGGGGGCAGCGCCCTGGGATGCACTTGCCGTCGGGGAATCCACCCTGCTTCACCTTTCAATCGGGACATGCATCTTCATGAATGGATGTATTCTCATTCTTATAAACGCACTCTTATTAAAAGAAGCGGTTCAATGGTTAGCAGCCATCTCCATTTTTGTGATCGGGATGATGGTTGATTACTGGATCTCTACTGGCCTTAAGACAGTTGAGCCCATGGGATTCGGACAGCAATTATCTTTTGTTTTGATCGGGATCCTGCTCCTTGGCATCGGAATCTCTATTTATCTTCAAGCCAAGCTTCCTTCCAGTCCCATGGATACCTTTATGGTGGCGATCCATCAACGATTTGGATTGAATTTACGCAATTCCCGTTTATTAAATGAAGCGATTGCCATTACCCTTGCCATGGTCTTCCATGGGGCTGTCGGCATCGGTACAGTCATTGTCGCCTGCACGTTAGGCTTTATCATTCATATCTTCTATCCTATCATGGAACGTATGTACGAGGAATGGAGTTGAGAGATTTGATTGATTATAATAAAAAAACACTTAGTCCTTCCCCTAAGCGTTTTGATTATTCGTATACGTGTTTACATGATTCGAATCGAATTTTGCTACTCTGTCACTATTTAACGGAAGACTTATCGTTGCAACGGTTCCTTTATTTACAATGCTTGTATAATGAACATGCCCCCCCATGGCTCCGATAATACGAATGGACACGGATGTACCTAGACCGGTGCCCTGGTCCTTGGTCGTGAAAAACAGCGTTCCGAGTCTCCCTATCTGTTCTTTCGTCATTCCCTTTCCTGTATCCGTGACCGTGATGATCACCTGGGTATGGGTGACTTCTAATTTTACGGTTACGCTGCCTTGGGGAGGAGTTGCCTCAATGGCGTTCTTTATGATGTTAACAAAGGCTTGTTTTAATTTATTACGGTCCGTTAATAGATACCCATCTTCATTTAAATCCGCTTCAAGATAAACCCCTTCTTTCAGGGCGTAGGCATTGAGGAGCACAGTGACATCAGAGAGAACTTCTTTGACATTGATTTTCTCGACCTTTTCAAACTCCGGCTTGGCAAAATTAAGATAATCGTTAATGATTTCCTCTGCCCTCCCCAACTCACTCAATACAATCTTTAAGTATTCATCGTGATCACCGGTTACCTGCTTTTTCATCAACTGAAGAAACCCTTTCACAACCGTAAGGGGATTACGAACTTCATGAGCAATGGATGCCGCGAGTTCACCGAGAGTATTGAGCTTTTCCGATTTCATAATTTCTTCACGCAATAACTTCTTTTCTATCATCCATTCATTCAGTTGAGCAGCAAGTCCCACTCCCAGCACTTGGATTCCACCGAATATGATGATATAGATCCCCATCTCCTGGTTGCCCGATACAGGGACACCTGATAGGAAGGCAAAGGAAAGCAGAATTCCGAGCATGACTAATGCCGGCCAAAAACCCAGTAACACAGCAAATGTTACTCGTTTTCGTGGAGGAAATGACCAGAAACGATTAGAAATCAAAAATGGCAGGAGCCCGGCTAAAAATGCACTAATGAACCCGAAGACGATTGCATCACCACCATTGATGATACGTGCCGACAAAATAAAAACAAAGACAATGACTCCAGCCTTCCTCCCCCCATATAACATGGAAAGAACCAATGGAATATATCTGAAATCCCAATACAACCCAAAGCTTTCATAAGCGAAAATCAAACACATAAACGCTGCAATCCCATGTAATACACCAATGAAAACAGGGGATTTCCCCAGTCTATGGTTCTCCAGGAGAGAGGTTTGAATGAGTACAGGAGCCAATATAATCAGTACATGCAATAAAAGTTTCTCGATCAGCATCGATCTATCTCCCAGAAAAAAGTATTACTTTACACATACGACAAAATTCTGATAAATCCTCTATCACCCCCCATAAAATCACGAAAAAAAGTCATGGAAGAGGGACGGACCCCGGGCATTCCAGCCCGGGGTCCGTCCCTCACAAAATGGTTAATTCAGTTGTCCTTTGTAGGTGAGGTCTTTGAGGTCCAAATGGTTGTAGTGGCCTTGAAGTATTTTTTGAATGTCTGCGATGGTTTGCTGTATCGGTACGCTTTGGCCTTTAACCTTAGTGAATTCCTCTGCTACGAAGAATGGCTGGCTCAAGTATGCTTCGAGTCTCTCTCCTATTTGAAAAATCTCAAAATCTGCTTCCGGAATTTTATCCTTACCGATTGTGTTCATCAGAACGCGAATTTCTTTATATCGTCTTAATACTTTCTTTGCCCTCTTGTGCGTCGTTGTGTGGCTGGAATCCAACGCATCATCTTCCAGCAAAACGGATGTGGACTGCACTGGATGGATAGCCGGATACATCCCCCGGGTAGCCAAATCTATATCAAAATAACAGAGGGTATCAAGTGGACCGAACGGGTCATCTTCATCCACAGCTTCCCCGCTTGGGTCGAATAATATTGTGGTGATGTCCGCATAATCCTCTGCTTCGAATCGCTCTCTTAATTCATACAACTCCCCTGACACGATATATGAACGGTCAACATACAACAGAATGCTTCCCTTGTCATCTACCAGGGAAACCTCTGCAAAGGCATCTTCGATCGTATGGCATTTTGCATTCACGAATTCTTCAAGATCACTTAAACCCGGATAGGTTTTATCCGGAGTTAATAAAATCGCATGGTAACCTTTCTCTTTCAACCCTTGGGTCATTTCAGCCAAAACGACAAATTGACCAACCTGAGATCTCGCAACGAATCCGTTGGTTCCTCCGTGAACAATGGGCGCAAATACATCAAGCGGTTTAATCCCGGTTTCAATCATACTTAATTTCCCTCCTTGAATAATTAATTCATCCAGCGTGCAATTCGCCAGGTTTGCAAGCGTCACAATCGTTTTCACTTCTGCACGGGCGACTGAAATCTTCCCTGTACATAAATTGGATACTGTCGCCGGCCTCAACCCCACGGTTTTAGCAGCAGTTGTCAGATTTGGTACACGCTTACGCAACAAAGACACATTTAACCTTAGATGATCTTTCATGATAAATATCCCCTCCTTACTTTATAAAGTAATATATTTTACTTTTAAAAGCAAGATTTTTTTGGTTTATAACGTAATTTTTTTACTCCATAAAGTAAAAACGCAACAAATTATCCCTCTTTGTCTTATATATCAATCTAAATTCCTACAATTTTATTGTCCTAAATATACAAGGTCATACCTATAATAAAAGATAAGAATCTTTTCAATAAAAGGATGAAAGTGGATGAAAAATACGAATCTCAAACTGCCTGAATCTATGAAAAAACAGCGCATCATTATCATCTTGATAACGATCGCTTTCTTTGTCTCCTTTTCCATCATTGTTTATTGGCTGCCTGTTGAAAAGGTCATGCCACCCCCTTTCTTGGCAAAAGGGAATGAGCGTCCCCTTGTCATCGCCCACCAGGGGGGGAAGCTTCTTGCACCTGGAAATACCATTGAAGCGTTCCAAAATGCCGTTGATTTGGGGGCAGACGTAATCGAAACGGACATACATATAACCAAAGACGGCCATTTGGTCACGATTCATGATCCTACAGTTGATGCGACAACGAATGGACGGGGATTGGTAGAAAACTACACATTGAAAGACCTCCAACGACTCGATGCGGCATACTATTTTCAGGACCTCAAGGGAGAATTCTCCTTTCGAGGGAAACATATATACGTCCCAACCTTGGAGGAAGTGTTTCAACGGTTTCCGAATATGAGAATCAACATTGAAGTAAAAGACGACAATCCAGAAGAACGGACAGAGGAAATCGTACAGAAATTAATGAAACTTATAGAAGAATACGATATGGAGGAAAAAGTCCTCATTGCTTCGTTCGACCAAAACATTATTAATTTATTTGAAACATACTCTAAAGGGCGGGTTGCCACTCAAGGGGGGAAACAGGAAGCGAAAAAATTCGTCATTCTCCACAAACTATTTCTAAGAAACCTTTATCAATCAAAAGTCGATGCCTTTCAGCTTCCAATTCAAGAGGGAAATCTTGACCTGACACAGCCGATTCTGCTCTCTGGAGCCCACCGCATCGGCCTCCATGTCCATTATTGGACCATTAACGATCAAGAGACCATGGAAAAACTCATTAACATCGGTGCCGACGGGATCATTACAGATAGACCTGATTTATTATTGGACATACTGGAGAGAAAATAATTTAAATTATTTCAACAATTTCCATGACTTTTTTCACAAGGATGTTTCCTTAAAATATATTTGCTATAAAACTAGCGCGTACTGGCTGATTACAGCGGGAGGTCTTCACTTCTTCCCCTAGGAATCTTGTGTATGAATCAACACTTGTATTGATTAATCACTAAAATCCACAAATGAATTACAAATATAGTTGTAATACCGATACTATTGACCTATATAACTATTTGTCAATCTCTGTTACGCTTAATTTAAGTCAAATGACGAAAGAAGAATAAATATGACAGTAAATGTGTTTTTAGACGATTATCGACACTGTCCTCAAGGGTACATTCTCGCCAAGGATATTGATGAATGTATTGACCTGCTTTTAAATTTTTCTATCGCTCATCTCTCACTGGATCACGACTTAGAGAGCAAGACCCGTAATGGCTTAATGCTCGTCCACTACATGGTGGAAAAGCAGTTGTTTGCAGAAAGAATCACGATTCATTCCGCAAACTCTGTTGCTGGAAAAAAGATGTTCAAGTATTTAAAAGAGGCACAGAACGATCGGAAGATGCCTCAGTCAATCACCATTCTTTTGCGGCCTTTACCTCTAAGATGAGTTAACTTATATAAAGAACTGTTCCCTGAACAGTTCTTTTTTTGTCAATTTATTTAATTTGGTTTTTTCTTACTTTATAATGGGTACACAGTCTTTTGTTAAAGAGGGGTAAATCATGGGTTTTCTGAAAAAATTTCAATTTGTCGGGGGAAGGATTGCTAAAACAGGCATTGCCGTTTTTCTAACAGCCTTTATTTGTGAGGTGATGAACTGGCCGGCGACGTTTGCTGTTATTACCGCCATCGTCACGATTGAACCAACTGCAGCCAATTCGATCAAAAAAGCATTTATTCGTTTTCCTGCTTCTGCTATAGGGGCCCTATTTGCCGTGATCATCACTCACACATTAGGAGACCACGCCGTTACCTATGCACTGGTCGCACTCCTGACGATTATAACCTGCCATAAGCTTCATCTCGGTGCAGGGATTTTGGTGGCTACATTAACGGGAATCGCCATGATCCCAACGATACATGATCATTATGTAGCGACATTTTTCATTCGTCTTGGAACGACTACAATTGGCCTGATTGTATCGACTTTAGTAAACCTGTGGATTCTCCCGCCTAAATATGCCAGCACGATTTCAACCAACATCCATAACCTCTATTTCAAAACGGGCAACTTGTTAGAGAAAAGGGGCTCTGAGGTCCTTCAGAACCACTCCTTGCACAGGGAGACGAAACTGATATTCAATGATATTTTAAGAGAAATTGAAACAACGGATACCCTTTGCGATTACCAGAAAGAAGAATGGAAGCTTCATCGCTCAAACCGTCAGGAATTGCGTTGTTTTAATTATGAATATAAAAAACTTAACCTTTTAAGACAAATCCTTTTCCATATCGGAAACCTGATCTATCTTCCGGTTCAATCTGCTTTCAATGAAGACGAAAAAGAACGAATCATGGATGCAACACTAAGCTTAAAAGGGATTATGCACCACCCCTCGTTTCATATACCGGAACAGCATTTCACCCTAATGAAGAATCTGCTGGAAGAATTCTGGGAAGATCATGAAGGGCACCATATGAAACCGTTCCAATCCATGAAGCATCACTTCTCTTGTGAAACCGTCATGCTATATGAATTATTATCCATTCACGACCTCATTGAAGAACTGAGTGAAATTCACACCCTGGAAGCTCAGCATCAGAATGTACTGGAAAAAACATTGCATCCTGAATGATCCCCAAAACACTAAAAGGGTATGGACTTCTTTGTCTATACCCTCTTTGTTTTTCAGCGTTTATTTTAATGCATTATTCGCTAACATCCCAATGACCATATCATCCATAGGGGGATTATGGAGACCCGCTCTCACATCACGGTAATACCGTTGCATTGGATTTGAACGGAAAAGGCTCTGTGACCCTACAATTCTCATGGCTGTGTCTACGATATGAAAAACACTGTTCGTGACCACATGCTTGACAGAAGCAAGCTCAGAAGCCATGTCTGCCCGTTTTGCCGGCTCCCTTACCCACTTATCCGCTACTGAATATAGAATCTGTCTTGCCTTAAACAGCTCTAATTCAATTTCACCGATTTTCCGTTGGACTTCAGGAACATCCTTAATCGGACCAGGCAGACTGTTCGGGGAATAGTCTTTCGCAAACTGGATGGCATAGTTACGTGCCGCAACCGCCGCACCTATATAGCAGGCGGGTATATGAAGCAGCCATGCCTTAGGAAGGACATTCCCGATAGATGTGGTGCTGTCCCTCTCTACAAGGGAAGAAGCCGGTAACCGGACATTTGTAAGGACGAGGTCATCACTTCCCGTTCCCTTCATAGAAATCGTATCCCAAGTCTCCTCGACGCTTACCCCTTCCATACTATGATTCACGAGGAAGAAGCCTTTCTCCTCAGTGTCACCGATCACGGCCGATACTAAGGAATAGTCCAGGACTCGCGCCATGGAAGTAAAGGATTTCCTGCCGGTTACCATCCATCCGTCCTCTGTTTTCACCGCCTTGGTTTGAGGCAGTCCCCCACGGGTGGGACTACCCGTTGCCGGTTCTGTTGCCGCACGGTTAATGAGCGCATTGTTTGTTACGATCTCTTCACAAAGTTCCTTGAAGATTCCTTCATCCCATGTCCGGGTTTCCGTAACCTCCATCAATCCACCCAAATGCCAGCCGATGGATAATGCCGTAGCGGCATCCCCTGTAGCAAGCCTCTCCTGAATCATCACAAGCTCATACAGGGTGATCTCTTCTCCCCCATATTCTTTCGGCAGAGATAGTTTTCCATATCCACTCTTTTTAAGGTCGTTGAAATTTTCATAAGGGAACCTATCCTCCCTGTCGTAAACTTCCCCCCGTTTAGAAAATGCATCAGCCAGCTCTCCTGCTAAATCAACCAGCTTCTTTTGGCGTTCATTTTGTATAAATGGTTTATATAAATCCAATGATACAGCACCTCCCATTGATTGAATGACGTTTCTCTTCTCCCTTTATCATAATCAACTTCATTGTTGGACTCAAAGATATTGTTTACTAATCTTATCGGATTACATTTTACCTTTATCCGTATAATTATTTTTCCCATTAACCACTCTATAGGTAAGATCAATCATCATCAGTAAGGGGGGAATCATCTTGAGTCAAAAAAGAAATAAACGTTACATATTGATATTGATGCTCATTTCTTGGGCATTTCTCTTATTGGCAGGAAAAGAGACGTTAAAAAGATATTTACCCGCTTCAATGTTCATGTCACTCCTTGTGTATTCTGAAAATGTGCTGGCGGAGAAAATAAAATGGTGGACCATCAAAACAAGGCTTTTCCCAAATGTGAATGGTATAATGCCCTTTGTCATCGGAGTTTTCCTGACAGGCTCAGTATGGATTCTGAAATACTCTTACAAAAACATATATCTTTATGTATTCGTCAATATTCTGGTTGATTCATTCTTTACATACCCTTTTTACTCCCTTTTCAAGAAGTTCGGTGTATGGAAGTTGACTCATCTAAAGCAATACCAGCTATCCGCTCTGTTTTTCATAAAATCATTACTTATGTATGCTTTTCAGAAATATATCGGGGATTGGCTTTATTCTAAAAGCAATGGCTCCCTTTCATAAAATGAATAGTAAAACAAAGAAACCTGCTGCCACCTAGGCAACAGGTTTCTTTCTATAAATTAAGATGCATTTTCTTTATCTTCAACCTTATACTCCTGCTCCCAGAACTCTGCATTTTTGATGCCGAGTTTTTTAGAATTGAAGACTGGATCAAGACCTTGCTTCTTCTGTTCCTCATAATCTTTCAATGTTTTAAGAGCTGGTTTGGCCAGGATGAGTATCGCGATCAAGTTCAGCCATACCATAAGCCCAAGGCCAATGTCGCCTAATGCCCACGCAAGGGCTGCTTCTCTTACTGCTCCATAGAATGTGGCACCAAGAAGAACCACCTTCAAGACCCCCATGGCCACCTTGGAGTTCTTACCTCTCAATAAGTAAGCAACATTCGTTTCTGCCATATAGTAATAAGCCATGATCGTTGTAAAAGCAAAGAAGAATAAGGCAATTGCAACGAAAGAGGCTCCAAACCCCGGGATGACTGACTCAATGGCCGCCTGTGTATACCCGGGTCCCGCTTCGATCCCATCTAAATTGTTCGCAAGCATCGTTCCATCAGGCCCTTCTGTATTGAAGGATCCCGTGAACAAGATCATGAATGCCGTTGCCGTACAAACAAGTAGAGTATCGATATACACTGAGAAAGCTTGAACCAATCCTTGTTTAGCAGGATGGGATACCTCTGCAGCCGCTGCCGCATGGGGTCCGGTCCCTTGACCTGCTTCATTTGAATAGATTCCGCGTTTCACTCCCCATGATACGGCCATACCGATAATCCCACCGAATATTGAATCGGCTCCGAATGCACTTTTGAAAATAAGAGCAAAAACAGCCGGGATTTCAGCAATATTCATTCCTACAATAATGAGCGAAAGAAGAATATAAGCAATTGCCATGAATGGTACCACATAAGAAGCTACTCCCGCGATCCGCTTCACTCCACCAAAAATGATAACCCCAATTAACACGACAAGACCTAATCCCGTTACCGTAGTGTTAAGACCAAATGCATTTTCAAGTCCTAATGCAATGGAGTTTGACTGAATCCCCGGCATTAAGATACTCATTGCAAGCAAAGTTGCAAATGAAAATAATACGGCGTACCACTTCCAGCCGATTCCTTTTTCAATGTAATAAGCAGGTCCACCTCGGTATTCCCCGTCCTGCTTTACTTTATAGATCTGAGCAAGCGTTGATTCAATAAAGGCACTGCTGGCACCGATAAAAGCAATCGTCCACATCCAGAAGACAGCTCCCGGACCACCGAATGCAATTGCCGTAGCCGTACCGGCGATGTTCCCTGTTCCGACACGTCCGGATAATGAAAGAGCCAAAGCCTGGAAGGACGAAACCCCTGCACTGGAGCTTCCACCCTTAAACATTTGAACCACCATATCCTTAATCAAACGGACCTGCAAAAACTTCGTTAAAATAGAAAATAATAAGCCTACTCCCAAACAAAAGTAAATCATGACAGGAGACCAGAGTATTCCTACCAACTTGCCAACGAATTCTTCCACGGCATTTCCCCCTTTTTCTTTATAAAAATTTTCTAACTATTAAGAATTATATTTTATCCGACACAATATAGACAATCTTTTTTTATGACGAATTTTTTATAATCGTAGAAAAACCCTTATATGACAAGTCTTTATAGTCATAAAAAAAATTTAGGGCAACCTAAAAAAAGAGGTGATAAAATGGCAAAAAGAAAAATTCTTGTACCTGAGTCACGTGTTGCAATGGATCAGCTGAAAGCGAAAGTATCCGGTACCCGAGATCCAAACGAAGCCAAATATGAAATCGCAAAAGAACAAGGCATTCCTCTTCAAAAGGGGTACAATGGCAAATTAACGTCTGAACAAGCAGGGAAAGTCGGAGGAGCCATTGGCGGGAACATGGTGAAAGAGCTTGTAAAAATGGCACAGGCTAATCTATCAAAAAAATGATCACTAAAAGTTAAAGAAAAATCCGAACGATCACTCGAAATTCTTTTATGAAAATCGAAGTCGTTCGGATTTTTAATAAAGCACATTGTTGTTGATTGGTTCGCAAGAGGAAGACTCCTGAGGGAAAGTAAAAAAGGAAAGGACTTTGACCAGGGGCGACAAGCATAAGACGAGACTACCGGAATGGCAGATAGGCTTGACTTATGACCTCGAGCCCACTAAGCCCTGTAGCTGAACAACTCGAGGGCAGGAGGAGACTCACGGGCTACCTGAGGAAAGGGTAGTCTTGCACGGAATCGGGCGGCGGTGTAACCATTAATTCAAAAGACTATTTTATATGCATGGTTCGGCTTTAGAATGTATCGATTTAGTTATGTCCCAGCCTCTTTTCGCTGTGTTTAAGTATTTTTTTCAAATGGTCAAGATCTTTATAGATATCTTTTTCAAGCGAACGATTATAGAAAATCGACGCTGGATGATAGGTTGGGAAAATGGAGTAGGTGTGTTCACTCCATGTCCATTCATTTGAATCAAGATCCTTCAACTTCCTGACCTTGGAATGGATCAACCTGCCATGTACTTCCGAAATCGTATAGTTCCTCCCCAACAATCTTTGTAATCCTATATTCCCCAACGTGACAAGCTGTTTCGGCTTCACATGCTCAAGTTCATAATCCAATATCGGTGCATGGGCAAACTGTTCTTTAAGAGTCGGTGCCCTGTTATATTTCTTTTCGATCAGTTCATCGTCCCTGGATTTCTTTTGTACGATTTTGTAAGGTCTGCTTCTGACAGTAGAGGTAAAATAAATATCCTCTCTCTCTACACCTACGTAATGAAAGAACTGATCGAGGACCTTCCCTGCATGACCGCTGAACGGCATTCCATTATGAATTTCGGTTTCTCCCGGCGCCTCCCCCACGATCATGATGGCAGGACACATCGGTCCCCTCCCATACACAAACCCTTCACATGCATAGGGTTGCATCCTCTTCTTGCAAAGATCGACCAGTGTTTCCGGTATCACAGGCATCATTCCTCATTTCTTGTTATTTTCGTTATTCCCGATGAGCTTATGATCTACACATCCCCATGTTTATTTCATCATAAGAAAAGGAATAGTATGGGTAAATGATTCAATAAAGGAGATGAATTGTGTGTCACAAGCTGAACTGAAACAACAAATTCTAAAGGTGCTTGACGATAGTAAAGTGGGCACCCTGGCGACTGTGAAAAATAATAAGCCTCATTCCCGCTATATGACGTTCTCACATGACGACCTGATTTTATATACCCCTACGAGCAATGAAACGCATAAAACCGATGAAATAGAAGATAACCCGAATGTCCATATCCTCCTTGGCTATGAAGGGGAAGGCTACGGGGATACCTTCGTAGAAATCGAAGGACGCGCATCCATTGAAGACTCTCCCCACTACAAAGAAAAATTATGGAACGACCATATGAAGAGATGGTTTGAAGGTCCGGACGACCCGAATTACATCATCCTGAAGATCCAGCCTACTGCCATCCGCTTGATGAATGATGAAGAAGACTCGCCGCAGTCCCTTGAATTATAAAGGTTTGCCTAAATGTTTCGCCATGCAATAACTATGTTGATTGGAGCGGAAAGCGGAACTCAACCACTGGTCACTCCAGTCAATATAATTTCATTTCTTAAAAAAACTTGACATAACATACTCGAGATGATATATTTAGTTATTGTAATCTTGTAACATAATAATTTGAAACGATAGAGAAGATAATTCGTAATTCTATTCTGTTTTGATTTAACAACTTATTCACACTGGATCGGCTTCGGAGCCGTTAGGATGTAAGAGAGGTAGGGCTTACGTCGTTTAGGTATATCAAACGACTCAAGGAATTGCCCGCGGCTGTTTATTATCTGCAAACAACGTTCAAGATATAAATATATTACTTGTGATGTTGCAAGTTACAGAATTGCCTTTATCCGATTAAGGGCAATACCAAAGGGATCGCTAACGGGATGATTAGCCCCTTTATAAGGAAAAACACCTCAAAAGAATCGACTTTTGAGGTGTTTTTTTATGTTCCTGAATGAATTTCTCCGCTCTCTTCACCTGTTTATTTCAAAATTGTAAATTCCCATGCATATTCATACCGATCTATCAGCTGCTCTCCTTCAACTGGCTATGATACAAAGCATGGTAAAATCCCTTCTGCTTAAGAAGTTCTTCATGAGATCCCCTTTCAATGATCCTGCCTTGTTCAAGGACCAGGATTTGATCAGACTGACGGATGGTGTTAAGACGGTGTGCGACTACTACGCTCGTTCGACCCGTCATCAATCGTTTGAGGGCTTCTTGAATCTTCAGCTCTGTAATTGTGTCGATACTGCTCGTCGCTTCGTCAAGGATCAGAATGGACGGATTGGAAAGGATCGCCCTCGCAATGGACAATAGTTGCTTCTGTCCCTGACTGATCCCGCTTCCATCAGCCCGCAACATGGTGTCGTAGCCCCCTGGCATCTTTTCGATAAAGGTATGGGCGTTGGCGAGCTTTGCCGCATCCCTTACCTCTTCATCGCTTGCATCGAGTCTGCCATAACGGATATTGTCTGAGATCGTCCCCTGGAACAGGAAACTATCCTGGAGAACGAAGCCCATCTGCTGACGTAAGCTTTTTCGTTTAATGGTCTGAATATCCCGGCCATCGATCTCTATACTCCCTTCGTTCAGCTCATAAAAACGGGACAGGAGATTGGTGATTGTCGTTTTTCCCGCTCCTGTCGGTCCAACCAGGGCAACGGTCTCACCCGGTCGTATGGAAAAGGTTACATCCTCGAGCGTCCGCTCTCCTTTTTCGTAAGAGAACGAAACTTGTTGAAACTCAATCTTTCCTTCGACGGAATTGATTTCTACAGCATTTCCTTCATCCTTCGCTTCTTCCTCTTCGTCTAAAATTTGAAACACACGCTCGGCTCCGGCAATCGCTGAGAGCAGGGTATTATACTGATTGGCGAGCTCATTCAATGGACGCGTGAACTGCCTGGCATACTCAGCGAAGATGACGATGACTCCGATCGTGATCATTCCGTTAAGGGCGAAAATCCCTCCGACTCCGGCAATGACGGCAAAGCTGAGATTATTCAATACATTCATAAGCTTCGGGATGAATCCCGAGTAAGTATCCGCCCAATACGCAGCCGTCCTCAGCCGTTGATTTTTTTCACCGAAATCATTGATCGCCGTTTCTTCACGGGAAAAGGTCTTGATGATGCTGTGGCCTGAGATCGTCTCTTCAATATACCCGTTCAACTCACCGATATTCTGCTGGTATTGTTTAAATAATCGACCTGTCCGTTTCGTGATCCACTTCATACCAAGGTACATCAGAGGAACAATGGTCAGGGTAATCAGGGTCAGCAGCGGGCTGAGCCAAAGCATAATCGAGACAGTCCCTACTAAAGTAAGGATACTGGATATGATCTGGATAAACGAGCTATTCAAGGTCGCACTCACATTATCAATATCATTGGTCACCCTGCTCATCAACTCGCCATGTTTCCGTTTATCAAAGAAAGGGATGGAGAGTTGATGCAATTGATGGAAGAGATCTTTCCGTAACCGGTAGACCGTATCCTGGGCAACGCCGATCATCCAATAATTCTGGAACCATACGGAAAGAGAATGCAGGATATACACTCCGATCAAGCCTACAACAAGCCGGAACAAGCCTGTTGCTTCCTTCGTGACGATATATTCATCAATCGCTTTCCCTACCAGGAACGGTCCCAGAAGCGCAGCTGACGAACTAATGAACACCATTAAAATGACAAGATACAAAATCACCTTCATTTTGGAAAGGTAGTTCCACAGTCGCCGCAATGTCCCTTTTGTATCTTCAGCCTTGTCGTTTTTCCCCAATTTTTTTCGAACATGCCTAGACATGATGGATTTCCCCCTCTCCGAATTGAGACTGGTAAATGCGCTGATAGAGGACGGAATCTTCTAACAAGGACTGATGCGTCCCCTCTCCGATCAATACACCATCTTCTAAAAGCAGAATACGGTCCGATTCCATCGCCGTACTGACTTTTTGAGTGACGATCATGGTTGTACACTCATATTGGTTCAATGCATGAAGGAGTCTCGACTCTGTTGTTAAATCCAATGCACTCGTACTGTCATCCAGTAAAAGGATCTTCGGTTTTCGGATAAGGGCCCTGGCAATCGACAGCCTCTGTTTCTGTCCCCCTGAAAGATTGACCCCTTTTTGACCAAGGACAGTATCATATCCGTTGGCAAGATTCAGGATCGTTTCATGAATTTGGGCATCCATTGCCGCTTGGATCATTTCTTCCCTTGTAGCATCTTCCTTCCCCCATAGAAGGTTTTCAGAAACAGATCCGGAAAACAGGATAACTTCTTGTGGGACGTATCCTATATTCTTTCTTATTTCTTCCAAAGGAATGGACCGGATGGGTTGTCCATCCAATTGAACAGTCCCCACCGTTGCATCGTAAAGACGGGGGATGAGCTGAAACAGGGAGGTTTTACCGGATCCCGTAGCCCCTAATATAGAAACGGTTTCGCCTGCCCCCACTTTAAATGATATCTCTTGGAGCACATGTTTCCGGGTGAAGGGATATTGAAACGAAACATCTTTAAACACAATCTCTCCTTCCGTCACTTTGTTGTTCTGATCTACTTCCTCACCATCCTTCAAATCGATCTCCGCAGCGAATACTTCCTCTACCCTCTCTGCCGAAGCCCTTGCTCTTGAAAAACTAGTGATGATAAATGAGAAAATGGAAAAAACAGAAGAGATTCTTGTTACATATGTGACGATTGCCACCACTTCCCCAACCTTCGCTCCTCCTGCGGCAACATCTATACTACCGAACCATAAAACGGAGAGGAGGGCCATGTTCATCACAAGCATCAGCAGAGGCATAATGATTTCCATGAAACGAAGGGCTTTGGCCGTTCGATCCTTCAAATCTTCATTCGCACTATGAAAACGACCTTCTTCAAATTCACTTCGCGTATAAGCTTTAATCAATCTCATACCCGAGAGGTTTTCCTTCATAACTTCATTTACTCTATCAAGCCTTGACTGAACTCTTTCAAACAGGCTCCATCCCCGTTTCAGAACCCATAACAAAAACAACCATAATACTGGAATCACGATGACTAATACAAGGGCAAGCCGGGCATCGACGATCAGTGCCATGATGGTCGATCCCACTACAAGCAATGGCGCCCTGAGCATGATCCGAAGACTCATGAAGATCGTATTTTGCAGCTGCCTTACATCATTTGTCATCCGTGTGATGAGAGAAGATGCGGGAAGCTTACTAAAACTTGCAAAAGAAAACGACTGGACCTTCTTATACAAACTCTCCCGCACATCATAGCCAAACCCCTGACTCGTATGAGCAGCGAAAAATGAATTCGTCACACCTGATAAAAAGGCAATGAGGGACATACCCACCATGACGAATCCCCATTTCAATACGATATCCAAGTCCTTATTAAGGATTCCTTCATCGATGATCCGTGCCATGAACAACGGATTCAATAGTTCTACAGCAAGCTCTACCAGCATTAAACTCCAGGCAATTGCCATGGCGGCACGATATGGCTTTAAGAAACGTGTGACCTTCAAGCGAACACCCCTCTAAACAAATCTCTTCCATTATTTATATGTATCATCATATCGTTTTTTTATTCTGGGTGGTAGTCGTAAGTACCGGCCCTGCCCTCCGGATACCATGTTACCAAAAAAGAGACCACGACGTTTCGGTGGCTAACCCCAAAAGTTAGAGTTTTGTTATGCAGCTGATTGGATGGACTGAGTTCGGTATTCGACTGGACTTAGTCCATCCAATTTTTCTTTTGAACGTTCATGATTGTACCAGTGGATATATT